>NZ_CP163397.1:850000-1605000 GCF_051994785.1 Dietzia sp. MNB45 | reverse complement strand
GACCCGGTTTCCCAGGCTTATCCCGAAGTGCAGGGCAGATTACCCACGTGTTACTCACCCGTTCGCCACTCGTGTACCCCCGAAGGGGCCTTACCGTTCGACTTGCATGTGTTAAGCACGCCGCCAGCGTTCGTCCTGAGCCAGGATCAAACTCTCCATAAAAGCTTCTCAGCACTACGAAAAGCACAATCCAAGCAAAAACAAACCAAAAACTGGCTGTTCAAACAAAAACGCGACCCCCACGACAGGGATGTGAAAGGGTCGCAACCAAACAAAAAATTTGGCACTATCACAAACAAAACACACTGTTGAGTTCTCAAACAACACCCACACACCGTCTCCGCGGGGCTGTTCGCCTCGCCTCAACCGGGGTGATCTTCGCTGCCCTCCCGAGGAGGGCAACTCCACCAGCGTAACAGGTTCGCGTTCCGATTCACAATCCGGTCTGCTTTCCCGCCTCGCGGCGCCGCTGCCACTCTCTCGAGGGCAACTTCTCCATCTTAGCTATCCGGTCTCACCGGGTCAAACCGGCGGGATCTTCCTGCTGTTCGGAGCCTGTCTCCTCGGCGTCCCCGGCCTCTCGGCCCGGGCCGCTCTCGGCGGCTTCCAATAAGTTACGCAGACGTGAACGGAAACGCAAACCCGCAGGTAACTCGCCGAAACGCCGACAGCGCCGGGATCACCGGCGCTGTCAACGATCCTCGGGACTCAGGCGATCCTGACCCCGGCGAAGTTCTTCTTCCCCCGGCGGAGCACCAGCCATGAACCATGGAGGAGATCGGGGGCCGTCGGCGTCCATTCCGGATCCGAGACGCGCTCGTTGTTGACGTACGCGCCGCCCTCCCCGATCGCACGCCGCGCCGCCCCCTTGCTGTCGCAGAGACCGGAGGCCACCAGGAGATCGACGATCGTGGCGGGCTCACCGTGAGCGATCTCGACAGCGCCGGCATCCTCCAGCGACGCTGCCAGCGTCGCCTCGTCGAGGCCGGTCAACTCTCCCCTGCCGAAGAGTGCCTGCGCTGCGGCCTGCACGGACTCGGTGGCGGCGACCCCGTGCACCAGGGTGGTCATCTCCTCGGCGAGTCGCTTCTGCGCGGCCCGCATGTGGGGCTTCTCCCGGGTGAGTTCCTCGAGTTCGTCGATCTCCTCCCTACCGAGGAAGGAGAACCACCGCAGGTACCGCACCACATCGGCATCGGCGGTGTTGAGGAAGTACTGGTACCAGGTGTACGGGCTCGTCATCGCTGGATCGAGCCACAGACTCCCGCCTCCGGTCGACTTCCCGAACTTCTTCCCGTCCGATGAGGTCACCAGAGGAACGGTCATCGCGTGCACGGACTCCCCGTCGACCCGGCGGCTCAGATCCACTCCGCCGACGATGTTGCCCCACTGATCGGACCCCCCGAGCTGCAGCGTGCACCCCATGTTGCGGCGCAACTGCAGGAAGTCGTTGGCCTGCAGGAGCATGTACGAGAACTCGGTGAAGGAGATCCCCTCCCCCTCCAGCCGACGCTTGACCGTGTCCCGACCCAGCATCGTGTTCAGCGAGAAGTGCTTGCCGACATCGCGGAGGAACTCGATCACCGTCATGTGGCCGGTCCACTGCATGTTGTTGACGACCCGCGCCCCCGCGGGGCCCTCCGTGAGGTCGACGAACCGCTCGAGCTGCCCGGCGATCCGTTCGGTCCACTCCGCCACGGTGTCGGACGTGTTCATGACCCGCTCCCCCACGTCGCGGGGGTCACCGATCATGCCGGTGGCACCGCCTGCCAGAACAATCGGCCGGTGTCCGGCCAACTGGAACCGGCGCAGGGTCAGTAGCGGGATGAGGTGACCGGCGTGCAGGCTCGGCCCGGTCGGGTCGAACCCGCAGTAGAGCGACACGGCGCCCTCGTCGAGGTGCGCCCGGAGCGCATCGAGGTCTGTCGACTGGGCGATCAGCCCGCGCCACTGCAGTTCATCGAGGATGTTGTTGGTCACGACCCACATTGTCCCTCACTCGGCGCGCCCGGCCACCACGGGGCGGGTCACCTGCGGGGCCCGTGGGCTGCGTCGGTACGCGGAGACCTCCCGCGCGCCGGCCACCCAGAACCTCCACGGGCGGTCGGCCTCGCGGGAGACCCCGACCCTCGGACCGGACCTGATGTGGTGCCCGGGGACCGGGTCCGGGCGGAAGTGGACCGACGACGACGAGTCGAGCACGTCGATGCCCCTCATCGTGAGGTCGATGCCCAGGGTGCTGCCGAGATTGCCGGGTCCGCGGGCGGCCCGCTCGGCCGGGACGCCGGGCCGGCGGGAGTCCACGATCTCGTGGCCGCCGGCGATGCGGGCCGCCCTGAGCAGAACTCCCCCGCCCTCCCCGGCGGGCCGGCACGTGATGTTCACGCACTGGTGGATCCCGTGGCTCAGGTAGACGTACAGATGACCGGCGTCCCCGAACATGACCTCGTTCCGGGGGGTGGGGCCCGGCCAGGTGTGAGCGGCCGCGTCGGGAAAGCGGGATTCCGGTGGCCCGCCGTAGGCCTCGACCTCCATGATCCTCACCGAGACCGCGCCGTGGGACAGGATCCCTCCGAGCAGAGCCCGGGCCGCAGTGTCAGGCGATGACTCCCGCAGCAGCAACCGGAACCGATCGGTATCGGTGCCGACGGCGGGGCCTGTCCGGTCGTCCGGGGAACTCACCCCTCGGTGCCTCCACCTGCCAGGGCGACCAGCTCCGCGTGCTCGGCGTCGTCCACCTGCCGGGATTCGTCGACCAGCAGCACGGGGATGCCGTCGTCGATCCGGTAGGCCCGGCGCAGACGCGGGTTGTACAGCGTCTCCGATCCCGCGAGCAGGAGCGGGCCCTTGTCCTCGGGGCAGGCGAGGATCTCGAGCAGACGTGCGTCGATGACGGACATGGCGCTCACCCTACCCAGCCCGCGAACTCGTCGCGGATCTCGCCCAGCCGCCTGCGCTGCGCGGCCACCGCCTCGCCCGCGGTGCCGCCCCGGGCGTTCCTCGACGCGATCGAACCGGTGACGGTGAGGACCTCGCGCACCTCGGGCGTCAGCGCGGGGTCCACGGCCGCCAACTCGTCGTCGTCCAACTCGTCGAGCCCCACACCGCGGTTCTCGGCCACACGGACGCACTCCCCCGCCGCCTCGTGGGCGACCCGGAACGGGACGCCCTGCCGGACCATCCACTCCGCGATGTCGGTGGCCAGGGTGAACCCGGCGGGAGCGAGCTCGGCGAGCCGCTCCGGATGGAACTCCAGGGTGGCCACGAGACCGGCCATGGCCGGCAGCAACAGATCCAGCTGCGCCACCGAGTCGAAGACCGGTTCCTTGTCCTCCTGCAGATCGCGGTTGTAGGCCAGCGGTTGCGCCTTGAGGGTCGCCAGCAGGCCGGTCAGGTTACCAATCAGTCGACCGGTCTTCCCGCGCATCAACTCCGCCACGTCCGGGTTCTTCTTCTGCGGCATGATCGAGCTGCCCGTCGACCACTCGTCCGCCAGCGTCACGTACCCGAACTCGGGCGTGGACCAGGCGATGATCTCCTCCGCCAGGCGGGACAGGTCGACCGCGATCTGCGCCAGCACGTACGACGCCTCGGCGGCGAAGTCGCGGGAGCTCGTGGCGTCGATCGAGTTGTCGGCCGCCCGGTCGAAACCGAGCTCGGCGGCGATCGCGTCCGGGTCCAACCCCAACGACGACCCGGCCAGCGCACCCGATCCGTACGGCGACACCGCCAGACGGCGGTCGAGGTCACGGATCCGGTCCAGATCGCGCAGCAACGGCTGGGCGTGCGCGAGCAACTGGTGGGCGAGCAGGACCGGCTGCGCGGCCTGGAAGTGCGTCTTGCCCGGCATCACCGTCTCGGGGTGGGCGTCCGCCTGGCCGACGAGCGCGTCGACCACATCGAGGACCCCCGCCGCGACCGCCCGCACGGCGTCGCGGAGCCACATGCGGAACAGGGTGGCCACCTGGTCGTTGCGCGACCGGCCCGCTCGCAGCCGACCCCCCACCTCGGGCCCCACCCGCTCGATCAGGCCGCGCTCGAGGGCACCGTGCACGTCCTCGTCGGACTCCGCCGGGACGAACGCCCCCGAATCGACGTCCGCGGCGAGGCGGTCCAACCCGTCGAGCATGGCGTCCAGGTCGGGACCGGTGAGCAGACCCGCGCGGTGCAGAACCCGGGCGTGGGCCTTGGACGCGCGGATGTCGTACGGGGCCAGCTCCCAGTCGAAGTGGGTGGACTTGCTCAGCGCGGCCATGGCCTCCGACGGCCCGCCGGAGAACCGACCACCCCACAGCGAGCCCGTGTTGGTGCCGTGGCGCCCGGAGTCGCCCTGCTCCGCACTCACAGGCCGAGGTCCCGCTTGGCGGCGATCTTGGAGCTCAGGCCGTGCAGGTTGACGAAGCCCTTCGCGTAGCTCTGGTCGAACGAGTCGCCCTCGTCGTAGGTGGCGAGGTTGAAGTCGTAGAGCGAGGAGTCGGAACGACGGCCGTTGACGGTGATCGAGCCGCCGTGCAGGACCATCCGGATGTCGCCCGACACGTGCTGCTGCGTGTTGTCGATGAAGGCGTCCAGGGCGTACTTGAGCGGCGAGAACCACAGACCGTCGTAGACCGCGTTGGACCAGGTGTCGGACACGCCGGACTTGTACCGGGCGAGCTCACGCTCGAGGGTGACGTCCTCGAGCGCCTTGTGGGCGGTGATGAGGATCATGGCGCCCGGCGCCTCGTAGACCTCGCGGCTCTTGATGCCCACCAGGCGGTCCTCGACCATGTCGAGGCGCCCGACGCCCTGCGCGCCACCACGACGGTTGAGCTCCTCGATCGCCTCGAGCACGCTCACCTTGCGGCCGTCGATCGCGACCGGCACGCCCTCGGAGAAGGTCACCGTGACCTCGTCGGGCGCGGCGAAGTTGATAGTGGGGTCCTCGGTGTAGTCGTAGACGTCCTTGGTCGGGGCGTTCCACAGATCCTCCAGGAAGCCCGTTTCCACCGCACGGCCCCAGACGTTCTGGTCGATGGAGAACGGCGACTTCTTGGTGACGTTGATCGGGATCTCGTTCCGCTCGGCGAACTCGATGGCCTTCTCACGGGTCCAGGCGTAGTCACGGACCGGCGCGATCACGTCGAGGTCCGGCGCGAGCGCACCGAAACCGACCTCGAAGCGGACCTGGTCGTTGCCCTTACCCGTGCAACCGTGCGCCACGGAGGTCCCGCCGTGCATCTTGGCCGCGGTGACCAGGTGCTTGACGATGAGCGGACGGGAGATCGCCGAGACCAGCGGGTACTCGCGCATGTACAGGCCGTTGGCCTTGATCGTGGGGGCGCAGTAGTCATCGGCGAACTCGTCGCGGGCGTCCACGACCACCGACTCGACGGCTCCGCAGTCCAGTGCGCGCTGCCGGATGACGTCCATGTCCTCACCACCCTGACCGAGGTCGATGGCGACGGCGACGACCTCGGCACCGGTCTCCTGACCGATCCAGCTGATGGCGACGGAGGTATCGAGTCCGCCGGAGTAGGCGAGGACGACGCGATCGGACATGGTGTTCTCCTTGATGTGTGGGGTCTGTTCAGGGGTGTGCGGGGCCGGTCAGATCTGGCGTCGTGCCAGTCCGGCCAGCCGGTCGGCGAGTTCGGCTCCGGTGACGGGTTCACGGGCCATCACGAATATGGTGTCATCCCCCGCGATGGTCCCGACGACGTCGTCCAGATTGGCCCGGTCGAGGGCGCTGGCGAGGAAGTTTGCCGCCCCGGGAGGAGTTCGCAGGACCGCGATGTTGGCACTGTGGTCGGCGGACACGAGCAGGTCCGCGATCAGCCTGCCCAGCCGGTCCGTCCCGCCGGGGATTCCCGGCACGTGGCTGCCGTCCTCGGGGATCACGTAGCGCCCGGCGCCTCCGTCGGCGGCGCGGAGCTTCACGGCGCCGAGTTCGTCCAGGTCCCGGCTGAGGGTGGCCACCGCCACGGCGATACCCTCCTGCGCCAACGCCTCGGCGAGCTCGGTCTGACTGCGCACCGGTCGGCGACGCAGGATCTCCGTGATCCGGGCGTGCCGGGCCGTCCGGCTGACGGTGCCGACGGCGGTCACGATCGCTCCAGTAGCCAGACCAGCAGCGCCTTCTGGGCGTGGAGTCGGTTCTCGGCCTCGTCGAAGACCCGACTGCGGGGGCCGTCGATCACCTCGGCGGAGATCTCCTTGTCCCGGTAGGCGGGCAGGCAGTGCAGGACGATGACATCGTCCGAGGCCCTGGCCACCGACGCCCGGTCCAGCTGGTAGTCGGCGAGGTCCCGCAGTCGCTGCGTGGCCGAGTCCTCCATGCCCATCGAGACCCAGGTGTCGGTGATCAGGACGTCGGCGCCGTCGACAGCCCGGTCGACGTCCGTCGTGATGGTCACCGAACCACCGGTCTCCGCGGCGATCCGCTCGGCGTCGGCGACCACCTGACCGGTGGGTTGATACCCCTCGGGGGCCGCGATGGTGATGTGCATACCCGCGGTCGCGAACCCGAGGAGGTAGGAGTGGCCCATATTGTTGGCCCCGTCCCCCAGATACACCGCCCGGAGTCCCTCGATGCGGCCGAAGTTCTCCCGGATGGTGAGCAGGTCGGCCAGGATCTGGCACGGATGGAACTCGTCGCTCAGGGCGTTGACGACGGGGACGTCCGCGTGGGCGGCGAGTTCTACGAGGCCGTCCTGGGAGTAGGTGCGCCACACGATCGCCTCGACGTAGCGCGACATCACCCGGGCGGTGTCGGAGAGGGTCTCCCCCTTGCCCATCTGGGTGGAGCCGGACTCGACGACGATGGCGTTCCCGCCCAGTTCCGCGATCCCGGCGTCGAACGAGAACCGGGTGCGGGTGGAGGTCTTGTCGAAGATGACCGCGACAGACCGCGGGCCCTCCAGGGGTCGGGCGGAGAACGGCTCGGCCTTGAGCTTCAACCCGAGGTCCAGGACTTCGGCCTGCTCGGCGGGGCTGAGGTCGTCGTCGCGGAGGAAGTGACGGACCGCAGGGGTGGAGGTCGCGGTCGACGCGGTCGATGAGCTGACGGTCGGGCCGGTCATGACGAGGACTCCTTCTGGGCTGCGATGGTGGACGACGCGGTGTCGAGGATCCCGGGCAGCGCGGACACGAACTCGGCGACCTGCTGTTCGGTGAGGATGAGCGGTGGTGCGAGGCGGACCACGTCCGCCGTGGTGGCGCCCACCAGGTACCCGGCTCCGCGCGCCGCCTCCTCCACCGCCTTGGCGGCGGGCGCGGTGAGCACGATCCCGAGCAGGAGGCCCCGTCCACGCACGTGGTCGACCAGTGGGTGGTCGAGGCACTCGATCTCGGCGGCGATGATCTTGCCGAGGCGGTCGACGTGCGCCACGAGGTCATCGGACTCGATCGTGTCGAGGACGGCGAGAGCGGCGGCGCACGAGATCGGGTTACCGCCGAAGGTGGTGCCGTGCTGCCCGGCGGTGAGTAGTTCGCCCGCGGCGCCGACGCCGAGGCACGCGCCGATCGGCAGGCCACCACCGAGCCCCTTCGCGAGGGTGATCACGTCGGGCACGACCCCGGCCTTGCGGCAGGCGAACATCGCACCGGTACGGGCGATCCCCGTCTGGACCTCGTCCACGATCATGAGGACGCCGTGCTCGGTGCACAGGGCGCGCACGTCGGCGAGGAACCCCTCGGGGGGCTCGACGACGCCGCCCTCGCCCTGGAGCGGCTCGATGATGACGGCGGCCGTCTCGCCCGGAGCCAGCTCCACCAGCGTGGTCAGGGCGTCGATGTCGCCGTAGGGGAAGAACTCGACCCCGGGTGGCATGGGCTCGAACGGCGCGCGCTTGGCGGGTTGGCCGGTCATCGCCAACGCCCCCATCGTCCGGCCGTGGAAGCCGTTCTGCGCGGCGAGGATCCGGGACCGGCCCGTGCGCCGGGCGATCTTGAACGCGGCCTCGTTGGCCTCGGCTCCCGAGTTGCAGAAGAAGGTCCGGACGGGTTGGTCGACGGCCAGCAGGGACTCGAGCCGCTCGGCCAGCTCCACCACCCTGGGGTGGAGGTACAGGTTGGAGACGTGCCCCAGCTCGGCCACCTGGCGGCTGACCGCCTCGACGACCGCGGGGTGGGCGTGGCCGAGGGAGTTCACCGCGATCCCGCCGAGCAGGTCCGTGTACTCGCGCCCGTCGGCGCCCGTGAGCGTCGCGCCACTGCCCGAGACCAGCTCGAGCGGCGGGGTGCCGTAGTTGCGCATCAGCGCGTCGTCCCACCGCGCGGTGAGGGTCGGGGTGTCGGTGACGGTGTGCGTGTCGTTCATTTCTCGACTCCTGCCGGCGACCTGGTTTCGTGGTGGCCCTCGGTGACCATCGTCCCGATGCCCCCTTCGGTGAGGATCTCGAGCAACACCGAGTGTTCGACGCGGCCGTCGATGACGTGGGCTGCGTGCACCCCGCCCCGGACTGCCCGCAGACAGGCCTCCATCTTGGGAACCATCCCGCTCTCGAGGGACGGGAGGAGCCGCTCGAGTGGTTCGGTACCGAGATGCGTCACGAGGGACGAGCGGTCCGGCCAGTCGGTGTACAGCCCCTCGACGTCGGTCAGGACGATCAGCTTCTCCGCACCCAGGGCCGCTGCGAGCGCCCCGGCCGCGGAGTCGGCGTTGATGTTGTGCACGGTTCCGTCGGAGTCGGGCGCGATGGTCGACACGACGGGGATCCTGCCCGCCTCGATGAGGTCGAGGACGGCCCGCGGGTCGACGGACTGCACATCGCCGACCAGGCCGATGTCGGTGGGTTCCCCGTCGACCATCGCTGTCCGGCGAACCGCGGTGAACAGTCCCGCGTCCTCTCCGGAGATCCCGACCGCGTAGGGGCCGTGGGCGTTGATCAGACCGACGAGCTCGCGTCCGACCTGGCCGAACAGCACCATGCGGACGATGTCCATGACCTCGGGGGTGGTGACCCGGAACCCGCCGCGGAACTCGCCCTCCATGCCCAGACGACCGAGCATGGAGGTGATCTGCGGCCCGCCCCCGTGGACCACCACGGGCTTGAGCCCGCAGGTGCGCAGGAACACCATGTCCGCCGCGAAAGCCGCTTTGAGGTCGTCGTCCACCATGGCGTTACCGCCGTACTTGACCACGACGATCTTGTCGTGGAACTTCTGCAGCCACGGCAGCGCCTCGGCGAGCACGTGCGCGCGGACGAACGGCGTCAGCTGCGTGGAGCCGTCGTTCATCTCGGTGGTCATGTCAGGCCTCTCCGGGCTGGTCGGGAATGGTCAGGGCGAGTCGGACGTCCGCGCCACCGCGGTGTCGGAAACGGAACTCGGCTCCGTCCGCCGTCGGTGCGGGTTCCGGCCACGGCGCGTGATCGGTGTCAGGCCGGAAGACGAGCACCTCGATCGGGCCGGCCTCGACACCCGATCTCGTGCTGACGAACCGGGCGACGTTCTCGGCGACCTCGTGCGCGGCCGTGAAGTCCGCGCCGGGGTCTCCGACGCCGGGGCCGTCGAGCAGGACGACCGCGCGGGTGGACGGGATCTCGGCGCTCAGGGTGCTCCACCGCAGTTCCACCGCGTCCGCCCCGTCACCGTGGACGTTGAGGATTCCGGTCGAGCCGGCGGGGGCGACCCAGAACATCGCATGGGTTCCCTCCGGGGCCCACCACATCTCGAGACCGTGGACCCGGCCTCTGGAGGTGGCGCCCGCCAGGGCGTCCGCGGTCACGGGGCCAGGCCGACGGTGCTGAGTCCGGCGGTCTCGGGGAGTCCGAGCGCGAGGTTCATCGACTGGATCGCGCCCCCGGCGGTGCCCTTGGCGAGGTTGTCGATCGCCGCGGTGAACACCGCGCGGCCGGCGCGCTCGTCGACCTCGATGCCGAGTTGCACCGCATTGGATCCGAGCACGGAGGCGGTCATGGGCTGCACGCCCGCGGGCAGGACGTGGACGAACGGCTCGTCTCCGAACGCCTCGGCGTACACCGCCCGGAGCTCCCCGGCGGTCGCGGTCGTGGGCGCCACCGCGGTGGTGAGGATGCCGCGGGCCATGGGGGCGAGAACCGGGGTGAAGCTCACCGACACCTCCGCGTCGGTGACCGCACGAAGGTTCTGGGTGATCTCGGGCGTGTGCCGGTGGGTGGTCACGCCGTACGCCTTGGCCGAGCCCATGACCTCCGCGGCGAGCATCGGGACCTTGGCGGCCTTGCCTGCGCCCGACGCTCCGGTCACGGAGACGATCGTGATGGCGGAGGCGTCGACGAGGCCGGCCGCGACGGCCGGGAACAGCGCGAGCGTGGCGCCCGTGGGGAAGCACCCCGGGACCGCGACGCGGCGGGTGGACCGCAGCGCCTCACGCGCCCCGGGGAGCTCCGGGAGACCGTACGGCCAGGTACCGGAGTGCTCGGAGCCGTAGTACGCCGTCCAGTCCTCTGCGTCCACCAGTCGGAAGTCCGCCCCGAGGTCGACGACGAGGACGCCCGGCCCCAGTTGCTCGGCGATCGCCGCGGAATGCCCGTGGGGCAACCCCAGCACCACGACGTCGTGGCCTTCGAGCATCTCCGCCTCGGTCTCCGCGAGGACGCGGTCGGCGAGGGGCAGCAGGTGCGGGTGGTGCTCCCCGAGCGTCTGTCCGGCGCTCGACCCGGCGGCGAGCGTGCCGATCTTTAACTCCCCCGCCGCATAGGACGGGTGCCCGAGTAGGAGTCGGAGGAATTCCCCGCCCGCGTAACCCGAAGCACCTGCGACCGCCACCGTGATTGCCATACGCACGAGTATGCACCACTTTGCAATGTTTTGCATCTCCCCGGAGAGCCGCGCCCCTTGCCCCGCCCCCCGCCGTCCGACGCCCCGCCGCCCGGCGCCCCGCGTGCGGGGTCAGGCCCCGATCTGCCGGCGGCCGCCCGTGAAGCGGCGCTGGCCGAGATCCACCGAGCCACCGACCCGACGCCCCTCCTCGATCCCGGACGTACCGACCCGCCTGCGGGCACCGCGGACGGCGGTCGGGAAGCGCCGACGGAGTTCGGTCTCCGCCCGCTGCGAGTCGGACCGCAGGACGAGCCCGGCGCCCGCGGCGTCCCGGCTCTCGGCCACCGCGCCCCGCTCGGCGGCCTCCAGTCTCCGCCCCACCTCGAAGGCGAAACCGGTCATGAACGACTTGCGGTGGGTGACCGCGGAGACACCCGGGGAGGGCCGCTGTCTGGCCGCTGCGGCGAGCATGACCCCGGTGAGGGCCCCGGCGAGCATGCCCACCCGCTCGACGTGGCGGCGAACCCCCACGATGTGCACGACCCGGGTGCCGTCGCCGCGGGCGGACGTGACGGCCCGGCAGTGCATCGCGGCGGCGAGGGCGGCCACCAGTCCCACCTGGTCGGGTTGATAGCTCCCGGAGATCACGTGGTCGATGACCGCCACCTCGGCGGCGGTATCCGGACCGGTCCGCGCGAGCGCCTCGTCGACGCCGTACTTGGCGAGCAGGGCGTAGGCACGCTCGAGCAGGACCTCGGCCTCGGGCGTGCCCGCCACGCTCTCGGCTTTGGCGAAGAGTTTGCGGACCCTGTCCAACGCCTTCTCTGACGAGGGGGGCCCGGCGCCCTCGTGCCCGTCCTGCGATCGGGTCTGCGAGGTGCCCTGCGAGGTGTTGTGGGAGGTGTTGTGGGAGGTGTTCACTGTCTGCTCCTGATCGTCTCGGCCGTTCGGCGGAACCGATACTCGCACAGGTGTACGACACAGTCGGTGCGGACGGCCGCGCCGTCCCAGGTCAGCGGTGCAGGAACCAAGTGTGGTCGAGCGGGCCGGAACCGCGGCCGACCTCCAGGGTGAGACCGCCGTGGAGGGCCCCGTCGATCCACGGGCGGACGCGGCGGTAGGCCGCCTCCCAGTCCCTCTCCCCCACCCGCGCGGTGGCCAGCGCCGAGGACAACGAACACCCGGTGCCGTGCGTGTGCGGGGTGTCGACGCGGACGAACGGCAGACGCAGCGTCGTGCGTCGGTCCCCCTCGGACTCCACCAGCACGTCCTCCGCACTGCCGTCGTCCAGATCGCCCGTGGTGGCGAGCACCGCGCAGCCGGTCTGCTCGTGCACGAGCTCGGCCTGCCCGACGATCGTCTCGATGTGCTCCGCGGGCTCGCCGCCACACAGCACCGCGAGTTCGGGGACATTGGGCGTCACCAGGTCCGCCAGCGGGACGAGGTCCCGCAGCATCCGCGCCGCGTCCTCACTGGCCAGCCGGCCTCCGGTGGTGGCCACCATCACCGGGTCGAGGACGACGTGGGGTGGACGACGACGACGAAGCCAGTCGCCGACCGCCTCCACCAGAGCGGCCTCACCGAGCATGCCGATCTTGACGGCGTCGATCGTCACGTCATTGGCGACGGCGTCGAGCTGGGCAATCACGTCGTCGACGGGCACGGCGTGCACCCCGGTCACCCCGACGGTGTTCTGGATCGTGACCGCGGTGACGGCACCCATTCCGTACCCGCCCATCGCGGCGACGGCCTTGGTGTCGGCGAGCAGCCCGGCGCCGCCGGACGGGTCCGTGCCCGCGATGCACAGGACCCGCGGCACCCGTGCACCGGCGGGGCGTCGGCCGTCAGCCACGCAGGCTCGCCCCCACGGCCTTCTCCGCCGCCTCGACGGCGGCCGTGCGCCATGCGCTCGCCTCGTCCTCCGTGAGGGTGCGGTCGTCGGCACGGAACGTCAACGCGTAGGCGAGGGACTTACGCCCGTCCCCGAGCTGGGCGCCGGCGTAGACGTCGAACAGTCGCGCGCTCTCGAGCAGCTCCCCGCCTCCCGAGCGGAGTGCAGCCTCGACCTGCGCAGCGGGCACGGCCACGTCCACGACGAGCGCCACATCCTGGTTCACGGGCGGGAACGGCGAGATGGTCGGGGCCGGCAGCACCTCCCGGGCGCCGATCGCGGTGAGGTCCAGTTCGACCGCGCACGTGCGCGCCGGGAGCCCGAGCCGCTCGCACGCCGCGGGGTGTAGCTCACCGGCGTGACCGACCACCACGATCTCACCCGGCCCGGCGTCGCGGTCGCCACCATCGACCAGGACCTCCACGCAGCGACCCGGGTGCCACGGTGCGCGCTCGGCCGCCCGCACCTCGACCTCGGCCCCGAGGGCCCGCCCGACGATCCTCGCCGCCTCCACCGCGTCGAGGGCGTCGGCCTCCCGGCCGGGGCCGAAGTGCCCGCCCGGCTCGCGCCTACCGGTGTAGAGGGCTGCCACGTGGAGCGGCTGGTCGGGCAGCGATGCCGCCAGGCTGTCCCGCTCCTGCGGAATCGGCTCGCGATCGACCGGCAGCATGTCGACCCCGGATGTCGTCGGCGTCCGGAAGGACACCTGCGCAACCGAGAACAGCGCCAGGTCGCGGGCCCCGCGCGTGATGTTCCGGCGGGCGATCTCGGCCAGCGAGGGCAGCAGCGTGGTGGCCAGATGAGCCTTGTCGCTCTCGAGGGGATTGACCACGGCCATGGTGCTGCGGCGCTCGTCGTCGTCGTCCAGTCCCATGGCGTCGAACACCGACGGGTCACAGAACGGCGACGTGAGCACCTCGACGTGCCCGGCCGCCGCCAGGGCGTGCCCCACGGCACGGCGGCCGCGCTGGAACGCGGTGAGTCCGCGACCGGCGGGCGCGGTGGGCAGCACCGACGGGATGTTCTCCAGTCCCTCCAGGCGAAGCACCTCCTCGACCAGATCCGCGGGCAGGGTCAGGTCGGGACGCCAGGCCGGGGCGGTCACCTCCAGCAACACCGCGTCATCGCCGGCGACGGCGCACCCGATCTGCTCCAGACGGCGACGGGTGGTCCCCACCGGATACTCGACCCCCGCCACCCGCGAGGGCCGCTCGGGGTCGAACGCGATCGTCGGCATCGCGGGCGCCGAACCGACGTCCGTGAGAGAGGCCTCCACGGTGCCGCCGGTGATCTCGGCGAGCAGGGTGGCCGCGCGGTCCAACGCCGCGATCGACGCGGCGGCGTCGACCCCACGCTCGTAACGCTTGCCCGCCTCGCTGGGGAGCTTGTGGCGGCGGATGGTCCGGAACACCGCGAGGGTGTCCCACACGGCGGCCTCGAGCAGGACGTCGGTCGTGTCGTCGGAGACCTCCGTGCTCGCACCGCCCATGACGCCCGCCAACGAGATCGGGCCGCGGTCGTCGCAGATGACGACGTCCTCGGGATCGAGCGTGCGCTCGACGTCGTCGAGGGTCGTGAGGGCCTCCCCCGCGCGAGCCCGACGGACGACGAGCCCGCCCTGCAGGCGCCCCGCGTCGAACGCGTGCATCGGGTGCCCCAGCTCGAGCATGACGTAGTTGGTGACGTCGACGGCCGGGGAAATCGGGCGCACGCCCGAGAGCAGCAGGCGGCGCGCCATCCACCACGGGGTCCGCGCGGACGGGTCGACTCCCGTGACCCGGCGTAGGGCGAACCGCTGGGCACCGGACTCGGCGGTCACCTCGAGCGGCCAGGTCTCCTTCTCCGACGGCAGCCCGAGCTCGGCCGCGGGGTCGGCGAAGTCCAGGTCGAACCCGCACGCCAGCTCGCGGGCCAGGCCGCGGGCAGACAGGCAGTAGCCCCGATCCGGCGTCACGTTGAGTTCGATCACGGTGTCCCGCTCGCCGGCACCCGCGGCCAACACCGGGCCGGCGGGGTCCCCGGGCTCGGCGGTGCCCTCGGCGAGGACGATGATCCCGCTGTGGTCGGAGCCGATCCCCAGCTCGGAGGCCGAACAGATCATGCCCTCACTCGGCTTGCCGTAGGTCTTGCGCTTGCCGATCTCGAACCCGCCCGGCAGGACGGTGCCCGGTAGGGCGACGACGACCAGGTCGCCTTCCGCGAAGTTGCGGGCGCCGCACACGATCTGCTGCGGCTCGTCACCGCCCACGTCGACCAGACAGAAGCGGATGGGCTTCTTGAAGCCCTCCAGCTCCTCGATGGTGCTGACACGGCCGATGGTGAGCGGGCCGTCGATCTCGGGCAACTGCTCCGGTTCACCCTCCACCTCGAGGCCGACGCGCACGAAACCGGCGTCGAGCTCGGCCGGGCTGACGGACCAGCCGTCGTTGGCCCGCTGCAGGATCTCGGTCAGCCAGGACTGCGCAATTCGCACTGTGGGGTCCTTCGTCTTCTGGGGTGGGGGTGGATGCGGCGGGTCAGGAGCGGATGCCGAACGGCAGGGAGAAGCGCACGTCGCCCTCCACCATGTCGCGCATGTCGGACAGACCGTTGCGGAACTGCAGGGTGCGCTCCAGGCCCATGCCGAACGCGAAGCCCGAGTACTCCTCGGGGTCGATGCCGCACGCCGTCAGCACGTTGGGGTGCACCATCCCGCAGCCGCCCCACTCGACCCAGCCGGCGCCGCCCTTCTTGCGCGGGAACCACACGTCGACCTCGGCGGAGGGCTCGGTGAACGGGAAGTAGTTGGGCCGCATCCGGGTGCGGGTCTCCGGACCGAACAGTGCCCGGGCGAACGCGTCGAGCGCGCCGCGCAGGTGCGCCATGGTCAATCCCTTGTCGATCGCCAGCCCCTCGACCTGGTGGAACACCGGGGTGTGGGTGGCGTCGAGTTCGTCGGTGCGGAACGTCCGCCCGGGGCACGCCACGTAGATGGGCGGTTCCCGGTCGAGCATGGTGCGGATCTGCACCGGCGAGGTGTGGGTGCGCAGCACCTGGCGGCTGCCCTCGGGCGCGATGTGGAAGGTGTCCTGGAGGGTGCGCGCGGGATGGTCGGGGAGGAAGTTGAGCGCGTCGAAGTTGTAGTGCTCCGCCTCGACCTCGGGCCCCTCGGTGATCTCCCACCCCATTGCGACGAACACGTCCGCGACCTGCTCGGTGATGATCGTGATGGGGTGCTGCGCGCCCACCGGCGCGCGCCCCGACGGCACCGTCAGGTCGAGCGTCTCGGCCACGAGGACGGCGGCGTCCCGCTCTGCCTGCAGTTCGGCCAGGCGGGAGTCGTACGCCTGCTGGACCCGGGTCCGGGCCACGTTGACGGCCTTGCCCGCGGACGCCTTCTGCTCCTTGGGCAGCGAACCGAGGGTGCGGCGGCCCAGCGCGATGGGGCTGCGGTCACCGAGGTGCGCCGTCTTGGCGGCGGCCAGCGCCTCGAGATCCGCCGCGGCGGCGAACGCGGCCTCGGCGTCCGCGGAGTACCGCGCCAACGACTCCTCGTCGATCCGGACCTCGCCTGTGTCTTCGCTCACCGGTGCCCTCGTCCTCCCCGTCACGGCGGACTTCCGTCGACCGCCCCGCATCGGGGCCAAGACTAGTCGATCCCCGGTTCCGCCCCCGCTCCCCCCGGCGATGGCCGGGGGGAGCCGCGTCAGTGTCGTTCCCGCACCGACCCGGCGTCGACCAGCAGCTCGCGGGTCGCGCGGAAGGCG
Organism: Dietzia sp. MNB45; assembly: GCF_051994785.1. NCBI lineage: Bacteria > Bacillati > Actinomycetota > Actinomycetes > Mycobacteriales > Dietziaceae > Dietzia > Dietzia sp. MNB45. Next base: position 1,588,638 of record NZ_CP163397.1, on the reverse strand, counting down.
TCCCGCATCCGCCGGTCGTGGGTGATGAGCAGGACCGTGCCGCCGAACGCGTCCACGGCCTGCTCGAGCTGCTCGATCGCCGGCAGGTCCAGATGGTTGGTCGGCTCGTCCAGCACCAGCAGGTTCACCCCGCGCTGCTGCAGGAGGGCCAGCGCGGCACGGGTCCGCTCCCCCGGTGACAGTGACGCGCAGGCGCGGGCGATGTGCTCTCCACCGAGCCCGAACTTGGCGAGCAGGGTGCGGGCCTCGGTGGGGTCGAGGCCGGCCGGGTCGGCGGCGACGCAGAACGTGTCCAGCAGCGGGTCCGGCCCGCCGAACTCCGTCCGTGCCTGGTCCACCGTCCCGGGCCGGACCCCCGACCCGACGGTCGCGCGGCCCGAGTCGACCGAACGCTCCCCGGTGATCGCGGCGAGCAGCGTGGTCTTGCCCGAGCCGTTGGAGCCGCTGATGAGGATCCGGTCCCCGGCGTCGACCTGCAGGGTCACCGGGCCGAGGGCGAAGTCGCCGCGGCGCACGACGGCCTCGGCGAGCACGGCCACCACGGAACCGGAACGGGGCGCCGTCGCGATCTCCATCTGGAGCTCCCACTCCTTGCGCGGCTCGGCGACCACCTCGAGGCGTTCCATCGCCCGCTCGGACTGGGAGATCTTGGCGGCCTGCTTCTCGGAGCGCTGGCCCGCCCGGTTCCGGATGTGCTTGTCGCGCTCCGCGTCCTTTCCGCCGGTCTTGCGCATCGTGTTGCGCACGCCCTTGTCCAGCCAGGACTTCTGCGTCTGCACGCGGTCCTTCAGCTGATCGACCCGGCCCGCGTACTCCTCGTAGGCGTCGCGGGCCCGTTGACGTGCCAGCGCCCGTTCGGCGAGGTACGCCTCGTAGCCACCGTCGAAGACGGTGATCTGCTGCTGGGCCGAGTCCAGTTCGACGATCCCGGTGACGCACCTGGCCAGGAATTCGCGGTCATGGCTGACCACCACCATCGGGCGCCGTTCGGCCTGCATGAACTCCTCGAGGACGGCCAACCCGGCCAGGTCGAGGTCGTTGGTGGGCTCGTCCAGCAGCAGGATGTCGTACTGGCTGAGCAGCACGGCGCCGAGGTTCACGCGGGCGGCCTGCCCTCCCGACAGCGCCGACATCGGCAGGTCCGGGACCGTGTCGTCCAGCCCCAGCCGGGCTGCGGTGACGGGGATCCGCTCGTCGAGGTCGCCACCGCCGAGCGCCAACCAGCGCTCCAGGGCGTCCCCGTAGGCGTCCGCGGCGGAGTCGGAGTCCGCCATCTGCTCCGCCAGCGCGTTCATCCGCGCGAGCGCGTCCGCGACGCCGGTGACGCGGTGCAGGAAGTCGCGGACCACCTCGTCGTCGTCGCGCTCCACCTCCTGTCGGAGGAGCCCGACCGTGGCGTCCGGCGGGCTGAGGGTGAGCTGTCCCGTCATCTCGGCGACGGGGTCGCCGGCCAGCGCGTGGAGGAGAGTGGACTTTCCGGCGCCGTTGGGTCCGGTGAGACCCCAGACGTCTCCGGGTGCGACGACGAGGTCAAGCCCGTCGAACAGGGTCCGCGCCCCGCGGGTGGCGCCGAATCCGCGGGCGGTGAGGGTCGCGGTCATGATCCCGCCAGCAGCCGGGCGCTCGTGTGGAGGCAGATGGAGGCGGCGGTGACGATGTTCAGGCTCTCGGCCCTTCCACGGATGGGGATGCGGACGCGGAGATCCGCGCGCGCGGCGAGGTGCTCGGGCACCCCGTGGGCCTCGTTGCCGAAGATCCACGCGGTCGGCTCGGCGAGGGCCTCGTCCGCCCGCTCGACGTCCACTTCGCCGTGGGCATCGGCGACCGCCACCTGCAGTCCCGCCCGGTGCGCCCGGTCGATCAGGTGGTCCTCGGCGATCCCCCGCACGACCGGGAGATAAAACAGGCTACCGGCGGACGCCCGGACCGCCTTGGGGTTCTCCGGGTCGGCCGCCCCCTCGGTGAGCCAGACCGCGTCGGCCCCGAGCGCGTCCGCGACGCGGACCAGGGAGCCGACGTTGCCGGGTTCGGACAGCGCCTGGCCGACGGCGACCAACCGGGGCAGCGGTTCGGTCCCGGCCGCGGGCCCGCCGCCGACCGGGTCCGCGGTCGCCGTGCGCACCACGGTGCGGCACAGCGCGACGATGCCCGTGGGGGTGACCGTGTCCGACAGTCCCTTCAGGGCCCGGTCTGTCGCAACGGACACCGGGATCCCGGCGGAACGGGCTGCGTCGACCAGGCCGGCGAACCGGTCGAGTGCGTCGGCGGTGCAGAAGATCTCGACCGCGACGCCGGTGGCCACCGCCGCCTCGACCGAGTTGGTCCCCTCGGCGAGGAACCGTCCGGCCTTACGCCTGGCGGCGGCGCGGTGGAGCTTGGATGCGGAAACGACCCGCGGGGTCCGTTCGGTGAACGGATCCGCGGGTCGTCCCGTGCCCTCTGCGGGCGGAGTGTTCGTCAATTCGCGGGTGTCAGGCAGCCGGCGCGTTGACGTCGGCCGGCAGCGCCTTGCGCGCGACCTCGACCAGCGCCGTGAAAGCGGCCGGGTCGGTGACGGCGAGGTCCGCGAGGACCTTGCGGTCGACCTCGACGCCCGCGAGCTTGAGGCCCTGGACGAAGCGGTTGTACGTCATGTCGTTGGCGCGGGCCGCGGCGTTGATGCGGGAGATCCACAGCTTGCGGAAGTCGCCCTTGCGCGCACGACGATCGCGGTAGCTGTAGGTCATCGAGTGGAGCATCTGCTCCTTGGCCTTGCGGTACAGCCGCGAACGCTGTCCGCGGTAGCCCTTGGTGGACTCGAGTACGGTCCGACGCTTCTTCTGGGCGTTGACTGCCCTCTTCACGCGTGCCACTGATCAATCCTCACTGGTTTGGGTCGGTCGCTCGTGGGCGACCGGAAGTCTCTTCGGTGGTGGGAGGGCTCAGAGCCCGAGAAGCCGCTTGATGCGGGGGACGTCGGCCGGGGCGACATCCGTACGGCCGTCGAGGCGACGGGTGCGCTTGGTGGGCTTCTTCTCCATGATGTGGCGACGGTTGGCCTGCTGGCGGACCAGCTTGCCGGTTCCGGTCTTCCGGAAACGCTTGGCGGTGCCCTTGTGGGTCTTCATCTTCGGCATGATCGGTCTTCCTCACATGGTTCGTCCCGGAAGGCCCGGTGGGACCTCGGGTGTGCGGACGTCGGGCGTCCGTGGTCTGGGCGGCGGAGGGCCTATTCGGAAGCGGGGTCCGTGACCTTGGACTCCTGCGCCTTGGCGCGGGTCTTGGCGCCCTTGTGGGGGGCGACGACCATGGTCATGTTGCGGCCGTCCTGCTTGGCGCTGGTCTCCACGTATCCGTACTCGGTGATGTCGTCCGCCAGGCGCTGGAGCAGACGGAAGCCCAGCTCGGGGCGGGACTGCTCACGTCCGCGGAACATGATCGTGACCTTGACCTTGGAGCCCTTCTCCAGGAAACGGACGACGTTCCCCTTCTTGGTCTCGTAGTCGTGGGTATCGATCTTCGGACGGAGCTTCTGCTCCTTGACCACGGTCTGCTGCTGGTTCTTCCGCGACTCGCGCTCTTTCTGCGCCGCCTCGTACTTGAACTTTCCGTAGTCCATGATCTTGCAGACCGGCGGGCGCGCGGTGGGCGCGACCTCGACGAGGTCCAGATCGGCCTCCAGGGCCAGACGAAGTGCATCCTCGACGCGAACGATCCCCACCTGCTCGCCCCCGGGGCCGACGAGTCGGACTTCGGGGACACGGATTCGTTCGTTGATACGTGCTTCGGCGCTGATGGGCCCTCCTCGGTAGATGGTGCTCTGTCGCGACCACTGGCGCGGTCGCGCATCCGCCCTCGAGGGACCCCGGGCCACACCGGGTACACCGGTGAAACCGAGAAGGCCCCACGGCAGGGATGCCGGGGGCCTCTCACTCCTCACCCGTCGACGACGAGACGTCCACGATCGCTCGCGGCCCCTCGTCGGGGTGGTGACCATCAAACTGCCTTCCGGCGTCGGATGGTGGGAGATCGGGCTCCTCTTGGACGATGGAACCCACTACGTAGCGGGTTCCCACAGTCGAGAGTTGACTGTACCAGTAGCCGGCGTTGCCCCCAAACCGGTGGCTGGCGACACGATATCGACCGGTCCGTGGGACAGTGTTCGGCATGACCACCGACCAGCCCGCCTCCACCGACCAGGCCGCCGCCGAGAACCTGCTCGAGGGGCACCTCGACGCCCGCGAGGTCGAGGTCGTCGATCTGGCGGACGTCTCCGCACAGGAGATCATCTTCCGTTCGATCGTCGTTCTCATGAGTGCCGCTGCCGAGAAACTGGGGCTCTCCGATGACGACCCCTCCGCCAGCCCGCGACTGGATCTCGACGAGTCCCGCAAGCTCATCACGGCCCTCGCCGGCCTGGTGGCCGGGTCGGCCGAACACCTGGGGCCGCAGGCCCGGGTCGTCAAGGACGGTCTACAGGGGCTGCAGCGCGCGTTCCGCGAGGCCAGCGCGTACCCCGATGAGCCCGGCGAGGGCCCCGGCGAGAAGTTCACCGGCCCGGTCTACTGACCGCGCCGCGCTGACCGCGCGGCCCACTGACCGCGCCGCGCTGACCCGACGGGCCCCGGTCCGGGGCCATCCGTCCCGGACCGGGAAGCCGTCAGCGTAGGGCGCGCGCCTTACGTGCTGCCTTCGCAGCGGTCTTCTTGGCCGTCGCGGACGCCGCTGACCCCGCCTCGGCGGTCTTCTCGGCCTGCTTCTTCGAGGACTGGTTCGTCGTGGCGACAGCCTTCTTCGTCGGTGACTTCCTCGCCGACGCCTTCTTCCCCGTCGTCTGCTCGGTGACCACGGACTCCCTCGCGTCCTCGTCCTCCCCGTCGGCCACCCCGGGGAGCACTTCGGCAAGGAAACGGCCGGTGTGGCTCCCGGGTACGGTCGCCACCTGCTCCGGGGTGCCTTCGGCCACGACCGAGCCGCCCCCGGCACCGCCCTCGGGCCCCATGTCGATGACCCAGTCGGCGCTCTTGATCACGTCGAGGTTGTGCTCGATCACGATGACCGTGTTGCCCTTGTCCACCAGCCCCTGGATGACCAACAGCAGTTTGGTGATGTCCTCGAAGTGCAGACCGGTGGTCGGCTCGTCGAGGATGTACACCGTCCGCCCGCTCGACCGCTTCTGCAGTTCGGCGGCCAGTTTGACGCGCTGGGCCTCACCACCCGAGAGGGTCGGGGCGGGCTGACCCAACCGCACGTATCCGAGCCCCACCTCGGTGAGGGTCTGGAGGTAGCGATGGATCGAGGTGATCGGTTCGAAGAACTCGCTCGCCTCCTCGATGGGCATGTCCAGAACCTCGGCGATGGTCTTGCCCTTGTAGTGCACTTCCAGGGTCTCGCGGTTGTACCGCGCCCCGTGGCACACCTCGCACGGCACGTAGACGTCCGGCAGGAAGTTCATCTCGATCTTCAACGTCCCGTCACCCTGGCAGGCCTCGCAGCGCCCACCCTTGACATTGAACGAGAACCGGCCCTGCTTGTACCCGCGGACCTTGGCCTCGGTGGTGGCGGCGAAGAGGGTGCGGATCTTGTCGAACACGCCGGTGTAGGTGGCGGGGTTGGAGCGCGGGGTACGACCGATCGGCGACTGGTCCACCTGGACGAGCTTGTCGAACCCGTCCACGCCGTCGATCCGGGAGTGCCGGCCGGGCACCTGTCGGGCCCGGTTGAGCTGATTGGCCAGCGAGGTCGCGAGGATGTCGTTGACCAGGGTGGACTTGCCCGAACCGGAGACGCCGGTGACCGCGCACAGCACGCCGCCGGGGAAGACCACGTCGACGTTCTTGAGGTTGTTCTCCCGGGCGCCTTTCACGTGCAGACGCTTGTCGGGGCTCGCCGCGCGCCGCTTGTCCGGGATGGCGATCTGACGACGCCCGGCGAGGTAGTCGCCGGTCAGCGATTCGGAGTTGGCCAGCAACCCCTTGTAGTCGCCCGAGTGCACGACCCGCCCACCGTTCTCGCCGGCGAGCGGCCCGATGTCGACGATCCAGTCCGCCGAACGGATGGTGTCCTCGTCGTGCTCCACCACCAGCAGCGTGTTTCCTAGGTCGCGCAGCCGGACGAGGGTGTCGATCAGTCGTCGGTTGTCCCGCTGGTGCAGACCGATGGACGGTTCGTCCAGGACGTAGAGGACGCCCGCGAGACCCGATCCGATCTGCGTGGCCAGGCGGATTCGCTGGGCCTCGCCACCGGACAGGCTGCCGGCGACGCGGTCGAGCGACAGGTAGTCCAGCCCCACGTCGAGCAGGAAGCCCATCCGTGCCTGGATCTCCTTGAGGACACGACCGGCGATCATCGCCTGGCGCGGGTCGAGTTCGAGCCCGTCCAGGAACGCAGCGCAGTCCTCCACGGACATGCGGCTGATGTCGGCGATCGAGCGCTCCGTGCCCCCGGGTCCCGCGAGGGTGACGGCGAGGATCTCCGGCTTGAGCCTCGTGCCGTCGCATCCCGGGCACGGCACCTCGCGCATGTAGCCCTGGTAGCGCTCCTTCTGCGATTCCGATTCGGTCTGGTCCAGGCGACGCTTGAGGAACGACATCACGCCCTCGAACTTCGCGTCGTAGGTCCGGACGCGGCCGAACCGGTTGCGGTACTGCACCCGGACCTTGGTGGGGGCGCCCCCCATCACGGCCTTGCGCACCTTCGCGGGCAGGTCCTGCCACGGGGTGCGGAGGTCGAAGCCCATGTCCCCGGCCAGGCCGGTCAGCAACTGCTGGAAGTAGTCGGCGCTCTGGCCACCCGACCATGGTGCGATCGCGCCGTCGGCGAGCGACCGCTCGGGGTCCGGGACGACCAGGTCCGGATCCACCTCCAGGTGGGAACCGAGACCGTCGCACACGGGGCAGGCCCCGTAGGGGTTGTTGAACGAGAACGCGCGGGGCTCCATGTCGTCCAGCGCGATCGGGTGCCCGTTCGGGCAGGCCATGTGCTCGGAGAACCTGCGGTGCCGGGCGGGGTCGGAGTCGTCGAGGTCGACGTACTCGATCACGATCACGCCGTCCGCCAGCCCCAGGGCGGTCTCCACGGAGTCGGTGAGCCGCTGCCGTGAGGACGGCTTCGCCGCCAGCCGGTCCACGACCACCTCGATATCGTGCTTCTCCTGCTTCTTCAGGACGGGCGGCTCGGCGAGCGTGTGCAGCTCTCCGTCCACCCGCACGCGGCTGTAACCATCGGCGGCGAGCTGGGCGAAGAGGTCGACGAACTCACCCTTGCGTGTCCGGACGACGGGGGCGAGCACCTGGAACCGTGCACCCTCCTCGCCCTCCAGGATCTGGTCGACGATCTGCTGCGGGGTCTGGCGTGAGATCACCTCCCCGCAGGTGGGACAGTGCGGGACCCCGGCGCGGGCGTAGAGCAGGCGCAGATAGTCGTGCACCTCGGTGATGGTGCCGACGGTCGAGCGGGGATTGCGGTTGGTCGACTTCTGGTCGATCGACACGGCCGGGGACAGTCCCTCGATGAAGTCGACGTCCGGCTTGTCCATCTGCCCGAGGAACATCCTGGCGTAGGAGGACAGCGACTCGACGTAGCGGCGCTGGCCCTCGGCGAAGATGGTGTCGAACGCCAGCGAGGACTTGCCGGACCCTGACAGTCCGGTGAACACGATCAGCGAGTCGCGGGGGACGTCGATGTCCACGCCCTTGAGGTTGTGCTCCCGTGCGCCGCGGACGACCAGACGGTCCACCATGGGTTCTCCTTCCGAGTCGGGAGGCCGCCACGTCTCCGTGGCGAAAGCCGCACCTGCCGCATGGCTGCCGTTCCCGCAGACGAAGGTACCAACGTAGTACGACACGCCTCCGGCCACCGACCGCGCCCGACGTCGGTAGCCTGCCGTTATGTCGAATCCCACCGAGTCACTACCCGACCGCATCACCCTCACCGAGGGCTACTCCGGCCGTACCGGAGGCCGACTGACCGGCGAGCGCTGGACCGTGGGCCCCGCCCGACTGACCAAGATCTCGGTCGGCGAGATGGACAACAACGTCTACGTGATCGAGTCGACCGCGACGGGCGATGTACTGCTCGTCGACGCCGCCAACGACGCGCCGCAGGTGATCTCCCATCTGAGGGACCGCGCACCCGGGGTCAAGGAGGTGCTCACCACGCACCTCCACGCCGATCACTGGATCGGTCTCGCCGAGACGGTCGCCGCCCTCGGCCTGACCACCATCGCCTCCCCCGGCGACGCCGGGGGCATCGACGTCCCCACCGACCGACATGTCGCGCACGGGGACGAGCTCGTGGTCGGCGACCTCCGGCTGGCGGTGATCGGCCTGCGGGGTCACACTCCGGACGGCATCGCACTCGTCCTGCGCACCGACGCGGGCACCCACCTGTTCTCCGGGGACTCCCTCTTCCCCGGCGGCCCCGGGAAGACCGGTTCGGAAGCCGACTTCGCCTCGCTGATGGACGACCTCGAGGCCCGGGTCTTCGACGTCCTCGATGACGACGTCGTGGTCCATCCCGGACACGGGGACGACACCACCATCGGTGCCGAGCGACCGCATCTGGGCGAGTGGCGGGAGCGCGGGTGGTGACGGCGACGGGGGTCCTGGCCCCGTCGCCCTGTGGGCCGACATCCAATCGTTATCAAACCGCCACCGTGTGCGATCGCCGCAGCACACTCCCCCGGTGACGGTCCGTCGACGGGTAGCCCCGGATCGCGACCGGAGGCGCCCTCACCGGGTTCGGACTAGGTTCGACCACGCACTCCCACCTATTCAGGAGGAACGATGATCCGACGACTCGCACGACCCATGCTCGCCACGGTGTTCGTCATCGACGGCGTTGAGACGCTTCGCAATCCGCAGGCCCATGTCGCGGACGCGGCGCCGCTCGTCGACAAGGCCACCCCGCTGGTGGAGAAGGGCGAGCAGGCGGTGAACGAGGCGGTCTCCGCATCGGTGCCGCCCGTCCCCAAGGACACCGAGACGCTCGTCAAGGCGCTCGCCGGGGTCAAGATCGGCGCGGGCGTCCTGTTCGCGCTGGGCAAGGCCCCCCGCCTGTCGGCGCTCGCGCTCACCGCCGCCCACGTGCCCTCGACCGTCAGCCGCCACGCGTTCTGGATGGAGTCCGACAAGGACGCCCGCAGTCGCAAGACCACCGGTCTGGCGACCGACGTGGCGCTCCTCGGCGGGCTCATTCTCGCCTCGGTCGACACCGCCGGACAGCCCGGGGTGGCCTGGCGCGCCCGGAAGGCCGGCGACAAGGTGGCCGCGAAGCTGCCCGGGGCGAAGGCCGAGTCCGCGGCCGCCGGTGCGGCGCTCGCCGGTGTCGCACACACCGTGGCCGATCAGGCGCGTGGCGCGGCGGACGTCGTGCGCGACAAGGCTCCCGAGGTGGCCGACACCGTGCGGGCGAAGGCCCCGGAGGTCGCCGATCAGGTGCGAGACCAGGCGTCCGGCTTCGCCGGGGTCGTGCGTGACACCGCGCCGGTGGTCGCCGCTCGCGTGCGGGATCGCGCGGCCACCGCCCGGGAGCAGGCCGCCCCGATCGCTGCCCAGGTCCGCGAGCAGGCGGGCGCCGTGGCCCACGCAGCGGCTGACGAGGCCCGGCCCTACACCGCGCAGGTCCGCGACCAGGCCGGTGTCGCCACCCGACTCGCCGCGGTCCGGGCCGAGGAGGCCCGCAAGGCCGCACAGGCCAAGAAGAAGGACGCGCAGAAGGACGCCCGCAAGAAGGCGGCCCGCGCCGGCAAGGACGCCAGGAAGAAGTCCGCCCGGTTCGAGAAGGAGGCCGGCAAGAAGGCCTCCGAGGCCAAGAAGATGACGGACGAGGTCCGCGCGAAGGCCGCCGACGTCATCCGTCCCTGACGACCGGGGCGGGCCACCGCCCCCGGACTACCGCCGGCGGCCACACCGCCTCCCGACGACCCTGCCCCCACCCGGGCGGGGTCGTCGTCGTCAGAGCACCCGTCGCGGTTCCCGGTAGCCTGGTCATCCTGCCCGAACCGACCACGCAGACCCCGGAAGGAGCGCCCGTGACGGGACACGACGCCGTCGACGAGGAACAACGTCACCTCGGCCGCCTCCTCGACCGCCTTGAGGAGTTGCGGGCGGACACGCGTGCGCGCCTGGACGCCGTCCTGCGCGGGTCGGGCGGCACCCCGCAGGCGCGGTCGGAACGGGAGTCGTTCGCCCGGCTCTACACCTCGGAGCTCGCGGCGTTCAGCGCCGCCAACCTGGGCCTGTACTTCGGCCGGTTGGACATGGGGGACGGCGAGGTACGTCGGATCGGGCGCGTGGGTCTCCGCGACGACGACGACGACCTCACGACGCTGCTCCTCGACTGGCGCGCCGACCACAGCCGGCCCTTCTACCTGGCGACGACCGCCCGGCCGGAGGGCGCTCACCGGCGCCGCCACCTGCGGACGATCGGTCGCCGGGTGATCGGGATCCACGACGAGTACCTCACGGCCCCGCAAGACGGTGAGGTCCCCGAGGACCACGACGACGTGGTGGGCGAGTCCGCCCTGCTCGAGGCGCTGGACACCGCCCGTTCCGCCCACATGACGGACATCGTGGCCACCATCCAGCGGGAGCAGGACGAGATCATCCGCAACCCGCACTCCGGCGTCCTGGTGGTCCAGGGCGGCCCGGGTACCGGAAAGACCGCCGTGGCGCTGCACCGCGCCGCCTACCTCCTCTACACGCACCGGCAGCGGTTGGACCGCAGCGGTGTGCTCATCGTCGGACCCAATGCGCGGTTCCTCGACTACATCGCGCGCGTGCTGCCGTCCCTCGGCGAGTCGGGGGTGGTCCTGCGGACGCTCGCCGATCTCTATCCGGGCGTCCGGGCGACCGGACCGGAGACACTGCGCGGCGAGGAGGTTAAGGGCTCCGGCGAGATGGTGGGAATCCTCAAGGCCGCGGTGCGGGCCCGCCAGCTCGCCCCGGAGGCCGACGTCGTGGTGCGGGTCGAGGGACACGATCTGACACTGACCCCGGCGACGGTGCGGGCGGCGAGAGGGCGCGGACGGATGACCCGGCGACCCCACAACCAGTCCCGCGACGCGTTCGCGACGCGGATCATCGACGCCCTCACCGAGCAGTACGTCTCCGCACTCACCGACCCGGTCGGGCGGGCGGAGGACGAGGCGTGGTCACCGGACGGCGACGGTGTCGGCGACCTCGGCGACGCCGCCCGCCCCCTGTTGGACGCGGATGACCGCGCGGAACTCCGCCGGGAGGTCGAGGCCTCCCGCGAGGTCGCCGAGGCGATCGACGGGTGGTGGCCGGTGCTACGGCCCGAGCAACTCCTCGCCGACCTGCTGTCGAGCCGCGACCGGATCGCCGAGGCGGCGGGTGACTACGTCGCGGAGGACCAGGATGCGCTCTTCCGGGAAAACGGCGCCGCGTTCTCGGTGGCGGATGTACCGCTGCTGGACGAGCTCGCCGAACTCCTCGGCGAGGACCCGACCGCCGATGGCAGTGAGGCGGACCGCGCGTGGGCGGAGCAGGTCCGACAGGCGGAGGAGGCTCTCGAGATCCTCACGGGTTCGGCCGTGCAGGACATCGAGGACGACCTCGATCCGGAGGTGCTCATGGCCTACGACGTCGTCGACGCCGAGTCCCTGGCACGCCGCCACAGCGAGGACTCCGATCTCACCGTGGCCGACCGGGCCGGCGCGGACCGGACGTGGGCGTTCGGGCACGTGATCGTCGACGAGGCCCAGGAACTGTCCACCATGGCGTGGCGGGTGCTCATGCGCCGCTCCCCCAACCGGTGGATGACGCTCGTCGGTGACGTCGCCCAGACCTCGAGCCCGGCGGGCATCGACTCGTGGGCCGATGCCCTGTCGCCGTACGTGGACGACCGGTGGGTGCTGTCCGAGCTGACCGTGAACTACCGCACCCCGGAGACCATCTCCGCCGTGGCCGAGCTGCTGCTCGCCGAGATCGACCCGTCCGCGTCGTCGCCGCGGACGGTGCGCGCGGGGCGACGGCCGGTCGCGTGGCTCGAGCCGGACGGTCGTTCGGTGGCGCAGGCGGTCGCCGAGGAGGTCGCGGCGGTGCCGTCGGAGCGGGCGGTGGCGGTGCTGCTGCCCGACCCCGGCGGCGACGAGGACTCCCGAGGAGACGACGACGACGAACTCGCCGGCGCCGGTTATCCCGCGGTCCACGAGGCCGCCGAACTGGCCCGGCCGGGCACGTCGGTGTTGCCGCTGGCGTTGGCCAAGGGGCTGGAGTTCGACGTGGTCGTGGTGGTGGACCCCGAACGCGTCCTGGCGCGCTCGCCCCAGGGGATGCAGGACCTGTACGTCGGCGCCACCCGGGCGACCCAGGAACTCATCCTGGTCCAACCCGGCGGCTTCGGCCCGCTACTCTCGGGTATACGGGACCGTCTCGACGACAGCGCACAGGAGCTCACCGCATGACCCACACCCGATCCCGCGTGCTGGCGGCCTCGGCCCTCATCGCCGTCGCGGCGGCCGGCGGGTGCGGCACTCGGGCGGAGGCCCCGGTCGACAGTGTGTCCGCCGTCGCCGAGCCCCGACCAGTGACCTCCGCACAGACCGCGGCCCGGGACAGGCCCGACCCGCGCACCGACGACGAGCAGGAGTTCCTCGCGGAACTGTCCGGATTCGGTCTCCCCACCGAGATGACCGCCGTCACCACCATCGAGGTGGGCGCCGGCATCTGCGGGGGGATCGCCGACGGCGCGGACGACGAGACGATCCTCGAACGAATCCGCCCGCTCACCAGCGCGATCGCGGCCCAGAACCCGGACCTCGACAGCGCCGAGGTGGGTCGGGCGATCGTCGATGCGAGCCGGACCCACCTCTGCCACTGACCCCGGCGGCCGCGTGGGACGCCGGGGTCGGCGCGCAGTCTAGGTGGTGTGGACGATGAGCACGTCGCAGGTCGCGCGCCGAGCGGCGTCGGCGGGCACGGACCCGAGCAGCCGGCCTGTCAGGGAGTTGAGTCCCTTGTTGCCCACCACGAGGAGGTCGGCCCCCACGTCGTCGGCCAGCTTGATGAGCGATTCGACGGGCGCCCCCTTCACGGTGCGCGCCTCGATCTTGGTCGCTCCGGCCTTCTGGGCCCGGTCTCTGGCGCCGCGGACGATGTCCTCGGCGGGATTGTCCCCGCGGATCTGGTAGGCGTCGTCACCGAGCTGATCCGCGGCCTGGCTGACCGAACGCGGATCGGCGGGCACGTAGGCGCAGGCGATCACGAGGTCCGCCGAGGCGTCGGCGGCCAGCTGCGCGGCGCGATCGACGGCACGGTAAGACGACTCGGAACCGTCGGTTCCCACCACCACTTTGGTGTAGGCGCTCATTTGCTTCCTCTCCTCGGGAACACGTTTCACCCAGAGTAGTCCGAGGACGCGGCCGACGGGCGGGGTAAACGCGGGAGAAAGCGGCCCGGGTCAGTCGATCCCGGCCTCACGCATGCCCTTGAGTTCCTTGCGCAGTTCGGCGATCTCGTCCCGGAGCCTCCCCGCGAGCTCGAACCTCAGGTCGGTGGCCGCGGACATCATCTGCTCGGTCATCTCCTCGATGAGCTTCTCCAGCTCCTTGCGGGGTCGTGCCGACCCGTCGGCCGCCCGGGCGCCCACGAGCTCCGGTCGGTCCTTGGGATCCGCGTCGTCCCCGCGTTCCTCTCCGACCCGGTCGAGGATGTCGGCGATCTTCCTGCGGAGCGGCTGCGGGTCGATGCCGTGCTCGGTGTTGTACGCGACCTGCTTCTCACGCCTGCGATCGGTCTCGTCGATGGCCTGCCGCATGGCCTCGGTGACCGAGTCCGCATACATGTGGACCTCACCGGAGACGTTGCGGGCCGCACGGCCGATTGTCTGGATGAGCGAGGTGGCCGAGCGGAGGAAACCCTGCTTGTCGGCGTCCAGGATGGCCACGAGCGAGACCTCCGGCAGGTCCAGTCCCTCCCGGAGCAGGTTGATGCCGACCAGGACGTCGTACTCCCCGCGCCGGAGATCCCCGAGCAGTTCCACCCGCTGGAGGGTGTCGATCTCCGAGTGGAGGTACCGCACCCGGATCCCCAACTCGAGCAGGTAGTCCGTGAGGTCCTCCGACATCTTCTTGGTCAGCGTGGTCACCAACACCCGCTCGTCGCGTTCGGCGCGCTGACGGATCTCCCCGATCAGGTCGTCGATCTGCCCCTTGGTGGGCTTGACCACGATCTTCGGGTCGACGAGCCCGGTCGGCCGGATGACCTGTTCGACGAACTCCCCACCGGCGCGCCCCATCTCGTAGGGGCCGGGCGTGGCTGACAAGTAGACGGTCTGACCCACCCGGCCGGAGAACTCCTCCCAGGTCAGGGGGCGGTTGTCCAGGGCGGACGGCAGGCGGAACCCGAAGTCGACGAGATTGCGTTTGCGGGAGGCGTCGCCCTCGTACATGGCGCCGATCTGCGGCACGGTCACGTGGGACTCGTCGATCACCGTGAGGAAGTCCTCGGGGAAGTAGTCGATGAGAGTGGCCGGCGAACTGCCCGCCGGCCGTCCGTCGATGTGCCGCGAGTAGTTCTCGATACCGGAGCAGAAGCCCACCTGCTGCATCATCTCGATGTCGTAGGACGTCCTCATGCGCAGCCGCTGCGCCTCGAGCAGTTTGCCCTGGTTCTCCAGCTCCGCCAGCCGCTCCTCCAGCTCGGCCTCGATGGAGGCGATCGCCTTGGCCATCCTCTCGGGACCGGCGACGTAGTGGGTGGCCGGGAAGATCCGCACCTCGTCGACCCTGCGCACGACGTCACCGGTCAGCGGGTGGATGTAGTACAGCGCGTCGATCTCGTCCCCGAAGAACTCGATGCGGACGGCGAGTTCCTCGTAGGTGGGGATGATGTCGACGGTGTCGCCCTTCGCCCGGAACGTCCCCCGGGTCATGGACACGTCGTTGCGTTCGTACTGGACGTCCACGAGCAGCCGGAGCAACTGGTCGCGGTCGACCTCCTGTCCGACGGCCAGGGCCACCGACCTGTCGAGGTAGGACTGGGGCGTGCCGAGACCGTAGATGCACGAGACCGAACTGACGACGACGACGTCGCGCCTGGACAACAGGGACGACGTCGCGGAGTGCCGGAGCCTCTCCACGTCGTCGTTGATGGACGAGTCCTTCTCGATGAAGGTGTCCGTCTGGGCGATGTACGCCTCCGGTTGGTAGTAGTCGTAGTACGAGACGAAGTACTCGACCGCGTTGTTGGGCAGCATCTCGCGCAACTCGTTGGCCAGCTGCGCGGCGAGCGTCTTGTTGGGCGCCATCACCAGGGTCGGCCGCTGCACCTTCTCGATGAGCCAGGCGGTGGTCGCCGACTTACCGGTGCCGGTCGCGCCGAGCAGCACGACGTCGCGCTCCCCGCGGGCGAGGCGTTCGGTCAGTTCCGCGATCGCCGTGGGCTGGTCGCCTGACGGGGTGAACTCACTGACGACCTCGAAGCGCGTCGCACTCCGTTCGACATCGCCGATCGGTCGGAACTCCGAGTACGAGAGCACTGTCGGGTCGGCGGGGACCCCGTCGTCGGGGATCTCGGTCGCGAAAGCCATACCACCAGCGTACGAGCAGCCGTTCACCCCCGCCCACCGGTGTCGCCGCAGCGGATGTCAGGGGTGCCAACTACGGTAGCTGTGAGCAACCCCCCACCGTCCCTGTCATGTCGTCTGGAGAACCCCGTGGCCCGCAGCCCACTTCGTCGTCGTACCGCCCGCCCCGACGGCGCGCGTCGGCCGATCACGGCGGTCACCGCCGCCTCTCTCGCGGCGGGAGCCCTCACCCTCCTCGCACCGGTCGCCACGGCCGCACCGTGTGACCCGTGGCCCCCGGCCGGCGGCACCGCGGGCGGGTCGGGGTCCCTCTCGGGGTCTCTGGGGGCGCCCACGTCCGCGCCTGCCACCCCGTGGGCCGACGGCGGGAACGGGTACATCCCGGTCCTCCGGGGCCGGACCACCACGGTCGAGTTGCTGACGGGACCCACCAGCCCCAACGACACGGTCGACAGATTCGGCATCTCCGGCACCGACCTGGGAATACTCTGGGACAACGGCGACACCTCGGATCCGCAGATGATGATGGCCCTCGGGGACACGATGGGCGACTGTGACGAGCCCGGTGACCAGTGGCGCAGCAACATCCTCTTCCGATCCGGCGATCGCACTCTGGCCGACGGGATGCGCATCACCGACGCGCCGATGGAGCGGCCCGGGATGGCGAAGTCGATCCTCCCCCGCACCGGCCACCCCGACGAGACCACGGTGATCCCCACCGCCGGCGTCGAGGTGGGCGGCACCCAGTACCTGCGGTACATGTCCGTCGAACGGTGGGGTTCGCCCGGTGAGTGGACCACCAACTACTCCGCTCTCGCCCGGTCGACGGACAACGGCGAGAACTGGGTCCCCGTACGCGATACCGCCCGGCGGGGTACCGCACCGATGCCCCTCCCGGTCGACCTGGGCCCGGAGTCCACCACCCACACCGCCGGGCAGATGAGCGCGTTCCTCAAGCACGACGGGTTCGTCTACGAGTACCTCACACCGTCGGGTCGGAGCGGGTCCGCACGGCTCGCGCGGGTCCCCGAGAACCGGATCGAGGAGATGGCGGCCTACCGCTTCTGGGACGGCGGCGACTGGGTCGTCGATCACCGCGACGCCGTGCCGGTGCTCGGCGCTCCGACGGTCAACTCGGCCGTGAGCGAGTTGTCGGTGTCCTGGAGTGAGCACCTGGGTCGCTTCATCGCGTTGTACAACAACCGCGCCAACAACATCGTCATGGCCCAGTCCGCCACCCCCTGGGGCCCGTGGTCGGGTGAGGACATCCTGCTCTCGTACCAGCACGTCCCGACCCTCTACGGCGCCTTCGTCCACCCGTGGAGCCCCGCCGTGGAGACTCGCGGCGAGGACCTGTATTTCACCATGTCCACCTGGGACGCCTACAACGTCTTCCTCATGAGGACCGACCTCACCCAAATCCCGCCGCGGACCCTTCCCGACGCCCGGGCGCGGATGCGGACGACCGACGACAGCTGGACCCGCAACACCCCGGACCCGGCGGACACCGGCGAGACCGTCCTGGTCGAGCGTCGGCCCATCCCGGAGGCGTGACATGACCCGACTTCTCCCCCGCCGCCTGAGCTCGGTCGTCGTCGCGTCGATCACGGCCGCCGCGTCGGTCGTGACCCTCGGCACGGTCGGAGCCGGAACCGCCGCGGCCGGCCCGTGCAGCGAGATGTTCGGCAACTTCGGTTCCCTGCTGGAGAACCGGACCGGGGCCGGTATGGGCACCGGTTCCCTCGGTTCGCTCGGGTCCTCCGGTGACTCCGGGTCGCTGGGCTCCGCCTCCCGCGCGCTGGGCTCCGCCGACCGTTCGGGATCGCTGGTCCAGCAGTTGGAGACCGGCTCCCTGGGCAACGGACTGTCCGGCTCGCTCGATCCGATGATCGGTTCGGTCTACGGGATGCCACCGTGGATCACCGGAGAGGAGGGCACGGTCCCCGTCCTGCGTGGACCCACCCGGTTCGAACAGCTCGTCACCGGGCCCACGAGTCCCGGCGATTCCATCAACCGGTTCGGCGTGGCCGGAACGGACCTGGGCATCATGTGGGACAACGGTGATCCCGCCCACCCACAGGTCCTGATGGCGTTCGGCGACACCATGGGCGACTGCACGGTGCCCGGCAACCAGTGGCGTTCCAACGTCCTGTTCCGCTCCGCCGACACCGATCTGACCGACGGAATCACCATCGATTCCGCCGCCATGGGGACCGACGGTCTCGCCAAGTCGCTGGTCCCGCGATCCGGGCTGCCCGGTGAGGTCACGATCATCCCGACCTCGGGCATCTCCGTCGACGGTGTCCAGTACCTGCGGTTCATGTCCGTGGCCCACTGGGGCCAACCCGGATCGTGGACCACCAACTACTCGGGGATGGCGTACTCGACGGACAACGGCGAGAACTGGGCCGTCGTCCCCTCACTAGCCCGCCCCATCACCGACACGGTCCCCCTCGGCGCCGGAGCCCCGGCCGTGGATCCTGCGTGGCGCGGCTCCCAGATGAGCTCGTTCCTCAAGACGGACACGCACCTGTACGAGTACCTCACCCCCTCCGGGCGACAGGGCGGGGCGGTCGTCGCACGCGTTCCGCTCGCCGGTTCCCCGACCGCGGACGAGCTCGACGGATCCGCCACCCCGCCCGCCGCGGGCGTCCTCGACCCCGAGGCGTACGAATACTGGAACGGCTCGGCATGGGTGTCCGATGTCGGCGCCGCCGAGCGGGTCCTGCCCGCCCCGGCGAGCGAGATATCGACCATGTACAACGAGTACCTCGGGAAGTACACGGCGATGTACTCACAGGGGTACGACTCGGTGGTCCTCCGCACCGCCGACCGCCCCGAGGGGCCGTGGAGTTCCGCCACCACGCTGGTGGACTACTCGGTGCTGCCCGGTGTCTACGGGGCGTTCATGCACCCGTGGGCGCAGGGCGAGGACCTCTACTACCTCGTCACCACCTGGAACGCCTACAACGTCTTCCTCGTGCGCACCCGGCTATCGGAGGTGTTCCCCGACCCGAACCTGCGCCGGGCCAGCTCTCAGCCGGCGCCGACCGAGGTCGTGCGGCAGGTGCCGGTCTCCGAGCTGGTCGACGGGGTGGTCCCGAACGAGTGAGCCCAAGCCGTGGGCGGGTCAGCGGACCCGCCCGCGGTCGGCGCTACCGGCCCCGCAGCACGGCCTCGCTCAGGGTGCGCTCCCACTCACGGGTCTCCTCGCGGTCCGCACGACGCAGGATCTCCGCGTACTCGGCCCGTGCGCCGGGGTCCGCGCCGATCACCTCGGCCATGAGTAGCGAGAACTCGTGCTCGGGGTCGTCCTCTGCCAGGATCGACACCTCCAGCGGCCTGGCGGGGTCGCACCAGTGCAGCAACGGCCGTTCGCTCGACCGATCACGCACGTATCCCGACTCGGTGAGCGTGCGCAGGGCGACCTCGACCGCTGCCGCGTCCCGCACCGTCACCTGCAGATCGATGACGTCGGGCGCGTCCAGACCCTCGACCGCGGTCGGACCGACGTGGTCGATCCGGGTGGCGATCTTCCCCACCACGTGGCGTAGGCGCGCGCACGCCCGCTCCGCCTCCCCGGCCCACTCGGGCCGGAACGGGACGACGGTGCGGTCGCCCACCACCGGGGTCGCGGTGCGCAGGTTGTGCTCGAACGGGCGGAGACGGATCTCGACCAGGGCGTTGGTGAGGTCCACGGCAGTCTGTCGGTCCCCGGAGTTGTCGATCACCACGTCCGCGGCGGCCCGGCGGGCCTCATCGGTGGCCTGCCTCGACATGCGGGCGCGGGCATCGTCCTCCGGCATCCCCCGGAACTCCACCAACCGCTGCAACCGGATCTCCGCCGGGGTGTCGACGACGATCACCAGGTGGTAGCCGGGTGTCATCCCGCCCTCCACGAGGAGCGGCATGTCGTGCACGACGATCGCGTCCTCCGGCGCCGAGCCGAACAGCTCGGCGGTCCGCTCCCCGATCAGCGGATGGGTGATGGCGTTGAGGGCCGCGGTCCGCTCCGCGTCGACGAAGGCGCGGGCGGCGAGGGCGGCGCGGTCGAGTGCACCGTCCGGCCCCAGGATGTCCTCGCCGAATTCGGCGACGAGCATCGCCAACCCGGGGGAACCCGGTTCGACGACCTCGCGGGCGATGAGGTCCGCGTCCACGATCACCGCCCCCGCCTCCGCGAGCACCGCCGTCACCGTCGACTTGCCGGCACCGATCCCACCGGTCAGACCCACCATCAGCATGACGTGGAGTCTAGGTGACCGAAAGGCGTGCCGGTCCGAGCGACGTAGGTAAGGTCTCACGTGTGAACCGGATTAACTCTGTGCCACGTCTGCTCTCTGCGTTGCCTCTCGTTGTAGCACTGGCGATCACGGTGGCTCCCGCCCACGCAGCCGCCCAGTCCGCAGACTCCACGGGTTCCACCAGTTCCACCGGTTCCTCCGGGTCGACCGGATCGACCGGGTCCTCGGGCTCGGCAGGCTCACTGCTCGGCGAGAGCGGTCCGTGCAACAGCTTCTTCGGGAACATCCCCCCGGGTTCCCTCGGCCCCTTCCCCGTCACCGGATCGCTCGCGAACGCGACCAACTCGGTGCTCGACGCCACCGCATCCTCGGTTCGCCGATTCCCCCGATGGGTCACCGGGGCCGACGGCACCATCCCGGTCCTCAAGGGCGCCACGTCCGTACGCCAGCTGGTTACCGGGCCGACCAGCCCCGCGAAGACCGACGAGCTGTACGACATCCACGGCACAGACCTCGGGATCACCTTCACCCACGATGGCGAGACCATGGCCCTGTTCGGCGACACCTTCGGAGACTGCACTCCCACAGACAACCAGTGGCGCTCCAACGTCATGCTCGCCACCGCCGGCGGGAGCCCCGAGAATGGGATGGATGTCCTCAGGGCGGTCCCCTCCGATCCACAAGGGAAGGCCACGGCACTCGTCCAGGGTGCGCACCAGTCCAACGGGGCCGGCGAGGTCACCGTAATCCCGACCGCCGCGATCAGCACCGGTGATGACATGTACATGCGGGTCATGTCCGTGCGGGACTGGAACGCGCCTGGCGGCTGGAACACCAACTACTCCGCACTGGTGAAGTCCACGGACGACGGCGAATCGTGGACGGTGCTCACCGAGACGATGCGGCGCGTCACGGATTTCACCGGATGGAACCCGACAGTTCAGTTCGAACCCGCTCCGGACAGCGAGACCCTGCCGCCGGTGGACGGAGACCGCTGGTACGGGGCGCAGATGAGTGCGTTCCTCCTCGACGCTGGTCATCTCTATGAGTACGTGACCCCGTCCGGTCGTCAGGGTCCTGCGATGCTCACTCGGGTTCCGATCGGGCAGATCGAGGACCCCGCCGCGTACGAGTGGTACGCGGGTCCGGGCGCGGGCTGGACCGACGAGCCGACCGGGTACGACGTCATCCCGGCACGCGTCGAGGAACTCTCGGTGCAGTACAACGAGCACCTGGACAAGTACATCGCCGTGACGCCCTCGCCGACGGGCGTCGTCTCCATGCGGGTGTCGGAGAGCCCCTGGGGACCGTGGTCCGAGCCCCAGACCATCGTCGATCGAAGCATGTTCCCGAACGGCTACGCCCCGATGATCCATCCCTTCACCACGGACAACGACAGCCGGTACCTGTACTACACGCTCTCCACCTGGGACGCGTACAACGTCTTCCTACTTCGCACCGACCTCGACGAGTTCGACTTCGCCGCTCCGGACGCGGACCCCCGGACCACCGTGGAGTCCCGTGTCACGGTCAGTACCGCGGCGGAGTCCGGAGCCATCGACGACCGCGGTGTGATCGACGAGGAGCGCCTCGAGGAGATCGCGGAGGTCGAGCCCGCCGTCGCCGAGCCGATCGTCGAACCGCCCGGTCGTTGATCGATCGCTGCGCGCCACTCCCGCGTGTCGGGCACACCCCCGCCGACGCCCGTGAGCCCTCGGGGATGCGAGGCAGGGTGGTCACCGCCCCGATCTCACCCGCTCCGACATCCACCGCGATGACCCCGGGAGCGGGACGGTCGGTGCGAGCGGCCTCCTCGCCCCCGGCATGACGCGCCACCAGCCAAACCCGGGAGCTCGCATCGCCAGGGGTGCTCACCCGTCCGGCGCGCAAGGCGGCACTTCCGCACTGCGCACGTCACAGACCGGCCACCGCCAACGGAGCGCACCGGGGATAGACGGAGCGGCCCCGCACCGGATACCGGTGCGGGGCCGCTCTCAGATGCCTACTGTGCGATCACTCGCCTCCGGCGAGCTTCGCGCGCAGGGCGGCCAGCTGCTCGTCCGAGGCCAGCGAACCGCCGGTGGACTCGGCCGGAGCGGCCTCCGCCGCAGCCGGACGCGACGACGGGGTGGACTCCGACGAGTAGTTGGTCGGGGCGGCCTCGGCGGCCTCCGCAGCAGCGGCCCGACCCTTCTCGATCTGGGCCGTGTGCATCTTGTGGCGACGCTCGGCCTCCGCGTAGCGGTTCTCCCACTCCTCGCGCTGCTTCTCGAAGCCCTCGAGCCACTCGTTGGTCTCGGGATCGAAGCCCTCGGGGAAGATGTAGTTTCCGGCCTCGTCGTAGCTGTCGGCCATGCCGTACTTCGACGGGTCGAACTCCTCAGCATAGTCCTCGTCCGCCTGCTTGAGCGAGAGCGAGATACGACGACGGTCGAGGTCGATGTCGATGACCTTGACCATGGCGTCGTCGTTGACCGTGACGACCTGGTCCGGGACCTCGACGTGGCGCTCGGCCAGCTCCGAGATGTGGACCAGACCCTCGATGCCCTCGTCGACACGCACGAAGGCGCCGAACGGCACGAGCTTGGTGACCTTGCCCGGGACGATCTGACCGATCGCGTGGGTCCGGGCGAAGTGCCGCCACGGATCCTCCTGCGTGGCCTTGAGCGACAGCGAGACGCGCTCGCGGTCCAGGTCGACGTCGAGGACCTCGACGGTGACCTCCTGGCCCACCTCGACGACCTCGGACGGGTGATCGATGTGCTTCCAGGACAGCTCGGAGACGTGGACGAGACCGTCGACCCCGCCGAGGTCCACGAAGGCACCGAAGTTGACGATCGAGGACACGACGCCCTTGCGGACCTGGCCCTTCTGCAGCTGGTGCAGGAACTCGGAGCGCACGGCCGACTGGGTCTGCTCGAGCCATGCACGGCGCGAGAGCACCACGTTGTTGCGGTTCTTGTCCAGCTCGATGATCTTGGCCTCGAGCTCCTGACCCACATAGGGCAGGAGGTCACGGACGCGGCGCATCTCCACCAGCGAGGCGGGGAGGAAGCCACGGAGACCGATGTCGAGGATGAGGCCACCCTTGACGACCTCGATGACGGTGCCCTTGACGGCCTCGTCCTTCTCCTTGAGCTCCTCGATCGTGCCCCAGGCGCGCTCGTACTGTGCGCGCTTCTTGGACAGGATCAGACGGCCGTCCTTGTCCTCCTTGGTCAGGACCAGGGCCTCGACCTCATCGCCCACCTCGACGACCTCACCCGGGTCGACATCGTGCTTGATGGAGAGCTCGCGCGAGGGGATGACGCCCTCGGTCTTGTAGCCGATGTCGAGCAGGACCTCGTCACGATCGACCTTGACGATCGTGCCCTCGACGATGTCACCATCGTTGAAGTACTTGATCGTGGCGTCGATGGCGGCGAGGAAGTCCTCAGCGGAGCCGATGTCGTTGACGGCTACCTGCGGGGACGTGGTGTTGGTGGTCATATGGTGGGGTGCTCCGGAGTGGATAGGAATCGTAGCGGACGGGAAGAAAGCGAGCGCGTACGCACGCGACCGTCAACTGTACGCTTCACACGTGACGTCCACAAACCCCCCAGGACATGGAGAGTCGGTCCGAGCCTCACGCATGTGGTGGGACTCGGAGGCGGCGGATTACCACCATCACCACGGCGACTTCCTCGGCGCCCACTCCGCCGACGGCGAGTTCGTCTGGTGCCCCGAGGGCCTGCACGAAGGTGACTGGCACCTGCTCGGTGACGTGGAGGGCCGCGACGTGCTCGAGATCGGGTCGGGGTCGGCGCCGTGCTCCCGGTGGATCGCCGGCCGGGGCGCCCGCGCGGTGGCCGTGGACCTCTCGGCCGGGATGCTCCGTGTGGGGGCTGAGGCTGCGAGCCGGGCGACGGGCCCGGCGGCGAACGTACCCCTGGTCCAGGCCGACGCCGGCAGGTTGCCGTTCGCGGACGGCAGCTTCGATGTCGCGTTCTCGGCGTTCGGAGCCATCCCGTTCGTCGCGGACTCCGCGGGCGTGATGGCGGAGGCGGCGCGCGTCCTGCGACCGGGCGGCCGGTTCGTCTTCTCGGTCAACCACCCCATGCGGTGGATCTTCCGCGACGATCCGGGCCCGGACGGTCTACTGGCCGTGTTCCCCTACTTCGACCGCTCGCCGTACACCGAGTACGACGAGGATGGCCAGCTCACCTATGTCGAGCACCACAGGACGGTGGGCGACCGGATCCGCGAACTGGTCGCCGCCGGGTTCGTGGTGCAGGACCTCATCGAGCCGGAGTGGCCGGAGTGGCTGGACCGGGAGTGGGGGCAGTGGAGCCCGCTGCGTGGCGGGATCTTCCCCGGCACGGCGATCTTCGTCGCCACACTCTCCTGACCCGCCCGCGCCGGCCCCGCCCCGACGTCACAGGATCTTGGACAGGAAGTCCTTGGTCCGTTGGTGCGACGGCGACCTGAGCACGTCCGCGGGTGTACCGGACTCCACCACGACACCGTCGTCCATGAACGCCACCGTGTCGGCGACCTCCCGGGCGAACCCCATCTCGTGGGTGACCACGACCATGGTCATCCCCGCGTCCGCGAGATCGCGCATCACGCCGAGGACCTCCCCGACCAGTTCGGGGTCGAGAGCGGAGGTGGGCTCGTCGAACAGCATCAGCTTGGGGTCCATGGCCAGGGCTCGGGCGATCGCCACGCGCTGCTGCTGCCCGCCGGACAACTGGGCCGGGTAGGTGTCGGCCTTGGCGGCGAGACCCACCTTCGCGAGCAGGTCGCGGGCCCGCTCGGTGGCCTCCCCACGCGACTGGCCCTTCACCAACATCGGCGCCTCGATGACGTTCTCGAGGGCGGTGCGGTGGAGGAACAGGTTGAAGTGCTGGAACACCATGCCGATGTCCCGGCGCTGGCGTGCGGCCTGCTTCGGGGAGATCTCGTAGAGCTTGTCACCCTTCTCCCGGTAGCCCACCAGCTCATCGTCGACGTAGAGCCTGCCGGCGTCGACCCGCTCCAGGTGGTTGATACACCGGAGGAAGGTGGACTTGCCCGATCCGGAGGGCCCCACCAGGCACAGCACCTCACCGGCGGCGACCTCGAGGTCGATCCCCTTGAGAACGCGCAGCGACCCGAAGTTCTTGCAGACCTGCTCGGCCCTGACCATCGACGTCATGCCATCCCTCCCGACTGATCGGTGCCCTTGACCGCTGCGAGGGCGGACGGGGTGAGCCCGTCCGCATCGGCGAGTGCGCGAAGTTGCCGGCCGGTGAGCCTCCGGGTGGCGCCGCGGGAGAAGCGCTTCTCGAGGTAGTGCTGACCCACCATGAGCACGCTGGTGATGACCAGGTACCACGTGGCGGCCACCAACAGCAGCGGGATGGGCTGGAAGTTGACGCCGGAGATGTCGCGCGCCTGCCCGTAGAGCTCACCGGAGAACGGGATCGCCACGACGAGTGAGGTGGTCTTGAGCATCGAGATGAACTCGTTGCCCGTCGGCGGGATGATGACCCGCATCGCCTGCGGCAGGATGGTCCGCCGCATCGTCTGGCCCCACGTCATCCCCAGTGCGGTCGAGGCTTCGGCCTGCCCCTCGGGAACCGACGAGATGCCCGCGCGGACGATCTCCGCCATGTACGCGGCCTCGTTCATGGCCAGGCCCACCACGGCCAGCCAGAACGCCGAGTACAGGACCATCGTGTCGTCGAACCGGACGAACTGGAGGTCGGTGAACGGGATCCCGAACTGGACCTGGCGGTACAGGGTGAAGATCAGGCCCCAGAACAGCAACTGCACGTAGATCGGCGTCCCGCGGAAGATCCACAGGTACACCCAGGCGACTGCCTTCAGCACGGGGTTGCTGCTCATCCTCATCACCGAGAGGATGACGCCGAGGACCACGGCGAGGATCATCGACAGCAGCGTCAGCGCGATGGTGTAGAACACCGCCATGCCGAACCTGGTGTCGAACAGGTAGCGGGCGTAGGTGTCCCACCCGTAGGCCGGGTTGGTCGCCGCGCCCCAGATGAACAGGAACACGAGGACCAGTACGACGGTCGCCGACACCCAACGCCACGGGTGCCGGAGAGGCACCGCCCGGATCGGTTCCGGGGCCTCCGCCGCGGGGGCGTCCGCCCCCTTCTGCGCGGTACTCACCTACCGGTCACTCAGCCCTTCCGGATCTCGGCGTCATCGATGAGTCCGGCCTCGAGGCCCCAGTTCTGGGCGATCGTCTCGAAGTCGCCGGTCTCGATGAGCTTGTCGGCGGCAGCCTCGAGGGCGGCGGCGAGTTCCGAGTCCTTGCGGACGGGCCAGCCGTAGGGGGCGGAGTCGAACACGTCGCCGACGAGCTGCATCTTGCCCTCGGACTGCTTGACCGCGTAGGCGGAGATGGGCGAGTCGGCGGACATCGCGTCGACCTTGCCGAGCGCAACGGCGGTCGAGGCCTCGTCCTGGGAGTCAAACTGGACCTTCTCGATCGCGGGCTTCCCGGCCGCAACGCAGGCCTCGCTGCGGGCGGGCACGTCCTCCTGGTCGGAGACCGTGGTCCGCTGGACGGCGACGTTCAGGCCGCAGGCGTCATCGGGGTCGATGTCGTTGCCGGCGGCGGCGGCCCACTGGATGCCGGCCTCGAAGTAGGTGACGAAGTCGACGGTCTGGAGCCGCTCGTCGTTGACAGTGAACGACGAGGCACCCATGTCCATGGTGCCGCCCTCGATCGCCGGGATGATCTTCTCGAAATCGGACTCGCGGAACTCCGCGCGGAGCCCCATCAGCTGGGCGGCGGCGGTCATCACGTCGATGTCGAAGCCGACGATCTCGCCACTCTCGTTCTTGAACTCGTTGGGCGCGTACGGCGGATTGGTGCCGATCACGATGACGCCCTTGTCACGGATCTCGGCCGGGACGAGTGCGGCGATCTTCTCATCGGTCTCGAGAGACACCTCGTCACGAGGCTCCCCGGAGTCCTGCGGCCCCTCGGTGTTGGTGGTGCAACCGGTCAGCGCGAGGGCCGCGGTGGCGGTCAGGGCCATGGCGGCGCGCAGGCCGCGCCGGGAGGTGATCGTCATGGGGTGCCCTTTCAGGCGTCGTGGAGCCGAATCTGAAATGAACTTAGGGTACAGGTCGGCTGCCGCCCGGCAGGGCAACGGGACGCTCAGTGCGCCGCCGAGTCCCAATCCGGACCGGTTCCGGTCGAGACGTCCAGCGGGACGTCGAGCTCGATAGCCGAGTACATGCGGTCCACGACCAGGCCCCGGACCTCGTCGAGTTCGCCCTCCGCCACCTCGAGCACGAGTTCGTCGTGGACCTGGAGTAGAAGGCGGCTCTTCAGCCCCCGTTCGGTGAGGTCCGCGTCGACCTTGAGCATGGCCGCCTTGATGATGTCGGCGGCCGTGCCCTGGATGGGTGCGTTGAGCGCGGCACGTTCGGCGTTCTCCCGCTTGAGCCGGTTGTCCGAGTTGAGCTCGGGCAGGTAGCGACGCCGCCCGAACAGTGTCTCCGTGTAGCCGTCTCGGCGGGCCTGTTCGACCACTGCGCGCAGGTAGTCGCGCACGCCGCCGAAGCGAGAGAAGTAGGCCTCCATCTGCTCTTTCGCCTCACCCTGGCTGATCCCGAGCTGGGCGGCGAGGCCGAACGCGCTGAGCCCGTAGGCCAGCCCGTAGCTCATGGCCTTGACCCGGCGACGGAGCTCCGGGGTGACCTCGTCGATCGGCACGCCGAACGCGCGCGAGCCGACGAACGAGTGGAGATCCTCCCCCGTCCGGAACGCCTCGATGAGCCCTGCGTCGCCGGACAGGTGTGCCATCACCCGCATCTCGATCTGGCTGTAGTCGGCGGTGAGAAGACAGTCGTAACCCTCACCCACGACGAACGATTCGCGGATTCGTCGACCGTCCTCGGTGCGCACGGGGATGTTCTGCAGATTGGGGTCCGTCGAGGACAGCCGGCCGGTCGCGGCCACGGTCTGGTTGAACGTCGTGTGGATACGCCCGTCGTCACCGATGGTCTTGATGAGCCCCTCGACCGTGGTCCGCATCTTGGTGGTCTCGCGGTGCAGCAGTAGTGCCTCGAGGAACGCCCGTCCCGGGGTGTCGCCCGTCTCCTTGGTGAGCAGTTCCTCCAGCGCCTTGGCGTCGGTGGTGTACCCGGTCTTGGTCTTCTTGGTCTTGGGCATGCCGAGGGTCTCGAACAGCACGACCTGCAACTGCTTGGGCGAGCCGAGGTTGATCTGTTCGCCGCCGATCGCGGCGTAGGCGGCGTCGGCCGCCTGCCGCCCGCGGTCGGCGAAGTCGTCCCGTAACCCGTCCAGGGCGCCGCCGTCCACCGCGATCCCGATAGATTCCATCCGCGCCAGCACCGGCACGAGCGGCAGTTCCATCTCCGCCATCAGGCGCGCCCCGTGCACCTGCTCCAGTTCCACGTCCAGCCGCTCCGCGAGATCGACCACCGCGCGGGCGCGGGTCGCGGCGGCGTCGGCGTTCTTCTGCTCAGTCTCGGCGTCATCGACATCGTCGAGCAGGGACAGTTGCTTGTCCCCCGCCTCCGCCTCGGGCAGTTCGCGCTGCAGGTGACGTTGGAACAGCTCCGCCAGTCCGTAGCTGCGTTGTCCGGGTCGCACCAGGTAGGCGGCCAGGGCCACGTCCATGGTCACCCCGCCCAACCGGAGCCCGCGTCCCGTCAGTGCGTGCGTGGCGGCCTTGGCGTCGTGGACCGCCTTGGGTACCGCGTCGTCGGCCAGCCAGGCGCGCAGCGCCTGCTCGTCGTCCGGCCCGATGGCCGCGAGGTCCAGGTGTCCGGAGGCCCCGCCGGCGGCGGCGATGGTGATGGTCTGCGCGTCGCCCGCGCCGGGTCGGGAGGGCCCGACGACGACGAGGCCGTGCCGCTGCCCGGCCGGCGCGTGGGCAGCGAGCCAGTCGGAGACCTCGCTGGCGTGCAGCACCGCGGCCTGCTCGAGCTCCACCTCGGCGGCGGGCTGGGGGGCGCCCTCCGGCAGGAAGGCGGAGAGGAAGCGGTCGCGCGCCTGGGGGCCGAATTCCAACCGGTCGAACAGTGCGTTGACGTCGGCACGCTCCGGGGTCGCGCGGACGAGGTCCCTGATCTCGACGCCGAGGTCCAGGTCACGCGTGAGCTCGGTGATCCGCCGGTTGAGCTGCACCTGGGGCAGGTGCTCACGGAAGCTCTCACCGACCTTGCCCTTGACCTCGTCCGCGTGCGCGATGAGCTCCGAGAGGGTGCCGTACTGGGTGATCCACTTGGCTGCGGTCTTGTCGCCGACCTTGGGCACGCCCGGGAGGTTGTCGGAGGTGTCACCGCGCAGAGCGGCCACGTCCGGGTATTGGGCGGGCGTCACCCCGTACTTCGCCTCGACCGCGGCGGGTGTGAATCGGGCGAGTTCGGAGACCCCCTTGACCGGGTAGAGGACGGTGACCTCGTCGGACACCAGCTGCAGAGCGTCACGGTCCCCTGTACAGATCAGCGTCTCGGCGCCGCCCGAGTGTGTGGCGAGGGTGGCGATGATGTCGTCGGCCTCGTGGCCCTCCAGAGACAGCGTCCGCACCCCCAACGCCACCAGCGCCTCCTGGATGAGTTCGACCTGCCCCTTGAACTCCTCGGGCGCGGCCGACCGGGTGGACTTGTACTCGGGGTACTCCGCCGTGCGGTGCAGCGTCGCACGGGAGACGTCGAACGCCACGGCCAGGTGCGTGGGCTCCTCCTCGGTCACCAGGTTGGCGACCATCGACAGGAATCCGTACACGGCGTTCGTGTGCTGGCCGGACGCCGTGGAGAAGTTCTCGGCCGGCAGCGCGTAGAACGCACGGAACGCGAGTGAGTGCCCGTCCAGGAGCAGCAGTCGGGTGGGCCCCTCCCCCGCTGGGGCGCCGGAGGAGGCGCCCGAACCGAGGGCGGTGTTGGCTTCTGCGGTCTGACTCGTGGTGCTCACACGGCCACTCTAGGGCGGGCGTCGGACAGACGCTCATCGGTCGTCGGTTAGACTTCCGGACCAGCGGTTCACCGCGTTCGCCCCCGTAGCCCAATTGGCAGAGGCAACGGATTCAAAACCCGTCCAGTGTCGGTTCGAGTCCGACCGGGGGCACCACCGCTCGAGCGAGGTCAGACCCGCTCGCATTCCTCTCATCAGCCCATCATTTCATCACCTCATCACCGCCTCCGCCCTCTCCACCCGCGCGCCACCCGGTGGCGCGGTGGTCCGCTACGCGCGTAATGTTTGCTTGTTGCAAGCAATCGGTTCGAGGAGTGGATATGGCGATAGACGCGGAACGCGGCGGCCGGTTGGTGGTGGACCTGTCGCGGGTGGTCAAACTCCTGCGCGCGGTCAACCTCTCGGTGCCCCGCTACGACGAGGCCGTCGAGCCGTCCGCGCATCCACTGCTGTTCGCCATCCATGACGGCCCGGCCCGGGTCACCGACCTGGCCTCGCGGGTCCACACCGATGTCTCGGTGGTGAGTCGCCAGGTCCGCCAACTCGAGACCCGCGGGCTCATCTCAAAGGTCCCCGATCCCGATGACGGACGCGCCAGCCTCGTCACACTCACCGCCGAGGGCACCGATCTCGTCAGTCAGGTGTTCGAGCGCAGTGGTGACTGGATGGCCAGCCTCCTCGAGGACTGGACGCCGGACCGGGCGGACGCCTTCATCGCGGACCTCGCCGGACTCGCCGACTCCCTCCACGCCGAACTCTGCTCTCTCACATCCGCCGAGGAGAACCGATGACCGCCCCCAAGACATCCTCGGTCCACGCAGGCGAGGACGGTGAGTTCACGCACCGCCAGATCCTCGTCATCCTGGCCGGCCTCATGTCCGCCATGTTCCTGGCCAGCCTCGACCAGACCATCGTGAGCACGGCGATCCGCACCATCGCCGACGACCTGCAGGGCCTGGACGCCCAGGCGTGGGTCACCACCGCCTATCTCATGACGTCCACCATCTCGACGCCCCTGTACGGCAAGCTCTCCGACATCTACGGGCGCAAGCCGTTCTTCGTCATCGGCATCGTCATCTTCGTGTTCGGCTCTCTGCTCTGCACGCTCGCCACCTCGATGTACATGCTCGCCGTCTTCCGCGGCATCCAGGGTCTGGGTGCCGGCGCCCTGATGTCCCTGGCGCTCGCGATCATCGGCGACATCATCCCGCCGCGCGACCGCGCCAAGTACCAGGGCTACATGCTGGCGGTGTTCGCGTCCTCGTCGGTCCTCGGGCCGGTCATCGGCGGGTTCTTCGCAAGCGCCGACACGATCTTCGGCATCGACGGGTGGCGCTGGATCTTCCTCATCAACGTCCCCATCGGCGCGGCGGCTCTGACCCTCGTGATGATCACGCTCAACGTGAAGAACGTCCGGGTCGACCATCGCGTCGACTGGGCGGGCGCGGCCGCGATCGTCGTAGGACTCGTGCCGCTCCTGTTGGTGGCCGAGCAGGGCAACACCTGGGGGTGGGGATCCCCTGCCGCCCTCGGGTGCTACGTCGTCGGACTGGCCGGTATCGGTCTCTTCCTCATCGTGGAGGCCCGCGCCGGCGACCAGGCCCTCATCCCGCTCCGCCTGTTCCGCGATCGCACCTTCGCGATCGTCACCGCCGGCGGCGTGATCGTGGGCATGGCCATGTTCGGCGGCATGATGACCCTGCCGCTGTACATGCAGATCGTGCACGGCGCCGATCCCATGGAGTCCGGGCTCATGATGCTCCCGCTGGTGGCGGGGATGATGGGTGCCTCGATCGTGTCGGGCCAGCTCATCTCGAGGACAGGCCGGGTGCGCGAGTTCCCGATCTTCGGCACGGCGGTGGCCGCGGTCGGACTGTTCCTGCTGTGGACCATCGACGCCGACACGTCGCTGACACTGGTGATGGTCTACATGCTGGTGCTGGGCATCGGGCTCGGCAACTGCATGCAGCCGCTCACCCTGATCGTCCAGAACGCCGTGAGTCCGCGGGAGATCGGCGTGGCCACCGCGTCGGCCACCTTCTTCCGCCAGCTCGGCGGCACCGCCGGCGTCGCGGTGTTCCTGTCCATCCTCTTCAGCCGCGTCGGTGGCTCCATTTCCAGCGAACTCGAGCAGGCCGCCGCCGACGGGAGTCTCGCCCGCGGCGTACGGGAGGGCCTCGCCGACCCTGTCCTGCGGCAGGACCCCGACGCGTACGGGATCGTCCGGGCGCTCGCCGACCCCACCACCGGCGCGGGCGCTCTGGAGACGGTCACCAAGGACTCCTCCGTGATCAACCGGCTCCCCGAACTGGTCGCCCACCCCTTCGAGCAGGGCTACGCGCTGAGCATGTCCGAGATCTACCTGGTGGCCGGCGTCCTCGCCGTGCTCGCCTCCGTGCTCCTGGCGTTCATGCCGCAGATCGTGCTCCGGACCGGTTCGGCGCAGGCCGAGGCCGCGCGTGAGGCGGCCGCGGCTGCCGCGCCCACGGGGACGGACGTCGAGGCGGCCGAGTCCGCCACCACGACGACGAGTCCCTCGGCGGACCGCTCCCGCTCGGCGGACCGGCCAGACTGAGCCCGGCCAGACTGAGCCCGGCCAGACTGAGCCCGGCCGGACTGAGCCCGGTCGGACTGAGCCCGGTCGGAGCCAGGTCGGCTACCCCTCGAGGTCGTCCTTGAGATTGGACAGCAGGGCGTGTTGGATGCGCTTGAGCCCGGCCGGCGCGAAGGTCCGCTCGAAGAATCCACCCACTCCCCCGGCGCCGTCCCACGAGGTGGTCATCTCGACGAGCGCGCCCCCCGTCGCCTCGCGCACCGTGTAGGTGGTGGCCATGGACGAGTTCTCGTCCTTCTCCACGAGTGACCAGTGCGCTGCGGCGTCGTCGACAGTGACGTTGGCCTTGACGTCCCGGCTTCGCTTCTTGGTGGCCTGGAGGTTCCACGCCGCGACGGTGCCGTCCCCCTGTCCACCCTGGATCAGGCGGTAGGCGCTGAACTGCTCGGGCTGGATGCGGGGCCGGACCTGCGCGTAGTCGGCGATCGCCGCGCTCACGGCCTCGACGGGCGCCTCGATGACGATGGTGTTGCTGGCGGTGACCCTGGCCATGATGATGACTCCTCCTCGTCGGTCCGACCGTGTCGCGCCCGCTACCTGACGCGGTGGTGGCGGCGCCCTCGGGTGGGCGCGTCAGACCACGTCCATCCTGCCCGACGCACCGGCCCGTCGCGTACGCCATCTCGCGCCGGCCTTGCGCAGTTCCTCCAGCCAGAGGATCGACGACGCCACCGCGGTGGCCAGCAGCCATTCGTCGGCGCGGAGCGAGGTGGTGTCGAAGACGCCTTGCAGGAACGGCACCTGGACCACCGCGATCAGCAGCAGCGGCACCGCGCCCAGCGCGACCCAGATCGGGGCGTTGTGCGCCATGTCGCGGGAGAACACCGAGCCGTGGTCGGATCGAACATTCATCAGGTTGAACACCTGGAAGAAGACGAACGTCGCGTACGCCAACGTGGTGGCGAACAGCGGTTCCCCTGCTCGATCGGGGAACACCGCCTCGGCGGACGCCAGCACGAGCAGGGTACCCACGGCCATCACGACGCCCAGCCAGAGGATCCGCACCAAGCGCGTCGGAGTGAGGATCTGTTCGCCGGCCGGACGCGGAGGCCTGCGCATGGCATCCTTCTCCACCGGCTCGACTCCCAGGGCCATCGCCGGCGGGCCGTCCATGACGATGTTGACCAACAAGACCTGCAGCGCGGTGAACGGCACCGTCGCCAGCCCCAACAGACCACTCGCCAAGAAGACGATCACGAACGCCCACGCGGTGGTGAGCTGGAACTTCACGAACTTGACGATGTTGTCGTAGATCCCCCGCCCCTGGCGCACCGCGGAGACGATCGTCGAGAAGTTGTCGTCGGTGAGCACCATGTCCGCCGCGCCCTTGGACACGTCGGTACCGGTGATCCCCATGGCGATCCCGATGTCGGCCTGACGCAGGGCGGGCGCATCGTTCACACCGTCTCCCGTCATCGCCACCACGTCCCCGTCAGCCTGGAGGGCCCGCACCATCCGGATCTTGTGCTCGGGGGTCACGCGGGCCAGCACGCCGAGGCGAGCGGCCCGGGCGGACAGCTCCTCGGCGTCGATGCGGTCCAGATCGACACCGCTCACCGCCTCCCCGCCGATACCGAGGTCGCGGGCGATGGCCGAGGCCGTGACCAGGTGGTCACCGGTGATCATGTGCACCGAGATGCCCGCCTGGTGGGCGATGCGTATCGACTCGGCGGCGCGTGGCCGCGGTGGGTCGACGATCCCCAGCACCGCGAGCACTGTCAGGTCGCGGACCTCGCCGAGCAGAGAGTCCTCGTCGGGTGGTCCGTCACCGTCGCCGAAAGGCCGGGCGGCCACGAGCAGCGTGCGCAGGCCGGACGCGGCGAGCCCCTCCGTGTCCGCGCGCAACGCTCCACGCCGCTCGTCGTCGAGCTCCACCGCCGTCGCCCCGTCCCAGACGTGCGTGGCGCGAGGCAGGACGGCACCGGTGGCACCCTTGACGTGGAGGACGAGGTCTCCACCCGGTGCGCGGTTGACCGTCGCCATGAACTTGTACGCCGAGTCGAACGGGACCTGGGCCACCCGCGGACGGGCGGCGCGCAGCCCCTCGACGTCGATCCCGCACTTGGTCGCCGCCACCAACAGTGCGCCCTCGGTCGGATCTCCGACCAGTCGCCCGTCGGCGACGATCGCGTCGTTGCACAACGCCATGGCCACCGCGGCCCGTCTCAGGTCCGGTACGACGTCCGGGTCGGACGACAGGACGGTCCCGGCCCCGTCGTATCCGGTCCCGGTCACGGAGTACGACCCGCCGCCCGCGACGATCCGCGTGACGGTCATCTCGTTGAGGGTGAGGGTCCCGGTCTTGTCCGTCGCGATGTGGCTCGTCGAACCGAGTGTCTCGACGGCGGCGAGGTTCTTGATGATCGCGCCCTCGCGGGCGAGGCGCGAGGCACCCATCGCGAGCGTGAACGCCACGACCGCCGTGAGCCCCTCCGGGATCGTGGCCACCGCCAGGGAGACCGCGGACAGGAGCATGTCCTCCCAGGACTGACCGCGCACGAGCCCGATCGCGAGGACCAGTCCCACTACGGTCAGCGCGATCCCGGTGAGGACGCGGGCGAGCGTACCGATCCGTTTCTGCAGCGGCGTCGGACCGGCGCCCGCACCGCCCAGCAGGTCCGCGATCGCGCCCATCTCGGTGTGTTCACCGGTACCGGTCACCACGATGCGCGCCCGGCCCCGGGTGACCTCCGTGTTCATGAACACCATGCCAGCGCGGTCTCCGAGAGGCGCGTCGACGCCCTGTACCGCTCCCGCGGCCTTGTCCACCGGGGCCGACTCCCCGGTCAACGTCGCCTCGGCCACCTGCAACCGGGATCCGGAGAGCACCCGGCCGTCGGCGGGGACCCTGTCTCCGGACTCCACCACCACGATGTCGCCCGGGACGAGCCCACTGCTGTCGATCTCGGCCTCCACGCCGTCCCGCACCACCCGGCTGTGCGGGACCGACATATCGCGTAGGGCTGCGAGACCGGCCTCGGCACGGGTCTCCTGGACGTAGTTGAGGATCGTGTTCAGTGCGACCACCAGCAGGATGACCACGGGGGTCTCCCATTCCCGGGACACCCCCGCGCTCACCGCAGCCGCGACCGCGAGCACGAGGATCATCGGATCCGCCAACAGCCTCGCCACCCGCCGCCACCCGGGAACCCGCTCGGCCTCGGGCAAGGTGTTGGGCCCGTGCCGGACGAGACGGGCGCCCGCCTCGGCGCTGGTGAGCCCGTCCGGGCCCGCACCGAGGCGGGACAACACCTCCGCGGGCGCGAGGGTGTGCCACGGAGTGGGAGGACCGGACTCTGCGGGCGTCCTCGTCGTCGTCATCTCCCCGGCCCCTCCCCCGCGTCAGTCCTCCCCGCGCCCACGGCGGCGGTCTCAGTGCCCTCGGGCGATCCATTCCTCGAGGTGCGGGGATTCGTCCCCGACCTTCGTCCCGTCACCGTGACCGGTGTGCACCAGCGTCTCCGCGGGCAGCGTGAGGATGCGCTCGCGGATGGAGGTGATGATGGTCGGGAAATCCGAGTACGAGCGGCCCGTGGCCCCCGGTCCGCCGGAGAACAGGGTGTCGCCGGAGAACAACACGCCCGCCTCGGGAACGTGGAACACACACGATCCCGGTGAGTGCCCGGGCGTGTTCATCACGTCGATGCGGGTACCCGCGATCTCCAGACGCTGCCCGTCGGAGAGCTCGCCGTGGGAGACGGTGGGATGGGTCTCGTCCCACAGCATCTGGTCACCCGGGTGCACCAGGATCGGCGCATCCAGCTTCTCCGACAGTTCCGGCGCCACAGTGATGTGGTCGTTGTGGGCGTGCGAACACAGGATGCCCTTGACCCGGCGGCCCGCCACCGCGTCGATGATCGGCTGGGCGGTGTGGGCGGCGTCGATCACGTACACCTCGGAGTCGTCCCCGAGGATCCAGATGTTGTTGTCGACCTCCCACTCGCCGCCGTCGAGCGCGAAGATGCCGCTCGTGACGACCTTCTCGATACGCAGACCGCCGGCGTGCCCGGCGCTGGTGTGGATCTCGCTCACATCGTCACCACCGATCGGAGGACGGAACCGGACTTCATCGCGTCGAACGCCGCCTCGACGGCGTCGATGCCGATCCGCTCGGAGACGAACTTCTCGAGCGGGAGCCGACCCTGCAGATGCAGATCCACGAGCATCGGGAAATCGCGCTCGGGCAGACAGTCGCCGTACCAGGACGACTTGAGCGAGCCACCACGACCGAAGAAGTCCAGCAGCGGCAGCTCCAACCGCATCTCCGGCGTGGGCACGCCCACCAGGACCACGGTCCCGGCGAGGTCGCGGGCGTAGAAGGCCTGTTCGTACGTCTCCGGCCGACCGACGGCGTCGATCACGACGTCGGCGCCGAAGCCGTCCGTGAGCTCCCGGATCGCGGCCACCGGATCGGTCGAGGTCGAATTGACCGCGTGGGTCGCACCGAAGTCCTTGGCCCACTCGAGCTTGGTGTCGTCGATATCGACCGCGATGATCGTCGAGGCGCCCGCGAGTCGGGCGCCCACGACCGCGGCGACACCGACTCCACCGCACCCGATGACGGCGACGGACTGCCCACGGCTGACCTGGCCGGTGTTGACGGCCGCGCCGATGCCGGCCATGACACCGCATCCGAGTAGTCCGGCGACCGCCGGGTCCGCCGCCGGGTCGACCTTGGTGCACTGCCCCTCGTGGACGAGGGTCTTGTCGATGAACGCGCCGATGCCGAGCGCGGGGGTGAGCTCGGTGCCGTCGCTCAGCGTCATCTTCTTGGACGCGTTGTGGGTGGCGAAGCAGTACTGCTGCTGGCCCCTCTTGCAGGCCCGGCACTCACCGCACACCGCGCGCCAGTTGAGGACGACGTAGTCGCCCTCGGCGACATGGGTGACCCGGTCACCGACGGTCTCGACGGTGCCCGCGGCCTCGTGGCCCAACAGGAACGGGTACTCGTCGTTGATCCCGCCGTCCCGGTACGCCAGGTCCGTGTGGCAGACGCCGCACGCCTGCACCCGCACGATGACATCGTTCGGTCCGGGATCGGGGACGACGACGTCGACCAACTCGACCTCGGCCCCCTTGCTACGGGCAATGACGCCCTTGACGGTCTGCGACATGGATCGCCTCTCGACTGGTGGTGGACTCTCTCGCCCCACTGTGTCAGAAAGGCCCGACACGTGGCCCGTCAACGCGGTCGCGCCCCGCCTCCTCGAGGGGAGACGGGGCGCGACGGGTGCGTGTCGGGGGCGTCGATCGATCAGACGGCGACGCCGTTGGCGCGGAGCCACGGCACCGGGTCGATCCACTGGCCGGCCGGGTTGCGCACGCCGAAGTGCAGGTGCGGCCCGGTGGAGTAGCCGCGGTTTCCGACCGTTCCGATGACCTGCCCGGCGTTGACCCGCTGGCCGACCGAGACGTGGTTCTGGTCGTTGTGTCCGTACTCGAGCAGGTGGCCGTCGTCGGTCTGGATCCGGATCCACAGTCCGTACCCGGAGGCCGGGCCGGCAGCCACGACGGTGCCGGACTTGGCGGCGAACATCGGGGTCCCGATCGGTGCACCGAAGTCCGTGCCGTTGTGGAACGTTCCCCAACGGGGGCCGAAGCCGGAGGTGATCGGACCGTAGGTCGGGGCGTGGGCGCCACCGACGGAGGGGACACCGAGCGAGCCGAACACAGCCGGGTCGATCGCGTACTCCCGAAGCTGGTCCTCGGTGAGGCCGATGCCCTGGATGACGCCCTGCGCCATCTCGGTCAGCTGGTCGGCGTTGATCTCGGCGGACTGGGCGGAGGCTGCGGGGGCGGCGGCCATGGCCATGCCGCCGGAGAGGGCGGCGCCGGCGACGGTGCCGGCCACGAGGCGGCCCATGGTGGACGAGCGGGCGGCGCGGTGGCGCCCGGCGGTCGCGCCGGTGCCCTCGACGCCGAGTCGATCGGCGAGCTCGGCGTAGGAAATGCGAGTGGCGTCGGACATCAGGGAACCTCGGAGACTGGAGCGGGTGAAGCAGGGACGTGACCGGCTTCCCCGGTCGACTCCAAGAAGGTAACAGAAGTGTCTCGACTCTGTCACGTCAAAGGCACGAACACAGACGAAAGCGCCGGTGAGCGGCTTGCTCACCGGCGCCTGTCGGTTGTTATCCGATGGTGATCAGTGGTCGACCTCGCCCATCCGGTGGACGAGGATGAAGTTGGTCGACCCCTCGACGCCCGGCACGTTCCCCGCGACGAGCACGATCAGGTCGTCCTCGTTGTACCCGTCGAGCGGGAGCAGCATCTCGTCGGTGACCTTGACGATCTCCGCCGTGTCGTTGACGCGGTCGGTGAGGAAGGTCTCGGTCCCCCACGTCAGCGCCAGCTGGCTGCGGATACGGGGGTCGCTGGTGATGGCGATGAGCGGCAGGTGGCTGTGCAGACGGGCGAGCCGCCGCACCGTATCCCCCGTCGAGGTGACCGCGACGAGCGCCTTCGCCCCCAGCCGCTCACCGATCTCGCGGGCGGAGTAGGAGATGACACCGCGCTTGGTCCGTGGGATGTGCACCAGATCCGGCGCGGCCGTGGAGTCCGACTCCACCGCGAGTGCGATGGACGACATCGTGCGTACGGTCTCGATCGGGTACTTGCCGACGGAGGTCTCCCCCGAGAGCATCACCGCGTCCGCCCCGTCGAGGACGGCGTTCGCCACGTCGGACGCCTCGGCCCGGGTGGGCCGGGAGTTCGTGATCATCGACTCGAGCATCTGGGTGGCCACGATGACGGGCTTGGCGTTCTCGCGCGCGATCTGGATGGCACGCTTCTGGACCAGCGGCACCTCCTGCAGCGGCAACTCCACGCCGAGGTCGCCCCGGGCCACCATGATGGCGTCGAATGCCAGGACGATGGACTCGAGATTCTTGACGGCTTCCGGCTTCTCGAGCTTGGCGATGATGGGAACGTGGATGCCCACCTCGTCCATCACCTCGTGCACGAGGTCGACGTCCGCCGGCGACCGCACGAACGACAGCGCGATGAAGTCCACCCCCAGGCCGAGGGCGAACCGGAGGTCGGCGATGTCCTTCTCGCTCAACGCGGGGACCGAGACGTTCATGCCCGGCAGGGACACGCCCTTGTTGTTGGAGACGGTCCCGCCCTCGGTCACCACGCAGTGGACGTCGTCCCCGTCAACCTGCTCGACGGTCAGTCCGATATTGCCGTCGTCGACGAGGAGGCGGTCACCCGGGCGGGCGTCGTTCGCCAGCCCCTTGTAGGTGGTCGAGACGCGATCCTTGGTGCCCTCCACCTCCGCGACGGTGATGACGACACGGTCGCCCTCCGCCCACTCGTGCCGGCCCTCGATGAAGCGGCCGAGCCGGATCTTGGGGCCCTGCAGATCCGCGAGGACACCGACGGCCCGGCCGGACTCGTCGGAGGCTTTGCGGACCCATCGGTAGTTGGCCTCGTGGTCGGCGTGCTCTCCGTGGCTGAAGTTGAGGCGGGCGACATCCATCCCCGCGTCGACCAGCTCTCGGATGCCTTCCTCCGACGCGACGGCGGGACCCAGGGTGCAGACGATCTTGGTACGACGATTCACTCGTACCAATCTAGTCCCCTCGACCGGCCACCCGGTTAACCCGAGGTCAACGACCAGCCAACGGGGGTGCGTCGCCCGCGGGACCACCCTCCGCCGGGTCGTCCCCGACGTCGTCCGGCGCCCGCAGGTCAGAGGCCTCCTCCCGGCCGCGGCGGGCCCGCCAGAGATACACCAGCGCGGCGAGCATGACCACGAGGGAGACGATGGTGTTGATACGCAGTCCGAACACCTCTGTGGCGGCGTCCGCGCGCAGCAGTTCCACCCAGAAGCGACCGAAGCAGTACAACGCCACATAGAGGGCGAAGAGCCGACCGTGGCCCAGGCGGAACCGCCGGTCGATCAGCACCAACGCGATCGCCACGAGAACGTTCCACAGCAGCTCATAGAGGAATGTCGGGTGAACGGTCGCCAGCACCTGGCCGGTCGACCGCCCGATCGTCTCCGAGTACCCGTAGGACTCGTCGTAACGCTGGTAGATCTCCAGCGCCCAGGGCACATCGGTCTCGCGGCCGTAGAGCTCCTGGTTGAAGTAGTTGCCCAGTCGGCCGATCCCCTGTGCCAACACGATGCCGGGGGCGATCGAGTCGCCCAGCGCCCCCAGCGCCCGGATGCCCTGTTGGCGCAGACCGATGTAGGCGCCGAGAGCGCCGAACGCGACCGCGCCCCAGATGCCCAGGCCGCCATCCCAGATCTTCAACGCGTCGACGGGATCGCGGCCCTCTCCGAAGTAGCGGTACCAATCGGTGGCCACGTGGTAGATCCGTCCGCCGATCAGGCCGAAGGGGATCGCCCACAGCGCCGTGTCGATCACCACGCCGGCCCGGCCGCCACGGGCGACCCAGCGCTTCTCGCCCCACCAGATGGCGACGACGATGCCGAGGATGATCCACAGGGCATACGCACGCAGGGGGAACGGACCGATCTCCCAGACGCCCTGGGGAGGGCTGGGGATCACGACCCGGTCCCGCGCCGGCGGACGCCCTCGGCCAACTCGGCGGTCAGCCTCCCGAGGGCGTCGAGCCCCTCGGTCGCCGCCGTGATGAGTGCCGACCCGACGATCACGCCGTCGGCGTACGAGGCGATCTCGGCCGCCTGCTCACCGTTGCGCACCCCCAGCCCGACCCCACAGGCGAGGCCGGAGATCTCACGGACCCGCGCGGTGAGGGTCCGGGGCGCGTCCGAGACGACGTCCCGGGCGCCGGTGACTCCCATGACGGCCTGGACGTAGACGAAACCGCCCGTGTTGGAGAGCGTCATCGCGAGTCGCTCGGGGGTCGACGACGGCGCGACGAGGAACACCCGGTCGATTCCGTGGGCGTCCGACGCGGCGATCCAGTCCTCGGCTTCGTCCGGGATGAGGTCGGGCGTGATGACGCCGGTACCGCCGGCGGCGACGAGGTCGGCGGCGAAACGGTCGACACCGTACTGGAGCACCGGGTTCCAATAGGTCATGACCACGGGGACCGCACCGGCTGCGGCGACCGCGCGGACCACCTCGAAGGTGTCCGCCACGCGGAACCCGGCCTCGATCGCGGTGTCGGCGGCGGCCTGGATGGTCGGCCCGTCCATCATGGGATCGGAGTACGGGATGCCGACCTCGACGATGTCGCATCCGCCCTCGACCATCGTGCGCACGGCGTCGATCGACCCCTCGAGAGTCGGGTAACCCGCCGGGTAGTAGCCGATGAGCGCGGCCCGGTCCTCGCTCCGGCACCGCTCGAACACGTCACTGAGAACGCTCATCCCTCGACTCCTCCGTCCGCGAACTCGCCCGCGCCGTCGTCGGCGCCCTGGCTCGAATCCACCCCGGCCTCGGGCGGGGTCCCCCCGTCCAACAGGCCGAACCACCGGGCGGCGGTGTCGACGTCCTTGTCGCCGCGACCGGAGACGTTGACCAGGATGAGGTCCACGCCCTCCGCGGCGAGCTGCGCGGCACCGGCGATCGCGTGCGCCGACTCGATGGCGGGGATGATGCCCTCAGTGCGGCACAACTGAGCGAACGCGTCCATGGCCTGGGTATCCGTGATCGGGCGGTACTCGGCCCGCCCGATCTCCGCCAGGCGCGAATGCTCGGGCCCGACACCCGGGTAGTCCAGGCCCGCCGAGATCGAATGGGACTCGATCGTCTGCCCGTCGGAGTCCTGCATGAGATGGGCGTACGAACCCTGGAAGACCCCGGGCGTCCCCGCGTTGACGGTCGCCGCGGTGCGTCCGGACCCCACGCCGTCACCCCCGGCCTCGCACCCGACCAGACGAACCGATTCGTCGTCGATGAACGAATGGAACAACCCGATCGCGTTGGAACCACCGCCGACGCACGCCACGGCGGCGTCCGGCAGCCGACCGGCCTGATCGAGGATCTGCACCCGGGCCTCGGCGCCGACGACGCGCTGGAAGTCGCGGACCATCGTCGGGAAGGGGTGCGGCCCGGCCGCGGTACCGAACGCGTAATAGGTGTCGTCCGCGTGGGCGACCCAGTCCCGCATCGCCTCGTTGATCGCGTCCTTCAACGTGGCCGAACCGATCTCCACGGCCTCGACCTCGGCACCGAGCAACCGCATCCGCGCCACGTTGAGCGCCTGCCTGCGCACGTCCACCGCGCCCATGTAGACCTTGCACTCGAGGCCGAGGAGGGCACACGCCGTCGCCGTGGCCACCCCGTGCTGACCGGCGCCGGTCTCCGCGATCACCCGCTTCTTGCCCATCCGCTGCGCGAGCAGCGCCTGGCCGAGGACGTTGTTGATCTTGTGGGAGCCCGTGTGGTTGAGGTCCTCGCGCTTGAGGAACACCCGCGCACCGATCTCCGCACCGAACCGCGTCGCTTCGTACAACGGCGACGGCCTACCCGAGTAGTGGCGCTGCAACCGGTCGAGCTCGTCGAGGTACTCGTCGTCCGCCCGGGCCTTGGCGTAGGCGTCGGTCACCTCGTCGACCACCGCCATCAGCGCCTCGGGGACGTAACGGCCGCCGAACGGCCCCCAGTGGCCCCGCTGGTCGGGCTCATGTCCGGTGGTGGACCGGAGCACCTCTCCCATGGTGGGCAGTGTCGGAAAATCCTTGGAGTTCACGTCCCCAGTCTGCCGGAAGCCGGCGGCACCGGCCTAGCGGGGTCCCTGCGGGCAGGACGGGTGGGCACCGGCCGTGGCCAGGGCGTTGCAGGCCGCCCGCGGGTCGCCCTGTGTCACCAGTCCCTCGCCCACGAGCACGGCGTCCGCCCCGACGCTGGCGTACGCCAGGAGGTCCGAGGCGTCCCGGACCCCGGACTCGGCAATCTTGACGACGTCGGACGGGAGCCCGGGCGCGATCCTGGAGAACACGTCCCTGTCGACCTCGAGTGTCTTGAGGTTGCGGGCGTTGACACCGATGACCGTGGCGCCGGCCTCCAGCGCGCGGTCGGCCTCCTCCTCGGTGTGGACCTCCACCAACGCCGTCATACCCAACGACTCGGTGCGATCGAGGAGCGACACCAGGGCGTCCTGCTCGAGCGCGGCCACGATGAGCAGGATCAGATCCGCGCCGTGCGCCCGCGCCTCGTGGATCTGGTACGGCCCCACCACGAAGTCCTTCCGCAGGACCGGGATGTCGACCGCGCGGCGGACCGCGTCGAGATCGGCCAGGCTGCCGTTGAAACGGCGCTCCTCGGTGAGGCAGGAGATGACGCGCGCCCCGCCCTCCTCGTACATCCGGGCCAGGACAGCGGGGTCGGGGATCTCGGCCAGGGCGCCCTTGGACGGGCTGGCTCGCTTGACCTCGGCGATGACGCCCACCCCGGGATCGCGCAACGCCTTGAGAGCGTCGAGCGGGTCCGGCGCCGACTGGGCCGCGTTCTTCACGGCCGCCATATCGATGACGGCCTCACGGGCCGCGACGTCCTCACGGACCCCGTCGAGAATCGAGTCGAGCACGGTACCCACCGTGACCTCCCTCTGCAGTCGTAGGGCGGAAAGTGTGATCGAGATCAACAATAGAGGTCCCGGCCGGGGTTCCCGAATCGAGACCGCCCTGACCCGGTCAGCCGGTCGGATCCCGTCCGTCGTCCAGCTCCTGCCACAGGTCCCGCCCGGCGTCGTCCTCCGTGGCCGGTCCGGTCGCCGCACCCTCCCGCCGGGCCGCCGGGGTCACGTACCGGTCGTCACGGCGCACCGGGCGGGCCGGACTGGCCAGGACGACGATCCCCGCCGCCAACAGGGCGACGGCGCCCGCGCCGGTGATCACGGGTCCCGCGGGCCGGGTCGACAACTCGGTGATCTCCGACCACTGCGGGATCGCCTCCGCGCCCTCGGAACCCGGCCCGGCATCGGTCCGGGCCAGGCCCTCGTCACTCGTGATCACCGAGTGGACCCGGTCGGC
This sequence comes from Dietzia sp. MNB45, assembly GCF_051994785.1. Taxonomy (NCBI): domain Bacteria; kingdom Bacillati; phylum Actinomycetota; class Actinomycetes; order Mycobacteriales; family Dietziaceae; genus Dietzia; species Dietzia sp. MNB45. The sequence continues at coordinate 1,544,395 of NZ_CP163397.1, read as the reverse complement.
GTCGACCTCCCCCACCGACATCGCCATGAGGCCCCCGGCGGCCACGCCGAGCAGCGCGATGACGGCGCCCACCGCTCGCGCGGCAGTACCTCGGACCAGGGCCACAGCGGCGATCGCCGCCAGCGCGCCCAGTGCGAGCGGGACGAGGGCGGGTTGCCAGTCCGCTCCGGTCAGGGCCCGTCGGCCCTCTCCCGACTGGTCGTTGAAGGCCACCACGTCGAGCCACACCATCCGCGAGGCGACCCACAGCAGCGCCGCCCCCACCACCAACAGCACGACGGGGACCAGCAGACGGGCGCGGTGGGTCACCGGCCCTCCCCGGCGTCGCGCAGTGTCTCCGCGGCTGCGACGGCCCGCAGGACCGCCATCGCCTTGTTGCGGCACTCCGCATCCTCCGAGGCGGCAACCGAATCGGCGACGATGCCGGCACCCGCCTGGACGTAGGCCGTGCCGTCCTTGATCACGGCCGACCGGATCGCGATGGCCTGATCGGTGTTGCCGGCGAAATCGACGTAGCCGACCACGCCCCCGTACACACCGCGTCGCGTGTCCTCGAGGTCCTCGATGATCTGCAGTGCGCGGGGCTTGGGCGAACCGGACAGCGTGCCGGCCGGGAAACAGGCGGTCACGGCGTCGATGCCCGTCTGCCCGTCGGCCAGGCGCCCGGTCACCGTGGACACGAGGTGCATCACATGGCTGTAGCGCTCGACCTGGCGGAACTCGGTCACCTCCACCGTGCCCGGCACGCAGACCCGGCCGAGGTCGTTGCGACCGAGATCGACCAACATCAGGTGTTCGGCGTTCTCCTTGGCGTCATCCACCAGGTCCTTGGCGAGCAGGACGTCGTGCTCCTCGTCGTCGCCCCTCGGTCTGGTCCCCGCGATCGGATGGGTCGTCGCCGCCCCGTCCTGGACGGTCACCAACGCCTCCGGGCTCGATCCCACGATGGTGAAGGCGGTATCGCCGAACCCGTCCTCCCCGCTACCGTCCGGGATCGTCATGAGGAACATGTAGGGGCTCGGGTTGGTGGTGCGCAGAATCCGGTAGACGTCGCGCGGCGAGGCGGCGGTGTCGACCTCGAACCGCTGACTGAGCACCACCTGGAAGGCCTCGCCCGAGTAGATCTGCTCGATGATGTCGGCGACCCGCGCGTGGTACGTCGACTCGTTGGTGCAGCGACGCACATCGGGGGCGGGAGTGTCGAACACGCTCACGCCGCCCGTCCCCGGGTCGGCGAGCCGCGCCGTCATCGAGTCGACCCGGGCCACCGCGTCCGCGTAGGCCTGCTCGACCCGCTCGTCGCTGCCGTCCCAGTTGACCGCGTTGGCGATGAGATGGATGCGGCCCTCATGATGATCGAACGCCGCCAGATCCGTGGCCAGCAACTGGACCATCTCCGGCACCTGCAGGTCGTCGACGGTGTCGGGCCGGATCCGCTCGAGCCGGCGCACGATGTCGTACCCGAGGTAACCGACCATCCCCGACGTCAACGGGGGCAGTCCCGGGATCTGATCGGTGCGCAACAGGTCGAGTGTCCTCCGGAGCGCGTCCAGCGGGTCACCGCCGGTGGGCGCGCCCGCGGGCACGTTGCCCCACCACGTCGCCTCGCCCGAGCCGTCGACGGTCAACGCGGCGGCCGCCCCACAGCCGATGAACGACCACCGCGACCACGAGCGCCCGTGCTCCGCCGACTCCAGCAGGAACGTCCCCGGTCGGTCGCCGGCGAGCTTGACGTACGCGGACAACGGGGTCTCGGAATCCGCCAACACCGTGCGCACCACCGGCACGACCCGGTGGCCCGCGGCGAGCGCGCGGAACTGTTCGAACGTGGTCGTCTCGGTGCTCATCCGAAGGCCTTGCCGCCGATCCCGAAGGAATCGTGCGGCATGTCGTGGACGTGGACCCACACCTTCGCCGGGTCCTTGCCCGAGGCCTCGGCGTACGCGGCCGTGACCGCCTCGATGACGCGGGCCTTGTCCGCCGCGGCCATCCCGTCGAGTTGGTTGATCTGGATGAAGGGCACGCCGTTCAGTCCTCTCCGAGCAGGGTTGCGGTGTCGAAACAGCTGGTGGTGCCCCGGTGGCAGGCCGCGCCGGTCTGGTCGACATGGAGCAGGACGGTGTCTCCGTCGCAGTCGATCTCCACGCGACGCACGTGTTGCACGTGGCCGGAGGTCTCCCCCTTGACCCACCGTTGCCCACGCGAGCGGGAGTAGTACACACCCCGCCGGGTCGCCAGCGTCTCCGCCAGGGCGGCGTCATCCATCCACGCCATCATGAGCACCCTGCCCGACGTCGCGTCCTGCACGACCGCGGCGACGAGGCCGTCGGCGTTGCGCGACAGCCTCTCGGCGATCGAACGATCCAGGACGTGGGCGCTCATCGGACCGTGATCCCCTCTGCCGCGAGCGCGTCCTTCACGTCGCCGATGGTCATCTCCCCGAAGTGGAAGACACTGGCCGCGAGGACGGCGTCGGCCCCGGCGTGGACCGCCGGAGCGAAGTGCTCGACCGCACCGGCACCGCCCGAGGCGATGACGGGTATCGACACCGCCTCGCGGACCGCCTTCACCATCGCCAGGTCGAAACCCGCCTTGGTGCCGTCGGCGTCCATCGAGTTGAGCAGGATCTCGCCCACGCCGAGCTCCTGCCCGCGCCGCGCCCACTCGACGGCGTCGATGCCGGTACCGCGGCGACCACCGTGCGTGGTGACCTCCCATCCCGACGGGGTCTGCTCGGACCCCTCGGGTACGGTCCGCGCGTCCACGGACAGGACGATGCACTGCGAGCCGAATCGTCGACTGAGCTCGCCGAGCAGCTCGGGGCGGGCGATGGCGGCGGTGTTGACGCTCACCTTGTCCGCGCCGGCCCGCAGCAACTGGTTGACATCCTCCTCGGTACGCACGCCTCCTCCCACGGTGAGGGGGATGAAGATCTGCTCGGCGGTGCGCTTGACCACGTCGATCATGGTCCCGCGACCCGACGACGACGCGGTCACGTCGAGGAAGGTCAGCTCGTCGGCGCCCTGCTCGTCATAAGCGGCGGCCAACTCCACGGGATCACCCGCGTCGCGGAGGTCGAGGAAGTTGACGCCCTTGACCACGCGGCCGGCGTCCACGTCGAGGCACGGGATGACCCTGGTGGCGAGTGTCATGATCCGGTCACCGCCCGCCCTGGAGCCACGGACGGGGGCTCTCGGGTTCCGGAGTGGCGCGCCGTCGCCCGGCCTCGAAGAAGTTGCTCGGCTCGCCGAGTTGACGGATCGTGTCGAGGACCTCCGCGTGGGCTCGCGGGCCCGCGGCGAGGATGGACTGGGAGTCGGTGGACCAGGGCTCCCCCGTGAGGTCGGTGACCACACCACCCGCTGCGCGGACATGGGAGGCGCCGGCCGCGTTGTCCCACGCGAAGTTGCCGAAGCTGACCGCCGCCGACAGTCGCCCCGAGGCGACGAAAGACAGGTCCACCCCGGTGGAGCCGAACTTGCGGGTCCGGGCCGCGTCGAGCGTGAGCTGCTCGAAGACCTCGCGGCGATAGGCCGGAGGGTAGGTCGTGCGGGCACCGGTGTTGAGGGAACCCAGCCCCAGTGCGACGTCACGGATGGAGACGTCGGGGATCTGCGAGACCTCCGCGCCGTTCTCCTTGAGCGGTCCCCCCGCGATCGAGGTGAACGTCATCCCCAGCAGCGGCAACCAGGTCAGCCCCAGCACCGGCTGACGCTCGTGGACCAACGAGACCAGGATGCCGGCGGTCGGGATGCCCAACGAGTAGTTGGCCGTGCCGTCGACGGGGTCGACCACCCAGAGCGTGCCCTCGTTGACGGGCGGACCGCCGTACTCCTCACCGTGCACCTCGAGCCCTGTCCCCTCCCTCAGCGCCTCCGAGATACGGCGCTCCAACTCGAGGTCCAGTTCGGTCGCGAAGTCGTTGCGCGATCCCTTGTTCTGGATGCCCTTCGCGCCGACCCCCTCGACGAAGCGAGGAGTCACCTCGTCGAGCACGCGCGTCGCCAGTGCGAGCGCCTCGGTCGGGTCGACGGGGAGGTCCGTCGGCAGGGCATTTCCGGTCTGATGGTCCATCTCGGGCCTCCTGCTCGAGGTCATGCGGGGTCGGGAAGCTACCTGGCGGTCACGGGGCCGCGTGGTCAGCGTCGGCTGACGGCGGCGAGCGCCTCGGGAAGGGTGAACCGGCCCGCGTAGAGCGCCTTGCCGACGATCGCGCCCTCCACACCCTGCGGCACCAGCGTGGCGATGGCCTCGAGGTCCGCGACCGAGGAGACACCGCCCGACGCCACGACAGGGGCATCGGTGGCCGCGCACACCTGCGAGAGCATCTCGAGGTTGGGCCCGTTCAGCATGCCGTCCTTGGACACGTCGGTGACGACGTACCGGGCGCAGCCGTCCGCGTCCAGACGCTCGAGAACCTCCCAGAGGTTGCCGCCGTCGGAGACCCATCCGCGACCACGCAGCCTGGGCTCGCCGTCGACCACTCGCACGTCGAGTCCCACCGCGATGCGATCGCCGTGCCGGGCGATTGCCGAGGCACACCACTCCGGGTTCTCCAACGCGGCCGTACCGAGGTTCACGCGCGCACAGCCGGTGGCCAGGGCGGCCTCGAGCGAATCGTCATCGCGGATGCCACCGGACATCTCGACCTTGACGTCGAGCGCCCCCACGACCTCGGCGAGGAGATCGCGATTCGAGCCCCGGCCGAACGCGGCATCGAGGTCCACGAGGTGAACCCATTCCGCACCGTCACGCTGCCACTGCAGCGCCGCGTCGAGCGGCGCCCCGTACGAGGTCTCGGTCCCGGCCTCCCCCTGGACGAGACGGACGGCCTGACCGTCTGCGACGTCGACGGCGGGCAGGAGTTCGAGATAATTGGCGTTGGTCACGGCCATCAGCCTAGTCCGTCGTCACCGGGGCGCTCCGCCTGCCCGCCGGGCTCCTCGCCGTACTCGGCGCGGATCGCGCGATCGGTGATGCGGTTGGACACCAGACCCATCGCCGCGACCGCGAGGATCAGCCCGACCAGTGCGACGACGGCCTTGCCGACCGGCGGCACGGGGAGCACGGCCACCGCGATCGCGGTCAACGCGAGACCGAGGACTCCCGCCCCGGCCACCCCCAGCGCGAGCACGGCGAAGGACACCGGGGCCCGGTCCCCTTCACCCCTATCGGACAGAACGGATCCAGTTCTCGAGGAGCTGCAGTCCCGCGTCGCCCGATTTCTCGGGGTGGAACTGAGTGGCCGACAGCGGCCCGTTCTCCACAGCCGCGATGAACCTGGTGCCGTGCTCGGCCCAGGTGACGTCCGGGGCGCGCAGATGATCCGACGGCTCCATCTCCCAGCGCTGGACGCCGTAGGAGTGGACGAAGTAAAACCGCTCGTCGGCGGGCATGCCGGCGAACAGGACGCTGTTCGAGGGCGCCTCGACGGTGTTCCAACCCATGTGCGGCAGCACAGGCGCGTGCAGCTTCTCCACCACGCCGGGCCACTCACCGCACCCGGGGACGCCCGGCGAGTCCTCGTGCTCCCCGTCCGAGAACTCGGTGCCTCGCTCGAACATGACCTGCATGCCGACGCAGATTCCCAGGACGGGCCGGCTGCCGGCGAGACGCTCACCGATGATCCGGGGGCCCTTGACCGCTTCGAGGCCCTTCATGCAGGCGGCGAACGCGCCGACCCCCGGCACGACCAGCGCCTCCGCCTCGGTGGCGACGCGGGGATCCGAGGTGAGCTCGACCTCGGCGCCGACCCGCTCGAGCGCACGGTGCGCGGACCGCAGGTTTCCCGAGCCGTAGTCCAGGAGTGCTACCCGTGTGGCGGAAGTCGTCATTGGTTCACCTTATCGCCGGTGTCGGTCAAGGTCAGATCGCGCGTGGGCCTGGTGCGTCGAGCGCCCACCGCCGCCGGGCCGCCCACCGCGAGGACGACTCCGGCCGCCACGGTGAACAGCACGACGTAGCCGAAGCCGGCGAACCCGCCCATGACGACGGATCCGAGACCGGTACCGGCGTCGAAGGAGATGTTCCACGACGCGGACGCCGTCCCCAGGCGCGAGCGCGGCATCCGTTCGAACGACGCGACCAGGGCTTCGTTCTGGACGGCTCCGAACCCGAGACCGAAGATGACGGTCGGGACGAGGAACCACCAGGGGTTCACCTCCATCGTCAACAACCCGGCGATGCCGAGCATTCCGAGTGCCGCCACCCCGAGACCCGGCCAGACCAGTGCGCCCGGTCCACGCCGGTCCGAGATGAGCCCGGCGACGGTGCGGCCGACGATGACACCGGCGCCCAACAGTCCGAGTCCCACGCCGGCGACGACCGCACCGCTTCCGGAGACGATGGAATCCAACGCGGGTGACAGGAACGACGCCGCCGCTCCGTAGGGCAGGGTCACCGCCACCATGACCAGGAACGGCCCGGCCAGGAGTAGAACGACCTTCCTGGCGCCGAGCGCCGACTGGTCCGACTCCCCCGGCGGACTCGGGTACACGTGGGGCAGGCGGGCGGCGGCGACCAGGCCCACGACGCCGAACCCGGTGGCCGCCCAGGCCACCGTGGGCAGGCCGAAGAGGTCGAGCAGCCACAGGCCGACCGGCAGGAAGATGGCTTCGGAGATGCCGACGGCGAGGCCGATCAGCGACGTCGCCCGACCGAGCATGCCGGGTGGCGCGAGTTCTGCCACGAGAGCCGAGCCGGCGACGGTCATCATGCCGAAGCCTGCGCCTCGCACACCACTGATCGCCAACACCGCGAACGGGCCGTCGAACAGGGCGAGCAGCCCCGAGGGGAGACCGAGCAGTGCGCTGCCGATACCCAGTACCCAGCGATAACCGATCGCGCCCGTGACCCTCGGGGTGGCGAGTTGGAACAGGACGGTCACCGTCATGAACACGCCGGTGGTGGCGCCCGCGACGAACTCACTCCCGCCGCCACGGACCACGGCGAGCGGCACCACGGGCAGCAGCAGGGAGAACCCGCCAAAGGCGAGCAGGACCAGGACGAATGCGGCCGGAACCCCGGGGGTACGCGCCAGCTTCGAGAAGGCCCCAGGGGTCTGGACGCGCGGGGTCACGCCGGCATCACAGCGCGCCCTTGGTCGAGGGGATGCCGGTGATCCGCGGGTCCGCCTCGACGGCCGCGCGCAGAGCGCGCGCCACCGCCTTGTACTCGGCCTCGGTGATGTGGTGCGGATCGCGGCCGTAGTGCACGCGGACGTGCAACGCGATCCGGGCGTTGTAGGCGAGGGTCTCGAACACGTGCCGGTTGAGCACCGTGCCGTAGGGCGCGCTGTCGTGACCGATCACGACGTAGCCGACCATCATCTCGGGCTCACCGGTGTGGACGAAGTAAGGCCGTCCGGAGACGTCGACGATCGCCTCGGCGAGCGTCTCGTCCATGGGCAGGGAACACTGACCGAAGCGGCGGATGCCGCGCTTGTCGCCGAGGGCCTGCGCGAGTGCCTGTCCCAGGACGATCGCGGTGTCCTCTACCGTGTGGTGCGCTTCGATCTCGCTGTCACCGGTCGCGCGCACGGTGAGGTCGAAGGCACCGTGCTGCCCGAAGGCCGTCAGCATGTGGTCGAAGAACGGCACCCCGGTCGAGATGTCGGTCCGGCCCGTCCCGTCGAGGTCGATCTCCACGACGATCGACGACTCCCTGGTCGTCCTCTCGACACGACCCCGCCGCGCGGTCTGTTCACTCATCGCTTCTCCTCGGTTCGGGTCTCGATCTCGTCGACCGCCAATTCGGCGCTCACCTGCAGCAGCCGATCATTCTCGTGCTCGAGCCCGATGGTCGCACGAAGTCGACCCGGGATGCCCACGTCGCGGATCAGCACGCCGGCGTCCAGATAGCGCTGCCACGCGCGCGTCGCGTCCACGAACGGCCCGTAGAGCACGAAGTTGGCCTCGCTGGGAAGCACCTCGAAGCCCTGCTCCTCGAGCCCGGCGGTGACGCGCTTGCGTTCCTCGGCGAGCAGCGCGACGGAGGCCAGCGTCTCGTCGGCGTGACGAAGCGCCGCACGGGCAGCGGCCTGCGCGATCATCGACAGGTGGTAGGGCAACCGTACGAGCAGTACGGCCTCGACGAAGGACGGGTCGGCCGCGAAGTAGCCGAGCCTGCCACCCGCGAAGGCGAACGCCTTGCTCATGGTCCGCGACACGACGAGCTTGGTCGGATAGTCGGCGAGCAGGGTGCAGGCGCTCGGGGACGGTGAAAACTCCGCGTACGCCTCGTCCACCACCACGATGCCGGGGGCCATGTCGAGCAGGCGTCGCAGTTCGTCGAGGTCGACCACGTGCCCCGTGGGGTTGTTGGGCGTGGTGACGAACACCACGTCCGGCTGGTGCTCCTCGATTGCCCCCACCGCAGCGGCGATATCGATGGACAGGTCGGACCCGCGATCCACCGGGATCCACTCGGTATCGGTTCCGGCCGCGAGGATCGGGTGCATCGAGTAGCTGGGGACGAAGCCCATGGCGCTGCGCCCGGGCCCGCCGAACGCCTGCAGCAGCTGCTGCAGGATCTCGTTGGAACCGTTGGCGGCCCAGACCATGTCCACGTCCAGATCGACGCCGGTCTGGCGGGTCAGGTACGAGGCCAGGTCGGTGCGCAGTGCGACGGCGTCGCGGTCGGGATAGCGGTTGAGGTCTTCGGCGGCTGCGGCGACGGCGCCGGCGATGTCGGCGACCAGTTCCGCGCTGGGCGGGTGTGGGTTCTCGTTGGTGTTGAGCTGTACGGGAACCTCGAGCTGCGGGGCACCGTAGGCGCTCTGTCCGCGGAGATTCTCCCGCAGTGGTAGGGCGCCGAGCCCGACTCCGGGACGTGGGGAATCGGTCATCGTCCGTCCTCTCCCGCGCCGAGGTCCTCGAATCGGGCCCGTACGGCCTCACCGTGCGCGGGCAGCCGCTCGGCGTCCGCGAGTGCGACCACGGTCGGCGCGATCTCCTTGAGGGCGGCCTGGTCGTAGTCGACGACATGGATCCCCCGGAGGAAGGTCTGCACGCTCAACCCCGACGAGTGTCGCGCCGTGCCGGACGTGGGCAGGACGTGGTTGGACCCCGCCGCGTAGTCCCCGAGCGGGACGGGCGAGTAGGCGCCCACGAAGATCGCGCCGGCGTTGCGCACGCGGGCGGCGTCGGCCGCGGAATCGCGGGTCTGGACCTCGAGGTGCTCGGCCGCGTAGGCGTCGACCACCCGCAGGCCGGCCTCGATATCGTCCACCAGGACGATGCCCGACTGCGGCCCCTCGAGCGCCTCGCGCACCCGGTCCGAGTTGAGGGTCACCTCGTAGCGCGCCTCGATCTCGCGGTCCACGGCGTCTGCCAACGTTTCGGAGTGGGTGACCAGGACGCTCGCAGCGTTCGGGTCGTGCTCCGCCTGGCTGATGAGGTCGTACGCGACGTGGACCGGGTCGGCGGTGTCATCCGCGAGGATGGCGATCTCGGTGGGGCCCGCCTCGGAGTCGATGCCCACGACGCTGCGGCACAGGCGCTTGGCGGCGGTGACGTACACGTTGCCGGGGCCGGTGACCATGTCGACGGGCTCGAGAACGGAGTCATCCGTGTCCTGACCGCCGTAGGCGAGCAACGCCACGGCCTGGGCACCACCCACCGCCCAGACCTCCTCGACCCCGAGCAGTGAGCACGCGGCGAGAATGGTCGGGTGCGGCCAGCCACCGAAATCCGCCTGGGGCGGAGAGGCCACTGCCAGCGACCCGACCCCGGCGACCTGAGCCGGCACGACGTTCATGATCACGCTGGAGGGGTAGACGGCTTTACCGCCGGGAACGTAGAGGCCCACGCGTTCGACCGGTACCCACCGCTCGGTGACGAACCCCCCGGGGGCGACCTCGGTGACGGTGTCACCGCGGCGCTGCGCGGAGTGGACGATGCGAGCACGACGGATCGCCTCCGACAGCGCGGCCCGGATGTCCGGGTCCAACTCGTCGACCGCCCGGGCGATGACCTCGGCCGGAACCCGGATCGACGCCGGACGGACCGAATCGAACGTCTCGCCGTACTCGAGTGCCGCCGGGGCCCCGTGCTCGCGGATCGCCTCGACCACCGGGCGGACGGTGTCGACGACAGAGTCGACGTCAGCGGCGCCGCGCGGGAGGGTGCGACGCAACTCGGCGGTGCCGAGACGGCGACCGCGCAGGTCGATGCGGGAGAGCATGGTGTGGCCTTTCCTTCGGGTCACGGGACGTCGACCACCCGGTCGACGGCCCTGACCCAGTCTAGGTGCGGCTGCCACGGCGACATCGTCACGCCACCCTCGCGGGTGTTGCCGGACCCGGCCTCCGCGTAAGGGCCCTGGTCGACCGCGCCGGGATTCGCCCGCTGTCGATACTGCTCACCCGCGAGCACTACGAGGTCGGGAGCGACGAACCGACAGGCGACCTTGTCTTCTTTCGTATCGGTCGCCACGGTCGTGTCAAGGCTCCCGCACGTGCGGGTCAGCAGGCTCCGCCCGGGATCGAGGGCAGCAGCGGCGCGAGGGCGTCCGCCATCGTCGACAGGTCCGCCGTCCCGGCCCCGAAGGACGGAGCATCGACCGCTATCGCGACGGCCACGTCCCCTCCGGCGCCCGGCACGATCCCGAACTGGCGGACCAGGTATCCGCCGCTCTCCCCCGGGCCCCAGCCGCCTTTGGACCGGGCCCCGGGGATCCGACCGAGACCCCAGCGCTGATCGGGCGCGACCTGGCCCATGAGCTCCAGGACCCGCCCGGCGGACCGCACGCAGGGCAGCCGACCACCGAAGCGGGCCTGATCGGTCAGCGCCCACCGGGTCTGACCGAAGGCCGAATACTCCGCACGGGCCCGGGCCGCCGGCACCTGTGTGGTGACGTCCCCGCCGTCGACCAGGACCGCCTCCACGGCCGAGGCCGCGGCGGTTCCGCCGCCGAGCGCGTTCCACAGCTGCTCGGCGGCCTGGTTGTCCGAGAGAGTGATCGCGGTGCCCGCATTCTCGAGCGCCTGCGGGTCGGTGCGGGCCACCGCGACGGCCAGCGGGACCTTGATGGTCGACCACGCCACACCCGTTCTCCACTCGCCCGCCGTCTGCACGTCCCCTCCGCCGACCGGCGACACGGCGATACCGGCGGTGCCGGACGCCCCGTCGACAACCGAGGACAGGTCGATCGGCGCGCTCGGTGCCGCCGGGACGGCGGTGGGGGCCGCCGGCGGGGTGTCCGCGCGGACCTCCGGCGCTCCGACCCCGCCCTGCACGGGTGGCGGTGGCGCCCCGGTCACGGTGGCCACCGTCTCGGTGACCAGGACGGCCCGCTGCGCACCATCGGTCGCGCCGAGAGGGGAGCAGGCCCCCGCCGCGGCCGCTGTCGCGGCCGTGGCCGCCACGACCGCGCGCCTCCAGCGCAGCGGCACCATCAGTAGATGTAGACCACGGCGTTGTTGCCGCCGGTGCAGGTCACCACGTCTCCACCGGAACACGAGATGGTGTACACCTCGCCGGTCACCGGACTGTAGGCGTCCAGGACCATCGGCGCGCCGTTGCCACCCGCCAGCAGGTATTCCGCCCACACGGACAGGGCGAACTCGCAGGAGGTGGCGTTCGAACCCACAGCCGATCGCGAGTAGGCACCGTCTTCCGCGTTGGAGCATTCATACGAGCCGGACGGCGACGCCGGTCGCGCCGGTTGCACCGGTTGAGCGGGTCGAGCGGGTTGGACGGTGGGCTGGGCCGGGGACTCCGGCGCGGTGGCTGTCACCGAGACGGTGGAGGTCACCGGCGCTGCCGAGTCCTGTGTGAACCTCGGCACCACCAGGAAGACCGTGGCGATGACCAGCCCGATCAGGAGCATGGCACCGACGGTCAGGGCCACGATCGCGACCGGGGACATCCCCTGCTTACGTGGCGGGGCGCCGTAGTCCCCGTAGCCGCTCGATCCGTAGCCGCCGGCACCGTACCCGCCCGTTCCGTGCCCTGGCTGCTGGACGGCCCTGAACTCCGACGTGGGCGGCCCGTCCCATCCGGGGGGAGGATTCTGTGTCATGTCGCAGCTCCAGTCACCGGATCCGGCAGTCGCAGGATCCTAATCTGAAGGTGAGTTTATCGAGGTATCCCGGTTTGACGAGGGAATATCGGGCCGACCACCCCACGTTCGGGAACGGGCTGTCAGGGAGTGTTCAGCTCCCCGCCATGATCCGGCAAGCCCCCGGGCACGGGACACTCGTACGGTTCCGTGGTCACTCACCCGCGCCTGAAGCCCAGGAAAGGCCACACATGCGCTCACGCACCCTCCTCTCCGGTGTCCTCTCGACACTCCTCGCCGCCGGTGCAACGGTCGGACTGCCCACGGTCTCCGCCGCCGCACCCGCACCCGCGGCGACCGCCGCGGACATCGTCATCAACGAGGTCGAGTCCAACGGCGACCCGGTCGGTGACTGGGTCGAGCTCGCCAACCTCGACACCGATCAGGACCTCGACATCTCCGGCTGGACGCTCATCGACGGCGACCCCACGCACGACCCGATCGTGTTCCCCTCCGGTACCACCATTGAGTCCGGCGGTTACCGGTCCTTCTACACGGACGTGGACCCGGATTACTTCGGGCTGGGCGGGAACGACTCGGTGACCCTGCGCGACGCCGACGGCAACCTGGTCGATTCTACGACCTGGTCCGGCCACGCGGCCGTCACCTGGGGCCGCATCCCCGACATGACGGGCGACTTCGCCGTCACCGGCGAGTCCACCCGCGACGCGCGGAATGTCGCGGCGGTCGCGCAGGAGCCGATCGTGACGTCTCTGTGGCCCTTCGACCCCCTGACCGTCTCCCCGGCCGCCCTCGGTGGCGATTTCGCCGAGGACGACATGTCCGGGGTCGACATCGCGGCCGACGGCACCGCGTACGTCGTGAACAACGGCACCGGCACGCTCTACGTCCTCGACTACGACCGCGCAGCCGGCACGTACTCGCTCTCGCGGACCTTCGTGCTCCGGTACCCCGACGGCTCGGGGCTTCCCGACGCCGAGGGCGTGACCGTGGGCTCGGACGGCGCGATCTACGTGGCCACCGAGCGCAACAACAACGCCGGCGGCACCAGTCGCCCGTCGGTCCTGCGCTTCGACCTCCCCGCCGACCGCGACTCCGGCACGCTCGCCGCCACCGATGAGTACTCCCTCTCCTCCCTCACCGGGCAGGTCGGCGCGAACGGCGGCCTCGAAGCCATTGAGTTCCTCCCCGAAGCATGGGGAGGTGCGTTCGCCGTGGGTGTCGAGGGCACGGGCAAGGTCCATTTCGTCCAGTTCGGCGAGGCCGGAGCGGTCACGGAGTTGCAGACCTTCACGTCGCCGTTCCAGGGTGTGATGGCGCTCGATCACGACGAAACGTCCGGCACCCTCCGGGTCCTCTGCGACGAGGTCTGCGAGGGGCGCTCGATCGAGATGACCTTCGACGGGACCGGGTTCGTCACCGACGGCACTCTCTACGCCCGCCCGGCCGGGATGGCCAACCTCGCCAACGAGGGCTTCGCCGCCCACCGCGAGACCGTCGAGTGCACCGTCGGTGACGCTCAGGGAATCGCCGAGCGGGTCCGATTCCTGTGGGCCGACGACGCCGCCGCCGACGGTGCCGGCCTCCGCACGGCCGTCACCGCGCCCGGGGAGTGCCTGGAGGGTGACGACGACGAGGACGGCGGCCTGCTCGACCCGGGCGCCCTGCTCGGTTCGCTCGAGGGCCTCGGGATCGACACCGGTTCGGTCGCCGATCTGCTTCCGGCACTGCCCGCCCTCCCAGTGGGTTGAGCCCAGAGGACTCAATCAAGAAATCTGACCTGAGTCGGGAATACTCAACTACGACCCGCGGTTGGACCGAGTGCGACCCGGAGATGCCGGGAGCGCCCCGACCAGTCCTGAAGGAGACCATCATGGCCACCAGCACCCGTTTCGATCCGTTCCGTGAGCTCGACCGCCTCCTGGGCGAGGGGCTCCGCAGCGCCACCGCCTCGACTTCCCTGCCGATGGACCTCTACAAGGAGGGCGATCGCTTCGTCGGGCTCATCGATATGCCGGGGGTCGACCCCTCCACCATCGACATCGACGTGGAGGACCGCACCCTCACTGTCCGCGCCGAGCGGCGGACGCCTGCCGAGGGTGACGCGCAGTGGCTCATGCACGAGCGGCAGTCGGGGACCTTCGCCCGGCAGCTCGCCATGGGCAAGGGCCTGGCGACCGACAAGATCGAGGCCGACTACACCGACGGCGTCCTGCGCCTGGTGATCCCGGTGGCCGAAGAGGCCCAGCCGCGCAAGATCGCCGTCTCGCACGGCAACCAGAGGGCCGAGCAAGCCGAGCTCGTCGAGGGCGAGACCGACCTCGGGAGCTGATCCACCACTCCGTCGCGCCCCGGCCGCCCCGGCCTCCCCTCGAGGCCGGGGCGGCCGGTGTCGTCCGCGAGAGCTCAGGTGTCGATCTCCCCCACCACCACGAGTACGTCCGTCGCCCGTGACAGTCCCACGTAGATGCGCTCGCGGAGGCGGTCGATGCCCGCGTAGCTGTTGCACACCAGGACCACGGCACGTCGTTCGAGACCCTTGAAGCCGAGGACGTGACCGTAGAAGATGTCCTCGCCGTCCCAGAACGTCTCCCAGTAGGCGTCGTTGCCGTCCTCCTGGAGCTCGACCTGCATGGGGTGACGCGAGCCGATGGTCAACAGCGCCACATCGCGGGGCTCCCACCCCTCGTCGAGCAGCCGCATCGCCTCGTCGTCACCCACCGCGACGGGATCGGCGCCCTCCGGCACCTCCACGTACCGGACGGCGGGACCGGTGCCGCCGCGCAACTCCATGCGCTGACCCACCAGCGGCATGAACGCGCTGGCGATCTGCCGCGTATTGCGCAGGTTGTGGTCCAGCACGAGCGGCACGAGGTCCACGGGCGGGCGGCCGGCACGCTCGAACACACTCTGGCTCGCGTCGCCGACGATCATGAGCCGACCGTTCTCCCTGTCACGCAGCGCTCCGACGACCGGCTGCCACCAACTGTCGGCGAAGTCCTGGGCCTCGTCGACGATCACGGCGTCGAAGCGCCTGCCGTCGGGCAGTTCGTCTGCCAGGTCGGACATCAACCCGGGCAGATCCTCCTCCCACCACCGCACCGTCTCCGTGGACCGAATCCGCTCGTCCGGGCCCACCGGCGCGCCCCACTCGACGCCCAGGGCGTGGAACTCACCGACGTACGCGGGTCGTTCCCGGCGCTTCCATCCGCTGGTGACCCGCTTGAGGTAGCTGGCCAGCCCGTGCGAGTAGCAGATCAGTGCGACCCGCTGCCCGTCCCTTGACAACCGTCGAGCCTGTTCCAGCGCCAGATAGGTCTTACCGCTGCCCGCGCCGCCCCGGATCTCCACCCGCGGCAGGGCGTCGACCGCCCGCAGGAGCACCGACTGTTCACGGGTGAGCGCGTCGGCGATGTCGGCGTTCTCGGCCGCGCGGGCCACCACGTCGCGCTGGGGCAGCCCCCGACCTCCGAGGATCTCGGACAGCCGGTCGACGGTGTCCGCGGACAGGAACGGACGGTCAGCCGGGCCCGAGTCACGGGCCAACCGGAAGGCGATCATCGCGAGGTCGTCGAGCTGGTCGCGGTCCACGATCCGGTCGCGCGGGATCTCCGGCATCGCGAAGTCCGCGGGGATCGAGGCGTTCGGGAACACCAGCATGTGGGTCCAGCGCTGGAGCTGATCCGGCCACCGCGGATCCTCACTGACGTACCCGCGCAACGCGTAGAGGGCGTCGCGGCACTGGGCGACCGGGTCGATGGTGACCTTCTTGGTGCCGCTGCCCTGCACCCACCGGCCGTCCTCGACCGCGATCTGCCCGGCCTTGACCTCGATCGCCACGATCCCCGCGCCGGGCATCGCCACGAGGATGTCGACCTCGTGTTCCTTCTCGTATGTGGACACCCGCTGACCCACGACGATCAGGCTGTCGTCGGAGAGCTGGTCGCGGAGGAGGTCGACCACCTTCTCCTCGGTGGGATGTCCGTAGACGGGGTGAGCGGGGATGACACGGGCCATGTATAAGAACTACCTTCGCCACCGTCGCGCGGGTCGGCCACACGCCGCGACCCACCGCCTCAGGGCCTCCTGGTGGCTGTGACGACGACGTCGTGGACCGTCACGGGCGCGCCGCCGTGGCCCGGCATCTCGCGCGAGGTTTCCTCGGCCGCGACGATCTCCCACCGGTCGGCCTCGAGCCGCGCGGTGACGGACGCCGCGGTGACACCGGCCTCTGCCGGCGGATGGGCGCCGCGATCGTGCCCGGCGTGGGTCACGTGCCCGCCGTGCCGCCCATGCCCGGCGTCGTTCAGGTGCCCGACGATGAGCAGCGTGCCGCGAGGGGCGACCCAGCCGGCGAGCCGCTCGTAGAAGTCCAGCTGCGGAATCGCCGGGTGGGCGTAATGGGTGGTGACCAGGTCGTACCGCGCCGGAGGCTCCCAAGCCGAGAGGTCCGCCTCCACCCACGACACCCGGCCGGACAGCCCGAGCTCCGCCGAGCGCCGGGCGGCGATCGTCAACGCCTCCGCGGCGATGTCCGCCCCGGTGACCTGCCAGCCCTGCGAGGCCAGCCAGAGCGCTTCGGTCCCGGCTCCGCAGCCCGCCTCGAGCGTTGTCCCGGGGACGAGGCGGGAGACCTCCCGGATCAGGTGCGGGTTCGGGGGGTTCGCGGCCATCGCGGCCGGGCGGTCACCGTCGTCGTCTCCGACGCTGCCGCCGGCACCCGCCCAGATGTCGTCCCAGTAGGCGCGGTCAAACTCGTGTGCCATCGCGCACCTCGACCGCCTTCTCGAGGTCGGCCATGATCAGCGAGGCGTTGATCTGCTGCGCGGCGCGGGCCCCCTGGGCGGCGGCGGCTCCGACCTGCGCCATGAGATCGGCGCAGTTGCCCGCGGCCCACACCCCCGGCACCGGGGTGGCGCCCATCTCGTCGGTCGGGATGACCGTGCCGACCGGGTGATCGACCGCCTCCAGACCGATGGCCGCGTACGGCTCGACCCCGACCGTCAACCGGGTGGCCACCACGACGGCGTCCAGATCGATCACCTCGTCGTCGTCGACCTCCACGCCGACCACCCGCCCACCGTCGGCCACCACGCCCGAGATCCCCCGCTCCTCGATCGGGATGCCCAGGGCGGCCAGGGCGACCCGATCCTGCTCGTCGATCGGGCGACCGCCGCTGAAGAACGTGATGTCCCGGCTCCGCTGGTGGAACAGCATGGCCTGGTGCGCGGACATCGGGTGGATCCCCAGGATGCCGATCCGCTGGTCGCGCACCTCCCAACCGTGGCAATACGGGCAGTGCAGGACGCCGCGCCCCCACTGCTCGCGGACCCCGGGGATGTCGGGGAGTTCATCGCTCACCCCGGTCGCGATGAGCAGTGTGCGGGTGGGCAGCACCGAACCGTCGCGCAGGATCACGTCGAAGCCGTGCCCGGCCGTGCGGGTGTCCACGACCTCGCCGTCGAGGACCTCGCCGTCGTACCGTCTGACCTCCGCGCGGCCTCGCGCGAGCAGGTCCGACGGGCTCACGCCGTCCAGGGCGAGCAGCCCGTGGACACCCTCGGCGGGAGCGTTGCGCGGCTCGCCGGCGTCCACCACCGTCACCCGACGGCGGGCGCGGGCCGACGTCAGCGCGGCGCTCAGGCCGGCCGCCCCGCCACCGACCACCACCACATCCCGCAGTTCCCGATCGTCCGAGTCCATCTGTCGACCTCCGCTCTCCGGGCCACCGGTTCCGGGCCCCGTCCCCCTCGACGATGATCCCTTCACCCGGATGTCGCAACTAACCTTGCCAGTGTGGCAAACTCGGCGCATGACCGATCCGACCGCCCGCACCCTCGACGCCGTGGGTTCGCGGCTGAGGGCCCTCCGGCAACGCCGCGACCTCACCCTGACCGCCCTGGCGGAGTCCACCGGGATCTCCACCAGCACGCTGTCCCGACTCGAGTCCGGGCAGCGCCGACCCACCCTCGAACTACTGCTGCCGCTGGCGCGGGCACACGGCGTCACCCTGGATCAGCTCGTCGACGCCCCGCCGACCGGTGACCCGCGGGTGACGCTGCAGCCGATCGCCACCGACCACGGCGCGACCGTGATCCCGTTGTCGCGCCGACCGGGCGGGATCCAGGCGTACAAGTTCGTGCTCCCCACCGGGAGTGACGACGACGAGCCCCACCTCCACGTCCACGAGGGCTACGACTGGGTGTTCGTCCTGGACGGCAGGCTCCGACTGGTCCTCGGCGAGCACGATCTCGTCCTCACGCCGGGCGAGGCGGCCGAGTTCGACACCCGCACCCCGCACTGGTTCGGCGCCACGAGCGCCGGCCCGGTGGAGTTCCTCAGCCTGGTGGGCCGGCAGGGCGAGCGGGCGCACATCCGGGCGGCACCGGCCCGGTGATCTTCGCGACACGATGTCAGCATCGTGTCGGACACGAGGGCGAGGGGCGGTTCCGAGCAGGCGAGTCGGTCGCCCTGCCGGGAGCTGTGATCGTCCTCCCCTACCGCCCCGGGACGACCGCCCACCCCGTGGTCATCTGACCGGCGAACTCCGGCAGACGCACCAGGATCCGGTTCTGCTCGGCACGGGGACGGAAACCCACGTCGAGATACCGCGGCGCCTCGTCGGGGCGGTCGCGGACGAGCGAGCGGTACGCCGGCACCAGGTCCTGTTCGATGTACTCCCACCGTGGTACGCGGTCGGCCCAGTTGAAGGCCGGGAGCGGCGTGTGGGCGACCACCGGCTGACCGCCCACCTCCGCGCGGACCGAGAGTGGTCGGAACCGCCCCAGCGTGCGGGCGCCCGGGATGTCGGGCGCCCCGCCGACGGTGGTGATGTAGGTGAGCACCCGGCCGACGTCGCCGCGACCGGAGGCGGTGGCATCCCACTGGTCGGCGATGATCTGGTTCTGCTCCCGGGACGCCATCCGCAGCAGCGCCTCGGACAGGCCGTCGGGGGATCCCTCGTCGAGCATCCGCCAGGATTCCAGCGCATAGTCGTCGTACGCACGTCCCGCGGCGAGTTCCTCGACCGCGGGCAGGCCCCCCGCGGCGTAGGCCTCGTGCACCGGGATCATGTCCGTGAATATGTGCCGCTGCATGACGAGGAGTCGGTGCAGGTACCAGTCCACGTCGGGTTGCCGCAGTGTGGGGCCGACCGTGGCCAGCAGCCGGACGTCGCGCGGCATCTCGCGGGCCACCTCCCACGGCAGCCCGGCCATCGCTCCCCCGACCCCGAGCCCCACCTCGTGCACCCCGGGAACGGTGAGCAGCCCGCCGACGTCGTCCAGGTCCCAGAACCCGGCGGCGAACGACATCCCCGCGAGCCCGGCCATCCCGGCCCACCAGTACCCGTCGTGGGAGTTGTACAGGCGCAGGTAGTTGACGTACACCTTGTCGACCGTGTCGAGGTTAGCCGCCAACCCCCGGGCGGGTTCCCACAGCTCCAGGTCGATGTCGGCGTTCTCCGCCCCCACCGCCAACCAGTACTGGCGCGCCAGGGTCGAGTACCTCTCCGGGGCGACACGGGCAGCCCTAACCACGTCGAGCGCGGCCCGGAGCTCGGCCACGTCGGTGGTCATCCCGGTGGAGACGCCGCCCGCCATCTCGCCGTCGGCGTTGTCGGCCGGGACATCGAGGTAGACCGAATACGGCGTGGCACCGGCGGTCGTCGGCGAGTGCACGACGGACACCACCGTGAGCATGAGAGCGGCGAGCAGTGCGACGGTGAGGGCTCCGAGTCCGTCTCGTGCTCGACCCATGACGCACCGCCCCCCGCTCGCCCGACTGTGATCTGAGTCACTTTATGCGGCATCCCTCCGGCCGGCGACCGCACGCGCCGGAGCCCGATGAGGCCATCCGACGTGACACGCGCGACAATGGACCGGATCAGGCTGTCGAGCAGCACCCGCGGAGCCAAGGAGTCCAGTGAGCACCACCGTCGACCGGGCCCCGGCCCGTAGCGCCACCCGAGACCTCGCCCAGATCGCGGTGTTCGCCGCTCTCATCGTGGTGCTGGGCCTGCCCGGCCAGATCAGCATCGGTTCGGCGGGTGTGCCCATCACCCTGCAGACGCTCGGCGTGATGCTCGCCGGCTCACTGCTCGGCTGGCGCAAGGGCGCCCTGTCGGTGCTCGCGGTCATGGTCATCGGCCTCGCGCTGCCGGTGCTCGCGGGCGGCCGCACGACCCTGACCTCGCTGGCCGGACCCACCGCGGGCTTCCTCATCGGCTGGATCCCGGCGGTGATCGTGATCGGCCTGCTCACCGCGTGGATCATGCCGCGCTACCGGCTCGTCCCGGGACTGCTCATCAACATCCTCGGCGGCATCGTCGTCATCTATGCCGTCGGGGTGGCCGGCATGTTGCTCCGCACCGAACTGACGCTCGGCGGTGCGATCGCCGCCAACACGGTGTTCCTGCCGGGTGACCTGGTCAAGGCGGTCGTCACGGCGATCGTCGCGACGCAGGTCCACAAGGCACGTCCCGGCCTGATCGCGCCGCTGCGCCGGAAGTGACCAGCACGGAGATCCGCTTCGACGGGGTCGGCCACGCCTACGGTGACCGGACCGTCCTCGCCGACGTCGACCTGACCCTCACCGAGCGACGCATCGGGATCGTCGGCGTCAACGGCGGCGGCAAGTCGACGCTCGCTCGGATGATCAACGGTCTCGTGGTCCCCACCACCGGGACGGTCACCGTCGACGGCCTCGACACCCGCCGCATGGGCGCGGCGATCCGCCGCCGTGTGGGCTTCTGCTTCACCGATCCGGACACCCAGATCGTCATGCCGACCGTGGAGGAAGACGTCGAATTCTCCCTGCGCCGTTCGGGTCTGAACCGGGAGGAGCGACGACGACGAGTCGCGCAGGTGCTCGAGACCTACGGCCTGGCCGGCCATGCCGAACATCCGTGCCACCTCCTCTCCGGGGGCCAGAAGCAGTTGCTGGCCCTGGCCGCGGTGTTGGTGATCGAACCCGCCGTGGTGGTCGCCGACGAGCCCACGACCCTGCTGGATCTGCGCAACCGGGCGCTGGTCGCCGAGACGTTCGCCGGGTTGCAGCAGCAGCTCGTGGTGGTGACGCACGACCTGGACCTCGTCGCCGACTTCGACCGCGTCCTGGTGGTGAACGGCGGCCGGGTGGTGATCGACGACGCCCCCGGCCCCGCGCTGGCGGGCTATCGGCGGATCGCGCTGGAGGCCTAGGTGTTCGCCACCTATCAACCGGGGAACTCGCTCCTGCACCGACTGCCGGCAGGGTGGAAGATCCTGCTGGTGTGCGTGCTCATCCTCGTCGCCACCCTGGCGATACGCGAGCCCTGGCACGTGCTGCCCGCCCTCGGGGTGACCGCGGTCCTCTACGCGATCGGACGGATCCGTCCGCGAGCGGCGTGGGACCAGGTCCGCCCGGTGCTGCCGATGCTCGTCGCGATCCTGGTACTCCAGTGGATCGTCGCCGACCTCGACACCGCCCTACGGGTCTGCGGCGCCCTGCTGGTCGCCATCACCGTGGCGGGCCTCGTCGCCTTGACCACGCGGGTCTCGGACATGCTCGACGCCGTCACGCGGGCCGCCCAGCCGCTGCGGCACGTCGGTGTCTCACCGGACCGGATCGCACTGGTGTTGGTACTGACCATCCGCGCCATCCCCCTGCTCGCGCGTCGGCTTCGCCAGGTCACCGAGGCCCGCAAGGCCCGTGGCCTGGGCATGTCGATACGCGCGCTCGTCGTGCCGACCGTGCTCGGTGCCCTCACCACCGCCGACCAGTTGGGCGACGCGTTGGCCGCCCGGGGCGTGGACGACTGAACCCGACCGACGTTTGGATGCGGACGCCGTCCCCGGCACCGCTGCGTATCGTGGGGCCATGTCCCGACGCACCCGGAATGCCGGCCGCGACGACGCCGCAGCGAGCTCTCCAGCCGAGCCTTCTTCCCCCCGGTCCTCCGCTCTCGTGCCCACCACGACGGAGTCGAAGGAGGTCGCGCTGCGCTCGGCGCCCCTGTCCAGTCTGGCCGGGTCCGCGTTCGGCGCCGTGGCCGCGGTGGCGCGACTCGTTCGCCCGAAGGCGCTGCACCCCAAGGGCGTGATCGCCGAGGCCACGCTGAGCGTGACCGGGGTCGGTCGCACGGGGTCGTCCCTGCTGGACGTGACGGGCCGCTGGCCGGCGACGATCCGGTTCTCCCGCGCGGTGGGGCTGCCGGACGCGGTGCCCGATATCGGCGGGATGGCCGTCCGCATCCACGCCGAGAGGCCGGTGGACATCCTGCTGGCCAGCACCGGCACGGGCCCGCTGAGCCGGTACGTCCTCACCACGGGCTGGCGCACGATGGGCCGCACCATGACGTCCATGTTCCCGGTGCTCATCGCGGGTCGCCCGCTCCTGTTGGCCGCGATCCCCACCGGCGACGGCGGCACGTGGACCCTGCAGCACGCCACACCGCTCGGCAAGTGGAAGACGCTGGGCCGGATCACGGTGGACTCGTGGGAGGACGACGACGAGAACCTCCACTTCGATCCGATCGGGAACCGTCTGCCCGGGTCGCGCTACCCGAATGTCCTCAGGGCGCTGCGGGACCCGTCGTACCCGCCCGCCGACCGCGGCGCCTAGGGCCGATCAGCACTCCGCGGCGCCGCGCCGCCAGTACCCCATGAACGCCACGGCCTCCTTGGGCACCCCGGCGGCGTCCACGGCGAGGCGGCGCATGGCACGGACGAGCCCCGCCTCTCCGGCGAGGAATACATACGGCTGGCCGGCGGAGACGGCGGTCGCCGGCTGCCACTCGCGCTCCGCGGGTCGGCGCCCACCCAGGACGGTCCGCACACACTCGTCGCCCAGGTCCAACACGCCCGCCAGCCGACGGGCCACCGCGGTGCCGGGCTCCCCCTCCCTCGGCAGCACCGTGACGAAGTCGGGAGCACTCCCTGCCAATGCCACGGCATCGCGGTGGGTGGGCACCTCAACGATGATCTGTACCCGGCGCCGCGTCACCGAGCCGGCTGTGGCCCGTTCCGCGGCGAGTTCCTCGGCGATCGCCAGCAGCGCCGGCGCGGCGGTCTCGTCACCGGCGCACACGACACGCTCGGCGCGGCCGGGCGCCCAGGCCGCCCACGGCGCGTGCCCGCGCCCGGGTCCGGCGATGTGCACGGTGTCGCTCGGACGTACGGAGCGCGCCCAGGCGGATCCCGGCCCCTCGTCGCCCCCGGGGTGGACAACCATGTCCACCGTCAGTGCGGGAACATGTTCCCCATCCAGTTCGACGGTGTCCGCGCGGCGGACGGTGTAGGTGCGCATCCAGCCGCGTTCGCCCTCGGGCAGTGCGAGCCAGTCGCGGATCGCGTCGGCGTCGGGGATCGCGCCGCCGCCACCCGGCGGGGGCACGATGACCTTGATGTAGGCATCACGGACGGTGCCCGGGTCCACCACGTCGGCGGACCACCGCAACAGGCCGGGCCCGGCCACCACGAGGCGGACGAACGACTCCCCCAGTGGGCGGGCGTCGATGACGCGGGTCTGCGAGACGACGATCGGTGCCTCTACGGCTATAGCGGTCATGTGGTCCCCTTTCGTCGTCCCCGGGGCAGCACCACGGGGTGGCCGGTGGCCGGATCGGTGATGATGTCGGCGTCCAGGTCGAACACGCGACGCAAGGTCTCCTGGGTGATCACCTGATCGGGCGGGCCCGCGGCGACCACGCCGCCCTCGGCGACCGCCACCAGGTGATCGGCCACCCGCGCGGCCAGGCTGAGTTCGTGCAACACCGCCACCACGGTGCGGCGGCCGGTGCCGTGGTCGCGGTGGCCGGCGGGCAGCGGCAGGTCGCGTACGAGATCGAGGACGTCGAGCTGGTGCGCGAGGTCGAGGAACGAGCACGGTTCGTCGAGCAGGAGGGTGGGTGTGGCCTGGGCCAGCACGAGTGCGACCCAGACGCGTTGCCGTTGGCCGCCGGACAGCTCGTCGACCCGCCGGTGGGCGAATTCGGCGGTGCCGGTCATCGCCAGCGCCTCGGCGACGGCCGTGTCGTCGTCGTCGCCCCCTCCCCACCACCGACGGTGTGGGTGCCGGCCGCGCGCGACGAGCTCGGCCACGGTGAGTCCCTCCGGCACCAGCGGGGACTGCGGCAGGAACGCCACGGACCGCGCGTGCTCGCGGGCACGGACCTCGGACAACAGATGGCCGTCGGTCTCGATCGACCCGGACAGCGGGCGCAGCTGACGCCCCAGGGCCCGCAGGATCGTGGACTTGCCACAGCCGTTGGCACCGATGAGCACGGTGGTCCGTCCGGCGGGGAGGTCCAGGTCGAGGTCGCGGATAACCGGGTCGGCACCGTAGCCCAGGGTCAGGCCGCGCAGGCGGAAGGCCGGTTCGGGTTCGGGGCCGAGGTCCATGGGCAGGGCCGGGGTCACGGACGCGACGGACGCGGGGATGCTCATCAGGCCGCCTTTCTCGAACGCAGGAGGATCCACAGCATGGCGGGGGCGCCCAGTGCGCCGGTCACCACGCCAGTGGGCAGGTCGACCGTCCCCAACGCCTCTGAGGCCACGATGTCCGCGGCCACGACGATCACGGCCCCGGTCAACGCGGCCGCCCCGATGCGCGGGCGTCCGCGGCCGAGCGCAGCGGCGACGGGAGTGGACAGCAGGGCGACGAAGGCGAGCGGACCGGCCACCGCCGTCGCGGCGGCGGCGAGCAGACTCCCCACCCCCAGCGCGGCAGCACGGGTGGGGACCGGGCGGGACCCGAGGCCGACGGCGAGCTCGGGCCCCAGCTCGGCGGGCCGGAGCGCGGCGTGCAGCCACATCCCCGGCGGGAGCAGGACCACCAGCGCGACGGCGAGCCAGGCGATGCGCTCCCCCGACGCCCCGGACAGCGACCCGACGGTCCACACGGCCGCTTCCTGGGCTCCGGTCAGCGGAAGTCGGGCGATGAGCTGGGTGACGACGGCGGTGCCGAGGGCGGCAACGGCCACACCGCCGAGCAGGAAGCGTTGGCCGACGATCCCGGTGCGCCGGCCGGCGGAGGCCGCCAGGACGATCGCGAGCGCGACGGCGGAGCCCAGCAGCGCGGCGGGTACGACCCCCACGCCGCGCAGCCCCCACAGCGCCATCCCGGCCACGGCCCCGGCGGAGGCGCCGTGGGAGATCCCGAGGATGTCGGGGCTGGCCAGGGGATTGCCGAGGACGCGTCGGAACAGCGCGCCGGACGCGCCGAACGCCAGGCCGGCGAGCGCGCCGAGGACCGCACGCGGCAGCTTGCCCTCCATCACCACGAACGTGGCGCCGGGGATCGTCGCCCCGCCGAGGATGGCGATGAAGTCGGGGATGGTCACCGTGTAGCGACCCAGCAGCACGCGCACCGCCATGACCGTCACCAGGGCCACCGCGAGTCCGACGACGACGAGGACCGCGTGCCTGCGGCGGCGGGACGACAGGTGGCGGACGATCTGCTTGGTCTCGGCGGGCTCGGTGTGGGTCGAGGCGCCGCTGGCGGGGCCGGCCGTTCGGTAGAGGACGTCGGGGCTCACGAGCCGCCCACCCCCCGGTTCGCGCGGAGCAGGGCGATGAGGAACGGCACACCGATCGCCACGGTCATCACCCCGACGGCGATCTCCCCGGGCGGGGCGACCACACGCCCGACCGTGTCCGCGAACAGCAGGACCACCGGCCCCACGATCACCGACAGGCCCAGGACGACGCGGTTGCCCACCCCCACCAGCCGCCGCAGCAGGTGCGGCACGAGCAGTCCGAGGAAGGCGATGGGGCCGGCGAGCGCGGTGGCGACCCCGGACAGGATCACCACACCTGCCAGAACCACGGCGCGCCCGACGACGGGTCCCACTCCCAGCCCGCGGGCCAGGTCGTCGCCGAGCGCGAGGGCGTCGAGGGTGGCCGCGCCGGCCAGGACGAGGACGAGCCCCAGCAGGATGAACGGCGCGGCGGTACCGATCTCGGGTGCGGACGCGCGGGCCACCGAGCCCAGGCCCCAGAAACGGAACCGGTCCAGGACTCCGGGAAGGGCGATGACCAGCGAAGAGGTCACCGCGGTACACCCCGCGGTGACGGCGGCCCCGGCGAGGACGAGTCCGGTGCCGGAGTCGGCGCCGAGTCGACCGGCGCCGACCACCACCATGCCCGCGGCCAGGGAGCCGGCGACCGCGAACAACGCGACGGCGGACGGGCCGGCGGCCGGCGCGAGGGCCAGCCCCAGCACCACGCCGAGCGCGGCGCCGGCGGTCAGCCCGAGCAGGCCCGGGTCGCCGAGCGGATTGCGGGTGGCGCCCTGGAGCCCGGCGCCCGCCACCGCGAGCGCGGCGCCCACGAGGATCGCGGTGATCGTGCGGGGAACCCGGGCGGCCACCACCACCTCGTCCATCCCGGTGCCCGACCCGGGGGCGAGGGTGGCCGTGAGGTCACCGGCGAACACCTGCGACGGGAGCGCCGCCAACACCGACCACACCACCGCCGGGTCGACGGATCGCGCTCCCACGAACAGCGAGAGTGCCACGCCCGCGATGAGCAACGTCGACGAGGCCACCGTGCCGATCACGACACGGTGGCGCCGCTGCACGGTCGGTACGGCCGGCACCGCCGACCCACCCGCCGACCCGCCCGCCGGGAGGGCGGGCGGGTCGGCGGTGCTCGTCGCTGGGGTGGTCACGCGCGTCAGGCCTGCTGTGCTGCCGCGATGATGTCGGGCACGACGTTCTCCAGCGCCCACGGCAGGCTCAGGGGCGAGGAGGCGGAGATCGAGAGGACCTGCTGCTCGTCGGTCTGGACGACCATCCGCCCGGCCTCGACGGCGGGGATGCGCCCGAGCAGCGGGTCGGACTCGATGGCCTCGCGGACCTCCGGGGAGGTGGCGTAGGTGACGAGGATGTCGGAGACCAGCTCGTCGGCGCGCTCGGGTGACCAGGTCACCGCGAACTCCTCGGGCGAGCCGCTCGAGGCCTCGGCGACGACCGGCGCCTGGACCATCCCGAGCTGCTCGAGGAAGCGGGGGCGGTTGTCGACGTCGGTGAAGGCGTAGATCTTCTCCGCCGCGTCGGGGTCGACGGTGCCGTAGATGAAGGTCGTGTCGCGGATTCCCGGGTTGTCCGAGGCGACCTGATCGATCTGCCCCTCGATGTCCGTGATGAGCTCCTCGGCGGCCTCGGAACGACCGAGGGCCTCGCCGATCAGCCGGGTCGAGTCCTGCCAGGCGGTGCCGAACGCGACGTCACCCTCCGGCATCGCGATGGTGGGGGCGATCTTCGAGAGGGTCTCGTACTCCTCTGCGGTCATCCCGGAGTAGACACCCAGGATGAGGTCCGGCTCGAGGGCGGCGATCGCCTCGGTGTTGATTCCGTCGGTCTCGGAGTACAGCGTCGGCATGTCACCGCCGACCTCCTCCAGCTCCGCGTCGAACCAGTCGGTGGACCCGTTCGCGTTGGCGCCGAACGAGTTGCGGGGCATCCCCACCGGAACCACACCCAGCGCCAGGGAGACGTCGGCGTTGACCCAGGAGATGGTGGCCACCCGCTGGGGCGCCTCCGCGATCTCGGTCTCGCCGTAGGCGTGCGGGATGGTGCGGGGGAACTCGCCCTGCCGCTCGACCTCGCCTCCCGCGCCGGCGTCCCCGCCGTCGCCGACGGCGCCGGTCGAGCACCCGGCCAGCACGGCCAGGAGCGCCACGACGGCCGCGAGGACCACGAGGATCGCCCGGGCCCGCGGACGCGCCGGGTCATCTGGTCCGTCGAGCGTCAGCCGGGATCGTGCAGCGGGTGCGGTCATGGGGTCTCCGTCTGGTGTGGAACGTCGCCCGGCCCGTAAACGACCCGAGCCACTTAGGCTTGGCTTACCTTGGTGGGCGTCACCGTAGCGGGATCCGAAGCCCCAACGCAACAGCTACGTCAAAGATTTCCACTTCACCTGTCCCGCAACGTGATTCATGTCACTCTACTGTTGTTTAGGTAAGCCTACCCTGCATAGCGTTCGGCCGTGCCGCTGTCCCCGAGTAGGTCGGAGTACCCGTGAACGATCCATTGTTGAGCAGCCGGAACCGGGAGGCCCACGCCGCCGCCCTGGCTGCCGCGACCGCCGAGGTGAGCCGGTATCTCGACGGTCGGACCACGCCGCGCTCGTCCGCGTCGCCCTCGACGTTGGCAGCGCAGACCGCCGCCGTCGATCTCGCCGCACCGCTGGGCACGCTGGACAGGGCACTCGACGAGGTCCGGGAGCTCTACCTCGACCACGCCGTCGGCTACCACCACCCGCGCTACCTCGCCCACCTCAACTGCCCGATCACCATCCCGGCGGTCGCCGCCGAGGCACTCGCGACATCGGTCAATACGGCTGTGGAGACCTGGGACCAGGGAACGTCGGCGTGTCTGATCGAACAGAGGCTCATCGACTGGGTCACCGGGCTCATCGGTTTCGACGCCAGTGCTTTCGACGCCAATGATCTCGACGCCACCGCCCGCCCGGACGGCGTCTTCACCACCGGCGGTACCGCCTCCAACCTGCAGGGCCTGTTCACCGCCCGCGAGGACCGTCTCGCCCGACCGGCCCCCGGGCGCCGGGGTGCGGGGCGGGACGCGGACCGCGGCGCCCGACTGTCCCGGCTGCGCATCGTCACGGGCGAACACGCCCACCTCAGCGTGGTCAAGGCGGCCCGCCTGCTGGGACTCTCGCCGGATGCGGTCATCACCCTGCCCGGAGACGGCGACCGGATGGACCCCGCGACCCTGGACCGCACCCTGTCCGCGCTGGCCGACGCCGGGGACGAGGTCGCGGCCGTCGTCGCGCTGGCCGGCACGACCGACCACGGCGCGATCGACCCGCTGCGGGCGGTCGGTGGGGTCTGTCGCGACCACGACGTCTGGCTACACGTGGACGCCGCGTACGGCGGCGGGCTCCTGGTCTCCCCGACGCGCCGGGACCTGCTCGACGGGATCGAGCTCGCCGACTCGGTGACCGTGGACTTCCACAAGACGTTCTTCCTGCCGGTGGCCGCCTCGGCGCTGCTGCTGCGCGACGGTTCGGGCTTCCGCCACTCCACCGTGAGCGCCGACTACCTCAACCCCGCCGACGGCGACGACCACGCCGTGGACAAGTCCCTGCAGACCACCCGCCGTTTCGACGCCCTCAAACTGTGGATGACGCTCCGCGTGCTGGGCGCTGACGGAATCGGCCGTCTGCTCGACGAGGCGATCGACGTGGCCGCCCGGGTCGGCCGGACGATCGAGGCCGACCCGGAATTCGAGTTGGTGCGGCGCCCCGCCCTGTCGACGGTGCTCTTCCGGCCCCGGCCCGCGGTGACCGCGCCCGACCGTCCCGTCACCGACAGCGCACTCACTGACGACGAGGCCGACGCCCTCGTGCGCCCCGTCCGCGACGCGCTGTTCGCGGAGGGACGCTCGCTCGTCGCGTCGACGGTCGTGGACGGCCGGCCCTGTCTCAAGCTGACGGTCCTCGATCCGAACCTCGAAGACGAGGACGTGGCCGTCGTGCTGACGGACGTCCGCGACGCCGCTCGATACCTCGCCGAGGGGATACGCGAGGCCACGACCGCGGGGGTGCTGACGTGAGCACTGACCTGGGCTCCTCCCGTGTGCACGACCTGCTCGGCGTCGGTATCGGCCCGTTCAACCTGGGCCTGGCGTGCCTGGCCGAGCCGCTGGGTCTGGACGCGGTGTTCCTCGATTCCCGCGACGGTTTCGCCTGGCACCACGGACTCATGTTCGACGACGCGACCATCCAGGTGCCGTTCCTCGCCGACCTGGTCACGTTGGCGGACCCGACCTCGCCGTATTCGTTCCTCGCCTACCTCAAGCAGGTCGGGCGTCTGTACCCGTTCTACATCCGTGAGAATTTCCAGCCGCTGCGCGCCGAGTACGACGCCTACTGCCGGTGGGCTGCCGAGCGGGTGCGCGGCCTGCGCTGGGGGCGGGAGGTGGTCGACGTCCGACGGGAAGACCAGGGACGAGAGGGACCGGGCGACGACGACGAGGCCCCCGTCTACCGTGTCACCGCCCTCACCCGCGAAGGCACCGAGACCTATCGCGCCCGCCACCTGGTGCTGGGGATCGGCACGACCCCGTGGTCGCCGATCGACACGGGACTGCTCGACGGTGGCGGCACGGTGGCTCTCCATGCCTCCGACTACCTGCACCGGCGGGAGGACCTACTCTCGCTGGGGTCGGTGACCGTGGTGGGCAGTGGCCAATCGGCTGCGGAGATCTACCACGACCTGCTCTCCGCCGCCGCCGGCGTCGGCCCGCGCGTCGACTGGGTGACACGCTCGCCGCGGTTCTTCCCGATGGAGTACACCAAGCTCACACTCGAGATGACCTCGCCCGAGTACGTCGACCATTTCCACGACCTGCCCCCTGACCAGCGCGACCGGATGCTGCGCGAGCAGCGTTCGTTGTACAAGGGCATCGACGCCGAGTTGATCAACCAGATCCATGATCTGCTCTACCGCCGTTCGGTCCAGGGCCTGGACACCGGGCTGCTGGCCGCCGCCACGGCCCTCGACCGTGCCCACCGGGAGGCCGACCCCGGCAACGCCACCGACTTTGCCACCGCCTCCGGCGCTGCCCTGCGCCTGGACCTGCGCTGCACCGACACCGGCAGGAAGTGGACCCATCACACGGAGGGACTCGTCCTCGCGACGGGCTACTCCCCCACGCCGCCGCGGTTCCTCGACGGGATCGCCGAAGAGATCGACAGGGACGGCCGCGGGCGCTACCGGGTGGCCCGTGATCACACCGTCGACCGCGCACACTCCTTCATTCATGTCCAGAACGCGGAGGAACACACCCACGGGCTCACCGCCCCGGACCTGGGCATGGGAGCGATGCGCAACAGCATCATCCTGCGCGGGATCTGCGGCCGCGAGGTCTACCCGATCGAGTCGTCGATCGCGTTCCAGCAGTTCGGCGCCCCGACCGCCCGGCACCAGGAGGCACGATGAACACCAGCACAGTCCACACCAGCACCGTCCACACGCCAGCCGGGTTGGTCACCCTGGAACCACTGGCCCTCGACCACGACACCGTCCGCACCCTGCACGCGTGGCTCGACCATCCCGGTTCCGCCTACTGGGGTATGCGGGGTACCACCCCGGCGCAGGTCGAGGAGTTCCTCACCGACTGGTTGGCGAGCCCGCACCGGTCGGTGCACATGGTGCGCATCGACGGTCTACGTGTGGGCCTGGCCGTGTTCTACGACCCGGACGTCGTCGAACTCGACGGCCGGTACCCGCACGAGCCGGGCGACCTCGGGATGCACCTGCTCGTCGCGCCCACCCGCACGCCGGTCCCCGGCACGTCCGCGGCCGTGATGGGGGCCATCTGCTCGACCGCGTTCGAGGTGCCGCTGTTCGGCGCCCCGGCCCGCCGGGTGGTGGTGGAGCCGGACATCCGGAACACCGCCGTGCACCGGCTCAACGCCCGCGCCGGCTTCCGCGAGGACGGCCCCGTCGACCTGCCCGACAAGACGGCGCTGCTCTCCATCTGTCGTGCCGAGGCGTTCCGCGAGTCGGAGATCGGCCGGACGTCGATGCCGGTCTCGTCGTCGTCACCCCCGGTCGCACTGCCACCCCACGCCCACCTCACCGGTCACGCCATGCGCCGCGCACACCGCCACCTCTGCGCCAAGGCGCTGGCCGAGTTCTCCCACGAGCGGCTCCTCGCGCCCACCCGCTCCACTGACACCGACGCCGGACCCGACACCTACGCGGTCCGCGCCGGCAGCGAACGGTGGACGTTCCGCGCGCGGGTGCTGCCGCTGGAGCACTGGGCGATCGACGAGGCCTCGCTGTGCCGCGAGGTCGACGGCGTCCCGGTCGAGCCGGACGCGCAGGAGTTGATCCTCACCCTCGCGCCCCATCTGGGGATCCCCGGGTCGCTCGTGGGGACCTACCTGGAGGAGATCGCGGCCACGCTCGGCTCGGCGGCGTTCTGCCTGCATCACCGCGATCGCCCCGCACAACAGCTGGCGGAGGCGGGCCTGCAGGAGGTCGAGGGCGCGATGACCGAGGGTCATCCCGGGTTCGTCGCCAACAACGGCCGCGTGGGCCTGGGTCTGTCCGACCGTCACCGTTACACGCCCGAAGCCCCGTCGACCGTCCGCCTGGTGTGGCTGGCAGCCCGCCGCGGCCAGAGCCACCTGGCCACCGTCACGGGCCTCGACGAGCGCGACCACTACGCGCGCGAGTTCGGCACCGAGGCGCTCGTACGGTGCGATGACCGGCTGCGCTCACTGGGCCTCGACCCCGCCGACTACCGCCTCCTGCCCGTACACCCCTGGCAGTGGCAGCACGAGG
This sequence comes from Dietzia sp. MNB45, assembly GCF_051994785.1. Classification (NCBI taxonomy): domain Bacteria; kingdom Bacillati; phylum Actinomycetota; class Actinomycetes; order Mycobacteriales; family Dietziaceae; genus Dietzia; species Dietzia sp. MNB45. Next base: position 1,512,076 of record NZ_CP163397.1, on the reverse strand, counting down.
TCGCGGTGGCGTTCGCCCCCGATCTCGCGCGCCACGACCTGGTCCACCTGGGCGAATCCGACAGCGAGTACCGGCCACAGCAGTCCGTCCGCACCTTCTTCGACGTGACCCACCCCGAGCGCGGCTACGTCAAGACCGCCCTCGCCGTGCAGAACATGGGGTTCACCCGCGGCCTGTCGCCGAAGTACATGCGCGACACCCCGGCCGTCAACGACTGGGTGGCCGGGGTCGTCGCCTCGGATCCGGTGTTGCGCGCGCTGGATCTCCAGATCCTGCGGGAGGTCGCCGCCGTGGGCTACACCGGCGACGCCTACCACCGGGCGGCCGCGGCCGGGATCTCGGACGAGGGGCCGCACACCAAGATGATCGCGGCCCTGTGGCGCGAGAGCCCCGTTTCGCGGCTGGCCCCCGGAGAACGTGCCGTCACGCTGGCCTCGATGCTGCACGTGGACCTGCACGGGCGGTCCCTCGCCGTCGAGCACCTCGAGCGGTCGGGCCTGGACGCCCGCACCTGGCTCCGGGCGCTGCTCGACGCCTACGTGCTGCCCGTCGCGAGGTGCCTGCTCGTGCACGGGCTGGTCTTCATGCCGCACGGTGAGAATGTGATCGTGGTGATGGGCCCCGACCACACCGTGCGCCGGGCGCTGTTCAAGGACATCGGCGAGGAGGTCGCCGTGGTGCGTGACCGGCCTCTGCCCTCTGGGCTCGAGCGGATCCGCCACGTGGTGGACGCGGAGACAGCCGCACTGAGCGTCCACACCGACGTCATGGACGGGGTGCTGCGCCACCTCGCCTCGATCCTCGACGTCGCCGGGGTGCTCGAGGCGGATCAGTTCTGGGACGAGACGCGGCAGTGCCTGGAGACCCTGGCTCCCGGCGGCGGTCGCGGCGGCGAGGGGAACAACGGCGGGGACTACAACGGCGAGGACCACGACGGCGGGGACTACGACGGCCGGGTGCACGACGGCGAGGTGCACCGTTCCACCTGGGAGGCGCTGTTCGCTCCGCGGTTCAAGCACTCGTGCCTCAACCGCCTGCAGTTGCGTAATACGCGGCAGATGGTCGACCTGACCGATCAGGCCGGGTCATTGCAGTTCGCGGGGACGCTCGCCAACCCGCTCGTCTCCCGGCTGGCCCGGGACGACGACACGCCGGGCGAACCGCAGCGTCCCCCCCGCCCGGGCGCAGAGCCGGGCGCGGAGCCGGCGACGGTAGCGTCGACGGCATGAACGGACGGGAACTCCAGAAGTGCGCGGCGATGCGCGCCCGCGAACTGCCCGCGTCGACTCTGGAGTTCCCGTTCGGGCCGGACTTCGATGTGTTCAAGGTCCGCGGGAAGATGTTCATGTTCCACGCGGTCGTCAACGGCGAGCGTCAGGTGATCCTCAAGGCACTGCCGTCGGACTCGATGGCCCTGCGCGATGCGCACGCCGACATCACGCCCGGGTACCACATGAACAAGCGGCATTGGATCTCGCTGCACCCCGGCGGCACGCTGACCGCGGACATGGTTTCCGAGCTGGTCACCGAGTCCTACCGACTCGTGGTGTCCGGCCTACCCCTGGCGCAGCAGCCCGTCGAACCGCACGCCTTCGGGCGCCAGCAGCGTTAGGTAGGCCGACGCCCACCACCCGGATCGACCCCGCCCCTTAGCCAGGGCCTTGGGGTTGGAGTCCGGGCGCGGGGCGCGGGGCGCGGGGCGCGGAAGCCGCCTCAGTTCTCCGGAGTCAGCGCGGCCTCGGAGACAGAACCCAGTCGATCACCCACGGACCCCTCCACCGACTCGGTGGCGGACCCGGTGTCAATCTGATCCTCGAGCGACGCGCCGACCAGCGGCACACCGGACACCACCGCGCCGACGGAACCCTGGACGTCTCCCTCGAGCAGCGCATCCGCCGACTCGGCGACCGGGTTGAGGACCATGCAGATGACTCCCACCGGAACCTGCAACGGCACGCCCATCAGGTTGGCGGCAGCGCCGGCCGCCGAACCGAGATTGCACACGAGGGTGGCGGTGGAACCCAGCGGTCCGGAGGCGTAACCGGGCAGAGAACCTGTAACGGAACCGGGCAGCAGCTCGCCAGCCTCGCCGAGATAGCCCCCCTCGGTCTCCAATGCTCCCGGGAGGGAGTCGGAGCCGGTGGCTTCCGAAGTCTGGGCGGCGGCGGCCCCCGTAGAGAAGACGAGGAGCGCGGCGGCCACGGCTCCGGCACAGGTGATGGTCTTGGTCATGGAACGCCTCCGAGTTTGGGTCTACGGGGCATCCACCCCAAGCAATCAAGAAGAGTGGATCATACATTTCGCTGAAATGGGCGATCGGTGATTGCGATTCAATGGATAGGCCAGAAGCGGAAAAAACCCTTGCCTGTTCGAATGCGTGTGCGTATCGTAGAACACAGATTCGACACCAGGTAGCCGGACGGTCAGGGGGTGGGGCACATGGGCGGTAACGCAGACGCCGCGACCGGTGGCCCGTCCCCATCCCCGTCCGATGGCCCCTCCTCGTCCGGTGGCTCGCCCTCGTCCGGTGGCGGCTCCGGTTCCGCGGCGCCCGTGTCGTTGTCGGGGTTGCGGGCGGCGGCGCGGGAGGGGTGGATGGGCGAGAATCGTGCGGCGGCGCGCCGGTTCGTGGCCTGTTACGAGTTGTTTGTCGAATGCCAGCGTCGGGAGGAGTCCGGGGCGGGCGCGGGTGAGTGTCGGCCCGGGCATGCGGTGCTCGATCCGATCGATGTCGCGGCCGGGTACGTGGTGTCGGCGATGGCGATCTCGACGGGCCGGGCCGAACGGATGATCACCTTCGCCCTCGATCTGCACCTGCGGTATCCGGCGATCCTGTCCGCGATGGCGCAGGGGCGGCTGGATCTGCAGGCCGCGAAGATCCTGGCCTCGCAGATGGCCACCGTCCACGTCGATGTGCTCGAGGCGGTGCAGCGGCGGGTCGTCGAGGAGTATCTCGCCGCGATCGAGGGCGGGGTGCGCATGGGCGAGAAAGCCATCCGCGGCAACGTCGATGCGATCATCGCCCGCTACGACGCGAACGGGATCCGCCTGCGCCGTCAGGAAGCGGCCCGCACCCGCGGGGTGCGGTTCCACAAGGGCGTCGACGGCATGTCGAGTGTGTCGGCGATCCTGGCCACCGAGGAAGCGGCCGTCCTGGCCGAGGCCCTCGACCAACGCGTGAAAGACCACAAGTACGCCGACGCCCAAGCCGCCGCCAACGCCGGCGATGGCGGCGCGGCCGACAGTGATGGCGCTGGCGAGGTCGAGGATTACTCGATCGCCGAGCGTCGCGCCGACGCCCTGATGTCTCTGGTGTGCGGCGACGCCGCCCCGGCCGGCACCGCGGCCCGCCCCGGCCGGTCGGGCGCGCCGGGTGCCGGGGTGGCGTTGCGGCCGAAGGTCACCGTCATCGCCACCGGCAACACCGCCCGCGACGCCGGCGGCGCCCGGGTGGAGTTCACCCGCACCGGCCAGGCCGCCCTGCAGGCCCTGCTGGACATGCTCGCCACCAGCGACGGAGCCACCTTCGAACCCATCGACCCGCGCATCGGCGCCGCCGACGACGCCCGCGCCGCCCTGAAATACCGGCCCGGCGCCCAGTTGGCCCGCCGGATCCGGCTACGCGACGGCACCTGCCGCCACCCCGGCTGCGCGATCCCCGCCGAGGCCTGCGATCTGGACCATGTGGTGCCGTTCGATCACGCCGACCCCCAACGGGGCGGGCACACCATCGAGGCCAACCTCGCCGCAATGTGCCGCCGGCACCACCGGTTCAAGACCTTCTCCGACTGGATCTACGAACTGCAGCCCGACGGCACCCTGCTGGTGCGCACCCCGGACGGCACCACCATGCTCACCCGGCCCTCCGGCCCGCTCGCCGAATACCGGCGCGAACAGGCCCGCGCCGAGACCGAGGCGTGGACCCGGCAACAACGCCGCAGCCCCGGGCCCACCGGTGACGAGAAGGCCGACGCCGAGCCGACGTTCTGGTCGCGCCGCGCCTCCCGCCACCGCACCGAACGCCGCAACGCCGAACGCCGCAACACCGAACGCGCCCGCACCTACGACCCCGCCCCACCCGCCCCCGGGACCGGGACGGGCACCGGGAACGGCACGAGCACAGGCGGCGCCGGTTCCAGCACCGGCGCGGCCGAGGACACCACGCCCGAGAAAGCCACCCCCGCCAGCGCCACCCCCGAGAGCGCCAGCCGCTGGTGGGCCCGAAACAAACCCCACCACAGCGACATCGAAAAAGGCATCCGCGCCCTACTCCACGAACGCCTCGACGAACTCATCGACCCATCACCCTTCTGACACCACGAGGGCCGCACCGAGTGAACCGAACCTCCTGGGGGCACGGATTTCCCCCACTCCGAGCGGGTCTTTGGGGGATGGTGAGGAGATGAGCGCGATCCCCGCCAACCCGTCTGACGGTTCACTAGCCGACGTCATGCCGTCAGTTGCTGCGGCCCTGGGGCTTGACCTACGCAACCCCCTGCACTTACCGCCGGCTCGGGACGCAGTACTCGTACTCATCGACGGGCTTGGTGCGGAGCTCATCCGCCAGCACGCCGAGGAGGCCCCCACCCTCGCCGCGATGACCAGCCGCATGATTTCCGCAGGTTTTCCCTCGACAACTGCGACCAGCCTGACCAGCCTCGCGGTGGGTGCCCCGTGTTCCAAACACGGCATCGTGGGATACAGCTTCCGGATCTCCGGCGAGTCCGGCGGTCCGCCAGCGTCGTTCAATCCATTGCGGTGGACGGTCGAATCGTCGAGCGGCCCCTCGGCGATGGATCGCTTCCCGCCCCGACAGGTTCAACAACAGCCGAGCCTTCTAGAGCTGCTTGCCGCTGACGGGGTCGATGTCACCTACGTCATGCGAGAGGATTTCCGCGAGTCGGGACTGACCCGCGCAGCGTTCCGGGCGGGGGGCGACTATCGGGCGGCGAGCACCCTTGACGAAGTCCGCCAGGGAATACTCGACACCTTCAGTCAGCCATCTCGCGCTCGACGGTTCGCTTACGCCTACTTCGGCGACCTCGATCTCATCGGCCATGTCCACGGGCCAGGGTCTCCCGAGTGGCTGCAGTCCCTGCGCGCAGTGGACAGGTGCGTCGCGGACCTCGCGACTGACCTGCCCCGCGACTGCAGGCTCATCTTGACGGCAGACCACGGGATGGTCACTGCTGAAACCGTTGTCGACATAGACGCGACGCCGACGCTGCTCGCCGACGTCGAGACCGTTGCCGGCGAGCCCCGAGTGCGACACGTCTACGCGCGACCGGGATCGGCCGACGATGTCCTGGACACGTGGCGATCAGAGTTGGCCGGGCGAGCCCGGGTGATCAGTCGCGAGCAGGCACTCGACGAGCACCTCTTCGGACCCGACCGAGACCACGCCGATCGTCTGGGCGACGTCATCGGCATCGCCGCCGGAGGAGTGATTCTCGCGCGTACACAGCTCGAGAAGATGGAGTCATCCCTGCTCGGCCACCACGGGGCCAACACCACTGATGAACAACACATTCCGCTGCTCATTCGTTGACCCCGTCTCCGACCCGGCCGACCTCCGGGTCAGCAGGTGACGAGCTCGGTCGGGTCGCTCGTGGTGTCCAGCCACCGGCCGTACGCGGGCGGACCCACCGCTCGCACATCGCTGCACAATTCCCCACGCGTGTACCCCGACGGCCGGTAGACCGCGTAGATGACATTGCCATTCTCATCGCGAGAACGCAGGGACGGGCACGCCATGTCGGTACGGAGGTAGGACGCCCCCGGGTGCCTCGACAGCGCGGAAGAGATCTCCTCCGAGTAGGCCCCCGGCGTGACAGCCGAATACAGGACCACGATTCCCCGGCCATCGCAGGCCGGCCTCGACATCGGTGTGGCCAGGCCCAGATCCCCCGCCGCGCCCTCAGATCGCGGGCACTCGTTCAGGAACGCGGCCAGTTCGGCGGGCATCCCGTCACCCTCCGCATCATCCGAGCAGATCCCCGAAGGAATGCCGGTATAGCGACCCCAGGTTCCGTCGGCGCGACCGAGGATGTACTGCGTGTCCCCGGCCGGTTCGCCGGCCGGAACGTCCACATGAGCGAGAGCCCAGTCGCCCAGGCACCGATCGATGTTCACATCCCGGCGGGTGATACCCGCTTCTGCCGCGATCTCGTCCGGGTCGCACGGCCCCACCCCCGCCACTCCTGCGCGCGTGCCGTTCCCTGTCGAGGCCGAGGGGGCGCCCTGCCTCGTCGTCCACGCTTCGGAGGGGGTCGTCGTGGGTGCGAAAGCCGCGCCCGGCTGGTCGTCGTCGGACGCGAGCAGGTACCCGACAGTGCCTGCGAGGGCGATCAGCAACACGACGATGAGCGCGCCGAGCGCCCAGACCACCGGAGAGCGACGCGCATCCTGCGGAGGCTCTCCGTACGAGGCGTGCCCCCACCCCTCGTTGCCCCAGCCGGGTCCGTTGGGCGGACTACTCATGGTCACCACCAGCGACGGGGTCGGGTAACCGACCGATCCGATCTGAATGACGATCACTTTATCCGGTATCGCGAAGCGAGAGCCCCGGTTCGCCGACGGTCTCCCGAACGCGATGATGTCCCGACGACACTGCGCTGTCCTGAGCGTCCTGCGACCCGCGGCCCCCGGTTACCGGATGCGGACGCTGCCCTCCGTTACTACCGTCGGAGGCATGCGTGAACGCGCATGGCACGACCAGAGAGGAGCCCCGCGCATGAAGGCAGTCACCTGGCACGGCAAGCGCGACGTCCGGGTCGAGGACGTTCCTGATCCGAAGATCCAGGAGCCCACCGACGCGATCGTCAAGATCACGAGCACCAACATCTGCGGATCGGATCTACACCTGTACGAGGTGCTGGGTCCTTTCATGAACGAGGGCGACATCCTCGGCCACGAGCCCATGGGAATCGTCGAGGAGGTCGGCGCCGAGGTGACCGGGCTCAAGCCCGGGGACCGCGTGGTGATGCCCTTCCAGATCTCCTGCGGCCACTGCTACATGTGCGACAAGGGCCTGAACACCCAGTGTGAGACCACCCAGGTCCGAGACCAGGGTATGGGCGCCGCGCTGTTCGGCTATTCGGAGTTGTACGGCAGCGTCTCCGGCGGTCAGGCCGAGTACCTGCGCGTGCCGCAGGCCCAGAACACCCACATCAAGGTGCCGCACGAGCACTCCGATGACCGCTACCTCTACCTGTCCGACGTCCTTCCCACCGCGTGGCAGGCCGTCGAGTACGCCGAGATCCCCGACGGCGGCACGGTCGTCGTACTGGGCCTCGGGCCCATCGGGGACATGGCCGCGCGGATCGCCGCCCACCGTGGTCACCGTGTGATCGGCGTGGACCCGGTGGCCGAGCGCCGGGCCCGTCAGGCCCACCGGGGGGTGGAGGTCCTCGATCCGACCGACGTTCCCGGCGAGATCGGCGATGCGATCCGCGACATGACCGACGGCCGCGGGCCCGATTCCGTGATCGACGCGGTGGGGATGGAGGCGCATGGCTCGCCGATCGCCAGCGCTGCGCACGCCGCCGTCGGTCTGATGCCGAAGTTCTTCGGCAAGAAGATGATGGAGCACGCCGGGGTGGACCGCCTCGGGGCGTTCTACGGGGCGATCGACATCGTGCGCCGCGGTGGGGCCATCTCGCTCTCGGGCGTGTACGGAGGCACCGCCGATCCCATTCCGATGCTGACGTTGTTCGACAAGCAGATCACCCTGAAGATGGGCCAGGCCAACGTCAAGCGCTGGGTTCCGGAGATCATGCCGCTGCTCACCGACGACGATCCGCTGGGCGTCGACGACTTCGCCACCCACCGGCTCCCGCTGGCCGATGCGCCCCGCGCGTACGAGATGTTCCAGAAGAAGGAGGACGGCGCCGTGAAGGTGGTCCTCGAGCCGTGACGGAACTCGCCGGACTCCTCCTGGTCCGCCACGGTCAGAGCGTGGGCAATGTCGCCAACGACAACGCCCGTGCCGCCGGCGCCCATCGTCTCGAACTGGACCACCGTGATGCCGACACCCCGCTGTCGGAGTCGGGAGTGGGACAGGCTCGGGCAGTGGGCGCCTGGCTCGGCGGATTGCCCGAGGACGCCCGGCCGACGGTGTGGCTGACCTCGCCCTATCGCCGTGCGGCGGACACGGCCACGGCTGCGCTCGAGGCGGCCGGCGGCAGCGCGTCGGGCGGTCGGGCAGGTGGCACCAGGCTGCTCACCGACGAGCGACTTCGGGAGCGCGACCTGGGGATCCTCGACGGGTTCACCGGCCGGGGCATCCGGCAGCGGTACCCGGAGGAGGCCGAGCGACGGGACCGGATCGGCAAGTTCTACTACCGCCCGCCGGGTGGTGAGAGCTGGACCGACGTGTTGCTGCGCGTGCGGTACCTGCTGACGGACCTCCGGCAGCAGTACGCGGGCGAGCGGGTCTGCGTCTTCAGCCACCAGGCCGTGATCATGTGTTTCCGGGTTGCCTTGGAGCAGTTGGCCGAAGAGGAGGTCCTCCGGGTCGACCGCGAGGACCCGCTGCCCAACTGCTCGGTGACGATCTATCGCCAGCGGCAGCTCGCACCGAGGCAGCACCGCCCGGGGCGGCACGAATCGGTGGGGCACCACCCCGGCAGCGCGGGGCTCGAGCTGCATAGCTATGCCGACACGACGGCCGTGGAGCGCGGCCATGCGCCCACCACGCGGGAGTCGCCTTCAGGGAACGAGGAGGCGGCGAGATGAGCGGCGAGGTGAGCAGCGAGTCGGTCCTCACGCACCATGCGCTGCGGGACTGGGCGCTCCCCTCCCCCGGTGGTGGAAAGGAGGGCCGCGGGCGGGTGCTGGTCGTCGGTGGCAGCAGGTCCACCCCGGGCGCTGTGCTGCTGGCCGCCGAGGCGACGCTGCGGTGCGGGGCCGGCAAACTACAGATCGCGACCGCCGGGTCGGTGTCGTCGTCGCTGGCGATCCACATCCCCGAGTCGAAATCGATCGGTCTGCCCGAGGACGACGCCGGTGAACTCACCGCCGCGGGGGCGGACACGATCGTCGAGCTCGCCGAGGGGTGTGACGCCGTGGTGCTCGGCCCCGGGATCTGCGAGAAGGTCGCAGCGGTGGACTTGCTCTCGGACGTCGTGCTCCGGCTGGACACCACCCTCGTGCTGGACGCACTGGGGATGGCCTACGTCACCGAGAACCCCGGCGGGCTCGCCCACCTCGATGGTCGCGCGGTCCTCAGCCCCAACCCCAAGGAACTCGCCCGGACCCTCGACGTGCCGGAGGAGGACGTGGAGGCCGATACCCCTGGACACGCCGTCGCGCTGGCCGAGCGCGCGGGGGCCGTGGTGGTGACCGGCACCGCGACCTCGTGGATCGCCGCCCCGGACGGCCGACTCTGGCGGGACGAGACCGGTTCGTTCGGGCTGGGGATCTCGGGGTCGGGTGACGTCAAGGCCGGGCTCATCGGCGGGCTGCTCGCCCGGGGCGCCGAACCCGCCCAGGCCGCCGCGTGGGCGACCCACAGCCACGGGCGGGCAGGGGAACGATTGTCCGCCCGGATCGGTGCGACCGGCTTCCTCGCCCGCGAACTGCTGGCCGAGATCCCCGGCGTCCTGGTGGAACTCTCATCCTGAACTGCTCCACGCGGAGGGGGAATCGTGCAGGTCCGAAGCCATCTCGTCGTGCGTCGTCCGTCCCGCAGCCCGGTGTCGACGACCGCCCGCAGCGTCGTCGCCGTTGTTCTCACCTCCGCCGTCACCACCCTCGCGGCCGCATGCGGCGGACCCATACCCAAGGACACCGACGGCAGCCTCGCGCGCATCACCGACGGCGTGCTCCGGGTGGGCGTGTCGGAGAACCCACCGTGGACCGAGGTATACGACGACGGCCGCGTCGCCGGTCGGGAGGTCGACCTCGTCACCGGCTTCGCCGGAGCCCACGCTGCGGACGTCGAGTGGACGCCGGGCGCGGAGAGCGAACTGGCAATGGCGATGGCCCGCGGTGACCTCGATGTGGTCGTGGGTGGGCTGACCTCCGACTCGCCGTGGGAGAAGGAGGTCGCACTGACGAGGCCGTACACCGAGGAGGTCACCCCGGACGGGGACACCGAGAAGATGGTGATGGCCACTCCGCTCGGGGAGAACGCGCTGCTGGTGGCGTTGGAGACCTACCTCGCCGAGGCCGGGGGTGCATCGTGAGTGACGAGAGGGACAGGGGCCGGGGCGAACGCGAGGTGGCGGGCGTGGCCTCGGGGCTCGGTCGCGACGACCTGCCCGTCGAGCAGCGGGAAGCGCTGCGCCGGGCGATCCGCCTGGAGTGGGCCACCCTCGCGGTGATGACCGTGACCGTCGCCGCGGTGTACGCGGTGTCGGGTCAGTCGCAGGCGATGAAGGCCGCGTGGATCGAGGACTCGCTGTCGCTGCTCCCGCCGATCGCTTTCCTCGTGGCGATCCGGGTCTCCCGCATGCCGCCGACCGCCCGCTTCCCCTACGGCAGGCACCGCTCCGTCGGGATCGGGCACCTCGTCGCGGGGGTGGCGTTGCTCGCGATGGGGGCGTTCCTCGTCGTCGACTCCGGAACGGCTCTGCTGACCCGTGAACGCCCGCCGATGGGGGTCGTGGTGATCGGCGGGCAGGTGATCTGGTCCGGGTGGCTGATGATCGCGGTGATGGCGTTGTCCGTCATCGGGCCGCTCATCCTCGGTCGCATGAAGACCGGTCCCGCCGAGGCGCTGCACGACAAGGTGCTCTACGCCGACGCCGACATGAACCGGGCCGACTGGAAGACCGGACTGGCCACCATCGTCGGTGTGCTGGGCATCTCGCTCGGCCTGTGGTGGGCGGACGCGGTGGCGGCGCTCGTGGTGAGTGCGTCGATCGTCCGGGACGGGTGGTCAAACCTGCGCGGGGCGATCGAGGGACTCGCCGATGCGCGACCCACCCGGTTCGACGGCACGGACCCGCACCCGCTCGTGTACCGGATCGACGAACTGCTGGCGGGCGTCGACTGGGCGGATGACCACGGCGCGCGGGTACGCGACGAGGGGCACGTCTTCCACGTCGAGGCGTTCCTCGTCCCGGCCCGCGGCCGGGAGATCACCGTCGAGCGGCTCGCGGACGTGCGCCGGAGGCTGGCGGAGCTGAGCTGGAAGATCGAGGACGTGGTGGTGACGGTGGTATCGGAGGTACACGACGCCCACCGGCCCTGCTGACCGGCTGCACGTCGTCGCCCGGGCTGGCAGGCTCGGGGTATGACCTCACTCGAGACCATCCGAACCGCCATCGACACCGCGACCGAGCCCGAGGCGCCGGCGCTGGAGCGTGCCCGCATGATCATCGTGGACAAGCTCGGCGAGCGGGACAGCCTGGCGCTCGACGAGCTCGTCGAATCCGTCTGCGAGGCGTACGAGGCGCCATCGGGCGAGCCGCTGCGGCTGGTCGACGTGGATCCGTCCGCGCCCGACTCCGACACCCCGGCCCTACGGAACCTGCGCTACGCCCGGGCCGCGCGCACGGCCATCATCGACCTGCTGGACGAGGGGACGATCGTGGCCGTCGATCCCCTGCCCGGCGACGGCGAGATGGTCCGCGCCACCGGCGAGGGGGACCCTGCCTGTGGTAACCACGACGACGGCAATGACAACAACGACGACGACGAGGTCACCGCCGCCAAGGAGACCACCGACGCGGCGGCCGCGAAGGCGGGAGCCGAGGAGATCGTCCTCGCGACGGGCCCGCAGCCCGAGGGGCGGCGGTTCGCGCTCGGGGACCGCTGACCCCCGGCCGGCGGGGTCGGGGCGCGACAGGGCCGGGTGCAGGGTGGGCTACAGGGCGGGCCGACTACAGGGTGAGCGTCTCGTCCGGGTGGTCGGTGTCCTTGAGCGGCTTCTGGGCCCCGCCGGACAGGGTGGTCTCACCGATCCGGGCCTCCCGGTAGCGCTCCGCCTGGGCCTGCGTGATGGGCTCGCGGGCGCCGTCCTTGGCGTAGCAGACGGGCAGCCAGGCGCCCTCGTTGTCCAGGCGGGCGACGATGCGCTGCCGGAGCCGGAACGGCTGGATCGAGTCGGACCAGGCGACCAAGAGGTCGAGGTTCGCGCCGCGGGCGTCGGGCGTCGAGTCGGTGCTGCAGAAGTGCTGGACGCTGCGCCACACCGCGAACTGCGCGCCGGTCACCGCGAGCGGATCGACGGTCGAGGCCTTGGCCGTGCGGGCGGACCGAGTCGGCCGGGTGCTCCTGGCGGGTGCGGGCGGAGGCGGCGGCGAGGTGTTCTCCCCGGCCTCCACGCGGCGGCGGGCTTCCTCCATCCGCTGCAATCGTCGTTCCGATGCCGTGCTCTTCTCGCCTGAGTCCCAGAACCCCGTCATGGTCCTCGACTTTACGCGGACAGCGGCCCGTCGCCCGAGCCCGAAGGCGGCGGTGGGGCGGACCTCACATGTCCAGCCCCAGATCGAGCACCGCGACGGAGTGGGTCAGGCCCCCCACGGCCAGGAACTCCACCCCGCAGCGGGCGTAGTCGGCGGCCGCATCGAGGGTCAGCCCGCCGCTGGACTCCAGGCGGGTGCCCGGTGCGACCGTGTCGCGGCGCTGGACCGCGATCTGGGTCTGCCAGACGGGGAAGTTGTCCAGCAGGACCAGGTCCACGCCCGCGTCTAACATCTGGTCGAGCTGCTCCAGGGAGTCCACCTCGACCTCGCAGGGCAGGTCGGGGAAGCGCTCGCGGACCGCGGCCAACGCCGGGAGCACCCCGCCGGCGGCCACCACGTGGTTGTCCTTGACCAGCACCGCGTCGCCGAGGCCCAGTCGGTGGTTGACCCCGCCGCCGCAGCGCACCGCGTACTTCTGCAGCAGTCGCATGCCGGGCATGGTCTTGCGGGTGTCGCGGACGGCGCAGTCCGTGCCGGCGAGCTCGTCGGCCCACGCCCGGGTCGCGGTCGCCACCCCCGACAGGTGACAGACGAGGTTGAGCAGGGTCCGCTCGGCGGTGAGCAGACCGAGTGTCGGGGCGCTGATCTCGGCCACCACGTCGCCGGCCGAGACGCGGTCTCCGTCGCGGGCGTGGCGCGTCACCGAGAAATCCGCCCGCCCCGGCTCGGCCCGGCCGAGCACCTCGGCCAGGACCATCTCGATCAGCGGCAGCCCGGCCACGACGCCGTCGGATCGGGTCGCGAGGCGGGCCGTGGCACGGGCGTCCGCGGGCACCGTCGCCAGCGACGTGGCATCCGGGCCGTATCGCAGGTCCTCCTCGAGGGCACGACGGACCGCGATCAGGGCGTCCGCACGGGTGTCTGGATCGAAGAGCTCGTCGTCGTCGGCCCCGGGTGCAGCGCCGCTCACTCCCCCGACCCCGGGTTGCCGATGGCGATCATCCGCTCGACGGACCCGCGCGCGGCCTCGGCCGTCGCGGGATCGACGTTCACCTCGTCGGCACCCTCGACGAGGGCGCGCAGGAGCGCGGCCGGGGTGATCATCTTCATGTAGGGGCAGCTGGCCTGGTCGTTGACCGGCAGGAAGTCGATCTCGGGCGCGGCCTTGCGCAGCTGGTGGATCATCCCGATCTCGGTCGCCACGAGGACCTCGCTGGCCCCCGAGGCGCGGGCGGCGTCAACCATCCCTCCGGTGGACAGGATCTTGACCTGATCGGCGGGGACCGCACCCTCGGTGGCCAGGTGCAGGGCGCTCGTCGCGCACCCGCACTCGGGGTGGACGAACAGCTCGGCGCCCGGGTGGGCCTCCGACTTGGCGGTGAGCTGGTCGCCGTTGATCGCCGCGTGGACGTGGCACTCGCCCGCCCACACGAGGACGTTCTCGCGGCCCGTCTTGCGCCGGACGTGCGCACCGAGGAACTGGTCGGGAAGGAACAGCACCTCGCGGCCCGGGTCGATCGACTCGACGACCTCGACCGCATTGGAGCTCGTGCAGCAGATGTCGGTGAGGGCCTTCACCGCGGCGGTGGTGTTGACGTAGGAGACCACCACGGCGTCCGGGTGCTCGGACTTCCACTCGGCCAACTGCTCGGCGGTGATGGAATCGGCCAGTGAGCAGCCCGCGGCCTCGTCGGGGATGAGGACGGTCTTTTCCGGGGAGAGGATCTTGGCGGTCTCCGCCATGAAGTGGACGCCGCAGAAGATGATGGTCGACTGCTCGGCCTCCGCGGCGATGCGCGACAGGGCCAGGGAGTCCCCCACGTGGTGGGCGATGTCCTGGATGGCGGGGACCTCGTAGTTGTGGGCGAGGATCACCGCGTCGCGCTCGGCGGCGAGGCGGCGGATCTCGGCGGCCCACTCCGCGTCGGGCTCGACACCCGTGTACACCGAGCCGTCATGGCGGATCCTCGCGGCCAGGGGCGAGTCGAGCCGCCCGACGGTGGTGTCCGGCCGCGGCGCGACCGTGGTGCCGTGTCCTGTGGCAGTGCTCATCGCTGCCCCCTCCCGGGTCGTTTCTCCGGGCCGATACGCCACCGGCCCCGTTTTCGACTTACAATCGAAAACATGATGCAGTGTAACACCGGTCACGAGGTGCTCGTCGTGGTGACCCAGGTCCGGCCGACCCCCGGCTCCCCCGCACCGGCGCTCCACGTGATGCTGTGGCAGCACTCGCTCGGGCCGGCCGCCGGCCGGTGGGCGCTACCCGGCGGTGAGGTCCGCGACGACGAGGACCTGCCCGCCTCCGCCACCCGGCAGCTCGCCGAGAAGGTCGACGTGCGCTCGCTCAGCCACCTGGAATCGGTCGCGGAATTCTCGGACCCCGCCCGCATACCCGGCCGGCGCGTGTTCGCCTCCGGATTCCTCGGTGTCCTGCCCAGCGATGCGGATCCCGCCATCCCCGACGACACCGCCTGGTTCCGGGTCGACCATCTCCCCGACACCGTCTACGACCACGCCGAGATCGTCGCCCGCGCCCGCGCCCGCCTCGCCGCCAAGCTCTCGTATTCCACCCTGGGGTTCGCCCTGGCGCCCGTGGAGTTCACGCTGTCGCACCTCGCGCAGCTCTACGGCGCCGCCCTCGGCCACCCGGTGGACCCGACCAACCTCCAGCGCGTCCTGACCCGCCGCGGTGAGCTCGTGCGGTGCGGACGCAGCGCTCCCCCCGGGCCCACGGGCGGCCGGCCGGCGGCGCTGTACACGTTCGCAGAACGGCGCCTCCGGATCACCGACCAGTTCGCTACGCTGCGGCCGCCGGCGGGGGTGGGCTGACGGGTGCCTCGGGGTCGTCGAGGTACGCCAGCACCGCCACCGTGAACGCCGCGATCATCACCCCGAACACCACCCAGTCGAGACCCGGCGGGAACCAGTCCCATGACGGGCCGGACGTGCCGAAGACCATGCGGTCGAAGAACAGACTCCCGACCGCCGGAGCCTGCCGGACCACCTCGCCGTAGGGGACGTCATCCGGGGGCGCCGCGACCACGTCTGCCAGAGGCGTCGCGGCCGCAGCCGCGATCGCGCAGGCCACACCCGGCAGCAGCACGAGCGCCGGGACGCCATCCGGCCGCCGCAGGTGCGGGTGACGCCGCCACAGGACCATGACCGCACACACGGTCGCGAACCCCGACAGGACGATGAACACGAGCAGCTGACTGCCACCGTCCACCCCCGAGTCCGGTAGCCGGAGTCCCCGGCCGTCACCGACCGACAACAGCTCCGCCCGGGGCGCCGCGACGATCCACAGCAGCAGCGCGACCACGAACGGGCCCACCACGCCGAGCAGGGTCGACGCCGCGAATCGGGCCGCACCGCCGCGGTGCGGGGCCGTGGTCGACGACGGCGGGGACGACGATGTCGACGACGACGGGCTGGTCATGCGCACGGACTGTACCAACGCCGGTGGTGCCGACCCGTTGTGGTGTAATCGGACCCGGCTCCGCCGGTGTACGGCACGGTGCCCGGACGCCGGGCCGGGCCCCCACCGACCCACCGGACGACACGTCAGGAAGTACCCGCCAGTGGCCACCATCTCTCCTCCCGCGCCCGCTGGGCGGCGCCGCGGGAAGATGGCCTACCGACACGACATCGACGGGTTGCGTGGCCTCGCGATCGCGCTGGTGGTGGTCTTCCACATCTGGATGGGCCGCGTCTCCGGCGGCGTGGACGTCTTCCTCACCCTGTCCGGCTTCTTCTTCCTCGGTTCGCTCCTGCGCGGCGCCGGCGACCCCGGCACACCGCTCTCCCCGCTTCCCCACCTGAAGCGGCTGGTCCGCAGGCTGTACCCGGCGCTGGTGGTGACGATCGCCGCCACGGTGTTGGGCACGGTGCTCATCAAGCCGCCCACCCAATGGTCGACGATCTTCGAGCAGACCGTCGCCTCGCTGCTGTACTACCAGAACTGGGAACTGGCGCTGACCGCGTCCGACTACGCCGCCGCCGACGCGACCATCTCCCCGCTGCAGCACCTGTGGTCCATGTCCGTGCAGGGCCAGTTCTATGTGGTCGCCCTGGCGGTGATCCTGGGCGGGACCGCCCTCTGGCGCCTGATCGTCCGCAGGGGCACTCCGAAATGGCTTCTCGTGGGCATCGTCGCCGCGGGCACCGCCGCCTCGGTGTGGTGGGCCGTCCTCGGACAGGCCGACAATCAGGCGTGGAACTACTACGACACCGGCGCCCGCATGTGGGAACTGCTCATCGGCGGCCTGGTGGCCATCCTGCTGGCCGGAATCGTCCTGCCGTGGCCCCTGCGGCTACTCACCACCGTCGCCGGACTCTTCCTGGTGGTGAGCACCGGCTTCTTCTTCGACGGCGCCGCCCACTTCCCCGGCCCGCTCGCCTGGTACCCCATCGGCGGCGCCCTGCTCATCATCCTCGGCGGCAACCTCCCGGTCGGGCAGCGCGCCACCCCGGCCAAGGACCCCGTCACCTGGCTCCTGTCCGGACGGGTGTTCCGGCGGCTCGGCGACATCTCCTACTCGCTGTACCTGTGGCACTGGCCGCTGCTCATCCTGTGGCTGTCCCACGACCGCGAAGCCGAGATCACGCTGGTCTCCGGCCTGACCATCATCGTCGTCTCGCTCGTGCTGGCGCTCCTCACCGAGAAGTACGTCGAGCGCCCGCTCCGCATGGCCAGCCGGGCGCGGGGACGCACCACCCCGGCGGCGGCGGCACGCGACCGGCAGCGGGGCGGCCCGGCCCGTTCGGCCCGTGAGCAGAAGCGATTCGTGGGGGCGAGTGTCGTCGTCGTCGTCGCCGTCGTTGCCAGCCTGGGGACCGTCGGCTGGTGGAGCGCCACCTCCGGCTCCCGTTCGTCCGTCCCGTACGTCGACTCCCTCACCGACCCGGACCACCCCGGAGCGCGGGCGTTCTTCGAGGGCGTCCCCGCACCCGACGACGCCCCCTACGTACCCTCCCTGCTCCAGGTCGGCAATGACCTCCCCGCCAGCACCATGGACGGCTGCATCTCGACCTTCGAGTCGACGGAGGTCGAGATGTGCGTGTACGGCGACGTCACCTCCCCCCGCACCATCGCACTCACGGGCGGGTCGCACGCCGAACACTGGATCAGCGGCCTCGACGAGGTCGGCCGGCATTACGGCTTCCGGGTGGTCACCGTCCTCAAGATGGGCTGCCCCCTCACGCTCGACGCCTCGGTCTCCGACGGCGATGAACCGCTGTACGAGAGCTGCGCGGAGTGGACCCCGGAGGCACTCGCCGCCCTCGTCGGACTGGATCCCGACTTCGTGTTCACCACGGCCACGCGCCCGGTCGGGGTCGTGGGCCCCGACGTCACGCCGCGCCAATACGTCGACCTGTGGCGCGCGCTCGGCGAGCAGGGCATCGGCGTCATCGCCATCCGCGACACCCCGTGGCTCAACCAGGGACGCGGACCCATCCGCGCCAGCGACTGCCTCGGCGCCGGCGGCACCCCGGAAGAGTGCGGCATGCCGCGGGAGCGGTCCATCTCCCCCATCAACCCCGCCGCGATCGCCGCCGCGGGCCTCGACTCGGTTCGGCTGCTCGACCTCACCGACGGCCTGTGCGACCCCGAGGACTGCCCCGCCGTGGTCGGCAACGTGATCGTCTACCACGACTCCCACCACCTCTCGGGTTCGTGGGTCCGGTCCGCCTCCGGGGAGCTGGCGCGTCAGCTGGGGCCCGCGACCGGCTGGTGGTGATGGGCTGGTGGTTGTGATGGGCTGGTGGTGATGGGGACAGCCTGTGACCCGCCTCCGCCTGCACGGCCACGTCCGGACGGCCCTCAGGCACTACCCTGGGTCGGGTGACCCAAGACGACGAGACGCAGTCCGCCCCAGAGCTCATCCGAGCCTGGCCCGGTACCCCCTACCCGCTGGGGGCCACCTACGACGGCACCGGCACGAACTTCTCCCTGTTCTCGGAGGTCGCCGAGCGCGTGGAGCTCTGCCTGATCGACGACGACGGCGGCGAACAGCGCATCGAGCTCGTCGAGGTCGACTACCACATCTGGCACTGCTACCTGTTCGGCGTGACGCCCGGTCAGCGGTACGGGTTCCGCGTCCACGGTCCGTACGAACCCTCCGACGGGCTGCGGTGTGACGCGTCCAAGCTGCTCATGGACCCGTACGGCAAGGCCTTCGACGGCTCCTTCGACGGGGACCCGAGTTTGCACAGTTACGACCTCGACAACCCGGACGAGCGCAACACCGACGACTCCCTCGGGCACACCATGACCACCGTCGTGATCAACCCGTACTTCGACTGGGGCAACGACCGCGCCCCCGGGCACGAGTACCACAACACGGTGATCTACGAGGCGCACGTCAAGGGCATGACCGCGACGCACCCGGACATCCCCGCCGAGATGCGCGGCACCTACGCGGGGATGGCCCACCCGGCGATCATCGACTACCTCACCGACCTGGGCGTCACCGCGATCGAGCTCATGCCGGTGCACCAGTTCATGCAGGACCAACGACTCATCGACATGGGCCTGCGCAACTACTGGGGCTACAACAGCTTCGGATTCCTGGCGCCCCACAACGAGTACGCGTTCTCCGACCGGCCCGGCGACGCGGTCAGCGAGTTCAAGGCCATGGTCAAGGCCTTCCACGAAGCCGATATCGAGGTGATCCTCGACGTGGTCTACAACCACACCGCCGAGGGCAACCACATGGGCCCCACCATCGGCTTCCGCGGTATCGACAACCAGGCCTACTACCGGCTGGTCGAGGGCGACGAGCAGCACTACATGGACTACACGGGCACCGGGAACACGCTCAACGTCCGGCACCCGCACTCCCTGCAGCTCATCATGGACTCGCTGCGCTACTGGATCCTCGACATGCACGTCGACGGTTTCCGCTTCGACCTCGCCTCCGCCCTGGCCCGCGGCCTGCACGACGTCGACCGGCTGTCCTCGTTCTTCGACCTCGTCCAGCAGGACCCCATCGTCAGCCAGGTCAAGCTCATCGCCGAACCCTGGGACGTCGGCGAGGGCGGCTACCAGGTGGGCAACTTCCCACCGCTGTGGACCGAGTGGAACGGCCAGTTCCGCGACACGGTGCGCGACTTCTGGCGCGGCGAGCCCGCGACCCTGGGCGAGTTCGCCTCGCGACTGACCGGGTCCTCGGACCTGTACGAGCACACCGGTCGTCGTCCCAACGCGTCGATCAACTTCGTCACCGCCCACGACGGGTTCACGCTCAACGACCTGGTGAGCTACAACGAGAAGCACAACGACGCCAACGGTGAGGACGGCAACGACGGCGAGAGCCACAACCGCTCCTGGAACTGCGGGGTCGAGGGCCCCACCGACGACCCCGAGATCGTCCAGCTGCGCCACCGCCAGCGGCGCAACCTCCTCACCACGTTGATCCTGTCGCAGGGCACGCCGATGATCGCCCACGGCGACGAGATCGCCCGCACCCAGGGCGGCAACAACAACGTCTACTGCCAGGACAACGAGATCTCCTGGATGGACTGGGACCTGGACGAGGAGAAGCAGGACCTCCTGGATTTCACCCGGAACCTGGTCCAGCTGCGCAAGGACCACCCCGTGTTCCGTCGCCGCCGGTTCTTCGGCTCCCCGCTGCGGGGTGAGGAGGAACCGCAGGACATCGGGTGGTTCACCCCGGAGGGCTCGGAGATGACCAGCAAGGACTGGGACTCCGGGTTCGGAAAGTCCATGGCCGTGTACCTCAACGGTGAGGGGATCCACGAGCCGGACGTGCGCGGTCAGCGGATCGTGGACGATTCGTTCCTCATGCTGTTCAACGCCCACCACGAGCCCATCGAGTTCTCCCTGCTCGGCGCCGACTACGCCGAGAAGTGGGAGGTCGTCCTCGACACCGCCGACCATCTCGAGGAGCGCGCGGACGAGTTGAGCTCGGACGGCACCATCACCGTGGCCGACCGCGGCACGATCGTGCTGCGCAAGGTCAGCTGAGCATGGCCGCCGAGGACGAGACAGGGACCGGGGCCGGGCCGAGCCGGGGCGCCGCGCTGGCGAGCACCTACCGCCTCCAGCTGCGCACCCCCGCCTCGGACCCCGACGGCCGAGGCTTCACCCTGGCCGACGCCGAGGAGCTCATGCCCTACCTGGCCGACCTCGGCGTGGGCGCGGTGTACCTCTCGCCCGTCATGACCGCCACGCCCGGCTCCACCCACGGCTACGACGTCGTCGACCCCACCACCGTCTCGGCCGAACTCGGCGGGATCGACGCACTGCGCTCCCTACGGGCGGCGTGCCGGGCCCACGAGCTGGGCCTGGTGGTGGACATCGTCCCGAACCACCTCGGTGTGGACGAGCCGGCCGCCAACCCGTGGTGGTGGGACTCGCTGAGGCGGGGCCCCGACTCGCCGCACTTCTCGTTCTTCGACTTCGACACCGAGGAGGCGAACGGGGCCGACGGCAGGATCGCGATCCCCGTCCTGGGGACACCGGACGATGTGGCGGACCTCGTCGTCGTCGCCCCCGGAGGCTCCCCCTCCGGCGAGGCCGAGCTGCACTTCTACGACCACCGGTTCCCGGTGGCCCCCGGCACCGGGGACGGCACCGCCCGGGAGGTCCACGACCGCCAGCACTACCGGCTCGTCCACTGGCGCGAACCGTTGCTGGGCTACCGGCGGTTCTTCACCGTCACCGGGCTCGCCGGGCTGCGCCAGGAGGACCCCGAGGTCTTCGAGGCCACCCACGCCGAGGTGCGGCGCTGGTGCGAGGAGGACCTCGTCGACGCCATCCGCGTCGACCACCCCGACGGACTGTCCGACCCGGTCGGGTACGCGCGACGGCTGCGGGCACTCGCCGGCGACGACCGCGTCCTGCTGGTCGAGAAGATCCTCGCGCCCGGTACCGAATCGACCCCACCCGAGGTCCTCGAACCCGCCATGCCCGTCGACGGCACCACCGGCTACGACGCCCTGCGATTCATCGATCAGCTGCTCGTCGACGCCTCCGGCGAGGCCCGGCTGTCCGAGCTCGCCCGGCGCTACACCGGCGACCCCGGTGACGAGGAGCAGGTGCACGCGCAGTCCGCCGAGCTCAAACGGCAGATCGTGGCGGAGGACCTGGCTCCCGAGCTCGCGAGGTTGGCGCGCGCGGTTCGTCGCGAGGTGGCGGTCGGGCTGGACGGCCCGGCGAGCGACGACGTCGACGAGGCCGCCCTCCGGGAGACGCTGATCTCCGTCGTCGCGCGCACGCCGTTCTACCGGGCCGACTACCCCGTCCTGCGCGGCACCCTGCCCACGATCCTGGGGGGACTGCGCCGCGACCGGCCCGAACTGGTGCCCGCCCTGGGGCTCGTGGCCGCAGCACTGGCCCGCGGCGGCGAGGCCTCGACCCGGCTCGCGCAGGTCACCGGCGCCGCCACCGCCAAGGCCGAGGAGGACCGGCTGTTCTACCGGCTCGCGCGACTGGTCTCGCTCAACGAGGTCGGCGGCTCGCCCGGCCGGATGGGGATGCCCGTCGAGGCGTTCCACCTCGCCATGGCCGAACGGGCCCGCTCCACCCCGCTGGCGATGACGGCGCTGAGCACCCACGACACCAAGCGCGGAGAGGACGTCCGCGGCCGGATCTCGGTGCTCTCGCAGCTCCCCGACGAGTGGGCCGACCTCGTCACGCGCGTGTTCGACGAGTTCCCGCCGCCCGCCGAGGACGCGGGCTACTTCCTCCTCCAGGTGATCGTGGGCGTCTGGCCCGAGCTGGGCGGGCCCACAGACGACCTGCGGTCGCGCCTGCACGACTACGCCGACAAGGCCCTGCGTGAGGCCGCCGTGCACACCACCTGGACCGATCAGGACGCCGACTTCGAGTCCGGTGTGCACCGGTGGATCGACACGCTGATCGACTCCGGCGGCGGGCTGCTGGGGCCGTTCGTCGAGCGCATCGCCCCGGCCGGCCGCGACAACTCGCTGGTCGCCAAGGCCGTGCAGTTGCTCGGCCCCGGCATCCCGGACGTCTACCAGGGCACGGAGGTGTGGGAGGACTCCCTCGTCGACCCGGACAACCGCCGGTTCGTGGACTACGGGCCACTGCGCTCCGGCGCCGTCGCCCGTGCGGGACACCCCAAATTCGTGCTGGTCCGCGAGCTGCTGCGGTTGCGGCGGGCGCATCCGGAGGCCCTGACCGGCGGGGCGTACGTGCCGCTGCCCGTGCAGGGGCCCGCCGCCTCGGACGTGGTGGCGTTCACCCGGTCCGTCGACGGACGGCCGGCGGTCGGCATGATCGCGCGGCGGCGCACCGCGGTGCTGCCCGCCGAGGAGTTCACCGGGTCCGTGGTGCTGCTACCGCAGGGGACCTGGGCGGTCCGCCCGGACGGGACGCCGATCTCGGGCCGCGTCGATCTCGGCGAGTTGCTGAGCGAGTCGGCGGTCGTGGTGGTCGTCCGCGAGGGCGGCTGACCGGCGTACCTGCGGGGCGCGAGGGCACGGCGGCACGGGGGCATGGGGCCCTCAGTCGCGGCCCAGCAGTCGGTCGGTCTCGCGGCGCTCCCGCTTGGTGGGCCGCCCGGCTCCCCGCTCCCGCCGCGGCTGGGAGGCCAGGACCTCCTTGGGCGGCGGCGGGGGCGAGTGATCGATGTAGCAGGTCGCGGCCACCGGGGCACCGACCCGCTTGTTGATGGTCGTCACCACCTCGAGAATGCGGACCCGCCCCAGTGCGCCGGTGATCTGCACTCGGTCGCCGGGAACGACGGGCTTCGACGGCTGCACCGCTTCGCCGTTAACCTTGATGTGCCCGCCACGGCAGGCGGCCGCCGCCTTGGTCCGCGACGGGAACAACCGCACCGACCACGTCCACGCGTCCACCCGAACACTCATGGGGCCGAGGATAGCCGCGACGTGCCCGCAACCTGACCTCTCGGATTCCGACTCACCTGCGGGGCCCCACGGGTCAGGCAGAAGGACACAGGTCAGTCGGGATGGCTTGTCGCGAAGGGCCGGGCGGGTGAGACGGGTGCGGCTGGCCGAGGCAGGACCGTTCCGTGATTCCCCGGTTCACTCCGCCTGTCCTCGGCTCACGCGGCGGCCGGGTAGAGGACTCTCCGAATCCGCTCGGCGAGAAGGCGCGGTTGTTCAAGATCCGCCCACCGCCAGTGCAGGACCCGATAGCCGAGGGCCAGCAACTCGGCGTCGCGGTCTTTCTCGCGCGCGAGTCGGCGTCTGAGTTCGGGCCCGTCCGCACCGTCGAAGTACTTGCCGAAACCATCGCATTCCCCGATCACCCCGAACTCACGCCACAAGAAGTCCACCCGGGCGATGCGATTGCCGTGGGTGTCGAATATGTTCGCCTGGGTCTCCGGCGTGGGCAGCCCGTGATCGAGGAACGTCAGACGGCTCAGCGTCTCCGCCACGCTCTCACTCCGACTGTCGACCAGGCTCAACGCCGCCCGAGCTCTCTTGACCCCCATTCGTCCCGAGGCCTGCTGCAACGCGAGTTCCACATCCGGGTCGGTGACAAGTCCACGGTTCCCGGCGGCGTCCGCGACCGCCACCGCAGCGTCCCTTCCCGTCGACAGCGCGACATCCACCAGAGTCCTCGGCGCGGTCGTCACATGCAGCCCGTCGATTCTGGTGACGTCCTCGTCGTCGAGCCTTCCCGTGTGGTGCGTGACCAGACGCGACGTACGGCTGCGGCCCTTGTCACCCGGAGCCGAGGTGGTGACCCGCCGCAGTGGCAGACCCCATCCAGGCAACCCGTGCACCAGAGCGGCAGACGAGTGGGAGAACACGGGCGAGTCCAGGGCGGCATCCGCCGCCAACACCGCCAGCAGGTGACGGGACTCCCGGGGCAGCTCCTTGGCGGTGCCCTCCACATAGAACCCGGGGCGCAGCCTGACCAGTTCTCCGGAGGCCACCGATCGGCTGAGCGACTGGCTGGAGATGCCCCGGCCGACTAATTCGTCGGTCGTCATCACCATCTGACGGAGTTCGCTGATCTCGTGCACACGCTGATGATCACCGAGTCACCGCGCTGGACCGGGGTCCGGACGCCTGATTCCTGCTCGCCTGTGGAGGCGGCAGCGGTTGTGGATAACGGGCACCGCCGCCCCCGTTGGACCTCCGCCCTGCGAGCGGCGCCTTCCGAGAGCGCGGACGACGCATCTTGACCTGTCCGATTCCGTCTCACCTGCGGGATCCCTCGGGTCCGGCAGAATCACTCAGGTCAGTCGATGGTCCCCTGGTCCCGTGGCTCTGGTTGTGCTCGGCGGCGGCGGGGAGGTGCAGGTGCGGGTGCCGGTGGGGCTGGAGAGGCAGCCGTGTCAGCGCCGGCGGTTACAGCCCCTGCCAAGCCCGCCGGGGGCCCGTGCGAGACTGGGCTCACACTTTGGAACGAGTTCCTCTGGAGGGCCCATGACCGACGCCGCCGCCACGCTCGAGCAGATCCTCGACGGCCGCAACAGCTGCCGAGGGTTCACCTCCGAGCCGGTTCCGGAGGAGACGATCGACCGGATCTTCCGGATGGCCCAGCGCACGGCGTCGTGGTGCAACTCGCAGGCCTGGCAGGTGGAGCTGGTGACGGGGCAGGCAACGGCCGCGTTCGGCAAGCACCTCACCGACCACGTGCTCTCCAGCGACATGAGCTCGGATTTTCCTGCGCCGGAGCGGTATGACGGCGTGTATGGCGATCGCCGCCGGGCGAGCGGCTTCGGGCTCTACTCGGCGCTCGGCATCGAGCGGTCGGACAAGGACGCGCGGCTTCGTCAGATGCTGGAGAACTACCGCTTCTTCGGCGCCCCGCACGTCGCGGTGATCACCTCGGACGCGGGCCTCGGCACGTACGGCGCGGTGGACTGCGGCGGTTATGTGTCGACGTTCCTCGCGGCGGCCACGTCGCTGGGCGTCGCGACGTGCGCCCAGGCCGCGATCGCGCTGTACTCGGATGCGGTCCGTGAGCACCTGCACATCCCCGAGGACCGGCTCATCGTGTGCGGGATCGCGTTCGGTTTCGCCGACGCTGACCACCCTGCCAACACGTTCCGGGCCGAGCGCGCCGACCTGTCCGACGTGGTGCGCCGCCACGGTTGATCCGGGCTCGGCTGCGGCGGGCTCGCCTGATCCGGGCTCGGCTGAGCCGTCGCCGCGACTGCGCCCACCCGGGCCGCAGCCGGATCAGCACGGCTCGCGTCAGTACAGTTCGCGCTTCTGGTCGTTCTTGCCGGAGATGGCCTTGCGGACCTTGTTGCCGTTGTAGATCGCCACGATGGCGGCCACGATCACCACGACGATCATCGCCTCAGCCGCGAACAGCGCGATCGGCAGCGACACGGCCGTCACGCCCAGAGCGATAGCGGTGGTGCGCGCATCCTTGCGGACCTGCTGCTTCTGTTGTTCGATCGAGTTCGGCTGGTAGGGCTGCATGCTCATGTAGTCAGGATTCCACATCCCGGCGAACTGCCGCGTTCTCGGTGGTGGCCACCCCGGCGGTCTCCCACTCGACCCCGCCGGAGGTGCGCGCGGCCAGGATCGGCCCGACCACGTCCAGTTCGCCCGCCACGGTCAACCGCACGCGCCGGCCGTAGTCGACATCCATCACCCGGGCCCCGGCGGAGCGCAGTGCCCCCTCGAGACCGCCGGCCACCGAGTGGTCGACCTCGGCCGTCCACGCGGGGGTGCGGGTCACCTCCGCCACGCGACGGTCCCGCCACGCGGCGTCGACCGCCCCGGACACCGCCGCCGAGTAGGCCCGCGCCAGCCCGCCGGTGCCCAGCTTGGTGCCGCCGAACCACCGGACCACGACCGCGCACACCCCGGTGAGGCCACGTCCCCGCAGCACGTCCAACATGGGGGTGCCGGCGGTGCCGGAGGGTTCACCGTCGTCGCTTGACCGCTCGATTCGGCTGGCCCGGGGAACGTCCACGATGAAGGCACTGCAGTGGTGGCGAGCCGACGGGTGCGCCGCCCGGAGTTCGGCGATCAGGGCGCGGGCGTCCTCCTCGTCGTCGCACCGTCTCAGCACGGCCACGAACCTGGAGCGTTTCTCCTCGTACTCCCCCGTCACGTCCGGTCCGGCGGTGAGCCGGAGCACGCGGGCCGGGGACTCTGTCATGGCCCCAGTATCGCCGTCGGTCGTTGATGCGCGCAGTTCGGCCTGCGGGTGTCGTTCGCCCCTCCCCGCGGCGGCGCGTTTTCCCTACGCTGGGCGGTGTGACCTCACCGAGCCAAGCGACCCCGCCCGACACGAGCGCGACCGCCACGACCGTCCCCGCCGGCGCCGACCCGCGCGACGAGATGTTCTCCGTCTGGGCGCCCGAGGCCCGCGCGGTGGGGTTGGTGCTGGACTCCCCCGACGCCGACCCGGTTCCGATGCGACGCGCCCCGGGCGGCTGGTGGACGTCCGGCATCCCCCGGGAGCAGGGCAGGGACTACGGGTTCGTGGTGACCGGCGACGACGACGAGGTCAGCCCGCCGCGGCCCGACCCGCGGTCGCCGCGTCAGCCGAACGGGGTCCACGGGCTGTCTCGGGTACACCGCCTCGAGGAGTCCCGCTGGACGGACCAGGCGTGGACGGGACGGCAGCTGCCCGGATCGGTGATCTACGAGATGCACGTGGGCACGTTCTCGGCCGGCGGAACGCTGACCAGCGCGATCGAGCACCTCGACGAGCTGGTCGAGCTGGGCGTGGACATGGTCGAGGTGATGCCGCTCAATGCGTTCAACGGCGAGTACGGCTGGGGCTACGACGGGGTGGTGTGGTTCGCGGTGCACGAGCCGTACGGCGGGCCGGACGCGTTCCAGCAGTTCGTCGACGCCTGCCACGCTCGAGGGCTCGCGGTGTGTCTGGACGTGGTCTACAACCACCTGGGGCCGTCCGGGAACTACCTGCCGGAGTTCGGGCCGTACCTGTCGGCCGCGGACGGTCCGTGGGGGTCGGGGCTCAACCTGGATGGTGAGCACTCGGGCGAGGTGCGGCG
Organism: Dietzia sp. MNB45; assembly: GCF_051994785.1. Lineage (NCBI taxonomy): Bacteria > Bacillati > Actinomycetota > Actinomycetes > Mycobacteriales > Dietziaceae > Dietzia > Dietzia sp. MNB45. The sequence continues at coordinate 1,484,772 of NZ_CP163397.1, read as the reverse complement.
CTATATCATCGACAACGCGCTGCGCTGGTTCGACGAATTCCACGTGGACGCGCTGCGGTTGGATGCGGTGCACGCGCTGCACGACGCCTCGGCCGTGCATCTGCTGGAGCAGTTGACGGTGGAGGTGGAGTCGCTGGCGACCCATCTCGGGCGGCCGCTCTCGCTCATCGCCGAGTCGGATCAGAACGATCCGCGGACGGTCACCGCGCGTGAAGGTGGCGGCCTCGGGCTGGACGGGCAGTGGGACGACGACGTGCACCACGCCGTCCACGCCGCCGTGTCGGGGGAACGGCAGGGCTACTACGCCGACTTCGGGTCGCTCGAGTCGCTGCGACAGGTGATCACGGGTGCGTTCCTGCACGCGGGGACGTTCTCGACGTTCCGCGGGCGCGTGCACGGGCGGCCGCTGGATGTGAGCCGGGTGCCGGGGTCGCGGTTCGTGGCCTACACGCTGACGCACGACCAGGTGGGCAATCGCGCGGCCGGCGACCGGCCGTCGATGAACCTCACGCCCCAGCAGCAGCTGGCCAAGGCCGCCATCGTCCTCTGTTCGCCCTTCACCCCGATGCTGTTCCAGGGTGAGGAGTGGGGCGCGCGGACACCGTTCTGCTTCTTCACCTCGCATCCCGAGCCGGAGCTGGCCGAGGCGGTCCGCCAGGGCCGGACCCGAGAGTTCGCGGCGATGGGCTGGGATCCGGAAACCGTGGCGGACCCGCAGGATCCGGAGACGTTCCGTCGCTCGGTGCTCGACCGCACGGAGCAGTCGGTCGATGAGCACGCCGAGATCCTGCGGACCTACCGTGCGCTCATCGCTCTGCGGAAGGCCGAGCCCGAGCTCAGCGACCCGTGGCTGGGCTCGGTCAGGGTCGACTGCGGGGTGGAGGCCGACGACAACCGATGGCTCGTGGTCCACCGCGGGTCGCTGGCGCTGGTGGTGAACCTGGGCACCGAGCCGTCGCGGGTCCCGCTAGCCGGCGAGGCGGTGTTCGCCTCGGGGGCGGTCGCCGACGACGACTCGGTGTTCTGCCAGGCGTTCGGCTTCGCGGTGCTGCGGACGCGCTGAGACGACGTCACGGTGGACGCCGCCCGCGCGTGAAATCAGGTCAGGTCAGGTCAGGTATTCGTACGCCGCGGTGCCCGGCTCGAGGCGCTCACAGTCGATGCGGGAGGCGTCCATGCGCTCGAGCAGCGAGTGCAGGCCGGTGGCCGAGCCCAGCTCGATGCCCACGAGCGCGGCGCCGTACTCGCGGTTGTTTCGCTTGAGGTACTCGAACTGCGTGATGTCGTCCTCGGGCCCCAGCACCTCGTCGAGGAAGCGGCGCAGCTGGCCGGGCTCCTGCGGGAACTTCACCAGGAAGTAGTGCTTGAGGCCCTTGTGGACCAGGGAGCGTTCGATGATCTCGCTGTACCGCGAGACGTCATTGTTGCCCCCCGAGACGAGGCAGACGACGGTGGCACCCTCGTCGATGTCGACTTGCTCCAGCGCGGTCACCGCCAGGGCGCCGGCGGGCTCCGCGATGATGCCCTCGTTCTGGTAGAGCTCCAGCATCTCGGTGCACACCGCGCCCTCGTCCACGGTGAGGACCTGGATCCGCTCGGACATCGAGGAGATGACGCCGAATGGGAACTCGCCCAGGCGCGCGACCGATGCGCCGTCCACAAAGGTGTCGACGGTGTCGAGGGTGACCGGCTCCCCCGCCTCGAGTGCCCGGGTCAACGAAGGCGCCCCGGTGGGCTCGACGGCGATGATCTTGCAGTCCGGCGCGTATTCGGCGAGGTAGGTCGCCAGCCCACCGACCAGCCCGCCACCGCCGACGGGGACCACCACGGCATCGGGCGTCTCGTCGAGCTGGGCGAGGATCTCGGCGGCGATCGTGCCCTGTCCCGCCATGGTGTCGGGGTGGTCGAACGGCGGCACCATCGTCGCGCCGGTGCGCGCGGCGTCGGCTCGGGCGGCGGTCTGGGCGGCGTCGAAGTTCGTCCCCGTCACCACGAGTTCGACCGAGTTGCGACCGTGGGCGAGGATCCGGTCGCGCTTCTGCTTGGGCGTGTTGGTCGGCACGTAGATCCGGCCGTTGATGCCCAGCACCCGGCAGGCGAAGGCGACGCCCTGGGCGTGGTTGCCGGCGCTGGCCGTCACGACGCCGGCACTGCGCTCGTCGCTGTTCAGCTGCGCCATGAGGTTGTAGGCGCCGCGGATCTTGTACGAGCGGACGTCCTGCTGGTCCTCCCGCTTGAGCAGGATGTGCGCGCCGGTCTGCTCGCTCAGCCGCTCACTGACCTGGAGGTCGGTGCACCGGACCACGTCACCGATCCGGCGGGCGGCGGCGTCGATGTCGTCGGGGGTGACGACCTGGGTCGTGGCGGAATCGGTGACGGTCACAGCCACCAGTGTCCCACCGCGCCCACGATCACCGTCAACCCGGTCAGCCCGTGAGGCAGCCGGGGCCGAGCAGCGCCTTGAGATCGCCCATCAGCGAGGACGAGGTCTCGACCCGCAGGTGGTCATCGAGCCGCAGGACGGTCGACGAACTTCCGTTGACCAACCGCAGGTGCACGTCCGACGGTCCGGGGTGCCGCCCCAGGACCTGCTTGAGCGCGGTGACGGTCTCGATGGTGCACATCCGCGTCGGCAGCGTGAGCGCCAGCGGCGCCCCGTTGCCACCGACGACCAGGTCGGGCACCTCGAGGGTGTCGCCGAACACCGAGACGCGGTCCTCACGGATGTTGATGCGCGCCTTGACCAGCACCACCGCGTCCTCGGCGATGTCCATCGCCGCGAGACGGTACGTCTTGGGGAAGAACAGCACCTCGACACTGCCGTTGAAGTCCTCGATGGTGACGATCGCCCACGGCTCGCCGTTCTTGTTGACCCGCCGGTCGACGCCGGAGATGATCCCGCCGATCGTCACGGCGGTGCCGTGCGCGAGTTCGCCCTCGTGGATCGTGGCGATGGTGGTGTCGGTCTTGGCCTCCAGGGCGGCCTCGAGCCCGTCGAGCGGGTGCCCGGACACGTACAGGCCCAGCATCTCGCGTTCCAGGGCGAGCTTCTGCTTGATGTCCCATTCCTCGTCGGGGACCCGGACGGCGAAGACGTCGCCCAAGCCCGAGTCGGCCTCGGCGTCATCTCCCCCGCCGAACAGGTCGAACTGCCCCACCGCCTCGGCCTTCTTGGTGGACATCACCGATTCCACCGCGTCGGCGTGGACCAGGAACAGGCCCTTGCGCGGGTGGCCGAGCGAGTCGAACGCGCCGGCCTTGACGAGCGACTCGGTGACCTTCTTGGTGCAGGCGGTCTGGTCGATCTTGGCCAGGTAGTCCGAGAAGTCGCCGAACTCGCCCTTCGCCTCGCGGGCGGCGACGATAGAGTCCACCACCTGGGCGCCGACGTTGCGCACCGCGCCCAGTCCGAAGCGGATGTCGGTGCCCACCGACAGGAAGTTGGTCCGCGACTCGTTGACCGACGGCGGCAGGACCTTGATGCCCATCTGGCGGCAGTTGGACAGGTACAGGGCGGCCTTGTCCTTGTCGTCGCCGACGGAGGTGAGCAGCGCGGCCATGTACTCGGCCGGGTAGTTGGCCTTGAGGTAGCCGGTCCAGAAGGACACGAGGCCGTAGCCGGCCGCGTGCGACTTGTTGAACGCGTACGAGGCGAAGGGCTCGATGGTGCCCCACAGTGCGTCGACGGCGTCCTTGGAGAAACCGCGCTCGAACATGCCGCCGGAGAACTTCTCGTACTCGGCGGCCAGCACCTCGGCCTTCTTCTTGCCCATGGCCTTACGGAAGCCGTCGGCCTCACCGGCCGTGTATCCCGCGAGTTCGCGGGAGATGGCCATGATCTGCTCCTGGTACACGATCAGGCCGTGGGTCTCGCCGAGGATCTCCCGGAGCGGTTCCTCGAGCTCGGGGTGGATGGGCACCAGTTCCTGCTTGCCGTTCTTTCGGTCGGCGTAGTTCCAGTGCGTCCCCATGCCCATCGGCCCGGGGCGGTACAGGGCGAGGGCGGCCACGATGTCGTTGAAGCCGGTGGGCTTCATCCGCTTGAGCAGCTCGCGCATGCCGCCGGAGTCGAGCTGGAACACGCCCAGCGTGTCACCGCGGGCGAGCAGCTCGTAGGTCGCGGGGTCGTCCGTGCTCAGGACGTCGAGGTCGATCTCCTCGCCCCGGTTGAGCTTGATGTTCTCCAGGCAGTCGCCGATCACCGTGAGGTTGCGCAGGCCCAGGAAGTCCATCTTGAGCAGGCCGATGTCCTCACACGACGGGTAGTCCCAGCCGGTGATGATGGCGCCGTCCTGCGCGCGCTTCCACATGGGGATCACGTCGAGCAGCGGCTCGGAGGACATGATGACCGCGCAGGCGTGCACGCCGGCCTGGCGGACCATGCCCTCGAGCCCGCGGGCCGTGTCGTAGATCCGCTTGACGTCGGGGTCCGTCTCGATGAGCTGACGGACCTCGGCGGCCTCGCCGAAGCGCTCGTGCTTGGAGTCGGTGATCCCGGACAGCGGGATGTCCTTGGCCATGATCGGCGGCGGCAGTGCCTTGGTGATCCGGTCGGCGATCGCGTAGCCGGGCTGGCCGAAGTTCACGCGCGCGGCGTCCTTGATGGCGGCCTTGGTCTTGATGGTGCCGAACGTGATGACCTGGGCGATCTTGTCGGCGCCCCACTTGTCGGAGGCGTAGCGGATCATCTCGCCGCGACGGCGGTCGTCGAAGTCGATATCGATATCCGGCGCCGACGGACGCTCGGGGTTGAGGAACCTCTCGAACAGCAGCCCGTGCTCGATCGGGTCGATGTTGGTGATCTTCAGCGCGTACGCGACCAGGGCGCCGGCGGCCGAGCCTCGGCCGGGTCCGACCTTGATACCGATGGAGCGGGCGTGCTCGATGAGGTCACCGACCACCAGGAAGTAGCCGGGGTAACCCTTGCCCTCGATGACCTCGAGCTCGAACGCGGCGCGGTCGAGATACTCCTGCGGGACGCCGTCCGGGAACCGCCACTCCAGACCCTTCTGGACCTCCCTGGCCAGCCAGGTGTCCTCGGTCTCGCCGTCGGGGACGGGGAACTTGGGCATCCGGTCCTTGGGGGCCCAGATGTCGTCGTACGGCTGGACGCGCTCGGCGATCCACAGGGTGTTGTCGCAGCCGCCGGGGACTTCGGTGTCCCACTGGGCGCGCATCTCGTCGGCGGACTTGAGGAAGTAGCCGTCACCGTCGAACTTGAAGCGGTTCTCGTCGGCGAGGGTCTTTCCGGTCTGCACGCAGAGCATGGCCTCGTGGTAGTGGGCCTGCTCGCGGGTGACGTAGTGGCAGTCGTTGGTCACCAACGGCGGCATCCCCAGGTCCTTGCCGAGCGTGAGGAGGTCCTCGCGGACCCTGCGCTCGATGTCGATCCCGTGGTCCATCAACTCGAGGAAAAAATTGTCCTTGCCGAAGATCGACTGCCACTTCTCCGCGGCCTCGTAGGCCTCCTTCCTGTGGCCCAGGCGCAGCCGCGTCTGGATCTCACCGGAGGGGCAGCCGGAGGTGGCGATGATCCCCTCGGAGTGCTCGGCGAGGATCTCGGCGTCCATGCGCGCCCACTTGCCCAGCTGCCCCTCGTAGGAGGCCAGCGAGGACAGGCGGAAGAGGTTGCGCAGGCCGGTGGCGTTCTCGGCCACCATCGTCATGTGGGTGTACGCGCCGGAGCCCGCGACGTCGTCGCTCTTCTGGTTCTTCTCGCCCCACAGCACGCGCTTCTTGTTGAACCGCGACTCGGGGGCGACGTACGCCTCGATCCCGATGATCGGCTTGATGCCGGTCTTGACGGCCTGCTTGTAGAAGTCCGACGAGCCGTACATGTTGCCGTGGTCGGTCATCCCGACCGCCGGCATGCCGAGCCGGGAGGCCTCCGCGAACAGCGGGTCGATCTGCGCCATCCCGTCGAGCATCGAGAACTCGGTGTGATTGTGCAGATGCACGAACTGGGATCCGCCCACGCAGCATTCCTCCTACGACTCGTCCGGCCCAGTGTAGGTCGGATCCCCGACAGTCCCCGAAACCCCAGCGCGGGCCGAGCGTGGCTGCCTGCCGGCCAGCGTGAATGCGATCACCGCGACCCAGATGAGCGCGAACCCGACCCACTGCACGGCGTCGAGCCGCTCGCCCACGACGAGCAGTCCCCAGGCCATCTGCAGCACCGGGACGATGTACTGCAGCATGCCCACGGTCGCCAGCGGGATGCGCTGCGCGGCCACGGCGAACAGCAGCAGCGGCACCACGGTGACGAGCCCGGCGGTGGCCAGCAACACCGAATGCCCGGCGCCGTCGGTGGTGAACGTGCCCGCGCCGGTCGCACCCAGCCACAGCAGCAGGGCCAGCGCGAACGGGGCGATCACCAGCACCTCGCCCGTCATCCCGATCACCGGGTCAACGCGCAGCTTCTTCTTGAGCACGCCGTACATGCCGAAGCTCATCGCGAGGATCACCGAGAGGTACGGGAAGTGGCCGTATCCGGCGGTGAGGACCCCGACGGCGACGACGGCGAGGGCCACCGCGAGCCACTGTGGGCGATTGAGTCGTTCGCGGAACAACAGGACGCCCAGCAGGACACTGACCAGCGGGTTGATCGTGTACCCGAGGGCGGCCTCGGTGACGCGCTCGGAGTTGACCGCATACACGTACACGCCCCAATTGGCGGTGATGAAGACGGCGGCCCCGCCGACCCGGGCCCACGAGACGCGGTCGATGGCCCACAGGTCGCGCCAGCGCCGCAGCACGGTGAGCACGACGGCCATGACGACGAGCGACCACACGATCCGGTGGCCGACGATCTCGACGGCGCCGGCGGGCTCGAGCAGCGGGAAGAACGCGGGGAAGAACCCCCAGAGGGTGTACGCGGCGATGCCGGCGACCATCCCGCCGGCCACCGACTTCTCGCTGTTGCTCACCCGCCGGCTCGGCACCTCGCTGCTCACCGGCGCAACCCTAGCCAGGCCCCGGATCGGCCCCGCACATCGAGCCCTTTCGGGGGTGGGGGCCAGTCAGACGGGCGGGGACCGGTCAGGCGGCCGGGACGGGGCCGCCGTCGGGCAGCGGGTACGCCGCGTCGACCTGCTGCGGCTGCAGCGGGCGGACGGCGAAGCGTTCCCATACCGCGTCCGGCGGCAGGGCCTCGACCGCGCGGACCCACGGTTGGTCGGCCACCGCGCGCAACTGCTCGGTGGTGCCGCGGGCGAGCAGCCCGATGATCGCCGGCTCACCGGCACGGATCCGCGAGACGGTGAGGGCGGCGGTCGCGGCGGCCCGCCCGGCGTCGGGCGGCTGTGGCACCCCGGGCCCGGACGGAGGTCCGGCCTCGAGCCGCCGGGTCACCTGCTCGAGGCCGCGGTGGAAGACGGGCTCGCGCCCCGACTCCCCCGCCACCGGCTCGGCCAGGGTCACCCCGGTGACGGGCATGGCGACCCCGTCGACCGGCACCTGCACGTACAGCCCCGAGACGCGCGGCAGCTCCCGGACCACGCCGGCCGCCTCGGGGACCGTCCACGCCCAGCCTGCGGTCACGAGGGCCCAGCGACGGGCGTCGGGGTCGGAGGCGAGGGCCTTGTCGTCGTCGTGGTCGTCGTCGTCATCTCCGCCGGAACCCCGTGCGGCATCTCCCCCGCCGCCCGCGGTGACCAGTGAGTCGGCCGCGCGGGCGAGGTAGTCGTCGACGCGTTCGCCGTCCTCGGGTCCCAGGGCGTCGGTCATGACGCCGGGGCTCCGGGGCGGGTCGGTGCGCAGCGCGGTGAGGATCGCGACCAACGCCACCACGATCACGACCCCCACGCCGGCGATCTTCAGCACCCGCGCGGCGAGGGTCATGCCGAGCGCAGGACGTCGATCGCGTGCTGGAGATCGTCGGGGTAGGTGCTGGTGAAGTCGACGCGCGAGCCGGTGCCCGGGTGCTCGAAGCCCAGCCCCACCGCGTGCAGCCACTGCCGCTCGAGGCCGAGCCGCCTGGCCAGGACCGGGTCGGCGCCGTAGGTGAGGTCGCCCGCGCACGGGTGGTGCAGCGCGGAGAAGTGCACGCGGATCTGGTGGGTGCGGCCGGTCTCGAGCTTGACCTCCACCAGCGTCGCGGCCTGGTGCGCCTCGAGGGTGTCGTAGTGGGTAATCGAGTGCTTGCCGTCGGAGGTGACGGCGAAGCGCCAGTCCGACGAGGTGTGCCGGCCGATCGGCGCGTCGATGGTCCCCGACAGCGGATCGGGGTGGCCCTGCACCAGCGCGTGGTAGGTCTTGTCGACGGTCCGGTCGCGGAACGCCCGCTTGAGCAGCGTGTACGCGCGTTCGGACGCCGCGACCACCATCAGTCCGGACGTGCCGACGTCCAGGCGGTGGACGATCCCCTTGCGCTCCGGCGGGCCGGAGGTGGAGATGCGGTACCCGGCGGCGGCCAGGCCGCCGATCACCGTGGGGCCGGTCCAGCCGACGGACGCGTGCGCGGCGACACCGACCGGTTTGTCGACGACGACGATGTCCGCGTCCGAGTACAGGACCGCCATCCCCTCGACCGGCTCGGCGACCACGGCGGGCTCGGCCCGCGGTTCGGGCATCTCGACCTCGATCCAGGACATCCCGGTGAGCTTGTCGGACTTGCCCACGGTGTGCCCGTCGAGCAGGACCTTGCCCTCGCCGGCCAGGTCTGCGACCGCGGTCCGCGAGATGCCCAGGAGCCGGGAGACACCGGCGTCGACGCGCATGCCGTCGAGCCCGTCGGGGACGGGGAAGGTGCGGACCTCACCCATCGGCGGGGTCCTTCTCGTGGGCGGGGGCGGCGGGGTCGGCAGGGGCCTTCTTGTCGCCGGCGAGCGTCTCGGATACCCGCGAACCGTCGAAGTCGACGTTGCGGAATACGGCCACGGCCACCACGATCACTCCGGTGACCAGGCTGGCGTCGGCCACGTTGAACACGGGCCACCAGCCGACGGACATGTAGTCCACGACGTGGCCCTGCAGGATGCCGGGCGCACGGAAGTAGCGGTCCACCAGGTTGCCGGCGGCGCCGCCCAGGATCAGTCCGAGGCCCCACGCCCACCACCGGGAGTGGACCCTGCGGGAGAACCACAGCAGGCCCGCCACCACCACGGTGGCGACGATGCTCAGCACGACCGTGAACTCGGTGCCCATGGAGAACGCGGCTCCCGGGTTGCGCAGCAGGACCAGACGGACCGTGTCGCCGACGAGTTCGACGGGCCGCGAGTCCTCCAGGTTCGCCACGGCCAGGACCTTGGCGATCTGGTCGAGGGCGACGATCACCGCGGCGATCACCAGCATTGCCACCGGCCCGCGCCGGAAGTAGTGCGGCGCGGGGTTGGAGGGCGCGGTGTCGCGGCGCGCGGTGTCGCGGCGCGCGGGGTCGTGGGGCGCAGTGCTCGCGGGTGAGTCACCCTGTGGCGCCGCGCTGCCGGGCGTGGGCCCCGACGCGTCGGGCGGCGTCCCGTTGGTCTCCGTCATGGGCTCCAGTATCCCTGATCCGGCCGCGGGCCCGACGGCGCCGGGCGGGCGACCCTCTAGGCTCGGGACCGTGGACCCGCGATCGACCGTCTCCCCCGGCCCCTCCCGAACCGCTCGTCGCGGTCACCGTCTCCTCGCGGCCGCGCTGGCCGTGACGCTCGTGGCCGGCACCTCCGCGTGCGCCGGGGACGATGCCGCGGGCCCCGCCGACGGCGGCCCGGGCTCGTCCGCCGCAGAGGGGACGGATGCCCTCGAGCCCGAGGTGACCGTCGACCCCGGTCCCGCCCCGGTCGTCGACCTCATCGACGCCGGCGAGGGCGAGCGGCGAGTCCTGGCCTATGCCCCCTCGCGCGAACCGTCGGTCGTGGCGATAACCCGCTCCGCCAACTCGCGGACCGAGGTCCCGGGAGCCGAGCCGCGCACCGACGACACCCCGGCGCAGACCCTCACCGTGGAGGGACGATCGGAGCCCGACGTCGACGGCGCGCAGCGGGCGACCGTGACCGCGCGGGAGTTCACGTCCGTGGACGAACTCCGCAACGCCCAGTTCTCCACCGCCCCCGGGTTCACCGTCACCTGGACCCGCAGTGCCGACGGCATCGTCCGGGAACTGTCGCTGGCGGCCCCCTCTGGGGCCACCGACGCCGCCCGCGCCGGAGTGGAGATCACCGCCAACGCGGTGTCGGACGCGACAGTGGCGTTCCCCACCGAAGAGATCGGCGTCGGCGCCCGCTGGACCGTCACCCGCCGGGTCGACGACGCCGTGGCCCCGACGAGGGTCACCACCTACGAACTCGTCGACGTCGACGGCGACGTCGCCACCGTCCGGTCGAGTACCACCGCTCCCGACCCGGCGGGCACCCTGGCCGCCCCGGCCCCCGACGGCGGGCCGGGCGTGACCCTCGACGTGGAGTCCTACGAGGTCACCGGCTCGGGCGAGCTCACGGTGGACCTACGAGCCCCGGTGCCGGTGGGCGGAACGACCGAGTCCTCGACGCGGGCCGTCTACGTCGATCCCGACTCGGGACGACGCACGACCTACGACGAGGACTCGGTGCTGCGGTTCCGCAGCGTGGACTGACGCTGGTCAGGCCTCGCTGTCAGTCCGGGCCGACGGCGCGCTGAGGTGCGGTCAGGCCGCGGCGCACGTGGCCGGCGGCTCCAGCCCGGCATTGGTGATGAGCGCGCAGGCGAACGCCTTCTGCAGCTGCCACTGACCACCCTGGTTGATGAACTGGGCCTGGACGTTGATGTCCTCCTGGCCCGGCTGGGAGATCACCGCGTTGGCGATGAGCGTGCCGGGGATGTCCCCCTCCGCCGCGCCGGTGATCGTCACGTCGGCGCCCTGCTCGGCCTTGAGGGCGGCGATCTGGTCGAAGATCTCGGGCGCCTCCGCGCCCCCCTCCACCAGGTCAACCTTCTCCTCCACCGGCACCGCGGGGTCGGAGGCCCGGTCGAGCAGCTGGGTCAGCTCCTCGGCGGTGGGGATAGTGGTCTCCTGGGCGCTGGTAGTGGGCGCGGGGGCTGCTGTGCCCCGGGGCCCGGGGCCGTCGTCGTCACTTCCGCAGGCGGCGAGGCCGCCCAGTGCGAAGGCGGACAGGGAGACTGCGGCGATGGTCCGTCGAAGACTCACGCGGGGTCCTTTCGTCGAGATGTGCGGCACCGGGCATGCGGTACCGAGCCGGGCATGGCTCCGGGCCGGGTCACCGGCCCAACGAACATCGATGAGCCATTGTTCCATCGTCAGCGGCCGGGAAGGTTGACGCCGGGCCGCCCGCACACCACTGTGGAGCGGGTGACCAGCGCCGAGACCAGCACCGATACCCCCCACATCGTGATCTGCACCACGGGAGGCACGATCACCGCCTCGACCACGCCGGAGGGAGCGGTCGTGGCCGGGGACTCCGACCCCGCGACGCAGGCCATGCTCGACGGCCTGAGGGCGGTGCTGCCGGACCAGATCACCGTGAGCGCGCGCGCCGTGCTCGACGCCGACTCCTCCACGTTCGGCCCGGCCGAGTGGGACCTGCTGGTCGACGCGGTGGGTGACGCGCTGTCCGATCCGTCGGTGTCGGGGGTCGTGGTGACCCACGGGACCGACACCCTCGAGGAGACCGCCATGGCCCTCGACCTGCACCACGACGACCCGCGGCCCGTCGCGCTCACCGGGGCCCAGCTCCCGGCCGACCATCCCGGGGCCGACGGGCCTGCCAACCTCCTGGACGCCGTCCTGCTGGCCGCCGACCCCGTCTCCCGCGACCTGGGCGTGCTGGTGGTCCTGGGCCGGGCCATCCTGCAGGCCCGCGGTGTACGTAAATGGCACACGACCGATCCCGTCGCCTTCGCCCGCAACTCGCCCGAGCACCCGGTCGAGGACCTGCCCCCGGAGCTCGAACGCCCCACCCTCACCGGCCGGGCCCGCTTCACCGACACCCGCGTCGACGTCGTGGCGTGCCCGCCCGGCGCGGACGCGGTCGCGGTGTGGGCCGCCGTCGACGCCGGTGCCCGCGGGCTGGTGCTGGAAGGCTCTGGCTCGGGCAATCTGCCGCCACTCGTCGCGGACGCGGTCGCACGGTTGGCGGACGACCGGCCGGACATCGTGGTGGTGGCGTCCAGCCGGGTGCCGCGGGGTGAGGCGACCTCGACCTACGGCGGCCCGGGCGGTGGCGCGGAGCTCGCCGCTCGTGGCGTGCTGAGCTGCGGATACCTGCGATCCGGGCGAGCCCGGGTCCTGCTCGCCGCGCTGCTGTCCACCGCGGGCAGTGCAGACGGCGCCGGCGGCGACGGTGCGGCCGCAGAGGTGCGCCGAAAGTGGGGGCGCTACCACCTCTACAGCTGACGAGCAGACGTCGCCGGTTGCGGGGCCGGCGGTTGCGGGGCTGGCGGGGCGCCGGCGGGCGTTCACACCGCGCAGGGCAGCGCAGAGAGGCAGCGCGGTCAGCCGGGGGTGTGCTGGCGCCCTGCCCGCCCCGCCGCAGCCGCACGCGCCCTTGGCGTCTCGCGTGCCCCGCGGCGGGGGCGAGGCGCCATCTCGAGGAGCGGCTGCAGCAGGGCCGGGCGTCGGCGGGGGCGAGGCGCCATCCCGAGGAGCGGCTGCAGCAGGGCCGGGCGTCGGCGGGCCGGCGCGGGGCCGCCGGGTCACCACCCCAGGGAGTCCAGCGGGTCCGCGGGCTCGAGGTCCGGATCGTCCTCGGCGAACGTGCGCATCCGACCGGGGCCCGTCGCCGCCGTCTCGAACCGCACCGACACCCGCCCGTGGCCCGAGCCCTGGACCCAGCCGTGCCCGAACTCCGGGTGTCGCACATCCGCGCCCGTCTCGAAACGCTGATGCCCGGCCTGCCGCCACGCCCCGATCGCCGGGAGTTCCCCCGCCGCCCGTCCGTCGGCCGTCCCCTCGTCCGCGGGTCCGGTCACGTCGTCGCCCGGTTCGGACTCGTCGGTGGTGACGGTGGTGCCCACCCCCACGATGTCGGGCAGGTCCTCGTCGTCGTCGTCGTGTCCCGATCGGTCCACGGGGACGAACTCCTGCTCGAACAGCGCGTCCTGGTAGTGATCGGTGAGGCCGGACACCCCCACGCCCAGCAGGCGGATCGCCCCGAAGTCGACGGGGTCCGGGGCGAGCGAGCGCGCCACCCCGATGATCGTCTCCAGCGACGTGGTGCCCACCGGCAACGTGTACGAGCGGGTGATCGAGGTGAAGTCCGAGCGCTTGACCTTGACCGTCACCGTCCGCGCCGCACGGCCGTCGGAGAGCAGCCTGCGATGCGCCGCCTCGGCCGCCCGCCGCACCGCGGCCGCGACCTGACCCGACGTCGTGAGATCGGCGGCGAACGTGCTCTCGGCGCTGATCTGCTTGGCCTCGGCCCGCTCGTGCACCGGCCGGTCGTCGTACCCCCGCGCGATCCGGGCGATCGCCGGGCCGACCGTCTTGCCGAGCGCGTGGGCCACGTCGTCGTCGTCCATCGCTGCGAGGTCGCCGATGGTCGCCACCCCGAACTGCGCCAGCCGCTCCCCCGCCACCGGACCCACTCCCCACAGGCTCCGCACCGGAAGCGGGAACATCACCTCGGCGTGGTCGCGGCGTGGCACCACCACCACACCGTCCGGCTTGGCCAGCTCCGAGGCGATCTTGGCGTACTGCTTGCCCGCGCCCGCCCCCACCGACGCCGGGAGCCCGGTCGCGGCACGGATGGCGGCACGCAACTCATGCGCCCACTGTCGGGTGCGGTCGGCGTCGGCGCCCCGCAGCTCCGGTGGCTCGAGGAAGGCCTCGTCCACGGAGATCTGCTCCACGACCGGCGCGTGCTCGGCGAACACCTCGAACACCCGGCGGCTCAGGGCCCGGTAGACCGGCATCCGCGGCGAGACGAACACCGCGCCCGGCCCCACCAGGCGCCGCGCCTGGTGTGAGGGCATGGCCGAGCGGGCACCCTTGGCTCGCGCCTCGTAGGAACACCCCGCCACCACACCGCGGCCGCCCTGACCGCCCACGAGCACCGGCCGACCCCGCAGGGTTGGCCGGGTCAGCTGCTCGCAGGACGCGAAGAACGCGTCCATGTCCACGTGCAGGACCCAGCGGTCCTGCCCGCCACCCATGACGAGCCGCCGGTCAGACCCGAGCCAGCGTCATCCGGACGCCCTCGGCGAGGTCGACCGGGTCCCCGTCTGCCGGGTCCAGTGCGTCGACCACGGCGAAGTCGGTGGCCAGCACCTCGCCGGCGATGAGCTGCGCGTGACGGTCCGCCCACTCACGGCGGGCGGCCGGCACCTCCATGCGCACCCGGATGCGGTCGGAGATGTCGAAACCGGCACCGCGGCGGGCCTCCTGGATCTCGCGGATCCGGTCCTTTGCCCAGCCCTCGGCCTCGAGCTCCTCGGTGACCGTCAGGTCCAGCACCACCAGGCCGGCACCGCCGGGCAGCGCCGCCGTGGACTCGGGATCGGCGGCCACGAGCCGGTGCTCGTACTCGCCCTCCTGCAGCTCGACGCCGCCGGCGACCACGACGCCGTCGGTCTCGGTCCAGTCACCGGACTTGGCGGCCTTGATGCAGGCCTGGACCTGCTTGCCCAGCCGCGGGCCGGCAGCGCGCGCGTTGACCGCCAGTTCCATCCGCCCGTGGGTGGCCACGTCGCTGGTGAGGCTCACCTCGCGGACGTTGACCTCGTCGGCGATGAGACCGGTGAACGGCTGGAGCCGCTCTGCGTCGGGCATGGCCACCGTGAGCGAGCTGAGCGGCAGGCGCACCCGCAGGTGCTTGGCCTTGCGGATCGAGGACACGGTGGAGCACACGTCGCGCACGGCCTCCATCGCCTCGACCAGGTCGGCATCGTGCGGCAGCTCGTCGGCGGCCGGCCAGTCCACCAGGTGCACCGACTCCTCACCGGTGAGCCCGGTCCACACGACCTCGCTCATCAGCGGCAGCAGCGGCGCGGCGAGGCGCATGGTGGTCTCGAGCACCGTGTAGAGGGTGTCGAAGGCGTCGCGGGAATCCTGGCCGCTGTCCTCGCCGGCCCAGAACCGGGAGCGCGACCGGCGGACGTACCAGTTGGTCAGGGCGTCGGCGAACAGGCGCAGCTCGTCGCAGGCCGCGGCGATGTCGGTGGCGTCCAGCGCCTCGGTCATGGCGTCGCGCGTGGACGCCAGGCGGGACAGGATGTAGCGGTCCAGCACGTGCTCCGGGTCCGTACGCCAGGTGGCCCGGCGGGAGGCGTACAACTGGAAGAAGCTGTAGGAGTTCCACAGCGGCAGCATGGCCTGGCGGACGCCCTCGCGGATGCCCTGCTCGGTCACCACGAGGTTGCCGCCCCGCAGGATCGGCGAGCTCATGAGGAACCAGCGCATGGCGTCCGAGCCGTCGCGGGAGAACACCTCGTTGACGTCCGGGTAGTTGCCCTTGGACTTGCTCATCTTGAGACCGTCGTTGCCCAGGACGATCCCGTGGGCGGCGACATGGGTGAACGCGGGACGGTCGAACAGCGCGGTGGCCAGCACGTGCAGGGTGTAGAACCAGCCGCGGGTCTGCCCGTTGTACTCGACGATGAAGTCACCCGGGTTGTGGGTCTCGAACCACTCCTTGTTCTCGAAGGGGTAGTGGACCTGGGCGAACGGCATCGACCCGGACTCGAACCAGCAGTCGAACACGTCCGGGATGCGGCGCATGGTCGACTTGCCGGTCGGGTCGTCCGGGTTGGGCCGGGTCAGCTCGTCGATGTACGGGCGGTGCAGGTCGGTGGGCCGGACGCCGAAGTCGGCTTCCAACTCGTCGAGGGACCCGTAGACGTCGACCCGCGGGTAGGCGGGGTCGTCGGACTCCCACACCGGGATCGGGGCGCCCCAGTAGCGGTTGCGGTTGATGTTCCAGTCGCGGGCGCCCTCGAGCCACTTGCCGAACTGGCCGTCGCGCACGTGCTCCGGCATCCAGGTGATGTGCTCGCGGTTGAGCTCGACCATGCGGTCCCGGAACGCGGTGACCTTGACGAACCACGCGGGCAGCGCCATGTAGATGAGCGGCTGGCCGGAGCGCCAGGAGTGTGGGTAGGAGTGCTCGATGGTCTCGTGGCGGATCAACCGGCCATCGGCCCGCAGATCGCGGGAGATGGGCGCGTTGGCGTCGAAGACGAGCTGGCCGGCGTACGGCGGCACCTCGGCGGTGAACTTGCCGTCCGGGCCCACCGGGATGACGAGCTCGATCCCGGCGGCGTCGCAGGCGTCCTTGTCCTCCTCACCGAAGGCGGGCGCGAGGTGGACGACGCCGGTACCGGACTCGGTAGTGACATAGTCGGCCGAGAGCACGACGTGCGCACCCGCGTGACCGGCGAAGAAGTCGAACGGCGGGGTGTACCGCAGGCCCACCAACTCAGAGCCCTTGACGGTCGTCACGACCTCCGCGTCCTCACCGAACTCGGCGGCGTAGACGCCGCGACGGGCCTCGGCGATGACGAAGCTCCGCCCGGCGAACTCACCGGAGTCGACCCGGACCACCGAGTAGTCGATCTCGGGGTGGACGGCGGCGGCGAGGTTGGAGGGCAGGGTCCACGGCGTGGTGGTCCACACCAGTGCCTCGGCGCCGTGGAACGGGCTGTCCTGAGGGGCCTCCAGGGGCAGCCCGACGGTGACGGCCGGGTCCTGACGCATCTTGTAGGCGTCGTCCAGGCGGGTCTCCTGGTTGGACAGTGGCGTCTGCTCGTACCAGGAGTACGGCAGCACGCGGAAGCCCTTGTAGATCAGCCCCTTGTCGTAGAGCCGTTTGAAGGCCCACAGCACGGACTCGGTGAAGTCGATGTCGAGGGTCTTGTAGTCGTTGTCGAAGTCCACCCAGCGGGCCTGGCGGTGGACGTACTTCTCCCACTCGTCGGTGTACTGCAGCACCGACATCTCGCAGGCGTTGTTGAACTCGGCCAGGCCCATGTCGAGGATCTGGGACTTCTCGGTGATGCCGAGCTGCTTCTCGGCCTCGAGCTCGGCGGGCAGGCCGTGGCAGTCCCAGCCGAACCTGCGCTCGACCCTGTACCCACGCATGGTGCGGTAGCGCGGGACGACGTCCTTGACGTACCCGGTGAGCAGGTGACCGTAGTGGGGCAGGCCGTTGGCGAACGGGGGCCCGTCGTAGAAGACGTACTCCTGCGCGTCCGCACGGTTACGGATGGACTCGCGGAACGTGTCGCGCTCGTCCCACCGCTGCAGGACCGTCTCCTCGAGGGCGGGGAACGACGGCGTCTGGGACGTGGCGCCCCCGGCGAGATCGAGCACGGGGTACGCGCTGCCGGTGGCAGCGGGCTCGCCGTCGGCGCGTTCGGTCGCTACGGGTTCGGTGCTCATGTCGGCGGACTCCTCGCGTACGGGGCCCGCACGAGTTCGCATCCGTGGGGCCGTCAGGCCTGCGCTCGGGGACGAACCGGATCGCGTCTGGCGCGTTCCGTCCGCGGTACCACCCCGTTTGGCGACGACGTGCGACGCCCACTCGTGGGTCGGGCTGTGACGGGCTCCCCCGTTCGGTTCTACTGAGCGGTCCCCGCCGTGCGGGGTCCCACCGTTCTTCCGAGCACTCCCCGGTGATGGCCGGATCTCCGCGCGTCCGGCTCACGGCCGGACAGGTTCCGATATTACCCGTCGGTGCGGGCGTCCGCCTCTTCCGAGGTCATCCGCGGCTCGCGGTCGCGCTCGGCGCGCCCACGGACCAGGTCGACCAGCAGCAGGATGAGCCCCAGGGCCCCGACGAGGATGCACGCCCACGCCCACCCGATCTGACCTGTCGCGACGGCCGCCACGAGGAAGGCGAAACCGAGGACCGTCAGTCCGAGCGCGGCGACGAGCATCCGTGCCTCCTGGTGGGCGAATCCTGGTGTTGGGCGAATTCTGGGAGCTGTGCGATGGGGAAAGGGGGTCGCACCGTCGGTGGCCCCGTCCCCCACCCCGAATATACGTCGGTCCCCGCACCCTTGGGCAGGGGCGGGGACCGCATCGGTCACGCGGAGTGGATCACTCGGCGCGGTGACCGCCGTCCTTCTTTGCCGACTGGTCGGACGAGCCGGGGGCGCCGGCACTGCCGGTACCCTCGCCGGCCGCGGACGAGGCCGCCGGGCCGCCCGGGGTGGACGAGGCCGCAGTGGCCGCCGGGGCGGCCGGGGCGGCCGATCCGGTCTTGCCGAGCTCCGAGAGCTGGTTCTCCAGGTAGCTGGTGAGGCGGCTGCGGTAGTCCTTCTCGAACGTCCGCAGCTGGTCGATCCGGCTCTCGAGCACGCCACGCTGCTGGTTGATGGTGGCCATGATCTCGGTGTGCTTGCGCTCGGCGTCGGCCTGCAGGGCGTCGGCCTTGGCCTGCGCCTCCTTGACCTGCTGCTCGGACCGGGCCTGGGCGTCCTTGACGATGCCGTCGGACTTGCTCTTGGCCTCGGTGAGGATCTTGTCGGCCTCCTTGCGGGCGTCGCCGACCATCTTCTCGGACTGGGACTTGGCGTCGCCGACCAGGCGATCAGACTGGGACTTGGCGTCGCCCACCAGCCGGTCGGACTCGCTGCGGGCCTTGGCCATGAGTCCGTCGGACTCCTTCTTGGCCTCGCCGGTGAGCCGGTCGGCCATCTCCTGGGCCATGGCCAGGACGCGGGCGGCGCGCAGGTGGGTCTCGTTGTTGGCGGCGCCGTCGTCCTCGCTCTTGCCCAGCGACGGGGTAGCGGCGGCGGGAGTCGGGGTAGTCGGCGCGGCGGCCGCAGCAGGTGCGGGCGCGGGGGTCGGCGCGGGCGCCGGGGCGGCCGGCTGCTGTGCCGCGCCCGAGCCGCCGGTGGCGGCGCCGGAGGACTTGCCGGACTCGTCGGCGGCCTTGCGCGCCTTTTCGAGATCCTTGGTGAGCTCCTCCACCCGCTGGCGGAGGTCCTCGTTGTCCGAGACGAGTTCCGCGAGCTCCGTCTCGACCAGGTCGAGGAACTGGTCGACCTCGTCCTCGTTGTAGCCCCGCTTGCCGATCGGCGGCTTGGAAAACGCGACGTTGTGCACATCGGCTGGAGTCAACGGCATGGGATACCCCTCGTGGTCGTCTCGGGTGCCGGCCCGGCGTTGTCGCACCGGACCCGCGACTTCATTACTACCTTAACGGTGGCCAATCTAGTCACAATCGGCCCGCGCGTCACCAGCGGCCGCAACGGGGCCTCACGCCACGCTCATCATGAGGCCACGCAGGATCACCTGGATGACGATGATGATGACGAAGAGCACCAGCACCGACAGGTCCAGCGAGATCTGGCCCAGGCGCACGGGCTTGATGACCTTCCGCAGCGCCTTGACCGGCGGGTCCGTGACGGTGAACAGCCACTCCAGTACCACGGCGAGGACGCCACGGGGGCTCCACCCGCGGGAGAACGAGGCGATCATCTCGACCACGATCCTGGCGAGGAGCATGTACCAGAAGATCTGGGTGATGATGTAGAGGACCAGCAGGATTTCACGCACGGTGTAACCCTACTGGCCCGCGACGTCGCGCCGTCACCGGCGTCCTGTCGGCCGTGGTCAACGGGGTCGGCTGCGTCAGCGCCGGAAGGCGCCGTTGACGGCGTCGCGGACCTCGGCCTCGGTGAGGTCCATGCCGGCGGGCTGCAGGAGGAAGGTCCGCTCGCGGTCGGCGACCTTCTCCATGCGGCCGTCGAGGCCGAAGACGAGTCCGGCGGCGAAGTCCACCATGCGGCGCGCATCCCCGGAGGCCATGGTCGAGAGGTCCAGCACGACGGCGCGGCCGGCGCGGAAGTGCTCGCCGAGGCTCTTGCCGTCGCCGAAGCCGCGGGGGCGCTCCACAACGGTCTCGGGCACGGTCACCAGTCCGTCCTCCACGAAGTCCTCCTCGGGCGCGAGCGCGACGGCGCCGCGGGTGGCGGGAACGCCGCGCAGGGTGGCGCGGGCCCCGGCCTCGGCGGCGTGGTAGCGGCGCGGGCGGGGGGCCGGCTCGTCAATGTCACCGCGGCGCGGGGCGACCGGGCGCTCGTCGACCGGGTCGAGGTCGGCGATCCGGGTTCGGGGGGCGGGCTCCTCCAGGTACCGGTCGGCGGCGTAGCCGTAGTCGTCCCGACGGTCGCGGGCGATCGGGCCGAGGTCGTCCGTCTCGTGGATGCCGCGGGGGGCACGCACGTCGTGGTGGACGGGCCGGTCGTAGTCGTCGAGGTACTCGTCGTCGTACGCCGCGACGGGCGCCATTCCGAAGTACTCCTTGAACCGGGCGATTGCGCTCATCTTCCGGGACCTTCCTGGTAACGGGGTCGTCGCGGGCGTGTGTTCTTCGCGGGCGGGTGTCCCCGCGAGGCTGGCTCTCAAACTACTGGTCGGGGGCCGAGGATGGCCGTTCCGACACGCACGCAGGTCGAACCCGCGGCGACCGCCTCCTCGATGTCCCCGGACATCCCGGCGGAGAACTCCACCGCGTCGGGGTGATCGCGGCGCAGCGCGGCCGCGACCTCGGCGGCGTCGGCGAAGTGGGCGCTCGCCCCGCCCTCGAGCGGGGGGACGACCATGAGCCCGGCCAGGCGCAGGTGGCCGAGACCGGCCACGTGGTCGGCGAGGCCGGGCAGGTCCTCACGAGCGATTCCGCCGCGCGAGGTGTCACCGTCCAGGCTCAGCTGGAGCAGGACGGGCAGCGGGGTGACGTCGTCGCGCTCCCCGGCGGCGCGGGCGCGGCCCTTCTCGAGGCCGTCGGCGACCTTGGCCGAGTCGACGGAGTGGACGCGGTCGGCCCACCCGGCCACCGCAGCGGCTTTGTTGGACTGGATGTGACCCACCATGTTCCAGCGCACCGCCGCGGCCAGCTCGGCGTCGGCGGCGGCCAGATCGGAGACCTTCGCCGCGGCCTCCTGGACGCGGTTCTCCCCGACGTCGCGCACCCCGAGGCGGGCGAGCCGGACGACGTCGGTGACGGGGTGGAATTTGGTGACGACGACGAGGTCGACCTCATCGGTCCGTCCCGCGGCCGCCCGCGCCGCGTCCAGACGTTGCCGGGTCGCGGCGAGTCTGGTGGCGAGTTCGTCCGCCCTGGGATCGGTCATGTCCGCTCTTCCTCCTCCCGGCCGGCGGGTGCGCCGGCCCCGGGTCTCTACTGCTGCCGCCAGATCACGCTGGCCTGGCGCCCGGTCCGCCCCTGTCGACGATAGGAGAACAGTGACTCCTCGGCGATCGTGCAGCGCGGGTCGGAGTCGACGCGGGTGACGCCGAGCCCGGCGAGTTGGCGCGTGATGCCCCGACGGAGGTCCACCCCGGGGGTCCCCGCGACGGTCCGGGCGCGGCTGCCGGGCAGAGCGGCCTCGACCTCGTCCACCATCTCGGGGGGCAGCTCGTAGTGCTCCCCCGCCGCGGCGGGTCCGAGGAGCACGGTGATGCGCTCGGGCCGGGCACCCAGGGAGGTCATGGCCCCGATGAGCGACGGGACGATCCCGCCGACGGCGCCGACCCGGCCCGCGTGCACGGCCCCGATCACCCCGGCCTCGGAGTCCGCGGCCAGGACCGGGACGCAGTCGGCGGTGAGTACCGCCAGCGCCAGGCCCGGCCGATCGGTCACCAGTCCGTCGGTGGCCGGGACCGGGCCGCCCGTCGGACGGGTGACGCGGGCGATGCGGGTGCCGTGGACCTGGTCCATCCACACGACGTCGGTCGCGGGCAGGCCGAGTCGACGGGCGAGCCGCGCCCGGTTGGCGGCCACCGCCGCCGGGGCGTCCCCGACGTGGTCGCCGAGGTTGAACGAGTCGAAATCTCCGGTCGACGCGCCGCCCCGGCGGTCGGTGACCACCCGGCGTACGCGCCCCGTGCCGTCGGGTGCCATGGAACGGACCGTCAGTGCCGCATGAACGGCGGCACGTCGATGTCGTCGTCCTCGTCACGGCGGCGGGAGGAGGATCCCGCGGCCGGAGCCGCGTTGCCGGCCGAGGAGGCGGGACCCGGGTAGGCCGACTCCTCGCGGCGGCGGCCGTCGAGGGGGGTCGAGCCGAGTTCGGAGGCACCGCCGGTGTCGCCGGAGGCGCCGGGGACCGACTCGTCGTCGTCGAGGTGGTGGCGGCCGCGACGCGACTGTCCCGCGCCCGCGGTGACCGGACGGGACCCGCCGTCGAACCCGGCGGCGATGACGGTCACACGGACCTCGTCTCCGAGCGAGTCGTCCACGACGGTGCCGAAGATGATGTTGGCGTCCGGGTGCGCCTCCTCCTGCACGAGCGTGGCGGCCTCGTTGATCTCGAACAGACCCAGGTCGCTGCCGCCCGCGATGGACATGAGGACGCCCTTGGCGCCCTCCATCGTGGTCTCGAGCAGCGGGGAGTTGATGGCGGCCTCGGCGGCCTTGAACGCGCGTCCCTCCCCGCGGGAGGAGCCGATGCCCATGAGGGCGCTGCCCGCCCCGGACATGACGCCCTTGACGTCGGCGAAGTCGACGTTGATCACGCCGGGCGTGGTGATGAGGTCGGTGATGCCCTGGACGCCGTTGAGGAGGACCTCGTCCGCGGTCTTGAAGGCCTCCATCATCGACACGCCCGCGTCGCCGAGCTGGAGCAGGCGGTCGTTGGGGATCACGATGAGCGTGTCGCAGGCCTCGCGGAGCTGGTCGATGCCGGTGTCGGCCTGGCCTCCGCGGCGCTTGCCCTCGAACGAGAACGGGCGGGTGACCACGCCGACCGTCAGGGCGCCGAGCTTGCGGGCGATCGCGGCCACGACGGGCGCGCCGCCGGTGCCGGTCCCGCCGCCCTCACCGGCGGTGACGAAGACCATGTCGGCCCCCTTGAGGACCTCCTCGATCTCGTCCTTGTGGTCCTCGGCGGCCTTGCGACCGACCTCGGGGTCCGCGCCGGCGCCCAGCCCGCGGGTGAGCTCGCGGCCGACGTCCAGCTTGACGTCGGCGTCCGACATGAGGAGGGCCTGCGCGTCGGTGTTCACGGCGATGAACTCGACGCCCTTGAGCCCCTCGTCGATCATCCGGTTGACCGCGTTGACGCCGCCGCCGCCGATCCCGACGACCTTGATGACTGCGAGGTAGTTGTGCGGTGAGCTCATCGAGGCCCGGCCTTCCTATGGGGGTGTCGTGCTCGGTTGCATGCTGTCTCGACGAAAGTTCCGCGAGCCTAAAGTCTCACCCTCTAGTTGAGGGTTAAACTTGCTGGTCAGAGGCCTTTTCCGCCGTCTGCACACACGGTAGGTCCAGCAGCCCCGCGCGTCCACGAGGCTCGCGGGCGTGTCGTGTCCACCGGCCCGTGACCGGGCTACCGCGAGGCCGGCAGCGCGGGGTTGGACACGTTCCAGATCTGGCCCGGTTGCTCGAGCACCATCTGCAGGGCGACGGCCTTCTCGTGATCCCGCCCCGCCGCGCCCCATTCCACGATCCGCCCGTCGGCGAGTGTGAGGACGATGGACGCGGGGGTCTCCACCTCGACCGAGGCGATCTCCTGACCCGCCGTGCCGCGCACCTCGGCGAACACGGTCGCCAGATCGCGGACGATCGACGGCAGGTCAGCGCCGGCCGCGTCCCCGACGGTGAGCAGGGGCGTGCCGGGCGGGGGCTCACCGGGGCCGAAGTCGATGCCTTGGGCGTCCACGAGGTGCTGGGTCCCGCCGACCTCCACGACCACCAGGGCGGTGCGCTCGATCAACTCGATCCGCAGCCCCGAGGGATAGTCGCGCTTGACGGTCACCTGGTCGACCCGCGGGAGTCCGGCCACCCGCCGCGCGACGGCGTGCGTGTCCACCTGGAGGAGCGGGGTCCCGGGGACCACGGCGGCGCGCTCGGTCACCACCTCGGACGGGATCGTCCGGGTGCCCTCGACGCTGACCTCGCGGACCGAGAACACCGGCAGGAAGTACAGGGCGATGTAGCCGAGGAGCAGCACCACCAGTGCCACCCCGAGTCCGGCGTAGATGCGGTTGGTGCGTCGGCGGCGCCGCCGCAGCCGCGCGCGGACGGCCGGGTCGGAGTGCCGGACCCGCTCGTCGGAGCTGCGGACGGTGGCCGCGGCGAGCCGGCGGTCCGGGTCATCCGTGGACGTGGCCTCCGGGCCGCCCTCGGACGCCCGGTCCCCCGCTCCCCCGTCGGCGGTCGGGTGGCCCGGCCCGTCATCCGGCGTGCCGTCCGGCCCGCCGGGACGTGCATCGAGGGGTGCGTCGTCCGGACGGTCCCCGGGTACGTCGGTCACCGCGCGGCCCTCCTCACGAACCCTGGCCCGACGGACCCCGGCCGGCGACGATCCGCGGACCGAGCGTGGTGATGTCCCCCGCGCCGAGGGTGAACACCACGTCATCGGCCTCGAGCAGCCCGAGCACGGCGACGAGCGCGGAGTCCAGGTCGGGCACGTGCTGCACGGGGACCGTCACGTGCCGCGCGACGGAACCGCCGTCGATGCCGGGTTCGGGCTGCTCGCGGGCGCCGTAGACGTCGAGCACCACGACCCGGTCGGCGAGCGAGAGCGCCCGGCCGAACTCCTCGGCGAAGATGCGGGTCCGCGAGTACAGGTGCGGCTGGAAGACGGCGACCAGTCGACCGCCGTCCGTCTCGACGATCTCCCTCGCCGCGCCGAGGACCGCCGCGACCTCGGTCGGGTGGTGCGCGTAGTCGTCGTAGACACGCGCGCGCCCGCCTCCGACGACGGCCTCCCCCTTGGGTTCGAATCGTCGTCCCACTCCCCCGAAACCGGACAGGCCGGCGAGGAACCCGTCGGTCTCGAACCCGGAGGCGCCGATGCCGCTGGCGGCGATCCCGTCGGCGGCGGTCACCTCGCGCGCGGCGAGCAGGGCGGCGAGGGCGTTGAGCGCCATGTGTTCGCCGGGGGTCCCGACGTGCAGTTCGCCGTGGGGGACGCCGTCGAGCGTGAGGTCGGCGCGGGTGCCGGCGGAGTCGACGACGATCGCCGAGAGTTCACCCGACACCGGCAGATCGGAGACCGGCCCGTCGGAGGTCCGGTATCCCAGCACGCGGACGCCCGCCGCCGCGGCCCGCCGGGCGCGCTCGGCGGCGCCCTTGTCGTCCAGGCACACCACCAGCGCGCCGGTGGCGGGGATGCGGGCGAGGAAGGTGTCGAACACCTCGTAGTAGGCCTCGGCGGTGCCGAAGTGGTCGAGGTGGTCGGGCTCGGCGTTGGTGAGGATGACCACGTCGGGGTCGTAGTGCACGAGCGAGCCGTCGGACTCGTCGGCCTCGGCGACGAACACCGGGTCGCTGCCGCCGCGGGCGTTGGTCCCGAACTGCAGGACGGTGCCGCCCACCGCGAAGGACGGGTCCGAGCCGGCGGCGAGCATGCCGGCGATGAGCATCGACGTCGTCGAGGTCTTGCCGTGCGTGCCACAGACCATGATCGAGCGGCCCGACCGTGCCAGGTGTCCCAGCACCTGCGACCGCGTGACGACGGGGATACCCGCGGCCCTCGCGGCCGCGAGCTCGGGGTTGTCGGCGGGGATCGCGGCCTTGGAGATCACGACGATCTCCGGCGGTGCACCGTGGGCCCCGAGCGCCTCGGCACTGTGCCCCACCCGCACGATCGCGCCCCGGTCGGCCAGGGCCCGCAGGTCGGCCGAGTCGCGGGCATCGCTGCCCGAGACCGCGACGCCGTGATCGAGCAGGATCCGGGCGACCCCGGACATGCCGGCGCCGCCGATCCCGATCATGTGGACGCGGGTGAGGGTGGCGGGGACGTCATCGACGGACGCCGTGGTCGGCGGGGTCTGGTCGTTCAAAGAGGGGCCTTTCCGGCGGCGTCGAGCGCGATCCGCGCCACGACCTCCGCCGCGTCTCGGGAGCCGCCGCTGACTGCGGCGGCGGACATCGAGTCCAGGAGGCCGCGGTCCAGCAGCAGCGGCAGGACCTCGGTCCGCAGGTAGTCGGTGGTCAGTGCGCCGTCCTCCACGAGGAGTGCGGCGCCGCCGGCGACCAGGTCGCGGGCGTTGAGGGCCTGCTCACCGTTGCCGTGCGGGAGCGGGACGAACACCGCGGGCAGTCCGACGGCGGAGACCTCGGCGACGGTGATGGCTCCGGACCGACACAGGATGAGGTCCGCGGCCGCGTAGGCCAGGTCCATCCGGTCGAGGTAGGGCACGGTCACGTACGGGGTGCCGTCGGCGGGCACCCGGGGGGCGTCCGCGACGTTCTTGGGGCCCACGGCGTGGAGGACGCCGACGCCGGCGCGGGAGAACTCCTCGGCGACGCCCGCCATCGCGGTGTTGAGCGAGCGCGCGCCCTGCGAGCCGCCCACCACGAGCAGGGTGGGGGCGTCGGGGTCGAGGCCTAAGGCGGCGCGTGCCTCCGCGCGGAGTGCCGCGCGGTCGAGGGTGGCCACCGAACGCCGGACGGGATTGCCCACGACGCGGGCGTCGAGGCCCGAGCCGGTGACGGCGGCCAGGGTGGCGACGGCGAACCGGGCGCCGAGCTTGTTGGCGATGCCGGCGCGGGAGTTGGCCTCGTGGACGATGATCGGGATCCGACGCCGCCCGCCGGCGCCCGTCCGGCCGAGGGGGGCCGCCGCCGCGAGGTAGACCGGCACGCACGCGTAGCCGCCGAACCCGACGACGACGTCCGCCTCGGTGCGACGCAGGACGTCCCGCGCGCCCCGTACCGCCCGGAGCAGTCGGGTGGGCAGTCGGAACAGGTCGCCGCCGATGCTGCGTGGCAGCGGGACGGGGTCCACGAGTTCGAGGGGGACGCCCCGGCGCGGGACCAGCTCGGTCTCGAGCCCGCGCGGCGTGCCCACCGCGGTGACACGCGCGGTGGGATCGAGGGCGGTGACGGCCTCGCCGACGGCGAGCGCCGGCTCGATGTGACCGGCGGTGCCGCCGCCGACCACCAGGACGGAGGGCCCGCCGGAGCGTGGGGCGCTCATCGCTCCCGTCCCCGGTGGATCGGGCTCGGGCGACCGGCGCCGGGGCTCTGCCGGGAGCCGGCGTCGGGGGCCGGGCGACGCGGCTGGCGACGCTCGGCCTCCCGTCCGCGCACGGGCCGGGCGGTGCGGCCGGTCATCGCGGTGGCGCCGCGACGACGGTCCCGCGCGGCCTCGGCGGGGATGGGCATCGTCTCGTACGCCGGCGGCCTCGGGGCCCCCCGGGGCGGCCGCGGGACGGGGGCGGGCTGCGCCGTGCGGCGGGCGCCCGCGGACCTGTCGCGTGGGGCGGGTCCGGCGGTCCGCGGCGGCTGCGGCCTGGTCACCGGGTCCCCGAACCGGCGGGTGCCGGCGCTGGACCGTCCGGGCGTGGCGGAGGCCGGGACCGGCCGCTCGGGCGTGTAGGGCCGCGGGTCGGGCAGCGCGAGCCAGCTGCGCCGGCGCCGCGACGGGGAGCTGAGGATCGCGGAGATGGCCTCCGGCTCGTGGCGGGCACAGTTGGCGAGCAGCCCGAGCGAGGTCAGGGTGACGACCGCCGACGTGCCGCCGTTGGAGATCAGGGGCAGCTGCAGACCCGTCACCGGCAGCAGGCCGACCACATACCCGATGTTGATGAAGGCCTGGATGACGATCGTCGCGGTGACGGTGCCGGCGAGCAGGCGCCGGAACGGGTCTACCGACCGCAGCGCGACGCGCATGCCGACCCACCCGAGGGTGAGGTAGAGCGACACGACGACCGCGGCCCCGAACCAGCCCAGTTCCTCGCCGATGATCGCGAAGATGAAGTCGTTGGTGGCCTCGGGCAGGTAGAACCACTTGGCGCTGGACTGCCCCAGCCCGACGCCGAACAATCCGCCGTCGGCCAGCGAGAGCATGCCCTGGTACGACTGGTAGGCCGCGCCCTGGGGGTTGGAGAAATCTCCCCGGAAGGTGTCGAGGTAGGTCCGGATCCGCTCGAAGCGGTAGGCGAACGCCACGGCGAGTACGCCGAACACCACGACGCCGACCGCGATGACCCACACGAAGTGCCGGGTGGGGTACCCGGAGAACCACAGCACACACAGGAAGGCGATGGTCACCGCGGTGGCCATGCCCAGGTCGGGGGCGACGACGACGAGGACCGCCACGACGAGGTAGCCGACCACGGCCGGGAAGAGCAGATCGAGCCAGTACCCCGTGCGCATCCGCTTGGCGACCACCGAGCACGCCCAGAGGATGAAGGCGAACTTGGCGATCTCCGCGGGCTGGATCGAGAACAGCCCCAGGTCGATCCAGCCCTTCGACCCGTTGATCTCGGACCCGACCCCGGGGATCAGCACGGCCACGAGCAGTCCGATCGCGACCAGCAGCAGCGGGAACGCCGCGGCCCGGACCAGCTCGATGCGGACGCGCAGCGCGGTGACGAAACCGACCCAGCCGATGAGGACGAAGAGCGCCTGGCGCAGGAAGATGTCGAACGGCGTGCCGCCGCCGGAGAAGGCGAGCACGTTGGAGCTGGACAGCACCATGCCCAATCCGATGACGGTGAGCAGGGCGGTGACCACCATGACCACGTGGTACGAGGTCAGGGGCGCGCGATTGATGGCGGCCAGGGGTGCGGCGATCCGCCCGAGCAGGTCCGGTCGCGTCTCGGTGTCCGCGCGCTCGTGCTGTGTCTTCTCACGCACCGGCTTCTCACGCACCGGCTTCTCACGCACCGGCTTCTGGCGCGCTGCCTTGTCGGTTGCCATTGCCCTACCTCCCGGCCACGCGGCCCACGGCGAGGACGAAGCTGCGCCCGCGGTGACCGTAGTCGGTGAACATGTCCATCGACGCGGCCGCGGGGGCGAGCAACACGGTGTCGCCTCCGGTGGCCATCCGTGCGGCCTCGGCGACCGCCCGGTCCATCGTCTGCTGCGGCTCGTCGGGACCCGCGGCATCGTCATCGTCTCCCGAGGCCAGCTCCACGACGGGCACCGCCGGCGCGTGTCGGGCCAATGCCTCGGCGATCCGCCCACGGTCGCGGCCGATGAGGACCACGCCGCGCAGCACGCCCGAGACCTCGGCGACCAGCGGCTCCACGTCGGCGCCCTTGAGCAGGCCCCCGGCGATCCACACCATCGTCCCGCCCGCGAGCAGCGAGGTCCGGGCGGCGTGGGGGTTGGTGGCCTTCGAGTCGTCCACGTAGGCGACCCCGTCGATCGTGTCGACCGGCTCCGCGCGATGTGCGCCCACGGTGAAGCCCCGCAGGGCCGCGGCCACGTGCTCGGGTCGCGCGCCCACGGAGAGGGCGACGGCCGAGGCGGCGAGCGCGTCGAGCACGCCCGCGGGCCCGGCCGGGCGGACGTCGGCTGCGGGCAGCAGCGCCACCTCGTCGTCGTCACCACCGCCGATCCGCGCGGTGAGAACGCCGTCGACGACGCCACACTCCCCCGGACCGGGCGCACCGAGGCGCACCCCGATCGCGGTCGGGGCGGGCGCGGCGGCGAGCAGGCGCGCGGCGATCTCGTCGTCGGCGCCGGCCACGGCCACGCGGCCGGTGAGGACACGGGCCTTGGCCTCGGCGTAGGCCTGCATGGAGCCGTGCCAGTCGAGGTGGTCCTCGGCGACGTTGAGCACCACCCCGACGTCCGGGCGGCAACTCGGCGCCCAGTGCAGTTGGAAGCTGGACAGCTCGGCCGCCAGCACGTCGACGCGGGGCTCGGCCAGGAGGACGTCCGTCACCGGCAGCCCGATGTTCCCGCAGGCGCGCGCGGCCATCCCGGCCTCCAGGCAGATGGCCTCGAGCATCGAGGTGGTGGTGGTCTTGCCGTTGGTGCCGGTCACCGCGAGCCAGGTGCGTCGCGGCCCGAACAGTTCGGCGGCGTCGGCCCGCCAGGCCAGTTCGACATCACCCCACACCGGAACCCCGGCGTCGGCGGCGGCCAGCAGCAGCGGCGAGTCCGGCCGCCAGCCCGGGCTCGTGATGACGAGGTCGACACGGCCCGGACCATCGGATCCGTCGAGGAGCTCGGCTGCGCGGTCGAGGTCGACGCCCGCACACCCGATGTCGTCGGGCAGCGCCTCTCGGAGTCGTGAGATGGCCTCGGGACGGGAGTCCGCGACGACCGGCTCGGCGCCCAGCGCGTGGAGGATGCGGACCGCGCCCGGGCCGGACACGCCCGCGCCCAGGACCAGCACGCGGGAGCCGGTCAGCTCGCGCACGTCGGGACCGGCGTCGGCCGCCGTGCCGGCGGTACCTGCGGTGTGGGTCGTGTCGGTCATGTCGGTCATCCCGTCGAGCTCGCGAGCCAGTCGCCGTAGAACAGTGCGATCGCCAGACCACAGGAGATCGCGACGAGCAGCCAGAACCGGATGGTCACCGTGGTCTCGGCCCAGCCGCCGTTCTCGAAGTGGTGGTGGATGGGGGTCATGCGGAACGGCCGACGGCCCGTGGTGCGGAACGCGGCCACCTGGATGAGCACGGAGACGAACTCGATGACGAACACGGCGCCCACGACCACCATGAGCAGCTCGGTGCGAGAGACCACGGACACGCCCGCGACGATGCCGCCGAGGAACATCGACCCGGTGTCCCCCATGAAGATCTTCGCGGGGGCCGCGTTCCACCACAGGAAGCCCAGGCAGGCGCCGAGCGCCGCCGAACAGACCACCGCGAGGTCGAGGGGGTCACGGACCTGGTAGCAGCCCGACAGGTCGACGCCCTCCGCGGTGGAGAAGCAGGAGTAGCGGAACTGCCAGAAGGTGAACACCACGTAGGTGCCCATCACCATCGCCATGGACCCGGCGGCGAGGCCGTCAAGGCCGTCGGTGAAGTTGACGGCGTTGGACCAGCCGTAGACGAGGACGACGATGAAGACGAGGAAGACGACGACGGGGAAGCTCACCGCGACGAAGTCCCGCACGTAGCTCAATGACGTGCTGGCGGGGGTGAGCCCGTCGTCGTTGCGGAACTGCAGCACGAGGATGCCGAACGCGAGGGCCGCGAGGACCTGGCCGGCGGTCTTGGACAGGATGCCCAGGCCCTTGTTGTGGCGCTTGAAGACCTTGAGTCCGTCGTCGACCATCCCCACCACCGCCAGCGCGGTGGCCAGGCCGAGCACGAGCACGCCCGAGGCGGTGAAGCCGCCCCCACCGACCGTGACCTGGCCGATCACCCCGGCGACGATGTACCCGAGCCACACGGCGGTGAGGATCGCGACGCCACCCATGTTGGGCGTGCCGCGCTTGCTCATGTGGGACTGCGGTCCCTCGAGACGGATCTCCTGGCCGTAGCCCTTGCGCCGGAAGTAGATGATGAGCAGGGGTGTGAGGAAGATGCTCACGACGAAGGCGACGATGCCTGCGATCATGATCTGGGTCATGACTGGTTCTCCTCACCACGCGACGCGAGCAGGTGCTCGGCGACGCTCCACAAACCGACGGCCGCGGAGGCCTTGACCAGGACGATGTCGCCGGGCTCCACGCGCTCGTCCAGGATCGCCACGGCCTCCTCGGCGGTGGCGACGTGCTCCGCCTCGGAACCCCACGAGCCCTCCTGGATCGCGCCCTGGAACAGCGCCCGCTGGGGACGGCCCAGGCCCACGACCACGAGCTGGGACACGTCCAGGCGGACGAGGAAGCGCCCGAGCAGGTCGTGCTCGGTGACCGCGTCCGCGCCGAGTTCGGCCATCTCCCCCAGCACCGCCCAGGTCCGCCGGTGGCCGCCGCCGGAGCGGGCCATGACGGCCAGGGACTTTAGCGCGGCCCGCATCGAATCGGGGTTGGCGTTGTACGAGTCGTTGATGACGGTGACGCCGTCGGCGGTCATCCGCACGTCCATCCTTCGGACGGACGCGGCCTGGGCGGTGCCCAGGGCCGCGGCCACCTGCTCGACCGACATCCCGCACGCGAGACCCACCGCGGCCGCCGACAGGGCGTTGCCCACCTGGTGCTCCCCGTGCACACGGAGCGCCACATCGGCCTCACCCCGCGGGGTGACCAGACGGAAGGAGGCGCGTACCTCGTCGTCGAGCCGTACCCGCTCCGCACGGACGTCCGCGGCTCCCTCCACCCCCACGGAGACCACCTCGGCGGCGGTGCGTGCGGCCATGGTCCGGACCCGCTCGTCGTCGGCGTTGAGGACGGCCACCCCGCCGTGGGCGGCGTCCGGGAGGGCCTCGACGAGTTCGCCCTTGGTGGCGGCGATGAGCTCTCGCGAGCCGAACTCGCCGAGGTGTGCGGTGCCGACGTTGAGCACGACGCCGATCCGGGGCGGTGCCAGGGCCGCCAGCTCGCGGATGTTCCCGGGCGCACGGGCACTGAGTTCCAGGACGAGGAAGTCGGTGCCGGAGTCGGCGCGCAGCGCGGTCCAGGGATGCCCGATCTCGTTGTTGAACGATCCGGGTGGCGCGACGACCGTGCCGGCCGCGGACAGCACGGCGCCGATGAGGTCCTTGGTGCTGGTCTTGCCGGACGAACCGGTCACCCCCACCACGACCAGACCGTGGTCGGCGACCAGCCGGTCGACACTCGCGCGGGCGAGGGCGCCGAGCGCGGCGAGCACCGACGCGCCGGAGCCGTCCGTGTCCGCGGCGAGCGCCATGGCGTTGGTCTGCCTCCGGTCGACCGCGGGCACGACGATCTGCGCGCCGTCCGCCCCGTCCACCTCGTGGGCGACGAGTGCCGCGGCGGCCCCGGCGTCGAGGGCGCGGGCGACGTAGTCGTGACCGTCGACGCGCTCCCCGGGCAGGGCCAGGAACAGCCCGCCCTCCCCGATCCGGCGGGAGTCGAACTCCACGGAACCGGTGACGGCCGACGCGGGGTCTCCACCGACCAACCGACCGCCGACTATCCCGGCGATCTCGCCGAGGGTGAGGTCGATCATGGTGCGTTGTCCTCCGTCTCGCCCGTGGGGGCGGCGTATCCGAGTCGTCTGATGAGTTCTTCGGCGGCTCTGGTGCGGTCGTCGAACGGGAACACGGTCCCGTTCCTCTCCTGACCGGTCTCATGGCCCTTGCCGGCGATCACGACGACGTCCCCGGTGCGGGCCCAGTCGATCGCCGTGGCGATCGCCGCTCCCCGGTCACCGACCTCCTCGATCAGGGTGTCGTCACCGGCGGCGGACTCGGCGCCCGCGAGGACCGCCGCGCGGATCTCGGCCGGGTCCTCGCTGCGCGGGTTGTCGTCGGTGACCACGACCAGGTCGGCGACCTCGGCGGCGGCGGCGCCCATGAGCGGGCGCTTGCCCGGATCGCGGTCACCACCGGCACCGAGGACCACCGCGATGCGGCCCTCGGTCTGCGCGCGGACCGACCGGAGCACCGCCGCGACCGCGCCGGGCTTGTGGGCGTAGTCGACGAGCACCCGGAAGTCCTGGCCCCGCACGACGGGCTCGAGCCGGCCGGGGACCCGGACGCGCGCCAGACCGGCCGCCGCGCCTGCCACGTCCGAGCCGAGGGCATCGACGACGGCCAGTGCGACAAGAGCGTTGGCGACGTTGAACCGGCCGAGCAGCGGTAGTTCGACGTCGGCGGTCAGCCCGCGGGGGCCGTGCACGGTAAAGGTCTGGGTGCCGCGATCGGTGGTCGCGGACTCCCCCGCCGTCCAGTCCGCGTCGGCCCCGGGTTCGGCGGAGACCGTGACCGCGTCCGGCCGCATCCCGAGCAGTCTCCGGCCCCAGTCGTCGTCCACCACGACGACGGCCCGCTCGGCGGGGCGGACCGCGGACCCCGGGTCGGCCTCGGCGTCGAACAGACGGCACTTGGCACGGAAGTAGTCGTCCATGCTCGGATGGAAATCCAGGTGGTCCTGGGTCAGGTTGAGAAAGGCACCCACGGCGAACCTGGTGCCGTCCACGCGCCCGAGCCGCAGGGCGTGGCTGGAGACCTCGGCCGCGACCGCGCGGGCCCCCTCATCCCTCATCCGGGCCAGGAGGGCCTGGAACTCGGGGGCCTCGGGGGTCGTGAGGCGACTCGGCAGCGCCCGACCGTCGACCCGGCTCCCGGTGGTGCCGATGAGGCCCGCGACATGGCCGCCGCCTTCGAGCGCGGCTTCGACGAGGTAGGAGGTGGTGGTCTTGCCGGACGTCCCGGTGATCCCCACGACGTCGAGTGCGGCGGAGGGGTCTCCCGCGACCGCCGCGGACACCGCGCCGAGGACGGATCGGGGGTCCGGATGCACGAGGACGGGGACCCGGTCGGCCACGGCGGCCATCATCTCGAGACCCTCGGGGTCGGTGAGCACGGCGTCGGCGCCCGCCTCGATCGCGGTGGCGCCGAACGAGGCGCCGTGGACCCGCGTGCCGGGCAGTGCCGCGAAGAGGATCCCGGGGCCGCAGTCCTGTGCGCGGATCGTTGCACCCACGAGGTCGTCACCACCCCGGGTCCTGTCGCCGAGAAGGGTGGCCCGCACCGCGTCTGCCAGCTCTCGCGCTGTCGTCATCGCCTGTCCTCGCCCCGCCTTCCTTGCTCGCTACCCTCCCGTGAACCCGCTACACGCTACCCTGCCGGACGCTGATCACCGCGCCTGCAGGACCAGTTCCGGCGCGGGGGCGGACGGCGGGATGTTGTCGCGATTGACCAGCCACGATGCGATGTCGTGGAAGAGCGGGGCCGCGGAGGCCCCGAGCACGCCGCGCGAGGGGGCGTCGAGCATGATCGCGATCACATACCGCGGGTCGTCGGCGGGCAGGATGCCGGAGAAGGTGATCCAGTAGCGCGAGTTGGAGTAGCAGGAGCACCCGGGGTCGATCTGCTGCGCGGTGCCGGTCTTACCACTGATCTGGTAGCCGGCGACCGCGGCCTGCGGGCCGGTGCCCCCGGACTGCACGACGGAGCGGAACATGTCCCGCACCGTGCGGGCGGTCTCGGTGCTGATGACCCGCTCACCTTCGGGACGCTCGGTCTCGGTGCGCTCGCCGTCGGGGCCGACGCGCTCGGCGACGATCCGCGGCGGCACGCGGACACCGTCGTTGGCGATGGTCTGGTAGATGCCCGCCATCTGCAGGGTGGTCATGGACAGGCCCTGCCCGATGGGCAGGTTGGCGAAGGTGCCGCCCTGCCAGTTCTGCAGGTCGGGCACCAGACCCTCGGACTCCCCGGCGAGTTCGATCCCCGAGCGCTGGCCGAGGCCGAACTTGTCGAGGTACTCGGAGAACGGCTCCTTGCCCACCCGCTGGGCGAGCATGAGTGTGCCGACGTTGGAGGACTTCCCGAAGATGCCGGTGGTGGTGTACGGGGTGGGGCCGTGCTGCCACGCGTCGGAGACGGTGACACCTTCCATGCGGATGCTGCCGTCCACGGAGTGGACCTCGTTCGGATCGGTCAGCCCCGCCTCGATCGCGGCGGCGGCGGTGATGATCTTCTGCACGGAGCCCGGTTCGAACGGCGAGGTGATCGCCGGGTTGCCCAGGTCCGCCCCCCGCTCGAGCTCGGCACCGACCCCGACGGCCGGGTTGAACGTGTTGTCGTTGGCCATCGCGCGGACCTCACCGGTGCGCGCATCGAGCACGACGGCGGACGCGGTCTCGGCTCCGGAGGTGTCCTTGGCGGTCTGGACGGCCTTCTGCACGTGCCACTGCAGGTCCGCGTCCAGGGTGAGGCGGATGGTGTCGCCGTCGCGCGGCTCGGTCACGTTGCGCAGGGTGCCCGGGATGACGGTGTTGTCCTGGGCCCGGTCGAACGTCTGCCGCCCGTCCTCCCCGTCCAGTTCGTCGTTGAAGTGCGCTTCGATGCCCTGGAGCCCGATCAGCTTGCCCTCGTCGCTCTTCGTCGTCGCACCGACGACGTTCGCGGCGAGCGCGCCCCCCGGGTACTCACGGATGTCGACCCGCTCGGCCCCGATCATGGGGTACTCGCGGGTGATGGCGTTGGCCAGCGTGACGTCGACGTTGCGGACGAGATAGGTGAAGCCACCCTCCGAGGTGAGTTTGGCCTCGATCTCGTCGCGGTCGACGGCGTCACCGAGCACGGTCTCGAACTCGTCGGCGATCTCCTCGACCAGTTCGTCCCAGGTGGGCTTGGTGCTGTCGAGCTCCCGTCGCGCCTCGGCGTTGCGCTGTTCGACCAGCGGCTGGATCGACAGATCGCGGGCCTCGCGGGTGAACGCGATGGGGTCGCCGTTGAGGTCGACGATCGCTCCCCGCGTGGCGGGCAGGACCTCGTGGACCTGGCGTTGGCTCTCGGCGCGGGCCGCGAGCTCCGTTCCCCCGAGGGTCTGCACCCAGAAGAGCTTGACCAGCGCGATGACCATGATCATCGCGAAGGCGGAGCGCATGAAGGTGAAGCGTCGCTCGGTCGCCGAGGCGGTGAGGACCCTGCCGAACCGGTTCGGTGGCCGTCCGGCTCCCGGCGCGGTGCCGCGCGTGGCGCCCGAGGGGACCCGGGCGCCCGTTCCCGGGCTGCGTCGTTCGGTCATCTCCAGCGGGCCTTTCGGGGTTCGGGTGTCTAGAAGAGCGGTCCGGGCACCGGGGCGAGGGTCGCGACGTCCTCACCGGGCGGTGCCGGAGCCGGCGGGACGAGGTCGGGCGCGGGGTCCGCCTGTGGGGCGGGAGCCGGCGGGGCGGACTCGGCCATGGCGGGCGGTGGGGCGACCGGGGACGGAGGGGCTGCGAGGGGCGGATAGGGAACGGGGGCGACCCCGCGGGGCGTGCGGTCCTGGGGCGCCTGCGCGGGCGGGGCGTCGAATCCGTCCCGGTCGGACGACCTCGACGGTCCGGACGCTACCGGAGCGGGCTGCAGCGGCTTGATCGGCGCGCCGAGCTTCGCCTCGGGCTCGCCGACGATCTCTAGCACGCCGTCCGATCCCCTGGTCAGGATGGGTGCGCTGGCGACTCCGACCATGCCGAGCTTCTCCGCGCGCTGCGCCAGCACCTCGGCGGACCGGGCGCGTTCGTTGGACGCCTGCAGGGCTTCCATCCGTTCCACCAACTCCACATTGGCGTCGCGGGCGTTCTTGAGGTCGTAGGTGTCCTGGGTGGTCTGCGCGGACAGCAGGAGGGTGCCGCCCACCCCCGCGCCGATGAGCAGGAGGAGGACGACGACGAAGGGAACCCTCGCGGCGAGCTCGGCGGGACTCAGACGTTCCGCCGGGACGACCACGGTCCGGCGGCCGCGCACCGAGCGGGTGACGGGCTTGCGTCGAAGGCCGACGGGTCGTCCCGCGGGTGCGGGCGCGTCGACGCCCGGTGTCGTCGCCGGGCGG
Organism: Dietzia sp. MNB45; assembly: GCF_051994785.1. Classification (NCBI taxonomy): domain Bacteria; kingdom Bacillati; phylum Actinomycetota; class Actinomycetes; order Mycobacteriales; family Dietziaceae; genus Dietzia; species Dietzia sp. MNB45. Next base: position 1,447,827 of record NZ_CP163397.1, on the reverse strand, counting down.
GTGTCGAGCCCGCCGGCGGTGCCGGGCGTGTCGATCGTGCTCGTCATGGGGTTCTCCCGTCGATACGGCGGACACATCGCACGCGCACCGAGGCCGAGCGCGGGTTGTGGTCGATCTCCTCCTGTGAGGCCTTCTCCGCTCCCCTGGTGATCGCCTCGAACTCGGGACCGTGGCCGGGGAGCTCCACGGGTAGGCCCGCCGGCGTCCGCGATGCGGTCCGCGTGGCCAGTTCGCGCTTGACGATCTTGTCCTCGAGGGAGTGGTAGGACATGAACACCGCACGGCCGCCGAGGCGGAGCAGGTCCAGGTATCCGGGCACCGCGTTCTCCACGGCCTCCAGCTCGGCGTTGACCTCGATGCGCAGGGCCTGGAACACGCGTTTGCCCGGGTGTCCGCCGGTCCGGCGGGCACCTTGCGGGATGGTGTCGTAGAGCAGCTCGACGAGTTGGGAGCTGGTCACGACGGGGTCGGTGTCCCGGCGGCGGACGATCGCTGCGGCGATCTGTCGCGCGAATCGCTCCTCGCCGTAGACGCGCAGGACGCGGGCGAGGTCGTCACGCGGGTAGTCGGCCAGGATGTCGGCCGCGGTGGGGCCGGTGGTGGGGTCCATCCTCATGTCGAGCGGGGAGTCGACGGAGTACGCGAAACCTCGCTCGGCCACATCGAGCTGCATGGAGGAGACCCCGAAGTCGAGCAGGATCCCGTCGATCGCGGGGCCCGCCTCGTCCCGGGACTCCCCGGGGAGGGCCGCCACGACGCGATCGAAATCGTCGAAGCGGGCGTGCACCGGGGTGAACCGGTCGCGGTAGGCCGTGAGGCGACGGGTCGCCATCTCGAGGGCCTCGGGGTCGCGGTCGACACCGAGGATGCGCAACTCACCGAACTCGGCCAGCAGGTGGGAGGAATGCCCCCCGAGCCCGAGGGTCCCGTCCACGATGACGGGGACGCGACCCTCCTGCGCGGCCGCCTCGACGACGGGCCGGAAGAGCTCGATGGTCCGCTCGAGGAAGACGGGTATGTGCCCGGAGCGCGTGGCGTCGCGGTCGGCGTCGGACTCGTCTGCCATCTCGCCTCCTCGCGTCCGGAAGTCGTCGGTGCTCCGGTTGTGGTGGAGCCCCCTGGTCCCCGTCCGGTACCCACCTGGCGTTGGGGAAGTACGTCAGGGTGGTGCCGGGCAGGGGCCGGGGGGCTCCGTCCGTCGTGCTCTCGCTTGCTCGTGTCCGTCCTCTCCCCGGATCAGAATTCGATCCCGAGCGAGGTGCCCTCCATCTCGGAGAACACGGGTAGGTTCTCCTCGCTGTAGCGGTCCCACGCCTCGGCGTCCCAGACCTCGAGACGCTCCCCGAGGCCGTTGACGACGCAGTCCTTGTCCAGACCCGCGTAGTTCCGCTGACTCGCCGGGATGGAGATCCGTCCCTGCGAGTCCAGTTGTTGGACTTCCGCGCCGCTCACCAGGAGCCGGAAGAACGCCATGTGCCTCTCGCTGAGGTTGGCGGTCGGCCGGACCTTTCTGACCAGCGCGTCGAACTCGTCCTCAGGGAAAACCGAGAGCGTGTTGGTGAACCACCCACACACCACCACCCCGTCCGCCAGGCCTGGCCTGAATCTGGCGGGGATCGTCAGCCGCCCCTTGTCGTCGAGCTTGGGACGGTGTGTCCCGTACCCGACGAAGGCTCGTTCACGTCCGGAGTCGACGAGATCGGTGTCGGTCACCCGCCACCTCCTGGGGTCCAGGCCCATCGAGCTCCTTGCGTGCCCCACTCTACCCCACAACGCCCCACAAACAAGGCCTGCGCCCCACTTCGCCCCACCGCCTCACATCACCGCAGTTCAGTGGCCATAGGGACCCTGCCGTCGCCGTCCCGACACCGGATCAACAGCCCGGAGGGAGCCCACTTCCGCGAGTCTTTTGGGACTCATGTGACTTGAGACGGCTCACGTGGCAGCCGAGCTGGCCTCTGTGGGGAGATGTGGGGAGCACGGGTGGGGCGTGGTGGGGAGGAAGGACGGAGCGCCGGCATCTCGGCGGGGACGGACGTTCTGGGTCGCGATGGGCTCTGGGCTGCCGGCCCGAGAGCGTCAGACAAATGGACGAAGGGGTGAGCGCGTGTGCGCTCACCCCTTCGTCGAAAGGCCGTGGGACGGGCCGGTCAGGGCTCCTGGTCGAATCGTCGGCGGAAGCGGTCCTCCATGCGGGAGGAGTAGTTCCGCCCGTCGGCGGGCTTGGCCGATGTCCGCCCGGTGCCGGGGACCCGGGGTCCGCCGGTGCCCTTGGCGCCGGCGGCGCCGTGCGACGGCGTGGACCGCAGCGCGAGGACACCCGCCGCGAACATCACCAGGAACCCGACGAGACTCAGTACCGGGAAGCCGCCGGGCTTGAAGTCGAGGGCGAGCCCGCCGATCAGAAGCGCCACACCGAGGATCGCCAGCGCGACCACCAGGCCCGCCGGACGACGAGCACCGGTCGCACCGGTCTTTCGGACAGACGACGCGAACTTCGGGTCGTCGGCGTAGAGCGCGCTCTCGATTTCCTTGAGCATGCGCTGCTCGTGCTCGGACAGGGGCACTTCGACCTCCTTCAGATGCTCGTGACGAACGAGCGCGGCCGGCTCGGTCGGTTCGCACCAACCGTGGATGGGGATCAGCCGGTCAGGGTTCCCCCCATCATACGAGGGCAACGCGGCGGGTACCACCGGGATTCCCCTCTGAGACCTGAGGATTCCCCCGTCTCACCGCCCGGCCCCTCAGGCGGCGGGGCCGAGGACCCCCAACCGCTCGTCCACCAGGTCGAGAAACCGTCCCACCGCCCACAGGAAATCGTCCGCCATCCGATCCGAGACCGTACGCGGGAGCCCGTCCTCGACCGCCGCCGCCAGAGCGGAGTACCCACTGAAGGCGGTCGCCCACCGCTCCAGCTCCGGCACCTCCGCCGCGAGCCGGTGCCAGACGTCCGCGGGACCGCGCCGCCGCGGCCCGGGGGCCAGCAGGGCCCCGGCCGCGTACCTCGCGGCGCGGTACGACTCGAGGAACCGCTCGGAGGGAGCAGCGGCGGCGATCGCGCGCCCACGGTGCAGCTCCGCACGGCTCGCCCGTCCGAGGGTTCCCACCGCTCCCCCGCCGGCCGTCCGCATCCTGTTCCTGGTGTCCATCTCCCCTGCACCTCCCCTTCTGCGCGCACGGTATCGCCGGGGTACGACACATCCGGACGCCCCGTATCCGCGCCCGTGATCAAATGGGGTGGATGGACACCGTGATCACCCGGCTCGACGCAGCCGACTTCCGAGACCGACTGCCCGAGGCTCTGGGGGTCTACGTCGACGCCATGGGCTACCCGCCGCAGGTGGTCCGCTCCCGGGCCGCGGCGTGGATGGAGCACAGCTACCGGGACGGCTGGTCGGGTGTGGCCGCGTTCGAGGCCCCGCGCCGACGCCTGCTCGGTCAGACCCGGGGGCAGCTCGTCGCCATCTGCTACGGCTATCACGGCGCTCCCGGGCAGTGGTGGTACGACCAGGTCTCCCGGGGACTGCGGGACCGGGACCGTGAGCTCCCGCCCGACTACGTGGAACTGACCGAGCTGCACGTCTCGCCGGGACTGCAGGGGCGCGGCATCGGCGCGACCCTCGTCAGGACGTTCCTGGCCGACCGGCCGGAGAGCACGGTGCTGCTGTCGACCCCGGAGGTCGACGGCGAGGACAACGCGGCCTGGCGCCTGTACCGGTCGTTGGGGTTCACCGATGTGCTGCGTTCGTATCGGTTCCAGGGGGACGCGAGACCGTTCGCCGTCCTGGCCCAATCGCTACCGCTCGCCGGGAACGGAGATCGGACGTGACCCCCCGGCAGGACGTGGTGGTGGTCGGCTCCGGCCACAACGGACTGGTGTGCGCCGCCTATCTCGCCCGCGCCGGGCTCGACGTGCACGTGGTCGAACGGGACACGGTGATCGGCGGCGCCACGTCGACGGTCGAACGGTACCCGGGCCACCGCACCGACCGCGGGTCCTCGGCACATCTGATGATCCGCCACACCGGGATCCCGGAAGAGCTCGGGCTGGAGGCCCACGGACTGCGCTACGTGGACTGCGACCCGTGGGGCTTCGCGCCCGCCCCGCCGGGATCCGACGCGCCACCGATCGTCTTCCACCGTGACCTCGACGCCACGTGCGCCAGCATCGCCGCGGCCTGCGGTGAGGCCGACGCCGGCGCGTACCGGGAGTTCGTCCGCCGGTGGGACGTCCTGGCGGGACGGATGATGAAGGGGTTCGCGGTCCGCCCCACCGCTCCGGGTCTCGGTTCGGCGTTCCTCGGGGCCGACGACCTGCGCGATCCGTTCGGCGCGGTCCAGACCTTCCTGTCCTCCGGTGACGCGCTGCTGGACGCGATGTTCACCTCGGAGCGCCTCAAGGCGGCACTGTCGTGGTTCGGCGCGCAGTCGGGACCGCCGATGTCCCACCCCGCCACAGCCCCCATGATCGGGTTCGCCGCCCTGATGCACCGAGTCCCGCCGGGGCGCGCGATCGGCGGTTCGGGCGCGCTCGCGAAGTCCCTCTCGGCCGCCGTCCGGGCGCACGGGGGGACGGTCACCGCAGGTGCCGGGGCCACCTCGATCCGGCGCTCCGGTTCGGGGTGGCGCGTCGACACCGAGGGCGGACGATCCCTGTACTGCTCGGCCGTCGTCGCCGCCTGCCACGTCCACACGACCCTGGACCTCCTCGCCGGCGAACTCCCGGCGGCGACGCTGGACGGGTGGCGGCGGCGGATCAGGCCCGGTTTCGGACTGGGGATGGCCGTCAGACTCGGGACCGATGCACTGCCCACGTATCCCGGCGTACCCACGAGCACCAGCGCCCACGGCCTGCAACTGCTCGTCACGGACCGACGGCACCTCGATCGCCGCTACGGCGTCGCCGCCGCGGGCGGCCTCGACGCCGATCCCGCCGTCCTGGCGATGAGCTTCAGCGCGCTCGACCCCTCGCTGGCTCCGGAGGGCCGCCACGAGCTGACACTGTGGTCACAGTGGCACCCGCGCCACCTGGCCGACGGCCGTGGCTGGTCGGAGGAGGGCGCCGCGGAGGCCGACCGGATCATCGCCGTCGCGGACCGCTTCGCGCCGGGGTTGGCCGACTCGATCGTCCACCGTCACGTCCAGACCCCCGAGGACCTGGAGACCGAACTCGGGCTGATCGGCGGGAACGTCATGCACGTGGAGATGTCCCTCGACCAGATGCTGCCGATGCGTCCCCACCCCGATCTGCGCGGTCACGCCGTGCCCGGGGCCGACGGCGTGTTCCTGGCGGGGGCCTCGACCCACCCCGGTGGCGGTGTGATCGGGACCAGCGGCAGGACGGTGGCGCGGCTCGTGACCCGCCGACTCGGCAGGTCGGCGCGGCGACGGCAGGGATCACGGGCACAATGACCGCCGTGACCCCGCCCCATCCGACAGCGAACGCCCCCACGAGCAGTGGCCGCTCCCGACTGCCCCGGCGACTGGCGGGCCTCACGGCCCTGGCCACCCTCCTGGTGCTCCTGTCCGGGTGCCTCCAGCTGAACGCCCAGATGAGCGTCCGCAAAGACGACACCGTCTCCGGCCGGATCCTCGTGGCGGGTGACCAGCCCGCGCAGGCGGCCGCGCTCGACCGGATCACCACGCCGTCCGGGCTCGAGCAGAAGGTGCGCATCACCCCCTACTCAGCGGACGGTTTCACCGGCCGCGAGATCTACTTCACCCAGTTGACGTTCGCGGAGGTCGACACCCTCACCCTCGCGATCGACATCGAGGGGGCACGGCCGTACAGCCTGGGCTTCCGCCGCAGCGGCGACACGGTGTCGTTCAGCGGATCGGTGGACCTGTCCCTGCTGCCCGCCGACCGCGCCGAGACGGCGACCACCCGGGTCGACCTGACCTTCCCCAACCGCATCAAGGAGACCAACGGCACCATCGGGGCCGGCAACTCCGTCAGCTGGTCCCCGGCTCCGGGGTCCATCACGCGGATGCAGGCCTCGTCGTCGTATCCTGACCCGGCCGCACGTGGGTTCGCGGTGTGGATGATCGTCGGGATCGGCGCCGCCCTGCTGGTGTCCATCGGGACGATCCTGGCCGCCCGGACGTCCAGGGCCCGTGCCGACCGGCTGGTGCGCTGACCCGAGCCGCACCCCCACCGGGGCGGATCAGATCCTGCCGGCCGCCACCCCGGGGGCGGGGGCCATCGACAGGTTGGTGAGGACCTCGTGGGTGGCCTTGGAGAAGTTCAGGGTGTTGAAGTGCAGGCACGGGACACCCTCGACGATCAGACGCTCGCACATGCGGGTGGTGAGATCGATCCCGACCTCACGGACCGCCGCCCGGTTCTCCTCGGGCCCGTCCCCGGCCGCGGTCCGGAGTCGCTCGGCCAGGTCGTCGGGCAGGGCGCAGCCCGAGAGCTCGACCATCCGCTGGACCTGCCGCAGACTCGTGACCGGCATGAGTCCGGGGATGATGGGCTTGGCGCCCTGCTCCGGGTCGGCGGCGACGGCGCGATCCCTCAGGCGCAGGTAGTGCTCCACGTCCCAGAACATCTGGGTGATCGAGTACTCGGCGCCGGCCCGGAGCTTGTTCACCAGGATCTCGGAGTCGTGCTCGAGGTCCCGGGCCCGGTAGTGCCCCTCGGGGAAGGACGCCACCCCGACGTGGAAGTCCCCCACCTCGTGGATCAGACGGACGAGTTCCTCGGCGTAGTGCAACCCCTCGGGGTGAGCCGTCCACTCGCCCAGCGGGTCCCCGGGCGGGTCCCCGCGCAGGGCGAGGATGTTGGACACTCCGACCTCGCCGTACATGCGGATCATGTCGGTGAGCTCGGCGACCGTGTGGTCCACCGCCGTCAGGTGCGCGATCGGCAGCAGGTCGGTCTCGCGGACGAGCCGCTCGACGACCCGGACCGTCCGGTCCCGCGTGGATCCGCCGGCCCCGTAGGTGACCGAGACGAACGCCGCCCCGAGGTCGGAGAACACGGTGGCGGCGCGCCAGAGTCGCTCCTCGGCGGCCTCGTCGCGCGGCGGGTAGAACTCGACGGAGAACGGAACCCTCGGGGTGGTCGACGTCGCGATCCGCTCCACGATGCTCGGGTGCCGGCCGCCGTCCGTCGGGTCGGAGTCGGGTAGCTGGGTCACCCGACCAGGGTAGCCCGACGCGCGCCACGTCCGGCCGCCGCCCGACGACTAGGATCGTCGGCGACGAGGGCGGCCGGACACCGGCGCCCGGAAGGGATGGTGCCCGTGGTCTCGGCGACTCGCCCCGACGACGGAGAACGCGTCCTCGACGCGCTCCGCCGACTCATCGACGGACGGCGCACGGTCGTGGCGGGGATAGACGAGCGGGTCGACCGCCTGGCCGGCCTGCTCTCCGACTTCGTCCTCGACGGCGGCAAACGGATGCGACCGCGGTTCGCCCTGGCCGGCTGGGCCGCCGCGAGCGACACGGACGCTCCCGCCCCGGACGAGGTCGTCACCGCCTGCGCCGCCCTCGAGCTGATCCAGGCCTGCGCGCTGGTCCACGACGACATCGTGGACGCCTCGGACACCCGGCGAGGCCGCCCCACCGTCCACCGGACGATCGAGGCCGCGCACCGCGACGAGGGCTGGGACGGGGACGCGGCCCGCTACGGCATCTCCCAGGCCATCCTCGTGGGCGACCTCGCGCTGACGTGGGCCGACGAGATGTTCGTGTCCTGCGGGGTGCCTCCCGAGGCCCTGGCCCGCGCGTTGGGTCCCTGGTACGCCATGAAGACCGAGGTCTTGTCGGGGCAGATGCTCGACATCCTCGCCGAGGCCTCGGGCGCCACCGACGAGCTCACCCCGGCCCGGGTGAACCGCTTCAAGACCGCGGCCTACACGGTCGAGCGGCCACTGCACATCGGCGCCGAGCTGGCGGGTGCCGGGGCGGAGACCGTCTCGGCCCTGCGGGAGTTCGGGGTGGCCGTGGGCCAGGCGTTCCAGTTGCGGGACGACATGCTGGGCGTGTTCGGCGACCCGGAGGTCACCGGCAAGCCCTCCGGGGACGACCTGCGGGAGGGCAAGCGCACCCTGCTGCTCGCCCGTGCGACCGCCCTCGCCCCCCGCCCGGACGCCGAGTTCCTCCTCGGCGTCCTCGGGACGCAACCCGACGCGGCCACGCTCGAACGCGCGCGCGCCGTCCTCGTGGAGTCCGGTGCCGTGGTCTCGGTGGAGGCCGAGATCGACGCGCTGACCACCCGCGCCCTGGACGCCGTGGCCTCCGACGCGATCAGCGACCACGGGCGGGACACCCTGCGGGCACTGGCGGAGGCCGCGACCCGCAGGCGGGCCTGATCCGTGCACGGAGCGACCGGACCCCGGCCGGAGGCGACCACCTCGTCGTCGTCACCGTCATCATCACCGTCGCCGTCGCCGTCGACACCATCGTCGCGGATCCGCCGGGCGACCACCGCGACGACCGCCTCGGCCCGCGCCGCCCTGAACGGCCCCTCCGGTCCGGCACTGTGGCGCGGCGTCCTCGGCTCGGTCCTGCTCACCATCGCCGGATTCGGCGCGGGCGCCCTGCCCGTGGACGGCGGCGTCGCGGTCGCGGTGGGGCTGCCCGGGTACACGTTCGGCCACGGTGAGGCCCTCGCCCTCATCCTCTGCTGGGCGGGCGTCGCGCTGCTGGTCACCTCGTGGCTCGCGCTCGGCCCCCGGGCGGTCTCGGGCCGCCTCCCCACCCGGGACGCCGTGTGGGCCACGGCCCTGTGGTCGGCGCCACTGCTGCCCGCGGTCCCCCTGTTCAGCCGCGACGCCTGGTCCTACCTGGCGCAGGGCGCCATGGCCGCCGCGGGAGTGGACCCGTACCACCACGGACCGGAGGCCAACCCCGGCCCCTTCACCGACGAGGTCAGCCCGGACTGGCGGTCCACCGCGACCCCCTACGGCCCGCTGCACCTGCTGCTCATGCGCGTCATCGTGGCGCTGTCCGGCGGCCACCCGGCGGTGGGGATCGTCATCCTCGGGGTGGTGGTGCTCGCCGCACTGGCCGCGCTCGTCGCGCTCGTGGTCGCCCTGGCCCGCCGCGCGGGAGTCGACGCCGGCGCGGCGGTGTGGATGGCGGGCGCCTCCCCGCTGTCCGTGATCCACTTCGCGGGCGGGCTGCACAACGAGATCTTCCCGCTGGTGGCGTGCGTCGGCGCCGTGGTCCTCACGCTCGACCGGCGCTATGCGTGGGCGGGGGCGGCGATCGGGATCGCGGTGGCGTTCAAGGCCACCGCCGTGATCGTCGCGCCGTTCCTGCTGTGGATCGCCCTGGACCGGCGGCGGGCGTCGACCGGGGCGCGGCGCCCCCTCGTCGGCGCCCTCGTCGACACCGGGGCCGCGGCGGGGGCCGCCGCCGTCGCGTTCGCCCTGGCGACCCTCGCCGCGGGCACCGGGTTCGGCTGGCTGGACGCGATCTCCGTCTCCGACCGGGTCATCAACTACCTCAGCGCGCCCACCGCCGCGGCGCACCTGGTCCACGCCGTGGTCGACACCCCCGGATTCGAGGACGTCCTGGCGGTCACCCGCCGCGTCGGACGCGTGGTCCTGGGGGTCACCCTCGTCGTGGTGTGGTGGCTCCACCGGCGTGACACCCGCTCGGCGCTCCGCGGCATCATGGTCGCGCTGCTGGCCTTCGTGGTGCTCAACTCGCTGGCCTGGCCCTGGTATTACGTGTGGGTGGCGGCGTTCTGGGTCGCCGCCCGACCCGGTCGACGCGCCACCACGGCCGCCGTGGCGGTGACCGTCTTCCTCGTGATGGCGATCGGACCCAACGGGTCGACCAGCCTCTACAGCCCCGCGCTCGTCGGGGCGGCCCTCGCGGCATCCCTCGCCGCGGTCTGGTGGTGGCGGCGCGCGACCGCCGGGGTCAGAACGCCATCGCCTGGGCGCGCCGCATGACCTCGCGGGCGCGGTGACCGTGTAGCGCGTCGGCCGGCCGGCCGGGCAGGCTGTCGTCCTCGGCGAACAGCCACCGCAGGATCTCCTCGTCCCGGTAGCCGCCGTCCCTCAGGACCGCGACCAGTCCGGGCAGGAAGCGCACGACCTCGTCGTCGTCATCCAGGAAGGTCGCCGGCACCACCACGATGCCCGCTCGCCGCACGGCGAGCAGGGTCCCGTCGCGCAGGAGATCGTGCACGCGGGTCACGGGGATGCCCAGGCGCTCGGACACCGCGGGGAGGTTGATGGTCTCGACGTCGGCGGGCAGGACGTCGTCGGCGTGCGGAACAGTACTCACGCCACCCAGGTTAGTCCCACGGGTGCGCCCGGGCCCCACCGGCGGTGCCGGCGCGGCCGACGGCGTCGGGCTACGGACCCCGTCCGCTAGGGACGTACCGCGGACGGGACGGGAGGGGCAGAATGGACGACATGAGCACTTACGACGGGAAGCCCCCCGGCCCAGGGACCCTGCTCGACGGGCGATACCGGCTCGACGCCGTCATCGCCCGCGGCGGGATGTCCACCGTCCACCTGGCCACCGACGAGCGGTTGGACCGCCACGTCGCCGTCAAGCTGCTCGATCCGACCCTCGCCGGGGACAAGGCGTTCGTGGACCGCTTCACCCTCGAGGCCAGGTCGGTGGCCCGACTGTCGGATTCCGGCATCGTCCAGGTCTTCGACCAGGGCGTCGAGGCCGACACGGCGTTCCTCGTGATGGAACTCGTGCCCGGAGGCACGTTGCGGGAGCTGCTCGACGAGCGTGGCCCCATGCCCCCGTACGCCGCGGCCGCCGTCCTGCGTCCGCTCCTCGGCGCCCTGCGGGAGGCCCACCAGGCCGGGCTGGTGCACCGCGACATCAAGCCCGAGAACGTGTTGATCTCCACGAACGGCGCGGTCAAACTCGCCGACTTCGGCCTGGTCCGGGCGGTGGCCGAGTCCCGCGCCACCTCGAGCAGCGTGGTGATGGGCACGGCGGCCTACCTGTCCCCCGAACAGATCTCCGGCGCCGACACCGACGCCCGGTCCGACCTGTACTCCCTCGGCGTTCTCGCCTACGAGATGCTCACCGGGGAGCCACCGTTCAGCGGTGACAACAACATCGCCGTGGCCTACCGTCGCCTCGACACCGACGTGCCGGCCCCGTCCGACCAGTCCGACACCGTGGCCGAGGACCTCGACCACCTGATCCTGCGCGCCACGCGACGCAGCCGTGAGGACCGTTACGCCGACGCCGGCGAGATGCTGCGGGACCTGGACCAGGCCGCCAGGATCGGCCGGTTCCCCGACTATGTCGTCCCGGCACCACGGCAGTCCTCGTGGTCGCGGGCTCGGGCCAACGCCGCGCGGGCGACACCGGGCGGGGAATCGGAGTTCGACGCCGCCGACCGTGAGAGCGGGGAGGCGCTGCGCCGGGGCGACGGGCCGACGCCGACGCGGGTGGACACCATGGTGGCCCCGGCGGCGGCGGATCCCGGGGCGGGAGCGGGGGCCGGTCCCGCTCCTGCGCACTGGCACGGCGCGGGTTCGGGCCACTATCCCCCCGGCGACCTCGAGCCCGCGCCCGACCGGGACGTCATCCGGCCCCGCCGCCAGCGCGGCATGCTGTGGCTCATCGTGGTGCTCGCCGCCGCGATAGGCCTGGCCGTGGCCGGCTGGTGGCTGGGCTCCGGCCGGTTCGTGGAGGTGCCGTCGGTCCAGGGTATGTCGGTGGGGCAGGCGACCGAGGCGGTCAACGCCGTCGGGTTGGCCGCCGCGACCCGCGACGCCTTCAGCAACGACGTCCCCCCGTCCGCGCTGGTGGGCACCGACCCCGCGGCGGGCGAGCGGGTGCCGCGCGGCGACACCGTCGATGTGTTGGTGTCCGTCGGTCGCCCCGTGGTGCCCGAGGTCGGCGCCGACAGGTCGGTGGACGCCGTGTCCGCAGCGCTGCGGGAGAACTCACTGGAACCGGTCCGGGGCGGGAACGAGTACTCGGACTCGGTACCCGTCGGCCAGGTGGTCTCCCTCCAGCCGGGCGCGGGCACGACCGTCGACGTGGGCACCCGGGTGGCCATGGTGACCAGTTCCGGCCCCGCACCCGTCGCCGTCCCCGAGGTCGTGGGCCTGGAGGAGGACCAGGCGCGCGCGGCCTTGGAGGGCGCGGGCCTCACCGTGTCACAGGTCAGACGGGTCTACGACGACGAGGTGGACGGCGGCGTGGCCGTGGGCACCGACCCGGACAGCGGAACCGACGTGTCCCGCGGGGACGGGGTCGTCCTGCTCGTCTCCAATGCACTGACCGTGCCGGACCTCCGGGACGTGCCCCTCGACGAGGCGACCGGGATCCTCGAGGACGAGGGGTTCACGATCGTCCGCGAGTCACCCGTGACCGATCGTCAGATCTCCGACGGCCGCGTGGTGCGCACCGACCCGCCGGCCGGGACCCGGCTCGACCCGTCGAACGCGGTGCTGCGGGTCGTCCCGTCGGACGCGGTGACCGTCCCGGTGGTGCTGGGTTCGCGGGCCTCCGACGCGCGCCGGACGCTGCAGGACGCCGGGCTGGAGGCCACCATCGACTCGGGGACGTCGAGGGGGATCGTCTACGGCCAGACCCCGCTGCCCGGCCGGGTGGTGGCCAGGGGCAGCGAGGTCGAGATCGACGCGCTCGGCTAGGGCCGGCCGTGCCTCCGGGGCGAGAGGCCGGCCCCTACGGCGTCAGCTGCGCAGCATCTCCGCCACGAGGTAGGCGAGCTCGAGCGACTGCTGGGTGTTGAGGCGCGGGTCGCAGGCGGTCTCGTAACGGCCGGCCAGGTCGAGGTCCGAGATGTCCTGGGCACCGCCGAGGCACTCGGTGACGTCCTCACCGGTGAGCTCGATGTGGATGCCACCCGGGTGGGAACCGAGAGCGTGGTGGACCTCGAAGAAGCCCTGGACCTCGTCGATGATCCGGTCGAAATGGCGGGTCTTGTACCCGTTGGACGTCGAGTGGGTGTTGCCGTGCATGGGGTCGCACTGCCAGATGACCTTGTGGCCGGTCGCCTCGACGGCCTGGACGATCGGCGGCAGCGCGTCGCGGACCTTATCGTTGCCCATCCGGGAGACGAGCGTCAGTCGACCCGGCCGGTTGTGGGGGTCGAGCTTCTCCACGTACTCGACCGCCAACTCGGGCGTGGTGGTGGGGCCGATCTTCAGACCGATCGGGTTCTGGATGAGCGAGGCGAACGCCACGTGGGCGTCGTCGATGCCGCGGGTCCGCTCCCCGATCCACAGGAAGTGCGCCGACAGGTCGTACAACCCCTGCTCGGCGTCGCCGGTCAGGCCCGTGCCGTCGTCGGCCAGGCGCAACATGGCCCGCTCGTAGTCCAGGACGAGCGCCTCGTGGGAGGAGAAGATGTCGGCCGAGCGCAGGTTCTGGTCCGAGACCCCGCACGCGTCCATGAAGCGCAGGCCACGATCCACCTCGGCGGCGAGGGCCTCGTAGCGGGCACCAGCGGGCGAGCCCGCGACGAACTCCATGTTCCATTCGTGGACGCGATGCAGGTCCGCGGTGCCCGACGCCGTGAGGGAACGGACCAGGTTCATCGCCGCGGCCGCGTTGGCGTAGGCACGGACGAGCCGGGAGGCGTCGTGCTCACGGGCCGCCTCGTCCGGCTCGAGCGCGTTGACCATGTCGCCGCGGTAGGACAGCAACCCGGTTCCGTCGCGGTCCGCCGAGCGGGGCTTGGCGTACTGGCCGGCGATCCGGCCGACCTTGACCACGGGCATCGACGCACCGTAGGTCAGCACGACCGACATCTGCAGCAGGGTGCGGATCACGCCCTTGATGTGCGGCTCGGTGTTCGCCTCGAACGTCTCGGCGCAGTCACCGCCCTGGAGCAGGAACGCACGCCCGTGCGCCACGTCGGCGAGGCGATCGGAGAGGTGCTCGACCTCGGAGGCGACGCAGATCGGCGGCACGCTCTCCAACACTTTGCGCATCGCCGCGGCGTGACCGGGATCCCACGACGGCTGCTGCAGGGCGGGCCGCGAGAGGGCGTCCGCCAGCTGCCGATCCAGGTCCGCGGAGAGCGGCGGGAGGTCGGGGAGTTGCGCGATGTCGACGTCGACTGTCCAGTTGCTCACCCCGGCGACGATACGCCACAACCGGCGGAGCGGGCCTCAGAGACCCAGGTGGGGCGACTTCGCCGCGATGGCGCGGAAGCGCATCGCGGCGTGGCGGGCGTCGGCGAGGGCGTCGTGTTCCCCTCCCGGGTGTGCGGGCAGGTCGGGCTTGCCGGCGGTCTCCCAGAGCTGGCGGACGTCGCGCGTGAACCGGGGCATGGCGGCGGGAAGGGCTGTCATGTCGCCCCACAGCTGGCAGACGGCCACGTGGTCGTACGCCCCGATCCACGCCCACATCTCGACCCCGCCGGTGGGCGGCGCGGTGACGAACTCGTAGAGCTCGTCCCGGATGCGGCTCCGGGACATCCACGCGGACGACGACGGGTTGGGCAGCTTCGGAAGGACGTTGCGCCGCACCCACGGCCCGGCCGCCGAGGCGTCGAAGTCGGTGGACACGGCGTAGAACTCCCGGCCGTCCTCGGCGACGATCCCCACGGAGACCAACTCGATCGTCGTGCCGTCCTCGATGAACTCGCAGTCGTAGAAGTAGCGCACCGGCGATCAGCGCTGTCCCTCGACGGGGTGGTCGAGCAGGTTCCGCCCGGCCTTGCGCACCGCCTCGTAGCGCTTCTTCATCTCGGCGCCATACGTGTCGTGGACGTACTCCTGATTGGTCAGCGCCTGGATCCGCCGCATGAGCTCGTCGGTGATCTCGCGCTCAGCGTCCCGGTCCCCCTCGCGCCCGGCCCACGGGGACAGATCGAGCGGCTCGCCGAGCATGACCCGGATCTCGGTGCGCCGCCCGGGGCGGAACCGGGAGATCCGGCGTACGTACTCGGAGGTCCCGGTCACGCCCACCGGGATGATGGGCACCCCGGCCCGGAGTGCGAGGCGGGCGGGCCCGGTCTTCCCGCGGTACAGACGGCCGTCCGGCGAGCGCGTCCCCTCCGGGTAGATGCACAGGATCTCCCCCGATGAGAGGACCTCGAGCCCGGCGTCGAGGGCGGCCTGGGCGGCGTCGGCGTTGGTGCGGTCGATCGGGTGCTGGCCCGAGCCGGCGAAGAACCACCGGCTGAGCATGCCGCGGACACCGGTTCCGGTGAAGTAGTCGCTCTTGGCCAGGAAGGTGACCCGGCGGGGCAGGAGCAGAGGGGTGAACAACCAGTCCGCGACGGACTCGTGGTTGCCGACCAGCAGGGCGCCACCGCGCTCGGGGAAGTGCTCGCGTCCCGTGACGACCCGACGACTCGTCAGACGTAGGAACGGGCCGATGAGCACGTATTTGAACAGGTAGTACAGCAACGGGTCACCGGTCCTCTTGTGATAGCTGTCGACGAATGCGGATACTACCCGGCGCGGTCCGCAGATCCGGACGGTACGAGGTTCGGGGGCCACAGATCCGGGTCGGGCAGGAAGCTGATCACCAGTCGACCCGCGTCGCGCTCGAAGACGGACTGCGTGAGCACACACCGGCGCAGCAGCGGCGGCAGCGCCACCACCGCCCGGAACCCGTCGAACTCCAGGCGGAGCCGGTCCCCCTCGACCGAGACCGGCGCGGACGGGCGGGTCGGGGCCGGGTACTCGACCCGGTATCCGCCCTCGCCGTCGGGCGCCACCACCGGGGTGACGGCGCCGCGGGCCAGGGTCGCCATGGCAGCCGTGGAGCCGGCCGGGGACCCCACCACGATGGTCTCGATCCTCCCGGCGAGGAAGCCGGCCACGTCACCGGCGAGCAGCGCGAGTCTGTGCGCTTCCCGCACCCGCACGTCGGCGCGTCCGCCCGCCGCCATGGAGGCGAAGCGCACATTGGCGGGCCAACGTGATTCCACGAACGCGGCCAGTTCCCCGGCCGCCGCGAGCCGGCGCACCGCGGTCAGGTCCCCGTCGAGCTCGACCACGACGACGTCCCAGTACTCGGACGACGCGGCCCGTCGCGCGTACTCCCACCCGAGCACCGCGGCCAGTGGGGTGTCCCCTCCGGCGGCGAGCGCCGCGAGTACGTCGTCGTCCGGATCGGCGGCGCCGGACCGGTAGGCCTCGAGCCTTGCCGTCGGGTCGTCGACCCGGACCTCGACGGGCCCGTCCTCCGAGACGTCGAGACGGGGATCGACGGCATCGGGATGGCCGGTCAGGATCAACGCCGTGCAGCCGGGGTCCGCGAGCAGGTCGGCGGTGGCGCCTGCGCGGTCCTCGGGATCTCCCCCGAGGACGACGACGACACGGGTTCTGCTCACCGCGACTCCGCCCGGCGCTTGAGTTCCTTCAGCGCGTCGCCCAGGATACGCCGCTCGGCGCGGCTGCGCAGGCTCCCGATCACCGGGACCGTGAGCTCGATCTCGAGTTCGTAGTCCACACGCGTGCCGCCCTCCACCGGTTCGAGCCGGTAGTAGCCCCGTTGGGCCCTCTGCAACGCCGAGCTCTCGAGCCGCCACTCCAGACCGCGGTCGTCCGCCGACCAGGAGTAGACGAGGACGTACTCGTCGACGATCGCGCCCGCCTCGAGCTCGAACCGCACCCGGTCCGGACGGCCGTCCTGACCGGTGGAGAGCACTTCGGCCGCGCGGATCGACGCGGACCACTCCGGATACGCGGCGAAGTCGGAGATGACCGCCATGACGTCCTCCACCGGTGCGTCGACCACCGTGGAGTCTCTGGTCGGCCACACCTCGGGGGCGCCGTCGTGCTCGCTCATACCCACAAGCTTCACATATCCCGCTCCGCGATGCGCCCCACCCGCGGCGCCCGGAGGGCAGGCGACGTGACCACCGTGTGGTCCCGGCGATAGTGTGTGTGTGGTCACCGACATACTCTGAACGTCTCCACCGGGAGGACCCTTTGCGCGAATACGTCGCGGTACCCGCCAACTTCACCGTCCCTGACGACTGGTCCTGCGTACAGTCGGCATACGACCGTGCGGAGAACACCCCGGAGAACGTGGCGTTCCAGAAGCCCGTCGACGGTCGGTGGACGGACGTCACCAACCGCGAGTTCGCCGAGGAGGTCCGGACGATCGCCCGCGGACTGGTGGCGCTCGGTGTCCGGGCGGGCGATCGGGTCGCCCTCCTGAGCTCCACCCGGTACGAGTGGAATCTCATCGACTTCGCGATCTGGGCCGTCGGCGCGGTCACCGTTCCCGTGTACGACAGCTCCAGCGCCGACCAGATCCACTGGATCATGGAGGACTCCGCGGCCCGGTTGATCATCGTCGAGAACGACACCCACGCCACCACCGCCCGGGAGGGCGTGCAGGGCCTGGAGGTCGCCGACGTCCTGGTGATCGACGGTGCGACCCCGGTCCTGGAGACCCTCGCCTCCGAGGGGGCCTCGGTCGACGTCTCGGTGCTCGACGAGCGCCGGGCTTCGGTCCGCGCCGACTCCCCCGCGACGCTGATCTACACCTCGGGGACCACGGGCCGCCCCAAGGGCGTCATGCTCAGCCACCGCAACTTCATGTCCGAGACGCTCGCCGTGCTCGAGACGCCGTTCAGCGGGGTCCTGCGGGACGACGCCACCTCGGTGATGTTCCTGCCCCTGGCCCACGTGTTGGCCCGCGCCATCACCTACGCCGGCTTCCACGCCGGCGTGACCATCGCGCATTCCGCCGACCTGACCAACCTGGTCGAGACGTTCGGCGAGATGAAGCCGCACTACATCCTGGCCGTCCCCCGCGTGTTCCAGAAGGTCTTCAACAAGGCCCAGGCGACCGCGCAGGACGGTGGCGCGGTCAAGGCGTGGATGTTCGACAAGGCCGCGGACACCGCGGTCGCGTACTCCAAGGCCAACCGGGGTGACGGCCGGGTGGGTCCGCTGCTCGGGCTGCGCCACGCGATCTTCTCGAAGTTGGTCTACGCCAAGCTCGTCAACGCGCTCGGTGGGCGTTGCGAGGTCGCCATCTCCGGCGGCGCGGCCCTGGGTGAGCGCCTGACCCACTTCTTCGACGGCATCGGGGTCAACATCTTCGAGGGCTACGGCCTGACGGAGACCTGTGCGGCGATCACGGTCAACACCCCGGGGCGGATGCGGATCGGCAGCGTCGGCCAGCCGTTGCCCGGCTGCGCGGTCCGGATCGCGCAGGACGGTGAGGTCGAGGTGAGCGGGCCCGTCGTCGCCTCCGGCTACTGGCAGAACGAGGAGGCGACCGCCGAATCCTTCAGCGACGGCTGGTTCCGCACCGGTGACCTGGGTTCGCTGGACGAGGACGGGTACCTGTCGATCACCGGCCGCAAGAAGGAGATCATCGTCACGGCCGGCGGGAAGAACGTGGCTCCCAACCAGCTCGAGGACGCTCTGCGTGCGGACCCGCTCGTGGCGGAGGCGGTGTGCGTGGGCGACGGAAAGCCGTTCGTCTCGGCCCTGCTGACCCTCGACCCGGAGGCCGTCGAACGGTGGAAGACCCACCACGACAAGTCCGGCTCGTTGTACGAGTTGCTCAAGGACGCCGACCTGATCGAGCACCTGGACCAGGCGCTGGTGCGGGCGAACCGGAGCGTGTCTCACTCCGAGTCGATCAAGAAGTACCACGTCCTCCCGGACCAGTTTACCGAGGAGACCGGTGAGCTCACCGCGTCCCTGAAGGTCAAGCGCAACGTCGTGCACCAGAAGTACGCCCAGCAGATCGAGTCGCTCTACGCCTGATCGGACTGCGCGTCGGAACGCGTGCTCTCGCGGGTCACTCCCCCGAGAGCACGCGTTCCATGTCCCGGGCCAGGTCCTCCCAGCGCCAGTTCTCCAGCACCCAGGTGCGGCCGCGGACCCCCATGGCCGACGCCCTGGGCCGGTCCTCGAGGAGGCCGGCGACGGCGTCGGCGACCTCGCCCTGTGACGTCCCGTCGACGACGAGACCGGTCCGGCCGTCGCGCACCGTCTCCGGGGCACCGCCGCTCCGGCCCGCCACGACCGGCACCCCGCACGCGGACGCCTCCAGGTAGACGATTCCCAGCCCCTCGACGTCCAGCCCTCCCCCTCGGGTCCTGCACGGCATCGCGAAGACGTCCGCCAGTCGGTGGTGGTCGACGATCTCGTCCGCGGGGACGCGGCCGGTGAAGACGACCCGGTCGGCCACCCCGAGGCGGCGCGCCAGTCCTTCCAGCGTGCGCCGATAGGGCCCACCGCCGACGACGACGAGGACCGCCCCGGGCACCCGCCGGGCGATCTCCGGCATCGCCCGGATGAGCATGTCCTGGCCCTTCCGCGGCACGAGGCGGGACAGACACACGATCACGTCGCGGTCCGCGAGTCCGTAACGGTCGCGGATCGCCCTTCGCCGTGCGGGATCCGGCCGGAACCTCTCCGTATCGACGCCACCCGGCTGGTGCACCAGGCGGGCGCGGGGGCCGAACGCCGCCGCGAACCGCCTCCGTGTGTAGTCGCTCACGTAGGTGACCGCGTCGGTGGACTCGCCGATCAGTCGCAGGATCTGGCGCGAGCCCGGCAGCATCGACCAGCCGACCTCGTGTCCGTGTGTGCTCGCGATGATGCGGTCCACGGGGCCCTGCCGTAGCACCGGCGCCATGGCGGCGAGGGGGGCGGCGGCCCCGAACCAGATCGTCGTCGCGCCGAAGTCCGAGGCGAGCCTTCGTGCGCGTGCCGCGAGGTCGGGCGTGGGGAGCACCACCTCGGTGGGCACCCTCTCCACCAGATAGGGCTTGGCGGCGTCGTACTCCGCCGATTCGCCACCCCGGAACGTCGAGGCGAGCACCGCGACGTCCGTCGGGTCCAGGTGGCTCAGATACGTCTCCAGGTACGACTGGATCCCGCCCGGGCGCGGCGGGTAGTCGTTGGTGATCAACAGCGTCTTGGTCATCGGCTCCGAGCCTGCCACACAACCCGGCCCGCCTCGGCCCCGCCCGGTGCGTCGTCCTCGTCGGGAAGGGGCGGAGCGCGATCGGGGACGGCCGGTGTCTGCGCGGGGCGGCCGTGCTTGGCCGGGTCGGCCGGGGTCAGTAGCGGCGGATCCCGTGGATCGGCATCGCGTCGACCTGCTCGAGGCGGACCGGCACACCGTAGGTCGGGGCGTGCAGGACCAGACCGTCGCCGGCGTACATCCCGACGTGGGTGGCGCCGGGGAAGTAGATGACAAGGTCACCGGGCCGGATGTCGTTCATCGCCACCGGGGCGCCCGCGACCGCCTGCGCCTGGCTCGCCCGGGGCAGCGCCTTGCCCTCCTGCGCGTACGACCACACCATGAGACCGGAGCAGTCGAACTCGGACGGGCCCGTCGCGCCCCACGAGTAGGGCGCGCCCAGCCGGGAGAGTGCGACTCGGAGCGCCGCGGAATTGACGTCGTCCGCCGGCGGGGCGACGTACCCCTCCGGCACCACCGGTCCACCGATCCAGAGATCCCGTTGTGCGTCCGACAGTGCGTCGACCCGGCGACGGACCTCGTCCATCCGTACCCGCATCTCCTCGGTTCGGCGGGCGAGCGCGTCGGTTCGCTCCTGCGCGACGCGGGCCGCGTCCCGGGCCTCGGCCGCGGAACGCGCGGCCTCTTCCCTGAGCTGCACCGCATCCCGGGACGCCGCTCTGGAGGCGTCCAGTGCACTCGTGGTGGCCCCGGACAGTCGGCGCAGCGTGTCGAGCCTGTGGACCAGGTCCCGGGGGCTCTCGGCGAGCACTGCCGCCCGTGTGGCGCCGGTGTCCCCGCCCCGGTACCGCATGGTCGCGAGGTGATCGACGGTGGACTGGTCCCGGCGCGCGGTGCCGTCCGCGAGGGCGGACCGTCCGGCTGCGACCCCGGCGGCCCGTTCGAGGCGGACGCGCTCCCCGTTGGCGCGGTCCAGTTCCCCGCGCGCGAGGTAGAGCTGCTCCCCCAATGCTCCCGCCTCCTCGGACAACCGGGCCAGCTCCGCCAGGTCCTCGCTCATCTCGCCGCGCACCGCCGTGGCGGATGGCGTGGTGGACGGTGCAGTCTGCGACGGAGCGGGGGAAGACGGAGCGGTCGACGACGGAGCGGTCGACGACGGAGCGGGAGAAGTCGAAACCTGATCAGGCGGGGTAACCGGACCCGGGACAGGCGCCGTGGTCGCGGTTGGCGACGACCGGTCCGGGGTGGTGGTCTGCGCTCCGGCCGGCGCGGGACCGAGGGTCAACGAGGTGGTCACGGTCGCTGCGATCGCGAGCACGCTGAGGCTGCGGGTCATCTGGTGTCGTCGAACTCTCGGATCCGGGTCACGCAGGGCGCGGGCGCCCAGCCGACGCCTACGGTGGAATCGGGTACCCGAGAGGGGATGTTACAGACGACAGACCCCGCCGGTGACCGGTTCGAGACCGGACGCCGACGGGGTCTGCGGAGGTTCGGGGAGCGACCCGACTCAGTAGTAGCGGGTCGCACCGTAGAACGGCATGGAGTCCACCGGCGCGTAGCTCACCGAGGTGCCCGAGGACGGGGCGTGGACGACCTGGCCGTTGCCGGCGTAGATCCCGACGTGGCTGGCGCCACTGTAGAAGGCGACGATGTCGCCGGGCTGCAGGTCGGCCTTGGAGACCTGGGTGCCGCCGCCGATCTGGGCCTGGCTGGTGCGCGGGATGGAGATCCCCGCCTCCTTGTAAGCCCACGAGGTCAGACCGGAGCAGTCGAACGAGTTGGGGCCGGTAGCGCCCCAGACGTAGGGCGAGCCGACCCGGGTGGTGGCGGCGTCGAGGATGCGCTGGCCGGTCGAGACCACCGGCGCGGGGGCGGCGAACTCGACGGGCGCCGCCTGTGCCTGGGCCTGGGCCAAGCCGGCCGGGAGCTCGATGCCCTCCGGTAGGTCGAACGAGACCTGGTTCGGCACGCCGGGCAGCCGCAGCTCGACGGGGACGTCGACGGTGACGGGTGCGGCGGCGGCGGTTCCGGAACCGGCGACAGCGGCTCCGGCTGCGAGCAGGCCGGCGGCGGCGACACGGCGGCCGGTCGAGCTGGTCTTGATGCTGTGGGCTCCCACGAAGACTGTTCCTCTTTCTTCCTGCGGCACCGACCGGGTTAGCTGACGGGTTCGGACACGGAAGTCTGTCCTACGCTTCGGACCTGTAGGCCCTCGTGCGATTCACCCCAGTGGATCTTGGTTCCCCGGTGCGCCCTTCGGCGCTTAGGTGTGACCCCGGCTCCCCACCGGCAGGCGGGCGATGACTTCCGAGGTCTCGAAAAGGTTACGAAACCGTCTCGTCGAAGTCCAGTTCATCGCTCACGCGGCGACGTCAGCCCCCAGAATCTCGACCGTGGAGACCATTCCGACCTCGCGCAGGACGTCGATCGCCTCGCGAACCTCCGGGTCCAGAACATACCCGCACGACTTCGGAGAAAGCTCGTCCACCTGCGGTTTTCCGGCGTCGAGAACAGCGATGATGCACCCGTCACACGCGGCGGGTCCCGCGGGACACCGAACGCAATCCATCGTGAACATGATCTACCTCACACTTCGTCCTGGGCGTGTTGCCCGTTCGTTATCGAGCCGCGATACGGGCCCGGGGTGGTCGTACTGCGGGGCACCCTAGGGACAGGGTCCGACAACCACGGCGGGGCCGGCCGTGTCGGAGGGCGGGGCTACCGTCTCCGGCATGCCCCGATCCCCCTCCCCCGTCTCGACCGGGGTGCAGGCAGCTTTCGACGATCTCGAGCCTCTGCTGTCCGACGTCACGTTCGTCGTGGTCGACCTGGAGACGACGGGCACCCGGACCGGAAGCGACGAGATCACCGAGATCGGCGCGGTACGCGTTCGGGGCGGCGAGGTGCAGGCGGAGCTGTCGACGTTCGTCTCGATCGACGGTGCCCTGCCCGGCCACATCAGCAGACTGACCGGGATAGCTCCGGACGACCTCGTCGGTGCCCCGAGTCTCGGCGAGGTGATGTCGACGTTTCTCGAATTCTCCCGCGGGGCCGTCCTCGTCGCCCACAACGCGCGGTTCGACCTGGGGTTCCTGCGGGCCGCCGCCGCGTCGACCGGGCACCCGTGGCCCGATCCCCCGTCGCTCTGCACCCTGGCTCTCGCGAGGCGGGTGCTGCACCGCGGGGAGACACGAGGCCACCGGTTGGGAGTCCTCGCCGCGCACCTGGGGGCCACCGTGGAGCCCAATCACCGGGCCCTGCAGGACGCCCGCGCCACGGTCGACGTGCTCCACGCACTGATCTCGCGGGTCGGCGACTGCGGGGTCTCGACCCTGTCGGAGTTACGGGCCTACGACGGTCGCCTCTCCCCGGAGGTGAGGCGACGGGCCGCCATGACCGGGTCATTGACCGAGGGGCCCGGTGTCTACGTGTTCCGGGACGACGCCGGTGGCGCTCTGTACGTCGGCTCGTCCGGTGCGGTCCGCAGACGGGCCCGGTCCTATTACTCCGGAGGTGACACGCGCGGACGGATGCGCACCATGGTCGGGCTGGCCGACTCCATCGACTCGGTCGCGTGCGCCCACCTCCTTGAGGCGTGGACCGTCGAGGAACAGCTCATCGACTCGCTTCAACCACCGTTCAACACCCGGTCGCGGCGCCCTCGCCGCGGCTGGTGGCTCACGCCCCCCACCGGCCGCGCCACCCGCCCGAAGGTCGTGAGAACCCCGGACGACCCCGCCGCCATCGGGCCCTTCCGGCGCGCCGAGGACGCCCGGGCCGCCTGGGAGGATCTCCTCGGCGTGCTCGGCACCGCCCCGGGATCCGATCGCTGGGCGGCGCTGGCGGAGGGACGGGACTCCGGTCCCCTGCGGGATCTGGTGGACAGGGTGGAGCTACTCGCGGCCGAGGGCGCGTTCGAACGCGCGGCCCGGCTCCGCGACAGGACCGCGGCCCTCGTGCGCGTCCTCTCCCAACGGCAGGAACTCACCGCAACGGCCTCGCTGCCCGAGATCGTTCTCGCACAGCCGTCGCCGCGCCGGACGTGGGCGGTCGCGGTGGTGCGCCACGGTCGACTCGCCGGATCCGGGGTCGTCCCGCCGGGAGCGGCACCGATGCCCGTCATCGACGGACTCCGGGCCGCCGCGACCACCGTGCAGCCCGGACCCGGGCCCTTCGCCGGTGCCACCGCCGCCCAGATCCGGAACGTCCACCGGTGGATCGACTCGACCCGGACACGCATCGTCTCGGTCGAGGGCTGCTGGACGCTCCCCCTGGACGGGGCGCACACGCTGACCGGCTGGGCGACCCTGGCAGAGAGCGCCGCCGCCGAGCACCGCGGGACTGGACTCGTCAGCTCACGCTGAACCCGGCCCACTTCTCGAGCAGCCGCGCCGCCTCGCCGTCGTCGATCGCCGCCGCGGCTCGGTCCACCGCGGCCCGCATGGCAGACACCAGGTCGGCACCACGCTCGAGACCGTCGAATGCCACCAGCGCGGCCGCGGAGTTGAGCAGCACCGCATCGCGGACCGGGCCCCGTGCTCCAGCGAGGAGATCGCGGGCGACCCCGGCGTTGTGGATGCCGTCCCCGCCCCGCAACTCCTCGATCGAGCAGGTGCTCATCCCGAAGTCGGCGGGCTCGACCTGATCCTCGTCCACATGACCGTCCGAGACCCGCAGCACCCGGGTGGGACCGGTCATGGTGATCTCGTCGAGGCCGTCCGACCCACGCACCACGAGCGCCGACCTGCCGCGCAGCGCGAACACCTCTGCCATCACCGTCATCAGTCCCTCAAAGGCGCAGCCGATGAGATTCGCGGCGGGGGCCGCGGGATTCGTCAGCGGACCGAGGATGTTGAAGACGGTCGGGATCCCGATCTCACGCCGGGGCGTCGCGGCGAAACGCAACGCGGGATGGAACACGGGCGCGAAGCAGAAAGCCACGCCCACCTCGTCGAGGCACCGCCCGACGTCCTCCGGGCCGAGGTCGATCGCCACCCCGAGTGCCTCGAGCACATCGGCACCGCCGCTCTTGGACGACGCCGCCCGGTTGCCGTGTTTGACCACGGGCACGCCGCAGGCGCTGACCACGAGAGAGGACATCGTCGAGATGTTCACCGTGCCCTGGCGGTCACCACCGGTACCGACGATGTCCACGCAGGGACGATCAGTGGGCACCCGACGGGAGTAGTCGAGCATGGTCGAGGCCAGCGCATCGAGCTCCGGACCGGTGACGCCCTTCATCTTGAGGGCAACCCCGAAGGCGGCGATCTGAGCGTCGGTGGCGACACCCTCCATGATCCGGGACATCGCCCACCCGGCCTCCGCGGGATCGAGGTCCCCGCCCGCGGTGAGGGTGCCGAGAACCCCGGGCCACGACCGGCCCCCGTCGAACGCTGCCGAACTGCCCACGTGTCCCGACCTCCTCTGGTGTCATGGAAACGGACACGCCCCACAGGGCGCCGCCCGCACGTCGTCAATCGTGCCACTGTTCCGACCCGGCCCGTGCGCTGACACCCTGCACTCCGGCGGCGGCGAGCGGCCGGTGCTCGCCTGAGAGTGCCCTGATAGCCCCTGCAAGGGGGACCAATACCGACCCTTGCCCTGAGAGTTTCCGAAGCGACCTGCGGAAACGCTGGACAGACACGCCGATTTCGGGGGTCCGTGCAGACTCGTCCCTCCTCAGGGGTCATACTTGGCCACGTGACGAGCGCAGTAGATAACTCAGGATCGGCCATGGCCCAGCGTGTTCATTCGCTGAATCGGCCGAACATGGTCAGTGTGGGCACCATTGTCTGGCTGTCCCAGGAGCTGATGTTCTTCGCGGGCCTGTTCGCGATGTACTTCGTCTCCAAGGCGAACTCGGGAGGTGACTGGCCTTCCTATCCCGTACACCTCAATGTGCCGTACGCCCTGACGATCACCGTCATCCTGGTGGCGTCGTCGTTCACCTGCCAGATGGGCGTCTTCGCCGCCGAGCAGGGTGACGTCTTCGGACTCCGCAGGTGGTACATGATCTCCGCCTTGATGGGAACAGTGTTCCTGATCGGACAGACGTACGAGTACGTGATGCTCTACCTCGAGGGCGTCACGATCTCGTCGAGCGTCTACGGGTCGGTATTCTTCATTACCACCGGTTTCCATGGGCTTCACGTGTTGGCGGGCGTCCTGGCGTTCGTCGTACTGGTCATGCGGACCACGATGTCGCGATTCACGCCGGCGCAGGCCACAGCCGCCATCGTCGTGTCGTATTACTGGCACTTTGTCGACGTGGTCTGGATCGGACTTTTCGTCACCATCTACTTCATTCAGTAGTCAGCTGGCCGCAGGACGCTGTGTCCAGCGGGTCCCAACTCCAAAGGGAACTCACAATGAACTCTCCTCTCCCACCCGCTGCCGATACGCCGTCGCTGGACCCCGTTGTGGCTCCAGCGCGCCCAGTGTCCACGAAGCGTCGCCGGAAGGCAGTCGGCGCGCTAGTCATCGCGGGCGGCCTCGTCGGGGCGGGCGCTGTCGCCACGGCTGTCATGCCCGAGCCACAGGTCGCGACGGCTCAACAGGACCAGGCCGCGCTCATCGCCGACGGAAAGCAGCTCTACGAGGTCTCCTGTGTCACCTGCCACGGGATAAATCTCCAAGGCGTCAAGGACCGCGGTCCATCCTTGGTCGGCACGGGCGCGGGAGCGACGTACTTCCAGGTGAACTCCGGCCGCATGCCGGCGGCGGACAACGAGGCCCAGGCGGAGCGCAAGAAGCCCCGCTACAGCGAGCACCAGATCATCGCGCTCGCAGCGTATGTCGACCTCTACGGTGGCGGCCCCGAGGTCGTCACCGACCCGGACGGCACCATCGCCCAGGAGTCGCTGCGCGGTGCCTCCGGTCAGGCCCGCGCCGAGGAGATCGCCCGTGGGTCCGAGCTCTTCCGCCTCAACTGTGCGTCCTGCCACAACTTCACCGGGCGCGGCGGCGCGCTGTCGGCGGGCAAGTACGCCCCGGTGCTCGATCCTGCCAACGAGCAGGAGATCTACCAGGCGATGCTGACCGGTCCGCAGAACATGCCCAAGTTCTCGGACCGCCAGCTCACGCCTGACGAGAAGAAGGACATCATCGCCTTCATCAAGGACGCGGACAGCAAGGTCTCGCCCGGAGGCTACGGCCTCGGCGGCCTCGGTCCCGTGACCGAGGGTGTGGCCATGTGGCTTGTCGGCATCGTCGCCCTCATCGGTGCGACCCTGTGGATCGGATCCCGTTCATGAGTGAGACCCCGAAGAACCCGTCCCCTGCGGATCTCGACCGGATGAGCGATGCCGAGCTCGTGCGCATGGGCACCGAACTCGACGAGGTCGACGTCCGGTTCCGCGAGGCCCGTTTCCCGGAGGGCACCACCACCCGCGCCGAGAAGCGCGCGGCGCTGACCGTCACCACCTGGTTCGCGCTGTCGGCACTGTTCGGCCTCGCCTTCGCCGTCGTCTACATCTTCTGGCCGTGGGAGTACCGCGGCGAGGGTGAGGACGGCTACTGGTTGTACATGACCTACACGCCACTGCTCGGCCTGACGATCGGGCTGTCGATCCTGTTCCTGGGCTTCGGCGCGGTGCAGTTCACCAAGAAGTTCATCCCCGAGGAGATCTCGGTCCAGACCCGCCACGACGGCGCCTCGGACGATCTCGACCGGCGCACCTTCGTCGCCGAGCTCAACGACTCGTGGAAGACCTCCACCCTCGGCCGCCGCAAGGTCATGGGCGGCTTCCTCGGCGCGGGTGTGGGGCTCATCGGCCTCTCCGCGATCCTGCCGCTCGGCGGCATGATCAAGAACCCGTGGAAGCGCGGGGAGATGACCCTCGCCGGTGACGGCACGCTGCACACCACCGGGTGGACCCTGGCGTCCGACACCCGTCCCGACGGCCTCCCGCCGGAGAAGGTCTACCTCGGCCGCGACACCGGCAAGGTCTACCCCGACGGGCACCCGCCGGCCGGCGAGGGTCGCCTCGAGCGCATCCGTGTGGACGACCTGTCCGCCGGTGGCCTCGAGTCCGTCTTCCCCCTCCCCGCCAGCGCCCTGGGCAACTTCGAGGAGCACATGCACTCGATCCACGGTTCGCGCAACTCGGTCATGTTGATCCGTTTCCGTCCCGAGGACGCGGCCCGCGTGACCAAGCGCAAGGGCCAGGAGAACTTCAACTACGGCGACCTGTACGCCTACTCGAAGATCTGCACCCACCTCGGCTGCCCCACGTCGCTGTACGAGCAGCAGACCCATCGATTCCTCTGCCCGTGCCACCAGTCGCAGTTCGACGCGCTCGAGTACGCGAAGCCGATCTTCGGCCCCGCCGCCCGTGCACTACCGCAGCTGCCCATCGCCGTCGACAGCGAGGGTTACCTCGTCGCCAACGGTGACTTCATCGAGCCGGTCGGACCTGCCTTCTGGGAGCGTCGTTCATGAGCAACAACACGAGACTCGCGGCACTGGGCGATGGCCTGGACTCGCGGTACACCATGTCCAAGGGCCTGCGCCGGCAGATCAACAAGGTCTTCCCGACGCACTGGTCCTTCCTGCTGGGCGAGATCGCCCTGTACAGCTTCATCATCCTGTTGATCTCGGGTGTCTACCTCACCCTGTTCTTCGACCCGTCCCTGTCGAAGGTGATCTACCAGGGTGCCTACGCACCGCTCAACGGCATCGAGATCTCCCGTGCCTACGAGACGGCGTTGAACATCTCGTTCGAGGTCCGTGGCGGACTCTTCGTGCGCCAGATCCACCACTGGGCGGCGCTGCTGTTCGTCGCCTCGATGGTCGTCCACATGATCCGCATCTTCTTCACCGGCGCGTTCCGTCGCCCGCGTGAGGCCAACTGGGTCATCGGTTGTGTGCTGCTGCTCCTGGGCATCGTCGAGGGCTTCCTCGGCTACGGCCTGCCGGACGACGTCCTCTCGGGCACCGGCCTCCGGATCACCTCGAGCATCATCGTCGGCCTGCCGGTCATCGGCACCTGGATGCACTGGATGATCTTCGGCGGGGACTTCCCCGGCGAACTGATGATCCCGCGCTTCTACGTCCTGCACGTGCTGATCATCCCCGCGATCATCCTCGCGCTGATCGCCGCTCACCTGGCGCTGGTCTGGTACCAGAAGCACACGCAGTTCCCCGGGCCCGGCCGCACGGAGAACAATGTCGTCGGTGTCCGGATCCTCCCGGTCTTCGCCGTGAAGTCGATCGCCTTCGGCGCCATCACCGTCGGCATGCTCATGCTCTTCTCGGGCCTGTTCACGATCAACGCGATATGGAACCTCGGGCCATACAACCCGTCGCACATCTCGGCGGGCTCGCAGCCCGACTGGTACATGCTGTGGACAGAGGGCGGCGCGCGAGTGATGCCGGCCTGGGAGCTCTACCTCGGCCCGTACACCGTGACCGCCACGACCTGGGTGGCCGTCATGCTGGGCGCCATGGTCGCGCTGATGTTCGCGTACCCGTGGATCGAGTCGAAGCTCACCGGCGAGAAGGGGCATCACAACCTGCTGCAGCGTCCGCGCGACGTGCCGGTCCGCACCGCGGCGGGCATGATGGCGATCACGTTCTACGTGATCCTGGTGCTCATGGGTGCCAACGACCTCATCGCGTACCACTTCTCGATCTCGCTCAACGCGACGACGTGGGCGGGTCGAATCGGCCTGATCGTCCTGCCGCCGCTGGTGTACTTCGCCACCTACCGCCTGTGCCTGGGTCTCCAGCGCGCGGACCGCGAGGTGTTGGAGCACGGCATCGAGACCGGCATCATCATGCGGATGCCGCAGGGCGAGTTCATCGAGGTGCACCAGCCGCTCGGCGAGATGGACGAGCACGGCCATGCCGTTCCGCTCGCCTACGCCGGCGCCAAGGTGCCCACCAAGATGAACCAGCTCGGTGTGGCCGGCCGTCCCCCGCGGGGCGCTCTCAAGGCCGATCCGGTCGAGGAGGCCCGTCTGCTCGAGGACGCCGACCACGACAAGCACCACCGCGAGCACTCGATGCTCACCACGTTGCAGGAGGAGAACCGGACTCGTCGCCACGACGGGCACTGATTCCCCGACAGCACCCGACCGCGGGCCGGATCTCCACCTGGAGGTCCGGCCCGCGGTCGTCGGAAGCCAGCCGTCGCGGCCGATGGGAGGCACAGATGAGCGACGATCGGATGCCGGTGGGCCCCGGACGCGGAGGACTCGTGCTCACCGACGAGGTCGACCGCGCACTCGACCTTCTGCACTCGGGACACGATCTCTTTCTCACCGGTAGGGCCGGAACCGGAAAGTCGACCCTGATCCGCCGGTTCCTCGCCGAGACCGACCACCCCACCCTCGTCGCCGCGCCCACCGGGATCGCAGCCCTCAACGTGGGCGGATACACCATCCACCGCCTATTCGGCTTCCACCCCGACCACACGGTCGACCACGTGCGCAGCAGCGCCTACCGTCCCGGGCGATTCACCCAGGCCCTCGCCGGCGCCCACACGCTCGTCATCGACGAGGTGTCGATGTTGCGGGCCGACGTCTTCGACATGGTCGCCATCGCGCTCGAGAGGTTCGGCCCGGACCCGACGATGCCGTTCGGGGGCGTCCGGCTCGTCCTCGTCGGTGACCTCTTCCAGCTACCGCCGGTGGTGACGGCCTCCGAGAGATCGTCCTTCGAGGCGACCTACCCGACGCCGTACTTCTTCTCCGCCGAGCGCTACCACCCCGAGCACTTCCCCACCGTCGACCTCACCCATGTCTTCCGGCAGTCCGGTGATCCCGACCTCACCGCGATCCTCAACTCGATCCGCGAGGGCGCTCTCGTCGGCCCGGCGCGCGAACGGCTCAACTCCCGCACCGACCCGGACTTCGATCCGCCGGACGACGAGTTCTGGCTGACGCTCACCACCACCAATCGCAGGGCCGCGAGCCACAACCAACGCCGCGTCGATCGGCTGTCCGGGTCGGAACTGGCGATGGAGGCGACGCTCACCGGCGATCTCACCGGGTTCGAGCTCCCCACCCGGGAGGTACTGGGTTTCAAGGTCGGCGCGCAGGTCATGATGCTCACCAATGACCCGGCGGACCGTTGGGTGAACGGATCCATCGGACGAGTGCTCGATGTGACCCTCGGGCGACGGGGCGACCGCGGAGAGCGAGGACCCGTCGTCGTCGTCGCATTCACCGGCGGTGAGGTCGCCGAGGTCGCGCTCCACACCTGGGACGTCACCCGACCGGTGACGGACGGCGGCGGTATGCGACACGAGGTGGTCGGGTCCTTCACCCAGTTCCCGTTCACCCTCGCCTGGGCGGTGACCATCCACAAGAGCCAGGGACAGACCCTGGACAGGGTCGTCGTGGACCTCGGCGACGGCACGTTCGTGGCGGGGCAGCTCTACGTGGCGTTGAGCCGCTGTCGGTCTCTGGAAGGCCTCGTCCTCACCCGGCCGGTGCTGCCCGTGGACCTCAAGACGGACCGGCGGATCATCCGGTTCCTGCGGGCGCCGGACGGTGGGCCCTCGGCCCGCCGCTACTGCGCTGTCGCGGTGGTGTCCGTCGGCGAGGACGGGCCCCGGTCCCGGCCCCGGCCGGTGGAGCTCGCCATCGCCTTCCCCGACGGCACCGCGGTGACGACGCTGGTCAATCCCCAGCGCGACCTGGCCCGGGCGCGGACGGACTACGGCATCACCGTCTCCGATGTCCTTCTCGCCCCCACGCTCCTCGAGGCGTGGTCGATGGTCGCCCCACTGGTGGACGGGCACACCCCGGTCGGCGTGGACCTCGACGTCACTCTCGGTCGACTGGACGCCGAGTTCGCGCGCCTGGGAGGCACGGTGCCGTTGCCGGTCGGGGTCGACATCCCCACCGACGCCCTCACCCCGGGTGAGCGGGCACGTGGCCGCTCCGGATCGGCCCTCGCGCGTGCGCGGGTGGCGCTCGAGGCCCACGGGCGGCTGCACCTCGATGACGCGGCGGCCGGCACGTTCGACGCCGACCTCGTCGACGAGGCCGCGGTCGGCTACCTGCTCAGCCGCGACGCCGACGTCCGCCCACCGACCTCCGAGGTCCTCCCCCAACTGTCGGCGATGCTCTGTATCAGCGCCGAGGTAGGGGCCGCTCTGTTGGGGCGCCCCCGCCGCGGTGGGCGTCCGGGGGCCGGGGCCGACGACGACGAGATCGTCACCCCTGGCGACCGCGATCTCCGGGCAAGCGCGCGCGGACTCGTCGCCGGGCAGATCCGACGCGCCGCGCAGCGGGTGCCGATGACCGCCGACGTGCTGGAGCGGCTCCGGCTGGCCTCCGAGATCGTGGGCTCGGACCTGACGCCGGGGCTGGAGGCTCCGCCGGAGGCGGGCGCGGCGGACGTCCTGCGGCCCGGGACGCGGGTGTGCTTCTCCGGCAGCGCCCTGGACCGCAGCGGCGTCCTCGTGTCCCGGGACGAGATGGAGGCCCTCGCCCTCGGCCGTGGCCTGCTGCCCGTCGGTGCGGTCACCAAGAGTCGCTGCGACGCCCTGGTGGTCGCGGAGCCGGGCAGCCAGTCGACCAAGGCGAGGGCGGCCCACAAGTGGAGCACACCGGTCATCGCGGCCGCGGACTTCCTCGCCTGGGCCGGCCGCTGACCGGGGTGGTTCGTCGCCGGCGCCGTCGCCGTGCTCAGGGAGCGATCGGGAGGGCCTGTCCGGCCATGTCGGCCACCGCCCGGTACGCCATGGTCATCCCGGACCCCAGGGGCACACCCGGCCCCGGGTAGGCCTCACCGGAGACCGACGCGGACGAGTTGCCGGCGGCGTAGAGACCCGGGATGGGACGTCCGTCCGCGTCGAGCGCGGCGCCGTTCGCGTCGATCACCGCACCGCCCTTGGTGCCGAGGTCGCCGAGGACGAGTCGGACGGCGTGGAATCGCTCGCCGCCGACCGGTCGCAGGCACTGATCGGCCGTGGCGGCACCCAGGAAGAACCGCCCGTAAGGGTCCTCGCCGCGGGCGAAGTCGGCGTCGCGCCCCTGCTCGGCGAAGCCGTTGAACCGGTCCACGCTCTCGCGCAACGCGGCGGGATCGAGCCCGGTGGCCTCGGCCAGTTCCTCGACGGATCCCGCGGTGTGCCACAGGCCGGCCCCGCGCAACGCGTCGGGCTCGGGTGCGGGGATACAGATCGCCGGGTAGCCACCGGCCTCGGCGTCGTCGAACACCAACCAGAACTCGTCACCGGCACCGTCGGCCATGCGGGCGTGCATCTTGCGCCCCATCTGGTCGTACGGCAGCAGTTCGTTGGCGAATCGCCGGCCGGTGCCATCGACGATGATCCCGGAGCGGAAGCCCAGGGTGAACGCGGCGTGCCCGTTGGGGAACAGCGTGGCGGGGCACCACCAGGACTGGTCGAGCAGGTCCAGCTCCGCGCCGACCTGCTCGAACATGCGGACGGCGTCGCCCGAGCCCGTGGCGGGGTGGGACGAGGACCAGTCGGCGGTGGGCATGTCCTGCCAGCGACGGCGGAGGTCCGCCGACCGTTCGAATCCGCCGGCGGCGACCAGTACCCCACGGCGTGCGCCCAGCACCTGCCGGCCGGAGACACCGTTCACGACCACCCCGACGACCCGTCCGTCGTCGTCGCGGACCAGTTCCTCGGCCGCGGTGTTCAGTCGTGTTTCCGCGGTGTCCATCGCGTCGAGGGCGAGCACGAGCCGCGCCACCCAGGCCCTGCCGCCCTCGAGCTTGGTGGTGTCCTCGTCCGCGCCGAACTGGTCAGCCGGAACCGGCGGACGGATGTCGGTCGCCCGGTCGCCGACCTCCTCCCCCTTGATGGGCTTGGGGTAGATGCTCCGGCCGAGTTCCTGGCGCCCCGGGGCGTCGAAGTAGTCGGGGAAGGCCTGGAAGCGGGTCGGGATACCCAGCTCGTCCTGCAGGAACTCGACGACCTGCGGCCCGGTGTTGAGGAACGCGTCCTGGACGTCGGCGGCGGTGCGGTCCCCCACCACGGCGCGGAAGTAGGTGCGCCCCCGCTCGACGGAGTCCTCGATCCCGTCCCGGGCGAGGACGGAGTTGCCAGGGAGCCACACGGCGCCGCCGGAGTACGCGGAGGTCCCCCCGAAGCGGTCGGTCTTCTCGATCAGGCAGGTCGACAGACCTCGGGCGGCGGCGGTCGCGGCACCGAATAGGGCTGCCACCCCCGACCCCACGACCACCACGTCGAATTCCGCGTCGAATGTGTTGTCCTGCGCCGTCACGGCAGCCCCTCGTCGTCATCCAGCTCCGGTGGAACACGTTCCAGTTCCTGTAGTGACCCTAACACCGGCGCGGTACGCGAGACCGTCGATCGCCGATCGGTGGGTAACGAGGGGGATGCGGTGCAGGATCTGGGTGTGACCGATCGAGACGACAACACCGGCGCGGGCGTGGAGCACACCGAGGACGGTCGCCACATCGTGGTCGGGGGCCGGCGGTGGCGCGCGACGGATCCGTCCATCCCCGAGAAGCTCCGTTCGGAGCTCGTCCGGGCACTGATGACCGGTCGCCGGCTGGTCAAGACCGAAGGCGATGCCGCCCGGGTGATGGTGCACGACGCCAAGGTCGCGCTCGGTGAGCGCGGCGACCCGTGGTGGGCACCCACCCGGGAGGGGACACGCGATCGACTGGCCGCGACGATCAGGACGCTCCTGCGCTCGCGCGGCCAGGGGTCGATCTGCCCGTCGGATGCGGCCCGGGTGGCGGGTGGGGATCATTGGCGCGACCTCATGCCCGTCGCCCGGGAGGTCGCGTTCGACCTCCGCGAGGATGGCGTGGTGGCGGTGACCCAGCGTGGCGAGCGGGTCACCGGACGTGAGGTGACCGGGCCGATCAGGCTGATCGCCGACGACGGCCTGGAATTCACTCCGCCGACGGGGTGACGTCGCGGCGTCGGACGGGCCGGCGGGCGGGTGAGAGAGTTCGAACTCTTGTAGGCTACTCACCAGTAGGAGTACACCAACCTGACGCTCCGCTCCCCTCCACGGTGGCCTGCCACCGGAGCAGACCGTCCAACGGAAAGGCACGCACTTGCGCCGCACTGTGTTCAACGAAGACCACGAGGCCTTCCGCCAGACCCTCCGTGACTTCATCGAGTCCGAGGTGACCCCCCACTTCCAGGAGTGGTTCGAGGCCGGCATCGTCCCGCGTGAGTTCTACTACAAGCTCGCCGACCTCGGCTTGTTCGGCATCAACGTCGACGAGGAGTACGGCGGCGCGGGGATCAACTCCCACAAGTTCGAGGCCATCCAGTCCGAGGAGACCGCCCGCGCCGGTGTGAACTTCGGCGGTTCGGGTGTCCACGTTCTGCTCGGGCTCCCCTACATCAAGGCCCTGGCGACCGAGGAGCAGAAGCAGCGCTACCTGCCCAAGTTCGTCTCCGGCGAGGAGATGTGGGCGCTGGCGATGACCGAGCCCGGCACCGGGTCCGACCTGGCCGGCATGAAGAGCACCGCCAAGCTCTCGGAGGACGGCACCCACTACGTCCTCAACGGTGCCAAGACGTTCATCACCGGCGGCGTCCACGCCGACCGCGTGATCGTGGCCTGCCGTACCGCTCCCCCGCGTGAGGACGACCGCCGCTTCGGCATCTCGCTGCTCGCCGTCGACACCAAGCTCGAGGGCTACGCGGTGGGCCGCAAACTCGACAAGGTCGGACTCAAGACCTCCGACACGGCCGAGCTGTCCTTCACCGACGTCAAGGTCCCGGTCGAAGACCTGCTCGGCGAGGAGAACCGTGGCTTCTACTACCTCGGGCAGAACCTGCCGTCCGAGCGCTGGGGCATCGCCTACGGTGCGTACGCCCAGGCCGCGGCCGCCGTGCGCTTCGCCAAGGAGTACACGCAGCAGCGCACGGTCTTCGGCAAGGAGGTGGCCTCGTTCCAGAACACGAAGTTCGAGCTGGCCGCGTGCCAGGCCAAGGTCGACGCCGCGCAGGCCGTCGCGGACCGCGCCCTCGAGGCGCTGGACGAGGGCGAGCTCACCGCCGCCGAGGCGGCCTCGGCCAAGCTGTTCTGCACCGAGGTGGCCGCCGAGGTCATCGACCGTTGCCTCCAGCTGCACGGCGGTTACGGATTCATGAACGAGTACCCGATCGCCCGCCTGTACTCGGACAACCGCGTCAACCGCATCTACGGCGGCACCAACGAGGTCATGAAGTCCATCATCGCCAAGGACATGGGCCTGTAGGTCCCACGACACCCTGGCTCCGTCGGGCCCCGTCCGCTCCCCGCGGACGGGGCCCGAGGCGTCCGACGGGTTGCGCCACGCCCGTCAGCCCTCGGGTGCGGCCTCGTAGTCGGCGTGCCCCTCGACCCCGTATCTGTATGTCGTGGGGTCGATAAAGACGTCGGGTTCGGCGGGGGGCCTCAGGGTGAACACCACGTAGGCGGCGACGATGCCCGCCAGGTAGAAGACCGAGAGGACGACGACGAGGACGTCCGCCTCCAGTCCGTTGAGCAGACTCACGAAGATCGCCTGGGCGAGCGCGATACACAGGCCGAACACGGCGATGTCCACCCACAGCACATTGCGACCTGCGACCGCCTTATAGGCGAAGACCACCCCGATCATCGTCACCGGGATCGAATAGAGGGCGACAGTGGCTGCGGGCACGAAGGACGGCTGCGAGGCGCCCCCGAGCACGAAGAGGGCCGCGTACAGCACCATGGTCGGCCAGGCGGCGATCTTGATGTGCTCCCAGTAGCTCTCGTTGACCGCGGCGAACACGGCCACGACCCGGTGGTGCCCGCTCCAGTCGTAGGCGAAGTGGAGCACAGAGCCGACGACGATCAGCGGGATGACCGCCCACCAACTCACCGAGACGACGGCATCCGTGTCCAACACGGTCCCATCCTCGCACCGACCGGCGCAGTCCGCCGGTCTTCCCAGGTCAGAGCCGTGTGTCGGACCTGCTTGCTAGTGTTTCCCCAATCGAACACACAGGCGAATCAGGGTCGTGCGGTCAACCGCCGGAAAGGGGGTGCACATGCGGGAGACGACCACCGGGGATGATGCCGGAGCGGTGGCCGGCAGTCCCGCCGTCACCGCCGCCAGCTCCGCAGCCCTGGCGGCGTTGAACGCCGAGAACCGCGCGGCCGCCGCCCGACTGCGCGCCTGCCACGACCTGTGGGCCACCTGCCGCGAAGAACAGGAACTGCGCGACATCGCCGCCGGCTACGGCCCCGGCCTGGACCAACGCCCCGAACACGCCGTCATCGACCCACTGACCATCGCCACAAGTGAGATCGTCGCCGCCTACGGCGTGCACCACAACCGCGCCCGCAGCCTGCTCACCCTGGCCATCACCCTGGTCACCAAGTTCCCCTGTCTCGTCGAGGCCATGGACACCGGCCGACTCGACGAAGCCACCGCCACCCTGCTCGCACGCCACATGCGCACCGTGGACTCCCTGCACCGCGACGCCGTCCACCGCGAAGTCATCGACTGGCTCCTGGCCGCCCTCGCCGCCGGCAGGCGCCCCGGACGCGACGCGATCCTGTCCCACACCGACCGCATCATCGCCGCCCACGACCCAGACGGCGTACGCCTGCGCCGCACCGCCGCGGTCCGCGAACGCCGCGTCACCCTGCGCCGCGGCCCAGACGGCATGGCCGACCTCACCGCCCACCTCACCGCCACCGAAGCCTTCGCCATCCACACCCTGCTGCAGACCAGGGCCACCGACCAACGCCACCGCGACACCCGCACCCGAGTCGAGACCACCCGCCGCCACGGCGCCCACACCCTCGACACCGACACCATCCGCAGCATGGACGAACTACGCGCCGACGCCCTCGTCGCCACCCTTCTCGGCCACCCCAGCACCGACACCGACGCAGGCAGGGGCGCCGGGGCGGGCACGGGTGCGGGTCACCGCCCGCCGGCCACCCAGATCCGCCCCACCATCACCGTGCTCGCACCCCCCGGCCCCGACGGCGAACCCGAGGTCTACCTCCCCCGAGGCGGCCCGGCCACCATCGACGCCCTCATCGAACTACTCACCCGCAGCACCGGCGCCACCATCACCGTGCCCGACACCGCACCCGGGGCCGCAGACAACCCCCACCACGCCCACCGCTATCGCATCAGCGACCGACTGGCCCACCGCATCCGCCTACGCGACGGCACCTGCCGCCACCCCGGCTGCTCCGTCCCCGCCGACGCCTGCGACATCGACCACGTCCGCCCCTTCAACCACACAGATCCCACCCGTGGCGGACTGACCATCGAGAACAACCTCGCCGCCATGTGCCGCAACCACCACCGCTTCAAAACCTTCCACAACTGGCACTACCAACTCGCCCCCGACGGCACCCTGACCATCACCACCGACACCGGACACACGCTCACCACCCACCCCGACGGCCCCCTCGCCCGCTGGCGCCGCCACACCACCGAGACCGACACCGGGGCTGCGACCGACACCAGGGCCGACCCCGACGCCGACATCCCACCCCCACGCCGCCCCTGGCTCAACCCCCGACCACAAAGCACCCACTGGTACCGACGCGCCCTACGCCTGGCCGCCGAACGCAAAGCCAACACCATGGCCCCACCACCAGACACCCCACCCGACCACCACCACGACCCCGACCCACCACCCTTCTGACCGGCGCGCGGCGAGCCCGGGCCGACACCCTGGTGGCGACAGCACAAAGGCCCGGTGTCGCAGCGTGCGACACCGGGCCCCGGTGGAAGACGGTCAGACGGTCAGTGCTTCTCGCGTCCCCAGTGGTACTCGAAGACCAGGCCGCAGGCGGTGATGACCAGCGCGACGGCGCCGCCGATGAGCACCCACCAGTTCCAGAAGGCCGCTCCGTAGCCGATAATGAAGACCGAGAAGGCCACCAGCACGGGCCAGTAGCTGTGCGGGCTGAAGAAGCCGAGCTCGCCGGCGCCGTCGGAGACCTCGGCCTCCTCGAAGTCCTCGGGCAGGGTGCTGATGCGCCGCGCCACGAAGCGGAGGTAACCACCGATCAGCAGGCTCAGGCCGGCCGAGAGCACGAAGGCCGTGGCGCCGACCCACTCGACGCCCGTCCGAGACGTACCGGTGAGGTAGGCGTACGCGATACCCATGACGGCCAGGAAGATAAACAGGGCGTCGAAAATTCGTACTGTTGCGTTCATCGTTCAGGAATCCTTCGCGTGATACCGGGAGAACCGTCAGTTGCCCGACGCGGTCTCGATGATGTTGTTCTGGTCACGGGTATCGCTGCGTCCGGTCTTGAACGGTGCGGTGGAGGTCGAGTACGGGTCCTGGCCGATCGACTCCAGCGCCTCCGCGTTGGACGCGGTCGGGTTGTCCTGACGGAACTGGATGTACTGGGCGAAGGCCTCCGGCGATACCGCGCGCAGCTCGAAGTTCATCATCGCGTGGTAGACACCGCACATCTCGGCACAGCGTCCGACGAACGCACCCTCGCGATCGATCTCCTCGATCTGGAACATGCTCAACTGCTGGTTCTTGCCCGGGTGCGGCATGACGTCGAGCTTGTAGATGAACTCGGGGATCCAGAACGAGTGGACCACGTCGGCCGACGCGAGGCGGAACTCGATGCGCGTGTCGGTCGGCAGAACCAGGACCGGAACCTCCTCTGAGGTACCGACGGTCTCGATGTTGTTGTAGTGGAGGTACGACTTGTCCTCGGCAAGACGACCGTGGATCGGGCCGCCGGCCGCCGGCTCACCCTGCTGACCCAGGGCCTCACGGACCTCGTCGGAGAGCACACCGGCCTCCTCGGCCGCGCGCTGCGCCTCGACGTTGGTGCCGTCCTCGATGCTGGCCCCCGCGACGTCGACCTTGTTGTAGCCGAACTTCCAGTTCCACTGGTAGGCGGTGACGTCGACCTTGACGCCGACCTCCTCCTGCGGACGGAGATCGAGCACCTTGTTCTGCGTGACCACGGTGAAGTAGAAGAGCACGGAGATGATCACGAACGGCGCAGCCGTGTAGATCAGCTCCAGGGGCACGTTGTACGCAGTCTGGCGCGGGAACTCGCCGTCGTCGTTCTTCCGCTTGCGGTGGAACGCCATCGACCAGAAGATCAGGCCCCACACGAAGAAGCCGACGATGAGCGACGTGATGACGGTGCCCGTCCAGAACTCGCGGATCGCGACGCCCTCCGGGGTGATCCCGGTCGGGAAGCCGAAGTTCATCGTCTGGTTCCACCACTTGTTGTCGGTCTGGAGGCTACAACCGGACAACAGCAAGCCCAATGTGCCGAGAGACATCGCGAGTGTCGCCCTGCGCGTCCGACGACGCCCGTCACGCTGTTCCACCATCACGCCTTCCTGATCAGCGGCACCGACCACGTGGCCGGGACACCTTAAAAGAGTAGACCACGGCTCTCAGAATGGAAGCCGCGGGTCCGGCAATTCACCCGCCCGCTCCCCCACGCCGTCGGCGGGGGGCCGGAGGGGTTCCGCCGACCAGTAGTATTCGATCGCGTCGCGACCCGCTCGGGCGGGTCACCGCTGACGCCCCGACGACGATGGACGAGGTACCCGACGCATGTGTGGCCTGCTTGGTCTGATCACCCCCGACGGCTCCGCCCGTACCCACGAGGCGCGGGTCCTCGGCGCCATGGGGTGCCAGCGCCACCGCGGCCCCGACGAGGTGGGCACCTGGGTCGACGGCGACATGGCCTTCGGGTTCAACCGCCTGTCGATCATCGACATCGCGCACTCTCACCAGCCGCTCCGCTGGGGTCCGCCCGAGCAGCCGGACCGTTACGCGCTGGTGTTCAACGGGGAGATCTACAACTACCTCGAACTCCGCGAGGAGCTGCAGCGCGAGCACGGTGCCGTGTTCGCCACCGAGGGTGACGGCGAGCCGATCGTCGTGGCGTTCCACCACTGGGGCCCCTCGGCCGTCCGCCGGCTCCGCGGAATGTTCGCCTTCGCGATCTGGGACACCGTCGAGCGTTCGCTGTTCGTCGCCCGGGACCCCTTCGGCATCAAGCCCCTGTACATGGCGACCGGACCCGGCGGAACCGTGTTCGCGAGCGAGAAGAAGTCGGTCACCGAACTGATCGACCTCGTCGTCGTCGACACCTCCCTCGACACCCGCGCCCTCCAGCACTACGTCACCCTCCAGTACGTCCCGGAGGACGAGACCCTCACCCGGGGCGTCCGGCGCCTGGAGTCGGGATGCCATGCCACGGTCACCCCCGGCACCGAGCCCGTGATCCAGCGCTACTTCGAGCCCACGTTCCCCGTCGTGCCCGTCGCCGACGGCGACGCCGAGCGCCGCTACGACGAGATCGCCGCCGCACTCGAGGACTCGGTCGCCAAGCACATGCGCGCCGACGTCACCGTCGGCTCGTTCCTCTCGGGGGGCATCGACTCCACCGCCATCGCCGCCCTCGCGCGACGCCACAACGAGAACCTCCTGACGTTCACCACCGGTTTCGAGCGCGAGGGGTACTCGGAGATCGACGTCGCCGCCGAGTCGGCCGCCGCGATCGGCGTGGAGCACATCGTCAAGGTGGTCTCGCCCGAGGAGTTCGCCGCCGCGATCCCCGAGATCATCTGGTACCTCGACGAACCGGTGGCCGACCCGGCGTTGGTCCCGCTGTACTTCGTCGCCCGCGAGGCGCGCAAGCACGTCAAGGTCGTCCTCTCGGGTGAGGGCGCGGACGAGCTGTTCGGCGGCTACACCATCTATAAGGAGCCCCTGTCGCTGGCTCCGTTCGAGAAGGTCCCCGGTGGGATCCGTCGTGCGCTGGGCAGACTCAGCACCCGGATCCCGGAGGGCACCCGGGGCAAGAGCCTGCTGCACCGCGGCTCGATGAGCCTCGAGGACCGGTACTACGGCAACGCCCGCTCCTTCTCCGACGCGCAGGTGGAGGCGGTCCTCCGCGACTACCGACCGGAGTGGAGCCACCAGGACGTCACCGCGCCGATCTACGAGCGTTCCCGCGGATGGGACCCCGTCGCGCGAATGCAGCACCTGGACCTGTTCACGTGGCTGCGCGGCGACATCCTGGTCAAGGCCGACAAGGTGACGATGGCCAACTCCCTCGAGCTACGGGTGCCGTTCCTCGACCGTGAGGTCTACGAGGTCGCCTCGCGGCTCCCCCACACCGAGAAGGTCGCCCACGGCACCACCAAGTACGCACTGCGCAAGGCCCTCGAACGGATCGTCCCCGCCCACGTGCTGCACCGGAAGAAACTGGGATTCCCCGTCCCGACCCGTCACTGGCTGGCCGGGCCGGAGTTGCACGACTGGGCACGCGAGCACGTGGCGGCGTCCGGCACCGACGAGTTCGTGGACAAGGCCGCGGTACTGCGGATGCTCGACGAGCACCGCCGCGGCGAATCCGATCACAGTCGTCGCATCTGGACCATGCTGTGCTTCATGATCTGGCACGGCATCTTCGTCGAGGGCCGGATCACCCCGGACATCGAGCAGCGCGAGTACCCCGTCCGCCTCTAGCAAGAGGCGGCGGGACGGTCAGGCGGGCAGGAGCGCCGACAGTTCCTCGGCGGCCTCGTCCCCGTAGGCGTCGACGAGCCGGCGGCGGGCGGCGGCCGGGTCGATGGTCCACTCCTGCGTGCCCGTGGTCTCCAGGACGTGGGTGGCGATGAGGGCCCCGAACTGGGCGGAACGCTCCAGCGACAACCCGTCCAGGACACCGGAGAGGAAGCCCGCCCGGAACGCGTCGCCGACCCCCGTGGGATCCAGCAGGTTGTCCGACGGCACGATCCCGACCTCGATGGGCTCAGCGCCCTGCTCGACGATCACGACGCCCTTCCCACCCCGGGTGGTGACGCGGGTGCCGACCTTGGCGTCCAGCTCCTCTGCCGACCACCCGGTCTTGTTGAGCAGCAGCTCGTACTCGTATTCGTTGGTGAACAGGTACCGCGCCCCGTCGACCAGCTCACCGGCCGCGTCCCCGTCGAGGAACGCGAGCTGCTGGGAGGGATCGGCGGCGAAGTCCAGACCGAGCTCGCGGCACTCCATCGTGTGGGAGTGCATCGCCGTGGGGTCGTTGGCCCCGATGAGCACGATGTCCGGACGGCCGATCCGGTCGGCCAGGCGAGCCAGCGAGATCGTCGCCGCCTCCCCCATCGCGCCGGGGTAGAACGACGCGAGCTGCGCCATCTCCGAATCGGTCGTGCACACGAACCGCGCCGTGTGCAGAGCAGAGCTGATGTGGACCGCCGAGCAATCGACACCGTGCCGCTCGAGCCAGTCGCGGTACTCGGCGAAGTCCTCGCCCGCCGCCCCCACCAGATGGGGTCGCCGACCCAGGACGCCGAGCGCGAAGGCGATGTTGCCGCCGACCCCGCCCCGGCGGATCTGCAGCGAATCCACCAGGAAGCTCAGCGACACGTGCGCGAGCTGGTCCGGCAGCAACTGCTCGGAGAAGCGACCCGAGAAGGTCATGAGGTGGTCGGTGGCGATGGAACCTGTGATGACGACGGGCATGCCCCAGACAGTAGACGACCCGGACCGATCGGTGATCGGCCCGGGTCGCCCGGTCGTCAGTGCGACCGCGGCGTCAGTTGAACGAGTCGCCGCATGCGCAGGAGCCCGTGGCCTGCGGGTTGTCGATGGTGAAGCCCTGCTTCTCGATGCTGTCGACGAAGTCGATGGACGCACCGGTCAGGTACGGGACACTCATCCGGTCGACGGCGAGCTTGATGCCGCCGAAGTCGTCGACCACGTCACCGTCGAGCGAGCGGTCGTCGAAGAAGAGCTGGTAGCGCAGGCCCGCGCAGCCACCGGGCTGGACGGCGATGCGCAGCGAGAGGTCGTCACGACCCTCCTGGTCCAGCAGGGCCTTGGCCTTGGCGGCGGCTGCCTCGGTGAGCAGTACGCCGGTAGCGGTGTTCTCCGCAGTGGTCATGTCGGTTCTCCTTGCGATCGGAAGAGGGCTTCGGGGGCGTCGTGAAAGGTTCAACGCCCACCGGGGAGTCCTCTATTCCCCGGCACCCGTTCCCCCGCACACGATACGCCTGCTGTCGCCCATGGGTGAATGTCCGGCGCCGGTGTCGATCGCCTAGCCTGGGTGTGTGAAGTTGCGTGCATTCGGCTCCAGAGACGACGAGAGCGGCAAAGGCTCCCCCGCCCCCGAGGGGCGGCCCGCGTCCGCGTCCGCGGATGCGGCTGCCTCCGAGCCCTCCGGCGACCCGCGCCGCCCCGCGGGCAAGGGGAAGCCGACGCCCCGTCGTCGCGACCAGGAGCGCGCCCGCGGGGTGCGCCAGGGTCCGGTGACCGCGCCGGTCACCCGCAAAGAGGCCAAGGAGCGCAAGAAGGCCGCCCAGGCGACCATGACCAAGGACGAGCGTCGGGCCGCCAGGGCCGGCGAGCGCGCCGCGCGCGAGGAGCGCCGCCAGCTCATGATGGAGGGCGACGACCGTTACGTGCTCTCCCGTGACCGCGGAGAGGTCCGCCGGTTCGCGCGCGACTGGGTCGACACCCACCGGCGCCTCATCAACTGGTTCATGCCGCTCGCCCTGTTCGTGATCGTGTTCCAGCTCATCCCGAACCCGACCCTCATGGTCTACAGCCAGACCCTCTTCCTGGTGCTCATCATGGTCGTCGTCGTCGACGGCATCCTCCTCGGACGAACCGTGAACAAGGCGGTCCGCGAGAGGTTCCCGTCCACCGACGACACCGGTTTCGGCATGGGGTGGTACGCCGTCATGCGTGCGAC
The DNA here is from genome assembly GCF_051994785.1 of Dietzia sp. MNB45. Taxonomy (NCBI): domain Bacteria; kingdom Bacillati; phylum Actinomycetota; class Actinomycetes; order Mycobacteriales; family Dietziaceae; genus Dietzia; species Dietzia sp. MNB45. The sequence continues at coordinate 1,403,343 of NZ_CP163397.1, read as the reverse complement.
GCAGCCCCGCATGCTCCGCACCCCCCGCCCCCGGGTCCGCCCGGGCGACGCCATCTGACCCGTCCAGAGCCACTGATCCCCGGAAGGGCCTGACCCCCATGCGCCTGCTCGTCCTCGGTGGTATCCGCTCGGGCAAGTCCGCCCACGCCGAGTCGGTGGCCGCGGCCACCGACGACGACGTCGTGTACGTCGCCACGGCCCGGCGCGACCCCGGGGACGACGAGATGGCCGCGCGGATCGAGACCCACCGCGAGCGCCGGCCCACCCGGTGGGTGACCGAGGAGACGGAGGACATCGTCCGGGTCCTCGCCGACCACCCGACCTCGACGGTCCTCGTGGACGACCTCGGAGGCTGGTTGACGCGTCGGATGGACGCCACCCTCGGCTGGACCGACGGGGGTGCCGCGGTCGCAGCGGACCTGGACGCCCTCGTCACCGCTGTCGCCGAGCACTCCGGCACCCTCGTTCTCGTCTCCCCCGAGGTCGGTCTGGGAGTCGTGCCGGACACGCTCTCCGGTCGGGTGTTCGCCGATGTGATCGGTTCGCTCAACCGGCGGCTGGCCGGGGTGTGCGACTCGGCGGTCCTCGTCGTCGCCGGTCGCCCCCTCCCCCTCGAGGCCGTGCACCCGACCGCCGGTGGCGCCACTCGCACCCCGGACGCCCGGACGGGGGCGGCCGCCGTGGCCACCGGTACGACGGTGGCCGCCGCCGGCGCGCCCGAGGCCGAGGCCGCGCCCCGGGACCTCGATACCGTCCCCCACGATTTCCCCGGCCTGGGCGACGTGTCGTACTACGACGACCCCGTCGCCTTCCCCCCGGTTCACCCGCCGTCCCACTCCGTCGCCGAGGAGGCCCGCGCCCGGCATCTCACGTTGACCAAGCCCGCGACGTCCCTCGGTCGGCTCGAGGAGCTGAGCGTGTGGGTCTCCTCGTGCCAGGAGGCGTGCCCGCCCCGCCCGCTCGACCGCGCCAGGGTGGTGGTGTTCGCCGGTGACCACGGCGTCGCCGAACACGGGGTGTCCGCGTTCCCGCGCGAGGTCACGCTGCAGATGGCCGACAACATCGTCGGCGGCGGCGCGGCGGTGTCCGTCCTCGCCCGCATGGCCGGCGCCACGGTCCGGGTGGCCGACATGGCGATGTCGGCCGAGCGTCCCGGAGGGCTCGACGACCACAAAATCCGCCGCTCCAGCGGGTCGATCGACAGGGAGGACGCCCTGACCCCCGAGGAGGTGCGGGCCGCGATCGCCGCCGGTCGTCGCATCGCCGACGAGGAGGTCGACTCCGGGGCGGACCTGCTCATCGCGGGCGACCTCGGCATCGGCAACACCACGCCGGCCACCGTGCTGACGTGCCTCGTCACCGGTCGCGAGCCGGTCGAGTTGGTCGGCCGCGGAACCGGGATCGACGACGAGGGCTGGATGCGCAAGACGGCGGCGATCCGGGACGCGATGTTCCGGGCCTCCGGCGATCTGCGGGATCCCGTGGCGATGTTGCGCAAGGTCTCCGGTGCGGACCTCGCCGCGATGGCCGGGTTCCTGGCCCAGGCAGCGATCCGCAGGACGCCGTGCCTGCTCGACGGGTCCGTGGTCACGTCCGCGGCGCTCATGGCCGAGGCCCTGGCCCCCGGCGCCCGCCAGTGGTGGACGGCCGGCCACCGCAGCGCCGAGCCCGCCCACACCGCCGCGCTGACCTACCTGTCCCTCGAGCCGATCCTCGAACACTCGATGCGTCTGGGCGAGGGCAGCGGAGCCGTCGCCGCGCTTCCCGTCGTCCACAACGCGGTCGCGATCCTCACGCAGATGGCGACCTTCGCCGACGCCGGGGTCACCGGCAAGGACTGACGAGCCGTGCTCGCCGCGGTCCGACTCGCGTTGTCGTGGATGACGGTGTTGCCCGTGGGGCGACCGGGTGTCCCCGACTCCGCGGCGGCCGGCCGGGCGATGACGGCGATGCCCGTCGTCGGCCTGGTGTGCGGCGTCGTCGCGACCGCACTGGCCCACGGTGTGCACGCGATGGGGGCCGGCGCGCTGCTGTCCGGGGTGATCGGGGTGGCGGCCGTTCTGGCCCTCACCCGCGGGATGCACGTGGACGCGCTGGCCGACACCGCGGACGGACTCGGGTCGTACGCCGGCCCGGATCGCGCACTGGAGATCATGCGGTCCGGGTCCGTCGGGCCGATGGGGGCCGCCGTCCTGGTGTTGGTTCTGCTCGCCGAGGTGGCAGCGTTGGGCACCCTGGTCGACTCGGGCGCCTGGCTCGCCCCGGTCGCCGCCGTCGTCCTCTCGCGGTGCCTACCGGCCGTCCTGCTGCGCCGGGGCGTCCCCGCGGCGTCGCCGACCGGCTTCGGCGCGCTCGTCGCCGGCTCCCAGTCCCGCGTCGCCGTGGTGGTGACCGGACTGGTGTGTGCGGCCGCGGGCGCCGCGCTGGCGGGGTCAGGGTGGTCCGCCGCCACGTGGTGGGCCCCCGCGGCCGGCGCCGTGGCGGGCGTCGCCGCCTACGGCGCCGCGGCGGGCTTCGGCCGACACGCGGTCCGCAGGTTCGGCGGGATCAGCGGGGACGTCCTCGGAGCGGTGATCGAGACGGGCACCGCCGCCGCGCTGGTGGCGGCGGTGCTCCTGCTCTGACGGGGCGCGGCTCAGACCAGCGTCGTCATCCAGCCGAACGGGTCCTCCACGGACCCGCGCTGGATACCGGTGAGCGTCTCGCGCAGCCGCATGGTGATCGCCCCCGGCCCGCCGTCACCCACCGTGTAGCCGCCGCCGGAGTGCTGCACGGACCCGACGGGGGTGATGACGGCGGCGGTGCCACACGCGAACACCTCGGTGATCTCGCCGGAGGCCACGCCCGACTCCCACTCGTCCACCGAGACCTTGCGCTCGGTCACGGGGTAGCCGAGGTGGCGGGACAACTGCAGGAGACTGTCGCGGGTGACGCCCGGCAGCAACGAGCCGGACAGTTCGGGGGTCACGATCTCGGCGGAGTCGCCGGAGCCGAGGACGAAGAACAGGTTCATCCCGCCCATCTCCTCCACGTACTTCCGCTCGATCGCGTCGAGCCAGACCACCTGGTCGCATCCCTTGGCCGCGGCCTGCTCCTGGGCGCGCAGCGAGGCGGCGTAGTTGCCACCGAACTTGGCGGCGCCGGTGCCGCCGGGGCTGGCGCGCACGTACTCGGTGCTCAGCCAGACGCTCACGGGGGCCACGCCGCGGGAGAAGTACGCGCCGGCCGGGGAAGCGATCACCGAGTAGAGGTATTCGTCGGCCGGCCGCACGCCGAGCCCGGTCTCGGTGGCGATCATGAAGGGCCGCAGGTAGAGCGCCTCCTCACCGCCGGCGGCGGGCACCCAGTCGCGGTCGATCGCCACGATCTGCCGCAACGACTCCATGAACAGCTCTTCGGGCAGCTGCGGCATGGCGAGGCGCTCCGCGGAGCGGTTGAATCGGGCGGCGTTCTGCTCGGGTCGGAACGAGGCGATGGAGTCGTCGGCCTGCCGGTAGGCCTTGAGGCCCTCGAAGATCGTCTGCGCGTAGTGCAGGACCACGGCGGACGGGTCGATGGACAGGGGGGCGTACGCCTCCACGACCGGGGTGCCCCACTGCCCGTTCGAGTACGGGAGGGTGACCATGTGGTCGGTGAAGTGCTTGCCGAAGCCGGGGGCGGCGAGGATGGCCTCGCGCTCGGCGGTCGATCTCGGCGAGGCGGACGGACGGACGTCGAACTCGGACATTGCGGGTCTCGTTCCTGGAGGAAGGGGGCGGGTCAGCGGGTGCGGATCTCGATGAGCGGGGGTACCGCGAGGCGGCACGGTACCTCTCGTCCGCGTACGTCAACGACGACCTCGTCGCCCTTCTTCAGACCAGCGTCCAGCTCGATGAACGCGAGCGCGATGCCCGTCTTGAGGGTCGGTGAGAACGTGCCGGAGCTGGTGACGCCCACGTCGCGTCCACCGGCGCGCACGGTCTGTCCGGCGCGCGGGATCCCGCGTCCGGTGACCTCGAGCGCGTACATCCGGCGGGCGGGGCCGGCCTCCTTCTGACGCAGCAGTTCCTCGCGCCCCCAGAAGGCGGGCTTGTCCCAGCCGATGGCCCAGGCGCAGCGTGCCTCGAGCGGGCTGAGGTCCACGGACAGTTCGTTGCCGTGCAGCGGGTAGCCGGCCTCCGTGCGCAGCGAATCGCGGGCACCGAGACCGCACAGGGCGCCCTCACGGGACAGCACCTGCTCGGCGAGCGCATCCCAGATCGGGCCGGCCTCGTCCCAGGCGGGCAGCACCTCGAATCCGTACTCGCCGGTGTACCCGGTACGGCAGACCCGCACGGAGTGTCCGTTCCAGCCGGCGTCGACGTACGCCATGTAGTCGAGGTCGGTCGGCAGCCCCACCGCCTCGAGCACCTCTCCGGCGAGCGGGCCCTGGACCGCGATCACGGCGCGGGAACGGTGTTCGTCGGTGACGGTGACCCCGGGCGCCCGCTCGGCGGCGGCGGCCTGCATCCGCCGGACCACCTCGGCGGTGTTGGCGGCGTTGGGGATGAGGAAGATCTCGGAGTCGGAGACCCGGTAGGCGATGAGGTCGTCCACCACTCCCCCGGACTCGTCGCAGCACAGCGTGTACTGGGCGCTGCCGGCGGCGATCCGGTCGAGGTCGTTGGTGAAGCACGAGTTGACGAACTCCGCGGCGCCCGGGCCGGTCACGAGCGCCTTGCCGAGGTGGCTGACGTCGAACAGCCCGACGGCCGTGCGGGTGGCGGTGTGTTCGGCGACGGTGCCGGCGTACTGCACCGGCATCGACCAGCCGCCGAACGGGGCGAAGGTGGCGCCGGCCTCCACGTGGCGGGAGTGCAGTGGTCCCTCGTGAAGGTCCCCTGTGTCTGTCATGTGGCCACTCCTCGCGCTCTTCGGTCCGGCTGCCTGCCCACGTTAGTCGATAGACTATGGTGCCCTCGCCGTGGCGGTCCCGCCGCGTCGTCCGGGCATCACGACCCTTCCCGTACGTCCCGCCGACCCCCAGGAGCGCTTCATGCCGACCGCGCAGTCGATCCTCACCCACAGCCCTGATCTCGCCCCGATCGAGGCGGTCACGACGCCGGTGGACGCCGACGTCGTGGTGGTCGGTATCGCGGCCGATGCCGGGGCCGGAGAGGATGCGGCGCCCGTCGTCGTCGCCCCCGGCCTGGAGGGTGAGGCCACCGCGGCGCTCGCCGCGGTCGCGCGCTCGGTGGGCGCGTCCACCAAGCTCGCCTCCACCACCCGTGTCCCGGCGCCGGACGGTGTGTCGGCCGGGTCCGTGGTGCTGGTGGGGCTCGGGTCCTCCGACGACGAGGTGTCCGACGAGTCCCTGCGCCGCGCGGCCGGCGCCGCCGCGCGCGCCTGCCGCGGACTCGGGTCCGCCCTGGTGTTGCTGGACGCCGAGCGCGCGGAGCCGGTGGCCCTGGGAGCGGGGCTCGGATCGTTCCGCCCGGCCAAGGTCACCTCCAAGAACGACGACGACGACGAGAACAGCGATTCGCTGAAGGTATTCGTCGCCGAGGGCGGCGCCGACGCCGTGATCCGCGCCGCCACCGTCGCCGAGTGTGTCGGGCTGGCGCGCGATCTGGTCAACACCCCGCCCAACCTGCTGTTCCCCGGATCGTTTGCCGACCGGGCCGCCGAACTGGCCCGCGACGCCGGTCTGGAGGTCGAGGTGCTGGACGAGGAGGCGCTCACCGAGGGCGGCTACGGCGGCATCCTCGCGGTGGGCGGCGGCTCGTCCCGCGGCCCGCGCATGGTGCGGCTCACCCACCGGGGCGCCGAGGGTCGACCCACCGTGGCCCTGGTGGGCAAGGGCATCACCTTCGACACCGGCGGCATCTCCATCAAGCCGGCCGCCGGCATGGAGCAGATGACCATGGACATGGGTGGCGCCGCGGCCGTCGTCGCCACCGTCATCCTCGCCGCGCGGCTGGGCTTGGATCTCACCGTGGTGGCGACCGTGCCCATGGCGGAGAACATGCCGTCGTCGACGGCGTACCGGCCCGGCGACGTGTTGACCATGTACGGGGGCACGACCGTCGAGGTGAAGAACACCGACGCCGAGGGGCGGCTCATCCTGGCCGACGCGATCGTCCGCGCCTGCGAGGACTCCCCGTCCCATCTCATCGACACCGCCACCCTCACCGGTGCGCAGATGGTGGCGCTGGGCAAGAAGACCCCGGGTGTCATGGGAACCGAGGACTTCCGCGACCGGGTGGCCGACCTCAGCCGGTCGGTCGGCGAGGGCGGGTGGCCGATGCCACTGCCCGAGGAGTTGCGTGCCGGGCTGGATTCCGAGGTGGCCGACCTGACCCACGTCACCCCGCACCGGTGGGGCGGCATGCTCTCGGCCGGACTGTTCCTCTCCGAGTTCGTCGCGGACGGCGTCGAGTGGGCGCACATCGACGTGGCCGGCCCCGCCTACAACGACGGTGGCCCGGAGGGGTACCTGCCCAAGGGCGGAACCGGGGTGCCCGTGCGGACCATGCTCGCCGTCCTCGAGGACATCGCCGCCGGAGCCTGAGTCGGCCGCGGGCGGCGGGGTCAGCGCGGCTAGCCCCCCTCGGGCTCGCGCAGCCGGTCGCGGAGGCGCTCGGCCCGCTCGCGCCGCTCACGCTTGATGCGGACCTCCTCGTAGTCGCGCATCCGTTGGGGGTAGCCCTGGACGGCGGCGTCTAACAGGGGCAGCTTCAACTGCGCGGCGAGTTTGCGCGCGGTGGCCACGTCGCCGACCGGCCTGCGGGTCCATTCGCCGTCGAAGGCCACCAGGCACAGGCCGGGGACCGAGACGAGGGTTTCCGGCTCGAGATACGCCTCCACGCCCACGCGGGTGCGGCACCACCGGCGCAGGTGGTCGAGATCGGCCGGATCCGCCGGGACCCGAGGCCCACGACGCCCGAACAGGTCACGGATACCCACCGTCGGTCCTTCCGTCGGGCCCCCGTACGGGGTGAGGGCCGCCTATGGGACACGATCGTACCGACGCCCGACGCCCGTCACGCTGCGGGCGACCGGCGAATCGGGTACCGGCCGGGGTCGGGATCGGCACGTCCGCCGACGCCGAGAGGTGGCAGAGGGCACAATGGACGACGATCCTGGGTGGGGGCGCCACCGCGCATCCGGCCCCGGATCGACACGACGAACAGATAACTCACACCCACGACGCCGCTCACGCGGGCGCGGACCGCGCTTGCTGGCAGCGAATGAGAACTCTTGAGGAGTCACGACACCATGGCCTTCTCCGTACAGATGCCGGCTCTCGGTGAATCCGTCAGCGAGGGCACGGTAACCCGCTGGCTCAAGAAGGAGGGGGACACGGTCGAGGTCGACGAGCCGTTGCTCGAGGTCTCCACCGACAAGGTCGACACCGAGATCCCGTCGCCCGCCGCCGGCACGCTGAAGAAGATCGTCGCCGATGAGGACGAGACGGTCGAGATCGGCGGGGAACTCGCCGTCATCGACGACGGCTCGGGCGGGTCCGACGACTCGGACGAGTCCGACGACGACTCCGGCTCCGGCTCGGCCGATGATGCCGACGACTCTGACGACGAGGCCGACCAGGCCGACGATTCCGCGGACGACGAGCCCGCCGAGGAGCCCGCCCCGGCCAAGAAGTCCTCCGGAGGCGGGGGCGGCGGCAAGGGCACCGACGTCGTCATGCCCGAACTCGGCGAGTCCGTCACCGAGGGCACCATCACCAAGTGGCTCAAGTCCGTCGGCGACACCGTCGAGGTCGACGAGCCCCTGCTCGAGGTCTCCACCGACAAGGTCGACACCGAGATCCCCTCCCCCGTCGCCGGCACCCTGCAGAAGATCGTGGCCGAGGAGGACGAGACCGTCGACGTCGGCGCCACCCTCGCCGTCATCGGCGACGGCGACGGCGACGCCGCGAGCGACTCCGACGACGACTCAGACGACTCCGACTCCGCCGATGAGGCCGACGACTCTGACGATCAGGCCGACGAGGCCGACGAGTCGGATGCCGCGGACGATTCCGCGGACGACGAGCCCGCCGAGGAGTCCGCCCCGGCCAAGAAGTCCTCCGGAGGCGGGGGCGGCGGCAAGGGCACCGACGTCGTCATGCCCGAACTCGGCGAGTCCGTCACCGAGGGCACCATCACCAAGTGGCTCAAGTCCGTCGGCGACACCGTCGAGGTCGACGAGCCCCTGCTCGAGGTCTCCACCGACAAGGTCGACACCGAGATCCCCTCCCCCGTCGCCGGCACCCTGCAGAAGATCGTGGCCGAGGAGGACGAGACCGTCGACGTCGGCGCCACCCTCGCCATCATCGGCGACGGCGACGCCGCGAGCGACTCCGGCTCTGACTCTGACTCCGACGAACAGTCGGCCGAGGAGCAGAACGCCACCGACGCCAAGGACGAGGGCGTGGACGCCTCCGACGAGGACGAGGTCCCCGAGGACACCCCCGAGACCGAGAAGAAGGCCGCCGCCAAGGCGGAGGCCGAGTCCGGGTCCACGTCCGAGAAGAAGGCCGAGCAGAAGAGCGAGAAGAAGGCCGCGAAGCCGCGCGGGTCGGAGAAGTCAGACGGCGCGTCCTCCGGCGACCTGCCCGAGCGGGCCGAGCCCGCGGCGGCCGCCAAGTCCGGGAGCTCGCCGTACGTCACCCCGCTGGTGCGCAAGCTCGCGCAGGAGCACGGCGTCGACCTGGACTCGGTCAAGGGCACCGGCATCGGCGGCCGGATCCGTAAGCAGGACGTCCTCGCGGCGGCCGAGGGCTCGGGCTCCGACTCCGGTTCCGAGACCCCGGCCGAGGAGAAGGCGCCCAGCGGCGGCCCGTCGAAGGCCGGCGTCCGGCCCGAGCTCGCGGAGCTGCGCGGCACCACCAAGAAGGCCAACCGGATCCGCAAGATCACGGCGCAGAAGACCCGTGAGTCGCTGCAACAGACCGCTCAGCTCACGCAGGTCTTCGAGGTGGACATGACCCGGGTGGCGCAGCTGCGCTCGCAGGTCAAGGAGCAGTTCGCCGACAAGCACGGCGCCAAGCTCTCTTACCTGCCGTTCTACGCCAAGGCGGTCGTCGAGGCCCTGGTGTCGCACCCGAACGTCAACGCGTCGTACGACGAGAAGACCAACGAGATCACCTACCACGGGTCGGTGAACCTCGGGATCGCCGTGGACACCGAGGCGGGGCTGCTCTCCCCGGTCATCCAGAACGCGCAGGACCTGGACATCCCGGGGCTGGCCAAGGCGATCATCGACCTGGCCGAGCGGGCGCGGGCGTCCAAGCTCACGCCGGACGACCTCCAGGGCGGCACGTTCACCATCACCAACATCGGCAGCGAGGGGGCCCTGTTCGACACCCCGATCCTCGTCCCGCCGCAGGCGGCGATGCTCGGCACCGGCGCGATCGTGCGGCGGCCCGTGGTGGATGCCGACGCCGACGGCGAGTCGATCGCCATCCGGTCGATGGGCTTCATGCCGCTGACCTACGATCACCGCCTGATCGACGGTGCCGACGCCGGCCGCTTCCTCACCACGGTGAAGGACCGGTTGGAGAAGGCCGAGTTCGACGGTGACCTCGACCTGTGAAGCCGGCTGATCGGTAGGTTCCGCTGAACCCCGCGACGGGCGTCCTCCTTCACGGAGGGCGCCCGTCGTCGTCGTCACACCCCTCGGCCTACCCTGGGGACATGTCGCACACCGGTCAGTCCCTCCGCCGTGACCCGGCGCCCCCGGAGATCCGTCGGCTCGGCACCGTCGAGTACAGCCCCACCTGGGAGCTCCAACGCGCCCTCGCCGAGGAGCGCGCCGACGGGCAGCGGGGCGACACGATCCTCCTCCTGGAGCACCCCGCCACCTACACCGCCGGCAAACGCACGGAGCCGTCCGACCGTCCCACCGACGGCACCCCGGTCGTCGACGTGGACCGCGGCGGCCGGATCACCTGGCACGGACCCGGCCAACTGGTGGGGTACCCGATCGTCGCGCTGACCGACCCCATCGACGTGGTCGAGTACGTCCGTCGTGTCGAGCAGGCCCTCATCTCCACCTGCGCGCGACTCGGCGTGGAGGCCGGGCGCGTCGACGGGCGCTCCGGGGTGTGGTGTGCGGCCTCGGACGGCAGGCCCGAGCGCAAGATCGCGGCCATCGGGATCCGTGTCCAGCGGGGCGTGACGATGCACGGGTTCTCCCTCAACTGCGACTGCGATCTGACCGCGTTCTCGCGGATCGTCCCCTGCGGGATCGTCGACGCCGGGGTCACCTCGCTCAGCGCCGAACTCGGTCGCGTGGTGCCGGTGTCGGAGGTTCTGGACCAGGTCACCTCCGACATGGTGGAGGCGCTGGACGGCCGACTGCCCGTGGCGTGATTCGCGCGTAGGCTTGCGGCCGTGACTGTGACTCCTGAAGGCCGCAAGCTCCTCCGTATCGAGGCCCGCAACGCCGAGACGCCGATCGAGCGCAAGCCGTCGTGGATCCGAACTAAGGCCACCATGGGTCCCGAGTACAAGGAACTCAAGACGCTGGTCAAGACCGGCGGCCTGCACACGGTGTGCGAGGAGGCCGGCTGCCCCAACATCTACGAGTGTTGGGAGGACCGGGAGGCCACGTTCCTCATCGGCGGCGAGCAGTGCACCCGCCGCTGCGACTTCTGCCAGATCGACACCGGCAAACCCAGCGCCCTCGATCGTGACGAGCCGCGGCGCGTGGCCGAGTCCGTGCGCGAGATGGGTCTGCGCTACTCCACCATCACGGGCGTCGCGCGCGACGACCTGGAGGACGGCGGGGCCTGGCTCTACGCGGAGACCGTCCGCAAGATCCACGAGCTCAACCCCAACACGGGGGTCGAGAACCTCATCCCCGATTTCAACGGGGACCCGGACCAGCTGGCCGAGGTGTTCGAGTCGCGTCCCGAGGTGCTGGCGCACAACCTCGAGACCGTGCCGCGGATCTTCAAGCGGATCCGCCCGGCGTTCCGGTTCGACCGCTCCCTCGACGTGATCCGCGCCGCGCGCGACTTCGGCCTCGTCACCAAGTCCAACCTCATCCTGGGGATGGGCGAGACCACCGACGAGATCGTCGACGCGATGCGCGACCTGCACTCCGCCGGCTGCGAAATCCTCACCATCACGCAGTACCTCCGGCCCAGCCCGCTGCACCACCCGATCGACCGCTGGGTCAAACCCGAGGAGTTCGTCGAGCTGTCCGATCAGGCCCGTGAGATCGGTTTCGCCGGCGTCATGGCCGGACCGCTCGTCCGCTCGTCGTACCGAGCCGGCCGCCTCTACGTCCAGGCGCTGGAGCACCGCGGGCAGGCGGTTCCGGAGCACCTGCAGCAGCTGACGACAGGGGGTTCGGCGTCCCAGGAGGCGTCGAGCGTCCTGGACCGCGAGCGCGCCCGCGTCTGACCCGCCCACAGTCGGCCGGGGCGGGGCACCCCTCGGGTCAGCCGCGGTTCCCGGACCGCGGTGGCGGGCACGTATCCTGATGACCATGGCGAAGAGCGAGCTCACCAAGGCGGACAAGAAGGCGGCCCGGGCCGCTCGGCGGCAGGCGGGCAAGGAACAGCGCGGCCAGATGTGGCAGGCGCTGAAGATCCAGTCCAAGCAGGACAAGCTCCTGTGGCCGCTGATGATCGGCGCGGTCGTCCTGTCGACGGTCGTGTTCTTCCTCCTCGGCATGCTGTGGGGCGGCGAGTGGTGGATGCTCCCCCTCGGTGTGCTCACCGGCCTCATGCTCGCGATGGTGATCTTCTCGCGCCGCGTGCAGAACACGGTGTACGGCAAGGCCGAGGGGCAGCCGGGCGCGGCCGCGTGGGCCCTGGACCAGTTGCGGTCCGGGTGGCGGGTCAACCAGGCCGTCGCCGCCACGACGAGTTTCGACGCGGTCCACCGCGTGGTCGGCCGATGCGGGATCGTGATCGTGGGCGAGGGCGAGCCGCGCCGGCTCAAGCCGCTCATGGCACAGGAGAAGAAGAAGGTCGCCCGGGTCGTCGGCGACACCCCGATCTACGAGTTGATCGTCGGCGAGGAGCAGGACGCGACCCCCGAGCAGGTGCCACTGCGCAAGCTGAACCGCCGGCTCACCCGATACCCGATGAACATCAGCCGGGCGAAGGTCGACGCCCTCGACACCCGGCTCCGCGCGCTGAGCACCAAGACCGGCATTCAGAACCAGATGCCCAAGGGCCCGGTCCCCCAGGGCGCGAAGGTGCGCAACATCCAGCGCAGCGCCCGCCGCCGCGGCTGAGCCGTCCGCCGTCAGGCTGACGCAGCCACCGGGATCACGACGCCCGCCGCCCGTCCCGGGCGGCGGGCGTCGTCTCGTCAGCGGGTACGGATCAACGGGTACGGATCAGAGTGGTGCCGGTGGCGCGGTCGTGCATGCCGCGTCCGTCCTCGTCCTGGATGAGCGGGGGCAGCAGGAAGAAGATGAACACCACGCGCACCAGCGCACGGACGAAACCCACCCGCTCCTCGGCGTCGACCCGTGCCGTGCCGATGCCGACCAGCGCCTGCCCCGGCGTCTGGGCGAACAGCCACACGCAGACCACGCCGCTCACGCCCCACAGCAGTGGCACGGCCCAGCTGGAGACGGCGGAGAACGAGTCGCCCCCCAGCGTCTCCGGGCCGAGCAGCATCACGATGACGGCGACCAGCCCGTAGGCGAGGAACCAGTCCACCGCCAGCGCGCCGACACGAACGCCCAACGGGGCGATCGAGCCCGCGCCGGACGCCGGGAGACCGAGATTCTCACCCTTATACTTCTGCTCCGGCCCACTGCCGGAGGTGGGGCCGGACAACCATGATCCCGCAACGTCACGCATACTGCCCAGGGTAGCCGGGCGACCTGCCGATCCCCATGTCGGCGATACCCCGCTTCGGGTGACTAAACTGACCCTATTGGGAGGGACCCACCCGGCCGGTGACGTAACACCAGCGAAACATTCGCTTGACGGCCGGGCAACACCTCGCCCATATCGTGAGGTCACCGCACGACGGGAGACACCGGTTTCCCGTCGCACTTCAGAGACGAGGAGCGAATCGTGGCATTCTCCACGCCGGACGAGGTCATCAAGTACGTCAAGGACGAGGGCGTCGAGTACGTCGACATCCGGTTCACCGACCTGCCGGGTAACGAGCAGCACTTCACGATCGCCGCAGCGGCGTTCGACGAGGACATGTTCGAGGACGGCCTGGCCTTCGACGGCTCCTCCATCCGGGGGTTCCAGTCGATCCACGAGTCCGACATGATGCTCCTGCCGGATGTCGCGACGGCCCGTCTCGACCCCTTCCGCAGGGCCAAGACGCTCAACATCAGCTGCTTCGTCCACGACCCCTTCACCCGTGAGGCCTACAGCCGCGACCCGCGCAACGTCGCCCGCAAGGCCGAGGAGTACCTGCTCTCCACCGGCATCGCTGACACGTGCTTCTTCGGGGCCGAGGCCGAGTTCTTCGTCTTCGACTCCGTCCGCTACGGCTCCGGCACGAACCACGGCTTCTACGAGGTCGACTCCAGCGCCGGCCACTGGAACACCGGTGCCTCCCAGGAGGCCGACGGTTCGGCCAACCTCGGCTACAAGGTCCGCGAGAAGGGCGGGTACTTCCCGGTCGCCCCGTACGACCACTTCGTCGACCTGCGCGACGAGATGTCGACCAATCTCACCAACGCCGGTTTCGAGCTCGAGCGTCTGCACCACGAGGTGGCCGGCGCCCAGCAGGAGATCAACTACAAGTTCAACACCCTGCTGCACGCCGCGGACGACGTCCAGCTGTTCAAGTACATCGTCAAGAACACCGCCTGGAAGAATGGCAAGTCGGCCACGTTCATGCCCAAGCCCCTCTTCGGCGACAACGGCTCGGGCATGCACGCCCACCAGTCGCTGTGGAAGGACGGCAAGCCGCTGTTCCACGACGAGTCCGGCTACGCGGGGCTGTCCGACATCGCCCGCTACTACATCGGCGGCATCCTGCACCACGCGCCGTCGCTGCTGGCATTCACCAACCCCACGATCAACTCGTACCACCGGCTCGTCCCGGGCTACGAGGCCCCGATCAACCTTGTGTACTCGCAGCGCAACCGCTCGGCGTGTGTCCGGATCCCGATCACCGGCAACAACCCCAAGGCCAAGCGCATCGAGTTCCGCTGCCCCGACTCGTCCGGCAACCCGTACTTCGCGTTCGCCGCGATGATGATGGCCGGCATCGACGGTGTGAAGAACAAGATCGAGCCGATGGCCCCGGTCGATAAGGACCTCTACGAGCTCCCGCCGGAGGAGGCCGCCGACATCCCGCAGGCGCCCACCTCGCTGCCCGCCGTCATCGACCGTCTCGAGCAGGACCACGAATACCTCACCGAGGGTGGCGTGTTCACCGAGGACCTCATCGAGAACTGGATCTCGTACAAGCGCGAGAAGGAGATCGCCCCGGTGAACCTCCGTCCGCACCCGCACGAGTTCGAGCTCTACTACGACTGCTGACCCTCATGCCCGCCCTGACCTGCCCCCGCGCAGGCCGGGGCGGGCATCGACTTCGGTCGTAGTGCCGGGCGCCGCCCGCGCGGTCATCACCTCGATGGCCGGGCGGGCGGCGCCTTTCTAGCTACTCGCGTGGCCGAAGGTCCACGCATCCACCGACGAGATCCGGACGCGCATGACCGGGATCGGAGCATTCTCTCCCCTCTGCCAGGCGTCCGTGACGTGGATGAACGAGGCCACCCTGTCCTCCCCGTCCAGTGCCTCCTCGTACTTCGTGATGCCGATCTGCCGGAATGCACTGGCCTGGGCATCAGCCACCTGCTCGGACTTCTCATCACCCGTCAGCGCGTCGAAGGTGGCCGCCTGGATCCGCATGAACTCACCCTCGGTGGTGAGGTTCCCTTCCCAGGTGTTCCCGTTGATCACCAGGGTGATCGGGAAGTTCACGGGAGCCTGCTCGATGCCCTCTGCCATCTGGCGGAGCAGGTAGTCGAGGTCGGTTGCGCCTTCATTGCCGGTAGTCACAGCTCGAGTGTATCGGCGCCGGGCGGGCACACCGCCGGGACGCGGTCGTCCCGCACACCCCGCTACAGCTGCTGAGCCCCTCCGGAGCGCAAAAACCCTGAACCGCCCGGCCGTCCCGGCCGGTACGCCTACGGTGGTGGCAGGTAAGCAGCCACTGCCGGACAGGACGCCGGGAAGGAGCCGGACCACATGGACACCGACGAGTTCGACTTCCGGAGTTCCTCGCCCCGGGCCCGGCCGCTCAAGGTCGTCGCCGCAGCACTGGATCCCGGACACGACCCCGAGACCGACCGGCAGGGACAGGGGCAGGGCTATCCGGTCCTGCTCAAACTGTCGAGGGTGCTGGCCCCCGAGGAGGCGCGCCTGATCCTCGAGCGCAACCCCTTCCTCCACGCCGTGGCCGGTTCCCGGAAGCTCATCGCCATGGACACCTCGGTGGAGACGCTCCGTGAGCAGAAGGACCGACTCCAGCTCCTGCTCGCCGAGGTCGAGGCCGACGCGCTGGCCGAACAGGCGCGGATGCGGATGGAGGAGCACCGCGCGGCCGAACTGCGGCTGGCGGAACTGCGCCGTCGCAACGAGGTCCTCGGCGAGATCGAGTGGTGACAGGGTTCGAGTGGTGAATCCGCGGCGACGTGGGAGAGTTCACCCATGAACTCCCCGATACGTTCTGCCACCGTCTCCGGCGCCGCGCGCTCCGCCGCCGACCATCCCGCGCTCGAGTGGCTGGCCCGCGCCGGATACGTCATGAACGGCGTGCTCCATCTGCTCATCGGCTGGATCGCCGTCAGGATCGCACTCGGGTCGGGCGGCGGCGAGGCGTCCAACTCGGGTGCGCTGGCGGAGATCGCGAGCGCACCGGGCGGTCAGGTCATGCTATGGGTCGGCGCCGTGGGCTTCCTCGCGCTGGGTCTGTGGCAGATCACCGAGCTGTTCCTCGGGTCCGAGGAGACCTCTGACCGGATCAAGGCCGCGGCCAAGGCGGCCGTGTACGTGGTCCTGGGACTGACCACCGCGCGGTTCGCCTCCGGGGGCGGGGGGTCCGATTCCGCGACCGCCTCCGGAGCCACGGCCGGGCTGCTCGGCTCCGGGGTGGGGAAGATGGCCCTGGTCGTCGCCGGGCTCGCCATCCTCGCGGTGGGCGGCTACCACGTCTACAAGGGGGCCACCACGAAGTTCGTCGAGGACCTCGAACGCACCGGGTCCGGGGAGGTCGGCCGGGCCATGATCATCACGGGCCGGGTGGGGTATGTCGCCAAGGGCATCGCCTTGGCGATCCTCGGGGGCCTGGTGATCGCGGCCGTCGTGACCGCGGATCCGGAGAAGGCCGGCGGGCTGGACGCCGCCCTGCGGGCGGTCGGCGAGCAACCTTTCGGTCAGCTTCTGCTGGTGCTCACCGGCGCGGGGATCGCCCTGTACGGCCTCTATTCGATCGGGCGGGCCAGGTACGGCCGGATGTGACCCGGCCGCGCGGGGCGTGACACGGCAGAGCACTCCCCCGCCGAGCACTCCCCCGCCGGGCGTGACCCGGCCGGGCGTGACCCGGCCGGGCGTGCCTCAGCCGAGCTTGGGGAAGTTCTCGGGGCAGTAGGTCCCCACCGCGGCGCCGAGGAAGAAGCCCTGGCCGTCCGCGTCGAGGCGGGCCCGCTCACCCAGCCATCCGGAGACCTCGTCCATCTGCTGCCCGCCGTCGAACCGGCCGCAGGCCTCGGTGGCCGTGGCGACCGGGTCCACGCCCTCGGGCAGGACGACACCCCGCCGCTCGAGCAGGGCGACGAAGTCCCCCGCACCCGGAGCCGGCGGGGCGGGCTCCGCGGGCGCGGGTTCCGGCTCGGGTCCGGGCGCGTCCTCGGGCGGAGGCAGTGGTTCGGGCTCCCCCGGCATCGGTTCGGGCGCCGGCGACTGCGGCGGAGGGGGCGCGACGGGACCGGTGGGCTTCTCCGGCCGCTCCTCGGCGAACGGCGACGACGAGGCGGCCGACGCGGCCCGGTCCGAGGACACCTCCGGGGCCTGACCGTCCACCGTCGCCCCGCCGCACCCCGCGAGGAGGGCCACCGCCGCGGCCGAGGTGACGCCGCTGGCGATCAGGCGGATGCGTGAACTCATGGTGCGCATGCTAGGTCACCGAGCCCGCGGCGCGGGCAGAAGCACCGTCGCGACCACGCCGCGATGGTCCGTCCTGGCCACCTCCACGGTGTCCGTGTCCCCCACCGCGACCGCCCCGCGGGCCAGCACGTGGTCGATCCCGATGAGCGGCGGGATCCGTCGACCCGCCGGCCAGGTGGGTACCCAGCCGTCACTCCCGCCGGAGACCGAGTCGGTGTAGCCGAGGCCCCGCAGGTCACGGAACCGCACGTGATCCCAGGTGGCGTTGAAATCCCCGCCCACCACCACCGGCGCGGGCCCGGGAAGGCTGCCGAGGTACCAGCGCAGGCGATCGGCCTCCTCCACGGCGGCGGGGGCGTCGAACACCGGGGCCACCGGGTGCGCGGCCACCACCGTCACCGGGCCGCCCGGCCCCGCCATCTCGGTGCGTACCAGCCCGAGGCTGAAGCCCGGGACCCGCTCGGGCGGGGAGAGCGGGAACCGCGACCACACCGCGACCCCCTGCGTCGTGGGAGCGGTCGAGGCGGCCTCGTGCGGCAGCAGCCCCGTGAGACCCGCCGTGCGCAGCGCGTCCGCCGCCTCCGGGGTCGTCTCCACGGTCATGAGCAGATCGACCCCGCCGGTGCGGACGGCCCGGACCACGTCGTGTGGGGCGGCTCGGCCGAACTCGAGGTTCTGCACCATCACCCGCATCGGGATGCCCTCGTCGTCGTTGATCTGGCGTGGCGGTGCCACGAGGGGCCCGTACTGGACCACCCCGGCACCCACCAACACGACGGCGATGATCCCGAGCAGCACCGACCGCGCACGCAGTGCCGCGATCAGGGCCACCAGGGAGAACGCCCAGGCGGCGACCGCGAAGCTCGCCAGCACCGGCACGGCCGGGATCTCCGAGCGGGAGTGGTGTAGCGCCACACCCGCGCCGGCGACGAGCGCGGCGAGGACGGCGACAGCCCGGGCGACCGGGCGGCGAGGGCTCAACGCAGGAACTTGCGCAGGTCCCCCAGCGCGGCGATCACGCGGTCCAGGTCGTCGCCGTTACGCACCATCGAGCGCACCGTCTCGGCGACCGACGCCACGGTCGGTGAGGACGACGACGCAGCCCCGGGCGCGGCGGGACCTTCCACCGGCTGGCCCACCAGCGCGCCGGAGGCCGCACGGGCCGATCCTGCCCGGCGGCGGTCCGGGCCGAGGTCCACCTCGAAGCGGTCGCCCTTGTCGTCGGAACCGAGGCAGCGGACCCGCTCGTCGGCCGGCACCCCGGCGGCGCGGACGGCGTCGACGAACTCGTACAGCTCGCCGTAGGTCACGCCGTCGAGGGTGAGGGTGAGGTTCATGGTCACAGGCATGGACCCAGGTTATCGGCGTGGGAGCACCTGCCGCATCAGGGACGACCCTGGTCCCGGCCCTGGCCCACCCCCGGGGCCGGCGTCAGTCCTCGCCCCAGAACACGTGATCGACCGCCTTGCGACCGAGACGGGTCACGCGCAGGTACTCGTTGAGGAACCCCGCGCCGTCGGCCGAACCGGTGCAGATCATCGCCACCGCCGCCAGGATCGAGCCCTGACCCGGCAGTTGGTCGACCGCCTTGCCGCGCGCCAGGACCAACGCGTTGCGGGCGTGGGCGGCCATGAGCCACGAGTCGACCAGTGCGTCGCGCTCGGACTCCGGCAGCAACTCGGCCGAGGCGGCGGCGTCGAGCGCCTCGAGGGTCGACGTCGTGTGCAGCCCGGGCACCCTGGCGGCGTGCTGCATCGTCAACAACTGGGCGCTCCACTCCACGTCGGCCAGGCCACCGCGGCCGAGTTTGGTGTGGGTGGCCGGATCCGCGCCACGCGGCAGGCGCTCCGAGTCGATCCGCGCCTTCATCCGGCGGATCTGCTGCACGACCTTCGGGGGCACGCCCTGCTCCGGGTAACGGAACTCGTCGATCATGTGGAGGAAATCAAGCCCGAGCTCGCGGTCCCCGGCGGCGAACGAGGCCCGCAGCAGCGCCTGCAACTCCCACGTCTCGGCCCACTTGGCGTAGTAGGCACGGTAGGAGGCCAGGGTGCGCACGAGTGGGCCGTTGCGGCCCTCCGGGCGTAGGTCGGCGTCCAGGTCCAGCGGGGGATCCGACGACGGCGAGGCCAGCAGCTTGCCCACCCGCTCGGCCACGTGCGTGGCCCACCGGACCGCCTCGTCCTCCTTGGCGCCCTCGACCGGGTCGCACACGATCATCACGTCCGCGTCCGAACTGTAGGACAGCTCGTCCCCGCCGAGCCGCCCCATCCCGATGTAGGCGATGCGGGCCGGCGCCGCACCGCCCTCGGGCATCATGTCGCGGACCACGGCGGCCAGGGACGCCTCGAGCACCGCCCGCCACACGGCCGACAGTCGCCGCCCGACATCGGGTACGGAGATCATCTGCAGGACGTCGGCGGCCCCGATCCGGGCCAGCTCGGCGCGGCGAAGCGACCGCGCCGTGGCGATGACCCGCTCGGGAGTGGGGTGCCGGGCGGCGGAGGCGGTGAGCGCGGAGGCGATGTCGGAGACCTTGGAGGCCACGAGCACCGGGCCCTGCGCGCCGTCGGTGAGGTCGGGGATCACCTCGGGGTTGCGCATGAGCAGGCCCGCGACGAACGCCGAGGTCCCCAGCACCCGGACGAGGCGGCGGGCCACGATGCTGTCGTCCCGCAGGGTGCGCAGGAACCAGGTGATCTCCTCGTTCTCCTCGCACAGTCGCCGGTAGGCCAGCAGTCCCGCGTCCGGGTCCGCGGTGTCCGCGAGCCACTCCATGAACGTGGGCAGCAGCAGCGCCTGGATACGGCCGCGGCGACTGCTCTGTCCCGCCAACGCCCGCAGGTGACCCAACGCGTTGCGGGGCGCCGCGAAGCCGAGGGCGGCCAGCTGACGCTCCATCGCTTCCGTGCTGAGCGAGAGGGCCTCGGCGTCGTACGAGGCGATCGAGTCCAGCAGCGGCCGGTAGAACAGCTTGGAGTGCAGGCGGCGGACCCGGCGGCGCAGCTCGCGCAGACTCTGCCGCAGCACCTGGGCGGCGTCGTTGGGCCCGTCCGGCCGGATGTGCGCCGCGCGGGCCAACCAGCGGTAGGCCTCCTCGTCGTCGTCCTCCGGTAGCAGGTGGGTGCGCTTGTAGCGCTGCAGTTGCAGGCGGTGCTCGAGCAGGCGGAGGAACTCGTAGGCGGCGAGCAGTTCCGCGCCGTCCTCGCGGGCGATGTACCCGCCGTCGCGCAGCGCGCCGAGCGCCTCGACGGTGCTGGTGACGCGGAGGTCCTCGTCGGTGCGGCCGTGGACCATCTGCAGCAGCTGCACGGCGAACTCGACATCGCGCAGACCCCCGCGTCCGAGCTTGAGTTCGCGCTCGCGCAGGGCCTCGGGCACGTTCTCCTCCACGCGCCGGCGCATCGCCTGCACGTCGTGCACGAAGTCGTCCCGCTCGGCGGCGGTCCACACCATCGGGTGGACGGTGTCGTGGTACTCCTCCGCCAGGGCCAGGTCGCCGGTCATGGGGCGCGCCTTGAGCTGGGCCTGGAACTCCCACGTCTTGGCCCACCGCTTGTAGTAGGCCGTGTGGGAGTCGAGGGTGCGCACCAGTTCGCCCGACTTGCCCTCCGGGCGCAGCGCCGCGTCGACCTCGAAGAAGGCCATGGACCCGATGCGCATCAACTCCCCGGCCACGCGGCCGGTCCTGGCGTCGGCCGGCTCGGCCACGAAGATCACGTCGACGTCCGAGATGTAATTGAGTTCGCGCGCCCCGCCCTTGCCCATGGCCACCACGCCCAACCGCGCCGGCATCGGCGAGTCCGGGTGGACGGTGGCCACCGCGACCGCGAGAGCGGCGGTCAACGCGGCGTCCGCGAGGTCGGACAGGCGCCGGCCCACCTCGGTGAACGGCAGGACGGGCTCGTCGTCGTCGACCGACCCGGCCACGTCGTGCGCGGCGAGCAGCGCCACGTGGTCGCGGTACGTCGATCGCAGCACGCTGACGGCGGCGCCGCCGGTGACCCCGGCGCGGTACGTCCCGACGCTGCGCAGGTCCTCCCTCTGGGACGGCGGCGGCGCGCCCTCCACCGCCTGCTCGGGCACGGCCTCGACCGCCCCGAGCATGTCGGCCAGAACGTCCTCGAACGTCGGCAGTCCTCCGCGCAGCAGCGCCCACCGAGTGGGCTCGGCGACGAGGTGGTCGCCCAACGCGCTCGAGGATCCGAGCAGCCCCAGCAGCCGCGCCCGGAGCCGCGAGTCGGACCGCAGCGCGTCGTCCAGCGCCGCGACGTCGGTGTCGGCCCCGGCGCGCGCGGAGGTGCCCTCATCGTGGGACTCGGCGGTGAGTGATTCGTGGAGCCGCACCAGGGCTCCCAGGGCGAGGTCCGGGTCCGGAGCCCGGGACAGCGACCACAGCACCGGGACCGCGTCGTCGTCGGTCCACCCCAGGTAGTCGAGCCAGTCCGCGGCCCGGTCGTCGAGCAGCCCGAGGCGGCCCGGGCTCGGTAACCGAGGGCGCGAGGAGTCCCTGCTCACGATGCCGCCCCCGGTCACAAGTTGAGGTAGTGCCGCAGCTCGTACGGGGTCACGTCGTTGCGGTACTCGCGCCACTCGCGCCGCTTGTTGCGCAGGAAGAACTCGAAGACGTGCTCGCCCAGCGCCTCGGCGACGAGCTCCGACTCCTCCATGGCGTCCAGCGCCTGCTCGAGGCTGCCGGGGAGGTCGGTGTACCCCATCGCCCGCCGCTCGCGCCGGCTCATGGTCCACACGTCGTCCTCGGACTCCGGCGGCAGTTCGTACCCCTCCTGGACGCCCTTGATCCCGGCGGCGAACATCACCGCGTAGGCCAGGTAGGGGTTGCAGGCCGAGTCCGGGCTGCGCACCTCGATGCGGCGCGAGGACGCCTTGTTGGGCGTGTACATGGGCACACGGACGAGCGCCGACCGGTTGGCCCGGCCCCAGGTGGCCGCGGTGGGGGCCTCGCCTCCGCCGATGAGTCGCTTGTACGAGTTGACCCACTGGTTGGTCACCGCCGAGAACTCGGGCGCGTGGGTGAGGATGCCCGCGACGAACGACTTCGCGGTATCGGACAGCTGGTACTCGTCGTCCGGGTCGTGGAACGCGTTGGCGTCGCCCTCGAACAGGCTCATGTGGGTGTGCATGGCCGAGCCCGGGTGGTCACGCAGGGGCTTGGGCATGAACGACGCCCACACCCCGTTGTTCATGGCCACCTCCTTGACCACGTAGCGGAACGTCATGATGTTGTCCGCCATGCTCAGGGCGTCGGCGTAGCGGAGGTCGATCTCCTGCTGGCCCGGGGCGCCCTCGTGGTGGGAGAACTCCACCGAGATGCCCATCGCCTCGAGCGCCTCGATCGCGTGGCGCCGGAAGTGCGGGGCGGAGTCGTGCACGGCCTGGTCGAAGTAACCGCCGTTGTCGGTGGGCACCGGCTCCGCGCCGTCCGTGTCCAGGTCCTTGAACAGGAAGAACTCGATCTCGGGGTGGACATAGCACGAGAACCCGAGGTCGGCGGCCTTGCTGAGC
Organism: Dietzia sp. MNB45; assembly: GCF_051994785.1. NCBI lineage: Bacteria > Bacillati > Actinomycetota > Actinomycetes > Mycobacteriales > Dietziaceae > Dietzia > Dietzia sp. MNB45. Next base: position 1,380,746 of record NZ_CP163397.1, on the reverse strand, counting down.
TGGCGGCGCAGGACGTGCCGCGGGTCCGCCCAGCTGGGGCTGCCGTCCGGGTTGAAGATGTCACAGAAGATGCGCGCGGAGTGCTGCTTGCCGTCGGCGTGGGCCCACGGGAGCACCTGGAAGGTCGACGGGTCGGGCTTGGCGACGGTGTCCGCCTCCGACACCCGGGAGAAGCCCTCGATGGCGGAGCCGTCGAAGCCGATCCCCTCCCCGAAGGCGCCCTCGAGTTCGGCCGGCGCCACGGCGACCGACTTGAGGGTGCCGAGGACGTCGGTGAACCAGAGCCGGACGAACCGGATGTCGCGCTCTTCCAAGGTCCTGAGAACGTACTCCTGCTGGCGGTTCATGCGGTCCAACCTAGTGCCTGTCGTGTTACGAGCGTGTGACATCCGCCCGCCCCGACGCCCACCGGACCCCTCCGTGCCGGTCGTGGCAGACTCGTCCGCGACAGCGCACGGATCCCGCCGCGCACGTCACCGCCCCCTGTCCACCCGGGTACCGGCGCTCCAGCCGGCCTCGAGGTCATCGAAGGAAGGCCACACTCCCATGAGCGACACCCCCGACTCCCCGGTCTACGGCGCCGGCGGCGCACCGGACCAGACGCCGAAGGGCGACGGGCCGCAGGGCCTGACCCGGGTCACCCGTCTGCACCACCTCGCCGAGCTCAAGGCCGCCGGCGAGCCGTGGCCGATGCTCACCGCCTACGACTTCGTCTCCGCGCGGTTGTTCCAGGAGGCCGGGATCCCGGTGCTGCTCGTCGGCGACTCGGCCGCCAACGTGGTCTACGGCTACGACACGACGGTCCCGGTGACCGAGGACGAGATGATCCCGCTGGTGCGGGCCGTCACCCGCGGCGCCCCGAAGGCGCTGGTCGTGGCGGATCTGGTGTTCGGCAGCTACGAGGCCTCGCCGACGCAGGCCGTGGCCGCGGCCACCCGCATGATGAAGGAGGGCGGCGCCCAGGCCGTCAAGCTCGAGGGGGGCGTGCGGATGGTCCCGCAGATCAAGGCGATCGTCGACGCCGGGATCCCCGTGATGGCGCACATCGGCTTCACGCCGCAGTCGGTCAACGGGCTGGGCGGGTTCCGGGTCCAGGGTCGCGGCGACGCGGCGGATCAGCTGCGCGCCGACGCCCGCGCCGTCCAGGAGGCCGGGGCGTTCTCCGTGGTGATGGAGATGGTGCCCGCCGACCTGGCGCGGGAGGTGACCGCGGAACTGGAGATCTCCACCGTGGGCATCGGGGCCGGCAACGGGTGCGACGCCCAGGTGCTGGTCTGGCAGGACATGGCCGGGCACAGCACGGGCCGCACCGCGAAGTTCGTCAAGCGGTACGCCGAGCTGGCCGACACGCTGCGGGACGCCGCCCGCGAGTACGGCACCGAGGTCCGCTCGCGGGCCTTCCCCGGCGCCGAGCACTCCTTCTGACCGTGATGGCACCGACGACCGACCCCGGGCGCGGCGCCGCCCGCCGCGCCCCCTACCCCGCCATCGAACCCCACGACAGCGGGATGCTCGACGTGGGCGACGGGCAGCACGTGTACTGGGAGTGCTCCGGCAACCCGGACGGCGCCCCCGTCCTGTTCGTCCACGGTGGACCCGGTGGCGGGACGACGCCCGAGCACCGACGCATGTTCGACCCGGCCGCCTACCGGATCATCCTGCTCGACCAGCGGGGGTGCGGACGGAGCACCCCGCACGTCGCCGACGGCGCGGACCTGACGGTCAACACCACCTGGCACCTTGTCGACGATCTCGAGCGGCTGCGGGAGCACCTCGGGGTCGAGGAGTGGCTGGTCTTCGGCGGCTCGTGGGGCTCCACCCTGGCGTTGGCGTACGCCCAGGAGCATCCCTCCAGGGTCCGCGGTCTGATCCTGCGCGGCGTCTTCCTGTGCCGCCCGAGCGAGATCGACTGGTTCTATCGCGGTGGGGCCGCGCACCTGTTCCCGGACGTGTGGGAGGGCTACCTCGCGCCGTTGCTCGCCGCGGACGGCCCCGACGCCGTCCATCAGCCGGGCTACGACCACGTCGCGACCTACCACCGGCTCCTGCACTGCGGGGATCCGCAGGTCGAACTCGAGGCGGCCCGCGCGTGGACCACGTGGGAGACGTCCACCTCGACCCTGCTCCCCCGACCCGCCGGCGCCGGCGGCGACCTCGATCGCTTCGCCCTGGCCTTCGCCCGGATCGAGAACCACTACTTCGTCCACGACGCGTTCCTGCGGGGCCGGGCGATCCTGGACCGCATGGACCGGATCGCCCACCTGCCCGCCGTGATCGTCCACGGCCGCTACGACGTGGTGTGCCCGGTCGCCAGCGCGTGGGAGCTGCACGCCGCGTGGCCGGGTTCGGAGCTGCACATCGTCCCCGACGCGGGGCACGCGATGGCCGAACCCGGCACGACGCACCACCTGCTGGAGGCCACGGACCGCTTCCGGCCCTGAGGCGCCCGGGCCGGGCGCGCACCCGTCTCAGACCACCCCGAAGCGGCGCGTCATCGCGACCGTGCCCTTCTGGTAGCCGGTCGGGAACAGCCGGACCAGGGCGTCGAGCAGGTGGGCGTCGACCCCCACCAGCACGCGCGCCCTACGTCGCTCGACGCCGTCGAGGATCACCCGCGCGGCCGTCGACGGCTCGGTGCGCGCGAACTTCGCGTCGAAGATCGCGGCGAAGTTCGCGCTGTCCAGCCCCTCGGCCGCGCCGGCGCTCCGGGCGACGGCGGTCTTGATCCCGCCCGGGTGGACGCAGGTGACGTCGACGGGGTGCCCGGCCGCCATCATCTCCATCCGCAGGGACTCGGTGAACTGCTGGACCGCCGCCTTGGCCGCGTTGTAGGCGTTCTGGGTGGGCACGGACAGGAACGCGAAGATGCTGGAGATGTTGACCAGGTGGCCGTCGCCGGAGGCGATGAGGTGCGGGAGGAACTCCTTGGTGCCGTGCACGACGCCCCAGTAGTCGACGTCCATCACGCGGGCGATGTCCTTGTAGCCGGACTGCTCGACCGCCCCGGTGAACGCGATGCCGGCGTTGTTGACGACGAGGTGGACCACGCCGAAGTGCTCGGCGACCGCCCCCGCGTACTCGGCGACCATCGCCTGTTCTGTGACGTCGAGACGCTGCGAGTGCACGTCGGTGGCGCCGTCACCGCGCGCGAGTTCGACGGTCCGGGCCAGTCCGTCTGCGTCGATGTCGCTCAGTGCCAACCGGGCGCCGCGCCGCGCGGCCTCGCGCGCCAGTTCGCGCCCGATCCCCGAGCCGGCGCCGGTGACGACGACGACCTTGCCGTCCATCCGCCAGCGGGGGCGGCGGGCCAGCGATCCGACTGTGCCGAACAGTCTGCCGATCGGGGCGCTCACCGGAGGGCCTCCTGCCCGGTACGCGTCGCGGCCGTGGCGTCGGTCGCGGTCCGCCGGTAGGCGCTCAGGTCGAACTCCCGGGTCTGGTTGCGGAAAGTGAAGGTGTAGTCCGGCCACACGGCCGGCGCGTTGCCCTTGTCGTCGAGGTACCAGCTCCGGCAACCGGTCACCCACACGGTCTCGCCGGTGCTGTCGCGCAGTTCGCGGTTGTACGCGTGCTGGACGGCCGCACGCACCTCGACGGTCTGCAGGCCGCGGTCCCGCATGGTGCGCAGCGCGTCCACGAGGTAGTTGAGCTGGGACTCGATCATGTAGATCATCGACGAGTGCCCGAGTCCGGTCGCGGGGCCCACCAGGACGAACAGGTTGGGGTAGCCGGCGACCGTGGTCCCCTTGTAGGCCTCCATCCCTTCGCTCTGCCACTTGTCCGCCAGGGTGCGCCCGTCCGTTCCGCGGACGCGCTCGAAGAACGGTGAATCGGTGACGTGGAAGCCCGTGGCCACCACCAGGACGTCGGCGGGGTGCTCGGTTCCGTCACCGGTGACGATCCCGCCCTCGGTGACGCGGGTGATCGGCTCGATGACCACGTCGACGTTGTCCCGGGACAGTGCCGGGTACCAGGTGTTGGACAGCAGGATGCGCTTGCACCCGATCTCGAAGTGCGGGGTGAGCCGCGCGCGCAGGGCACGGTCGCGCACCTGCATCGCCAGGTGTGCCCGTCCGAGCGCCTTGATGGGTGCCAGCGCCGCGCGGGTGCGGGTCAGGCCCACCACCTGGAACTCGCGGCTGGCGTACTGCAGGGCCCGCACCGCGCGCTGCAGCCCGGGCACCCGGCGGTACAGCGACCGCTCGAACCGGGGGTACTGCCGGTCCATCCGGGGCAGGACCCAGGGCGCGGTGCGCTGGTAGACGTCGAGGTGCGCCACGGTCGGGGCGATGGACGGAACCACCTGGATCGCCGAGGCGCCCGTGCCGATCACCGCGACTCGCTTGTCGGCCAGCGTCACCGAGTGGTCCCAGCGGGCGGTGTGGAAGACGGGCCCGGCGAAGTCGCCGATGCCGTCGATCTCCGGGAGCCTGGGCTCGCACAGTGCGCCGACGCCCAGCACCACCACGCGGGCGTCGTACTCACCCTCGCTGGTGCGCACCGTCCACCGGCCGCGGGACTCGTCGTAGTCCACCGAGGTGACGTCGACGCCGAAGCGAATCTTCTCGCGCACGCCGGCCTCGTGGGTGACCTTCCGGATGTAGTCGTAGATCTCGCCCTGCGGCGAGAAGGCCCGTGACCAGTCGGGGTTGAGGGCGAACGAGTACGAGTACAGGTGGGACGGGACGTCGCACGCCGCGCCCGGATAGCTGTTGTCGCGCCACGTCCCGCCGACGTCGGGGCCGCGTTCGAGGACGACGAGGTCGTCGAAGCCCTCCTGCGCGAGCCGGATGGCGGCACCGAGTCCGGAGAACCCCGCCCCCACCACCAGGACGTCGACGATCTTCGGCTGATCCACAGTCTCTCCCTTACGACGAACGTGTGACCGTAGCCACTGACCTTACCCGCCGGTAAGTCCGGAAGGGGCGGCGCTCACTGCCGGTGTTCATCCTTTACTGATACAACCGGACCATGACGATCAACGAGACCGTCGAGGTCGAGAGCAAGTTCGAGGTCGACGAGCACACCCCGCTGCCCACGGTCGACGCCCTGGCGCCTCTCGTCGCGGACGTCCCGGTGGAGCACCAGCTCTCCGCCACCTACTACGACACCGCCGACCTCTCGCTCACCCGGCACAAGGTCACACTCCGGCGCCGCACCGGCGGGGACGACGAGGGTTGGCACCTCAAACTGCCCGACCGGGCGGGACGCGTCGAACTGCAGGCCCCGCTCGGCGACGGCGACCCCCGTGACGACGTCGTCCCCGCGGAGCTCGTCACGGCCGTCGCCGGGCTGGTCCGCCGTCGGCCCCTCGAGCCCGTCGCCCGCATCGACAACCGCCGGCAGGTCCTCACGCTGCGGGACCCCGACGGGGCCGCGGTGATCGAGTTCTGCGACGACCGTGTCTCCACCGAGTCGTTCGTCGCCGGCGGATCAACGGCGGGATGGCGGGAATGGGAGACCGAACTGGTCGATCCGGCGCGACCCGATGCACACGATCTTCTCGCGACCGTCGCCGCCGCCTGCGCGGACGCCGGGGCTCACGCCTCGTCGTCGTCGTCCAAACTCGCCCGCACCATCGGCCCACTCCCCGACCTCTACGAGCGCGGCGTCTCGCCCGTGCGCGACGCCCTTGTCCAGGACCTGCAGCAACTCCTCGACCACGATCCGGCGGCCCGGCGCGTCACCGTGGTGGGCGTCCACCAGATGCGCGTCGCGGTCCGTGGCCTGCGGAGCACCATCAGCTCGTACGCCGACGAGCTCGGGGCGGAGACCGCCGGCACCGACATCGACCCGGCCGCGCTCCTCGCCGAACTCAAGGAACTCGCCGCGGTGCTGGGCAAGGCCCGGGACATCCAGGTGGTCGACCAGCGACTCGGGGCGCTGGCAGCCGACTACCCCGAGGACGTGGTGACCGCACGGACCCGGCATCTCCTGCGCACCGAGTTGGACTTCGAGGAGCAGCGCGCGGGCGAACGCGTCACCGCGGCGCTGCTCTCCGACCGGTACCTCGACGTGGTCGACCGACTCCACGAGCTGGTCCGCGTCGCGGGAACAAGCTCCGCCGCAGCGGGGGGCGGGGCGTCGTCGAAGGGCGGTGCTCCGTCGAAGGGCGGTAGGAAGCGGCGCGAGGCCGAGGAGACTCTGCTGCGCGGGGTGGACCGGCAGTTCTCCAAGTTCACCAAGGTCCGCACTCGCACCGAGCGCGACCTGGACTCCCTCGATCTGACGCTGGCCCAGCGGGAGGAACTCACCCACGTCGTGCGCAAGCGCGCCAAGGCACTGCGCCGCAACGTCAGTGCGGTTCCGAACACGGAGGACCTCACGGTGGCCCCGCTGCGTACGGCCTGCGACCGGCTGCACACGGTGCTCGGGGAGGTCCAGGACAGCGTCACCACCCGGCAGTGGATCCGGCGCATCGCGCGGCGGGCCGAGTTCGCCGGTGAGTCGACGTTCGGCCTCGGCGTGCTCTTCGAGCACGAGCGGGCGTTCTCCGAGCGCACCCTCGAGGGGTTCGAGAGCGACGCCGCGGCGGTCACGGCCGCCTATCGCGAACTGTCCGAGTCACGGCGTGCGGCACGGCGGCGCCGGAAGAAAAAGGACAAGAAGAACAAGAAGAAGGGCGGGAAGAAGTAGGACGGCCCGGCTCGACCTCCCGGGCTCGTACTAGTCGTCCTGGGCGTCCCAGGCCTCGTTGCGGGCCTTCGCCTTGGCCAGCGCCGCCTCGGCCTCGCCGCGCGTGGCATAGGGGCCCATCCGGTTGTCCCAGTTGGTCACCTTGCCTTGCTGCGCCTGACCTGTGGCGATGTCGTAGTACCACTGTTCGTCCGACACGGTGGGCCTCCTCGGTTCGACGGGACGGGCTTGTCACCTCGGACACTACTATCCGGGTCCGGACCCGCCACCGCGCGCCGCGGTGGCGCCTGCCGGGGATGGGGCGAACGAGTCGGCCTGTAAGCCGGATCCTGTGCCCTCCGCGGGCGGAGGGCGACGACCATCCATCTGGGCACTCCGTCACCGGGTACCTCGAGCGGTCCACCCGCGGACTCGGGCGAGCAGCCCTCCCGTGCATCGCTGCACACAATCCGCGCAGCCGCACCGCGAGCGGTGCGACCTTCGACCTTGCTCCGGGCGGGGTTTACCTAGCCGCCCCGGTCACCCGGGGCGCTGGTGCGCTCTTACCGCACCGTTTCACCCTTACCGCGCCCGCAGGCGCGGCGGTCTGTTTTCTGTGGCACTGTCCCGCGGGTCACCCCGGGTTGCCGTTAGCAACCGCCCTGCTCTGTGGAGTCCGGACTTTCCTCGGGCCGGGGCCTGGTCGCCTGTGGCGCCGGTTCCCCTGTCCGCGGCCGTCCGGCCGACTCGTTCGCTCCAGGGAGTCTAGTCGCCCGCGCGGGTCGGTCGGGGTGCGGGCTCAGACGAGGTGGGAGGTGTCGTTGACCAGATGCACCGAGGTGGGCCCGTCGGAGTAGAAACGCACGTCGGAGACGGAGGCGAGATCCAGGTGCAGCCGGAACAGCAGTTCGTCCCCGGCACCCAGGCCCGCCCGGATCGCCAGTTTGATGGGGGTGACGTGGCTGACGACGGCGACCACGCCGCCGGGGCGGTCGGCGACGATGCGCCGCAGTCCCCGCTCGACGCGCGCCCGCACCACGGCGAAGCTCTCGCCGCCCGGGGGCGCGACGGCGGTGTCGCTCAGCCACTGCGAGTGGAGGTCTGGATCCTGCTCGGCGGCCTCCCGGAAGGTGAGCCCCTCCCACCCCCCGAAGTCGGTCTCGATGAGGTCCTCGTCCACCACCAGGGGCACGCCGGTGGCGTCGGCGGCCCGCTCGGCGGTGCCCAGACACCGGCGCAGCGGGGAGGAGACCACCGCCGCGAGATCCGGCAGTGCCGCGAGCCGGGCGGCGGTGCGCTCGGCCTGGGTGACGCCCAACTCGGTGAGCTCGGGGTCGCCCTGCCCGGAATAGCGCCGGTCCACCGACAGCGGGGTCTGGCCGTGACGGGCCAGGACGATCCGGGTGGGACGCCCGGTGGCGCCGGTCCAGCCCGGCCCGCCGGTGGAGCCCGGCCCGCCGGTGGAGCCCGGCCCGCCGCTCACGAGTTGTCGGTGCGGACCACGATCACACCGCACTCGGGGCAGTTCAGCACCTCGTCCGCGGGAGCGGAACGGAACGCCGAGACGGTACTCCGGTCGAGGTCCATGGCGCAGGCCGAGCAGCGGCCTCCGTTGAGGATCGCCGCCCCTCGGCCCGCCTTCGCGGCGCTACGGGTGTAGTGATCGAGGAGGTCGGCGGGGACGGTCTCCGCGTCGCGGGCCCGTTCGGCCATCGTCTCGGTGACCGCGTCCTCGAGCTCGGCGAGAGCGGTGTCCCGCAGCGTCGCGGCCATCCCGATCCGCGCGTCCAGGTCGGTGACGATCGCCCCGGAGTGGCGGACGTCGGCCTCCATGGCCTCGTGACGTTCGCCCAGCTCACCCAGCTCGCCCTCGAGGGCCTCCTGGCGGCGGGCCAGCGAACGCAGCTCGTAGTCCAGTTCGGTGGCCTGTCGCTCGGACAGGCCGCCTTTGGCCAGCCGATCAGAGTCGGCGGCCCGGCGCCGGCGCACGGCCTCCAGATCGGACCGCAGCTTGGCGAGGGCGCGGTCGAGATCCTCCAGGTGGATCCGGGCCCGGGCGACGGACTCGGTGGCGGCCCGCCGCTCGGCCTCCAGCTCGTCCAGGGTCGTCTGCTCGGGTAGCTGCGACCGCCGGTGCTCGAGACTCGCCAGGCGCAGGTCGAGGTCGGCGATGTCGACGAGTCGACGCTGGTCGTGGGGATCGGCCTTCATGGGTGCCAAGACTACCGCTGTACGCGCCCTCCCCCGGCGGCCACCGTCCAGGGGTCCGTCCGCTGCTCGCACACCGTCGCCGTGAGGTCCGCCCCCTCCTCGAGCAGGGCAGCGGCCTGGGCGCACCACGGGAACTCCAGCGCCCAGTGCGCGGCGTCGACGAGCATGGGCCCGCCCCAGCGAAGGTGCTCGTCCACGACGTGGTGGCGCAGGTCCCCGGTGAGGTAGACGTCGGCGCCCGCCGCGCGGGCCGCGCCCAACAGTGAGTCGCCGGATCCGCCACACAGCGCGACGCGCCGGATCTCGGCGTCGGGGTCGCCCGCGGCGCGGACCCCCCACTCGGTGGTGGGCAGACGTTCGGCCACGAGCTCGGTGAACTGCGCAAGCGTCATCGGTGCGTCGAGTTCGCAGATCCGCCCGAGCCCGGTGTCCTCGGGCCCCGGCCCGGGTCCGGCGTGGTTGACGAACACGTCCATGGCGGGCACCTCGTAGGGGTGCCCGGCCAGGACGGCTCGCCGCACCGCGGATCGCAGCTCGGGCGGCGCCACGAACTCCACCCGCGTCTCGGAGACCCGCTCGGGCTCGCCGATGGTGCCGATGGCCGGGTCGGTGCCGTCGCCGGGGCGGAACCGGCCGGTGCCCTGAACGGAGAACGAGCACTCGGTGTAGCCGCTCATCCGTCCCGCGCCGGCGGCGAACACCGCGTTCAGCAGGTCGTCGAGGTCCTCATCGGGCACGGTCACCACCCACCGGTCGACGGTGCCGTCACCGGTGGGGGCCAGGGGGCGACCGGGGGTCAGGCCGAGCACGTCGGCGAGGGCGTCGTTGACCCCGGGTCGCGCCGAATCGGCGTTGGTGTGGGCGGCGTACAGGGCGCATCCACCGGCGATGAGCTTGTGCAGCAGGCGCCCTTTGGGGGTGTCGGCGGCGATCGAATGCACCCCCCTCAGCAGCGGGGGATGGTGAACGAGGAGCAGGTCGGCGCCCTCGGCGAGCGCGTGGTCGACCACGGCGTCGGTGGCGTCCACCGCCACCACGACCCGCTCCACCTCGGCCGCCGGGTCCCCGGCGACCAGCCCCACGCGGTCCCACGACTCGGCCAGCCGCGGCGGGTAGGCGTGCTCCAACAGGTCGATCACGTCGGCCAGGGTGGGCCTGCCGGTGGTCATGGTCGCTCCCCTTCCTGTTCACCCGCCGCGGCGCGACCTGTCCGTGCCGCGACCTGTCCGAGCCAGGCTCCGACGAGTTCGTCCACCATCGTGCCCGGCCGCACCGCCAGTCGCAGGTAGGTGGCGTCGAGGCCGGGGAACGTGTCGCAGCGGCGGGTGACGATCCCCCGGCGCACGAGCCCGGTCCGGAACGCGACCGGGTCGATCCCGGCCGGGGTGCGGACCAGGACGAACGGTGCGGACGGGGGCACCGCCACCTCGATCCCGGCGGCGTCGAGGGCGCGGACCATCGCGTCGCGCTCGGAGACGACCTGCGCCCGCGCGGCCTGGAGTTCCGGATCGGCCGCCGGACCGACGCACGCCCGGATGGCCTCCAGTTGGAGAGTGCCCAGGGGCCAGTGCGGACGGTGCGCGGCGAGATCGGCCAGCACCGACGAGTCTCCGACGGCGTACCCCACACGCAGGCCGGCCAGCGCCCACGTCTTGGTCAGCGACCGCAGCACCACGAGGCCCGGCAGGTCGGCGCCGGCCAGGGTGTGGGCCGCCTCGTCCGCGAGGATGTCGCAGAACGCCTCGTCGACGACCGTCACCCGTCCGGGCCGGCACAGCGCCGCCACGGCGGACCGGGGGTGCAGCACCGAGGTGGGGTTGGTGGGATTGCCGACGACGACGAGGTCCGCCTCCTCGGGAACGAGACCGGGATCGAGGTCGAACGGAACCGGCAGGAGGACCCGCTCCACCGGCACGCCGGCCCGTCGCAGTTCGAGCTCCGGTTCGGTGAAGGACGGGTGTACCACCGCCGCTCGCAGCAGGTTCCGGGCCGCGTGCGCGGCGAGCAGGTGGAACCCCTCCGAGGCGCCGCCCAGCAGCAGGACGCGGTCGCGTCCGACCCCGTGACGGGCGGCCACGGCGGAGAGGGCGGCCTCGTCGTCGTCGACCCCGGGGTATCCCCCCAGGTCGGCGAGGCGGGCCGCCAACCTGTCGCGGAGCCAGCCCGGCGGCCCCGACCCGCGCACGTTGACGGCGAAGTCCAGGGCGCCGGGGACCAGCTCGGCGTCACCGTGGTGCCGCAGCGCCGCCCACGACGCCGGGTCGGGGCGCTGTCCGGGATTCTCGCTCATTCCCGGAAGCGTAGGACGACCACGCGCGGCGCACGGCCGCGGACCGGCGGGGGAACCCGCGCGGCGGACTCTGGGAGGATGGCGGCATGACCGACCGCCCGATCCTCCTCGTGGACCTCGACGGCACCATCACCGACTCCCTCGACGGCATCGCCAAGTCCCTCCACCACGCGCTCGGCGTGGTGGGCGCGCGCTGGGACGACTCCCGCGACATCCGTTCCATCGCCGGCCCGCCCATGGTCGACACGTTGACCTCGCTCGGCCTCGCCGGGGCCGACCTGGACCGGGCGGTGGCGGCCTACCGTGAGCGCTACGACGAGGTGGGGTGGCTGGAGAACGCCGTCTTCACGGGGATGGACGCGCTGCTCGACCGACTCGCCGTCGACGGTTACCGGATGGCGGTCGCCACGAGCAAGGACCAGGTCGCCGCGCGCCGGATCCTCGGGCACTTCGACCTGGCCGCCCCCTTCGAGTTCATCGGTGGGGCGGACATCTCCGTCGGCCGGATGGCCAAGGCCGACGTCATCGCGCACTCGCTCTCCGCGATGGGCGTCGACCCCACGCCCGTCGACGGCGGCGGGACCGGGCAGGTACTCATGATCGGCGACCGCGAACACGACATCGAGGGCGCCGCCCGCTACGGCGTCCCGACCGCGATCGTGCGCTGGGGCTACGGGCGGCCCGAGGAGTGGGACCGCGCCCACTGGTCGGCCGTCGACACCGCGGCGCTCGAGGAGATCATCCGTGGGTGGTGAGTCGCGGGTGCGGGTGGTGTTCGTCTGCACCGGGAACATCTGCCGCTCCCCCATGGCCGAGGTCATGGCCCGCCGGGCGTTCCACGACGCCGGGCTCGGCGACCGGGTGACCGTCTCCAGCGTCGGCACCGGCGACTGGCACGTCGGCAACGGCATGGACGCGCGCGCCGCGGCAGAGCTCGCAGCCCACGGCTACGACACCGGGCACGTGGCCTCGCAGCTGTCCCCCGGCGACCACGACGCCGACCTGGTGGTGGCCCTCGACACCGGCCACCGCGACCACCTGCACCGGGCAGGGGTCGACCCGGCCCGGATCCGGCTGCTGCGGTCGTACGACCCCCGCGCACACGAGCACGGCGCCGACGGCGCGGACGTGGCCGACCCCTACTACGGAGACGACAGCGGCTTCACCCGCACCCGCCTGCAGATCACCGCGGCCCTGCCCGGGCTGGTCGCCGAGGTGCGCGAGCTCACGGGGTAGCGGGCACACCTGCCCCGGGACCCGCCGCGCCGGGACGGATACCCTGGGAGCATGCGGATACTGCGGCGTTTCCTGACCCCGGGATGGGTGATCGGCGTCCTCGCCGCGGCCCTGTTCGCCTGGGCGTGCTTCGCGCTGCTCGCCCCGTGGCAGCTGGGCAAGAGCGACGATCTCGACGCCCGCAACGCCCGCCTGGCCGAATCCGTCGAGGCCGAACCCGCGCCGCTGGCGCAGGTGGTGGACGGCCCGCAGGCCTACGCCGAGCGCGAATGGCGCCTGGTCACCCTCACCGGGGAGTGGCGACCGGACTCCGAGGCACTGCTGCGACTCCGGTCGGTGGACGGCGAGCTGGTCTACCAGGTTCTCACGGTGTTCGACCCCGTGGACGGCGCGGACATGCTGGTCAACCGCGGATACGTGCTCGTCGGGGAGAACAACGCGGTACCGGACTATCCCGCCGCCCCCGCCGGCGAGGTCGAGATCACCGCCCGGCTGCGGGTCACCGAGCCCGGCGAGGCCGAGCCCGTCCCGATGGCCGGACTGCCCGCCGTGCGCGTGGTGGACCCGGTCGTCATCGGCGACACCCTCGGACACGACCTCGTGTCGGAGGGCTACCTGCAGCTGGCCGGGGGCCAGCCCGGATCGCTCTCCCCCGCCCCGATCCCCGGCATCGAGAACGGCCCGTACCTGTCCTACGGACTGCAGTGGCTGGCCTTCGGCGTGCTCGCCCCGGCCGCGCTCATCTACTTCGCCTGGGCGGAGATCCGGGCCCGGCGTCGCGACGCCGAGGTCGCGGCCGCCGACGCCGATCAGGGGGCGGGGACACCGGATGACGGCACCACGCCCACCGCGGGGACCGACGCCCGGGGTGGCGACACCGATGACCTCGGCCGCGACGGCGGCGGCGATCCCGCGAACGGTGACGCGTCGGGCGGCGGCTCGGACGGCGGCGGCCGGGGAGCCACCGAGCTCGACGAGGCGTCCGCCCGTGAACGCGCGATGCGGGCCCGTTACGGCGACCGCAACGACGCCGAGCAGCGCAGGGCCTTCCGCCGAGCGGACCGCCTCCGGACCTGACCCGCGCCGAGCCCTCGGCACCGGGTGCGGCCGGTCGTCATCGGCCGGTTGTCATCGGTCGGTCTTCGTCATCGGTGCGCGCGGAGGGAATCGAACCCCCGACCGCTGGTGTGTAAGACCAGAGCTCTAACCGCTGAGCTACGCGCGCGTGCGCACCGACGCGTCGATCGCGCCGGTGCGGTCAGATTATCCCACCCGGGACAGCGCCCCACCCCGGGGCGCACGAGGGGTCCGGGGTGCCGCGATCACTTGCGGGGCATGCTGTTCTTCCGCAGGGCGAGCCGGCTTCCGGCCCAGTCCCCGAGCGCGGCGGTGCGCGTCTGCAGCATCCCCGCGGTCTGGGCGGACTCCGCGATCACTGCGGGCACCACATGCCCGTCGAGCCCCGTCTTGGGGGTGAGGACCCACACCGAGCCGTCGTCCGCCAGGGGGGTCATGACGTCCATGAGTCGGTCGACCAGGTCGCCGTCACCGTCCCTCCACCAGAGCAGTACCGCGTCGACCACCTCATCGGTGTCCTCCTCCAGCAGCTCTGATCCGACGGCGTCCTCGACGGCCTCGCTGATCGACTCGTCACAGTCGGAATCCCATCCGACCTCCTGAACGAGCATGCCCTCCGTCAGTTCGAGCTGACCAGCTACCTGGTCCGCTCCGTCCTGCTGGTTCGCCGCGGCGACCACCGTGGTGTTCCTCCCTCTACTCCGTCGTGCTACTTCTCGGGTCTTTCGCTGACCAGGAACACTACCCGCGCACACCCGCCGGGGAAACGACTACCGCCCATTTGTCGGTGTGTCGGCTCAGGCGACGGTGTCGCGCGTCACGCTTTGGGGCACAATCGGAACCGGTGGGCCTACGGTGGCCCGCCCCGAGCCCGACGCGATCCGCCCACACCTGCGGGCCGCGGCCCGGGCCCGACGATGTACCACGACATGTGGTGGCCCCACCGGGCGACCACGGTACGAATCACAGAAGTGAGGACGATACGCATGAGCGGAAACGAAGGCCCACGGGACGGGACCGCACCCACCAACGTGCCGATTCTCCGGGAAGGGGTGGCCTCCTACCTGGCGGACTCCGACCCCGAGGAGACCCAGGAGTGGATGGACTCGCTCGACGGCCTGCTCGCCGAGGCCGGGCCCGAGCGCGCCCGTTACCTCATGCTGCGTCTCCTCGAGCGAGCCTCCAAGCAGCGTGTTCCGCTGCCCGCCCTCACGTCCACCGACTATGTCAACACCATCCCCACGAGCCTCGAGCCGGAGTTCCCCGGCGACGAGGCGGTGGAGCGGACCTACCGTCGATGGATCCGGTGGAACGCCGCCATCATGGTCCACCGCGCCCAGCGGCCCGGGATCGGCGTGGGCGGTCACATCTCCACCTACGCCGGGGCGGCCCCGCTCTACGAGGTGGGGTACAACCATTTCTTCCGCGGCAAGGACCATCCCGGCGGCGGCGACCACATCTACTTCCAGGGCCACGCCTCCCCCGGCATGTACGCCCGGGCCTACCTCGAGGGCCGGTTGCGGGAGCAGGACCTCGACGGGTTCCGGCAGGAGAAGAGCCATCCGGGGCGCTCACTCCCCTCCTACCCCCACCCCCGCTCGCTGCCCGAGTTCTGGGAGTTCCCCACGGTCTCGATGGGTCTGGGGCCGATCAACGCCATCTACCAGGCACGGTTCAACCGCTACCTCCACAACCGCGGCATCAAGGACACGTCGCAGCAGCACGTGTGGGCGTTCCTCGGTGATGGTGAGATGGACGAGGTCGAGTCGCGCGGCGCGCTGCAGATCGCCGCGAACGACGCCCTCGACAACCTCACCTTCGTCATCAACTGCAACCTCCAGCGTCTCGACGGGCCGGTCCGCGGGAACGGCCAGATCGTCCAGGAACTGGAGTCGTACTTCAGCGGCGCCGGCTGGAACGTCATCAAGGTGGTCTGGGGTCGCGAATGGGACGCCCTGTTCGACAAGGACACCGAGGGCGCACTCGTCTCGCTGATGAACTCGGTCTCCGACGGCGACTACCAGACCTTCCGCGCCAACGACGGCGCCTGGATCCGCGAGCACTTCTTCGGCCGCGACCCCCGCACCGCCAAGCTCGTCGAGGATATGACGGACGACGAGATCTGGGCGCTGCGCCGCGGCGGGCACGACTACCGCAAGATCCACGCCGCGTACAAGGCGTCGCTCGAGCACACCGGCCGGCCGACGGTCATCCTGGCCCACACCATCAAGGGCTTCGGGCTGGGCCAGAACTTCGAGGGGCGCAACGCGACCCACCAGATGAAGAAGTTGACGCTCGACGACCTCAAACTGTTCCGCGACAAGCAGCAGATCCCCATCACCGACGAGGAGCTGGAGGCCGATCCGACCCAGCCGCCCTACTACAACCCGGGGCCGAACTCGCCGGAGATCCGCTACATGCTGGACCGCAGGTCCGCCCTCGGCGGGCACGTCCCCGAGCGGCGCCAGACCTTCACACCCCTGGCCGTGCCGGGCATCGACGCCCTGAAGTCACTCCGCAAGGGGTCGGGTAAGCAGGCCGTCGCCACCACCATGGCGCTCGTGCGGACGGCCAAGGAGCTCATGCGCGACGAGTCCCTGCGCGACCGTTTCGTGCCGATCATCCCCGACGAGGCCCGCACCTTCGGCATGGACTCGTGGTTCCCCACCCTGAAGATCTACAACCCGCACGGGCAGAACTACACCTCGGTGGACCACGACCTCATGCTGAGCTACAAGGAGGCCAAGGACGGCCAGATCATGCACGAGGGCATCAGCGAGGCGGGGTCCGTCGCCGAGTTCACCGCCGCCGGGACCGCGTACGCGACCCACGGCCAGCCGATGATCCCTCTGTACATCTTCTATTCCATGTTCGGGTTCCAGCGCACCGGCGACGGCATCTGGGCCGCCGCCGACCAGCTCGCCCGCGGCTTCCTGCTGGGCGCCACCGCCGGCCGCACGACGCTCACCGGCGAGGGTCTGCAGCACATGGACGGCCACTCCCCGCTGTTGGCCGCGACCAACCCGGGGATCATCTCCTACGACCCGGCGTGGGCGTACGAGGTCGCCCACATCATGCGCGCGGGCATCGAGCGCATGTACGGCCCCGGCGCGGCCCACGAGACCGAGACCGACGGCATCGACCGCAACGTGTCGTACTACATCACCCTGTACAACGAGCCCGTTCCGCAGCCGGCGGAGCCCGAGGACCTGGACGTCGACGCCCTCCTGCGCGGTCTGTACCGCTTCCGCGCGGCGGAGGCCGGGAGCCACAAGGCCTCCATCCTCGCGTCCGGCGTGGCGATGTATGCGGCGGTGGAGGCGCAGAAGATGCTCGCCGACAAGTGGGACGTCGCGGCCGACCTGTGGTCGGCGACCTCGTGGACGGAGCTCGCCCGTGACGGCTTCGAGTGCGAGCGCCACGAGCTCCGTCACCCCGATCAGCAGCCGCGCATCCCGTTCGTCACCGCGGCACTGGCGTCGGCCGAGGGGCCGAAGGTCGCGGTGAGCGACTTCCAGAAGGCGGTTCCGGA
Organism: Dietzia sp. MNB45; assembly: GCF_051994785.1. Taxonomy (NCBI): domain Bacteria; kingdom Bacillati; phylum Actinomycetota; class Actinomycetes; order Mycobacteriales; family Dietziaceae; genus Dietzia; species Dietzia sp. MNB45. The sequence goes on along the minus strand of NZ_CP163397.1, from coordinate 1,363,785 downwards.
CCAGATCCGCGCCTGGGTCCCCGGGGACTTCACCGTCCTCGGATGTGACGGCTTCGGGTTCTCCGACACCCGGCCCGCGGCCCGCCGCTTCTTCAACACGGACGCCGAGTCGATCGTCGTGGCCGTCCTCGCGGGCCTGGCCCGCGAGGGGACCATCGACAAGACCACCCTGCTCGAGGCGGCGCGTCTGTACCGGATAGACGACGTCATGGCCGCCCCCGAGCCGACGACGGACCCCGGAGTGGCGTGACAGACATGGCCGACCCCGGGACCGGGGAGAGGGACGCACAACCCGTCCGGCGGCGCTCCGCGACGCCGCCGGACGATCGTCCCGTCTCCGATGCCCTGCTCAAGCGCATCACCCGGTACTCGGGGACCCTGTCGACCGAGGCGGTCCGCGCGTTGGAACAGGATCTGGCGTTCTTCGCCGAGTTGTCCGCCGACCAGCGGGCCGAGATCCAGCTGATCATCCAGAGCGCGGTGCGCGACTTCGTCACCTGGATGCGCAACCCCGAGGCCCCGCACACGGACACCATCGCGGGGTTCAAGTTGCTCCCCAAGGGGCTCGGCCAGGGGCTGACCCTGCAGCAGACGGTCCAGCTCGTCCGGTCGACGTGTGAGTACTTCGAGCTGGTGATGCCACGGATCACCCACAACGAGCGCCAACGCGGACTCATGATCACCGCGGTGCTCAAGTTCGGCCGTGAACTCGGCTTCACCGCGGCGGCGGTCTACGCCGCCGCCGCGGAGAACCGGGGAGCCTGGGACACCCGTATGGAGGCGATGCTGGTCGACGCCGTGGTCCGCGGTGATCGTCATGCCGACCTCGCCTCCGGTGCCTCGGCCCTGAACTGGGACCCGACCACCGCGGCGACGGTGATCGTCGGCAGGCCCCGTGAGGAACTCGGACTGGCGTCGGTGCCCGCCGCGCACAAAGCCGCGGTCGCGGCCGGCCGCCACGCACTGGCCGTGGTACAGGGCGCGCGCCTCGTCGTCATCCTCTCCGGGGAGCTCGAGTCCTCCTCCGCCGTCCCGGCCGAGGTCCTCGACTCCTTCTCACCCGACGCGCCGGTCGTCGTCGGGCACACGGTGAGCTCCCTCGCCGAGGCCCCGGACAGCGCGACCGAGGCGCTCTCCGGCGTGGCGGCGGTCTGTGGCTGGCCCGGCGCCCCCCGACCGGTCGCGGCGATCGACCTCCTGCCCGAGCGGGTCCTCGCCGGCGACCGGGGCGCGGCGACGATGTTGGTCGACCGAGTCGTCACACCGCTGAGGGGCGCAGACACCTCGGTCGAGAACACCCTCCGGGCCTATCTGGACTCCGGCGGGCACGTCGAGGCGTGTGCCCGCGAGTTGTACGTCCATCCCAACACCGTGCGGTACCGCCTCAAGAGAGTGAGTCAAATCACCAAATTCGACCCGCTTAACGCGAGGGACGCTTTTGTCCTGAGAATCGCCCTCGTCCTCGGGAAGTTCGCCGACCGAAGCACTCAGGAGTCGTAATCAATCACTCCCGTAACAAGGTGTAACGAAATCGAACCGACCGGAGATGGACGACCAGCCAGCTCGTCATTTGTGGGAATCGTACAAAATCCCGGCTGTGTTTCTGGCTTGGGGAACATCATCCTAAGAGGGGCGGGGCGTGTTCTCTGATACCCGTGCTTTGCCTTACTGCCCCTGGACAAGGGTCTCAGAAAGCCGGGATGCTCGCGCCCTGGCTCGAGTTGCCCGGTGCCTCGGACCGTCTCGACGAGTGGTCCGCATCGAGCGGACTCGACCTCGAGCGTCTCGGCACGACCGCGACCCTGCAGGAGATCACCGACACCGCGGTGACCCAGCCACTCGTCGTCGCCTCGGCCCTGCTCGGTGCCGCCGAGTTGCGCCGTCGCGGCCAGGTGCCCTGCGACACGATGGTGGCCGGCCATTCGATCGGCGAGATCGCCGCGCTGGCGATCGCCGGGGTGGTGTCGGAAGCCGACGCCCTGCGTCTGGCGTCCGTCCGCGGTGCCGCGATGTCCCGGGCGTGTGCCGAGCGCCCCACCGGCATGATCGCGGTGCTGGGCGGGGTCGAGGCCGATGTCCTGCTGTCGCTGGACACCGCCGGGCTGCAGCCGGCCAACCGTAACGGCGCGGGCCAGATCGTGGCCGCCGGCCCGCTCGAGGCCTGCGACGCCCTGGAGCAGAATCCACCGAGCCGGGCCCGCCTGCGTCGACTGGAGGTCGCCGGGGCGTTCCACACCCACCACATGGCCTCCGCCGTCGACGAGGTCCGCGACCTGGCCGACACGATAGAGGTCAACGACCCGGAGCTGACGCTGGTCTCCAACGCCGACGGCATGGTCGTCACCTCCGGTCGCGACGCCCTCGACAGGGTCGTCTCCCAGATCACCCATCCCGTCCGGTGGGACCTCTGTATGCAGACGATGCTCAAGTTGGGCGTCGATGCGTTCATCGAGCTGCCGCCCTCCGGCTCACTCGTCGGGTTGGCCAAGCGCATGATGCGTGACGTTCCCCGGTACGGCGTGACCACCCCCGAGGACCTCGAACTCGCCCTCGAGTCGGTCCCCGCACTCAGCGGCGCCTGACCGCTCCTCCCACCCCCGATCGTCGGCCCCGGCCGGCGATCGCGACCAGACCATCCGTCGCGCCCGCCGGGCACGGCACCACCCATCAGAAAGGGACACCACATGGCACGCACCGAGGCCGAGATCATCGCAGGACTGGCGGAGATCGTCGAGGAGGTCACCGGGATCGAACCCTCCGAGGTGACCCCGGAGAAGTCCTTCGTCGACGATCTCGACATCGATTCGCTCTCCATGGTGGAGATCGCCGTGCAGACCGAGGACCGCTACGGGGTGGAGATCCCCGACGAGGACCTCGCCAAGTTGCGTACTGTTCAGGATGCGGTCGACTACATCCAGAAGCTCGACCAGAGCTGACACTCGGCCCCGTGTGCCGGGGCGGGGACGCAGTCAGGGCCGAAGGTGCGGTCGGTGCACCACGTCGAGCCCGCGTCCCCTCCCCCACACAGGGCCCAACAATGATCACCCCGCTCACCGCGGGGTGCCGGGCGAGAGGTCCGGACCGGGACGGGGGTCCCGATCCGAACGCCGATCGCCCACAAGCCAGTCCGGGGGTCCATCGCAGGCGCGCTCTCCCTTCCAGGGACACGCGCCGAGGAAAGGACTGCACATATGACCATCACCAGCCCTGTTGACCAGAACACCCAGATCGACCCTCGAGATCCCGTCGTCCGGCTCGAGAACCTCTTCGACCCGGCTTCGCTCGAGTTCATCACCGAGCCCGACGCCTCCGGCGCCATGGCCGCGCGCGGCCTGATCGACGGCGAACCCACCATCGCGTACGCGACGGACGCCACCGTCATGGGTGGTGCCATGGGCCTGGACGGGTGCCGGCACATCGTGCGTGCCATCGACGTGGCGATCGACGAGCATCTGCCCGTCGTCGGCGTCTGGCACTCGGGTGGGGCGCGACTCGCGGAGGGCGTCGAGGCGCTGCACGCGGTCGGCCTCGTATTCGAGGCCATGGTCCGCGCGTCGGGCCACGTGCCCCAGATCTCCGTCGTGCTCGGGCCCGCCGCCGGCGGCGCCGCCTACGGCCCCGCGCTGACCGACGTCGTCATCATGGCGCCGGCCGGCAAGATCTTCGTCACCGGTCCCGACGTGGTCCGCTCCGTCACCGGCGAGCAGGTCGACATGGAGGGCCTGGGCGGCCAGGACGTGCACCACCGCAAGTCGGGGGTGTGTCACATCGCCGCGACCGACGAGCGTGATGCCCTGCACCGGGCGCGTCGTCTGGTGACCCTGCTGTCCGCGCAGGGCGAGTTCGACCCGCGTGCCCTCGAGGGCGATCACACCGATCTTGCGGGCCTGCTCCCCGACTCACCGAAGCGCGCGTATGACGTCCGTCCTCTCGTCCACGGGCTGCTCGACTCCTCGGAGCTCGATGGCAGCACCACCTTCGAGGAGCTGCAGGCCAAGTGGGCGCCCAGCATCGTGGTGGGCTTCGGCCGGATGTCCGGCCGCACCGTGGGTGTCATCGCCAACAATCCGCTGCGGTTGGGCGGTTGCCTCAACTCGGAGTCCGCGGAGAAGGCCTCGCGGTTCGTCCGGCTCTGCAACGCCTTCGGCGTGCCGCTGGTCGTGATCGTGGACGTCCCCGGTTACCTGCCCGGCGTCTCGCAGGAGTGGGACGGCGTGGTGCGCCGCGGCGCCAAGCTGCTGCACGCGTTCGCCGAGGCCTCGGTCGCCCGGGTCACGCTCGTCACCCGCAAGATCTACGGCGGTGCCTACATCGCGATGAACTCGCGCGCTCTCGGAGCCTCCGCCGTGTTCGCCTGGCCCGACGCCGAGGTCGCGGTGATGGGCGCCAAGGCCGCCGTCGGCATCCTCCACAAGCGGACCCTCGCGGCGGCACCCGAGGACGAGCGGGAGGCCCTGCACGACCGCCTGGCCGATGAGCACGCGGCCATCGCCGGTGGCGTGGGTCGCGCGGTCTCCATCGGTGTGGTCGACGAGGTCATCGAGCCCACCGACACCCGCCGACGCATCGCCGAGGCGCTGGACGCGGCCGCGCACACCCGCGGCCAGCACAAGAACATCCCGCTGTGACCTGACCCCGGCCGGAACCCCTCGGGCAGGATCCGCACCCGACGGCTGCGCCCTCTCCCCGATCTGACGGGAGGGGGCGCAGTCGTGTCCCGGGAGGGCGCGGTGGCCACCCGCAGCCGGTGTCGGGTGCCGCCAGCGTGTCGCGCACACGAGTCAGCGCCCGCCCCGAGAACTGGGGCGGGCGCTGTCCGGAGTGCGGGAGTGCGGTGGTGCGGTGGGTCAGCCGACCCGGGAGAGCCAGGTGACCTCGGCGGCGGCCGGGTGGCCGCGCAGCGGTTCGAGGGCGCGGTCCCAGGCGGTGCCGAGCTCGTCCTCCACCGCGGCATGGAAGGCGGCGGGGCCGGCCTTCATGAGATGCCGGAGCCGGTTCTCGCTGAGCACCACGTCGCCACTGGCGCCCGTCTGCCCCCGCCACATCCCGAGTTCGGGTGTGTGGGAGAAGCGTTCGCCGTCGACGAGGTCGCTCGGGTCCTCGGTGACCTCGAAAGACAGCATCGACCACTTGGCCAGCGAATCGGCCAGACGCGCGCCGGTGCCGACCGGGCCGATCCAGTCGACGATCGCTTTGCGAGCGCCCGGCTGGGCCGGCTGGTCTTCCCAGCGCATGGCTGAGTTGGCGTCGAGCGTGGCTGCGAGAGCCCACTCGACGTGAGGGCATAACGCGGTAGGCGCGGCATGGATGAACACCACGCCGGTCGTCGTATCCGCGAGATAGTTATGGTCAGACATCACTTCACTCCCGACTCACTGAGGGACGTCTTCCCCAACGACCTCACGAAATCGTGTGAATGATGTTGCTTCTGTTGCTTGTAGTTAACACTGTGCCTGAAGTGATCGAATTACACCAGCGACACTTCTCGACTCTCAGCAAAGTTACAGCACGGTGATTCCCGCGCCCGGCACGAGTGCGGGCGTGTCGCGGGTGGCGGACTCACCCGCCGAGCGAGTCCTCTTCGCGCGAACGCCGGGTTGCCGCATCGACCACCCGGTCGGACAGTTCCGGCCACAGCGGCTTGGCCCAGTCGCCGAAGTCGCGGTCGGTGAGCACGATCAGCGCCGTGGAGATCTCCGGTTCGACCCATAGCAGGGTCCCGGACTGCCCGAAGTGCCCGAAGGTCGCGGGCGAGTTGTGCTGCCCGGTCCAGTGGGGGTGCTTGGCGTCGCGGAGTTCGAAGCCCAGCCCCCAGGGGCACGGCTTGTGCATGCCGTACCCGGGCACGATCCCGTCGAGGCCGCGGAACTGTTCGGTCACGGCCTCCTCGAGGGTCTCGGGCGCGAGCAGCCGCGGGGCCACGAGTTCGCGGGCGAACGCGATGAGGTCGGCCAGGCTGGCGGAGGCCCCGTGCCCGGCGGAGCCCTCGAGCGTGGTGGACTCCATGCCCAGCGGCTGACACACCGCCTCGTGGAGGTAGTCGCCGAACGCGATCCCGGTGGCGTCGGCGATGTGGTCGGCCAGCACCTCGAACCCGGCCGAGGAGTAGATCCGCCGTTCCCCCGGCTCGGCGCGGACCTTGTCGCGGTCGGCGAAGTCCAGCCCCGAGGCGTGGGCGAGCAGGTGACGCACCGTGGACCCCTCGGGCCCTGCGGGGTCATCGAGGCCGATGGCCTCCTCCTCGATGGCCAGGAGCGCGGCCACCGCGACGAGGGGCTTGGTCACCGAGGCCAGGCGGTACACGCGGGTGTCGTCGCCGTGGACCGCGAGGGCGCCGTCGGGGCCGACCACCGCGGCCGAGACGGTGCCCACCGGCCAGTCCGTGACCACCGACAGCGCGGTGGAGAGCCTGTCTCGATCGAACTCGTCCGACATCGGTTCCTCCCTGGTTCGCCTGCGACCGGCGGCGCCGGTGTCCGTGACGGCCGCGCCGGTGAGGCGTGGCGGCCGTGCGAGCCAGTCTGTCAGGTCGTGTCGGGTGCCGCGGTCAGGTCCGCGGCACGTCGCGACGCCGAAAGCCGGCCAGCCCCACGGCGACCAGCACGACCGTCACCGTGAGGAGCACGGCCACGCCGATCGCGTTGACGGGGCCGACGGGCGCGGTGCCCACCGCGCCGAACGGGGACAGGCGCATCTGGTCCTCGTCGAGCCGGAGCGTGGGCCCCATGAGGGTGACGACGACGGCGAGGGCGAACGGCGCCCAGGCCAGGACCTGCAGTCTCGGGGATGCGCCGAACAGGCCGATCGAGATCGCGCCGAACACCAGCGCGGCGGGCACATACCACGCCCCGGCGCCGATGATGCGTCCCGCCAGGTCCGGGTCGTCGAGCACGGCGGCGGCGGTGATCCCGAACGCGGCGGCGCCGGCGAGGACCACGACGACGGTGCCGACGGTGACGACCGCGGTGTGGGCGGCGAGCCACGACCACCGCGAACGCCCCGTGGACAGTTCCATCTCGAGTCGCCCGGCGGTCTCCTCGCCGCGCAACCCGGTCAGGGTCTGCAACGCGAACCCGGCCCCGAGGAATCCGCTGAACGCCACCAGCATCTGCACGATGGAATCGACCACGGTGCCCGAATCGCCGAGGAACACGGCGAGGTCGGGGTTGGACATCATCGTCTCGACCACCACGTTCATCAGCGCGCCGTACATGGCCATCAGTGCCACCACGCCGATCGTCCAGCCCGTCAGCGCGCCCAGGTGCTGGTGTACGGCGGTCCCGGTCCGGGACGCCCGCCACCGGGACGCGGTGGCGGGGCCGGTCCGGGCCGGGACCATCCCCTGGCCCACGTCGCGGCGCGCGGCGAGCCACAGCGCGGCCGCGGCGAGCCCGGCCGCGGCGACGACGGCGACGAACAGGGGCACCACGGAGGACTCGCCGAACGGCCGGGTCAGGCCGTGCCAGCCCAGCGGCGAGGTCCAGCTCAACCAGTTGCGGTTGACGTCGCCGATCCCGCGTGTGATCAGGGTCAGTCCGGCCACGGACATCGCCGCCGCCCACACGGTCCGGCTGTGGGCGAACACCTGCGCGAGGACGGCGGTGCCGGCCGCGTACACCCAGCCGGCGGCGACGATGGAGGCCACGTACAGCGCCGCGCCCGCGCGGTCGAGGTCGAGGTCGACGGTGAGGGTCGCCGCCCACAGCGCCAAACCGAGCACGGTGAAGACCCCGGCGACGACGACGAGGGCAGCCGCCGTCGGGGCGAGCCGGCCGACCCGGCCCGCCAGGAGGAGTTCGGACCGTCCGGACTCCTCCTCCTTGCGGGTGGCGCGCGCGGTCAGGGCGATCGCCATGACGGGGATGCCGAAGGCGACCATGAACGAGTACTCGTTCATCATCACGCCGCCGAGGGTGTCGAGCCCGGCCACCCGGCCGGTGAGCATGATCATCGACTCGCCGACCGAGGCGCCGTACGTGGCGAGTTCCTGCGGGGTGTCGTAGAGGGCTGCGATCGACAGCCCGGTGACGAGGTACAGCGCGGCCAGGCCGAGGACCCAGGCGGCCGCGGCCCGCCACCCGGTGCGCAGTGCGATGCGTGCCAGCAGGCCGGTGCCGGCGAACGGCGAGGTCATCGCCGGTCCCCTGTCCGCTCCTCGCCCCCGGTGGCCGCACCCGCCCCGGAGTAGGCGTTGAGGAACAGGTCGTCCAGGCTGGGCGGGGTCGCGGTGAGCGTGTGGATGCCGGCCGCGTGAAGGAGGCCGGTGACCTCCCCCAGCTGCGGGGCCGGCACGTGGCAGCGGACCTCGAACCGACCGTCGGCGGCCTCCTCGATCCGCAGGCCGTCGACCCCCGTCACGCGCCCGAGTGAACCCGGATCGGCGTCGGTGACGGCGTGGACCTCGGTCGTCGTGTGACGCCGCAGATCGGCCAGCGTCCCCGAGGTGACGGTGCGGCCGTCGCGGATGATGCTCACGCGGTCGGCGAGGGTCTCGACCTCGCCCATGATGTGGCTGGACAGCAGCACGGTGGCGCCGCCGTCGACGGCCTCGCGGACGCACTCCTGGAACGTCTGCTCCATGAGCGGGTCCAGGCCGGACGTGGGCTCGTCCAGCACGAGCAGTTCGGCGTCGGAGGCCAGCGCGGCGATCAGCGACACCTTCTGCCGGTTGCCCTTCGAGTAGTCACGTGTGCGCTTGGTCGGGTCCAACCGGAAACGCTCGATCAGCTCGTCCCGACGGCCCGGGTCCAGTCCCCCGAGCGCCCGGCCGAGCAGGTCGATGCACTGGCCGCCCGTCAGCCGCGGCCACAGGGTCACCTCGCCGGGGACGTAGGCGAGCCGGGCGTGGAGTTCGACCGCGTCGCGCCACGGGTCGCCGCCGAACACCGTCGCCCGCCCGGAGTCGGCGCGCATGAGCCCGAGCAGGATCCGGATGGTGGTGGACTTGCCCGACCCGTTGGGTCCGAGGAACCCGTGGACCTCGCCGCGGCGCACGTCCAGGTCCAGCTCGTTCAGGGCCCGGGCGCGGCCGAAGGTCTTGACCAGGCCCTCGACCCGCACCACGCTCTCGTGTTCTGAACGCATGATCAGCTCCTTCGTCCGATTACCCCGATCATCCCAGGGATCCGCGTCACAATGTGGCCATGCGCTCTCCCATGTCCGGCCACCGTGTCTTTTCCCCGTCGATCCCGGATCGCCTGACCAAGGCCGTCATGACCGCTGCCGGATTCCTGCCCGGCCCGCTACTCCGACTCGTGGGCGGGACCCCGCGACGGATGGACGGCCAGGTCCTCGACCCGCACTTCCAGGCCGGGCTCCGGGTCATCTCGATGACGTCCGAGGGCGAATACGAGGATCTGACCATCGAGAAGGCACGTTCGGCCGTCGAGCGGTCGGCGTTCACCGTCTCGGGGAAGAAGATCGACCTCGACGTCGTCACCGACATCGTCCTCCCTCTCGGCGGCACCGACCCGGACCGGGCCGACCTGCCCGCGCGCCTGTACTCGCCGGTCCACGGTGACGAGACGCTGCCCGCACTGGTGTTCTTCCACGGCGGCGGATGGGTGCTCGGCAGCGTCGACTCGCACGACGCGACCTGCCGCTACATCGCCAAGACGGGCCGGCTCAAGGTGATCAGCGTGGACTACCGGCTGGCACCCGAGTTCCGGTTCCCCACCGCGGTCGACGACGCGATCGCCGCGTTCCGGTACGTCCGCGACCACGCCGACGAACTCGGCGTGGACCCGACGCGCATCGCGGTGGGCGGTGACAGCGCCGGCGGCAACCTGGCTGCGGTGGTCTGCCAGCAGACGCGCGACGCCGGGGAGAAGATGCCGGCCTTCCAACTGCTGTTCGTCCCCGCCACCAACATGTCCGCGCGGACCCGCTCGTACGAGATGTTCGGCGACGGCTTCTTCCTCACCCGAGCCAACATGGACTGGTACGAGGAGACCTACATCCGGTCCGACGAGGACCGGCTCGACCCCCGCGCCTCCCCCCTGCTGGCGGAGGACTTCTCGGGACTGCCGCCCGCCCACGTGGCCACGGGCGGGTTCGACCCGCTGCGCGACGAGGGCGAGGCGTACGCCCGGAAGATGGCCGACGCCGGTGTCCCGGTCTCGCTGCGCCGCCACGAGACGCTGGTCCACCCGTTCGTCAACGCCGTCGGGGCCACCCCGCTCGCGCGCTCGGCGCTGTCCGAGGCGGTGGGCGCGATGCGGATGGGGCTGGCGTACTGACCTCGCCACCCGTGTTACCTTGTGATCGCCAGCGAGACCGATCGGTCGCGGGAATCCGGTGCGAATCCGGAACTGACGCGCAGCGGTGAGGGTGATGGCGGGGCACTATGCCACTGGGCCGCACGGTCTGGGAAGGCGCTCCGTCCAGGTGATCCCGAGTCCGAATACCGGCTGGCCCTCGCGGTGACAACCGCCAGGTCATCACCGGGCTTCGCGTTCCAGGCCCGCGACCTCGGAGCACACCCATGCGTTCGTCCACCCTGGTCGCCCTCGCCGGCGTCACCCTTCTCACCCTGACCTCCTGCACCGCCCACGACCCGGCCGCGATCGCCGGCGCGGGCGCCGATCCGATCGAGAACTGCGGGGAGCAGGTGCGGGTCGAGGCCCCGCCCGAACGGGTGGTCTCGCTCAACCAGAGCTCCACCGAGATCCTGTACGCCCTCGGCCTCGGCGACCGGGTGGTCGGCACCGCCACCTGGACCGACCCGGTCCTGCCCGAGTTCGCCGAGGTGAACAGGTCGGTCCCCCGCCTGGCCGACAACGCGCCGTCGATGGAGGCCGTCCTCGACGTGGAGCCGGACTTCGTCACCGCCTCCTTCGGCAGCACCCTCGGGGAGGGCGGGGTCGCGGCCCGCGAGCAGTTCCACGAGCTCGGCGTGGGCACCTACCTGTCCCCGGCCGACTGCGTGGGCAAGGTCGCCGATTCCGGGGACGGCGTCCGCGAAACGCCCTACACCCCGTCCCTGCTGTATCGCGAGATCGCCGAGCTCGCCCGGATCTTCGACGTGGAGCAGGCCGGTGACGAGCTGGTGGCGGACCTGCAGCGCCGGCTCGACGAGGCCGTCGAGAGCGTCGACGCCCGCGGTGTCTCCGCGATGTACTGGTTCGCCAACTCCGAGTCCCCGTACCTGGCCGGCTGCTGCGGGGCCCCCGGCCTCATCTCGACCACCCTGGGCCTGGAGAACGCCTTCGACGACACCACCCAGGAGTGGCCGCAGATCAGCTGGGAGGTCGTGGCCGAGCGCGACCCGGACGTGATCGTCGTGGGCGACCTGACCCGCAAGAGCCAGACCGCCGAGACCGCGGAGGCCAAGATCGCCTACCTCGAGTCCAACCCCGTCACCCGGGAGATGGCCGCGGTCCGGGAGAAGCGATTCATCGACATCACCGGTGCCGAGATGAACCCGTCGCTGCGCACGATCTACGGGGTGGAGACCGTCGCGGCGGGCCTCACCGAGCTGGGCCTCATCACGCCGGGGGCCGGCGCGCCGGACCCGGCCAACTGACCCGATGACCCTCGCACCCGAGAGGACCACCGCCCCGGTGGTCCCGGCGCCACCGCGCCGGCGGCCGCCCCTGCGGCGACCGTCCGCACTGGTCACCCTGTGGCTCGGTGGCCTGGGGCTGCTGGCGGTGTCGACGGCGCTCGTCATCACCATCGGCCCGTCCGGACTCACCGCCACCGACGTCGTCCAGTCCGCCCTGGCCCGCCTCACCGGTTCCGACTCCGGGCTCACGCGGATCCAGGAGGGGATCATCTGGAACCTGCGGCTTCCGCGCACCCTCATGGCGGCCCTGGCCGGGGCGGGGCTCGCATTGTGCGGCGTCATCCTGCAGTCGCTGCTGCGCAACCCGCTGGCCGACCCGTACATCCTCGGCATCTCCTCGGGCGCCTCCACCGGGGCGGTCCTCGTGGTGGTGCTCGGGGTCGGCGCGGGCGCGGTCGGGCTCACCACGGGGGCGTTCGTCGGAGCGCTCGCCGCGTTCGGCTTCGTCCTGGTCCTGGCCTTCGCGTCCGGCGGGACGCCCGACCGGGTGGTGCTGGCGGGGGTCGCGGCGACCCAGCTGTTCTCCGCGGTGACCTCGTTCGTCGTCTACATCGCCGCCGACGCCGAGCAGACCCGCGGCGTGCTGTTCTGGCTGCTCGGCTCGCTGGCCTCCGTCCGCTGGTCGGACGTGGCGGTGTGCGGCGCCGTGGTCCTGCTCGGGGTGGTGGCGTGCCTGCTGCACACCTCCAGCCTCGACGCGTTCACCTTCGGCCAGGACGCGGCGGCCGCCCTCGGCGTCAACGTGGCCCGCACCCGCCTGGTGCTCATGGTGGTGACCGCGCTCGTCACGGCCGTCATCGTGAGCACCTGCGGGGCGATCGGCTTCGTGGGGCTGGTGCTGCCGCACGCCGCGCGCGCCCTGGTCGGGGGCCGGCACCGGGTCCTCGTCCCGACCGCGGCGCTGATGGGCGCCGTGTTCGTCGTGTGGATCGACGCCGTCTCCCGCACCGTGATCGCGCCCCAGGAGTTGCCGATCGGGGTGGCCACCGCACTCATCGGCGTCCCGGCCTTCGTCGGGCTCCTCCTGCGACGGGGACACGGCCGATGACCGCCGCCCCGTCGACGCTCGAGGCGCGCTGTGTCTCGTGGTCCGTGCGCGGCCGGACCATCCTCGACGACGTCACCGTAGCTCCCGCCCCCGGCACGATGGTCGGGGTGCTGGGGCCGAACGGATCCGGCAAGTCGACGCTCCTGCGCATCCTCACGGGCCTGCTCCGGCCCGACACCGGATCGGTGCACCTCGACGGCACGGACATCCGGTCGATCCCCCGCAAACGCCTGTCCCGGCGCGTGGCCCTGGTGGCGCAGGAGGCGACCACCGACCAGAACCCCACGGTCCGGGAGGTCATCGAACTCGGCCGCATCCCCCATCGCGCGGCCTGGTCGGGTCCGGGTCCCGGGGACGACGGGGTGGTGCGGCGCGCGGCGGCCACGACCGGCCTCGGCGACCGCCTGGACCAGCGGTACGCGACGCTGTCCGGCGGCGAGCGGCAGCGGGTGCAGATCGCGCGGGCCCTGGCCCAGGAGCCCGGTGTGCTGGTCCTCGACGAGCCGACCAACCACCTCGACATCCGCCACCAGCTCGACCTGCTGGCCCTGGTCCGCGCCACGGACACCACGGTGATCGCGGCCCTGCACGATCTCACTCTGGCGGCCACGTTCTGCGACCATCTGATCGTGTTGTCCGGTGGGCGACTCGTGACCGGCGGCGTGCCCCACGAGGTGCTCACCGCCGACCTGATCCGGGAGGTGTACGGAGTGGAGGCCGAGGTGACCCACGACGGGCGGGGGGCGCATGTCCGCTATCTCGCGCGCTGACCCGCGTGCGCGTCGCGGGGGCCGCGCGAGCGCGATGCCTACCCGCGCGGCAGGCATCGCGGCCGGGTTCGCCCTCGACCGCCTCGTCGGCGACCCGGGGCGGTTCCACCCCGTCGCGGGCTTCGGCCGGGTCGCGCTCGCCGTGGAGTCGCGACTCCTGCGACCCGGCCGGACGGCCAACGCCCAGAGAGCGGCGGGCCTGCTGTTCACCGGCGTCCTCGTGGGGGGCACGGCTGCGACGGTGACGGTCGTCCGCCGTCTGGCCGGGAGGAACCTCGCGGCGGCCGTGGTGTGGGACGCGGCCGTGGTGTGGTCGTGCCTGGGCGGGTCCTCGTTGCTCGCGGTCGCGCGGCGGCAGGGTGACCTTCTCGTCCGGGGCGATCACGCGGGTTCCCGGGACCTGTTGCCGTGGTTGTGCGGACGGGATCCGGCCGCGCTCGGCCCGGAGGATCTCGCGCGAGCGGTCGTCGAGTCGGTCGCGGAGAACACCTCCGATGCGGCGGTGGCGACGCTGTTCTGGGCCGCGGTGGCGGGTTCGCCCGGCGCCGCCGTCCACCGCGCGGCCAACACGCTCGACGCGATGGTGGGTCACCGTTCGGAGCGGTACCGCCACTTCGGCACCGCCGCCGCTCGGCTCGACGACGTGCTGGGGTTCCTGCCGGCCCGGGTGGCCGGCGCGCTCGGGGTGGTCTGCGCCCCGACCGTGGGCGGGAGCCCCGCCGGCGCCCTGAGGGCGTGGCTCCGTGACGCACCGGCGCACCCGAGCCCGAACGCCGGGGTCGTCGAAGCCGTGTGCGCGGGCGCGCTCCGGGTCAGGCTCGGCGGGCCCACGCCCTACCCGTACGGGATGGAGGACCGGGCGGTCCTCGGCGACGGCCGGTCGGTCCGGGCCGACGACATCAGCCGCGCGATCCTCCTGCACGACCGCGTCCAGGCGGTCACCGCCGTGCTGGCCGTGCTGGGTGTGGTCGCACGCTCCTGTCGATGAACTCCCGCGTGCGGATCGGCGCGGGAGGGCGTCCATCGACGGCGGCGGCGGGGCCTGATCCGTCGCCGCCCACACCGCTCAGGCGTGGGCCATCATCTGCCCTGCCAGCCCGGCGACCGCCCCGATCACGGTGATCGCGGGCGGCGCGACCTGAGCCTCGGCCGCCTGCCGCGCGATCGTCGCCAGCGTCCCGTGCAGGACGCGCTCGGCCGGGGTGGAGCCGTTCTCGACCAGCACAGCCGGGGTGTCCCCGGGCATCCCCTCGGCCAGGAGTTCGGCGGTGATGGCGGGCAGGGTCGTGACCGCCATGAGCAGCACGAGCGTGGTCCCGGATCGGGCGAGCGCGCCGTAGTCGAGGGTCGAGTGCGGACTGTCGGGCGGGACGTGGCCGGAGATCACCGACACGCCCTGCGAGAGCCCGCGGTGGGTGGCCGGGACGCCGGCGAGGGCCGGAACCGACAGTGCCGAGGTGACGCCCGGGATCACGGTGACGGGCACCCCGGCCGCTGTGCACGCGAGGTGCTCCTCGGCGCCGCGGCCGAACAGGAAGCTGTCGCCGCCCTTGAGTCGGACGACGGTGCGCCCGCGCCGCGCGTGCTCGACGAGGATCCGGTTGATCTCCTCCTGCGGGGTCGCCGGACCGAAGGGCACCTTGCCCACGTCGATCACCTCGATGCCGGGGTCGAGCTCGTCGAGGATCGACACCGGTCCCAGGCGGTCGGTCACCACCACGTCGGCGGTGCGGACGGCGTCGAGGCCGGCCACGGTCATCAGCCCCGGGTCCCCCGGCCCGCCGCCGACCAGCACGACCCGGCCCGCGCAGTCCCGCGCGACCGTGGCGCCGGCGCTGTCCTTCCCGCCGGTCGTCCCGGCCGTCGCCCCGGCGGTGTCCTTCTCAGCCGTCATCGGGCCGTCGTCCCTTCTCCGCGTCGCAGTAGATACACGTCCATCACCCAGCCGTGCTCGTCGCGCAGCCGCTCGCGGTGCGCGCGCAGGTCCGGCAGGACGTCGCCCACGCGGCCCGCGACGAGCGTCTCGCCGGCGTCGCCGAGGTTCCCGCCCCACCAGATGTTCCAGTCGGCCAGGTCATCGAGCGGCAGGTCGCCGTTGAGCATCACCACCACGTTGTCGGCGCCGGCGGCCACGACCTCGCGCAGCCGGCGACCGGTGGTCACGGTGACCGTGCCGCCGATCTCGTGCAGGACCAGACGGTGGCGCGCGGCCAGGACCTGGAGCGCGGAGATCCCGGGCACGACCTCCACCTCCAGGTCCAGCGCACCGCGCTCGGCGATCCGGTCGAGGATCCTCAGCGTGGAGTCGTAGAACGCCGGGTCGCCCCACACGGGGATCGCCACATCGCCGGGCCGGGAGGCCACGACGCGTTCCCAGGCCAGGGAGCGGGCCTCGTGCCAGTCCGTCACCACCCCGCGATACCCGGCGTCGGAGGAGGTCGACGACGACGAGCGGTCCCTCTCCGGATCGGGCACACCCACCAACTCGACGCCCGGCGCGTGGCGGGCGAGCAGCTGCGCGCGGAGATCGACCAACGGGTCGGCCGGGCCTTTGACGGCCGCGAGGGCGTAGTCGCTGGCGCGCAGGGCCCGGGCGGCCTCGACCGTGATCTGGTCGAGCCCGCCCGAGCCGATGCCCACGACCCGCACCCGCCTGCGGCCGGTGGGGAACTCAGTCACCGTGGGACTCCTCGAGATCGCCCTCCACGTCGAGGTAGACCTGCCGCATCCGATCCATGATGTCCGCGTCGGGCTCGGCCCACATCCCGCGGTCGGCGGCCTCGGAGAGCCGCTCGATCATCCCGCGCAGCGCCCACGGGTTGGACCGGCGCAGGAACTCCTGGTTGGTCTCGTCCAGGACGTACTCGCGGGCGAGCGAGTCGTACATCCAGTCGTGGACCACGCCGGCGGTGGCGTCGAACCCGAAGAGGTAGTCCACCGTGGCCGCCAGCTCGAACGCCCCCTTGTAGCCGTGCCGCTGCATGGCCGCGATCCACCGCGGGTTCACCACGCGGGCGCGGAATACCCGCGTTGTCTCCTCCGCCAGCGACCGGGTGCGCACGGCATCAGGCGTGGTCGAGTCGCCCACATAGGCGCGCGGCTCGGCGCCGGTGAGCGCGCGGACGGTGGCGATCATCCCGCCGTGGTACTGGAAGTAGTCGTCCGAGTCGGCGATGTCGTGCTCGCGGGTGTCGATGTTCTTCGCGGCGACCGCGATGCGCCGGTAGTTGGTGCGCATGTCGTCGGCCGCGGGGACTCCGTCGAGGTCGCGGCCGTAGGCGTACCCGCCCCAGCGGGTGTAGACCTCGGCCAGGTCTCGGTCGTCGCGCCAGTTGCCCGCCTCGATGGTCTGCAGGATCCCGGCGCCGTACGAGCCGGGTGCGGAGCCGAAGATGCGGGTGGTGGCCCGGCGGTGGTCGGAGTGCTCGGTCAGATCGGCCCGCGTGTGGGCGGCGACGAAGTTGTGTTCGTCGGGCTCGTCCAGCTCGGCGACCATCCGCACGGCGTCGTCGAGCATCCCGATGACGTGCGGGAACGCATCGCGGAAGAAGCCCGAGATGCGCACGGTCACGTCGACGCGCGGGCGGCCCAGCTCCTCGGACGGGACCACCTCCAGACCCGTGACCCGGCGGGAGGCCTCATCCCACTCGGGGCGGACGCCCAGCAGGGCCAGGACCTCGGCGATGTCGTCGCCCGAGGTGCGCATGGCCGAGGTGCCCCAGATCGACAGCCCCACCGAGCTCGGGTACTCCCCGGTCTCGGCGACGTGCCGGTCCAGCAGCGAGTCCGCCATGGCCTGACCGGTCTCCCACGCCAGCCGCGACGGGACGGCGCGCGGGTCCACCGTGTAGAAGTTCCGGCCCGTGGGCAGCACATTGACCAGGCCCCGAAGGGGGGATCCCGAGGGCCCGGCTGGGATGAACCCGCCGTCCAGGGCGTGCATGACGGCGTCCAGCTCGTCGACAGTGGCGGCCAGGCGCGGCACCACCTCACGGGCGGCGAACTCGAGCACCTGCGCGACCTCGTCGTCGTTGTCGCCGTCGTCGTTGTCGTCGTCGTTGTCGTCGTCGCCCTCGGACGCGCCGTCGCCCGCCCCACCCGCGGTGAGGCCCGCGGCGGCGAGGACGTCGGGCACCGCGGCGACGTCCCACTCCCGCGCGTCCATCCCCTCGACCAGCGCCTTGGCGAGCGCCTCGACCCGGTCGACCTCCTCGGTCGGCGCGCCCTCGGCCAGCCCGAGTGCGCGACGCAGGCCCGGAACCGCCCCGGACTCGCCGCCCCACACCTGCGAGGCCCGCAGGATCGCCAGCACCAGGTTGACGCGCGCCTCGCCCGCGGGCGCCTGGCCAAGGACGTGCAGGCCGTCGCGGATCTGGACGTCCTTGATCTCGCACAGCCAGCCGTCGACGTGGAGGAGGAAGTCGTCGAACTCCTCGTCGTCGGGCCGCTGCTCGAGGCCCAGGTCCTCGTGCATGTGCGCGGACTGCATGAGGGTCCAGATCTGCGCGCGAATGGCCGGGAGCTTGGCCGGGTCCATCGACGCGATGTTCCCGTACTCGTCGAGCAGCTGCTCCAGGCGGGCGATGTCTCCGTACGACTCCGCGCGGGCCATCGGCGGGACCAGGTGGTCGACGATCGTCGCGTGCGCACGGCGCTTGGCCTGCGCGCCCTCGCCGGGGTCGTTGACGAGGAACGGGTAGATCAGCGGCAGGTCGGCGATCGCCGCGTCGGTGGCACAGTCCGCCGAGAGCGCGGCGTTCTTGCCCGGCAGCCACTCCAGCGAGCCGTGCTTGCCGATGTGCACCAGCGCGTGCGCCCCGAAACCGCGGGCGAGCCAGCGGTAGGCGGCCAGGTAGTGGTGGGACGGCGCGAGCTCGGGGTCGTGATAGATGGCGACCGGGTTCTCGCCGAATCCGCGGGGCGGCTGGATCAACAGGACGACGTTGCCGGCCTGGATGGTGGCCAGGACGATCTCTCCGGCGTCGTTGACGAACAGCTCGCCCGGCGCGGGCCCCCACGCCTCGACCATCTCCGCGCGCAGCGTCTCGGGCAGGTCCGCGGTCCAGCGCAGGTAGTCGTCGGTGGAGATCCGCACGTGGCTGTCGGTGAGCTGGGCGCTGGTGAGCCACTCCTCGTCCTGCCCGCCCGCGGCGATGAGCGCGTGGATAAGGGCGTCGCCGGCGGCGGTGTCGTCGGCGTAGTCCCCGGCGGTGTCCAGGAACCGGGCGATGGGGCCGTCGTCCGGGCCCAGGTCGTAGCCCTCGTCGCGCATCCGGCGCAGCAGGCGGATGGTCGAGACCGGGGTGTCCAGGCCGACGGCGTTGCCGATGCGGGAGTGCTTGGTCGGATAGGCCGACAGGACCAGCGCGACCTTGCGGTCGGCGGGCGCCACATGGCGCAGCCGCGCGTGGGCCACGGCGATCCCGGCGACGCGCGCGCACCGCTCCGGATCGGCCACGTAGCGGGGCAGGCCGTCGGCGTCGATCTCCTTGAACGAGAACGGCGCGGTGATGATCCGGCCGTCGAACTCGGGGATCGCGATCTGGTTGGCGGAGTCCAGCGGGTTGACGCCGTCGTCTGAGGCAGCCCAGTCTTCCCGGCTCCACGTCAGGCACAGGCCCTGCAGGACGGGAATGTCCAGCGCGGCGATGCGCTCGACGTCCCACGTCTCGTCCTCGCCGCCCGCACTCACCGCACCGGGCGTGGTGCCGCCGGCGGCGAGGACCGTGACGACCAGCGCGTCCAGTGAGCCGAGCGCGTCGAACAGCTCGTCGGGGGCCGAGCGCAGGGAGCCGGCGAAGACCGGCACTCCCACCGCGCCAGCGGCGTCGATCGCGTCGGCCAGCGAGTGGGCGAATCCGGAGTTCCCGCTCACCTCGTGGGCGCGGTAGTAGAGCACGCCCACGCGGGGCAGGCCGGGGGCTTCCGTCGTGTCCGGCCGCGGCGGCATCCCCCACACCGGCACGCTGACCGGCGGCTCGAACCCGGCGCCGGTGAGCAGCACGGTGTCGGCCAGGAACGCGTGCAGCTGCGCGAGGTTGCCCGGGCCGCCCTCGGCGAGATAGCGGTGCGCCTCGGCCGCGGTGCCGATCGGGACCGTGGACAGCTCCATCAGGTCTGCGTCGGGGGTCTGCTCCCCACCCAGGACCACCACCGGGACGCCCGCGCCGAGCACGGCGGCGAACCCGGCCTCCCACGATCGCCGCGAGCCGAGGATGCGGACCACCACCAGGTCGGCGCCGTCGAGCAGTTCGGGCAGATTCGCCTCGACGTCGAGTCGGGACGGGTTGCCGAGCGACCAATCCGCGCGGGATTCCCGCGCGGAGAGCAGGTCCGTGTCGGAGGTGGACAACAGGGTGATGCGGGGCACGTCGTGCTGTGCCGAGGCGTCATCAGGGGACGCCGAACGCCGGTCGGGGCGCATGTTCTTCTCCAAACCCTCGTGGAACATGTCGCCGTGGCCGGTCTCCTGGCTTCCGCATCAATGCCGCGCGACCGACCTTCCCGGACCCGTGGATCCAGTGGTCTCCGCCCCGTGAGGGACGGACGAGGGGGCGCGACTCCGCGACTACAGTGGCGAGGGCCGCGCCGGCTTTTCCTCCGGCTTCCCGAACACCACGGCACGGGCGAGCCTATCCGGCGCACCCCGCCCGTGGCCGCCCGGCTGCCGCGCGAGGCCCAGGAGCGCCCCGACCGGCTGCCTCGCGTCAGCCGGGGACGGCCATCCCGGTCAGGGGAAGTCCACCACCGCGAGGTTGAGCGGCAGCTCGCCTCTCCGCGGCTCCGGCGAGAGGGTCGCCTCGTCGACGAAGGTGCCGGACAGGAAGTCGTCGGCGTCGGCGATCCGCTGCGGCGGGACCTGCCCGGCGTAGTCGAACCCCTTCAGCTCGTACGGCAGCGAGTCGGCCTCGAGCAGGCTCGGCCCGTCCATGAGCTGGAAGTGAAGGTGCGAGGCGTTGGCATTGCCGGTGTTCCCGAGCTTGCCGAGCACCTGGCCCTCGGTCACCGTGTCGCCGGGTTTCACCGTGACCGAGCCGGAGATCATGTGTGCGTACATCGCGTACACGCCGTCGCCGAGGTCGAGCACCACGTGGTTGCCGTCCACGTTCTCGACGGTGAGCTTCGAGGCCAGGTCCGGGTTGCTCGCGGGCAGGACCCCCGGCGCGTTGGCCTCCATACCGTCGAGGACCGAGACGACGGTGGCGTCGGCGACGGCGAGGATCTCGGCGCCGTAGTCCACGTAGCTCTCGTTGTGGTTCCTGTCGCCGGTGTAGAACTCGCCCTGGTCGTTGGTGCGCTTCCAGTCGATCGCGAAGCGCTGGCTGTTGTTGAGTTTGCCGTTGACCGACATCACCGAACTGCGGTGCGGGAAGCCCGGTTCGCAACATCCGTTGAGGGCCACCCAGTTCTCGCCCCGCACGGGCGGAGCGATGACCGGCACGGTGCGGGTGGAGAAGGCGACCGGCGTCGTGAGGTAGTCGATGGGCCCTGGCTCCCCGAACGCCGGCGAGGCGGCGCCGGTCCCGTAGAGGTGGTGCAGCACCGCGTCCGGGGCCTGGTCGAGCGAGTCGAGGGTGAAGTCGATGAACACGACCCGGCTCTCCTGCGGCGGGATCTGCGCGGTGTCGACGTACCCGGCGGGCAGGTCCCGTAGGCGGTTGCAGTCGCCGAAGACGCAGTCCGGGTCCACGAGAGCGGCGGCGGAGAAGCTGGCGATGACCTTGGTGGGATCGGCGCCGTCCACCACGTCGATCTTGTCCACGCTCGCCGGCACCTTGGTGGCGTTGGTGAGCTGCAGGTCGTAGGCCACGTGGTACTTGCCGTCGGTGCCCTTGAACGGCAGCGGCGGGCTCCCGATGGGGACCACGGTGATCGCGGTGAACGCGTCCGGGACGGTCACCCCAGCGACGGACCCGGCGGCCGGTGATGCCGTGGTGGTGGTGGCCGCTTCGGCGGCGGCGGGTTCGGTGGCGGCGTCCGACGAGCACCCGGCCGCGACCAGTGCGACTGCGGTGAGGGCGGAGGCGAGAAGGGTGGGTACGCGGCGAGGTGTCACGCTGGAGCTCCGTTTCTTCAGTTGTGAAGAAAAAACTTACCATCTGCCATCTGGGAAAAGTACACCCTCGATGGGCTGCCACAATGGCCGTCGTGAGCATCAGCGAACCCACCCGCCGGACCCGTGGCGACCTGTGCCCGGGCGTCCTGCGGCCGTGGCCGGCCTCCGACGGCGCCCTGGTCCGGCTGCGCGTGCCGGGCGGCCGCGTGTCGCCAGCGGCCCTGTCCGCCCTGCACGGGGTCGCCGTGAGATACGGCGACGACGACAACGTGCACGTCACGACACGCGCGAACCTGCAACTGCGGGCTCTGCCGATCGGTCCGGACGGGCAGCTGCCCGGCGAGGTGGTGGCGGCGATCGCGGAGACGGGCCTGCTCCCCGCGCCCGGGCACGAGCTGGTGCGCAACGTCCTCGTCTCGCCGCTGACGGGCCTGGGCGAGTCGTTCGGCGGGCAGGCCCGGGGCCGCGCGGACCTGCGGCCGGTGACCGAGGCGCTGGACGCCGGGCTGCTGGCCGATCCCGCGCTCGGCGGCTTGCCGGGCCGGTTCTTGTTCGTCCTGGACGACGGCCGCGGGGACCTGCTCGAGCGCTCCTGCGATCTGGGCCTGGTCGCCTTGGATGCCGACATCGCGCAGCTGCGGGTGGGTGAGCAGTGGTCGGACGTCGTGCCGCTGACTGACGCCGCCGAGCGGCTGGTCGAGCTGGCCCGCGAGTTCGTCGACGCCCGCGGCACCGGGCCGGACGCCCCGTGGCACGTGCGGGAACTGCCAACCCCCCTCGCCGCCGCCCACCCCGTGGACGACCGGCTCCCGAGCCCGGCCCCGGCGCTCCCGTATGGGCCGGTCGCGGGGTCGGCGGGGCGGATCGAGCACGTCGAAGCGCCGGACGGGATCCTCGACCGCCACCTCATCGCCCGGCTCACCGGCGGCGACGTCGACGAGCTCATCGTGACCCCGTGGCGCGGGGTGCTGGCCGTCCGCGAGTAGGCTGCGGGCTGTCCCACGGCGAGGAACCCGGTGCAAGTCCGGGGCGGTTCCGCCACTGTGAGGCCCGTCGAGCCGATGGGCCCAGCCAGATACTCACCGGGGATCAGCGCGCTCCCACCGCGTCGCTGCGACTTCTCACACCGGGGCGAGAACCCCGAGGAGGACCCCATGAGTGCTGCCCTGAGGCCGCCGCGTCGCTACGACTACGTCGACGACGGGCCCGCCATCTACGTCGACTCCTTCGCGACCATCCGCGGCGAGACCGACCTGTCCCGCGTTCCGGCCGACGCCGAGCGACTCGCCGTGCGGATGGTCCACGGCACCGGCCAGACGGACCTCGTCGACGACTTGCAGGTGCATCCCGGCCTGGTCATCGCGGCGAGGTCGGCGCTCGACGCCGGCGCGCCGATCTTGTGCGACGCCCACATGGTCGCCTCGGGGATCACCCGGGCCCGGCTCCCCCGCGACAACGACGTGGTGTGCACCCTGTCCGATCCCGACGTTCGCGACCTGGCCGCGCGAATGGGCACGACCCGATCCGCTGCGGCGCTGGCGTTGTGGGGCGATCGTCTCGACGGCGCCGTCGTCGCGATCGGCAACGCCCCCACCGCCCTGTTCCACCTCCTGGAGATGCTGCTCGACGGTGCTCCCCGGCCCGCCGCGATCGTCGGCTGCCCCGTGGGTTTCATCGGAGCCGCCGAGTCCAAGGCAGCGCTCGCCGAGTTCGCCGACGACCACGGCATCGACATCCCCTTTGTCACCGTGCACGGCCGGCGCGGCGGGTCCGCGATGACCGCCTCTGCCGTCAACGCCCTGGCCCAGGACGCGGAGTGAGCGCCGGATCGCCCGCGGCCGGTGTGGCCCCCGGTCGGCTCTACGGCGTCGGCGTGGGACCGGGCGATCCCGAGTTGCTCACGCTCAAGGCCGCCCGGCTCGTCGGCGCCGCCGACGTCGTGGCTTTTCACGCCGGCCGCGGCAAGGAGTCCAACGCTCGCCGGATCGCCGCCGACCTCATCCCTTCTGGCGCGATCCAGGAGCGGCTGGAGTACCCCGTGACCACGGGCGTCACCGACCACCCGGGCGGGTACGCGGGCGCGATCGCGGACTTCTACGAGCGCAGCGCGCAGCGGCTGGGCGAGCATCTGGCCGCCGGCCGGGACGTGGTCCTGCTCTCGGAGGGAGACCCGCTGTTCTACGGGTCCTTCATGTACATGCACGACCGGCTCTCGCCGAGGTTCGAGACCGAGATCGTCCCGGGCATCCCCGCGTTCGCCGCCGCCACTGCCGCGGCCGCCACTCCCCTGGTCCGGCAGACCGACGTCCTTACCGTCCTGCCCGGCACCCTGCCCGAGCCCGAGCTCGCCCGACGACTTGCAGACACCGACGGCGCGATCATCATGAAGCTCGGCCGCAACTTCCCCGCCGTCCG
This sequence comes from Dietzia sp. MNB45, assembly GCF_051994785.1. NCBI lineage: Bacteria > Bacillati > Actinomycetota > Actinomycetes > Mycobacteriales > Dietziaceae > Dietzia > Dietzia sp. MNB45. The sequence goes on along the minus strand of NZ_CP163397.1, from coordinate 1,339,930 downwards.
GCGGGCCCTCGAGGCGGCCGGTCGGCTCGACGGCGCGGTCTATGTGGAGCGGGCGTCAACCGACGCGGAGGCACATCACCCGGTCAGCGAGGTCGACCCGGACTCCGTGCCGTACTTCTCGCTCATCGTCGTCCCCGGCGACTCTCAGCACTCCGACCCCACCGGCCGCCGGCCCGCGCAGCTCTCTGCACCCGAGGAGCCCTCCCCGGGGCGTACCGCCGGCTCGGTTGAGGAGCAGTCCCCAGCATCGCGCGGCGTCGTGCACGTCGTCGGTCTGGGCCCGGGCCCGACAGAGTGGCTGACCCCGGAGGCTTCGCAGATCCTGTCCGAGGTCGACCACGTGGTCGGCTACGCGCCGTACGTCGCCAGGGTTCCGCAGCGGCCCGGGCTGCGTCGCCATTGCTCGGGCAACACCGTGGAAGTCGACCGGGCTGCATTGGCACTGGAGGTGGCCCGCGCGGGTGAGCAAGTGGCCGTGGTCTCGGGCGGCGACGCCGGGGTGTTCGGTATGGCCTCGGCGGTCTTCGAGGCCGCAGACGATCCCCGCTTCGCCGACATCGACATCCGCGTCGCGCCCGGCGTCTCGGCCGTGCAGGCGGTCGCTGCGCGGGCCGGGGCCCCCATCGGCGCGGACTTCGCCGTCATGAGCCTGTCCGACCGGCTCAAGCCGTGGGAGGTCATCGAGCGCCGCCTCGACGCGATCGCGGCGGCCGACCTGGTGCTGGCCGTCTACAACCCGGCCTCGCGCTCGCGCACCCGTCAGGTCGCCGACGCCCGCGAGGTCCTGCTCCGCCACCGCTCCCCGACCACGCCGGTGATCGTGGGCCGTGATGTTGGGCGAACCGAGGAATCCCTCACCGTGACGACTCTCGCCGACCTCGACTGCGACTCCGTCGACATGAAGTGCCTGCTCATCGTGGGCGCCTCTGGGACCCGGGTCACGGAGTCGGGACGCGTGTGGAGTCCGAGGTTTGTGACGTCGTGAACTCTGATCACTCGGGCATCGGCTAGACCCGAAGCCAGTATTGGCTCGCCAAAGCTCGGAAGTCATGGAGGCCTCCCGCGATCTGAGGCCGGTTTGGGCCGACTACTTGGGAGGGCGACATGACCGACATCTACTACGCGGACGATCTCGAACCCGGCCAACTAATCCCACTCGGGAGCTACACCATCACCGAGGAGGAGATCGTCACCTACGCACGACAGTGGGATCCGGTGTTCATCCACACCGACCCGACCGCGGCCGCGACAACCCCGCTCGGTGGCGTCATCGCCAGTGGACTACACACCTTGGCGATCTACCAGCGCTTGGCCGTGCCCGCCTTCTGGTCCCGTTTCACGGGAGGGGTGGGACGCAGTTTCGAGATTCAGTTCCGTCGGCCGGTGCGGCCGGACACCACATTGACCGGACACCTGACAATGCAAGAAACGACTCCACGACCCGAACGCGGCGATGCGAAAGTCACCATAACCGCAGAACTCGCCGACACCAGCGGCGAGACCGTTCTCGAGCTGACCAACCATTCCGCACTCCCGCTCCGCAGCGCCGCCGCAGGCTCAGCTTGATTGCTGCCACCACACCGGAGAATCGCTGTCCGCGGCCGCGAGACTGACACCCTGGGACTAGACCGACCACTCAAGCACTGACGTGCGCGGGGAGTGCAGCGGGGTTGGGCGGACAGATGACGGGGAGGTGCAAGTTTGCTAAAGCAGTTTCGTTCCTGGCGTCTCTGCCGTGCAGGGGAGTTCGAGGGTGAATTGTGCTCCGTGGCCTGTGCCGCGGCTGCTTACTCGGATTCGTCCTCCGTGTGCTTCGACCAGTGCTCGGGTGATCGCCAGGCCGATTCCGGTGCCGCCCGCGTTTCGGCCTCGGGCGGGATCGGCTCGGTAGAAGCGGTCGAAGAGATGATCTAGGTGCTGTGCGGCGATCCCTTCCCCGGTGTCGGAGACGGTGATCGCGGCTGTGTTCGTTCTCGAACGAACAGCGCTGAGGGTGACGGTCCCTCCGGTCGGTGTGTGTCGTAGGGCGTTGTCGAGGAGGTTTCCCAGTACCTGTCCTATTCGCTCGACGTCCACAGTGACGTCGGTTGGTTCGATCTCACCCATGTGCAGCTGGACACCTTTGTCCGAGTAGCGTTCGCGTGCTGCGTTGACTGCCGTTTCCACCAGAGCTTTAGTGGTGGTTCGGGCTGGTTGCAGTCGTGTGAGGTGTTCTTCTGCATCGGAGACGTCGACAATGTCCGACGCGAGGCGTTCGAGCCGCCGGGTGGCCGCCCACAACACCTGCCTTGTGGAGTCGTCGAAGGTACGGACTCCGTCGTCCACGGCCTCGAGGTAGGAGTCGATGGTGGCCAGCGGGGTGCGCAGCTCGTGGCCCAGATCCGCGAGCATCCTTCGCCTGGTGGCGTCTGTCGCATCGAGACGCCTGGCCAGTTCGTTGACGCTGGTCGCCAGATCGTCGAACTCCCGGCCAAGTTTCGGACTCGCCATCCGGGTCTCGTAGTGCCCACGCGCTATGTCTGCCGTCGAAGTGGTAACCATGGTGACCGAGCGCTGGACCCGGCGGGTGAGGTACCAACTGGTGAGCAAGGCCACCAGGACCGCGATGGCCACCGCCAGCCCCCAAGCAAGGACTATGGCGACCGTGAAGGCTTCTTCGACGTGGGCTGCTTCGTTCGAATCGTGGTCGATGCCGGCTTGACCGAGGTGGTCGTGGAAAATGCCCGGGGCCAGGGCGGAGGCGACGAGCCACGCGCTGACCGCGCACCCGACGACCACGCTGGACATGGCCAGAAGCAGGCGGGTTCCGAAGCTGAACCCAGCGACGCGTCGGCTGGTGCGGGGCCGAGTTTCAGTCGCGTCCGGCGATGGTATGTCGTTCACTGGCCGGTTCCCATGCGGTAACCAACTCCTCTGACCGTGCGTACGAAACGGCCTCGGGAGGCATCGTCGCCCAGCTTGCGGCGAAGGTGACCGATGTGGACGTCTACCAAGTGGTCATCACCCACCCAGTTCGGGCCCCACACGGCGGCCATCAGCTGGGCTCGGCTGAAGACGACCCCAGGGTCGCGGGCGAGCGCGGCGAGGATGTCGAACTCGGTGCGGGTCAGCGCGACATCGGCGCCGCCGACGGTGACCTCTCGGCCCGCGGTGTCAATAGTCAGGTCGCCGACGGTCCGTACCTGCTCCGGCGACCTGCCGTGGTCGATTTCGGTGGCGCCGGTTCGAGGTCTGCGCATCATCGCCTGGATCCTGGCCGAGAGCTCGCGCGGGCTGAACGGTTTGGTCATGTAGTCATCCGCGCCGACGGACAGGCCGATCAGCGTGTCGACCTCCTCGGTCCGGGCCGTAAGCATGACGATGTAGGCGTCGGAGTGCGTCCTGACCTGACGGCATACCTCGATCCCGTCCAGCCCGGGCAGCCCCAGGTCGAGAACGATGACATCGGGATCGATTCGACGAGCCAGACCCACCGCCTCCTGTCCGTCCCCGGTGATCGTGACATCGAACCCGTCGCGCTCGAGATAGGACCCGACCAGGTCGGCGAGGGGCTCCTCGTCATCGACCACCAGCGCCCGCGGACCGGCGTGCTGCTGGGGATGCGAACTGCGAGCGCCAGAAACGGAAGGGGGCATGCAGGCCATCTTCGCCGCAACTCCTGGAAATCCTTCACCCGAGTGGGCGCCTTGACCGAATCTTCACACGATCTCCATCCAGAACGCTCGGGTGGCCGGTCACCATGGGCGGTCGAGTCGGACACGGGAGGTACCTCATGCTCGGATGGGTCGCATTGTCGGTCGGCGCCGTGGTCGTCACCGCACTGTGGGCGTCGACCCTGCTCCTGGTCACTGCCCTGTTCGGGCCGTCGCCCTCGGCGGACGACCGGTGAAGGAGTTGTCACGGCGGGCATTTCTCATCGGTTCGGTCCTGGCCGGCGCGGGTGCGGTGACCGCCTGCAGCGAGCCGGCGCCCTCGGGGGTGCCGGTGTCGGCGTCGGATCCGGCGATCCGGGACCTGGAGGCCGAGCGCCAGCGACCAGGCCAGCAGGTGGTGAACGCTCGGCTGTCCCCGCGCCCGGTGGAGGTCGATCTCGGTGGTCTCGTGGTGTCGACCTGGGCATTTGCTGACACTGTTCCGGGTCCGGTCCTGCGGGCCCGGGCAGGAGATCTGCTGCAAGTCGAGGTGGATAACCAGCTCGACCAGGAGACGAGCGTGCACTGGCACGGCATCGCCCTGCGCAACGATATGGACGGAGTGCCCGGTCTGACCCAGGACCCGATCCATCCGGGCGCCCGGTTCACCTACGACTTCACAGTCCCCCACGCCGGGACTCATTGGTACCACTCACACTCCGGGCTGCAGCTCGACCGGGGCCTGTACGGTCCGCTGATCATCGACGATCCCGCCGACCCCGGGGACTATGACCACGAATGGATCGTCGTCCTCGACGACTGGATCGACGGCATCGACGGCACGCCCGAGGACGCCGCCGGGCGAGTGGGCATGGATGCCCCCGGCGCTCGGGGCCGGCCGATGGCCGGAATGGGGCACGGCCAGATGGGGGGCGCACGGTCCAGCAACCCGATGATGACCTCCCGGTTGCTCGGTGTCGCCGGGGACGTCCACTATCCGCACTACTTGGTCAACGGCCGAGTCCCGGCCGATCCGGTCTCGTGGACTGCCAGCCCGGGCCAACGCGCGAAGATCCGGATCATCAACGCCGGGGCGGACACGTTCTTCCGCGTCGCCCTCGGCGGACACACGATGACCGTCACCGACACCGACGGCTTTCCCACCGCTCCCCAGGAGACGGAGGCGATCCTGCTCGGGATGGGCGAGAGGGTCGACGCCGTGGTCACGCTGACAGACGGGGTGTTTCCCCTCTTCGCCGAGGCAGAAGGCAAGAACGGGTACGGGTACGCCCTCGTGCGCACCGGGGCCGGCGAGCTACCCGCCGACCCGCGCCCCGGCGAACTCGACGGACCGGTGCTGCTGGCCGCGGATCTGACCCCAGCGCCGGACTCTCGACTGCCCGGCCGAGGGCACGACCGCTACCTCAGCGTCGACATGGGCGGCAGCATGATGCCGTATCGCTGGACACTCAACGGGCAAACCCACCCCGACACCACGCCGTTGGAGGTCTCCCGCGGCGACCGGGTCCGGATGCGGCTGCGCAACATGTCCGACATGGCCCACCCGATGCACCTTCACGGTCACACCTTCGCCCTCGCCGACAGCGGGCTGCGCAAAGACACCGTCACGATCCGCCCCATGCGGACTATCGAGATCGAGTTCGACGCGAACAACCCCGGCCAATGGGCCTTCCACTGCCACAACGCCTACCACCAGGAAGCCGGAATGATGACCACCTTGTCCTACCTCGCCTGACCACCACCCGATCGACACACCACCCGATCTTGACGCCGACCCGAAAGGACATCGACCACGATGACCCGCACCACTCTGCTCCTGCCCGCAGCCCTGACCGCCGTTGCCCTGACGCTGTCCGCCTGCACCGACAGCACCGACAGCACCGAAGCCTCGCCCGCCGCGCCCACCACCGTGGCCGGCGCCACCACATCCGTGGCCGGCACCGTTGCCTCTGGCCAGGACGAGGAGCATTCGCAGGCCGACGTGATGTTCGCGCAGATGATGCTCCCGCACCACCAGCAGGCGATCGAGATGAGCGACATCATCCTGGCCAAGGACGACATCCCCGCCGACGTCGCGGCGCTCGCCGAGGAGATCAAGGCTGCCCAGGGCCCCGAGATCGCGCAGCTGACCGACTGGCTGGAGCAGTGGGGCGAGGCGACCGAACCGCAGGATGGTCACGGCGGTCACGACATGTCCATGATGGAGGGAATGCTCTCCGACGACGAACTAGAACAGCTGTCCGACGCACAGGGAGCCGACGCCGCCCGGATGTTTTTGGAGCAGATGATCGCCCATCACCAGGGCGCCATCGCCATGGCCGAGGAGGAGGTCGAAGGTGGCCGCTACCAGCCTGCGGTCGAGTTGGCCCAGACCATCATCGACACCCAGCAGCAGGAGATCGACACCATGCGCGACCTGCTCACCTCGCTCTAACCACCCGATCGCCATGGGCCACACCGGCCCGGAACGACACCCGAGACACCACACCACGCGGAGAGGAAAATCCATGTTCTCCACAACGCGCTCTGCGCTCCCGCTCACGGCCGTCAAGGAAGCGTGTTCGTGCTGCTCCACGCCCACGGACCTAGAACGAATCGCCGCCACCGGCCGTCCGCAGGCTGACGATGACGCCGCCGTGGCCGCCGGCGCTCACACGAAAGTAGCCAAATGAGTCAGCCACACGATCACCACCACCATGATCGCCGCGGCGGACCCGGTGACGGTTCGGCCGGCCGCCCCGACGAGATGGCCACCTCGGTAGCCGAACATCATCACCCGGGCGCAGCTGACGACGCGGCGGGCCACGGCCACACCGGACAGCATCACTCCGGTCATGAAGACCACGGCGGTCATGCGGGGCACGCAGACCACGTCGGGCAGTTCCGGCGGCTGTTCTGGATCATGCTCGTTTTGGCAGTGCCGGTGGTCGGCTTCAATGACATGTTCGCCGACCTCATCGGCTACCAGCTGCCGGAGGCCGGCTGGGTGTGGTGGGTCTCCCCCGCCCTGGGCACGGTGATTTATCTCTGGGGCGGTCGGCCGTTCCTGACCGGCGCGCTGTCCGAGCTCCGCGCTCGCCAGCCCGGCATGATGCTCCTGATCGGCCTGGCGATCACGGTGGCGTTCATCGCCTCCTGGGGCGCTACCCTGCGCATCCTGGATCATGAGCTGAACTTCTGGTGGGAACTGGCCCTGCTGGTGGTGATCATGCTGCTGGGCCACTGGATCGAAATGCGCTCCCTGGCGCAGACCACCTCCGCGCTCGACTCCCTGGCGGCGCTGCTGCCGGATGAGGCCGAGAAGGTCGACGATGACGACGTCGTCATCGTCTCCCCGGCCGACCTGGTGGTCGGCGACGTGGTGATCGTCCGCCCCGGTGCTTCTGTGCCCGCCGACGGCACGATCATCGACGGCTCGGCCAGCATGGACGAATCCATGGTCACCGGCGAATCCAAGGCGGTCCGCCGCGGCATCGGCGAGCAGGTCGTCGCAGGCACCGTGGCCACTGACTCCGGCCTGCGCGTGAAGGTCTCGGCGACAGGGGACGACACCGCTCTGGCCGGAATTCAGAAGCTGGTGGCCGACGCACAGGCATCCTCCTCGCGGGCCCAGCGCATCGCCGACACCGCGGCCGGCTGGTTGTTCTGGTTCGCCCTCGCATCGGCCGTGATCACCGCGATCATCTGGAGCGCTCTCGGGTTGCCGGACGCGGGTGTGGTGCGCACGATCACCGTGCTGGTCATCGCCTGCCCCCACGCGCTGGGATTGGCGATCCCGCTGGTGGTCTCCATCGCCACCGAACGCGCCGCCCGCGGCGGCGTACTGATCAAGGACCGCCTCGCGCTCGAGTCGATGCGCACCGTCGACGCCGTCCTGTTCGACAAGACCGGCACCCTGACCAAGGGCGAACCCACCGTCACCGGAATCGAATCAATAGACGGGCACACCGCCAACGAGGTGCTTGCCCTGGCTGCAGCCGCCGAGTCCGACAGTGAGCACCCGCTGGCCAGAGCCGTGGTCGGGGCCGCACAGACCCGCGACCTGACCGTGTCGAAGGCGACCGACTTCTCCTCCTCCCCGGCCGTGGGCGTCAAGGCCACGGTGAACGGCACCGTGGTCGAAGTCGGCGGCCCCCACCTGCTCGATCAGCACGGACGCAATGAACTCCCCATCGCCGACCAGTGGCGAGGCGAGGGCGCGATCATCCTGCACATCCTCGCCGAGGGCCGGGTGATCGGCGCGCTGCGGCTGGCCGACGAGATCCGGCCGGAATCCCGGGACGCCGTCGACGCCCTGCATGCCGCCGGAGCCCAAGTCGTCATGATCACCGGCGATGCTCGCGCCGTGGCCGACACCGTCGCCGCCGAACTCGGCATCGACCGGGTCTTCGCCGGGGTCCGGCCAGAAGACAAGGCCGCCAAAGTCGCCGAACTGCAGTCCGAAGGCAAGAAGGTCGCCATGGTCGGCGACGGGGTCAACGACGCGCCCGCACTGGCCCAAGCCGACGTCGGCATCGCCATCGGCGCCGGGACCGACGTGGCGATCGGCTCCGCCGGCGTCATCCTGGCCTCATCGGATCCCCGCTCTGTGCTCTCGGTCATCGAACTCTCCCGGGCGAGCTACCGCAAGATGAAGCAGAACCTGTGGTGGGCCGCCGGCTACAACCTCGCCGCCGTGCCCCTGGCCGCAGGTGTCCTGGCCCCGATCGGATTCGTACTGCCCATGGGCGTCGGCGCCATCCTCATGTCCGCCTCCACCGTCGTCGTTGCTCTCAACGCGCAGCTGCTGCGCCGTCTCGACCTCCGCCCGGACACCGTCACCACAGCGATGCAACGAGGATGAATCCGATGAACACCACCCACTCCACTCGGAGACGAGCCGCGATCGCGCTCGTTGCCGCCGCTGCCCTGACCCTGACCGGCTGCTCGCCCGGGCCCGCCGAAAATGCAGTACCCAACTGGCCTCCCGCGTCGTTGGAGCACTACGACCTCGCCGGCCTCGACGCACCCCAGATCATCAACACGCTCGACACCATGCCGGTGGCCGACAGGCCGAACGATCTGATCGCCTCGGTGCAGCCGACAGAGCTGGTCTTGACCAGTGGCGATGAGAGCCTCGAGACGATTCCTATTCCAGAGGACCAGTTCTATCTGTCAGTGGCTCCGTATTACACGAGCACCCACCCCTGCCGATTCCACAGCCTGACCACTTGCCTCGGCGAGATCGCCAACGAACAGGTGCACGTCACAGTCACCGATAACGCCTCCGGTGACACCCTCATCGACGAACCGCGCACCACCTACGACAACGGCTTCCTCGGGCTCTGGCTACCGCGAGGCATCACGGCCACGCTCACCATCGACCACGACGGCAGAACGGCCACCGCTCCGATCTCCACGGGCGACGACGACCTCACCTGCCTGACCACTATGCAACTCGCCTGACATCCCCACTCGCGCCGATATCGCCACCGACGCGGCCACCCACCGGCAGGAAGGTAGTGCGGTCAGCATGGACCACAGCACACAGTCCCAAGACAAGCTCACTCTCACCGGATCCGTCGCGCTGGGAACCGGGGTAATGATCGGAGCCGGCATCTTCGCCCTGGTGGGCCAGGTCGCGGAATTGGCCGGCGGCTGGGTGCCGTGGGCGTTCCTCGCCGGCGCGGTGGTGGTGGCGTTCAGTTCCTACTCCTACATCCGGTACTCGGCCACCAACCCGTCCTCGGGCGGGATCGCGATGCTGCTCAAAGCCGCCTACGGGCCCGGGGTGGCGGCCGGCACGTTCTCCCTGTTCATGTACGTGTCGATGATCCTCGCCGAGTCCCTGCTGGGGCGGACCTTCGGCACCTACGTGCTGCGGCCGTTCGGCATGCAGGACTCCTCCCTGTGGGTGCCGGTGCTGGCAGTGTTCGCCATCGCCGCCGCCGCGCTGGTCAACCTGGTGGGCAACCAGTGGGTCGAGCGGTCAGCCACCGCCACCGCGGCGCTCAAGATCGTGGGCATCGCGGTGCTGGCGATCGCCGGCATCCTGGCCGCGGGCGTGTCCTCGCTGGGCCGACTGTTCACCGTCGCCGAACGCACCCCACCGGAGCACGGCTGGATGGGCTTTCTGGCCGGGGTGACCCTGTGCATCCTGGCCTACAAGGGCTTCACCACGATCACCAACCAGGGCGCGGACCTACGGGACCCGGAGCGCAACATCGGCCGCTCCATCATGATCTCCATCGCCCTGTGCACCGTCCTCTACCTGTTGATCACCGTCGCAGTAACCGCCAGCCTGACCGTTCCGCAGGTCATCGGGGCCCGCGACTACGCCCTCGCCGAGGCTGCCAAGCCGATGTTCGGATCCTGGGGCGTCACGCTGACCGTGATCATCGCGGTGGTGGCGACGCTGTCAGGACTCATCGCGAGCTTGTTCTCTGTCTCCAAGCTCTACGACATGCTCCGCGACATGGGCCAGGTGCCGGGACTACCCGGGGCTGGCGGACACCAGTCGCTCTACATCACAGCCGGCCTGGCGATCCTCATGGCAGCCTTCTTCGACCTGTCACAGATCGCCTCCCTGGGGGCGATCTTGTACCTGGCAATGGACATCGCCATCCATTACGGGATCGTCCGACGCCTCAAGGACGACGTCAATGCCAAGGCGTGGATCCCGTGGGTCGCGATCGTCCTCGACGTCGCAGTGCTCGTACCCTTCCTCCTCCTCAAGGCGCAATCAGACCCGCTCACGCTGGGCATCACCGCCATCGTGGCCCTAGTCATCATCGCAGCGCAGTGGCTCACCGTGCGTCACCGCTCGGAACAATGATCCGCCCCCCTGCCAAAAGCAGCTACAACGGGTACTGGACGCTTGCTATTACAAAGATTCTGCGAAGGTCGGCCCGAGGGACTGTAGCCAGCACTGCGCATCAGTAGCGTCGGCGTCAGCTGGGCGCCTCCAGCGACGACTCGGAGAAGAAGGGAGCACATCGATGTCTCACATCACTTCAATGATCGAAACCCACCCCAACGACGCTTCCGGCATAGACGTGCAGAAGCTTGCCGACTGCATCGCTGCGTGTTTCGAATGCGCACAGACTTGCACCTCGTGCGCTGATGCCTGCCTGGCCGAAGAGATGGTCGCAGACCTACGGAACTGCATTCGCCTCAACCTTGACTGCGCCGATCTCTGCGCAACCACCGGCAATATCCTCAGCCGTCGCACTGGGCAGAACCTCGCCACGGTCAAGACCGCGCTCGAGGCATGCCGGACAGCATGCGCAGAATGTGCTACCGAGTGTAGGAAGCACGAGGACATGCATGAGCATTGTCGAGTCTGCGCCGAAGCCTGCCGCAAATGCGAACAGGCCTGCACCGAACTCCTGTCCGCGATCAGCTAACGATCATTGCCCGGCCTGGTCGGTCGCACGACAATCGACCAGGCTGGGCCACCCGCCGATATCCAGGTTTTATGTCAACCCGACCAGGCTGAGTCACGTCTGGAAGGTCGCCACTCCTCTCGTCCGCGAACCGGCACGAATTTCGTTCGGCCCGCTCCGGACGGCGGCTACAGCACGTAGCTGTAGGAGTACCACGGCCCTCCGAGGTGCTCTACCTGCAGATCTTTTACTCCAGGTTCGAACGTGGGAGGCCCCTATAGGGAATGTGCCCACCCGCGCATGTGAAATCCGAAGACGAAGTCGGCATCGCTGACCACGACCACCCCGTCCTCTCGGTGGCTGAGCTTCCAGACCTCCACGTGCCCTACTTGCCGTGGGGTGTCGAAGCCGTAGTGCTCCGACCAACCCGGCGGATGGGAGCGAGCCTGCGCAACAGCATTCTCCATCTCTGAGCGAGAGGAATCGAACCCTTTTGGGACCGCTGCTCCAATCGCCAGCACCACGGCCACACCAGCCACGAAAAGGGCCGGAGGGGCCCCGAGCCACCACGTTCGTAGCTGCCGGAATCGCCACGCCACCAGCACCGCGATCAGCCACGCCAGGCCCGCGATCATCAGCGCCCAGCCGACCTTCTTGCCCCACACGGGTATATCGTCGTCTGGCGGGTTCGCCTGCGACAGATAGTCAACGGCGTGCCACAGGATCTCGTTTTCTTGCCCCTAAAAGTGGAGTCCACTGTGGCCGTCACGCGGCAACGATTCTCGGCGGCTCGCGGCATCGTCCGGCCTCGAAACCAGCGACTTTCCATGACCAAGGTCATTGCGGCGTTCCTTGCGGTGCCAATGTCTCGGTGACGCGAACACTCAGTTCCGGCTTGTCGTGGCCTTCGGTGTGGGTGTATGTCCCGAGATGGGACCACATCGAGTCCACGAGCGGCTGGAGGAACAAACGGCCCAGCTGAGTGACGATGACGTCGACCACCTGAACAGCATCGGCGCGGACCCTAGACGCCGCGCCAGATTCCCGCATAGCCGCCACTTCCCGGTGTGTCAGCTCGGTGAGTCGCTCGAGTAACTCACCTCGCTGACCGCCGGGATCTAGCAACGCGCGGCGCAGGTAGTTCACCACCTCGGGACGCCTGACCAGCATGTCGGCAACCGCGTCGTTGCGGATCCGGGCGATGTCGGCGCCTGGGATGTCCACGGGCGCCGAGGCAAGTGCGGTAGCGAAATGCTCTACGACCAGTCGCTCGACCGCCTCGCGAAGGCCGTCCTTCGTGCCGTAGTGATGGACCACGAGACCCACCGTCACTCCGGCCGCGGTTGCCACGGTTCGCAACGAAGTGCCGTCCTCGCCGTTGGCGGCGTAGAGATCCAGTGCGGCGTTGCGGATGCGCGCCTTGGCAGTGAGATCCTGGCCCGCGGCGCCTGGTGCGGAACGATTCACGCGGTTCCCCTTCAGTTGCGGTCGAGCCTACGGACCCCAAACTAGACTATACGTCGGTACCGCTTACTGTATGTTCGTACAGTACAAGGTGTCCCGGCTCAGTCGGCCTTGTCGACCTGACTATCGTGCCGTCGACAGCCAGTTGCTCAGGCCACCCGCATCGGGCCTCAGGGCCCCTTGGACGTCCCGGTCAAAGGTTGGGTCACGGGTCGGACGTGCGGGTGTCGGCGATATCTCCGTCGCCACAAGCCGAGGTATCGCACCCAGTACAACTTCATCGACAGGAAGGTCTGGACATGGACACATTTCGCGACAAGGCCGGCGAGCCGATAGGTACCGATATCGACAACTGGGTGGCCTCGTTCACGCGCATGGAATCCGGTTCCTCCGAGCTTCCTCCCCACCACCCCAACTGCCTTGGCTGTGGACCAGAGAACCCGAATGGTCACTTCCTCTCGGTACGGCGTGACGGAGACGGCGTCGTCGCACACCACCAGTTCGACCAGCGCCACGTCGGGGCACCGGGCATTGCACACGGCGGCGCGGTAGCGACCGTGATTGACGACCTATTCGGCTTCTTGCTGTATTCGGTCGGCGAGCTCGCCGTGACGCGCCGTCTCGAGCTCGACTATCTTGCGCCAGCACTACTCGACACCCCCTACATCCTGCGCGCTGCAGTTCGGTCTCGCGATGGCCGGAAATTGGACCTCAAGTCCACGATGGAGGATGCAGAGGGCCGCACTGTTATTACTGCCACTGCCCTGTTCATCGTGGTCGAGGTTGAACACTTTTTGCAGTCACAGAGAAACTCGAGGACTTAGGCCAAACTCACCGCCGCGAGCACCAGGCCCGAATACGTCGAGGGTGTCGGCGGAGCCTGAAGCTATTGAACGCCACGCCCAAAGAAAGGGCGAAGCTGAAGGCACCGTGCATTGCCAGTTGCCCTGTACGAGTCAACCAAGTGGCAGCGCTACCTACGACGGAACCCCGTCGGCGGGTGGCCGGTCCAGTGCTTGAAAGCGTGTGAAAAGCTGGCGAGGTCGCTATATCCGAGGTCCGTGGCGATCTCGCTCGCGGACACAGATCCGTCCAGTAAACGAAGAATCGCGTACTCACGAATGACCGACTGGCGCAGTCCGCGATAGGTCATCCCTTCCTCAGAGAGGCGCCGCTTAAGTGTGCTCGTAGAGATGGAGAGTTCGTCTGCAATCCACTGACTTCCACAATCTGCGGGACGCTTCTCTATCAGACGTCTCACCTTGTCCGAATACGAGGCGATTTTACTCCGCTCGTCGAGCCTTCGCTGCAAGTCACTGATAGCGAGTCGATACGCCACGGGGTCAGAGAACCGGCAGACGTGATTGACCGCGTCAACGGGAAAATGCAGAATGGACAGTGAAGCGTCAAATACCAGGCGACCAGCTAACCGATCCTGATCCACGGGCAGACCTTCCGGAGCGGGCCAACCCAGTGAGAGTGTGATGTCTGGTGCATCGCCAACGAGTATATTCAGCAGCCTCAGCAGGACCGCACCACAGTAGGTGACCACTAGGGAGTCTAGGACTCGATCGCCCGTCTGCCCATTGAGCGCGACAGACACTCCGTGTCCACCTGCGTAGAACTGCGCACTCAGGGCTGGGGTTATTAGCGGCAGGTAGACAAGCAATTCCAATATCTCGCCTGCGGAACCTGCGCTTACCAGTGGGACGCTTAATGGTCCGAAGGACGTCAGATGAGCATGCTGGGCGAACGCCAAACCGAGGGTCGTTGCTTGGTCAACGTCGAGGTCGGGCAAGGCTTCCCTGATCCACCGCAGGGGAACTTGGGCGTTGATGGCGAGAAGTGACTCGACGTCGCTTCGCTCACGATCCATGATCTCGCGAAACCGTGCAACGGCGTCTTGCTCCAGAACTGGGCTCTCAAGTAACTGCGCGAACACGAGCGGTGGCACGCCCTCGCGATCAAGATTCATCGCCCCCGCCTTCTGAGCCAAATTAACAAGCTTCTGCCCTCAATCAACCTAGCCGCAGTCGTCGTTGTTAGCAATGCTGTGAGCAGCTATTACCCGAACAACCATGCAGGAGCCAGCGATGACAGTCGTAACCTTCGTCTCACATGAGGGAGAGAAGCACGTGGTGCCCTTAGAGGAGGGGCAGTCACTCATGCGGATCGCCGTCAACAACGCGGTGCCCGGGATTGACGCTGACTGCGGAGGCGAAGCCGCGTGCGGCACGTGTCATGTCATCGTTGATCCGCAGTGGTCCGAACAGGTCGGCCTCTCGGGAGCAAGTGAAGAGGAAATGCTCGCAATGAACCCGGAAAGGCTGCCGACCTCTCGACTGTCGTGCCAGATGACCGCGTCCGCGGATTGGGACGGCCTGGTCGTCCAGGTGCCAGAGTTCCAGATGTAACGACGAAGGGATCAAGAGTCGTGTCAAGCAATCATGTAGAAGTCGGGGACAGAATCCGGTCGGCCATCCCGATGGATCTTCAGATCCGGGGCGCCCATCTGTACGACAGGACTCGGCGCTGGGTGACAAGGACGAATGGGAAGAAGCTCTTCGTAGAGAGTCCCATTCCTCCCGTCGAGGATGTCGAGCTCGCCGACATCGACCTCAGTAATCCCTTTCTCTATCGCCAAGGCCGCTGGCAGTCCTACTATGAGCGCCTGCGAAACGAGGCTCCGGTCCACTTTCAGCCCAACAGTGCGTTCGGGCCGTTCTGGTCAGTGACCCGACATGAAGACATCATCGCGGTCGATAAGAACCATGAGGTCTTCTCCGCCGAGCCGATGATAGTGATCGGGGCCCCGCCTCGTTTTCTCGATATTGAGATGTTCATCGCGATGGACCCACCGCGCCACGACGTGCAGCGAGCAGCTGTGCAGGGGGTGGTGGCGCCGAAGAACCTGCGCGAGATGGAGACGCTCATTCGGTCTCGGGTTCGCGAGGTACTAGACGACTTGCCGGTGAATCAGCCGTTCGATTGGGTCCAGGCTGTCTCGATCGAACTGACAGCTCGAATGCTCGCGACGCTCTTGGACTTCCCATACGAGGAACGTCACAAACTCGTGTACTGGTCAGATATTGCAACTTCGTTCGAGGAAGCGAACGGTGGTCCTGCGGACCTCGACGAGACGTTCGACGGAATGCGCGAGATGGCGAGCGGTCTGAGTTCTCTGTGGTACGACAAGAAGGCTCGGTTAGCAGAGGGGGAGGAACCCGGTTTCGACCTGGTCACCATGCTGCAGAGCAACGAGAACACCAAGGATCTGATCGACCGCCCGATGGAATTCATGGGCAACTTTGTGCTGTTGATCGTCGGAGGGAACGACACGACCCGGAACTCGATGAGTGGTGGCGTTCTGGCGCTGAACCGGTTCCCAGACCAGTTCGAAAAGCTCAAGTCCAACCCTGACCTGATCCCCAACATGGTCTCCGAGATAATCCGGTGGCAAACGCCGCTGGCCTACATGCGCCGAATCGCCAAGACTGACACTATCTTGAACGGTCAGTTCATCCGTAAGGGTGACAAGGTCGTGATGTGGTACGCCTCAGGCAACCGCGACGAGCGTGTGTTCGAGCGGCCCGATGACTTCATCATCGACCGGGCCAACGTCCGCAACCACATCTCCTTCGGGTTCGGCGTACACCGGTGCATGGGCAACCGACTGGCCGAAATGCAGCTGCGGATCCTCTGGGAAGAGCTGCTCCCCCGCTTCGAGAACATCGAGGTCGTCGGCGAACCCGAGTACGTGCAGTCCAACTTCGTGCGGGGTATCAGCAAGATGATGGTGCGCCTCACCCCGAAATCCGGCACATGACATCGCAGCGAGCCCTCATCATCGGTGCCAGCCATGCCGGAGCCCAACTCGCGGCGAGCCTACGGCAGGACGGGTGGAGCGGTGAGATCGTCCTCATCGGCGAGGAGCCCACGGTGCCCTACCAGCGCCCGCCACTGTCGAAGGCGTATCTCGCCGGGAAAACCACCCTCGACGAGATCACCATCCGCAGTTCGGACTTCTACTCCAAGCAGCGAATCCAGCTTCTCAACGCGCACGTGGAGGCGATCGACCGCTCGGCTGGGCACATCGTTATGAGCACCGGCGACACACTGACATACGACAAGCTCGCGCTGTGCACGGGAGCCCGCCCTCGTCAGCTCCGCGTTCCTGGGGCCGATCTCGCCGGGGTCCATTACCTTCGTACCGCCGCAGACGTCGAGTTGATCCGCACGTCCGCCGCCCCCGGGCGGCGGGTGGTGATCGTCGGGGGCGGCTACATCGGACTTGAGACGGCCGCCTCACTACGGGCACTGGGCCTGGAAGTCACCGTGCTCGAGGCGACCACTCGCGTCCTCGAGCGGGTCACTGCTCCCGACGTATCAACGTTCTTCGAGCGGATCCACCGAGAGGAGGGCATCGATATCCGAACGGGCGCCAAAGTCGCAGCATTAGTCGGAGACGATTGCGTCCGGGAGGTCACACTATCTACTGGCGAGTCGATTCCGACTGATCTGGTCATCGTGGGTATCGGTGTTGAACCGAGAACAGAACTCGCCGAGGCGGCGGGCTTGACCCTGAACGATGGTGTGGTGATCGACGAGCACGCCCGAACCAGTGACCCAGCCATCGTTGCCGCCGGAGACTGTGCCAGCAAGTACATCTCTCGATACGGTCGCCGAGTCCGGCTGGAGTGCGTACCCGGAGCAACCGATCAGGCGAAACTCGCCGCGGCTACCCTTTGCGGGAAGTCCAAGAGCGCAGTGTCGCTGCCCTGGTTCTGGTCAGATCAATACGATCTCAAGCTGCAGATCGCCGGTCTCAACACCGGTTACGACGAAGTCGTCCTCAGCGGTGACCCCACCCGGGACCGCGACTTCAGCTGCTTCTACCTCCGTGATGGCGAACTCCTTGCTGCAGACTGCATCAATCGTCCCCGTGATTTCATGCTCAGCAAACAGGTCATCACACAGCAGCGTCCTTTCGTCCGGACCGATTTCGCCCATACGGGTTCTCCCGATTCCTTGCGCAATGGGTAAGCCAGTCCCGAGCGAGACTCGCACGGTCAGCGGCGGAGCCTCGACGAACGGCGCTGACATCCCACTGGCGCAGCAAGAGAGCCCGGTTCGTGCCCGCCTGCCGTTCAGAAAGGAACTCTGATGACTCGCCAGACGCTCATCGAGAACTATCCACATCGGGTCGGGGGGCACTGCGGCTCAGCCGCGATGCGAGACCTCCTGCACTGGCAAGGCCTCGGCTGGGAAGAACCGCCCGATGAAGGTCTCGTCTTCACCCTCGGGGGGTCACTTGGCCTGTCCTACTTGCGCTCGAGCGACCTCTTCCCGCCGCTTTATCTGGTAGGGAGAGACTCCGATTTCGAAGTAAATCTCCCCCATCTACTGGGCGCACAGGTCCAAGTGCTCACGACCGACGATCCCCGAGAAGGATGGTCGTGGATTAGCCAGGAGGTCGATGCCGGAAGGCCAGCCCTGATATGGGGCGACATCGCGGAGTTGCCCTACCTGCGGGTTCGGCTCCAAATGAGTCGCCACGATATCGTGGTAATTGGTTACGACGAGGCGGAGAGGATCGCCTTCGTTGTTGACAACGACCGTGCCGAGGTCCAAAAGGTTCCGTTCGACGCTCTCGCTCGAGCACGGTCGTCGATGTCATTCCCACAACCGACACGTCACACCACGTACCGCATCGCCTGGCCGCATGAGTTACCAGACCTTGCGCAGGTTGCCGCAGCGGCTTTCCGTCAATCGGCAGCGAACATGCGCCACCCAACTCCGCCAGGAGTCGTTGATCTCACGACCGCGGTGAGCGGTTCCGAAGGCTTAGCAGCGGTCGCCCAGCTCGCCGCTGATGTCCGGACTTGGTCCCATCTACCGGCTGACGAACTCGAGATCCTCTTATTCAGCTTGAGCGCCTTCATCGAGAAGGCCGGCACCGGTGGCGGCCTGTTCCGAAAGCTGCTCGCTGACGGCTGCGCGGACGTGGCACGTTTGACCGGTGACCTCGCGACCGAAGATCTCGCCGTAGCCGCCAGACACTGTGCACAGACATGGACGGAGGCCGGCCGAGCCGGGATCGAGCACGAGGTCGATGTGCGTACTCGGCTGGAACGTGTGGCTTCGGCGGTTAGCCTCCTGCCCACGCTCGAGCTTCAACTGGCTGAAGCTCTGGAGTCAGCTTCGCGATCGCTTGCAGCAGCCTGACTAATCGGGAAGTCAAAACTGGACGGTAGAAGTTCCGGCCGCACTCAGACTGCAGCGGATGGCTCGCCGCCGCTCGCACCGAAACGACCGGGCTCTAGGGTTGCCTCGCCACCTCCCCGGCGACCTCGGCGATCGAGCGGTCACACCCATCCGACAAGAAGAAGCCCCGATTTAGCGAGATCCGACGGCGCCAGGGCGGTTCAGATCGTGGCCGAACTCGGCCTGGATGGGTTCGCCTCCCTGCTTGCGGGCAGCAAGAAAATCATCAACGAGTTGCACGCATCCGTCGTGGTCGACCGTGCAGAGCCCAGTAAGGCGAGCGAACACGACGGGACCCAGGAGTTGAACGATCGCGAAGGTGGTGTCGACGTTGCCGAGCTGTGCTCGAACGTCAGGATGTGTGAGGATGCGGTCAAAGGGCTGCCGGTACTCCTCGATGACTCGACTACGCAGTGAGGTGATCGCGGCCGAATCGGCAGGATCGCCGCCGACTGATCCGATTGACAGCCAAGCCAGAGTCGTAATGTTCAGCGGCGCCTGGTCAATCAGGTCGGCTTGGGCCGTGAGAAGCGCGATGAGTTGGTCGCGTACCGACCCACTGTCGGCAGAGACCTCGACGCGAGGCAACAGCCGCTCGAAGGTCGCCGCAAGCAACTGGGCGGTCCCGCCGAAATGCCGATAGAGCGTGGCCCGCGCAACCTTTGACATTCGAGTGACCGCCTCGACGGTAACCGCCTCTACACCGCCAGTGCTCAGGAGATGCGTGGCAGCGTCGAGCAATCGTTTTCGTGAGCGCAGCAGTCGCGGATCGAGCTGATCGTCGTCCGTAGCGGGCCGGTCAGCACTCCAGTCGTTCACGCTCTCCCCTTCGGCCGACGGTCACTTCTCGTCCAAGCTAACCTGTCCAGCCAGCCGGATACTGTGATACTACTTGTCTCAGACCAAGACCGACCATCTCACAGCAAGGGGCCGGCGATGCACTCACCCCAACAGACCATCACCGAGTCATCCCGGTGGACCCGAGCCGAATGGTGGATGCTCACGGTGTCGTGCCTAGCCGTGGCGTTGGTGGTCGCGGCCATGGCCGCGCTGTATTCGGCATTACCGGAGATTGCGGTAGAGACTGGAGCGACGCAAGCCCAGCTGACCTGGATCGTCGACGGCTACACGCTGGTACTGGCGTGCCTGGTCCTGCCCGCTGGAGCGATCGGTGACCGCTATGGCAGACGCGCAGTTCTCGTAATAGGCCTGGCGATATTCACCATGGCATCCGCACTTCCCCTGCTCCTGTCTGACCCGGCCTGGTTGATCGCTGCGCGAGCGATTGCCGGGGCGGGCGCTGCACTGGTAATGCCCTCGACGCTATCGATTCTGACTGCTGGTTTCGCCGCCGTTCATCGCGGCCGAGCAGTAGGTGTGTGGGCTGGAGTCGCCGGCTCCGGAGCAGTGTTAGGCATCCTCGGCGCCGGGGTGCTGCTTGAGCGCTGGTCGTGGGTGTCGGTATTTGTCGGACTGACCGCAGCGGGAGCCCTACTGGCCGCGCTGGCATGCACGATCGCTGAGTCCAGCCAGCATGATCACCCTCCCGTGGACTGGGTGGGCGCGGCGGCAGCTGCAGTCGCGGTTGCGGGAATCGTATTCGCCACGATCGAGTTTCCCGCGCGGGGCTGGGCCGACCCGATCGTTCTCGCCAGCGCCGGGGCCGGCATGTTGGCGACAGCCTTTTTTATCCTGATTGAGCTGCGATCCTCGGCCCCCTTGTTGGATGTTCGGTTGTTCGCCAAGCGCGGCTTCAGCGCCGGCTCGTTGTCGGTGGCCATCCAATTCTTGGTCACTTTCGGGGTATTCCTACTCCTGGTGCAGTACCTGCAACTGATCCTGGGATACGGACCGCTGGCCTCGGCGTTGGGATTGGTGCCGATGACGGTCCCCCTGATCGTGATCTCTGTGATCGCCCCCCGACTGTCACAGCGATTCGGACTACGAGTGATGACCGTCGCCGGTCTGGCGACCATCGCAGTTGGCCTGATGCTGGTCAGCCGGATGACCGTCGATGCACGTTACCTCGACCTGCTATGGCCGCTGTTGATCATGAGCGCAGGGCTCGGACTATGCACAGCCCCAGCGACCTACGCGATCATCGCCGAAACTCCGGAGAGCAAACACGGGGTCGCCGCCGCAGTCAACGATGCGGCCCGCGAGATCGGCGCTGCGATGGGGATCGCAGTGGCCGGCAGTGTGCTGGCCGCCGGATACACCCGCCACATCCAACCCGCCCTGCCTCAGTTACCCGAACCTGCCCGCGGTCCGGTCTCCGACTCCCTGGCCGCCGCCCTAGAGATCGCCGCACAAGCCGGACCAATGGCGCAACCATTGGTCGACTACGCCAAAGAGGCATTTGTCAACGGCAGCAGTCAGGCCACACTTACGTTGGCAATCCTCACCGCCGCAGCCGCAGTCTTGCTAGCGATCCTTGCCCCGGGCACTGCTCCGCGTGACCACAAGACCACGGCCAGTTCCACAGCACCGGCACACCGGGACAGCGTCGGATAGGTGGCCCGTCCGGCTTCCGGCTGCACTGACTCGTGCCTGGAGAAACTGCGCAAGGTCAGCAAGAACCGCGGTCACTTCCCGAGTGCAGAATCTCGGCGGTCGCGCTGCTGTGGCTAGCGATACCCACCATCTTCAGGGCGGGGGTCAGTGGCTGATGCGTCCACGCTGTGACTGCAGGGTGGGCGGTAGCAGCCGTTCGGCGACCGCGCCGGTGATGGCGGCGAAGACGGCTTTGTGAAGGATGTCCACGGCCTGCTCACTCGCGGGCCAGGTCGACGGCGGCGCTCCGACTCCGGTGGCGTTTTCCACGGTTTGGTCAAATCCCAGCCGGACGGCGGTGTGCCACACGGTCGCATGAACTCCTCGGATCCCGGTGGCCGCCCACACGCCGCGAATAGCACCCAGCGCCGCGCCGGTGCTGAAGTGCATGAGGTGGTTCCACCCGTCCGGGCGGTCGTCGTCGCCAGGCTTTTGGCCCAACAGCGTGAGCAGGGCGCGCGCCGGGACGTACGAGTTCGGCCTGCCCGTGATCGCCTGTTCGGCTTTCTCGCCGATGACCATCAATCCGGCCCCTACTAAGCCGGCCACCGCTCCGGTTCCGGCCGCTCGGGCAACATGGACTGCTCGGTTCTGGGTCATACTGCTCACTCCTTCGATGCTGTGGATATGCGGGCCTGTGGGAAGGGATAACTACGAGAAGGATTGCGGGACAGTAGCTGTACTGACCACGGACGTTGTGTCACCGGTCGGCATGGCGGGCTGACATGAGGAAGACCTCCGTGTGAGGTGTGAAAGCGACCAAGCAAACACATCCACAACGGAGGTCTTCGTGTCCCACGCTAACGCCCCGCTGACTCCGACGGGAAGACTGCGTCTGGCTCGGTGTGTCGTCGTCGACGATTGGGTACCGCGGCGAGCGGCGGAGCGGTTCGGTGTCTCGGTCACCACCGCCCGCAAGTGGGCCCGCCGGTACCGGCAGCTGGGCAAGGCCGGCATGGTCGACCGCTCCAGCCGCCCGCACCACAACCCGACCCAGACGCCGCGGCGGCGGGAACGCCGCGTGCTCGGTCTGCGCGTATCCCGCCGGTGGGGCCCGGCCCGGATCGCCTACCACCTGGGCATGCAACCGTCCACGGTGCACAAGATCCTGTCCCGCTACAGCTGCGTCAGGCTGGCATTCACCGACCCGGCCACCGGCGCGCCCGTCCGGGCGCACACGCGGCGCCCGCGTCGCTACGAGCACGAGGCGCCGGGCGATCTGGTGCATGTGGACATCAAGAAACTTGGCCGCATCCCCGACGGAGGCGGGCACAAGGTCTTGGGCCGGGTGAAGGGAAAGCGTGACCGCAAACGCGGGATGGGCTACTGGTACATCCACAATGCCGTCGACGACCACTCACGCCTGGCCTACAGCGAGCTTCTAGAAGACGAGCGCAAGGAGACCGCGGCCGCGTTCTGGCACCGGGCCCACGCCTACTTCGCCGACGCCGGGATCACCGTGCGGCGGGTGCTGACCGACAACGGCTCCTGCTACCGCTCCCACGCCTTCGCCGAGGCCCTCGGAGGCAATATCACACACAAGCGCACCCGCCCGTACCGCCCGCAGACCAACGGCAAGGTCGAGCGCTACAACCGCACCATGCTCGAAGAATGGGCCTACGCCACCGCGTACGTCAGCGAATCCGACCGCGCGGCTCGCCTACCCGCATTCCTGCACCACTACAATTTCCACCGCGGCCACACCGCGCTACGAGGCGCCTCACCCGCAGACCGCGTACACAACCTGCGTGGGCAGTACAAGTAGCCCGCGTTGAGGGCTCGCTCGCGGATACCAGCCACTGAACAGCAGGATGAGCAGAGCCAAGTCGATGACCTCGCCGCCGTAGAACATCAGTTGCGCGCCAATCCGCGCGCTGGCCGGATCCACGCCGGTCGGCGGGTGTCCGTATAGCCACCTACCGAGCATCGAGTGAGCGGCGATGAACAGCACCAGCACCACCGCCGGCGGCGTAGGTGGCCCGTTCGTGGACGAACTCCACGCTCGCGCCCTTGGCGGTGATCTCACCCACGATCTGCTTGAGGTCGACCAGGGAGCGAGCGAGTCGGTCCATCGAAGCAACAACAAGCTCGTCACCGTCTCGCAGGTACCCGATGCACTCAGCGAGCTTCTCTCGGCCAGTACGCGATCGCCCCGACTCCTTTTCTACATAAATCCGGTCGCACTCCCCCACCGCTTGGAGCAGGCGAGCTTCGTTCTGGTCGGCGGCGGACACTCGCACGTACGCCACCCGCTGTCCGCGTGGCCGTGACGATCGGCGGGCCGGCTTCTGTTTCCCCTCGACGATGTTCTCCGAGTCCGTCGTCTCCACGCGCAAGCCCCAGTCCAACTCGTCTCGGCGACGGAACCGTGTCTGGACCTTCCCGCGGCTGACGATGAGGACCTCTTCGCCACCGTCACCCGACCGCCCCCGCAGCGTCCCAATCCGCTCCGCTATCAAAAGGCCCCTCCGCCGAGTCTGTGTATCAATAGACTCTAGATTGTACGGGACCGCGTGTCATAATTAGGCATACCCACCCTGCGACACAGCGTCAATGCCTGTGGCTTTCGCCGTTATATGGCGGGGTTCTGTCGACGCTCTGTGGCGGCATCTGCTCATGGCGATACACGCGAGCACCGGTCTGGTCACAGATAGCGGCAGACGGTCGTGGTGTCGCATTTGGTGGGGTCGCTGGTGGTGGCACTGTGGTGAAGGTGCGCGACGGTGTGTCGCAGTGCTTGCAGGTCGGCGATTTGGCGGTCCAGGTCGCCCAGGTGGGCTTCGAGCAGGGCGTGCACGTGCTGGCAGGGTGCGACTCCGGCGTCGCGGATGTCGAGGATCTCGCGAATCTGGGCCAGGGTGAGCCCAGCGGTGCGGCCGCGGCGAACGAAGTCCAGGCGCGCCAGGGCCGCAGGGGTGTAGTCGCGGTATCCGTTGGCGGTGCGCTCAGGCGCAGGTAGTAGGCCGGCTTCTTCGTAGAAGCGCAGCGTCTTGGTTGTGGTGCCGCTGGCCACGGCCAACTCACCGATGCGCACAGTGGCCCCTTTCTCGGCTCTCGTCCATGTTCGCCTTGACCTTCCCCTGCGCTGGAACGTCCACTATGGACGCTGAAGAGGGGTCACGCGAAGGAAGGTGGGCAAATGGGTGTGGACTACGACGTCGATCTGGCCGTGATCGGCTCAGGAGGCGCGGCGATGTCCGCCGCCATCGCGGCCAGCCAGGCCGGTAAGAGCGTCGTGCTGGTTGAGCGCGGTGTTCTGGGCGGGACGTGCGTGAACATCGGCTGCGTGCCGTCCAAGACGCTCCTGGCGGCCGCCGGGGCCCGGCACGCCGCGCTCACCAATCCCTTCAAAGGTGCCCCAACGTCAGCCGCACCGGTGAACCTCGGCGATCTGGTGGCCCAGAAGGACGCACTCATCGAGCGCCTGCGTGATGCGAAGTACGCCGATGTGGCCGCTGCCTACGGCTTCCAGGTCCGCCCAGGCCAGGCCAGCTTCCTGGACGGGGACACCCTGGCCGTCGACGGCCAGGCGCTGCGGGCCCGGGCCTATCTGGTCGCCACCGGTGCCACCCCCGCCATCCCGGAGGTGGTCGGTCTCGACTCTGTGGACCGGCTGACGTCCACCACCGCGATGCAGCTGACCGAGCTGCCTGAGTCCCTGGTCGTTATCGGTGGCGGGTACGTCGGGATGGAGCAGGCCCAGCTGTTCGCTCACCTCGGCACCCGGGTCTCTGTGGTCGGGCGTCTGGCGCCGCACGCCGAGCCGGAGCTGGCCCAGAGACTTCGGGAAGTCTTCACCGACGACGGCATCACCGTGGTCGAAGAGCGCGCGACCACTGTGGCCCGCGAACCAGGCCCCGCAGGAGAGGTGGTGGTGACCACGGACTCGGGCGAACAGGTGCGCGGCGCGCAGGTCCTGGTGGCCACCGGACGCCTGCCCCGCACCGACGGCCTGAACCTGGCCGCTGCCGGTGTGGACGTGGACGAGCGCGGCTTCGTCGTGGTCGACCAGACCCAGCGCACCTCCAACCCGCGCGTCTGGGCCGCCGGTGACGTCTCGGGGGCTCCCCAGTACGTCTACGCCGCCGCCGCCGGCGGTCGGGCCGCCGCGCTCAACGCCCTGACCGAGGACAGGTACCCGCCGGCAGCTCGGGTCGACTACGCCGGCTTTCCTGCGGTCGTGTTCACCCGGCCCCAGCTGGCCTCGGCGGGGTTGACCGAGGACGAGGCCCTCACCCGAGGGCACGCGTGCGACTGCCGCGTCCTGGACCTGTCCGATGTCCCCCGGGCGCTCGTCCAGCACGACACCCGCGGGGCGGTGAAGCTCGTCGCCGACGCCGTGAGCGGCAAGGTTCTGGGCGTGCACGCTCTGGCGGACGGGGCCGGGGAGATCATGCTGGCGGCCACCTACGCCATCAAAAGCGGCATGACCGTCGACGATCTGGCCGACACCTGGGCGCCGTACCTGACCATGAGCGAAAGCCTGCGCATCGTGGCCGGCCTCTTCCGAAACCAGATGCCGACGTCATGCTGCGCCTGAAACCCGCGGCCCCAGCGGGGTGGACGAGGGCTCCCGCGGCGGCCCGCCTGGCGCCGTGAATGTGCCTTAAAAACCTACAGTCTTATGCAACGCCGATGGGACGAGCCAACCCGCAGCCGGTTCGCGGGCCGACTGCCGTGGCCTGCGCCTCGGAGAGTCATCGCGCCGGAAGGGGTCTGTGGAAGACAACTACTTGGGATCTGTGGGACACAATCACGACATGAGGTTGGTGGAACACTCCCGTGCTAGCGCCCCGAAGCGCTCACCCCTTGGAGTACTCACGCTGGCGTTAGCCGCGTTCGCCATCGCTATGGCAACCCTTCAAACGGTTCTTCCAACATTAGTCGACGTCGGAGACTCCGAGCTCGGCCTTCTCGACGTTACACAGCTTGCCATTGTTGGAATGTCGTGGTTCACACTGACAGCAGCTGCCATCCGACCAAGTGCAGTGCGGATAACAGCACTGACCACTGCGCTAGTATTCTGCGCGATTATTCTAGCTCCAGCCATAATAGTGGCAGCTATGTATCGGGCCTGGCTCGCTGTCGTGGTAGCTCTAGGCGTCCCGGCAGCCATAGCTGCCGCCGTAAGGTCAATTATAGCCTGTCGCGGTAGCCATAGTCGAACGTCGCCTCGATAGTGGCGTGAAGAACTCGTCGTCACCGAAGACCTTAGTGAGGTGAAGGAAACGCGGCGCGCACACATATCGGATCGCTCTGAGTCGCACCGTGACCCCCGGGAGTTGATCGGCAAGGCTTGCGGCGATCGCGTGGCCCTCGCGGTACCAGGCCACCGGGTCCACATCGTCGGCCCACTCCGGCAAGGCGAAGCCTCCATTTGGCAGGCCGAGATCGGCGCTGGCCCCATCGTCATCTCGTCCGTAGCCGAGGAAGCCACGGTGCCACTCCTCGTTCCACTGCCGGAGCCGGTCCTCGAGCTGCGAGGTGAGCCCGAGGCTGCGCGGGGTCGGAAAACCCCCGGGACCCGGACCTGTGCGGAGCCGAGGGGGCTGGTGGTACGGCAGCCACCCGTCCCACAGGCCCCACTCGACCCCGTACTCAGGCATTAGCTTTAGCGTCCCCGGCACATCCGGATCGGGCTCATTGCCGGGCATCCGCCAGCCGTGCTCACGTCTAAACTGACCGGTCACTGCGCAGACGTAGCCCAGCTGATCGGCGGCGAGCTCGCACACCACATACTGTTCCGCGCAGCAGAACACAAAATGCTCCGGAAAGTGCTGACCGAGGCGCTCGGCCAGGGCGTGGCCGCGGTCGAGCCAGTCCATCTCGTCGAAGCCGTTCGTCCACACGGGCTGATCAACCGGACGGTCACCGAGGTGACGGAAGTGAGTCTTAAACTGGTCGATCCAGTCTTCGATCTCGTTGCGCAAAGCCTGCGGAATCTGCAGATCTGCCGCCACCCCCTGGTCGTACCCCGGATGACCGGGAGGGAACACGTCAGGGGAGGCGGTGATGTAAGGCCGGTAATTGATGACCGGGTGGAGCGCGAGAAGGCGGCGGTTGAACGGACCCGGGTCTACGGGAACCCGGCACGCCGCACGACACAGGTGCGACGCACGCAGCCCGTGGAAGGTTCCATCCGTCGAGACACGCATCAGCCGAGAGTATCCCGCACGGGCTGGGACTTGTCAGCGACGGGAACGGGGGTTAGACCGCCGCGACGGCTCTCCGAGCACGGAACCCGAGCGCAGTGACTCAGTCGAGGAGCACCCCTGCGAATCCGACCACCAGTGCCGCCAGCACGCCCACGGCGAGACCAGCGGCAACAGCGTCCAACACGGCCCCACGTCGCACTAGGACACCCGCCCCGGCTCCCGCCAGGCCGATCACCACAATGCCAATAAAGAACGAGAACACCGTCATGAACAGCAACATCGAGAACGCCGCGGAGACCGCATCATCAACCGTGCCGCCGCTGATGCCCACCATGACGATCGGGAACTTCCACACCCAAGCCACCACGCCCGCCGCTACCGGAGCCATCAAGACTGACAGCCCGGAGCTAATCAAAACGTTCCGGTCTTCTTTCTCCATCAATCCGAAGGTAGCCCCTGCTAGGCAAGTGCCGCGGTGACCGTCCCAGTTCGTTGGGTGCGGGACGGTTTGAATGAACCTGTCGGAAGATTGTCGTTGGAGTCAGTTGCCAATGACGAGGATGCTGGCCGCTGCCTCGATGACGTCGTCGGTGATGGTCTCGAGTTGGTTGATTCTGAGAACGCGCGTGATTTGAGGGAAGAGGCGTTCCAGGAGTCGGAAGTTCCCGCGGGTGATTCGTTCGATGGCGGCGATGGCTTGGGCGTCGGTGAAGTCGTCGGGGTCGAGAGTGCGGCCGAGGCGTTTCCAGTGACGATCGAGGACGAAGAGGAGTTCGTCTTTGCCAAGTGCTCGGTAGCGGTGTGAGAAGCCGAGGCGGCTGTAGAGCTGGGGATAGTGGCGGAAGCGTTGGTCGATGCCTGGCATTCCGACGAGGATGATTGCCAGGTGGCGGCGATCATGTTCGTCGCGGAGTAGTTCCAGAGCTGTTGCGGTGAGTCGTTCCGCTTCGTCGATGATGAGCAGCTCGACCCAGCTGCTGACTTTGAACGTTCGGGAGTTGGTGGCCTTGCCGATGCTGCGCTGGTGTTCGTCGATGCAGATGCCGATTCTGGTCTGTAGGTGGTCGATCTCGTGCATGAGGATCTTGGGTCTGCAGATGACTTCGGGGGTATAGAACACCGTGCGGGAGCGGTTCGCGGTGGCGAAGTATTTTGCGTCATCGTCGCTTCGCGGTCCCCATTCAGTGATGAACGGTTCGATGGTGTCCCAGTGGGCGTATCGGCGTGCTGACTGAGTCTTGCCGACGCCGGCGTCGCCGTGGCAGATGCCGATCGTGTGTTCTTTGCGTACCGCACTGGCGAACTCGGCGAACCTGCGGTGCTCTTTGGTGACGATGAAGTTTGGAGCCATCATTCGTCCTCTTCGTACGTGCGCAGTTTTGACCGGCGAGCGCTCGGCGCAGTCGTGCGCGGTTCGGTTCGGGCGGCGACTCGTGGGACGCGGTCGTTGATGTCTTTGCGCAGTTGGCGCCGGCGGGCTCGGCGTGCAGCCTCAACTTCTTGCAGGCTTGCCCGTTGGTTCGGGTGCGCTTCGTCGATGGCGACGCAGAGGAAGGTGTCATGGTCGTAGACGCGGACCTCGGAGATGTCGCGCGGGTCGTAGCGGATCGTCAGCGGGCGGCCAACGAAGGGCGCCAGTGTTGGTGCGAGGTAGCGCCGGCCTTGGAAGTGGATGCCGTCGCGTTGCATTGTGCGGTGTTTGGGCACCGTCAACAGCAATCCGTCGAGTTCATCGAGGGATTCGGGCATGCGTGGCATCCACCCGTCACCGATCCACGCTTTCTTCGGGCTCGTGCCGATCTCCCGGTGGGTCCGCTCGTTGTAGGTGGCGATGAAACCGCCGATCGCTTGATCAAGCGCAAGTAGATCCAGAGATGGTTCCGGTGCCTTTGCCCCTAGTGCGAGGTGTCCGGGCAGGGCAGCCAGGAGCTCGGTGTTGACTGTGCCGAAGAACCGTTCGATCTTGCCTCGGCCTTGCGGGCGCCCGACGGTGGAAAAGATGAGGCGGATCTTTAGCGATATCGCGGTGTACTCGAGGTGGCGGCTGGTGAAGTCGCTACCGTGATCTACGTAGAGGACGTCGGGTAATCCGCACATCGACCAGGCCGGGTCGGTCTTGCGCCAGATCGCCTGCCGGAGTGCCAATGCAGTGTTCATCGCCGATGGCGACCCAGTGAAGACCATGTACCCGCAGGCAGCGCGCGAGTAGTCGTCCATCACCACCGTCAGCCAGGGTCGCTCGGGGGTGCCGCTGGCGCCGGTGATGAGGATGTCGAGTTCGGTGTGATCGGCTTGCCACGTCGCATTCGGGCGTTCGGCGCGATGGCGGAACACCAGTTCGTGGCGGTCCCGATAGGAAGCTGGCCCCTCCAGGGCCAGCGTCACCATGCCAGGGTCCAGAGTGTGGACGATGGCCCGGACCGTGGCATAGCTGGGCGCCGCTAACTCCAAGCGCCCCGCCTCCGCCGCGACAAGGCGGTGCAGGGTGGCGATCCCAGGGCGGGGGCGGGTAAGCGCAAGGCGCTCGAGGAACGCAACCAATTCCGTCGGGGTGCGCCGGGACCCAGCATCGCGTCGTGGTCGCGACTCTAACGCCGCGATGCCGCCGGTCTTGTAGAGCTGGTGCCAGCGTTGCAGAGTGCGCAGCCCGGTACCGGTATCGCGGGCCAGGGTCGTCAGCGAGATGCCGTCCTCGACGTGAAGTCGGAGTATGCGCCACCGCTGCGGCCCGTCCATGTCACACCTGTTGGGAGGCCATGTCGCGATGGCGGGCAGCTTGCTGGTGTCGGTACAGCGTGGCGCGAGACCACCCAACCAGCCGGGCGGCCTCTTCGGCGGTGCGGCCCTTGGCTCGGGCGTCTCGGGCGATGTCGAGTTTCTCCGCAATCACCGCCGGGTCAACAGGTGGCCGGCCAAAGCGGGTGCCGCTCTGCTTCGCCGCAGCGATGCCGGCGTTGACTCGCTCGGTGATCAACTCGCGCTCGTACTCGGCCAGAGTCGCGAGCATGCCCAGCATCAGCCGACCGGAAGTGGTCTCCGGGTCGATGCCGTCCGAGAGCGACCGGATCTTCACGCCCTTGTCCCGAAGCAGGTTCACGATGTTGAGGACATCGATCAGGGATCGGCCGAGCCGATCAATGCGCCACACCACGACCGTGTCACCGGACTCGACGTAGTCCAACAGCCGCTTCATCCCCGGGCGTTCAATCGCGGTCCGGCTCCCCGAGGTCACATCCGCAAACACGTCCCGCTTCTGCACTCCGGAATCCACGAGTGCGTCCAACTGCAATTGCGCGTCCTGACTCGCGGTGCTCACGCGGGTGTACCCCAAGAGCCTCATGACTCGATTATGACTCACAAACCCCTACCGAGCACCACCCTGCGACACTTTGCATTGAGACGACTTCACGAGACGCGACAGGCGCCCATCGGCCCATGAAACGGTCTCGAGCTATCGGGTCCCACCTGATGTCTCATTAACCTTTAGGTTTTTAAGGCGTTGTCACAACAGTTCAGCAGACGCTGTATAGTTCAGCAAGTGCTGACTATTGTTTCGCGTGTGGATGTGATGAACCGGTTAGGGCGGGCGATGGCCGACCCGACGCGGTCCCGGATATTGCTGACCTTGCTGCAGCAGCCGGCCTACCCGGCGGAGCTGGCCCGCGATTTGGAGCTGACACGGTCGAACGTGTCGAACCATCTGGCATGCCTGCGCGACTGCGGGATCGTTGTCGCAGGGCCCGAAGGCCGCCAGACCCGGTACGAGATCGCAGACCCGCACTTGGCGCGGTCGCTATCCTCCTTGGTCGAGGTCACCCTCGCGGTCAACGAAAACGCCCCATGCTTGGAGCCCGACTGCTCAGTGCCGGGTTGTCACGCCACGGAGGTGCAGGCGTGATCCTGTCCTCGGCCCTGCAGGCGATCGGCCTGTTCATTGCCACCAATATCGACGACATCATCGTCCTGTCGCTGTTTTTCGCCCGCGGAGCAGGCCAACGCGGAACCACCGCACGCATTCTGGCCGGCCAGTATCTTGGCTTCGTCGGCATCCTCGGCGTCGCTGTGCTCGTCTCCCTGGGCGCGGGAGCCTTCCTGCCCCCGGGGGCCATCCCTTACTTCGGGCTGATCCCACTTGGCTTGGGACTGCGGGCCGCGTGGCAGGCCTGGCGCGGGGACGATGATGACGACGACGACGCAAAGATCGAGGGCAAGAACGTCGCCGTGTGGACCGTGGCCGGCGTAACGTTCGCCAACGGCGGCGACAACATCGGCGTCTACGTCCCCGTCTTTCTCAACGTGGGCACGGGAGCCGTAGTTGCCTACTGCATCGTGTTCCTGGTGCTGGTGGCGGGACTGGTGGGCCTGGCCAAGTTCGTCGCCACCCGCCGACCGATCGCCGAAGCACTAGAGCGCTGGGAACATATCCTGTTCCCGACTGTCCTGATCGGCCTGGGCGCCTTCATCCTGATCAGCGGCGGAGCATTCGGACTCTGACAGAACCGACGCAAACCCCACCACGCACCCGTGAGCCGCCGACTCGCTCTAATTCTTCCGGCCAGAACGCCCGATTGGTACGTCGCCGCCAAGAAGTAACCACAGAAGACCGCCACAAAGCGATCAAGTCCACATCAATGCCCAATCCTCGACCGTGTCGTAAGGGTGTACCCCACAGGGGACGTGACTACGCCTCGATGCTGGCGAGCGCAGCTGAAGCCTCTCCGATCCTCACGGGTCTCGCAGCTGGCGTTCCTGGCGAGCCACGCGGCCCTTCGCCGATACCGTTGCGTCGGTTCGGGCTTCCTGGCGGCCGGAGGACACTGTCTGTTGCCCGCTGCCTTCGGCCTATCCGTTCAGCCCCGCCGCTTCGACTCTCGCTCCGGGCTCGACGCGTACAACCACGATTCCGCTTCGCCCGGCCGCACCAGCGCCGGTCCCACGAGGATCACCGCTGCCTGGCGCAGGCCAGCCGCCTCCACCGCTGCCGCGATGTCAGCGAGAGTGCCGCGCAGCTCCACGCGGTGCGAGCGGCTCGCGTTGGCCACCACCGCCACCGGGCAGTCGGCACCGTGCGTGGGCACCAGACGCTCGGCCAGCTCACGGATCCGGGTGATCGCCAGGTGCAGCACCAGCGTGGCGCCGGTGGCGGCGAAGTTCTCCAGTGACTCCGTCGACGGCATCGCCGTCGACCGAGCCTGAACGCGGGTGAGCACCACCGACTGCACCACCTCGGGAACCGTGAGCTCCACCCCCAGCTCGGCGGCGGCCGCCGCATAGGCCGGAACACCAGGAACGACGTCCCACGGCACGCCAGCCGAGTCGAGCCGGCGAGTTTGCTCGGCGAGAGCCGAGTACAGCGACGGGTCACCCGAACACAGCCGAACCACCTCGAGCCCATCGGCGTGAGCGGCGACGATCTCGCCGATGATCCCGTCGAGGTCCAGATGCTGGGTGTCCACCAGCCGGGCCTCGGGTCGGCAGTGGTCGAGCACACCGTCGTCGAGGTACGTCCCCGCGTACAGGCAGACGTCGGCCTCGCGCAGGGACGCAGCCGCGCGCAGCGTCAGCAGATCAGCGGCGCCGGGGCCGGCTCCTACGAAGTGAACGGTCACGAGCTCTCCCCTGTTTCCGAAGTATCAGCCGCAGCGACGAATGGCTTCACGGCCGCCCACTGCACCACCGCACGGGCGGGGGCCCAGCCGGCGAACCGGCCGATCGAGTCCGCGTGCTCGACCTGGATCCTGGTCAGCTCCCCGCCGAACTCGGCGCGGGCGTCGACCACCACGCGCTCGGTCTCCAGAGTCACCGCATGCGCGACCAGCCGTCCGCCGGGACGAAGTGCGTCCCAGCACTGTCTCAGCAGGCCAGGAGCAGTGCCGCCTCCACCGATGAACACCGCGTCCGGCCGCGGCAGACCGTCCAGAGCCTGGGGCGCCCGTCCGTGGACGACCTCCAACGACGGCACCCCCAGCCGCACGGCGTTGCGCGCGACACGCGCCGCCCGCTCGGGATCGGCCTCCACCGCGATCGCCCGACATGACGGGTGGGCGCGCATCCACTCGATGCCCACCGACCCGGCGCCGGCGCCCACGTCCCACAGCAAATCACCGGCCATCGGTGCGAGCCGCGACAGGGCGGAAGCCCGCAGGTCGCGGCGGGTGAGCTGGCCGTCGTTCTCGAAGGCGTCGTCGGGCAGGCCCGGCACCAGTCCGAGCGGTCGGGCGGACGCGTCGGCCACGCACTCAACCGCCAGGACGTGCAGGGCGGGGGCCTCGTGATCGACAGCCCAGTCGCGCGCCGCGCGGGAAAACCGGGCCTCGGTCGGACTCCCCAGATCGGCGAGCACGGTCATCTCGCTCCCCCCGTATCCGGCGCCCCGGAGCGTCGCGGCGACCTCTCCCGGCGTGTTCCGATCCGCCGAGAGCACCAGCACCCGCCGCCCCGGCGCCAGCTCACGGGGCAGCGCGCGGTGGTCGCGCAGCACCGCCACGGACTCGGCCGGCCACCGCATCCTGGCGCGGGCCAGCGCGACCGAGGACACCGCCGGGAGCACCTCCACCGCGTCCGCGCCGAGCAGCTCGATCAGGGTGGTGCCGATCCCGGCGACCAGCGGATCGCCCGAGGCCAGGGCCACGATCGACCGCCCGACCCACCGCTGGAGCAGCTCCGGCAACCCGTCCCGCAGCGGCCGCGGCCACGGCACGCGTTCGGCCGTCACCTCGCCCGGAATCATCGCCAGATGACGCTCGCCGCCGAGCACCACATCGGCGCCCATGATGGCGCGACGGCGGGCCTCGTCGAGCCCCGCCCACCCGTCGCCGCCGATGCCGACGACCACCACCCGTGCATTCATGACGCGGAACCCTACCGCGACACCTGAGGCGCCCCGGGACAGGCCGTTGGGCTAGCCTCGGCACCACACAACCGAACAGACCCCACAGCACGAGGTGCCCCACGACCGCGAGAGCGGGC
The DNA here is from genome assembly GCF_051994785.1 of Dietzia sp. MNB45. Lineage (NCBI taxonomy): Bacteria > Bacillati > Actinomycetota > Actinomycetes > Mycobacteriales > Dietziaceae > Dietzia > Dietzia sp. MNB45. The sequence continues at coordinate 1,305,508 of NZ_CP163397.1, read as the reverse complement.
GGAGGGGAGAATCAGGGAAGCCGGTGAGAATCCGGCACAGGGCCCGCTACGGTAACCCGGCCTCTCAGGCGATCGCGCCCCGCGCGCACATCCGAGATGAGCCGGGAAGTCCGGAGACCGGCCTCGCGCTGACCAGCCTGGCAGACGAGAGCGGGAGCCCCCATGCCACTGCACTACCCCTTCAGCGCTGTCGTCGGTTCCGACGACATGGCGCTGGCCCTGACCCTGACCGCGGTGTCCCCGGCGGTCGGCGGCGTGCTGATCCGCGGCGAGAAGGGCACGGCCAAGTCCACGATGGTCCGCGCCCTCACCGGGATCCTGCCGGAGGTCGAGGTCGTCACCGGCGACCGCTTCTCCTCCGCACCTGACGACCGCGGTTCCGAGACCCCGGACGGGCGTATCCCCCACGACGCGCCCACCGAGCGGCGGCCGGTCCGCCTGGTCGAGCTGCCGATCGGGGTGTCCGAGGACCGCATCACCGGATCACTACACCTGGAGAGTGCGCTCGCCGATGGCGTGACCGTGTTCCAACCGGGCCTACTCGCCCGCGCACACCGCGGACTGCTCTACGTGGACGAGGTCAACCTGCTCCACGACCACGTGGTGGACCTTCTGCTCGACGCCGCCGCGATGGGCCGGGTGACCGTGGAGCGCGACGGCATCTCGGTGGAGCACGCCGCGCGCTTCGTGCTGATCGGCACCATGAACCCCGAGGAGGGTGAGCTCCGGCCCCAGCTCCTGGACCGCTTCGGCCTCACCGTGGAGGTGGCCGCGCCCCGGGACCCGGAGCCGCGCGCCGAGGTGGTGCGCCGCCGGATCGCGTTCGAGGCCGACCCGGCGGGATTCGTCGCCGCCCACGCCGCCGACGAGGCCGCAGTGCGCGAGCGGATCGCCGCCGCGCGGCGCGTACTCGACCGGGTGAGACTGACCCCCTGGGCGCTGTCCACCATCGCCCGGGTGTGTGCGGGCTTCGACGTGGACGGCATGCGCGCCGACATCGTCACCGCCCGCACCGCCGCCGCCCATGCCGCATGGCAGGGCCGGACCCGGATCACCCGCGAGGACATCCGCGTCGCCGCGCGCATGGCGCTGCCCCACCGCCGCCGTCGTGCCCCGTTCGATGCGCCGGGCCTCGACGAGGACCTGTTGGAACGGCTCCTGGGCGACGACGACGAGCCCGATCCCGACCCCCGGGACGAGACCGCGCCGGCCGAGGACGCCGAACAGTCGGAGTCCGCAGACGAGTCCGCGTCGGCAGACACCTCGGATGCCGAGTCCGCCCCGGCGCGGGCCTCGGCCGAGGACGCCGGGCACGAGCACGCACCCGAGCAGACCGAGCAGACCGAGGACAGCCCCGACGCTGCCGACGCCTCCGGCACCGCGGGCACCGACCAGGCGGACGGCCACTCGGACGACGACGCCGACAGCCGAGCCGACGAGCTGCCCGGCGGACACGCCGCGGAGGACACCCCCGGCGACGGCTCGCGGTCCGACGCACCCGGGCCCATCCCGCCCGAGCCGGGCACAGTCAACGCGGCCGCGGCGCCGTACCGCACCCGCCTGCTCGCCGTCGCCGGTACCGGCCAGGGCGCGGCCGGCCGCCGGTCGAGGGCCATCACCAGCACTGGCCGCCGCATCGGCGCGGGCGCGTTCACCGGGGCCGACCTGCACCTGCCCGCCACGATCCGCTCCGCCGCGCCGCAGCAGTCCGCCCGGGGTCGCGAGGCCGGCCGCAACGGCGGTCGACTCCGGCTGGCCGCCGAGGACCTGCGCTCGGCGGTGCGCGAGGGCCGCGAGTCCAACCTCGTGCTGTTCTGCGTGGACGCCTCCGGCTCTATGGCCGCCCGCACCCGGATGGAGCAGGTCAAGACCGCGATCCTCTCCCTACTGCTGGACGCCTACCGCCGCCGCGACAAGGTGGGACTGGTGACCTTCCGCGGGTCCGCGGCCCACGTGACCCTGCCGCCCACCTCGTCGGTCGACATCGCGGCCACCCGCCTCGCGGAACTCCCGGCGGGCGGCCGGACCCCACTGGCCGAGGGACTGCTCACCGCCGCCGAGGTCCTGCGCATCGAAGGCGTCCGCGATCCGCGGCGGCGGGCCCTCCTCGTCGTCGTCACCGACGGCCGCGCCACCCACGGCCCGGACGCCCTCGCCCGGTCCCGCACCGCGGCGACCGGGCTGGCCTCCCTCGGCGTGGCCTCGGTGGTGGTGGACTGCGAGACCGGCCGCTTCCGGATGGGCCTGGCCTCCGAGCTCGCCGGGCACCTGGGCGCTGAGCACGTGCCACTGGGCGAGGTCACCGCCGAGGGACTCACCGACACGGTCGGCGTTCACACAGCCCGCGCCCGCACCGCGCGCCCCCGGGGCGTCGACCCCCGGAACGAGGTGGCCTGATGCCCAAGGGACAGCCGGAGATCGTGCCCGACGACGGGCTCAGCACCCGGCAACGCCGCAACCGGCCGCTGGTCATGGTCCACACCGGGCCCGGCAAGGGGAAGTCCACCGCCGCGTTCGGCCTGGCGATGCGCGCCTGGAACCAGGGCTGGGACATCGGGGTGTTCCAGTTCGTCAAGTCCGCCAAGTGGCGCATCGGCGAGCAGACCGTCATGGAACACCTCGCCCGCCTGCACGCCGAGACCGGCGAGGGCGGGCCCGTCGAGTGGCACAAGATGGGCTCGGGGTGGTCGTGGTCGCGCAAGGACGGCACCGAGGACGACCACGCCGCCGACGCCGCCGAAGGATGGGCCGAGATCAAACGCCGCCTGGCCGACGAGCGGCACGACCTCTACCTGCTCGACGAGTTCACCTATCCCATGAAATGGGGCTGGGTGGATGTCGACGACGTGGTCGCCACCCTCGCCAGCCGCCCCGGCCGGCAACACGTGGTGATCACCGGCCGCGATGCCGACCCCCGGCTGCTCGAGGTCGCGGACCTGGTCACCGAGATGACCAAGGTCAAGCACCCGATGGACGCCGGGCAGAAGGGTCAGCGGGGCATCGAATGGTGACCGACCTCCCGCGGATCGTGGTGGCCGCGCCGGCGTCGGGGCACGGCAAGACCACCGTCGCGACCGGCCTCATGGCCGCGCTGCGCCGCACCGGGCTGGAGGTCTCGGGGCACAAGGTGGGCCCCGACTACATCGACCCCGGGTACCACGCCCTGGCCACCGGGCGGCCAGGCCGCAACCTCGACCCGCACCTGGTGAGCGCGGAGCGGATCGTGCCGCTGCTGCTGCACGGCGCGGGGGCGGTCAACCGGCCCGGGGGGCGGCCCGCCGACGTCGCGGTGATCGAGGGCGTCATGGGCCTGTACGACGGGCACATCGGCGGCGACGGGTTCGCCTCCACGGCCCACGTCGCCGCGCTCACCGGGGCCCCCGTCGTGCTGGTCGTGGACATCTCCCACGCCTCGCGCAGCATCGCCGCGGTGGTGCTGGGGATGGCCTCCTACGACCCGGCCGTGCGCATCGCCGGGGTGGTGCTCAACAAGGCCGGCTCCGTCCGCCACTCCGATGAGGTCCGCCGCGCGCTCGCCCCACTCGGCATCCCGGTGTTGGGCGTCCTCCAGCGCGACGACGACGTCACCGCCCCCTCCCGACACCTCGGCCTGGTCCCCGCCGCCGAACGCCCGGAGGCCGCGCGCTCGCTCGACCACCTGGCCGGGAAGGTGGCCGCGTCGATCGACCTGGAGGCCGTCATGCGGATCGCGCGTGAGGCGCCGCCGCTGGCGGGCGGGGCGTGGTCGGCGCGCGCGGCGCTGGAGGGCGTCGGCACTGGTCATGGGGGCGCCTGCCGTGGCGCCCCGGGGGATGGCCGGGCGCTTGGGGTCGACGACGACGAGGTGCGCCCCCTCATCGCCGTGGCCGGTGGCCGGGCCTTCACCTTCCGCTACGCCGAGACGGTCGAGCTGCTCGAGGCGGCCGGCTGCTCGGTCGTGCCGTTCGACCCGCTGTCCGACGAGGCACTGCCCGACACCGCCGGGGGGATCTACCTCGGGGGCGGGTTCCCGGAGGTCCACGCCGCGGACCTCGCCGCCAACGAGCCGATGCTGCGGGCGCTGCGCGCGGCGACGGCCGCCGGGACGCCGACCGTCGCCGAGTGCGCGGGCCTGCTCTACCTCTGTCGCACCCTCGACGGTGTCCCCATGGTCGATGCTGTTGACGCCGACGCGGCCATGGCCCCGCGGCTCACGCTGGCCTACCGCCGGTCGACCGCGGTCGCCGACAGCGTCCTGGCGACCGCCGGCACCGAGGTCACCGGCCACGAGTTCCACCGCACGGCCGTCAACCCGCCCGCCGGCGCGGCGGGCGCGGCGGGCTCTCACGCGGGCGTACCCAGCACGGGCGGACCGGGAGCGGCTCCCGCCTGGACCAGCATCGCCGGACCGGAGGGCTTCGTCCACGGGTCGGTCCACGCGTCCTACCTGCACACGCACTGGGCGGGGCATCCGGCGCTGGCGGCCCGGTTCGCGGCGCAGGCTCGGCAGTTCGCCCGGTTAGCGGACCGCGGAATGGGCACGGCCGCCGAGTTGGTCTGACTCCGCGACGACGAGCGCGCTATCCGACGACACCAGCCGCTCAGACCGCGCTCGCCGATACACATCCCGTCTGTGCTCGTTCCTGAGAACGAGGACCTCTCTGGCGTCGTCGTCGATCCGATACAGGATGCGATAGGTCCCGCGACGGGCGGAGTACACGCCGCTCAGCTCCCTCCGCAGTTCCTTGCCCACTCGCCGCGGGTTCGCGATCAGTGGTCCGGTGAGGAATTCGACAACCGCCGCGGCGATGTTCTCCGGAAGGCCCCGCTGGATCGCCCGAGCCGCGGGTGGGGCGACGACGAGCCCGTAGCCTTCCACCGCGCGGCCTACGGGCGGAGGGCCCGGACGGCATCGACGCCGCGCACGACCTCTCCGCGCGCCCTCGCCGCATCGGCCTCCCGGATATCCGCCAACGCTGACGGGTCGGAGAGGACATCGAGGGTCTCCTCGAGAGCGGCGAGATCGTCCGGGCTCATGACTACGGCCACCGGGCGTCCGTTCTTGGTCACGGTGACGCGCTCGTGGTGCTTGGAGACACGGTCGACCACGTCGCTGAAGTTGGCCCGGACATCACGGAGCGGCTCGGTAGACATGTACACAATTGTGGCACGCTCTGCGCGTGGGCGACATCCTCAATCCAGGCTGCGAGCCCACTCCGCCGCGGCAGCCGCCCCGTCCACCACCGGAACGCCCGGCGCGGACCCGGGCCGCCGCACCACCACAACCGGTACGCCGAGCTCGTCGGCCACGGCCATCTTCGACCACGTGTGACCGCCGCCCGAGTCCTTGGTGACCAGCACGTCCACGCCGTGGTCGGCGAAGAGTTCGCGCTCACCCTCCACCGAGTAGGGGCCGCGGTTCAGCAGCAGTCGCCACGACGCGGGCAGCCCCACCTCGGGCGGGTCCACCACCCTGACCAGCGCGTGGTGCTCGGCGAGCGGGCCGACGAACCTGTCCAGCGACTGCCGGCCGATCGTGAGGAACGGCCGCCGGCCCACGCGGGACGCGGTAGCGGCGGCCTCGTCGTGGTCGTCTACCCAGTGCCAGCCGTCCGCACCGGGGGCGGCGGCCCACCCCGGTCGCTCGAGGCGCAGCAGCGGGACCTCCGCGGCGGCGCAGGCTGCGGCGGCATTGGCCGAGATGCCGGCGGCGAAGGGGTGGGTGGCGTCCACGACCGCGGCCACGCCGGCCTCCGTGAGGTGCCGCCGGAGCCCGTCGATGCCGCCGAACCCGCCGACGCGCACCTCCCCCACCGGCAACCGCGGCCGCGCGACCCGGCCCGCCAGAGACGAGGAGAACCGCAGGCCGCCCTCCTGCAGCAGGACGGCGAGGTCGCGGGCCTCGGCGGTGCCGCCGAGGATCAGCACGCTCATCGGTCCGCCCCCGGCGGCAGCAGCGGCAGTTCCGGAGCACCCGAGCGGGCCAGCTCGAGCAGCGCATCCAGGTCGAGGTGCTCCTCGGCGAGATCGGCCAGCAGGTCGAGCCGCGCCTCGCGGGCCCGCGCGAAACTCACCCCGGAGGCCGGACGCACACGACCCGCGCCGCCGGAGCCCTCCCCCACGCCGCCGGAGCCGCCGACGACCTCGGCCAGCAGCGCCGACCGGAAGCCGTCCGATTCGAGGGTTCCGTGCCACATGGTGCCGAACACGCGGCCCCGCCGGGCTCCGCCGGGGAACTCCTCGTCGTCGTCGACCCGCTCGGCCCCGCCGCCGACGCTCACCCTGCCGTGGTGGATCTCATACCCGCCCACGTCCTGACCCAGCGCGCGTCCGGTCGGCAGTCGCAGGACCTTCTCGGCGCCGAAGCGAGTGGTGGTGGGAAGCAGTCCGAGGCCGGTCACCCGCGCGCCGGGCTCGCCCTCGATGCCGTCCGGGTCGGAGATCTCCCCGCCGAGCATCTGGAAGCCGCCGCAGATCCCCAGCACCGCGCCGCCGCGCTCGACGTGGGAGGTGAGCGCCCGGTCGAGGCCCCGGGCGCGGAGCCAGGCGAGGTCGTCGAGGGTGGCGCGGGTCCCGGGGACGACGACTAGGTCCGCCCCCGCGAGGTCGCGGGGCTCCGTGACGTACTCCAGATCGACGTCCGCCTCCAGGCCGAGGGCGTCGACGTCGGTGAAGTTGCTGATGCGCGGCAGACGGATCACGGCCACCCGCAGGGTGGCGGCGGCGTCGGCGGCGCGGGGACCCACCGCGAGGGCGTCCTCCGAGTCCAGCCAGAGGTCGGGATTCCAGGGCAGCACCCCGTGGACCGGCCGGCCGGTGAGGTCCTCGATCTGCCGCAACCCCGGGGCCAGGAGCGTGGGGTCGCCGCGGAACTTGTTGATGACGAACCCCGCGACCAGCCGCTGATCGGCGGGCTCGAGCAGGGCGACCGTGCCGTAGAGGGCGGCGAAGACCCCGCCGCGGTCGATGTCCCCCACCACGACGACCGGCATGTCCGCGTGCCGGGCCAGCCCCATGTTGACGTAGTCGCTGGAGCGCAGGTTGATCTCGGTGGGACTGCCGGCGCCCTCGCAGATGACGAGCTCGTGGCGGGAGGCGAGGTCGGAGTAGGCGGCGTACGCGGCCTCGGCCAGGTGGGCCCGTCCGTCCACGAAGTCCCGCGAGGACACCGACCCGGCCGGCTGTCCCATCACCACCACGTGGCTTCGCCGGTCCCCGCCGGGCTTGAGGAGCACCGGGTTCATGGCGGGCTCCGGGGCCACGCCCGCAGCCAGGGCCTGGATCCACTGCGCGCGCCCGATCTCGGCGGTGCCGTCCGGGCCTGTCCCGTCCGGGCCTGTGCCGTGCGGACCTGTGCGGCGAGGGGCGGCGACCACCATCGAGTTGTTGGACATGTTCTGGGCCTTGAACGGGGCCACGTCGATGCCGCGGCGGGCGAACGCCCGACACAGCGCGGTGGTCACGACGCTCTTCCCGGAATCGGAGGTCGTACCGGCGACGAGCAGGGAGGCGACCATGGAGATCGATCCTAGTCGGGCGTTCCGGACCCGCCTGACCGGGCCGACTGGCCGACTCACGTCCGAGGTGGCGTCGCAGAGTAGTGGCGGGTCGAGCAGTGGTGGGGCCAGCGGGGCTCGAACCCGCGACCAGCGGATTATGAGTCCGCGGCTCTAACCAACTGAGCTATAGCCCCCAGCACGCGCCGGGAACGTCACCGGCACGCGCGGCGCAATCGTAGCAAGGCGTCAGGAGCCTCCGGCGGGCCACCAGACCGCGCGGACGTCGGCCAGTCCGTCCTCGACGACAGCGGGAGGGTCATCCCACACCTGCACGCGCCTCCCGGGGGGCGCATAGGGCGGGGACCCCGGGTCCCCGGAGCGGACGAAGTCGACCCACGACCGGTGCATCGCGTCGACGAGATCCGGCGGCGCATCCGCTCCGAGGTAGGCCCGCACGTTCGCGGCTTCCGGGACCGACCAGAAGAACGGTAGGTCCGCGCAGTGGACGGCGCCGCGGCCCTCGGCCCAGCGGAAGTCGTACACCCAGGTGGGCGCGCCGGCGGCCACCCGGGTCTCGGCCGCCCGCACGACGGTCGAGTGGATGGTCGCGGCGTCGACCACCGCCCCCACCGCCCGGCGCAGCGACTTGCCCGCCGATTGTCTGGCCAGCGCGCACAGTCCGGTGGTGGGCAGCTCCTGGGACCGCAGGATCATCGCGGCACCCGGCACCAACGCGGCCCCGGGCAGGGCCCGGACGACCCCCTCGAACTCCATGGCCGTGGAGCCGATGAGCAGTGGCAGGTCGAGCCCGGGACCGCTCCCGATGCCCTCCAGGGGCGGGACCGGGACGGTGTCGTCGCCGACCGTCGGCCGGAACGGCATGAGGAACGGATTGTCCTTGCGCAGGCGCCGGTGGAATTCGTCGACGGCGCCCCGACCGCCGGCAGCCAGTCCCGCCGCAGTCGTACCCTTGGGGGCCTGAGCGGCCGGGGACCGCAGGACCGCCGGCGACGAGGCGATCCCCCGGTGGAACAGGCCGGCCGCCAACGGCGAGGCGAGCAGGCAGAGCACCGCCCCGCCGCCCGCCGACTGACCCGACACCGTGACCTGCCCGGGGTCGCCGCCGAACGCCGCGATCTCGTCGCGGACCCACTCCAGGGCCATGATCCAATCCCGCACCCCGCGGTTGTCCGGGGCGTCGGGGAACGCGGTGAACCCCTCGACGCCCAGGCGGTAGCCCACCGAGACCACGACGATCCCGGCGCGCGCGAAGGCGGTCCCGACGAACCAGGGCTGGTGCGACGACCCGGACTCCCACCCGCCGCCGTGGATCCACACCAGCACCGGGTGGCCCGCGCCCTCGGTGGGAGCCCACACGTCGACGTGCAGGATGTCCGTGCCGGCGACGATCGGCTCGGGGATCGCCGGGTCGGGGTCGAAGCGCAGCCGCTGCGCGGTGGCGGCTGGCCGGGTCGCGTCACGGACGCCCGGCCACGGTTCGCGGCGGATCGGGGCGGCGAACCGCAGGTCGCCGACGGGGTCCTCGGCGTAGGGGATGCCGTAGTAGCGGACCACATCCCCCAGATCGGTGCCCTTGACGCGGCCGGTGGACAGCGCGATCTCGACGTCGGTCATGGCGGCCAGATTAGCGGCGACAGCTGAGATCCCCCGGCGATCCCTGCTACCAAGAGGAGATGACAAGTGATAGGGACCTGATCATCGAGCGTCTGGCCGACGTGGCCTCAGCGTTGGACTCACGTGACTGGGACGGGCTGGGCGAGCTGTTCACCGAGTCCGCGACCGGGTACGGCGCGACCGGTCGGCAGGCGATCGTCGAGAGGGTCAGGGAGCACCTCGGGGGCTGCGGACCGTCCCAGCATCTGCTGGGCAACCATCGGGTGCAGCTCGCCTTCCACGGAGACGAGGACCGGGCGCGGAGCCTCACGTATGCGCGGGTCCTCCACCTCGGCGCCGGGGGCCAGTCCGATCTGTCCTACGAGTGCTTCGGCGAGTACTCGGACCTGTGGACCCGGACGCCGGACGGCTGGCGGATCGACTCGAGGAGGTTCCACATCAGCTTCGACCGAGGCGATTTCCGGACACTCCAACCGGGCTGATCGCCGACTGCCTCCCATGGGAGGCGGCTTCGGGTCGTACAACGACAACGGTGATTGGGGCGGCTACTGACGATTCCGGCGTGTTCGACCCCTGGGTCACCCAGATGACCACGCTGCTGACCACGGTGGTGTCAACGACGCTGGATGGTCCCCTCGACTGGCCGGACGCGGCCATCGTCAGCGGAGACGCCGTCGAGGTGGTCGCTCGCTTGAAGCAGCAATCCGACGTGTCGTTGCGCTCGCACGGCAGCTTGTCGATGAACCGGGCGCTGATGGCCGCCGGTCTGGTCGACCGGTGCAGGTGACGGTGTTTCCCTGGCGCAGTGGGTCGGTACCCGGTTGGGATGAGTGATCGAAGATGATCGAACCCTTGTACTAGTGAGACGGTGCGGGTATTGTCGAATGTAGGTTCGATGTCGGTGGCGGAGGGGGTGGAATGGTGACGACGACGAGTTCGCTGTTCGCCGTACCCGAGCCCCTCGGCATGGTCGACATGGAGGCCGTCAGCGAGGCGGCCCGTGCCGCGACGCTGGCGCAGAACCGTGCCGGGGCCACACGGCTGGAGGCGGCGCATGTCCTGGTCGACCAGTTCGCCCGGTCCGCCCAGGCACAGGCGGAGGAGGCCGACGAGGCCGGCGCCGGTTCGCGCCGACCCGCGTACGCCCGGCTGGATCCGCAGGCCAGGGCCCGCGATCACCTCGTGGCGGCGTGCCAGCTCACGTGCTGGCACGCCGCGCGGTTGGTGACGGCCGGGACGCAGATCCACCGGCGGCTGCCCCGTCTGCGATCCACGGTCGACCGCGGGCTACTGCCCGAGCAATTGGCGGTCGATATCGCGTGTCGCCTGGCGGAGGTGCCGGACGCGATCGTGTCGGCCGTGGAGGACGAGGTGGTCGCGCGCTTCACAGGCGATCTCGACGGTGGCGACCGGCCGACCCGCAACGCGGTGGACTCGGCGATCGATGACGCCGTGGAGCGACACGACCCGGCTGCCGCGCAGGACGCCGCCGCAGCGGCGGCCGCCACCCGCTCGGTCCGTTTCCGCGGCGACCGGAACGGCATGGCCACGATGTGGGCCAGGCTCACCGCCGCCGATGCCGAGCTCCTTCGTCGTCGCATCGAGACCGATGCGTCGGCCGCCTCGGCGGACGGACTGGACGGTTCCCTGGATCAGCTCCGCGCCGACGCCCTCGCCGCGCTCGCCGTCTATCCGCCTGCTGGTGACCCGTCCACGACCAGCCCCGGCCCCGGCTCAGGCTCCGGCTCCGACCCGGCCCCTGCGTCCGAGCACGACGGCATCGCACTCGGCGACATCAGGCTCGGGGCGGACCTCCCCCGGCCCACGCTGGGCAACGCCGCGCGGGCCGGTCAGCCGATCCGCATCAGCGTGATCGCCTCCGCGGCCCGGGGCCTGCCCAACCGTGTCGAGTTCGTCCACGGCACCTACAGCAGCGTCGAATGGCTCTGCACGGAACTGCTCGAGGGCGACGACGCGAGCGTGCGGTTCGAGCTCATCGACCCCGCCCCCGGCGTGCTCGACTCCCCGGAACACGCCCTGCGGTACGTGATCACCCCCGCGATGGCCGAGCGAATCCGCATGCGCGACGGCACCTGCCGCCACCCCGGGTGCTCGGTTCCCGCCGAGGCCTGCGACGTGGACCATGTGATCGCGTTCAACACGAAGGACCCCGAGCTCGGCGGGCCGACCACCGAGTGGAACCTCGTCTGCCTGTGCCGCAAACACCACCGGGAGAAGACGTTCGGAACCAATGCCTACCGGTCCGGGCCGTTGGGTGAACTCGTCATCATCACCGACACCGGACACGAACACCGCACCAGACCCAAGGGCCCCTTGGCCCGTGCCCGTGACGCCATCTGGGAACGCGAGTGGAACGCCTTCGCCGACCGCATCGTCGCCGACGACGGCACACTCATCAATCCGCCGGGTCAGGACAGGTACCGACCCCGCAGACGGCCGGCCTGACCAACTCAGCAGTCGCCGACGCCCACCCATTCGGAGACGCCGTCGGTGAAGCGCTGCCGCTTCCAGATGGGCACCCCGTGCTTGAGACGCTCGATGAGCTCCGAACACGCCGCGAACGCCTCGGCCCGATGCGGAGCCACAGCGACCACCACCACCGCGACCTCGCCCACCGGCAGCACGCCCACGCGGTGGACGGCGGAGACGCGGACCGTGCGCCCGGAATCGGCCGCCGAGGTGTGCTCGACCGCGACCTCGTCGCAGAGCCGGGCGAGAGTGTCCCGGGCCGTGGGGTGAGCGGAGTATGACCTCGAACTGCTCGAGAGCCGCACCCTCGACGGCCGGATCCAGGAGCTGATCTACCGGCCCACCCGGCTGACCACCCTGAAATGCAGACCAGGTCAGGGCTCGGAAGCCACTGACCTGGTTGCTGAGCTCCCCCAATTGGACTCGAACCAATAACCCTTCGATTAACAGTCGAATGCTCTGCCAATTGAGCTATGGGGGATCACTGCTGGCGCCCGGCGGTGATGCCGGATACCGAGAACCCACCTTAGTGCGCCGCAGGCCGACGAACCAAATCGGCTGGTCAGGCGATGTCCGGAGTCGCGCCGACCGCCTGGTTCAACAGGCCGCGCCGGTACTCCTCCAGAGCCACCAGATCACCGAACAACGCCGAGTAGCCCTCGGGATCCTCCGCGGGGCTCATCCGCTGCACCTTGGACTTGAGGTCCGCGATCTGACCCGAGACCCACACCTCCTGCAGACGCGCCAGGACACCGGAGATGTAGCGGGGCAACGCCTCCTCGGACACGCGCAGCGTCTCCACCGCGAGGCTCCCGACCAGTCGGCGCAGCCCGTCGTCGCCCAGCCCCTCGGAGACCTCGGAGACCCAGTTCGCGCCGCTCTTGCCGGCCGCGCACCCCCCGGCCTTCGACAGCGCCTGCGCGATCGTGGCATAGGCGGGGTGGGTGTAGCACTCCTCCGGCAGCGAGTCGAAGAGCGGACCCGCCAGGCCCGGGTACTGCAGGGCCGCCTTCACGGCCTCCCGCTGGGGCCACAGCACCGGGTCCGCCGCGGCGGGGATGGGAACGCCCGACGGCACCTCCGGTGTCTGCGGAGCTTCGCGGCCGCCGACCTCGTCGTCGTCGTATCCCCCACGGCCACGACCCGCGCCGCCCCCACGCTCGGCGGCGTCCCACCCCGGTCGGGCTCCCCCGCCCGGTCCACCGGGGGCACGCTTGCGCAACCCGGGACCCGACCCTGCCGACCGCGCGCGGCCCTTCTTGCGCGCCTCCTCGCGGACGCGACGCACCACCGTCGCCGGGTCGTCCCAACCGACCCAGCCGGCGAGCTGGCGGGCGTACTCGTCACGCAGCGTCGAATCGCGGATGTCGGCCACCACCGGCACCGTGCGCCGCAGGGCCTCCACGCGCCCCTCGGCGTGGTCGAGGTCGTAGTCCTCCAGCATCGAGCGGATCGCGAACTCGAACATCGGCACCCGCGCGGACACGAGATCCCGCACCGCCGCGTCGCCCTTGTTCTGACGCAGGTCGCACGGATCCGTCCCCGGCGGGGCCACCGCCACGAACGTCCGGCCGGAGAACTGCTGGTCCCCCGAGAACGCCCGGAGCGCGGCCTTCTTGCCGGCTTCGTCGCCGTCGAACGTGTAGATGATCTCGCCGCGGAAGTAGTTGTCGTCCAACATCAGGCGCCGCAGCGTCGACAGGTGGTCCTCGCCGAACGCGGTGCCACACGCGGCGACCGCGGTCGTGACGCCGGCCGCGTGCATGGCCATGACGTCGGTGTACCCCTCGACCACCACCGCGCGGCGCTGCGAGGCGATCTCCCGCTTGGACAGGTCCAGACCGAACAGCACCTGCGACTTCTTGTAGAGCATCGTCTCGGGGGTGTTCATGTACTTGCCCAGCGTGTCGTCCTCGAACAGCTTGCGCGCGCCGAACCCGATCACCTCGCCGCCGAGATTGCGGATGGGCCACAGCAACCGGCGGTGGAAACGGTCGATGAGGGTGCCGCGCGAGCTCGTCTTGGACAGCCCGGCCGCCTCCAGCTCCTTGGGCTCGAACCCCTGGCGCATGAGGTGCTTGCTCATGGTGTCCCAGCCGGCGGGCGCGTACCCACAGCCGAAGTGCTGGGCCTGGGCCATGTCAAACCCGCGGTCGGTGAGGAAGGTGCGCGCCGTCTCCGCCTCCGGGTCCTGCGCCAACCGCTCGGCGTAGAACTTCTGCGCGGCCGCGTTCGCCTGCGCCAGCCGGGACCGCGTGCCGCGATCGCGCTGGATGACCTGCCCGCCACCCTCGTAGGAGATGCGGTAGCCCAGCCGGTCGGCCAGCTGCTCCACCGCCTCGACGAAGCTGATGTGCTCCATCTTCATGAGGAACGCGAAGACGTCGCCACCCTCACCCGTCGAGAAGCAGTGGAAGTAGCCGTGCTGCGGACGCACGTGGAACGAGGGGGTCTTCTCGTCCTTGAACGGGGACAGCCCCTTGAGCGAGTCCGCGCCACCTGGTTTGAGCGCGACGTACTCGCCGACGATCTCCTCGATACGGGTGCGTTCGCGGATCGCGGCGATGTCCTGCTCCGGAATCCGCCCTGCCATGACGCCCAGAGTAGCCGCCTCCGGCGAGGACCGGCGTGCCCCCTGTTCGGGGCCGATACGCTGGGGCCATGATCGCCGCCCAACTCCTGCCCGCCGCCGCCCGGCGACCCCGTTCCCGGTTCAGCCAGGCCCCGGTGACAGCGCTCGCGACGGTGGTCGCGTTCCTGGCCTGCGCGCTGGTGTGGGCCGCCCCCGGCGCCTCGGCCGAGCCCCCGTCGAACCTGCAGCAGCAGCTCACCGACTCCGCGGGGGTCCTCGGCGGTGACACCAGCGAGGTGGAGAGCCGACTGGCCGAACTGCGCTCGTCCGACCAGATCCAGCTGTGGGTGACGTTCGTCGACACCCTCGACGGCATCCCGGTCGAGCAGTGGACGCAGCAGACCCGGGAACTGTCCGACCTGGGCGCGTCCGACGCGCTGCTCGTAGTGGCCGTGGACGAGGGCAGGTACTGGTTCGAGTTCGACGACCCCGAGGCCTCGCCCACTGCCGATCAGCTGACCGCGCAAGAAATCGCCGATCGCGACATCGAACCGCGCCTTGCCACCGGCGACTGGGCCGGAGCCGTCACCGGCGCGGCCGACGGGCTCGAACGCCAGGGCTCCGGCTCGGAGATCTCGCCGTTCGCCATCCTGGCCATCATCGTGGTGATCATCGCCCTCGTCGCGGCCGTGGTCCTGTTCGCCCGCCGGCGCCGCGCCACGCGGACGGCCAGGCAGGCCGAGGACGCCCGCGACATCCCCGGCGACGACACCGCCCGGATGTCCGCCCTGCCGGTGGAGGTCCTCGACGCGCGCGCCCGCTCCGGGCTGGCCGATGCCGACCAGTCGGTGGACGCCTCCACGGACGCCCTCGAGACCGCCGCAGGCGAGTTCGGCGAGCTGCGTACCCGGCCGTTCCGCTCCGCGCTCGACTCGGCACGGGCCGAGGTCGCCGCCGCGCACGCACTCGTCCAGCGGCTCGATGACGACATCCCCGAGACGCCCGACCAGCGCAAGGCCATGCTGCTGGAGGTGGCCGCCCGCGCCGAACGCGCCGAACGGGGCCTCGAGGGACAGGCCACGGCCTTCGCCGAGATGCGCGACCTGCTCATCAACGGCACGGCCTCCGTCGACACGCTCACCCGCCGCGCGGTCTCCCTGCGCGCCCGGCTCCCCGAGGCCGAGAAGACCATGGCGGACCTGCGCGAGCGGTTCCCGTCGGCCGTGCTCTCCTCCATCTCCGACAACCTCTCGCTGGCCGGGGAACTGCTCGACGCCGCGGAGGGCGAGACCGTACGCGCC
The DNA here is from genome assembly GCF_051994785.1 of Dietzia sp. MNB45. Lineage (NCBI taxonomy): Bacteria > Bacillati > Actinomycetota > Actinomycetes > Mycobacteriales > Dietziaceae > Dietzia > Dietzia sp. MNB45. The sequence continues at coordinate 1,290,032 of NZ_CP163397.1, read as the reverse complement.
CGCGCGGCACTGGCCCGGCCGGTGGGCGAACAGGGCGAGGCCGTGGACGCCATCACCTCCGCCGAAGGCGAGCTGTCCCGGGCCGAGAAGCTGGTCAACGGCGTCGAACACGCCGCCGACGACATCGCGACCGCGCGCCGCGACCTCGACCCGCTGATCGAGGAGGTCGAGGAGGAACTGACCATGGCCTCGCGGCTGCTGGCGTCGACCGACGTCAGTGACACCTCCAGCCAGACCCTCACGCAGGTGGCCGCCGCGGCGCGCGAGGCGGTCGACGCGGCCCGGCGCGACGGTCAGACCGATCCGCTGGGGACGTTCTCCCACCTCATCGACGTGGACCGCGACCTCGACGAGGCCCTGGCCGCCGCCGGGCACGAGGCCGAGGCCGCCAACCGCGCCCGGGCCGCCCGCCGGGCCGCGATCACCCGCGCCGCGGGGGCGGTGCGCGAGGCCGACGACTTCATCGGCAGCCGCTCGTACGTGATCGGCCAGGCCGCCCGCACCCGCCTCGCGGCCGCGAAGAGCTCGCTGGCGACCGCCGAGGGCACGGTCGGACCGGCCGCGTTCCCCGCCGCCGAGCGCGCGCTCAACCTCGCCCGCGAGGCGCTCCGTCTCGCACAGAGCGACGCCTCCCGGCCCCAGTACTCCGGCGGCTACGGCGGGTACGGCGGCCGGGGCGGCCCGTACGGACGCGGCGGACGACGCGGGTCCAGCACCGGCGCGATGGTCGGCGGCATGGTCGCCGGCGCGCTCATCCAGGGGATGCTCCGCGGCGGCGGTGGCGGTTTCGGATCCGCCCGCGGCTTCGGCGGCGGCGGCCTCGGTGGCGGCTTCGGCGGTGGCTTCGGAGGCGGCGGCGCGGGCGGGCGGTTCTGACCCCATGACACGTCGTCGGAAAGCTCTCATCGCGGTGGTCGCGGTGGTCGCGCTCCTCGTCGCAGCCGTGGTCGCGGTGGGCGTCTGGTACCGGCCGATGCTGCTCACCGGCACCGGGTACGCCGCCCACAACGCCTGCGCCCTGCACTACCTCGTGGGCCGCGAGGACTACGACACCGACCTCCCGCCCAATCCGCTGGTCCCCGTCATGCGGACGTCGGTCGACGAGGAGGCCGGGACCGCGACCGCCTCGGTGCTGGGGGTGGGCTTCCGGCAGACCGCCCACGTCTCCGAGCACGGCTGCGCCCTCGGTGACCGCGCGGCGGGATCGCAGGGCAGTGAGCCGCCCCCGCCGCTGCGCGAGGACGGCGCCCAGGGTGTCCGCCTGGCCGAGGCGACCGACGCCCCGGACGAGGTCTCGTCGGCACTGGATGAGGCCGCGGCGCAGGAGGGGACGCGGGGCCTCGTCGTCGTCCATCGCGGCGAGATCCTCGGCGAGCGGTACGCCGACGGTTTCGGCCCCGACACCCGCCAGCTCGGCTGGTCCATGGCCAAGAGCGTCGCCGCCACCCTCGTGGGGCGCGCGCAGGTCGAGTTCCCCGACGCCGACCTCGACCCCGCCGCCACCGGCCTGCGTCCCGAATGGACCGACGAGCGGTCGCAGATCTCCCTGGACCACCTGCTGCGCATGACCTCCGGCCTTGAGTGGGACGAGGAGTACGACCTGGGCACGCCCATCACCCGGATGCTCTTCCTCGAACCCGACATGGCCGCCTTCGCCGCCTCACAGCCGCCCGCCCACGCCCCCGGCGAGTTCCGCCAGTACTCGTCCGGCACGAGCAACATCGTCTGCGACCTGCTGCACGAACGCACCGGGCTGGGGCCGGAGATGGTCGAGGAACTGCTCTTCCGCCCGCTCGGGATGCGCAGCGCAGTCCTCGAGGCCGACGCCTCGGGCGGGTCGGTGTGTAGTTCGTACCTGTGGGCGAGCCCGCGCGACTGGGCGCGGTTCGGTCAGTTCGTGCTCGACGACGGCGAGGTGGACGGACAGCGGCTGCTGCCCGCGGGATGGATGGACTACGCGACGACCGGGGTCCCGGCGGGCGGCGAGCCCGAACCGTACGGCGCCCAGTGGTGGCTCAACACGGCCGGTGACGGGACCCCGCTCCGGTTCACGGGCATGCCGACCGACGCGTTCTGGGCCTCCGGGCACGACGGGCAGTACGTCGTGGTGGTCCCCTCCGCCGACCTCGTGGTGGTCCGCACCGGCTTCTCCCCCGGCTCGACACTCGACGCGGTGGGCGTGGACCGGCTGGTCGGCGCGGTCGTGCGCGCGGTCGGCTGACGGGGGCCGGCGGTCGCGGGGGTGGGGGCGAGCTGCTCAGCCCCAGGCGGCCTGGATGCCGGCGCTCGCCCGGTCGACCCGTTCGAGCCGGCTCTCGGTGTACAGGGCGATCTGGTCGACGATCACCCGCATCCGCGCGGCGTCGTCCGGGGCCGAATCCCACAGCGGGCGCAGGACCGGGTCGAGGCCCGCGGGCGCGGACTGGGCGAGGAACTCCGCCACCCGGTGGATCCGGTCCCGCTGGCGGTCCTGCCTGAGGCGGTGGCCGGGGTCGCTCATGACGTAGCGCACCGCCATCGTCTTGAGCATCACCACCTCGGCCTCGACCTCCACCGGCACCTCGAGACCCGCGCTGTAGCGGCCGTGTGGTTTGGCCCCGTGCACCTCGCGGGTGGCGTGGATGGCGGGCATGACGAACCGACCGACCAGCTCACTGGTCAGGGCCTTGAGCGCCACGAACCCGGTGAAGCTCTCGGAGAACGGCTGCACGGCGCGGACCACCTCGAGCGCACCGAGACGCCCGGCGGCCTGCTCCAGCTGATCGGCGTCCGGACCGCGGAACTCCTCCGCGCCCAGTTCCGCGAGCGCGGCGACCTCCGACCGGTCGGACAGCGAGCGCAGGTCCAGCCGGCCGGCGACGATCGCGTCCTCGACATCGTGGACCGAATAGGCGACGTCGTCGGAGAAGTCCATGATCTGGGCCTCGAGGCACCGGGTGTCCCCGGGAGCGCCTTGCCGGATCCACGCGAGGGTGTCCGCGTCATCGGTGTAGGCGCCGAACTTCCGCGTCCCCTCCCGCGGCAGCCACGGGTACTTGGTGGCGGCGTCCAGCGCGGCGCGGGTGAGGTTCAACCCCACCCCACGGCCGGAGGCGTCGACGACCTTGGGCTCGAGCCGCGACAGGATCCGGACGGTCTGGGCGTTGCCCTCGTAACCGCCGAACCCGCGCGCGACCTCGTCCAACGCCCGCTCGCCGTTGTGGCCGTAGGGCGGGTGCCCGATGTCGTGGCTCAGGCCCGCCAGGTCCGCCAGGTCCGGGTCGCACCCCAGCCCGGCCGCGATACTGCGGGAGATCTGGGCGACCTCGAGCGAATGGGTGAGGCGGGTCCGCGGGGTGTCGCCGTCCCCGGGGCCGACCACCTGGGTCTTGTCGGCGAGCCGGCGCAATGCGGCCGAGTGCAGGACGCGGGCGCGGTCCCGGTCGAACGGGCTGCGTTCACTCGCCTTCCCGCGGGCGCGGCCGGAACCCTCGTCGACCCGGCGCTCGGCGTCCGCGGCGTCGTACGCGTATCCCGTCATCCACTTCTCCTCCGGGCGTCACCGCCCCGTCATCCCTGCGGCAGGCCGCATCCGCTCGCGCGACCCGCCCCGGCGGTTCAGTCCGGGAAGTCCACACTGCTCCCGGCGAGCCGGTGGTACTGGTACCAGAGCACCGCGCCCGTCTCCCGGATGATGCCCATGATCTGGTTCTCCCGGGTCCACACCGCCGGCCCGTGGCGGGTCGGCGAGGTCCACGCGTCCAGCCCCGCGTCCCGCGCCATCATGCGCGAGCGATACGAGTGCGTGGGGTCGCTGACCAGCACCACCGACTGCCCGCCCTGGTCGCGCACGGTCTGCGCCACGGCGTCCAGACTGCCCTCGGTGTTGGTCCCGGTCTCCACCGCCAGGATCACCTCCGGGGGCACGCCGAGGCGGGTCAGATAGGCCCGCCCCGACCCGGCCTCCGTGTACAGGTCACCCGGCTGGCTACCACCGACCGTGATGACCTGGGGCGCGACCCCCTCCTCGAAGAGCAGGGCCGCGTGCTCCAGCCGGGCCTGGAACACGGGGGTGGGGATGCCGTTGTACTGCGCCGCGCCCAGCACCACGATCGCGTCGGCCGGAGATCGATCGTCGACACGCGCCACGGACCACACCCGGAACGAGATGAATCCGGGTATGACCAGGCACAACAGCAGTGCGATGGCCAGGAGCCAGCCGACGGCCCTGGACACCGCACGGACCGGGGACCGGGTTGTTCTACTCACCCGACCAGTGTGCCAGGGGAGTCCGTCAGCACCCGATCAGGCGCTGCGCGAGGTACCCCTCGACCTGGTCGATCGCCACGCGCTCCTGCGCCATGGTGTCGCGCTCACGGATGGTCACGGCCTGGTCCTCGAGGGTGTCGAAGTCGACCGTGATGCAGAACGGGGTGCCGATCTCGTCGTGGCGGCGGTAGCGGCGACCGATGGCCTGGGCGTCGTCGAAGTCGACGTTCCAGTTCTTGCGCAACTGGGCCGCCAGGTCACGGGCCTTGGGCGACAGGTCCGCGTTGCGCGACAGCGGCAGCACCGCGGCCTTGACCGGCGCGAGCCGGCGGTCGAGCTTGAGCACGGTCCGGGTGTCCACCCCGCCCTTGGCGTTGGGGGCCTCGTCCTCCGTGTAGGCGTCGACGAGGAACGCCATGAGCGAGCGGGTCAGGCCGAAGCTCGGCTCGATGACGTAGGGGATGTACTTCTCGCCCGAGGCCTGGTCGAAGTACTGCAGGTCCTCACCGGAGTGGGTCTGGTGCTGCGTGAGGTCGTAGTCCGTGCGGTTGGCGATACCCATGAGTTCGCCCCACTCGTTGCCGGTGAACCCGAACTTGTACTCGAAGTCGATCGTGCCCGCCGAGTAGTGGGCGCGCTCGTCCTCCGGGACGTCGAAGCGACGCAGGTTCTGCGGGTCGATCCCCAGGTCCACGAACCAGTCCCAGCAGTCCTCGACCCACGTCGTGAAGTGCTCGTCCGCCTCCTCGGGCTTGACGAAGTACTCGATCTCCATCTGCTCGAACTCGCGGGTGCGGAAGATGAAGTTGCCGGGGGTGATCTCGTTGCGGAACGCCTTGCCGATCTGGCCGATACCGAACGGCGGCTTGCGACGCGCGGTGGTCATGACGTTCTTGTAGTTGATGAAGATGCCCTGCGCGGTCTCCGGACGCAGGTAGTGCAGGCCGGTCTCGTTGTCCACGGGGCCGAGGAAGGTCTTCATCAGGCCCGAGAACAGCTGGGGCTCGGTCCACTGGCCCTTGTTCCCGCAGTTGGGGCAGGCGATCTCCGACATCGGGGCCTCGGACGGGTGGTCCAGCTTCTTTTTGGCGGCGTACGCCTCCTGGAGATGGTCCTGACGCAGCCGGGTGTGGCAGGACCTGCACTCGACCAGGGGGTCGGTGAACGTCTCGACGTGGCCGGAGGCCTGCCACACCTGGCGGGGCAGGATGATCGACGAGTCCAGGCCCACCACGTCGTCCCGGCCGGTGACGAAGGTGCGCCACCACTGCTTCTTGATGTTGTCCTTGAGCTCCACACCCAGGGGGCCGTAGTCCCACGCCGAGCGCGTACCGCCGTAGATCTCGCCACATTGGTACACCAGTCCTCGGCGCTTGCAGAGGTTGACGACGGTGTCGATGACGGAAGCTGAGGCTGCCACGTCGGGGGTTCTCCCTTGGTGAGTCGGTTGGCGGAGGCGTCGGGTGGACCACCTCGGCGCGGGCCGGCGCCCGGGCACTTTCACCAGGGTATCCGGTCGGCCCCCCGGGTCTGGGATACTGGGGTCTCCTACCCGATACGACGCCGGCGGCGACCGAGCCCGGGAGCGAGCCCGGAAGGTGGAGACGATGCACAGCGGACCCCGATCGACCGGATCCGACCCGGTCACGGACGTCCACGACGCCGACCACCGGGCCTCCCCGGTCCCCCTGCCGCCCGAGCGGGTGGTGTCCGCGGCCGGGGAACTGCTCCGGGCCCTGTCCGCCCCGCTGCGTATCGCGATCGTGCTGCAGCTACGGGACGGTCCCCGGTGCGTGCACGAGTTGGTCGACGCACTCGGCGTCACCCAGCCGCTGGTCAGTCAGCACCTGCGCATCCTCAAGTCCTCCGGCGTGGTCTCCTCCCACCGGCAGGGTCGGGAGATGCGCTACGAACTATTGGACGAGCATCTGCTCGACATCGTCGAGGCGGCCGTCGGGCACGCCGGGGAGCAGTAGATCCATGACGACACCGGACAAGCCGATCGGCGTGCGGTCGACTCGTCAACGCAGCGCGATCTCCGCTCTGCTCGACGAGTCCAAGGGCTTCCGTTCCGCCCAGGACCTGCACGCCGAACTTCGCGAGCGCGGCGACACGATCGGACTGACCACCGTGTACCGGACCCTGCAGTCGATGGCCGACGCGGAGGCCGTCGACGTGCTGCGGACCGACTCCGGGGAACTGATCTTCCGCAAGTGCTCCGACTCGCACCACCATCACCTCGTGTGCCGCGTGTGCGGGTTCACCGTGGAGGTCGAGGAGCCGGGGGTCGAGGTGTGGGCCCATCGCGCGGGCCGGGCACACGGGTTCACCGACGTCAGCCACACCGTCGAGCTGTTCGGCCTGTGCGCGGAGTGCGCGGAGTGCGCGGCGGGCCAGGCGGGCGGGGCTGGCCTGCCTGACTGACCGGGCCTCCGCGAGTCAGGGGCTGGTGACGCCGCCGAAGCGCCGGTCACGCTCGGCGTACTCCAGGCACGCCGCCCACAGGTCGCGGCGGTCGAAGTCCGGGAACAGCGTGTCCTGGAAGACGAACTCGGCGTAGGCGGCCTGCCACAGCATGAAGTTGGACGTGCGCAGCTCCCCGGACGGGCGCAGGAAGAGGTCGACGTCCGGCATGTCCGGCTCGTCGAGGAACTGGGAGAAGTTGTCCTCCGTGAGGTCGTCGGGCGAGAGTTCGCCGGCGGCCACGCGGCGGGCGAAGTCGCGGGCGGCGTCGACGATCTCGGCGCGACCCCCGTAGTTCACGCACATGGCCAGGGTCATGACCGTGTTGTCGCGGGTGAGCTCCTCGGCCTCCTCGAGTTCCGAGATCACCGACCGCCACAACCGGGGTCGCTGCCCCGCCCACCGGACCCGCACGCCCAGCGAGTGCATCTCGTCCCGGCGGCGGCGCAGGACGTCCCGGTTGAAGCCCATGAGGAACCGGACCTCCTCGGGACTGCGTTTCCAGTTCTCAGTGGAGAAGGCGTACGCGGACAGGTACGGGATGCCCATCTCGATGCAGCCCTGGACAACGTCCATGAGCACGGCCTCGCCGCGCTTGTGCCCCTCGGTGCGGGGCAGACCGCGCTCCTGCGCCCAGCGGCCGTTGCCGTCCATGACCAGCGCGACGTGGCGGGGCACGAACTCGGCCGGGATGGCCGGCGGGCGGGCACCCGACGCGTGCGGGGTGGGTGGCCGGACCGTGGTCGCCTGAGGGGCGGGACGCTTACGGAATCTGGGTAGTCCGGGCACGGGACTCCTCTACTGGCTCGACGGGGCCGACCGTGCCGCGGTCGACCAGGGGCAGGCTGCGCAGGTCTCGTTCGAGATGCCACTGCAGGTGTGCGGCGGCGATGCCGGAGGCCTGCCGCACGACGGCGGGCGAGGACACCCCGACGGCGTCCCACTCCCCCGCCAGCAGCGCGGACAGGTGCTCGGCGACGCCGGGTGAGAGCATCGCGCATCCCTGCGGGCGGCAGTGCACGCACACGGTCCCGCCGGACGCGACGTGGAAGGCCCGGTGCGGGCCCACCACGCCGCAGCGCACGCAGCAGTCCAGGACGGGCTCCCAGCCGGAGGCGGACATGGCGCGCAGGAGGAACGCGTCGGCGACCAGTCCGGGCTCGCGGCGGTGCTCGGCCAGTGAGCGCAGGGCGTTCACGGCGAGGCCGAGCAGCCGCGGGGTGGGCGCCCCCTCCTCGCCCGCGAGGCGCTCGGCGGTCTCCAGGACCACGCACCCGGAGGTGTACGCCGGGTAGTCCGCCACCAGCGGACGAGCCAGGGACTCACGACTGCTGGCCTGGCGGACGGTCCCGAGCCCACTGCGACCACGGCCCGGGGCGATCTGCATCTCCACCACCGCGAACGGCTCGAGGCTCGCGCCCATCCGGGACCGGGTGCGTCGCACGGCCCGGGCGACGGCGCGGACGAGCCCGTGCCGCTCGGTCAGCAGGGTGACGATCCGGTCGGCTTCCCCGAGGTCGTAGGTGCGCACGACGAGGCCCGTGTCGGTGAAGGGATGCATCCGGGCCTCCTTCCGGGGCGATGTCCGGGCGGGCGCGCACGCGGGTGCGTGCGCGCTCAGGTGTCCATTGTCCCACGGGCCACGAGCCGTGGAGAGGCTAGAAGCCCAGGCGTCCCAGCATCTTGGGGTCGCGCTGCCACTCCTTGAGGACCTTGACGTGCAGGTCGAGGTACACCTTGGTGCCGAGCAGCTTCTCGATGCCGGCCCGGGCGGTGGTGCCGACCTCGCGCATCCGCGAGCCGCCCTTGCCCAGGACGATCGACTTCTGGCTCTGTCGTTCCACGTACACGGTGGCGTGGACGTCCACCATGTCGTCGCGGCCCTCGTGCGGCAGGATCTCCTCGATCGACACGGCGATCGAGTGGGGCAGCTCGTCGCGGACGCCCTCGAGGGCCGCCTCGCGGATGAGCTCGGCCATGCGGCTCTCGTCGGACTCCTCGGTGATGATGTCGTCGGGGTAGAACTGGGGCCCCTCGGGCAGCAGGGTGGCGATGACGTCGGCCACCACGTCGACCTGCTCGCCGGACGCGGCCGACACCGGGACGACCTCCGAGTCCGGTCCGAGGAACTTCGATACGGCCACGAGCTGCTCCATGACCTTCTTCTTGGAGACGGTGTCGATCTTGGTCACCAGCCCGAGCACCGGCGTGGTGGGGCACAGCTTGCGGACCTGCTCGAGGATCCAGCGGTCCCCGGGGCCGATGCGCTCCCCGGCGGGGATGCACAGGCCGATGAGGTCGACGTCGGAGTAGGTGTCCTCGACCAGCGCGTTGAGACGCTCGCCGAGCAGGGTCCGGGGCCGGTGCAGGCCCGGGGTGTCCACGAGGATGATCTGGGCGTCCGGCCGGTGCACGATCCCGCGGATCGCGTGCCGGGTGGTCTGGGGCCGCGAGGAGGTGATGGCGATCTTCTCCCCCACGAGCGCGTTGGTCAGCGTGGACTTGCCCGTGTTGGGGCGGCCCACGAAGCTGACGAACCCGCTACGGAAGTTCTCGGGAGTGCTCATCGGTTGTCCTCGCGCTGGGGGTCGTCGTCGTTGTCGTCGTTCTTCTCGGTCCGCTCGGCCACCACGGTGACCACCTTGACCCGTCCGCGCCGGTCGTGGCCGCCCTCGGCGCGCAGGTCGAGCCCGGTGGACACGACGTGCGCGCCGGGCAGCGGGACGCGCCCGAGCTCCAGGGCGAGCAACCCGCCCAGGGTCTCGACCTCCTCGGTCACCTCGTCGGCGAACTCGACGTCCAACAGCTCGGCCACCTCGTCCAGCCCGAGCCGGGCGGACAGGCGGTAGCGTCCGTCGCCGAGGTCCTCGACGGGCGGCACCTCGGTGGTGTCGTACTCGTCGACGATCTCCCCGACGATCTCCTCGAGGATGTCCTCGATGGAGACCAGCCCGGCGGTCCCGCCGTACTCGTCGACGAGGATCGCCAGGTGATTGTGGTCCCGCTGCATCTCGCTCAGCAGGTCGTCGATCCGCTTGGCGTCGGGCACGAACACCGCGGGGCGCATCACGTCGGCCACCGGGGCGGCGCGCCCGTCCGGGTCGTCGAGCCGGGCGACGATGTCGCGCAGGTAGACGACGCCCACCACGTCGTCGGAGTTGTCCCCGTCGACCACCGGGATACGCGAGTACCCGGACTTCACGGTGAGTCGCGCGGCCTGGCCGACCGTCTTGTCCGACTCGATCCACACCATCTCGGTGCGCGGGGTCATCACCTCGCGCGCGGTGGTGTCGCCGAGTTCGAACACCGACTGGATCATTCGGGATTCGTCGTCGGCCACGACCCCGCGTTCGCGGGCCATGTCGACGATCTCGAGCAGCTCGATCTCGGAGGCGAAGGGACCGTTGCGGAAACCGCCGCCGGGGGTGACGGCGTTGCCCAGGCCGACGAGCAGGGTGGCGACGGGGCCCAGGACGAACCCGGTCACGGTCAGCGGGGTCGCGGCGCCCAGGGCGAGGGAGTAGGCGTGTTGTCGGCCGAGGGTGCGGGGTCCGACCCCGGCCACGATGTAGGCGGCGACGGTGGTCACCACGACGGCGACGGCCAGCGCCCAGCCCGTGGAGTCGATGAGGTCGTTGAAAACGACGGTGAACAACACCGCCGCGGCCACCAGGCTCAGCATGTGGAGCAGGACGGTGACGTTGATGTACCGCGGCCGGGTGGCGAGCATCTTCGACAGCCGCGTCGCGCCGTGACGGTTCTCCTTGGCCATCTCCTCGACGCGGGCCACCGAGACCGTGCTCAGGGCGGCGTCGAGGGCGGCGAACAGTCCGGCGACGGGGATGAGCACCACGGCCGCGATGGCCGTGAGGATGGTGGTGTCCACGTCTCAGGCGTCCACTCTCGGGGACTCGTCTCGGTGGTCGTACCACTCGCCCAGCAGTTCGTTCTGGAGGCCGAACATCTCCCGCTCCTCGGCGGGCTCCGCGTGGTCGTACCCCAGCAGGTGCAGGCACCCGTGGACGGTGAGCAGCGCGAGCTCGTGCGCGAGGGGATGGCCGGAGCTGGCGGCCTGGTCGGCGGCGAACGCCGGGCACAGGACGATGTCGCCGAGCATGGCCGGTCCGGGTTCGGGCAGGTCGGGGCGGCCTCCGGGCGTGAGCTCGTCCATGGGGAAGCTCATGACGTCGGTGGGGCCGGGCAGGTTCATCCACGTCACGTGGAGATCGGCCATCGTGTCCTTGTCGACGAGGGTGATCGACAGTTCGGCGGCCGGGTGGACGTCCATCCGGGCGATCACGAACGCGGCCACGTCGATGAGTTCTGCCTCGTCGACCTCCACGCCCGACTCGTTGGCGACCTCGATGCTCATCGGCGGCGCTGCTCCCTGTTCTTGTGGATGGTGGGTCGCTCGCCTCGTTCGAGGCGCGCTTCGTGCTTGGCGTAGGCGTCGACGATCCGCCCGACCAGCGCGTGACGGATGACGTCGCGGGAGGTGAGTTCGGAGAAGTGGATGTCGTCGACCCCGGTGAGGATGTCGCGGACGACCTTCAGTCCCGAGCGCTGGCCGCCGGGGAGGTCGATCTGCGTGATGTCCCCGGTCACGACGATTTTCGAGCCGAAGCCGAGCCTCGTCAGGAACATCTTCATCTGCTCGGGCGTGGTGTTCTGCGCCTCGTCGAGGATGATGAACGAGTCGTTGAGGGTCCGCCCACGCATGTACGCCAGCGGCGCCACCTCGATCACCCCGGCCGCCATGAGCTTCGGGATGGCCTCGGGGTCCATCATGTCGTGCAGCGAGTCGTACAGCGGCCGCAGGTACGGGTCGATCTTCTCGTGCAGGGTGCCGGGCAGGTAGCCCAGACGTTCACCGGCCTCGACCGCGGGCCGGGTGAGGATGATGCGGCTGACCTCCTTGGCGCGGAGCGCGGCGACGGCCTTGGCCATGGCGAGGTAGGTCTTACCGGTGCCGGCCGGGCCCAGTCCGAACACAATCGTGTGGTCGTCGATGGCGTCGACGTATCGCTTCTGGCCGAGGGTCTTGGGCCGGATCATGCCGCCGCGGCGGGACAGGACGTCGGTGCCGAGCACCTCCTCGGGCGTGAGCGGCCCCGAGTCGGCGAGGATCTCCACCGAGCGCCGCACCGAGGCGGGGGTGATCTCCACTCCCCTGCGGGCCTGCCGCAGCAGGTCGGACACGACCCGGGAGGCACGGTCCACGTGGGGCGGATCGCCCGAGATGGTCATGGTGCCACCCCGCACGTGCAGGTCCGCGTCGAGCAGGTCCTCGAGGGCGCGGAGGTTGGCGTCGGCGGTGCCGAGCACCGCCATCGCCAGGTCCGGGTCCAGTTGGACGGCCGTGCGGGCGGAGGAGTCGCCGGTGTCGCGTCGGACGCCACCGGTGTCGGTGGCCGTGGCGGGACCCCGGTCGTTCCCGGTGGGACGGTCGTTCCCGGTGGCGCTGTCGTTTCCGGTGGCGCTGTCGTTTCCTGCGGTGCTTACGTGGATCACTTCCCGTGTCATGGTGAGGTTGGATCGAGTGTAGACCCCGCGGGCGACCATCTCGGTGTGAGAACGCCGAGTGCGGCGAGCGCCACGGTGGCGGCGGTGGAGGTGCGGAGCACCTCCGGGCCCAGGACGACGGGCCGGGCGCCTGCCGCGGTCAGCGCGTCGAGTTCGGCGTCGGAGACCCCGCCCTCGGGGCCGACGACGACGAGGACCCGTGTCGCCGGCGGGCCCGCGGTGACCGCGTCGGCGAAACCGGCGGCGCCGTCCTCGTGCAGGACGAGTGCGCAGGCGCCGGCGTCGACCTCGGAGGCGACCAGGGCGGCGAGGGCGGTCGAGCCGACGAGGTCGCCGATCTCGGGCTCCCACGCCCGCCGCGACTGCTTGGCCGCGGCGCGGGCGGCGTTGGTCCACTTGGTGCGGCCCTTGTCGACCTTGGGGCCGGTCCAGCGGCTCACGCAGCGGTCGGCCTGCCACGGCACGATCCGGTCGGCTCCGGCCTCGGTGGCCAGCTCGACAGCCAGCTCGGACCGCTCGGACTTGGGCAGGGCCTGCACGACGGTGACCTCCGGGGTGGGGCGTGGGACGTCGACCCGGGTGACGACCTCCGCCTCGACCCTGCCGGAACTCGTCGTCATCACCACACAGTCCGCCACCACTCCCCGACCGTCACCGACCCGCACGGCCTCTCCCACCCGGACGCGGAGCGCGGATCCGGCGTGCCGGCCCTCCGGCCCGTCGAGCACCAGTGTCTCGCCGACACCGGGGACCGTCCCGGCCCGGAACAACGACGGGGTCACGGGCGCCTCAGTGCCCCGCGACGGCGTCGCGCAGGCGGGAGAACAGGCCACCGCGGCGGGCGGTGTCCTCGTTGACGACCTCGGCCGAGTCGCCGTCGAGGCGGCGCAGCTGCTCGACCAGGTCGCGGCGCTTGCGGTCCAGCTTCTCCGGGACCACGACCTCCATGTGGACCGTGAGGTCGCCGGCGCCGCCGCCGCGCACGCGGGGCATCCCACGGCCGGTCAGCGTGACGGTGTGACCGGGCTGGGTACCGGACGGGATGTCGATCGTCAGGGGCTCGCCCACGACGGTCTCGAGTTCGACCTCGCCGCCCAGCATGGCGTCGACGACGGGCACGCGGACGGTGCAGTGCAGGTCCTCGCCGTCGCGGACGAACACCGGGTGGTTGCGCTCGTTGACCTCGATGTACAGGTCGCCGGCGGGACCGCCACCGGGACCGACCTCACCCTGCCCGGACAGGCGGATGCGCATGCCGCCGCCGACGCCGGCGGGGATCTTGGCCGAGACGGTGCGGCGCTTGCGGACGCGGCCCTGGCCGGTGCACTCACCGCACGGGTCGGTGATGATCTCGCCGGTGCCCGCGCAGGTGGGGCACGGGCGGCTGGTCATGATGTTGCCGAGCAGCGACCGCTGGACGGACTGGATCTCGCCCTGGCCCTGACACATGCCACACGTGGCCGGCGGCGTGTCCGTGGCCGACCCCTTGCCGTGGCACTTCTCGCACAGCACGGCGGTGTCGACCTGGATCTCCTTGGTGACTCCGGTGGCGCACTCGTCCAGGCCCAGGGTCACGCGGATGAGGGCGTCCGAGCCGGGCTGCACGCGGCTGCGCGGACCGCGGCCGCCGCCGCCTCCCCCGCCGCCGCCGAAGAAGGCCTCGAACACGTCACCGAGGCCGCCGCTGCCGAAGCCACCACCGAAGCCGCCGCCGCCGTAACCGGCGCCGGGCGAGGTGTCCAGCGGGTCGCCGCCCATGTCGACGACCCGGCGCTTCTCGGGGTCGGTGAGCACCTCGTAGATCGCGGTGATCTCACTGAACTTCTCACGCGCCTCGTCCGACGGGTTGACGTCGGGGTGGAGCTCCCGGGCGAGCTTGCGGTAGGCGCGCTTGATCTCGGATTCCGAGGCGCCCCTATCGACCCCGAGGGTCCCGTAGTAGTCGCGTGACACGTGTGGCCTTTCGTCGAGAGGAAGATCTGGCTCCGGGAAGGAGCGTACGGACGTCAGCGCCCGGTGATGAGCTCGCCCACGTAGTGGGCAACAGCGGCGACCGAGGCGATTGTTCCCGGGTAGTCCATCCGTGTGGGCCCGAGCACCCCCATCCCACCGAATGTCTGGCCCTCCGCCCCGTACTGCGAGGACACCACGGAGGCGCCGCGGATCTCGGCGGCCTGGGTCTCCGCCCCGATCTGGACGGAGACACCCCCCGGCCCTCCCCGGCCCACCGAGTGGGCCGCGGTGAGCAGCCGCAGGATCACGACCTGCTCCTCGAGCGCCTCGAGAACCGAGCGCAGGGAGCCGTCGAAGTCGGCGGCGCTGCGGGTGAGGTTGGCCGTGCCGCCGAGGACGATCCGGTCGTCGGGGTGTTCGACGAGCGTGCCGACCAGGACCGTGACGCAGCGCTCGACCGCGTCGCGGATCTCGGGACGGGCCCGGTCTCCTGTGCCGGCCAGGGCCTCGGAGGCGTCGGGAAGACGTTTGTCGGCGACGGCCTCGGACAGCAGGGTCCGCAGTTCCGCGAGGAGCTCGTCGGTCAACGGCGCGGCCAGCTCCACCGTCCGCTGATCGACGCGGCCGGTGTCGGTGATGAGGACCAGCAGCAGGCGGGTGGGGCTCAGGCTCACCACCTCGAGGTGGCGCACCGTGGAGCGACCGAGGACCGGGTACTGGACGACGGCGACCTGACGGGTGAGCTGGGACAGCAGCCGTGCGGCCCGCCGGAGGACGTCGTCCAGGTCGACGGCGCCCTCGAGGAAGGCCTGGATCGCCCGGCGTTCCGCGCGCGACAGCGGGGTGATCTCCTCGATGGAGTCGACGAAGTGCCGGTAGCCCTTCTCCGTGGGGACCCGACCGGAACTGGTGTGGGGTTGGACGATGAACCCCTCGGCCTCGAGTACGGCCATGTCATTGCGGATGGTGGCGCTGGACACGCCCAGCGAGTGCCGGTCGACGAGGGCCTTGGACCCGACCGGTTCGTGGGAGGCGATGTAGTCGGAGACGATCGCCCGTAAGACGTCGGTCCTACGATCGGCCGTACTCGACATACTCGCTCCTCCCTGTGCTCGTCGTGGCGATTCTATGCCACTTCCCGGGCCGACGGTTCAGACGAGGACGTCGCGCACGACCCCGTCGGCCAACAACCGGCCTGCCTCGGTGAGCGCGTAACCGGGGCCCGCGGGATCGCCGGCCGACCGTCGCCGGAGCAGTCCGGCCGCCACCTGGGTGTCGGCGCGGATCCGCTCGTCGGCGGTGAAGGCGCCGTCGTCGAGCCCCTCGGCCAGGCGGAGCCCGGTCATGATGCGCTCGATGTGGCGGTCGGTGTCGGTGAGGAGTTCCCCGCCGTCCACGGGCAGCCGGCCCGCGTCGCACTCGGCGGCGTAGCGGGCGGGATGCTTGACGTTCCACCACCGGGCCCCGGCGACGTGCGAGTGCGCGCCCGGCCCGATGCCCCACCAGTCGCCGCCGCGCCAGTAACCCATGTTGTGGCGGCAGTATCCCGAGGAGTCGGTGGCGAAGTTGGAGACCTCGTACCAGTGGAACCCGGCACGGGCCAGACGCTCGGCCACCTGCTCGTAACGGTCGGCCAGGACGTCGTCGACCGTGCCCGGCATCTCACCGCGGCGGATGCGGCGGGCCAGCGCGGTGCCGTCCTCCACGATCAGCGAGTAGGCGGAGACGTGGTCGACCCCGGCGTCGACGACCGCGTCGAGTGTCCGCGCCAGGTCGTCATTTGTCTCGCCCGGGGTGCCGTAGATGACGTCGAGGTTGATGTGCTCGAACCCGGCCCGCAGGGCCTCGGCCACCGCCTCCTGCGGGCGTCCGGGGGTGTGAGTCCGGTCGAGGACGCGCAGGACGTGGGCGGCCGTCGACTGCATGCCCAGCGAAATGCGGGTGAATCCGCCCTCGCGCAGTCGGGCGAAGAACTCCGGCGAGGTGGACTCCGGGTTGCTCTCGGTGGTGACCTCCGCGCCGGGCGCCAGCCCGAAGGTCGAGTCGATGCGCTCGAGCAGGCCCACGAGGACGTCCGCGCCGACCAGCGACGGGGTGCCGCCGCCGATGAAGACCGTGTCGACCTGTGGGGGCGTGCCCGTCGCGGCCAGGGCCTGCGCGGCCCGGTCGATCTCGATGGCCGCGGCCCGTTCCCAGTCGACCGGGGAGGTCGCCGAGCCGAGTTCGCCGGCGGTGTAGGTGTTGAAATCGCAGTATCCGCACCGGGTGGAGCAGAACGGCACGTGGAGGTAGATGCCGAAGGGCGCCCGCGGATCGCGGGTCGGGGGCGCGCTCGCCAGTGTGGCGGGGTCGTGGGGCGCGGCGGTCACACCTGACCGGTCTGGGTGTCCGATGAGGTCTCATCTCCAGTCGGGTCCGGGGCGGGCAGGGTCTCGATCGGCGGGGTCGGCGTCGCCGAGATCTCGTCGTCGCCAAGGACTGTAGCCGCGGGCGCGCTGTAGGTCGGTGCCTGGGCGGCATCGGCGGGGGTACCCGGTCCCGCGGGAGCCTCCGGCGCGGTTGTCCGACGATCGGGCCCGGCCGCGGTCTGCGTGGGCGCGGTCTGCGTGGTCGCGGCCGGTGCGCTGTACGTCGGCGTCCCGGTCGTCGGGCCCGCCCCCGCCTGCTCGGTGGGCTCGGATCCCGCCGGTGTGGTGCCTGCGGGCTTGGACCCCGTCGGTTTCGCCGCCCGCTTCTGACGTGAACTCGTCGTGGCCGGGGTCTTCTTTGCCGAGGCCTTCTTCGCAGGCGCCTTCTCGGCCCGGGTCTTCGTCGCCGAGGTCTGCTTCGCGGCCGCCTTCTTGGCCGGGGCCTTCTTCGCGGCCGCCTTCTTGGCCGGGGCCTTCTTCGCGGCCGCCTTCTTGGCCGGAGCCTTCTTCGCGGGCGCCTTCTTGGCCGGCGCCGTCGTGGCACCCGCCTCTCCGGCGGCGGGCCGCGAGGCCGCGTCCGCGCCGGACTCGTCCTGCGTGGCCGCCCGGGTCGAAGCGCGATCGCGTCCGGTCACCGCCGTGGCCTTGGACCCCGACTTCGCGGACTCCTTGGACGCCTGGCGGGCAGCACTGCGCTGCTCCTTGCGCTCCTGCGCCAACTCGCCCGCCGATTTGCGCGCGGCGGTGGGGGTGCCGCTCTTCTCCCGCTCCTCCGCCGCGACCACGAACTCCGCCAGGGCGTCCTCGACCGCGTTCGCCAACGGCCAGGGATCCGGGACGAGGTCACGACACCCGATGAACCCGAAGTGCAGACTGCCGTCCAGCGACATCACGGTGCAGTTGAGGCCCGCGCCGTGGAAGACCGGGCCCAGGGGCAGCATCTTCTCGATCTTCGCGCCGAGGAAGTACAGCGGGAAGTTGGGGCCGGGCACGTTCGAGATGACGAGGTTGTGCACCACGGGGTGGCGCTCGGACAGCCGGAGTCGCGAATACATGCGGACCGCGGAACCGAACACCGAGGGCGCCGCGAACTGCGCCCAGTCGGTGAGCAGGTTGGCGTCCAGTGCGTCGGTGTGGTCCTTGGCGACGGTGTTGGCGTCGCGGATCGCCTCGAGCCGACCGACCGGGTCGTCGATGTCGGTGGCCAGGGACATGAACATGCCCGAGACACGATTGGTGCCGGGGCGCGACTCCGCGGCGTGCACCGACATGGGGACCATGGCGATGAGCGGCTTGCGTGGCAGTGCGTCGCGGTCGTCGAGGTACTTGCGCAGGGCGGTCGAACAGACGGCGAGCACCACGTCGTTGACCGTGGTGCCGAACGCGTTCTTGACCCGCTTGATGTCCGCCAGGTCCACGCTCGCGTAGGAGATCGACCGGTGTCCGGTGATCGTGCGGTTGAACGGGGTGCGCGGGGCGGTGAACGGCGCGGGCATCGCCAGTCCCTTGCGGGCGCGGTTGATCCACGAGGGGAGCACCCCGACCGTCCCTGGCAACAGGGAGGCGAGTCGCCACGGCGTGGCCAGGCGCGACAGGGCACCACCGACGGCGAGCTCCAGGGCGCCGGATCCACCGGCGGTCTCCTCGACCAGCTCCTCGTCGAGCTCCGGCTCGTCCGGGGAGAGGGTGCACAGCTGCGAGAGCATGTTGGCGCCGGTGACGCCGTCGACGGTCGAGTGGTGCATCTTGGCGAAGACCGCGACCCGGCCGTCCGGCAGTCCCTCGATGACGTACATCTGCCACAGCGGCATGGACCGGTCGATCGGCTGACTGCCCAGGTGGGCGCACAGTTCGGCGAGCTCGTGGTCCCCGCCGGGCTCCGGTATACCGACGCGGTGGAGGTGGTGGTCGATGTCGAAGTCCTCGGCCTCGACCCACACCGGATGGTCCACGTTGAGCAGCGAGTCGTGCAACTTGCGCCGGAACGGCGGCATCGCGGTGATCCGACGTCGGAGCTCGGCTCGCAGGGCCTCGAAGGAGTACCCGTCCTCCATCCCGGAGACGTCCAGGACGATCAGCCCGCACACGTGCAGGAGCTGCGACCTGGTCTCGAAGTAGAGGAAGCTGGCATCGAGCCCACTCAAGCGCTGCATGTCGAGGAGTGTACGGCCGGACGGCGCCGCGTGGCGGTGGTTGGAATTCCGCGGCGATCGCGGAATTCCTGCCGTGGAACGGGGGTCAGAGCACCTCGACGAGGACCCATGCGATCACGACGAGCGCGATCAGCAGGACCAGGGCGAGTGTCACACGCGACCGGGGCATCAACGGACCTCCTTCCGGGTCTCGACGGTTCTCGGGGCGACGAGCGCCCGGAACCGGTGGACGAGGACATCCGCGCCCTTCTCGACCGCCACCGCGACGAGGAAGAACAGCGGGAGCCCCATCACGAGCAGGAGCATCACCTGCAACGGGAACGGCAGGGTGGCGAGCCAGAGCTCGACTCTGTCCCAGAACTGCAGGAACGCCGTCACGTCCCGATCCTACGACCGCCCGGCGGTGGCGACCCCGTGGCCTCCCACCACCGAGGAGTCGAGCCCACGCCGACGCAGCAGCGCGGCGGTGCTCGGCTCCGACCCCCGCATGCGGCGGTAGGCGTCGAGGAAGTCGATGGCCCCGCCCCGGGTCAGCACCTCGCGCCGCATCCGCTCGCCCGAGGACCGCGTCAGGCCCCCGCTCTCGACGAACCACTCGGTGGCGTCGGCGTCGAGCACCTCGGCCCAGAAGTAGGAGTAGTACGCGGCGGAGTACCCGCCCGCGAAGATGTGCTGGAAGTACCGGGACCGGTAACGCGGCTCGATGCCGGGGACGTCGAGACCTGCCTCGGCGAGGACGCGGGCCTCGAACTCGTCGACGTCGGTGACGGCGTCGGCCTCCTCCGGCGACAGGGAGTGCCAGGCCAGGTCGAGCAGTGCCGCCCCGAGGTACTCCACGGTCGCCTGCCCCTCACCGAAGCGCTCGGCCTCCCGCATCCGCTCGACGAGGTCCTCGGCGATCGGCGCCCCCGTCTCCACGTGCCGGGCGTAGTGCGCGAGCATCTCCGGTCGACGCGCCCACATCTCGTTGACCTGGGAGGGGAACTCGACGAAGTCCCGGGGCACGGAGGTGCCGGAAAACACCGGGTACTCCACGTCCGACAGCAGCCCGTGCAGGGCGTGCCCGAACTCGTGGAACATCGTGGTGACCTCGTCCATCGTGAGCAGCGTGGGCTGCCCCGCCGCGGGACGGGCCAGGTTCATGACGTTGACGACGACGGGCCGCGAATCCAGGAGCCGGGACTGGTCGCGGAACGAGCTCATCCACGCCCCGCCGCGCTTGGTCGGGCGGGCGTAGTAGTCCAACAGCAGGAGCCCCACGCCGGCGTCGGGCTCGGCCCGTTCGTCGTCGAACACCTCGATGACCCGGACGTCTGGCAGGAACCCGCGCAGGTCGTTCCGCTCGGCGAAGCGCAGCCCGTACAGCTCGGATGCCGCGTGCATCACCCCGTCACGCAGCACCCGCTCGAGCTCGAAGTAGGGACGGACGGTCGCGTCGTCGACCCGGAACCGCTCGGCCCGCAGCCGCTCGGACGCCCAGGCCCAGTCGGCCGGGTTCAGGTCACGGTCGTCGCCGCCGAGCAGGTCCTTGGCCTCGTTGCGGGCGTTGGTCACGGCCGCGTCGACCACGTCGAGCAGCAGCCCGCGAGCCGCCTCGGGCGATCCGGCGGTCTCCACCGCGAGGACATGCTCCGCGTGGCATCCCAGCCCGAGCAGCCGCGCCCGCTCGGCGCGTAGGCGGACGATCTCCAGCACGACCGGGGTGTTGTCGTGGCCCGGCGTCGCGCCCCGACCGAGTGAGGCCTCCATGACGCGGTGGCGCAGACCGGCGTCGTCGAGCAGGGCGCTGATCGGCTGCACGGTGGGAAGCCCCAGTGGGATCAGCCACCCCTCTCGCCCCGACTCGGCGGCGACCGCGGCGAGCGTGGACCGCATGGACTCCGACAGGCCCGCGAGTTCGGCCTCGTCGGAGACCGGGACGGCCATTTCCGTGGTCGAGGCCAGCAGGTTCTCGCCGAACTCGGTGGTCAACTCGGCCAGCCTGGTGTCGATGGCGGTGAGTCGGGCCCGGCCGGCGTCGTCGAGGGCGGCGCCCGCGCGCAGCAGGTCGCGGTGGTGGCGGCGCACGAGCCGCTCCGTCTCGTCGTCGACCTCCAACTCCCCCGCCTCCAGAGCGGAGAGCACCGCGTCCACCCGGCCGAACAGAACCGGGTTGGTCATCACCGCGGAATGGTGCGCGGCCAGCAGCGGCGAGACGACCCGGTCCACGTCGAGGCGGGCCTTGGTGGCGTCCGGGCCGAGCAGGCCGTAGAACACCGACAGCACCCGGTCCAGGGCCAGGCCCGAGCGCTCGAGGGCGACCACGGTGTTGTCCACGGTCGCCGACTCCGGGTTGGCGACGATCGCGGCGACCTCGGCCGCGTGGTCGTCGATCGCGGTCCGGATGGCCGGCTCCAGATCCTCCTCCCGGATGGCGGCGAAGTCCGGCAGGCCGTACGGCAACGGCGACTCGTCGAGCAGCGGATGACGGGAGGCCTCGGGGGTCGGAAGGGTCATGTGCGGGAGTCTACGTCCGCCGGCGGTCGCGTCGGCGCCCGCCGCGGCGGGCCCCGGGGTCACAGCCACTGCGTGGCGGTCTCCCAGGCCAGTCTCACCGCCAGGATGCTGATGACCACGAGGAACACGGTGCGGATGAACTCGTTGCCGTGCCGCATCGCCATCCGCGCCCCGAGGAACCCGCCGGCCAGGTTGGCCACCGCCATGCACCCGCCGATGATCCACAGCAGTTCACCGTGGAGGCCGAACACCAGGATCGAGGCGATGTTCGTGGTGAGATTGGCGAGCTTGGCCGCCACGGTGCCCTGGAGGAACCCGAACCCCAGGAACGCGACGATCGCGATGACGAAGAACGACCCCGTCCCCGGGCCGAGCACCCCGTCGTAGAACCCGATCACCCCACCGATGAGCGCCGAGCGCCACGTCCGCGACCAACCGGTGTGCCGTTCCTCGTGGACCCGCCCCATGGTCGGCGTGAAGTAGGTGTAGGCGCCCACCGCCACGACGGCCACCAGGACGATCGGCGTGAGGAGCTCCTTGGGGATGAACCGGGCCACCGAGGACCCGGCCGCGGATCCCGCGAAAGCCGCCACCACCAGTGGGAGCACCATCGCCACCGGCACACGGATCTTCCGGAGATAGGTCAGGGTCGCGACCAGGGTGCCGGCGACCGAGGACAATTTGTTGGTGCCGAGGATCTCCGGCGTCGAGGCCTCCGCCGGCAGCGCGATGACGAGCGCCGGCAGCTGGATGAGCCCTCCCCCGCCGACCACCGAGTCCACCCACCCGGCGACGAACGCCGCCAGGACGAGCGCGGCGAGCACCCAGACGGACACACCGAGTGCGGGGGACGCGGCGACGGCCGCGAACGATGAGGGCATGGCGATCACTGTGCTGTAATCGGTTTGTGTATATCAACCCTTACGGGGCCGATCCGGTCACCCTGGCCGCCGACCTGGCCAATCGCCGCCCCCGCACCACCCGCGAACTGGTGGACCGCTGTCGCGAGGCGGGGGTGACCATCGACCGGAGCGCCTCGGACGCGGACCTGGACGAGGTCGACGCCTTCCTGGACGCGTGGCTCGTCGTCGTCGACACCACTGCGCCGCACGGGCGCGCCGACGCCCTCAACGCCCTCCTGGCCGAGCACTCGGCACCGCCGCGCCTGACCGACCACGACGGCCACTGGCACGTGCACTACCGCGCCGACGACGTCTCCTTCGCCCGCCTGCTCACCGCCATGTTCGCAGTGGGCACCGCACTCCACCTGACCTCGCGGGGCATCGACCGGCTCGCGCGGTGCGCCGCCGACGACTGCGACGCCGTCTTCGCCGACACCACCCGCAACGGACGCAAGACCTACTGCTCGACGCGGTGCACCAACCGGTGCGCCGTCCGCCGACACCGCGCGCGGGAGTGAGTCACGCGCACGGTGTCGGGGTCTACTTCTTGTCCGCGCTCGAATCCGCCGACAGCGCTGCGACGAAGGCCTCCTGCGGCACGTCCACCCGCCCGATGGACTTCATCCGCTTCTTGCCCTCCTTCTGCTTCTCCAGCAGCTTGCGCTTACGGCTGATGTCGCCGCCGTAGCACTTGGAGAGCACGTCCTTGCGGATCGCGCGGATGTTCTCGCGGGAGATGATCTTCGCGCCGATCGCCGCCTGGATCGGCACCTCGTACTGCTGACGCGGGATGAGCTCCTTGAGCTTGCCCGTCATCTTGTTGCCGTAGGCCTGGGCGTAGTCGCGGTGCACGATCGCGCTGAACGCGTCCACGGCCTCGCCCTGCAGCAGGATGTCGACCTTGACCAGATCGGAGACCTGCTCGCCGGCCTCCTCGTAGTCCATCGACGCGTAACCCTTGGTGTGGGACTTGAGCGAGTCGAAGAAGTCGAAGATGATCTCGCCCATCGGCATGACGTACCGCAGCTCGACACGGGTCTCGGACAGGTAGTCCATGCCCTTCATCTCGCCGCGCTTGGACTGGCACAGCTCCATGACCGTGCCCACGTACTCGCTGGGGACGATGATCGTGCACTTGACGATCGGTTCGTAGATCTCGCGGTGCTTGCCCTCGGGCCAGTACGACGGGTTGGTGACCTGGTGCTCGGAGCCGTCCTCGGCGACCACGCGGTACACCACGTTCGGCGCGGTGGAGATGAGGTCCAGGTTGAACTCGCGCTCCAACCGGTCCCGGGTGATCTCCATGTGCAGCAGCCCGAGGAAGCCGCAGCGGAAGCCGAACCCGAGCGCGACCGACGTCTCCGGCTCGTAGTCCAGCGAGGCGTCGTTGAGCTGGAGCTTGTCGAGCGCGTCACGCAGGACCGGGTAGTCGGACCCATCGATCGGGTACAGCCCGGAGAAGACCATCGGGTTGGGCTCGGCGTACCCCGCGAGCGGCTCCTCCGCCCCGCCGCGGGCGGTGGTAATGGTGTCGCCGACCTTGGACTGGCGGACGTCCTTGACGCCGGTGATGAGATAACCGACCTCGCCGGGCCCGAGCCCCTTCGTGGCCTTGGGCTCCGGCGAGATGATGCCGACCTCGAGCGCCTCGTGGGTGCTGCCCGTGGACATCATCCTGACCTTCTCGCGCGGGTTGAGCGAGCCGTCGAACACCCGGACGTAGGTGACGACACCGCGGTAGGTGTCGTACACCGAGTCGAAGATCATCGCGCGGGCCGGGGCGTCCGGATCGCCCACGGGCGCGGGGACCTTCTCGCACACCTTGTCCAGCAGCGCCTCGACGCCCATGCCCGTCTTGCCGGAGACCCGCAGCACGTCGTCCGGCTCGCACCCGACGATGTGGGAGATCTCCTCCGCGAACCGGTCCGGATCCGCCGCCGGCAGGTCGATCTTGTTGAGCACCGGGATGATCTCGAGGTCGTTCTCCATGGCCAGGTAGAGGTTGGCCAGAGTCTGGGCCTCGATGCCCTGCGCGGCGTCGACCAACAGGATCGCACCCTCGCACGCCTCGAGCGCGCGGGAGACCTCGTAGGTGAAGTCCACGTGGCCCGGGGTGTCGATCATGTGCAGGACGATCTCCTCGCCCTGGTGGGGGCCGGACCGCGGCACCCACGGCAGGCGGACGTTCTGCGCCTTGATGGTGATGCCGCGCTCGCGCTCGATGTCCATCCGGTCGAGGTACTGGGCGCGCATGAGCCGCTCCTCGACCACGCCGGTGAGTTGCAGCATGCGGTCGGCGAGCGTCGACTTGCCGTGGTCGATGTGGGCGATGATGCAGAAGTTCCTGATCCTGGCGGGATCGGTGAACGTCGTCTCTGCGAAGTTGGGAATCTCGATCACTCCTCGGGCGGGCCCGGGCGTGGCTGGGTGCGGTCCGACCGGGCGATCACCCCATTGTCACACGCCCGCGCCGGGAACTCCCATCACGTACCGCCCTGTGGGGACGGCGTCCACCGTGCCGTCGTCGAGGAACCGTCCGGTCGAGGCGGTCATGGCCTCGATGTTGGCCGCCATGCGCGCGTCGTCACCGCCGGCGTCGAAGAACACCCCGAGGTCCGTCGCGGCCTCGATGGGGAAGACCTCCTCCACGATCCCGTCGACCACCGGGGCGTCGGCGGTCAACGCGCGGACCACCACGTGCTGGGTGTAGGCGGTGGTGGACTGGGTGTCGATCGCGACCTGTGTGTGCTCCTCGAGCCAGGTGCGCAGCCACTCCTCCCGGCCGATGCGCTCCGGCCGCCGCAGGAACGCCAGGTTGGCCATCCCCTCGCACCGACCGTCCGGCCCCGGTCCGGCCGCGGGCAGCGGCTCGGAGGCGGTGACCGACCAGGCCGACACCGGCCCCAGCCCGCGCAGTGCCTCCAGCAGGTCGGCGCACGCGGAAGCCGAGGCGACCGGCACGCGGGAGCGCAGCGCCGCCAGCACCGGCCGCGGCGTGACCCGGACGTCGATCATCGCGCCCGCGACCGCCTCGTCGCGCACGTTGAGCAGGTACTCCTCCACCCCGAGGGCGGCCAGCGGCCCATCGACGGCGTCCGCGATCCGTGCCCGCAGGCCCGCGGCGTCCGCAGGATCCACCGGGGCGTCGTCGTCCGCCCACACCACTGCCAACAGCATGTCCATGTCGAGATCATAGGGCGGTTACGCTGACGCTCATGGCTATCGACTGGGCCCGGGTGGGTCGAACGGCGGTCCGCGTGGGCCGCAGGTACGGACCGACCGTCGCACGCGAGGTACGTAGGCGGCTGGACGACCGTGGGGTCTCCCCTGCCCTGTCCCCGGAGGTCGGTGGCGGGGGACGGCCCGCCACCACCGGCACCGCCCCCACCTCGAGCCGGGCCCGCCGGATCGCCTACGCCCCTGACCTCGACGGCCACGCCGACCCCGGCGAGATCGTCTGGACCTGGGTCGAGTTCGAGGAGAACGACGGCCGCGGCAAGGACCGCCCGGTCCTGGTGGTGGGGCGCGACGGGGACCGCCTGCTCGGCCTCCAGCTCTCGTCCCAGGACTCCAGGGACGACGACGAGGGGTGGCTCGGGCTCGGATCGGGCCCCTGGGACCCCGAGGGCCGACCGAGCTGGGTGCGCCTCGACCGGGTGCTGGACGTTCCCGAACAGGGCATCCGCCGCGAGGGCGCGATCTGCCCGCGGCCGAGGTTCGAGGCTGTCGCCGAGCGGCTCCGCGCGGACTACGGCTGGCGCTGAGCACGAGCGGCCCTCCGGGCCCGGGGATCAACGGAGGCGTCGTCGCACGTTTTGGCCGGTGACACCCCCGCTGGTAAAGTGGGCCGTCGGTGTCCACCGGAGCACGTTGTGCACGTGTCCGCGCGGACGAGACGACAAGACATCCGATCGGCGGGATCCCCTCGTGGAGCCGTCGACACACGACAAAAAGGTGTGACGAGTGGCCAACATCAAGTCCCAGATCAAGCGGAACCTCACCAACGAGCGCAACCGCCTCCGCAACCAGTCGACCAAGTCGGGCCTGCGTACCGCCATCCGCAGCCTGCGTGAGGCCACCGCGGCCGGTGACAAGGAGAAGGCCGGCGCCCTGCTCGTCGCCACCTCCCGTCAGCTCGACAAGGCCGCCAGCAAGGGTGTCATCCACCCGAACCAGGCCGCCAACAAGAAGTCGGCGCTCACCAAGGCTGTCAACAGCCTCTGAGCACCCCGGTCCCTCCCCTGACCGGGAGGCACCCAGCCCCACGTCTGCTCGCCTGACGTGACGAGGCTCCGAGGGCCCACCCCGCACCACGTGCGTGAGGTGGGCCCTCGTCGTATGGGTGGCTATCGTGTGTGGGGCCGGCGTGTGCGTGGCCGGCGTGTCCCCGATTCGGGTCCGCTCACGTCCCCGCTGTGCGGGCCCGGTCAGCCGGCGGACGCGAGCGTTCCGACCGCGCGGACGGCGCGCTCGAGGGCGAAGGACGTGTCCTCCGCCCCGCCCTTGACCTCGCCGTTGAGGGTCGCGACGACCTGCAGCGCGCTGCCCAGGGTCTCGATGGACCAGTACCGGGTCTGGGCGGTGACCTTCTTGACCTTCCACGGCGGCAGGCCCTGCCGGGCCAGGTCGGCCGACGGCACGCCCCGCTGGGTACCGACCAGGGCGATGGAGTTCACCGCGTCGGCCAGGGCATCCGCGAGCACGACGTGCGGGACGCCGGTGTGCATGGCCCACTCGAGTGCCTCGATCGCGCCGGCCACATCCCCCGTGACCGCGCGTTCGGCCACGGTGAACCCGCTGACCCCCACGACCCCCGAGTGGTAGCGCCGCACCGCCTCCACGTCGACCTTGCCGCCGGTGTCGGCCACGAGCTGACCGCACGCCGACGCCAACTGCCGCAGGTCCGTGCCCACCGCCTCCACCAGGGCCTCGCAGGCCTCGGGCGCGACCCTCACGTCGAGTGTCCGGAACTCGGACCGGACGAAGCCGACCACGTCCATGTGCCGGGTGAGCTTGCCGGCCGCATGTTCCTCGGCCCCCGCCTTGCGCAGGTCCGCCACCAGGGCCTTGGCGCGGCCGCCACCGGTGTGCTGGACGACCAGAACCGTCTCGGGGGGCAGATCACGGGCCGCGCCGAGCACCGCGGACTGGGCGTCCTTGCCCAGCTCCGCCGCGCCGGTGATCACCACGATGCGGGCCTCGCCGAACAAGGACGGCGAGAGCAGTTCGAACAACTGCGGGGCGGTGACCTCGGGCCCACCGAGCCTCGAGACCACCGGCGGGTCCTGCCCGGCCGGGGTCGTCGCACGCACCGTCGAGACGACGCCCGTGGTGGCGCGTTCGGTGAGGAACTCGTCCTCGCCCAACACCAGGTGCAACACAGCCGGTGCGGACCCCGATGCCATCTGCGCTCCTCGTCGTCGTCTTCGTCGTCGTCTATCCCAGTCATCGTGCCACGCCGCGCCGACAGGCCCGCACCACCACCGCGCCCCGACCGGTCGACCCCGCCCGCTCCCCGACGTATTTTCGGGGCCACGAGCCAGTCCGACCGAGCGACGCCGACGCGGAGCGCCACCATGCGCGGTGTCCGAGGATCGAAGGGAATGACATGAGCGAGAACCAAGACGCCGACACCGAGACGACCGACCAGCTGACGTTCCAGAACCCGGCGACTCGCTACCCCTCCATCGAACCGCCGGTCCAGCACCAGGACGAGCCGGGACTCGACGCGCGGCTCGAACCCAAGGCGGACCTCGGCGAGCACTCCTACCGCGGCACCGGCCGGCTCACCGGCCGCAGGGCGCTCATCACCGGCGGCGACTCGGGCATCGGGGCCGCGGTGGCGATCGCCTTCGCCCGCGAGGGCGCCGACGTGGCCATCCACCACCTGCCCGACGAGGAACCCGACGCCCGTGCCGTCGCCGAGATCATCGAACGCGAGGGCCGCACCGCCGCGCTCATCCCCGGCGACCTCACCGACCGCGCGTTCTGCGAGAGCCTCGCCGACACCGCCGTCAAGCGGCTCGGAGGCCTCGACATCCTCGTCAACAACGCCGGCAAGCAGGTCGTCGCACCCGCGCTCGAGGACCTGCCCGACGAGCAGCTCACCGACACCTTCGAGGTCAACATCGTGGGGATGTTCCGGGTGACCAGGGCCGCGTTGCGCCATCTGGAGCCCGGGTCCACGATCATCAACACGACCTCCGTGGTCGCCTACATGGCGCCGCCGAACCTGCTGGACTACGCGTCCACCAAGGCCGCGATCAACAACTTCACCAAGGGGCTGGCCCAGCAGCTCGCCCCCAAGGGCATCCGGGTGAACGCCGTGGCACCCGGCCCCATCTGGACACCTCTACAGGTGTCGGACGGGCAACCCAAGGACGAGCTGCCCGAGTTCGGGCACTCCACCCCGCTCGGCCGTGCCGGGCAGCCCACCGAGTTGGCACCCGCCTACGTGTTCCTCGCCTCGCCCGAGTCCAGCTACGTGATCGGCGAGACGCTCGCGGTGACCGGCGGCATGCCGACGCCCTAGCCGTCGGGGGATACTGGTGGCGTGAGTCCGCTGCTCGAGGTCGTGAGCCGTCGGCCCCGGGACGGTGGGCCCGGTACCGGCCTCGACGCGACCGTGCCCCGATGACCGGCCTCGTCCTGGCCGCGGGCGCCGGCAGACGGTTCGGCGGCCCCAAGGCCCTCGTCGACTTCCGCGGTGTCCGCCTGGTGGACCGCGCGGTGGGCCTTCTCCGCGCGGGCGGATGCGACCGCGTGCTGGTGGTTAGTGGCGCGGTCGAGCTGGAGGTGCCCGGCGCCGAGGTGGTGCACAACCCGGACTGGGACACCGGCATGGGCTCCTCCCTGCGCGTCGGGCTCACCGCGGTCGGGGACGAGGACGTGGTGGTGGTCCCCGTCGACATGCCGTGGCTGGGACCGGAGTCGGTCCGCCGGGTCCTCGCCGCCGAGGCGTCACTGGCGGTCGCCACCTACGGCGGGACCCGTGCGCACCCGGTCCTCCTCGGTGCGCCACACCTCCCCGGGATCATCGCCACGGCGGCCGGAGACGCGGGCGCCCGCCACTACCTGCGGGCACACCCCCACCTCGTGACCGATGTGCCGTGCGACGACACCGGGTCACCGCGCGACATCGACCACCCCGGCGACCTGGATGCCCCCGACGGCCCACCCCGGGACGGTTGAGCGGCCGGTGGGTGCGACCATGACCGGCCGGGGCCCGTCCGGTGGGAGCACCCCGCCTGGTGCGCTTACGCTCGACGATCCGGGACCATCCCACCGCGGGCAGCCCGACCGCGACTCGAGAGGACGCACACGTGACGACGACCCGGGCCGAGGCCACCGATCCCCACGAGGTGGCGCACCACGTGTTCGGCTGGGACGACCTGCGTCCGCTGCAGGCCGAGGCGATCGAGGCGGCGGTGGGTGGTCGCGACGTGCTGGCGGTGCTGCCCACCGGCTACGGCAAATCGGCCATCTACCAGCTCGCCGGGATCATGGCGGACGGGCCGTGTGTGGTGGTCTCTCCGCTCATCGCGTTGCAGAGCGATCAGTGCGAGGGCCTGAATTCGGTCGCGGACTCCGCGCCCACCCGGTCGCTGGCGATCAACTCCTCGATGGGTGCACGCCAGCAGGCCGAGGCCTGGGACGAGGTCGTCGCCGGTCGCGTCCACTTCGTGTTCCTCACCCCCGAGCAGCTGGCCAAACGCGAGGTCCTCGACCGGCTGCGTGAGGCCGGGCCGAGCTTCCTCGTGGTCGACGAGGCGCACTGCGTCTCCGCCTGGGGCCACGACTTCCGCCCCGACTACCTGCGGCTGGACGCCGCCCGCCACCGGATGGGGTCACCCACCGTCATCGCGCTCACCGCCACCGCCTCGACCCCGGTCCGCGAGGAGATCGTCGACCGACTCGCCATGACCGACGCCCTGGTGCTGGCCGGCGGGTTCGACCGGTCGGAACTGCACCTCGCGGTGAGAAGGCACGTCGAGGACGACGGCAAGAAGGACGCGGTCGTGGACCGGGCCGTCGAACTCGCCGGCCCCGGCCTGGTCTACACCGCCACCCGCCGCTCCACCGAGGAGTACGCCGAGCGGATCGCTTCACGAGCGGCCGACTCGGATCGCCCACTGAGGGTCCGTGCCTACCACGCCGGGCAGAAGTCGGCCGACCGTGAGGAGACGCTGGGCTCCTTCCTCGACGGTGACCTCGACGTGGTGGTGGCGACGAGCGCGTTCGGGATGGGGATCGACAAGGAGGACGTGCGGTTCGTCCTGCACGCCGACATCCCCGACTCGGTCGACACGTACTACCAGGAGGCGGGACGGGCCGGACGCGACCGCGAGCCGGCGACGATCGAACTCCACTACCGCAGCGAGGACCTCGGCCTGCGCAGCTTCTTCTCGTCGCACAGTGCCGACGAGGAGGTCATCCGCGCGGTCATCAAGCACCTGCGTCGCGCCGACGGCCCGGTACGGCTGAGCCGGTTGAAGAAGTCCCTCGACTTCGGCCCGAGGCGTGTCACGGGCGCGGTCAACCTGCTCGAGGCGGCGGCCCTCGTTGAGTCCGGTCGGAAGGGACTGGAACTCGTCGAGGACGTGCGGCCGAAGGAGGCGGTCCGCCGGGCCGAGGAGACCTCGGAGATGTTCGAGCGGATCGATCGCTCGCGGATCGGGATGATGCGCGGATACGCCGAGACCGACGGATGCCGCCGCCAGTTCCTGCTCGGCTACTTCGGCGAGGAGCTCGCGGACCCGTGCGGGAACTGCGATAACTGCGACGCCGGCACCGCGGTCGACCTCACCCACGACGCGGCGGACTTCCCCCTGCAGTCCGCGGTCGTGCACCGCGAGTGGGGATCCGGGATCGTCATGAGCGTCGACGACGACCGGCTCACCGTGTTCTTCGAAGAACAGGGCTACCGGACGCTGTCGCTCGACCTGGTGCGCGACCAGGAGCTTCTCACCCGGGCATGACGGGTGGCGAGCCCGGCAGCCCGGCAGCGATTCCGGCGACGGTCTCGAGCCACCACAGTGCGGGCGCGCAGGCCGCGGCGAGCAGGACCGCACCGCCCTCCCACACCGGACCGAGCGCGGCCGCCGCCGTACCGAGCACGGTGACCAACGGAACGGCCGGGGCGACGGCGATGTTCGCGGGCATGGCCCACGGCCCCTGGCCCAGCCCCGAGGCCACGAGCACCGGAAGCGTCGCCAGGTGGGCGACGACGCAGACCGCCAGGATGTCGGCGACCGGCCCGGGCATCCACGGTCGACGGATCCGCTGGGCCACCGGCCTCGCCGCCAGAACGAGAGCGGCGGTCGCGGTGACGGATAGGACGAAGCCCGTCCCGGTGGCGGTGGCGGGATCCAGGAGGGCGACGACGAGGACCACCGCCGCCAGGGCGGCCAGCGGGCGACCGGTGCGGTGGGCGCCCAGCGCCGCCAGACCGATGGCCCCGGTGCCGGCGGCCCGCAGAACCGCCGGCTCCGGGCCGACCACGGCCACGAACCCGGCCAGGGCGAGTCCTGCCGCCACGATCCGCCCGCGCCGCCCCACCCCGAGGGCCGCCGCGGCGAGCAGGACCGCCCCCACGACGTAGGTGGTGTTGGCGCCCGAGACCGCGACGAGATGCGCCAGCCCCGCCGCCCGGAACTCGTCCCGGGTCCGGGCGGAGACCCCTCCCTCGTCGCCCAGGACGAAGGAGGGGAGCAGCCCCGCGGCCTCTCCCTCGAGCGCGCGGCCGGAGACCTGCCGGAGCCGCTCCCGCACCGCCGCCGGGATCCGTCCGGACCATCCGGGTGGGCCCGTCACGCGGGGCGGGGACAGCGCCCGGAGTGCGGGTGGTTCTCCCGCGGATCGCGGCTCCACCACTGCCACCGATGCCTCCACCCGGGTTCCCGGCGGGAGCCCCCGCCAGCCGTCGCGGGCCAGCAGCACCACGTCGAGTTCGGCCTCGCGCGCCGAGCTCCCCGACCCGGTGGACTCCACCCGGACCGGCACCATCACCCCGCCGCCGCGGATCGGCCGGTCGAAACCGGTCACCACCGCCTGTACCCCTGTCCGCGCGCCCACCAGTTCGGTCAGCGGGTGCGCGGACAGGGCGTGCACCCGCGCGGCCTGCACCCCCGCCGCGACCGCGCCCGTCGCGCACACCACCGCGAGGACGCCCAGCGCGGCGCGGTCGAGTCGCTCACGCACCCCGTGCCCGGAACCGGTCGACCCGCCGACGGACCACAGCGCGGCGAACACCGCGGCCGCCGCCAACACCACCGCGACGGCGGCGGCGAGAGCCGGGCGGACCACGCCCGTCGCGGCCGTGGCCGCGAACACCGCGAGCGTCGGCACGACCAGCCGCAGATCCCGCGCCGCAGGAATCCGGCGCCGTGACGAGTCGACCGGGTCGCTCACACCGTGACCAGCGGCCGGAGCCGTGCCAGGGTCGCCGGCCCGATACCGTCGACCTCCACCAGCTGATCGACGCTGGTAAACGACCCGTTCGCGGCCCGCCACGCCAGGATCGACGACGCGGTCACCGGCCCCACGCCGGGCAACGACTCGAGTGCCGCCGCGTCGGCGGCGTTGAGATCGACCAGACCCCCACCTCCTCCCGGATCCGGTGGGCCGCCCGCTGGCGCGCCGGTCCCCGCCGTTCCCGGCCCCGCACCAGAACCCGGCCCCGGGCCGGGGCCCGGTCCGATGATGTCGCTGCGCGGGCCTCCCGACCCGTCCGGGCCGGGGGCCGACCCGACGAGGATCTGTTCGCCGTCGGAGACCTTACGCGCCAGGTTGAGCCCGTCCCGGTCCCCGCCCTCCAGGACACCCCCCGCGCTGTCGAGCGCGTCGGCGACCCGCGCGCCGGGCGCGAGGGTGACCAGTCCGCTGCGGCCGACCAGCCCCACGACGGAGACGACGAGCGGTTCCCCGGCGGGAACCGGTTCCCCGCCCACCGACCCCGGGGACGGCGGGGCGGGCCGGAGCGCGGCGCCCCCCTCGTCAGTGGCCGCGTCGGCGGGATCGGCGACAGGCTCCCCCACCTGCGCCAACGGGAGGTCGGGCACCGCAGGCCCCTCGGGGACGGACGAGATCAGACGGTGCACGGAGAACGCGCCGAGACCCAGCACGAGCATCACCAGGGCGATCCCGGCGAGCCGGTCGGGCGCCCACCGGATGCGACCCCACCACGGCGGGTCGGCCCAGGCGGTCGCATCCGGGTACTGCGGCGGGATCCGCTCCGGCCGGTCACCCGCGGGGTCGAGGTCGGCCCACGGCACCGCGGCCAGCCGGCCGGGCTCACCACCGGTTGCCGGAGGGGCGTCGCCCGGGGCCGGACGATGATCGACCGCGGCAGGACGGTCGGCGTCCGGTGGCGAGAGTGCGCTGGCGAGTCGGTGCAGGGCGGCCGCCCGCGCAGGGTCCCGGTGGGAGTCGACGGGGCCGCCGGATCGTGCCGGGGTCTCGGTTCGCATGGCGCGAAGCTAGCCCGGCACATCCTCCGCGGTGGCCCCGATCGCGGCCGTCAGTCCGCCGGCTGTGGAGAGGGGGGAAGGATGGGGAATTCGGTGTCGACCAGGTCCGTCACCGAGACACCCACTGTTCCCGGCCCCAGGTGCCATGCGAGGACCTCGTCGAATTCGACGATCATGACCCGCTCCGGAAACTGGGTCTCCTTGCGGATCTCGGTGGCCATCTCCTCGGCCCGCTCGCGCGCCTGGTGGTGGTGGACCACCACCAGCACGTCACCGCGCGCCACGTCGTCGCGCAGCAGGGACCGCAGCCGCGCATGCGCCTTGGTGGTGGTGCGGGCCTTGGCCGCCAGGTCCACCGATCCATTGCGTAACACGATCACCGGGCGCATGGCCAGGGCACTACCGAAGAGCGCGGCGAGCGCACTGATCCGGCCGCCTCTGCGCAGGTTCTCGAGTGACTCCAGTGCGGCGTACGTAGAGGCGCCCCGGCAGAGTCGCTCGGCCAGTTCGTAGGTCGCGGACAGGCCGAGCCCGTTCCCCGCCGCCCACGCGCACTGCGCGACGGCGGCCCCGAACGCCATGCCCGCTCCGCGGGAGTCCGAGACCAGGACCCGGCCCCCGAACCTGGTCGCGGCGTCGGCCGCCGACTGCCACGTTCGCGAGAGCTCGCGGGACAGGTGCACCGACACCACGCCGGTGCAGTCGGGATCCGCGAGCAGTTCTCCGTAGATCTCCGCCAATTCGTCGGGCGTGACCGCGGCCGTGGACACCGCGCGGTCGTTCTCCTCCACGACGTGCAGACCCACCACCGTGATGCCGAACCCGCGGACCCACTCGGCCGGCAGGTCGGCACTCGAGTCGGTGACCAGGCGGATCGTCATGACGAGCCCACCGGAGGCGTGATGCCGGCGTTCCACTGGTCCAGGCGCCACAGAACACCTCGGGCGGCCTCGCTGGTGGGGCCGACCTCGGACTCGGGAGGCTGCGCGGCCGTGCCCTCGGGGCGGACGTGCGCCGACAGCTGCACCCAGCAGGTGTTGCCCAGTCCGTTGAACACCGAGTACTGCTCCACCGGCAGCTCGAGCAGCGACGCGGTCAGGGCCGCGATCGCGCCGCCGTGGGCGACGATCACGGCGGGGTGCTCGCTCCAATCCGGCGACGACTCGACCAGCTCGTCGACGACCTCTCGGGTCCGCCGCGCCACGTCCAGACGGCTCTCGCCCTCCGGCGGGGACCACCGCGGGCTGCTGCGCCACCGGACCCGGGCGTCGGGCCACTGCCCGTCGACCTCCGAGTGGCTCATGCCCTGCCACGTGCCCAGGTGCGTCTCCCGCAGCCGCGGGTCGGTGCGGACGTCCAATCCCACCTCGGTGGCCAACGCCTTCGCCGTCTCGTGCGCCCGCTGCAGGTCCGAGGACAGGATCGTCCACGGGCGACGCGGCGCCAGCACACGGCCCACGGCGTGGGCCTGCCGCACACCCAGCTCACTGAGCTCGGTGTCCAGCTGTCCCTGCATCCGCAACGAGGCGTTGTAGTGCGTCTGGCCGTGACGCAGGAGGATGAGACGTCGGGTCACCGGGTGGTTCAGAGCTCCTGATCCCGCTGTGGCTCCTCCGGCGCGAGCGAGTCGTCGGCGTTGCCGGCGTCGTCAGCGGACCGTCGCGACGTCTCGACGCCCTCGATCTCGACGACCGGGCAGTCCTTCCACAGGCGGTCGAGCGAGTAGTAGTCACGCTCGTCGACGTGCTGGACGTGCACGACCAGCTCGTTGTAGTCGAGCAGTGCCCACCGCCCCTCACGGGTGCCCTCGCGACGCAGCGGCTTGCGGCCGGCCTCGCGCAGCTTGTCCTCGATCTCGTCGACGACGGAGTTGACCTGCCGCTCCGTGTCGGCGGACGCCAGGACGAAACAGTCGGTGATGATGAGCTGGCCGGAGACGTCGATGACGACGATGTCGGTCGCCAGTTTGTCGTCGGCGGCGCGGGCCGCGATGGCGGCCATCTCAAGGGCCTCGGGGCTTGCGGTCACTGGGAATTCTCCTCGGGGTGGGGATCGGTGGGGACGGGCACCCGGTGTACCGGGGCCGTCGCTGCGGGGGTGCCGTCCAGGCGGGTCGAGCCCTCGGGCCGGTAGAGATTGCGTTTCGCGATGTACTGCACGACACCGTCCGGCACGAGATACCACACGGGCGCGTCCTCGGCCGCCCGGCGGCGGCACTCCGTGGACGAGATGGCCAGCGCAGGGATCTCGAGCAAGTAGACGCGCCCGTCCCTGATCTCGGCGAGGTGTGTGTCGGACAGTTCGAACCCGGGCCGGGAGACCCCGACGAACGTGGCGAAGTCGAACATCTCCTCCCACCCGCGCCACGTGAGGATCTTCTCCAGCGCATCGGCGCCCGTGATGAAGTACAGATCGGTGTCCGGGTGCTGGCGCAGCAGGTCCTTGAGCGTGTCGAGCGTGTAGGTCGGCCCGTCGCGGTCGATGTCGACGCGGCTGACCGAGAAGCGCGGGTTGGAGGCCGTGGCGATGACCGTCATCAGGTAGCGGTCCTCGGCCGGTGACACCGCCCGGCCCCGTTTCTGCCACGGCTCGCCGGTGGGGACGAACACCACGTCGTCGAGACCGAACCGGTGGGCGACCTCGCTGGCCGCGACGAGGTGACCGTGATGGATGGGGTCGAAGGTCCCGCCCATCACTCCGATGCGGCGCCGAGCGCCGTCGGAGGTCCCCGTCGTGGTCATGGTCGGTGAGTCTATCGGTCGGGGGTGACGCCCAGTCGTCTGCCGCGCCCCGTCGCCGCTATCGCTCACACGGGGAGCAGGCTCGCGACGACCGTCGTGAGCTGTTCGACGTTGCGGCACTCGTGCATGGGGACGTACTGGGAGTACAGCCTGGCGGCCGAATCGCCGGTCCCCCACTGCCGCTTGGGCTCCGGGTTGAGCCAGTGGGTGTGTCCGACCCGCTCGCTGACGAACTCGAGTGCCTCGACGGACGGATCCCGGTAGTTGTTGCGGCCGTCTCCCAGGATGAGCAGCGACCCCGTCCTGGTCAGGGTGTGGGCGTACCTGTCCGCGAAGCCCGCCAGTGCGTGGCCGTAGTCGGAGTGACCGTCGTAGGTGACGATCTCGGCCTCGCGGACCATCCGGCTCATCGCGGATCCGAGGTCCGACCCGGTCTCGAAGAACGAGGTCACCTCGTCGGTGGTGTCGACGAACGCGAACACCCGTACCCGGGAGAACTGCTCCCGGAGCGAGTGCACCAGCTGGAGGGTGAAGTGGCTGAACCCGGCCACCGAGCCGGACACGTCGCACAACACGACCAGCTCCGGACGGGCCGGGCGGGGCTTGCGCAGCACCAGTTCCACGGGGACGCCGCCGGTGGACATGGACCGGCGCATGGTCTTGCGCATGTCGATCGCACCGTGCCGGTGACGACGCCGGCGGGCCGCAAGTCGGCTGCCCAGTTGCCTGGCCAGCGGACCCACCCTGCGGCGCAGTGCCTGCAGGTCCTGGTCGTTGGCCCGCAGGAAGTCGACCTGTTCGGCCGCGGGCCCCACCGCGTACTGCGCGACGCGGTCGCGGCCCACGGTCTCGGCGGTGCGGCGGCGGGTCTCGTCGGCGACCTCCCGCAGGAAGCCACGGACCAGGTCGGCGGCCGAATTGGCGGCCGCGGTCTTCTCGGCGTGCCGCTGGGAACCGTCCGGGTCGAAGGGGTCGGCGCCGAGCAGCCCGTCCAGGATCCGCTTCATGATCGAGTTGGTGTCGAGCGGGCTCAGTGCCTGGTAGGCGGAGTAGCGCGGTCCGTTCACCGAGTCGTACGAGCCCAGCTGCTCGACCAGGAGTTCCGCCAACGCCCGGGCCTTGGCCCGCGACTCCACGGTGTCCTCGAGCAGGAGCGACGCGATGAGCTCGTTCAGAGCGTCCGGATCCACCTTGCCGTCGTCGTCGGTCGGGATCTCCACCTCGAGCGTCACCGCGTCGCCCGCGGTGTGGGACCCCACGGCGGCCGGGAACCACAGGTCGAAGAGCTGGTCGAACACCCCACGGTGCGTGGACTTGTGCAGGATCGTCGAGGCCAGCGCCTCGCGCAGCGCGGCGCGGTCGAGCAGGTCGACGTGCACCATCGCCGCGGCGGCGTCCACGGCCTCGCTCGGGCCGACGGGGATGCCCTTGCGGCGCAATGCGTCGACGAAGTCGACGAGGTGACCGGACATCCCGCCCGGGGCCCTGTCGGTCATTCCACCCACCTCCCTGTCACCCACGGCCCTAGTTGAGCCGGAGCTCGGCGGCCGCGCGCAGCTGGTCGGACTGGTGCTTGAGCACCACGCCGAGCGTCTGCAGGACGACCTCGTCGTCGATGGTGTCCAGGCCCAGCGCCACGAGCGTGCGACCCCAGTCGATCGTCTCCGACACGCTCGGCACCTTCTTCAGCGCCATCGCGCGCAGGACGCCCACCACGCGCACGAGCTGCTCGGCCAGCCGGTCGTCCAGCTCGGGCACCCTCGAGGCCAGGATCTTGCGCTCGAGCTCGGGCGTCGGGAAGTCCAGGTGCAGGTAGAGGCACCGCCGCTTGAGCGCCTCGGACAGCTCGCGGGCCGCGTTGGAGGTGAGCACCACGAACGGGCGTCGGGAGGCCTCGATGGTCCCGAGCTCGGGGATGGTCACCGCGAAGTCGCTGAGGACCTCCAGCAGCAGCCCCTCGATCTCGATGTCGGCCTTGTCCACCTCGTCGACGAGCAGGACGGTGGGCTCACTGCGCCGGATGGCGGTGAGCAACGGCCGGGAGAGCAGGAACTCCTCGGCGAACACGTCGTCGCGCGTGGAGTCCCACCCCTCGCCCTGACCGGCCTGGATCCGCAGGATCTGCTTGGCGTGGTTCCACTCGTAGAGCGCACGGGCCTCGTCCACGCCCTCGTAGCACTGCAGGCGGATGAGTTCGGCCTCCGTGGCGGCGGCGACGGCCTTCGACAGCTCCGTCTTGCCGACACCGGCCGGGCCCTCGATGAGCAGCGGCTTGCCCAACCGGTCGGCGAGGTAGACCACCGTCGCGGTCGACCGGTCGGCCAGGTACCCCTGTCCACCGAGGGCCTCGATGACGTGGTCGATGCTCTCGAATGCGGGTCGCTGGGCGGTGCGGGCTCGGTCCATCGGGTGGGTCCTTTTCGGTTCGGGGTCGTCGGTGGCGGGCCGGCGGGTGGCCCGGGCGCGCGTGCTCTACGGCCGCACGTGCCCCTTGCCGTGGGCGATCCACTTCGTGCTGGTCAGTTCCTCGAGCCCCATCGGGCCGCGGGCGTGGAGTTTCTGGGTGGAGATACCGATCTCGGCGCCGAAGCCGAACATCTCCCCGTCGGTCCAGGCGGTGGAGGCGTTGACCATCACCGCCGCCGCGTCGACGCGGGCGCAGAACCGGTCGGCCACGTCGATGCTGCGGGTGGAGATGGCCTCGGTGTGGCCCGAGGACCAGCGGTCGATGTGCTCGATCGCCTCGTCCACCCCGTCAACCACCTTGAGCGCGATGTCCATGCTGAGGTACTCCTCGCCCCAGTCGACGTCGTCGGCGGGGACGAGGCCCTCGCGGTCGCCGTGGACGGTGACGCCGGCCGACCTCAACGCCCCCACGACGCGGTCCACGGCCGCG
The DNA here is from genome assembly GCF_051994785.1 of Dietzia sp. MNB45. Taxonomy (NCBI): domain Bacteria; kingdom Bacillati; phylum Actinomycetota; class Actinomycetes; order Mycobacteriales; family Dietziaceae; genus Dietzia; species Dietzia sp. MNB45. Next base: position 1,250,781 of record NZ_CP163397.1, on the reverse strand, counting down.
TCGCCGAGAGCGGAGTCGAGCAACACCGTCTCGGTGGCGTTGCAGACGCTGCAGCGACGGGTCTTCCCGTTGAGCAGCAGGCTGATGGCCTCGTCCAGGTCCGCGTCTCCGTGGATGTAGAGGTGACAGTTGCCGGTGCCGGTCTCGATGGCCGGGACCTTGGCGTTCTCCACCACGGCCTGGATCAGCCCCGCACCACCGCGGGGTATGACGACATCCACCAGACCGCGCGCCTGGATGAGGTGGGTGACCGACGACCGGTCCTCGGACGGCAGGAGCTGGACCGCATCGACGGGCAGGCCGTGCTCCGCGAGGACACCGCGGAGCACCTCGACCAGCGCCTCATTGGAGTTGCGGGCCGAGCGCGACCCCCGCAGCAGTGCGGCGTTGCCCGATTTGAAGGCGAGCCCGAACGCGTCGACGGTGACGTTGGGGCGACCTTCGTAGATCATCCCGACCACGCCGAGCGGGACCCGGACCTGTCGCAACTGCAGCCCGTTGGGGCGGGTCGAGCCACGTGTGACGGTGCCGACCGGGTCCGCCAGGCCGGCCACCTGGCGCAGACCGCCGGCGATGCCCTCGATCCGCTCGGCGGTGAGCCGCAGCCGGTCGAGCATGGCCTCGCCCATTCCGGCCTCGGACTGCTCGGCGAGGTCCCGGGCGTTGGCCTCGAGGATCGTCGACTCCGCCACCACGAGGGCGTCGGCGGCGGCCTGCAGCAGTGCGTTCTTGCGGTCCGCGGTGAGCAGGGCCAGCTCGCGCGAGGCGGACCGGGCCCGGCGGGCGGCGTCGTGGACGGCGTCGCGGGTCGGGTCCGCGGCGGGCCCGGCGTCCGTCTGGCCAGTGAGGTCGGAAGCGTCGAGGTGGCTGGCTGTCATACGTTCCAGCTTACCGATGCGGCCGGCGGAGCCACCTCCGACGAGTCAGACCGTCGGGACGGCTCCGGTCTCGCGCACGGCGAACTCCCGGAATCGGCGGGCCAGGTCCGGGTCGCCGGCAGGGCCCGATCGCTCACCGGGTCCGGGCGGGCCCGCGATCTGTCGGAAGCCCGTCGGTCCGATGTACGACGCCGGCGGCAGATCCTCCGTCGCCGCGAACAGCAGCGGGCGTGCCCCATCGGCGGCCGTGGGCACGATCCGCCGGCCGAGCAGGTTGAGCACGGCGTTGACCGGCGGGAACGGGGTCGGGTCGAGGATCGAGGTGGCGGCGAACCCGGGGTGCGCGAGCTGGACGTCCACCGCGGAGCCCGCGGCGGCGAGACGGGTCTGCAGGTCGAGTCCCCAGAGCATGCACGCCAGCTTCGACTGGGCGTACGCCGCCGCCATCGAGTAGGGGCGCTGTCGGAAGTGGGGGTCGTCGAAGTCGATCCGCCCCTTGGCGTGGGCCATCGAGGCCGTGATCACCACCCGCTCCCGGATCCGGGGCAGCAGGAGTTCGGTGAGCAGGAACGGCGCGAGGACGTTGACCCCCAGGTGCAGCTCGAAGCCGTCGGCGGTCTCCCGCCGGGTCTTGCTCATCAGTCCGGCGTTGTCCAACAAGATGTCGACGGGGTCCGTGTACGAGCTCGCGAACTCCCATACGGCGTGCAGGTCACTCAGGTCCAGCTCGTGGACCTCGGTGGAGCCGCCGATCTCCCCGGCCGCCGCCTCCCCCTCGGCGCGGGTGATGGACGGGAGCACGACGTGGGCGCCCCGGCGCGCGAGTTCACGCGCGGCTTCCTTCCCGATGCCGCTGGTGCCGCCCGTGACCACGATGGTCTTCCCGGTCAGGTCGGGCAGGTCGTCGACGGTCCACGCCGCGGAGCTCACGAGGCGGCCCCGTCGCTGCGCACGAGGACGGTGACCATGAAGCCGCTGTCGTCGTCGAACGGCAACAGATCCCACGTCGACCAGCGCTGCTGCACCCGCAGCCCGGCGCGGTCGGCGTCGCGGTCGAACTCCTCCCGGGTCCAGCCCCGGTCGAGCCCGAAGCCCACGACCAGGCGGCCGGCCCTACCCTCGGTGCCCTCGTCCGCCGTGGCGAGCCGCGCGGCGAGGTTGGTCAGCACGGTGCCGCGGTCGGCGGGGTCGACGAAGGCCAGGACGTTGCCCGCCGACACGGCGAGATCGAACGGCCCGCGGGGCCAGCCCTCGTCCGCCAGGTCCGCGACCTCCCACGATGCCTCCGGGCACAGCTCCCGCGCCCGCTCAATCAGGTGGGGGTCGAGGTCGACGCCGGTGACACGGTGACCACGCGAGTGCAGGTAGGCGCCGGTGCGCCCCTGACCACAACCCACGTCGAGGATCCGGGCACCGCGCGGGACCATCGCGTCGATCAGCCGCGCCTCGCCGTCGATGTCCACTCCCTCGGCCACCATGTCGTCCCACCGTCGGGCGTACCGCCGGGAGTGCTCGGGGTCTGCCTCCACGATCTGCTTCCATGTCTGAGCCATGCGGCCCAGTATGGCCGCAGGGAGCGACATACGTCGCGGAGGACGACGACGACGAGGGCGGCCGCCGCCGGGCCGGCGGAACGCGGCGGTCACGGGCCGATGGCGCGGAGGAGGCGGAAGGTGGGCAGATCGGCTCCCCTGGTCTGGTTGACGAGGGTGACCGCAAGGGTCCCGCCGACGGTGTCGACGACGGCGATCGACCGGAACCCGCCGGTGCCGCCGTTGTGCCACAGGGTGCCCGGGCCGGCGCGATGCCACCCGAGCCCCATCCGTTCGGGCCCGGACGGCGGCGTGGCCTGCGTGAGTCGGACGGCGTCCTCGAGGTCGGTGGTCGACGGATCGAGGTGCGCGGCGAGGAACCGCGTCATGTCGGCCGCCGTGGAGCGCAGCGCTCCCGCGCCCGGCATTCCGCGCAGCGGCCACGGTTCGGCGCCGCGGCGGCGGCTGCGGTGCCCGAGGGCCGTTCGCCGCCGCTGCTCGTCGGTCATCTGATCCTCGGTCACGGTGTCGGGCATGCCCAGTGGTCCGCAGATCCGGTCGCGGACGAGCGCCCCGAAGTCGGCCCCGGTCGCGCTGGTCATCGCGATGCCGAGAAGGCCGAAGCCGAGATTCGAATACCTCGGCGTGTCCTGCCCCGGGTGCCGACGCGGGCGGAGGCCACGGAGTCCGGCGAGGACGTCCGATTCCGTGAGGTCCACATAGGGATCCGCACCCGTGCGCACGTAGGCGAGGTTCTCCCGGAGCCCCAGCCGGCCGGGCGTCCTGGGGAGCCCGGAGGTGTGGGTCGCGAGGTGCTGCAACGTGATCGGGTCGTCGTCGCCACCCGGCAGGTCCGTGCCGGTGGGGAGCAGGTCCCGGACCGGGGTGTCCAAGCGCCACTGCCCCCGGACGACACCGTCGGCCAGCAACAGGGCGGTGAACACCTTCGTGACGGAGCCGATCTCGAAGAGCGTGTGGGCGTCCGGCGTGGCGCCCCGACCGGTGTCCCCGCGTGCAGCGGTGTGGACGCCGCCCGGTGGCCCGGCAGCCATCACGACCCCGACCCGCCGCCGCGACACTCGGTCCGTCGCCCGCTCGACCTGCCCCGCGATTCCCTGCCCACCACTGGTCACGGGGCCGAGTAAACGCTCCCGGGCTCCGCTCCGCAGGTGAGCTGTCGGAGCGGTGGGGCACGATGGGCCCATGACCTCGACAGCGGACCGTCCCACTTCCGACGACCCGGCCACCGGGGACCGGGCCGCCCTCCGGGCCCGCGCCGACGAACTGCTCAGCGCCCTCGCCGGCCCGGGCGCCGTCCTGCGCGAGGACCAGTGGGTCGCCATCGAGGCCCTGGTGGCGGACCGGCGACGCGCGCTGGTGGTCCAGCGCACCGGCTGGGGCAAGTCGGCGGTGTACTTCATCGCCGCCCGGTTGCTCCGCGAGCTGGGGTCGGGCCCCACCGTGATCGTCTCGCCGTTGCTCGCACTCATGCGGAACCAGGTCGAGTCCGCCGCCCGGGCCGGGGTGCGGGCGGCCACCATCAACTCGGCCAACATGACCGAGTGGGACGAGGTCCGCTCGGCGGTCCGGGCCGGTGAGGTCGACGTGCTGCTGGTGAGCCCGGAGCGTCTCAACAACCCCGACTTCCGGGACACGGTCCTGCCCGCGCTCGCAGCGGACGCCGGCCTCGTGGTGGTGGACGAGGCCCACTGCGTCTCGGACTGGGGTCACGACTTCCGGCCGGACTACCGGCGTATCCGCACCCTGCTCGCCGATCTGCCCCACGGCGTGCCGGTCCTGGCCACCACGGCCACGGCCAACGACCGGGTGGTCCGCGATGTCGCGCAGCAGCTCGGGGTCGGTGAGTCCGCCTCGGAGGACACCCTCGTCCTGCGAGGCGGACTGGACCGCGAGTCGCTGCGGCTGTCGGTGGTGGCTATCGACGACTCGGAGAAGCGCGCCGCCTGGCTCGTGGAGAACCTCGAGTCGATGCCGGGCAGCGGCATCATCTACAGCCTCACCGTCGCGGCGGCCGAGGACATGGCCGAACTACTCACCTCGGCCGGGCACCGTGTCAGCTCCTACACCGGCCGCACCGACGCCGGTGAACGCGAGGAGCTGGAGCGCGCGCTGATCGACAACGAGGTCAAGGCCCTGGTCGCCACCTCCGCGCTGGGCATGGGCTTCGACAAGCCGGACCTGGGCTTCGTGGTCCACCTGGGTGCCCCACCCTCCCCCATCTCCTATTACCAGCAGATCGGCCGCGCCGGGCGTGCCGCCGACCGCGCCGAGGTGGTCCTGCTGCCCGGGCCCGAGGACCGCGCGATCTGGAATCACTTCGCCTCCCTGGCGTTCCCGCCCGAGGAGGTGGTGCGGCGGGTCCTCGACGCGCTGGAGCCCGACCGACCGCAGAGCACGCAGGCGCTCGAACCCGCCGTCGACCTCGGCCGCAACCGGCTCGAGATGGTGCTCAAGGTCCTCGACGTCGACGGCGCGGTCCAGCGCGTCCGGGGTGGCTGGGTGGCCACCGGTCGGCCGTGGCACTACGACGCCGAGCGGTACGCGGGGCTGGCGGAGGCACGGCAGTCCGAGCAGCAGGCGATGCTGGAGTACCAGCGCACCGGGTCCTGCCGCATGGAGTTCCTCCGCGGCCAGCTCGACGACCCCACCCTCGACCCGGCCTCCGACGGCTGCGGTCGCTGCGACAACTGCACGGGTCAGCGCCGCACCACGGACGTCGACTCCGGGGCCCTGACCCGCGCCCGCGAGGCCCTCGAACGGCCCGGCGTGGTCCTGCCGCCCCGCCGCCAGTGGCCCACCGGCCTCGCCAAGCTCGATGTCCCGCTCAAGGGCAAGATCGCCGACGGCCCCGCCGAGGGCCGGGCTCTGGCCCGCCTGACCGATCTCGGCCTGGGCCAGAAGCTGCGCGCCCTGCTCGCCGAGCCCGACCAGGACGCTCCGGAATGGCTCGCACGCGCGTGTATTCCCGTCCTCCGCGAGTGGGGCTGGGCCGACCGGCCCACCGGCGTGGCCGCCCTCCTCACCGGCGAGCACCCGCAGCTGGTCACCACTCTCGCCCATGCCCTGGCGCAGATGGGTCGCATGGAACATCTCGGGGAGATCTCCCGCGATCCGGCCCTGCCCGCGGTGACGGCCCAGAACTCCGCGTACCGCGTGGCTCAGTTGTGGGGCACGTTCTCCGGCCCGTCGACGCCGTCCGAGGGCCCCGTCCTCCTGGTCACCGACCTGCTCGGGACGGGGTGGACGATCACCGAGGCGGCCCGGCATCTCCGCTCCTCCGGGGTCCCCGCCGTCCTGCCCCTGGCCGTGGCCACAGCCGGCTAGGTGTGATGTACGGCTAGGTGTGATGTCCGGCTGGGTCGCCGCCCGCGCATCGACAGACCGGAGTCCGGCACGGGATCATCGACCCATGGGTAATGCAACGAGACCGTCACCGTCGGCCGGGCCGGGGTTCACCACGATCCGGTCGGACCCGTCATGAGCGCCCTCACGGTGCTCGCCCTCGCGGTGGGATTCGTCCTGCTCATCGGCGGCGGCGAAGTGCTGGTGCGAGGCGCCGGCGGTCTGGCCGCGACCCTCGGGATCTCCCCGCTGGTGGTGGGACTCACCGTCGTCGCCTTCGCCACCTCCGCGCCGGAGTTCGCGGTGAGCGTCGACGCCGCGCTGAGCGGATACCCGGGGTTGGCCGTCGGCAATGTGGTGGGCAGCAACATCGCGAACATCCTGCTCATCCTGGGCCTGACAGCGATCGTCGCCCCGCTGGTGGCGACGTCCCGGATCGTGCGCGTCGACATCCCCATCATGGTGCTGTTCTCGGTGGTCGCGCTGCTGGTGGCGCTCGACGGCACGATCAGCTTCCTCGACGGTCTGCTGTTGTTCGCCGGCCTCGTGGCGTATGTGGTGGCGACGATCGTCATCTCGCGCAAGCAGGATGGAGGCCGGGCCGCCGCGGCACCGGAGGACCCGGTCGCTGACGGCGCCGGTGGTGGCGACGCCGCCGTCGACGGCGCGGGTGATGGCGACGCGGGTGGCGCCAGTGCCGGCGAGACGCGGTCGTCCGGCGTCGCGTCGTCACACCCGGTTCTGGTCAGCAGCGTCTTCGTGGTCGTCGGAGTGGCCCTGCTGGTGGTCGGCGCGCGACTACTCGTCGCGGCGGCGAGTGATCTCGCGTCGGCATGGGGGATGAGTGACCTGGTCATCGGCCTCACGGTGGTGGCGGTCGGGACGTCGCTGCCGGAGCTCGCCACGAGCGTGGTGGCGGCGATCCGCGGCGAACGGGACCTGGCCATCGGCAACATCGTCGGTAGCAACATGTTCAACATCGGTGCCGTTCTCGGGATGACCTCGCTCATCACGCCCATCGACGTCGCCCCCGGGGCCGTCCGCTTCGACCTGCCGATCATGCTCGCCGTCTCGCTGGCCCTGCTCCCGGTCGCCTTCACCGGTATGGCGATCAAGCGGTGGGAGGGACTGCTCTTCGCCGGCTTCTACGCCGCGTATGTCGTCTACGTGGTGCTGCAGGCGGCCGACCACGACGCGTTGGATCCGTTCAGCGCCGCCATGCTCTGGTTCGTCATCCCCATCACCGCGCTGTGGCTCATCGTGCTGGCCACCTATGAACTCGGTGTGCTGCGGGGGCGCCGACAGGCGCGGGACCGGCGAGTCGAGGCGGGGGCGCGCGGAGCGGACGAGGAGGGCCCCACGGAGGTGACGACCGGCGACGGCTGAGCACCCTCGCCGGGCCCGTTCGCCGAGGACCTCCGGTTCAAACGGTGAGTCGGAGGCTCCGGAGGCGACGGACCAGAAGACTCTGGTGCCATTGTGTCTGCGATACGTCGATCTCGAGGTCCCCGCCGATCTCGAGGAGGAAGTCGAGTGCGGCGCGGGATTCCATGCGCGCCAGGGCCGCACCCAGGCAGAAGTGGATGCCGCGCCCGAACGACAGGTGCGAGCCCTCATCGCGGTCCGGTCTGAACCGGTCCGGGTCCCCGTACCGGTGGGGGTCCCGGTTGGCGCTACCCCACAGGAGGAAGAGGTGGGTGTCCGCGGCGAGAGCGGTCCCACCGAGTTCGGTGTCCGTGGTGACGTGGCGGTAGTGCCCCCGGAAGGGCGCATCCGTTCTGAGGGTCTCCTCGATGAACGGCGAGCGGCGCCCCGGGTCCGACCGGAGTGTGTCGATGTGCTCGGGGTGCTGCCCCAGGCGCCATACCAGGGTGCCCAGGTGGCCCACGGTGGATTCGATTCCGGCCGCCACGAGCTGGACCAGGACCTGCACCGCGGCGTCGTGGGAGATGTCGCCACGCTCCAGCTCACGGGCGAGTGCCCCGAGCACCGAGGCGCTCTGCCCGGCCTCCGCCCCGGTCACAGCGGCGGAGAGGTAGTCGACCAGCTCCCCGGCCGACCGGAGCGAGTCGTCGAACTCGTCGGCCGTGACCATCCCGTCCAACATCCTGGTACTGGCGAACGCCCATTCCCACAGTCGGTCGGCATCCTGTGGCGGCAGCCCCATGAGCTTCGCGACGACGGCGGGCGGGAGACGCTCGGCGATGTCCCTCACCCAGTCGATCCCGCCGTCTCGCCAGCCGTCCGCCCACAGTTCTCGCAATCGCCCACACCAGACGCCAGGATCCCTGGACGGCGAGGACGGCCAGCCCGCCCAGGGCGATCAGCCCGACGCCCGTACCGGTGGTGATCATCGCCAGCGCCCTGGGCTGGTGTCGGGCGGTCACCGTCCGGGTGACGATGTCCGAGTACGGCGCCCAGACCCAGCCGCCCGCGCTGCCGGCCAGAACCGCGCCCACCGCGAGCAGCCACGGCGACTGGGCGGTCACCACGATGGCGGCACCGAGCGCGCCGCAGACCCCGCCCACGGTGGTCGGTGCGCGCGGTCCACGCTGGGCCGTCAGGGGTCCCGCGAGCAGCAGGCCGGCCAGGTAGCCGACGAACGAGGCGCTGGCGACGAGCCCGAGCACCAGCTCCGGCAGACCGAGGTCCCGGCGGATGTCGGGCAGGGTGAGCCCGTAGACGTACCGCGCCATGCCGAAGGCGACGCCGACGACCGCCGCGCCGGCGATACCGATCCTCGCCGCGGAGAGCGTGCGCTCCTCGCCGCCGCCCGCGCCGATCAGGCCTCCCGCACCATCGCCCGGCCCGCCTTGAGGCCCGAGAAGATGCACCCGCCGAGGAACGTCCCCTCCAGCGAGTTGTACCCGTGCACGCCGCCGCCGCCGAAGCCGGCGACCTCGCCCGCCGCGTACAGGCCCGGGAAGGGCTCGCCGTCGGGGGTCAGGCACTGGGAGTCGAGGGTCGTCTCGATGCCGCCGAGCGTCTTGCGGGTCATGAGGTGCACCTTGACCGCGATGAGCGGGCCGCCGGAGCCGGCCGCCGAGCCCGTGCCCTGGCCCGAGTCCCTGAGCAGCCGGTGCGGCTTGGCCAACCGGGTGAGCTTGTCGGTGAGGACGCGCCGCGCGTTGTGGATGGCCTGCACCTGGGCGTCCTTGGCGAACGGGTTGTCCATCTGCCCGTCCATCGCCAGGACGAACTCGCGCACCCGCTCCACGTCGAGCTCCGGCTCCCCGTCGCGCAGCAGCGAGTTCATGCCGGCGACCATCTCCTCGAGGGTGTCCGCGACCACCCAGTCGACGCCCTTCTCGGCGAACTCGGCGATCGACGGCGGCAGTCCGCTTCCGGCCTTGGAGGCGAACTTCTTGATGCTCTTGTCCGTGAGCTCCGGGTTCTGCTCGGACCCGGAGAGGATGAACTCCTTGCCGGCGATGGCGGAGTCGAGGATGAACCAGGAGTAGTCCCGGCCGGTGCGGCGGATGGCCTCGATGGACGCCGTGGTGTGGAACCCCGGGAACAGCGGTACCGGCATCCGGTCGCCGTTCGCGTCCAGCCACAGGGTGGACGGCCCGGGGATGATGCGGATCGCGTGCGAGGGCCACACGGGCGCGTAGTGCTCGACGCCCTCGGTGTAGTGCCACATCCTGTCCCGGTTGATGAGGTTGGCCCCGGCCACCGCGGAGATCTCCAGGATCCGGCCGTCCACGTGCTCGGGCACCCCCAGGATCAGGCGCTCGGGAGCGTCGCCGAGCCGGTCCGCGGGCCAGTACCGACGAACGAGGTCGGGGTTGCCGCCGATACCGCCGGAGGCGAGGAGCACCGCCCCGGCCCGGAACTCGAACGCGCCGGTCTCCTCGCGCGGGGAGGCCACGCCCCGGTCGAGGTCGCAGGGAACGAGCGTCGCGCCGCGCACTCCGACGGCGCGACCGTCCTCGACCACGATCTCGTCGACCCGGTGACGTACGGCGAAGCGCACGAGCCCGGCCCGGGCGGCCTCCAGGACGGGTTCCTCGAACACCCGCACCACCTCGGGCCCGGTCCCCCAGGTCACGTGGAAGCGCGGGACGGAGTTGCCGTGCCCGGCCACGTCGCCGCCGCCGCGCTCGGCCCAGCCGACGGTGGGGATGATCCGCAGGCCCAGGTCGTGGAGGTACCGCCGCTTCTCCCCCGCGGCGAACTCGACGTAGGCACGCGCCCACTGCCGCGGCCAGTGGTCCTCCGGCCGGTCGAAGCCGGCGGAGCCGAGCCAGTCCCGCCACGCCAACTCGAGCGAGTCGGAGATCCCGATCCGCCGCTGCTCCGGGGTGTCCACGAGGAACAGTCCGCCGAGGGACCAGAACGCCTGACCGCCGAGGTTCTTCTCGTTCTCCTGGTCCACCACGAGCACCTTATTGCCCGCGCGGGTCGCCTCGTGGGTGGCGACCAGTCCGGACAGACCGTGCCCCACGACGATCACGTCCGGGGTGAAGCCCGGCTCCGGCGCGGGAAGCGGTCCGGTGTTGGCCGCCCGTGACGCCGACGGCGGCTGCCACTCCGGGTAGACGGGGTGGACGGGCCGGGCCTCGCCGGTGGTGCGGTGCGATCGGGACTCAGAGCGGCTCATGCGCCCCAGTGTGCCCGGTCACTCCAGCAGGTGGCGCAGATACCGTTCCGGCGCGTCGAGATAGCGCCGGTGGTGGTCGACCATCGCCAGATCCTCCCACCGGGTGCGGTGCATCCCGGCGTCGGAGAGCTCGTACACCGCGGCGCCGGGCACCGAAGCGAGGATCGGCGAGTGGGTGGCCATGAGCACCTGCGCCCCGCGCCGGTCGGCCAGCTCGAGCAGCAGGGCGACCAGTCGGAGTTGGGCGTCGAAGGACAGTCCGGCCTCGGGCTCGTCCAGCACGAACAACCCGCCGCCGGAGAACCGCGAGGTGGTGACAATATCCCAGAACGCCTCACCGTGGCTGCGGGAGTGGAAGTCCTGCTCCGGGCCGGAGGACTGCAGGTAGGTGAACATGCCGTGCATGGTCTCGGCGCGCAGGAAGTAGCCCCACTTCGGCGCGCCCCCGCCCCGGACCAGCCGCAGTGAGTCGTGCAGCGGGGACTCCGACTCCCAGGTGACGTCACGGCCGTTGACCGACCCGCCCTCGGCGCCGAGCCCGTACGCCATGGCGACGGCCTCGACGATCGTCGACTTGCCGGCGCCGTTCTCCCCCACGAGCACGGTGAGGTCGTCGAGTTCGAGTCCCTCGCGCAACAGCTGGGCCACCGCCGGGATCGAGTACGGCCACCGCCCCGCCCCGGCCGACACGGGCTCGGCCCGCTCGTCCACGCCCCCGTCGCGCTGCCGCTCGACGCGTACCACCGGTCGTGGATCGAGCACTCCACCTGCGGCCATGCCACGCACCCTACCGTCGGTCGGTACCGTTTCTCCCATGCGGATCCACCAGCTCAACTGCGGCACGATGGGGGGCCTCGTTCCGACGCGCGTGCTGCTCGTGGAGGCCCCGGACGGGCTCGTGCTGGTGGATTCCGGGATCGGGTTGCAGGACATCGCCGACCCGGCCGGCCGCCTCGGGACGATGCGTCACGCGCTGCGCCCGGCGCTGCGCACCGGCGAGACCGCGGTCCGCCGCATCGAGGCGCTGGGCCTGGATCCGCGGGACGTGCGGCACATAGTGCTGACCCACATGGACGCCGACCACATCGGTGGGCTCGCCGACTTCCCGGAGGCACAGGTGCACGTCGCCGCCCAGGCGCTGACGTGGGCGGTGCGCACGCCGCGGTTCGTCGAGCGCCGCCGGTACCGCCGCCCCCAGTGGTCGCACGGGCCGCGGTTCGTCGAGTACTCCTACGGGACCGACCGGTGGGAGGGCTTCCGGGCGCACCCCCTGGACCATGTCGCCGAGGGGATGATGCTGGTGGACCTGCCGGGCCACGCGGTGGGTCACGCCGGGGTGTTCGTGCCCGGTGGCGGTGACGACGACAAGGACCTCCTCCACGCCGGGGACGCCTTCTACCACCGGGGGCAGATCGGTCAGACGGGTCGCGTGCCGCGGTCGATCCCCGTCCTGGAACGCGCCCTGGCCCTGGAACCGGGCGCGGTGTCCCTGACGCACGCCAGGCTCGCCGGGTTGGCCCGGCGTCGCCACGGCACCCTCGACGTGGTGTGCGCGCACGACCCCTCGGGGCCCGGGGGCCTCTAGATGGCCAGGATCCGCGAAACCGCCTGGACGCCGGCCGAGCGCACGGAGGCGGACCCGGACCTGCCCGACCGCGCGGCCGCACTCGCCGAACTCCTCCGGGGCCGGCGGGCGGTGGTGCTCACCGGCGCCGGCATCTCGACCCCGTCGGGCATCCCCGACTACCGCGGGCCCGATTCGCCCGGCCGGACCCCGATGACGTTCCAACAGTTCGTGGGCGACCCCACGTTCCGCCGGCACTACTGGGCGCGCAACCACCTCGGGTGGCGGCACATGGAGGCCGCACGACCCAACGCCGCGCACCTCCTGCTCGCCGACTGGGAGCGTCGCGGCCTGGTCACCGGGGTGATCACCCAGAACGTGGACCTGTTGCACCTCAAGGCGGGCAACCGCCGGCTCGTGGACCTGCACGGGACCTACGCCGTGGTCATCTGCCTGGACTGCGGCCTGCGACAGAGCCGGTGGGCGCTGCACGAACAGCTCGAACGCCTCAACCCCGGCTTCATCGAACGCGTGACCTCCCGCGGCGCGATCGAGGTGGCGCCGGATGCCGACGCCGTCCTGGCCGAGACCTCCGACTTCCGCATGGTCGACTGTCGGGCCTGCTCGGGAGTCCTCAAACCGGACATCGTCTACTTCGGCGAGAACGTCCCCGCGCATCGCGTGCAGGAGGCCAACGCGCTCGTCGACGGGTCGGACCTCGTCGTCGTCGTCGGCTCCTCCCTGACCGTCCGCTCCGGATACCGGTTCGTACGGCGTGCGGTGACCACCGGCACGCCCGTCGCGGTGGTCAACCGCGGCCGCACCCGCGCGCACGGCGAGGCCACCCTGACGATCGACGGCGACTGCGTGGAGGTCCTCGAGCTGACAGATGCGGCCCTGCCGCGCCACGGGTGAGCGTCAAGGAGCAAAATAGGGCCATGCAGATCGCAAAGACACCGGAGACCGCGCTGGCCCGACTACTCCGCGGCAACGCCCGCTACGTGGCCGGGGAGAACCTCAACGAGCACAAAGACCCCTCTCGGCGCACCGAGCTCGCCGGCCAGCAGAATCCGTTCGCGCAGGTGTTCGGCTGCGCGGACTCCCGCGTCCCCGCCGAGGTCGTCTTCGACCAGGGGCTCGGCGACCTGTTCGTGATCCGCAACGCCGGCCACATCGTGGACTCGTCGGTGCTCGGGTCGATCGAGTTCGGGATCGAGGCCCTGAACATCCCGCTGACCCTGGTCCTGGGACACACCTCGTGCGGCGCGGTGGGCGCCACGATCACCGCCATCGACACGCACTCCACCCCGTCCGGGTACCTGCGCGACGTGGTCGAGCGGATCTCGCCGGCCGTGTTCGAGGCGCGGCGCGACCCGGACGCCGGGTACGACGACGTGGTGGTGGAGAACGTCCGCCACACCGTCACCGCGATCCGGCAGAAGTCGGCCGTCGTCGACCGCGCGATCACCGAGGGCCGCACCGCGATCGTCGGCGCGATCTACAACCTCGAGGAGGGGACCGTCACCCCGGTCCACACCGAGGGGACCGTCACGGAAGGCTGAGCGCGGGCCGACCGGGGTCGGTGGTCGGACCAGCGCTGGTCAGACCGGGACGAGGTCGTCGGCGTGCACCAACGGGCGCCCCTGACCGGAGCCGGTGCCGCCCGCCGCCCGGTCGACCAGCCGGGCGCGGACCTCGACCGAGTCGTACTGGGCGATCCCGCGGGCGACCACCCGGCCGTCGACGTCGTGCATCTCGATGACGTCGCCGAAGTGGAACAGCCCGTCCACCCCGGTCACCCCGGCCAGTAGCAGGGAGCGTCGCGAGCCGGTCACCGCTCGGACCGCTCCGTCGTCCAGCAGGACCGCCCCGCGGGCGTCCGCGGCGTGCCGGACCCAGAAGCGCCGGGCGGTCATCCGCTCGGGCCGGGCCGCGAAGACCGTGCCCACCGTCGGGTCGGCGGCGAGGGCCTGCGGCGCCAGCTCCGCGGCCGTGAGCAGGACCGGGATGCCCGCGTCCGCGGCCAGACGGGCGGCGGCGAGCTTGGAGGCCATGCCGCCGGTCCCCAGGGCACCGCCGGCACCGGCGATCACGCCGTCGAGGTCGCCCTCGCCGCCGACCATGGTCACCGCGCTGGCCCCGCCCTTGCGCGGGTCGGAGTCGTACAGGGCGTCGACGTCCGAGAGCAGGATGAGGGCGTCGGCGCTGATGAGGTGCGCGACCAACGCGGCGAGCCGGTCGTTGTCACCGAACCGGATCTCGTTGGTGGCCACGGTGTCGTTCTCGTTGATCACCGGCACCGCGTGCAGGGTGCGCAGGCGGTCGAGGGTCCGCTGGGCGTTGGCGGCGCTGTCCCGCCGCCCGATGTCGGCGGCCGTGAGCAGCACCTGGCCCACCACCCGGTCGAAGCGGGCGAACGAGTCGCCCCACGCGCGCGCCAGCTCGAGCTGTCCGACGCTGGCCGCGGCCTGCTTCGCGGACAGGGTGCCGGGGCGGGTGGTCATCCCCAGTGGCGCCATGCCGGCGCCGATCGCACCGGAGGAGACGACGAAGACGTCCGACCCCGCGGCCATCCGCGACTGGCAGACGTCGGCGAGTGCGTCGAGTTCGGCCCGCCGGATCCCGCCGTGGAAACTGGTGATGGCCGACGAGCCGATCTTGACCACCACGCGGCGGGCCGCGCCGATACGACGGCGCAACTCCCGCTCCTTGGTCACTCCAGGATCTCCTCGTCCGGGTCGATCAGGCCGCGGCGCACCCGCTTGCGGTACTTGCGCTCGGTGGCGCCGATCCGCTCGTCGGACTCCAGCCGGATGTCGGTGCCACGCCCGGTGCGCATGAGGTCGACGCCGGCCGGGGTCTGCGGCTCCCACTCGAACGAGACGTCACCGATGGTGACGGTGCAGCCCTCCGTGGCGCCGGCCTTGATGAGCGCCTCCTCGACCCCGATCCGGGCCAGCCGGTCGGCGAGGAAGCCCACGGCCTCGTCGTTGTCGAACTCGGTCTGACGGATCCACCGCTCCGGCTTGGCCCCGGTGACGATGAACGCGCCGCGGTCGGCGGGATCCGGGCGGACGCGGAACTCCTCGACGTCCACCGCCTTGGGGCGGATGACGATCCGCTCGGGCGCGGCGGGCGGGTTGGCCCTACGGTGCGCCTTGATCAACTCGTACAGGCCGTACCGCAGCTCGTCCAACCCCTTGTGGGCCACCGCGGAGATCGCGTAGACCGGCCACCCCTTGGCCTCGAAGTGCTCGCGCACCATCTCCGCCATGTCGGCGGCGTCGGGCACGTCGATCTTGTTGAGCACGACCACGCGGGGGCGGTCGGCCAGGTCCCCGATCCCGGCGTCGGTCAGTTCGGACCGGTAGGCGGCGAGCTCGGCCTCGAGGGCGTCCACGTCGGAGATCGGGTCCCGGTCGGACTCGAGGTTCGCGCAGTCCACCACGTGGGCCAGCACGGCGGTGCGCTCGATGTGACGCAGGAAGTCCAGACCCAGGCCCCGGCCCTCGCTGGCACCGGGGATGAGGCCGGGAACGTCGGCGATGGTGAAGGTGTCGTCGCCGACCGAGACCACGCCGAGGTTGGGTGCCAGGGTGGTGAAGGGGTAGTCAGCGATCTTGGGCTTGGCCGCCGAGAGAACCGAGACCAGGGAGGACTTGCCGGCGGACGGGAAGCCCACCAGTCCGACGTCGGCCATGGACTTGAGCTCGAGCGTGAGATCGCGGACCTCGCCGGGCTCGCCGAGCAGCGCGAAGCCGGGGGCCTTGCGGGCCCGGGAGGCCAGGGCGGCGTTGCCCAGACCGCCCTTGCCACCCTCGGCGGCGACGAAGCGGGTGCCGACGCCGGTGAGGTCGGCCAGCACCTCGCCGTCCTCGTCGAGCACGACGGTGCCGGGCGGTACCGACAACACGAGGTCGGCGCCCTGGGCTCCGTTGCGGTTGGCGCCCATACCCGGCTGGCCCCGGCCCGCGCGGGCGTGGGGCCGGAAGTGGAAGTCGAGCAGGGTGTGGACCTGGGGGTCCACGACGAGGACGACGTCGCCACCGTGCCCGCCGTTGCCGCCGTCGGGGCCGCCGAGGGGCTTGAACTTCTCGCGGTGCACCGAGGTGCAGCCGCGGCCGCCGTCCCCCGCCGCGAGGTGGAGGACTACGCGGTCGATGAATCTCGACATGGTGGGGACTCCTCCGGGTGACGGGCGATGACGGGCGGGGTGGTGCAAATACTCTCGGGGGCCGGGTGTGGGGTCTTGACGACCCCGCCCGGCCCCCGAGGGCTGTTCATGAAAGTGGTCGGCTGGGAGGCTCAGGCCTCGGCGCCGGCCGGCACGATGTTCACGGTCTTGCGACCGCGCTTGGTGCCGAACTCCACCGCGCCGGCGGAGAGGGCGAACAGGGTGTCGTCGCCACCACGGCCGACGTTGACGCCCGGGTGGAACTTGGTGCCGCGCTGGCGCACCAGGATCTCACCGGCGTTGACCTCCTGGCCGCCGAACCGCTTGACGCCGAGGCGCTGTGCGTTGGAGTCACGACCGTTACGGGTGCTGGATGCGCCCTTCTTACTTGCCATGTCCGAGTCCCTCCTTCAGGGAGCACGCCCGAGGGCGCTGAGCTGGTGGCCTGAGCGGCCGGAGATGGATTACTTGATACCGGTGATCTTGACGACCGTCAGTTTCTGACGGTGGCCCTGACGCTTGTGGTACCCGGTCTTGTTCTTGAACTTGTGGATCCGGATCTTCGGTCCCTTGGTCTGCTCGACGATCTCGCCGGAGACGGTGACCTTGGACAGGGCGTCGGCGTCGGAGGTGACGGCCGAACCGTCGACCACGAGGATCGGGGACAGCGACACGGAGGTTCCGGCCTCGCCCTCGATCTTCTCGACCTTGACATGGTCCCCTTCGGCGACCTTGTACTGCTTGCCGCCGGTCTTGACGATCGCGTACATCGAGGGCTTCCCCTTGCTTCTCGGGTGTGCGGCCGCCTGGGGCGACCACACCTGGTGTGCGGTGTTCTCTCTTGCTCGCCGACTCGCGTCGGTCGAGGGTCGCGGGCCCCGGAACCGTTCCCGGTCCCGTCGCGCGACTCCTCGCGCCACGACATAGCGCCGCGCCGAGCGACCTGTCAAGGTTACGGTCCGGCGGCACAGCAGGTCAAACCGACCGTGCCGCCGGCCCGCGGCCGGGTGCGTCAGTCGCCAGCGGGGGCGGTCGTCGTCCTGGTGGCACGTCGCCTCGCCGGCCGCGTGCGCGGCTCGGCGACCACCGAGGTGGGCGCTTCCGCCAGGGGCGCGGCCTCGACCTTCGCCACCGGATCGGCCGGTGCGGCCTGCGGCGCGGTGTCGGTCCCGGCGGCGCCAGCCTCGCGGCGGGTGGACCGCCGGCGGGGGCGGCGCCCGCCCGGGGCCTGACCCGTGGGCCCGGTATCCGGACCCGCCGTGTCCGGACCCGCAGTGTCGGGACCCGGGGTGGAGACCTGCTCCACGACCGTCTCCGCCTCGGCCACCACGGCGGCCTCGGACTGCGGGGAGTCGGTCACCTCGGCCGCGGCGGCGTCCTCGGCCGCGGTCGTCGGCGCCGGAGCACTGCTCGTGGCCCGCCTCGCTGCCCGGCGGCGACGCGCCGGCCGCGTGGTCCCGGCGGCGTCCGCCGAGTCGGGCTCGGCGGTCCCCGGCGTCGGCTCGGCGGTCTGCTCCGCGGCGGGAGCGGCCGGTGCCTCCGCCGCGGGCGCGGTCACGACCTCGGGGGCGGTGGCCCCCCGGGCGCCGGCGTCCGCTCTCCCGGCTGCCCGGGTCTCGGGCGCCGCGTCACGGCCCTGGTCGGTGTCACGGCCCCCGTCGGTGCGGGTGCCACCCTGGGCGTTCGGCTCGGCGCCGCTGTCGGCGTCTGCCTCGGCGTGCTGCCGTGAGATCGCAAGCGCGGCCGGGTGCGCGGCCGGCGCGGGGCCGTCCTTGCGCGCGGCCTGCTTGGGCGCGGGCGCCTCGGACTCCCCCGAGCCCTTGCCGTTGCCACCCTTGCGACGGCCGCGGCGGCCACCGGGCTCGTCGGCGTTGTGCGACTCGGTGTGCAGGGGGTCCGCGTGCACGATCAGCCCGCGGCCCTGGCAGTGCTCGCACGGGGTGGAGAACGCCTCGACCAGCCCGGTACCGAGCTTCTTGCGGGTGAGCTGCACCAGCCCCAGTGACGTGACCTCGGAGACCTGGTGGCGGGTGCGATCGCGCCCCAGCGCCTCGGTGAGGCGCCGCAGCACGAGGTCGCGGTTGGACTCGAGCACCATGTCGATGAAGTCGATGATCACCATCCCGCCGACGTCGCGCAGGCGCAGCTGGCGGACGATCTCCTCGGCGGCCTCGAGGTTGTTCTTGGTGACGGTCTCCTCGAGGTTGCCGCCGGAGCCGGTGTACTTGCCGGTGTTAACGTCGATGACGGTCATCGCCTCGGTGCGGTCGATCACCAGCGAGCCGCCGGAGGGCAGCCACACCTTGCGGTCGAGCGCCTTGGCCAGCTGCTCGTCCACACGATAGGTGGCGAACACGTCCACATCCGGGTTGTTGTACCGCTCCACGCGCTCCGTCATCTCGGGCGCGACCCGCGAGACGTAGTCGTGCACCGTGTCCCAGGAGGTCTCGCCCTGGATGACGAGCTTGGAGAAGTCCTCGTTGAACAGGTCGCGGACGACCTTGACCAGCAGGTCCGGCTCCTCGTACAGGGACACAGGCGTGCCGGCCCCGGAGTCGGTGCGCTTGGCGGCAGCCTCCGAGATCTCGGTCCACTGGGCGGCCAGGCGCTCGACGTCGCGGCCGATCTCCTCCGCGCTGACGCCCTCGGCGGCGGTGCGGATGATCACGCCGGAGCCCTCCGGCACGACCTCCTTGAGGATCGCCTTGAGGCGGCGACGCTCGGTGTCGGGCAACTTGCGCGAGATGCCGGTGGAGTTGCCGTCCGGTACGTACACGAGGAAGCGCCCGGCCAGCGAGATCTGCGTGGACAGGCGGGCACCCTTCTGCCCGATCGGGTCCTTGGTGACCTGCACCAGCACCATGTCGCCGGACTTGAGTGCCTGCTCGATCCGCCGGGCCTTGCCGCCGAGCCCGGCGGCCTCCCAGTTGACCTCGCCGGCGTACAGGACGCCGTTGCGGCCGCGCCCGATGTCGACGAACGCCGCCTCCATGCTGGGCAGCACGTTCTGCACACGGCCGAGGTAGACGTTACCGACCATCGAACGCGCCGATTCGGTGGTGACGAAGTGCTCCACGAGGACCTTGTCCTCGAGCACGCCGACCTGGGTCATGACGCCCTTGCCGTCGCCGCGCTGCTTCTCACGGACCACCATGACGCGGTCCACGGCCTCGCGGCGGGCGAGGAACTCGGACTCGGAGAGGATCGGCTGGCGACGACGACCGGCCTCGCGGCCGTCGCGGCGACGCTGGCGCTTGGCCTCGAGCCGCGTGGAGCCGGTGATGCCCTGGACCTCGTCGGACGACGTACCCGAGCCCTGTCCCCCGCGTCCGGAGCGACGGCGGGCCTCGCGTTCGTGGACCTCGGTCTGGGGCGGGTCATCGTTGGACGTCTGGGTGTCGTCGGAGCCGGAGCCCCCACTGCGACGACGACGACGGCGACGGCGCCTCGAACCCGACGGACCGTTCCCCGAGTCGTCCGAATCATCACCGTCGGCGTCACCCGGACCGGACTGCCCGTCGGAGTCGTCGGCGGACCGGTCGTCGGTCTCGGCGGCGGAATCGGGACGGGCGTCGGAACTCCCGTCATCGCTGCCGGAGGTCTCGTCCGGGTCGCTGTCGCGAGGGTCGCTGCCGCGCTGGTCGCTGTCGCGCTGGTCTCCGTCGTCCGACGACTCGGTCCCGGTGTTCTCACCGTTCTGGTCGTCGCCGGCCTCGCCGCGCCCGCGCCCACGTCCGCGACGGCCCCGACGGCGACGACGGGTCCCGCCGTCACCGGAGTCGGACTGGTCCGTGGCGCGGCCGTCGTCGGATCCCTGCTCCTGCCCGTCCTGCTCGACCTGCGTGTCCTCGGCGGGAGGGGTGGGGGCGGTGTCGGGGGCGGTCTCGGTGCGGGCCCGGCCCTGGGTCTGGCCCTGGGTCTGGGTCTGGCCCTGGCCGCGGCGGCCGCGGGGCTCGTCGCCCGAGCGGGTGTCCGCCTGCGTCTGCGCGGGAGCCTCGTCGGGCGAGAGGAACAGCGGAGAGAACGACGGGGTCGCAGTGGACCGACGCCGACGGTTGCCCGACTCCTCCGACCCCACCTCGCCGGTGACGATCGCGATCTCGGGCAGCGCCGGGCGGTTCCGACCGCTCGTCCCGCCTCCCCCGGTCCCTGCGGACTCGTCCGCCGAGCCCTGCACGGACTTCGTCCCGGTCCTCGCGCCGGACTTTTCCGCTGACCTGGAGGCGGACTTCTCGGCGTCCGTGGCCTTCTCGGCGGTCTTCTCGGCGGTGGTCTTGCGCGCCGGGCTCTTCCTGCCGGACGCCTTCTTCGCGGGAGCGGTCTCCGTCGCCGCCGTCCCGCCCGTCGCCGACTCCGCAGCAGGCGCCTCGGCCGGCGTCTCGGCCGGCGTTGTCCCAGCGGCGGTCGCCTCAGCCGACGCCGGGTCGGCGGGCACCTCTGCGGTGGGGGTCTTCTCCGCGGTCTTCCTGGCGGGCGCCTTGGCCGCCCTCTTGGCGGCGGCCTTCTTCGCGGGGGCCTTTTCTGCCGGGGCCTTGTCCCCCGGGGCCTTCCGGGCGGGGGCGTCGGTCGCGGACGCCTCGGCCGCCGGCGCCTGGGCACCGGTGTCCCCTGCCGGCGCGACACCGGACGCCGTCTCCGTGTCCTGCCCGCGGCTGGTGAACCAGTCGAGCAGCACCTGCCTGGTCACCCCGGACTGGGCGCTCTTGATCTCCACGCCGATCCCGGCCATGGCGGCCAGGAATTCCCTGCTGCTCATGCCCACGGCCCTGGCGGCCGCGTGCGCACGCATCCTCTCGGGAAGCGCGTTGATGTCGTCGATTGTCAGGTTCGGATCCGACACGTGTCTCCTCCGGCCGGACTCCGGGCGCGATCACGTCACCGGATAACGGTGACCCACGCCGCCGCACGGGGTCGGGCGTCTTCTTGTCTGGGCCCCACCTGGGTGGGACGACGTCTTGTGGTCCGCGGCACCGGGACGAACCGGGCCACGGGTGGCGGGCGCCCGTTCCGGGGCGGACTGGTGGTCCACTCGCCAGGATGGGCTTCGACCATTCTCCCACACCCGCCGCCGAAACGTCGTCGCCCGGCACCACCGAACGCAAACGCGCCCGCCGGGCCTCGGGGCCGACGGGCGCGCGCAGCTCGATCACTGCGGGAGGACGGGGATCTACAGACCGGGGAACCAGAGCGCGATCTCACTGGCGGCGGACTCCTCGGAGTCCGAGCCGTGGACGAGGTTGAACTGGGTCTCGAGACCGAAGTCGCCACGGATGGAGCCGGGCGCGGCCTTCTCCACAGGGTCGGTGCCCCCGGCGAGCTGACGCCACGCGGCGATCGCCCGGGGGCCCTCGAGCACGCCGGCGACGACCGGACCGGAGGTGATGAACTCGAGCAGGTCCCCGTAGAACGGACGCTCGGAGTGCTCGGCGTAGTGCTCGGCCGCCGTCTCCTGGGACACCTGACGCATGTCCATGGCGACGATCTTGAGGCCCTTGGCCTCGATACGGGCCAGGATGGTCCCGGTCAGCGCGCGCTCGACACCGTCGGGCTTGATGAGGAAGAAAGTTCTCTCGGTCACGAGGGCGATCCTACAAGCCCGGTGTCCACGCCGACCGTCCGGAGCCGTCAGTCGTGCTGGCTGGGCAGATAGCCGCCGGCCATCCGGCGGGTCAGGTCCCGGCGCAGGTACAGGATGTACGCCCAGACCGCGGCGAACATGAGCCCGCAGACCCCCATCGACCAGTGCACGGCCCAGCCGGCGACGGCCAGACCCGCGAGCGTGAGGTTCAGCGGGATCGCCCAGGGTTTGCGCTGGAGTCCACTGGCCACGAGCATCGCGACCGCGAGGAGGCTGACGAACCACACCTTCCACGGCTGGAAGTGGGCGCCGCCGTCGAGCCGGGCGATGACCGTCAGCACCAGACCGATCACGATCGCCTCGAGCACGAGGGTGCCGGCCATGATGCCCCGCAGCCCCTTCCACGGGTCCACCGAGGGCTCGTGCGCTGCGCCCCGGGGGCCGGGGGTCGGGTCGGTCACTGTGCGTCCTTTCCGAACAGGCTGCGGGCGGCCCCGGCGGTCACCACGGAACCCGTGATGAGCACGCCGACGCCCGAGACGTCGTCGTCCGCGGTCGGATCCGGGACCCCGACCAGGTCGAGGGCCGCGCTGACCGCGTCGGGCAGGGTGTCCACCACGTGGACGCGCTGGGCGGTGAACCGTTCCTCGGCGATGCGTGCGAGGTCGCCCGGGTCCATCGCGCGCGATGAGGCGGCCCGGGTGACGACGACCTCCTCCACCACCGGCTCGAGTGCGGCGAGAAACGCGTCGGCGTCCTTGCCGTCGAGCATCGCGACCACGGCGACCAGCCGCTTGAAGTCGAACTCCGAGGTGACAGCCTCGGCGAGTGCGCGTCCTCCGTGCCCGTTGTGGGCGGCGTCCACCAGGACGGTGGGGCTGGAGCTGAGCCGCTCGAGGCGCCCGGGATTGTCGACCGCAGCGAAGCCTGCACGGATGAGTTCCGGGTCCAGGGCCCTGTCCGGGCCCGCGCCGAAGAACGCCTCGACGGCCGCGAGCGCGGTCGCGGCGTTCTCGGCCTGGTGCTCCCCGAACAGCGGGAGGAACACCTCGGGGTACTCGCCACCGAGGCCTCGCAGGGTGAGCTGCTGGCCGCCGACGGCGACCCGCCGCTCGACCACGTCGAACTCCGAACCGAGGCGGGCGACGACCGCGCCCACCTCCACGGCGCGACGCAACAGGACGTCCATGGCCTCGGGCTCCTGGCGCCCGATCACGGCGATCGGGTCTCGCGGCAGCAGATCGTCCTCCGGGCCCGGCTGGATGATCCCGGCCTTCTCCCCCGCGATCGTCGCGAGGTCCTCGCCCAGGTAGTCGGTGTGGTCCAGGCCAACGGGGGTGATCACGGCGACGGCGGGCCGGACCACGTTCGTGGCGTCCCACGTCCCGCCCATCCCCGTCTCCACGACCGCCACCTCGACCGGTGCGTCGGCGAACGCGGCGAACGCCATCGCGGTCAGCACCTCGAAGTAGCTCATCCGTGGGCCGCCGGCCTCCTCGGACCGCTGGTCGACGAGCTCGAGATAGGGCTGGAGTTCTCGGTAGGTGTCCACGAAGGTGCGGGCGGTGACCGGCTCCCCGTCGAGCGCGATGCGCTCGGTGACGCTCTGCAGGTGGGGGCTGGAGTTGCGTCCGGTGCGCTGGTGCAGGGCCCGCAGCAGCGCGTCGACCATCCGCGTGACCGATGTCTTGCCGTTGGTGCCCGCCACGTGGACCACGGGGTACGCGTGCTGCGGATCGCCGAGCACGGACATCAGCTCGGCGATCCGGTCCAGGCTCGGCTCGAGGCGGGACTCCGGCCAGCGGGTCGTCAGTTCCTCCTCGACCGCGGCCAGGTCGGCCGCGTCGGCCTGCCATTCGGGGCTGCCGACCTCGGGGACCGGGCGCGGCGGCAGGTGATCGTCGCCGTCGCCGTCCTCGTCACCCGGGATCGGACCACCGAGCGGGACGCCCGAGACGAGGCCGTCCTCGCCGAGCATCTCGGCGACGTCCTCCTCGGTCGGGGTGTCCCACCCCTCGCTCGGGTCGTGCGGTGGGAGCCACTGTCGATCGCTCACGCGGGGTCACTTCCTGCCGGCATCGACTCGAGCCGGGCGGTGATCCGGGAGACCTCGGCCTCGGCGAGGTCGCGGCGACCGCGGATCTTGTCGACGACGTGGTCGGGCGCCTTGCCCAGGAACGCCTCGTTGCCGAGTTTGGCACCGGTGGTCTCGAGTTCCTTGCGGGCGGCGGCGAGATCCTTCTCCAACCTGCGTCGCTCGGCGGCGAGGTCGATCGTCCCGGAGGTGTCGATCTCCACGTCTACCGTCGACAACCCGAGCCGGACCTCGAGCGAGGCCGTGGCGGTGAAGTCCTCGGCGGCCGGGGTCAGCCGTGCGAGCGCGCACACCTGGGCGAGCAGGTCCACCGGCAGGTCGGCGGCGTCCACGCCGGAGATCCGTGCCGGCACCCGCTGACCGGGCTTGAGGCCCTGGTCGGAGCGGAACCGCCGGATCTCGGTGACGAGGGTCTGGGCGTCGGCCACGCGGCGGACCGGCCCCGTGGCGTCATCGGCCGGCGCCACGTCGGTGGGCCAGTCCGCGACCACCACGGACTCCCGTCCGGTCAGTGCGGTCCACAGCGTCTCCGTGACGAACGGGATCACCGGGTGCAGCATCCGCATGAGGACGTCCAACACGTGTCCGAGGACGAGTCTCGTGTTCTCGGCCCGCTCGGAGGCGCGCGCGTCGTCGTCCGAACCGAACTGGACCTTCGCGAGCTCGAGGTACCAGTCGCACACCTCGTCCCAGGCGAAGTGGTACAGGGCCTCGCATGCCTTGGAGAACTCGTAGCGGTCCAACGCGTCGTCGACGCCCACCCGCACCTCCCCGAGCCGGTGCAGGATCCACCGGTCGGCATCGGTGAGCGCGGATGCGGCGGGCAGTTCGCCCACCTTCGCCCCGTTCATCAGCGCGAAGCGGGTGGCGTTGAACAGCTTGGTGGCGAAATTGCGGGACGCCTGGGCGGCGTCGTCCCCGACCGACAGGTCGCCGCCCGGGTTGGCCCCGCGGGCCAGGGTGAAGCGCAGGGCGTCGGCGCCGAAGCGGTCCACCCAGTCGAGCGGGTCGATGCCGTTGCCCTTGGACTTGGACATCTTCTGGCCGTGCTCGTCGCGCACGAGGCCGTGGAGGAAGACGTCGGTGAACGGAACCTTCCCCGGAGCGGCCTTGTCGCCGGTGAGGGTCCGGCCCACGAAGGTGCCGAACATCATCATCCGTGCCACCCAGAAGAAGAGGATGTCGTACCCGGTGACCAGGACGGACGTGGGGTAGAACCGCTCGAGGTCGGCGGTGCGCCCGGGCCAGCCCATGGTGGAGAACGGCCACAGTCCGGAGGAGAACCACGTGTCGAGCACGTCGGTGTCCTGCGTGTACCCGGCGGGCGGCTCCTCGCCGGGTCCCACGCAGACCACGTCGCCGTCGGGTCCGTACCAGATCGGGATGCGGTGACCCCACCACAGCTGACGGGAGATGCACCAGTCGTGCATGTCGTCGACCCAGTCGAACCAGCGCGGTTCCTGGCTCGTCGGGTGGATCACCGTGTCACCGTCGCGCACGGCGTCCCCAGCCATCCTCGCCAGCTCCTCGACCCGCACCCACCACTGGAGCGACAGCCGCGGCTCGATCGGCTCGCCGGACCGTTCGGAGTGGCCCACCGAGTGCAGATACGGACGCACCTCCTTGACGATGCGCCCCTGCTCGGCGAGGTCCTCCCGGACGGCCTTGCGGGCGTCGAAACGGTCCATGCCGTCGTAGCGGGTCCCGGTCCCGGTGATGTGGCCGGTGGCGTCCATGATCGTGGGCATCTCGAGGCCGTGACGCTGGCCGATCGCGAAGTCGTTGGGGTCGTGCGCGGGCGTGACCTTCACCGCGCCGGTCCCGAACTCGGGATCGACGTAGTCGTCCGCGACCACGCGCATGGTCCACCCCTCACGGAACGGGTGCGGGATCTCGGTGCCCACCAGGTGCGCGTAGCGCTCGTCGGAGGGATGGACGGCGATCGCGGTGTCACCGAGCATCGTCTCGAGCCGGGTCGTGGCCACGACCAGGTGCGGCTCGGAGTCGTCCATCGAGCCGTAGCGGAAGCTCACCAGCTCGCCCTCGACGTCCGCGTACTTGACCTCGATGTCCGAGATCGCGGTCTGCAGGGTGGGCGACCAGTTGACCAGTCGCTCGGCGCGGTAGATCAGACCGCTGTCGTAGAGCTCCTTGAAGATGGTCTGCACCGCGCGCGACAGTCCGTCGTCGAGGGTGAACCGCTCACGAGACCAGTCGACACCGTCGCCGAGGCGACGCATCTGCTCGCCGATGGTGCCGCCGGATTCGCGCTTCCACTCCCAGACCTTCTCGATGAACGCCTCGCGGCCGATCTCGTGGCGGTCGATCCCCTCGTCGCGGAGCTTGCGGTCCACGAGGGTCTGCGTGGCGATCCCCGCATGGTCCATGCCGGGCAGCCACAGGACCTCGAAGCCCTGCATGCGCTTGCGCCGCGTGAGCACGTCCATGAGGGTGTGGTCGAGCGCGTGGCCCATGTGCAGGCTGCCCGTGACGTTGGGCGGCGGCAACACCACCGAGTAGGCAGGCTTGTCGCTGGACGGGTCGGCCTCGAAGTAGCCGGCCTCCACCCAGCGCTGGTACAGCCCGCCTTCCACCTCACCTGGGTTCCAGGAGGCGGGCAGGGCGTCCGCGCGGTCGGTGTTCGGGGAGGCAGAAGCTGGAGTCGTCACCCGACCATCCTAGGCCGTGGGCGCCGGGGCCCGGCACACGCCGTCAGCCCCGGTGCACCCGAGGTCAGTCGGCCAGTCCCAGTCCGTGAACGGCGTCACGCTCCGAGACCAGTTCCGCCACCGACGCGTCGATGCGGGCTCGTTGGAAGTCCCCGATCGCCAGTCCTTCGACGACCTCCCACTCCGCGCCGCGGCTGCGGCAGGGCAACCCCGTCACGACACCCGGCACGGTGCCGTACTGCCCCTCCGACGGCAGTGCGACCGTGGTCCAGCTCTCCCCACTGGTGCCGTGCACCCAGTCGCGCATCTGGTCGACCGCCGCGCCGGCGGCCGAGGCGGCCGACGACGATCCGCGCACCGAGATGATCTCGGCTCCCCGGTTCGCGACCCGCGGGATGAACGTGTCGGCCAGCCACTCCTCGTCGAGCCCGGAGGTGACCGGCTCGCCCCGTCGCGTCAGGTACGACACGTCGGGGAACTGGGTGGCCGAGTGGTTGCCCCAGACCACCACCCCGTCCAGGTCGGCGACCGGCGCTCCCAGCCGGGTGGCGAGCTGGCTGAGCGCGCGGTTGTGGTCGAGCCGCATCAGGGCGGTGAAGCGACCGGCGGGGACGTCGGGCGCGTGTCGGTGGGCGATGTAGGCGTTGGTGTTGGCGGGGTTGCCGACCACCACCACCCGCACGTCGTCAGCGGCGTGGGCGTTGATGGCGCGGCCCTGTTCCCGGAAGATCGCCCCGTTGGCGGTGAGCAGGTCGGCGCGCTCCATCCCCTTGCCGCGCGGCCTGGCGCCCACCAGGAATGCCGCGTTGGCGCCGTCGAACGCGGTGTCCACGTCGTCGGTGATCTCGATCGACTCGACCAGCGGGAGCGCGCAGTCCTCGATCTCCATCGCGACGCCCTCCGCCGCGACCACGGCCGACGGGATGTCGAGCAGACGCAGGCGGACCGGGGTCCCGGGCCCGAACACCAGCCCGGAGGCGAGACGGAACAGCAACGAGTAGGCGATCTTTCCGGCGGCGCCGGTGACGGTCACGGTGGCCGGGGTGGCGGTGACCGGGGTGGAGGTGCTCATGCGGGGCGGACCTTCCGGAGACGACGACGGGGTCGGTTCCCACAGTAGTGAGAATCCGACCCCGCCTCCCGCCTCCGCGGGCGGTGTACACCTGACGTCCACCCGCGCGTCGGCTCGGGGTGGATCGACTCAGGCGTGGATCTCGGCGCCCGTCTTCCGGCGGACCTCGTCGATCGTCACGTCCGGCGCCAGTTCGACGAGCCGGAAGCCCTCCGGCGCGATGTCGAGGACGCACAGGTCGGTGACGACCCGCTGGACGCAGCCCTTGCCCGTGTACGGGAGCGTGTTCTCCTGCATGAGCTTGAGGTCGCCCTTGCGGGTGACGTGGTCCATCATCACGATCACGCGGTCGGCGCCGTGGACGAGGTCCATCGCACCGCCCATGCCCTTGACCATGGCGCCGGGGACCATCCAGTTGGACAGGTCGCCGGACTGCGAGACCTGCATAGCGCCGAGGACTGCGACGTCGACGTGACCGCCGCGGATCATGGCGAAGGACTCCGACGACGAGAAGAACGCCGCCCCCTCCTCGGCGGTGATGGTCTCCTTGCCGGCGTTGATCATCTCGGGGTCGAGCTCGTCGTCCGTCG
Organism: Dietzia sp. MNB45; assembly: GCF_051994785.1. Taxonomy (NCBI): domain Bacteria; kingdom Bacillati; phylum Actinomycetota; class Actinomycetes; order Mycobacteriales; family Dietziaceae; genus Dietzia; species Dietzia sp. MNB45. The sequence goes on along the minus strand of NZ_CP163397.1, from coordinate 1,222,663 downwards.
GGTACGGCCCGACGCCGAGGATGCCGTTCTCCGAGTGGAGGGTCACCTGCACACCCTCGGGAAGACAACCGGGGATGAGGGTGGGCATACCGATACCGAGGTTGACGTATTGGCCGTCGGTGAAATCCGCGGCGATGCGGGCCGCCATCTGCTCGTGGGTCCAGCTCATGGCTCAGGCCTCCCTGGTGGTGCGGATCTCGACGCCGGTCTCCTGGCGGCCGACCTCGACGATCCGTTGGACGAAGATGCCGGGGATGTGGACGTTGGCCGGGTCGATCCCGCCCGGCTCGACGACCTCCTCGGCCTGCACGATCGTGATCCGACCGGCCATGGCCACGTCCGGGTTGAAGTTGCGGGCCGTCCCACGGAACTGCAGGTTGCCCATGGTGTCGGCCCTGTGGGCGTGGACCAGGGCGAAGTCGGTGACGATCCCGCGCTCGAGGACGTACTGTTCGCCGTCGAAGACCCGGACCTCCTTGGGCTCGGACGCCTTGGCGACGCCCCCCTCGCCGTCGTAACGCAGTGGCAGGCCCCCGTCGGCGACCATCGTGCCGACGCCGGCCGGGGTGTAGAAGGCGGGGATGCCGGCGCCTCCGGCCCGCATGCGCTCGGCGAGCGTGCCCTGCGGCGTGAGCTCCACCTCGAGCTCGCCGGAGAGGTACTGGCGGGCGAACTCCTTGTTGGCGCCGACATACGAGGCCGTGGTCCGGGTGATCCGGTGCGATTCCAGAAGTTTGCCCAGGCCGAAACCGTCGGTCCCGCAGTTGTTGCTCACCGTGCTCAGGTCGGTGGCGCCCTGCTCGAGGAGCGCGTCGATGAGGACGGCGGGGATGCCGACCAGACCGAACCCGCCCACGGCCAGGGAGGCACCGTCGGGGATGTCCGCGACCGCGTCCGCGGCCGACGAGAAGATCTTGTTGGTCATGTCACGAACCCTATCCGGTGTTCGCATCTTGTACAAGTGTTCGCTCCTCGTACGATATGCGGGTATCGTGGGTCAGGTACCGACGTGGAGCGCCTGCGCCCGAGCGCACCACACACCACGCAACGCACCGCCCGCGACCAGACGCACGAGAGGACCGACACCATGCCCGCCACCCTGTCCCACGAGGTCAGCGGACCCCGGTCCGCCGACACCCCCGTCCTCGTCCTCCTCGGATCACTCGGGTCCGACCGTTCGATGTGGGACGCGCAGGCCCGGGACCTGTCCCGCGACCACACCGTGGTCGCGGTGGACCACCGGGGCCACGGCACGTCCGAGGTCGTCCCCGGCCCCTGCACGATCGCCGACCTGGCCGCCGACGTTCTGGCCCTGCTCGACTCGATCGACGTGGACCGGTTCCACGTGGCCGGACTCTCGCTCGGTGGCGCGGTGGCCCAGTGGCTCGCCGTCCACGAACCCACCCGCGTGCTCTCCACCGCCCTCCTGTGCACCGCCGCGAAGTTCGGTGAACCGTCCGGCTGGGCCGATCGCGCCACCGCGGTCCGCGAGGGCGGGACGGCCGCGGTCGCCGACGCCGTCGTCGCACGGTGGATCACCGCCGCGCGGGCCGAGGCCGAGCCCGAGCTGGTCGCCGGGCTCCGCGAGATGGTCCTGGGCACCCCGGCCGAGGGATACGCCTCCTGCTGCGACGCGCTGGCCGGCTGGGACAACCGCGCCGAGCTGGGTCGGATCTCCTGCCCCACCCTCGTGCTCGCGGGGGACGAGGACCCCTCCACTCCCCCGGAGGTACTGCGCGAGATCGCCGACGGGGTGCCCGGAGCGGACTTCGTCGTCGTCTCCCCGGCGGCCCACGTGCCCACCGTCGAGATCCCTGACCGCATCACCGACGTGCTCCGCCGACACCTCGACGCCGCACGAAACACGGGCGCGGCGTGACCCGCCCCGACGTGGTGTCGACCCCGGCCGGGTCCGTGGACGACGGCGGCGACCGCCCGGCCTCCCCCGACTTCGTCCAGTCGCTCGCGCGCGGCCTGGCGGTCATCCGGGCATTCGACGCCCGCCAGCCACGCCAGACCCTCAGTGACGTCGCGCGCAACACCGGACTGACCCGGGCGACCGCCCGCCGCTTCCTCCACACCCTCGTCGAACTGGGCTACGTGGACACGGCCGACTCGGTCTTCTGGCTCACCCCCCGGGTCCTCGACCTTGGGTACAGCTACCTGTCGGCGCTCCCGCTGACCGATCTCGCCCAACCGCACCTGGAGAAGCTCAGCTCGCGACTCGGCGAATCCTCGTCCGTGGCGGTGCTCGACGGCCCCGACATCGTCTACGTGGGGCGCGTCCAGGTGCGTCGCATCATGACCATCGGCATCACCATCGGAACCCGGTTCCCCGCCTACGCCACGTCGATGGGGCGGGTCCTGCTCGCCTCGCTCCCCGCCGAGGACCTCGACGCCTACCTCGCCGCGACGGACCTGCGGGCGCTCACCCCCCACGGCCTCGCCGACGAGTCAGCGCTCCGCGCGGAGCTGGCGCGGGTGGCCGAGCGCGGGTGGTGCGTCGTCGACCAGGAACTCGAGCCCGGCCTGCGCTCGGTGGCCGCACCGGTCCACGACCGCCACGGCGCGGTCAGCGCGGCCCTCAACGTCTCCACCCACGCCGCCCGCTACTCCCCCGACCAGCTCACAGGCGAGGTCATCCCCGAACTGCTGGCCACCGCCCGCGCACTGTCGGCCGACCTCGCCATCGTCAACCGCTGAACCCGAACTGAGGAAAATCCATGCGTGACGTCGTCATCTGCCAACCCCTGCGCACCCCCGTGGGACGCTTTGGCGGGGTGTTCCGCGACCTGGACGCGAACACCCTGGCCACCTGCCTGCTCACCGCCCTCGTCGAGCGCACCGGACTGACCGGAGCCGACGTCGACGACGTGGTGCTGGGACAGGGCTCCCCGAACGGCGAGGGACCCGCCATCGGCCGCATCGCCGCACTCGACTCCCCCCTGGGGATCGACGTGCCGGGCCTGCAACTCGACCGGCGTTGCGGCTCCGGACTCCAGGCGATCATCACCGGCGCACTCCAGGTCGCCTCCGGCGGCATGGACCTCGTGGTCGCCGGCGGCGTCGAGTCGATGAGCCAGGTGGAGTTCTACGCCTCCCCGAGCCCCCGCTGGGGCATCCGCGGGGACGGGATCTCGCTGGTCGACCGTCTCGGCCGGGCCCGCACCACCGTCGGCGGACGCTCGCACACCATCGACGGCGGGATGATCGAGACCGCCGAGAACCTCCGTCGTGAGTACGGCATCAGCCGGGACGAGCAGGACCGGTTGGCCGTGCAGTCCCACCAGCGGGCCGTGGCGGCGCAGGAGTCCGGGGCGTTCGCCGAGGAGATCGTCCCGGTGACCGTTCCGCAGCGCAAGGGTGACGACCTCGTCGTCGACACCGACGAGCATCCCCGTGCCGACAGTTCCGTCGAGGCGCTGGCACGCCTGCGGCCCATCATGGGCCGCACCGACCCGGAGGCCACCGTGACCGCCGGGAACGCCTCCGGCCAGAACGACGGTGCCGCGATGTGCGTCGTCACCACCGCGGACAGGGCCGCCGCCCTCGGACTGACCCCCCTGGTCCGCCTCGCCTCGTGGGCCGTCGCGGGCGTGGCACCGGAGACGATGGGCATCGGGCCGGTCCCCGCCACCGCCAAGGCGCTCGACCGACTCGGCCTCACGCTCGCCGACATGGACGTCATCGAACTGAACGAGGCGTTCGCCGCGCAGGCCCTGTCCGTGATGCGCGAGTGGGACATCGACCCCACCTCCGAGCACCTCAACCCGCACGGCTCCGGCATCTCCCTGGGCCACCCCGTCGGCGCCACCGGGGCGCGCATGCTCGCCACCCTGTCGCGCGAGATGGTGCGCCGCGACGCGCAGTGGGGCCTGGAGACCATGTGCATCGGAGGCGGCCAGGGGCTCGCCGCGGTGTTCGAGCGCGTCTGACCGACACACCTCCCGCGCGACGAGGCCGCCCGCCCCTTTCGGGGCGGGCGGCCTCGTCGTCTTTCGCGGGACGGGAGTGCCCGGGAGGTCAGCCCGGCGCGATCACTCGATTCGCGACGGGTGCCGCGTCAGGGCCATGACCTCGATGTCCATGTACGGGAACAGCGGCAGCCCCTGGAGGATCTCGTGCAGTTCGTCGCCGGACTCGACATCGAAGATGCTGATGTTCGAGTACCGGCCCACGATGCGCCACAGCTCCCGCCACGTGCCGGAGCGCTGCAGCTCCTGGCTGTAGGCCTTCTCACGGGCCAGGGTGTCGGCGCGGACCTCGGGGTCCAGGTCATTGGGGATGGTGACGTCCATGCGGACGTGGAACAGTGCCATCGTCGGGCGCTCCTTCTCGTGTGGTGCCGCGGTCAGCGGCGGGTGAACTTGTCGACGGCGTCGTGGTCGAGTTCGACGCCCAGCCCGGGCCCGGACGGCAGGTGGACCCGGCCGGCCTCGTAGCGGATCGGGGTGGTGACGTAGGTCTCGGCGAGCAGCAGCGGCCCGAAGAGCTCCGAGCCGTAGTTGAAGCCGGGCTCGGCGCACGCGAGATGCAGTGACGCGACGGTCCCGATCGGCCCCTCGAGCGACGTGGCGGCGTGGCAGGCGATCCCGGCCGCGCGGGCGATCGCCACGACCTCCTTGCCCCGGCTCAGTCCACCGAGCTTGGTGGTCTTCACCGCGACCACCCCGGCCGCGTCCCGCCGTGCCACCTCGAGGGCGTCGTGCGGGGACTGGACCGACTCGTCGGCCATGAACTGCACCGGCAGCGAGCGGTTGAGCTCGGCGAGCACCTCGATCTGCTCGGTGGGGGTCGGCTGCTCGATCAGCTCGATGCCGGCCTCGACGAGCGCCGGGAGGTGGACGTTCGCGGTGAACCGGTCCCAGCGTGCGTTGATGTCCACCCGAAGGCCCGCCCGCCCGTCGAGGCGCTCGGCCAGCGCCGCGATGCGGGCGACGTCCTCGGCCGGGTCCAGGGCGCCCATCTTCAGCTTGAACGTGCGGTGACGGTCCGCGGCGAGGAGCTCGTCGATCTCCTCGACCATCTCCTCGAGCGGCATCGCGCCCAGGGCCCACGTGCACTCGATCGAGTCGCGGACCGCTCCGCCGAGCAGCGAGCGCACGGGTACGTCCAGCGACCGGGCCCACGCGTCGAACATGGCGATCTCGAGGGAGGCCTTGGCGAAACGGCCGCGGGCCACCACGCCCTCCATCGCCTCGAGGACGGCGGGGATCTCGTCGACCCGCCGACCGACGGCCACGGGGGCCAGGTACTTCTCCACCAGGACCTGCATGGTCTCGGCGGACTCGCCTCCCCACCAGGGGCCGCCCGGTGTGACGCCTTCGCCGTAGCCCACGACCCCGGACTCGGTGGTCACCGCCACGAGCAGGATCGACTGGGCGGTGGCGGTGGTGGTGGCGAACTTGTGCGGCCTGATGAGCGGCACGTCGAGGATCCGTGTCTCCACGGAACGGATGGTCAGGTCAGACATCGTCGAGCCCTTCGTGTTGGTGGTCCGGCCGGATCGACCGCCGACGCCCCGGCCGCTCGTGGCGGCCGGGGCGGGCGGGGATTGCAGACGAGGTCGTCGCCGGTCAGGCCACGAAACGCTTGTCGGAGACGGGGTCCAGGACGAAGTCGTAGGTGACCTCGTCAATCCCGTCGGCGTTGGGCTTCGGGTCCAGGATCAGCTCGGGCTTGACGGCACCGGCCACGTCGTCCTCGACCCACTTTCCACCCTGGAAGTACAGCTGGGTGGTGATGAGGCGCTTGCCCGGGGCGGTGACCTTCAGGTGCAGGTGCGCCGGACGCCACGGGTGGCCACCGTAACTGGCGATGAACTCACCGGTCGGTCCGTCGTGCGGGATCTGGTACGGGGCCGGCTGGACCGTGGTGATGTGGAAGTTGCCCTCGGCGTCCGTGGTGAAGGTTCCGCGCAGGTTCCACTCCGGGATACCCATGCCGTCGTCGAACTGCGAGTAGTAGCCGTCGGCGTCGGCGTGCCACAGCTCGACGGACGCGCCCTCGATGCCCGTGCCGTCCAGGTCGCGGACCTGGCCCTTGAACACGAACTGCGTGCCCTTCTCGTCCTCGCGCATCGGCATGACGCCCTTGGCACCGAGGTCCGGGGCGTTCGGCACGTAGTAGGGGCCCTCGATGGAACCCTTGGTCCCGTTGAAGATGCGGCTGTTGGAGTCCTCGATGAAGTGCTCCAGGAAGACGTCCAGCCAGAGCGGCCACTCGCCACCCTCGCCGACCTCGATGAGCCACTGCTTGAGGACGCGGTACTCGTCGTAGGTGACCTCGTGCTCGAAGATCACCTCGGACAGCTTGGTGAGCACGTCCTTGTAGATGGCGGCCGCACGCTCGGTGCTCGTGTCGGACGTGAAGCGGCTGCCCTTGAACTTGTCCGTCGCGGCGGAGCCGGAGCCGGCGGCGGTGGGCACTGCGGTGCTGGTCATGACGCTCCCTCTGGTGGGGTCGGTGTGGGGGTCGGATCGGACCGGTGGGGCCCGGTCGATGTCCCTACTGTGCGCCGGATTCGATGTGTCGTCAATCACCGCCCACAACGCATGTAGAGCATAGTCCGTGCGCGGAGCGAACGCTTTTCAGACAATAGTGCAGGTCTCGTGCCCGGAGCCTCCACAGTGTTCGCATTGCGAACGCGGCGCACTTAGGTATGACTAGGAGGTGCCCTAGTGTGATCGAAGGCACAGTAGGGCACCGTGGAGGAACACCGGCAGCAGGCCGCATCGTCGCGGCCGGAACCGACCCCACGCTAGGAGCCCTCGATGTCAGATCGACTCGACCACGTCCAGGCCACCCTCGAGACCGCACTCGAGGACCGGCCCGCGGACGGCATCATCCGCGCCAACCGTCGCATCTTCACGGACGAGGAGATCTTCGAACTCGAGATGAAGCACATCTTCGAGGGCAACTGGGTCTACCTGGCGCACGAGAGCCAGATCCCGGAGGTCGGCGACTACTTCACCACCGACATCGGCCGCCAGCCCGTCGTGATCACCCGCGGCAAGGACGGGCAGCTCAACTGCCTCATCAACGCCTGCTCCCACCGCGGCGCGATGCTCTGCCGGCGCAAGAGCGACAACCGCACCACCCTGACCTGCCCGTTCCACGGCTGGACGTTCTCCAACTCCGGGGAACTGCTCAAGGTCAAGGACCCGCGGGACGCCGGGTACCCCGAGCAGTTCAACACCGACGGCTCGCACGACCTGCGTCGCGTGGCACGCTTCGAGAGCTACCGCGGGTTCCTCTTCGGCAGCCTCAACCCGGACGTGCTCCCGCTGGAGGAGCACCTGGGAGACAGCCGCACCATCATCGACATGCTGGTCGACCAGTCCCCCGAGGGACTGGAGGTCCTGCGCGGCTCGTCCACCTACACCTTCGACGGCAACTGGAAGCTCCAGGCCGAGAACGGGGCCGACGGTTACCACGTGTCGGCCACCCACTGGAACTACGCGGCGACCACCGCGCGCCGCTCGTCGGGTGAGTCCAAGAACGAGACCAAGGCGATGGACGCCGGCACCTGGGGCAAGCAGGGCGGCGGCTACTGGTCGTTCGAGCACGGCCACCTGCTCCTGTGGATGTGGTGGGGCAACCCCGAGGACCGGCCGCTGTGGGACCGCCGCCAGGAGCTCGCCGACCAGATCGGCACCAAGAAGGCCGAGTTCATGGTGGGAGCCTCCCGCAACCTGTGCCTGTACCCGAACGTGTACCTGATGGACCAGTTCTCGAGTCAGATCCGGCACTTCAAGCCCGTCTCGGTGGACAAGACCGAGGTGACGATCTGCTGCATCGCCCCCAAGGGCGAGAGCGCCGAGAACCGCGCGGCCCGGATCCGTCAATACGAGGACTTCTTCAACGCCACCGGGATGGCGACCCCGGACGACCTGGAGGAGTTCCGGTCCTGCCAGAAAACCTACCTGGCGGACGTCGCGCCGTGGAACGACATGACCCGCGGCAGCACCCACCAGATCACCGGCCCGGACGAGACCGCCCGCGGCCTGGGCATGGAGAACGTGCTGTCCTCCGGGGCCAAGACCGAGGACGAGGGGCTGTACCCGATCCAGCACGCCTACTGGCTCGAGACCATGCAGCGCGCGCTCGAGGCCGAGACCGCCGCCCGTGATGCCGCCGAGGCTCAGGCCCGCGAGGACGACGAGCGTCGGGCCCGGCAGCGCACGACCGTCCCGGCAGACGCCTGACCCGGCCCGAGTCGACTGCACGCCCCACCCCCGCCCCACGAAAGGCCTGACCATGACCGCACCCGCCGCGGCGTCGATCTCCGTCGACGAGATCTCCGCTTTCCTGTTCCGCGAGGCACGACTGCTCGACGACCGCCAGTTCGAGCAGTGGATCGAGTGCTACCGCGAGGACGCGATGTACTGGATGCCCGCCTGGGACGACGACGGTGAGCTCACGACCGACCCGTACTCGGAGATCTCGTTGATCTTTTACCCGAACCGGGCCGGTATCGAGGACCGGGTGTTCCGCATCCGGACCGAGCGCTCCTCCTCGACGTCACTGCCGGAACCGCGGACGAACCACCTCATCAGCAACATCGAGGTGCTCGACCGCCGGCCCGGAGAGGTCGACATCCGTTTCAACTGGTTGTCGTCGTACTTCCGGTACAACACCACCGACCAGTACTTCGGCACGTCCTTCTACACCCTCGACGTCACCGGTGAGTCCCCGCTGATCACCTACAAGAAGGTGGTCCTGAAGAACGACTACATCCACCACATCGTGGACGTCTACATGGTGTGATCCCACACCCGCGCCGGCGCCCGCCCAGGGCGCCGGCACCCACCCGGTCGCGTGCGCGGCCGACATCGCCAGCGACCTGGAGTGAGACCCCATGAGCTATTCAGTGGCACTGGCCTTCGAGGACGGCGTGACGCGCTTCGTCAACTGCGGTCCGATGGAGACCGTCGCCGACGCCTCGTACAAGGCCCGGATCAACATCCCCCTCGACTGCCGCGACGGAGCGTGCGGGACGTGCAAGTCCCTCTGCGAATCCGGCGACTTCGACGGCGGCGACTACATCGACGACGCCCTCACCGAGGAAGAGGCCGCGGCCGGATACTGCCTGCCCTGCCAGATGGTCCCGCGCTCCGACCTGGTCGTGCAGATCCCCACCACCTCCGACGTGGCCAAGACGGCCGCTGCGGCGCACCCGGCGACGGTCACCGCCGTCGAGCGCCTGGCCGAGGGTGCTTTCGCGCTGTCGGTCGAGTTGGACGACCGCGACGCCCTGGCGTTCCTGCCCGGCCAGTACGTCAACATCGCGGTTCCGGGTACCGACCAGACGCGGTCGTACTCGTTCTCCACCGGAGCGGACTCGCGGCACCTGTCGTTCCTCATCAAGTACGCCTCCGGCGGCGCGATGTCGGAGTACCTGGCCCAGCGCTGCGCCGTGGGCGACCGCCTCGAGCTGACCGGTCCGATGGGCAGCTTCTTCCTCCGCGAGTCCAGCCGCCCCCTGCTCCTGCTGGCGGGCGGCACCGGCCTGGCGCCCGTGCTGTCGATCCTGGAGACCCTCGCCGCCGCCGGCACCACCGACCGGCCGGTCCACCTCATCTACGGCACCTCGTTCGACACCGACGTGGTCTACACGGACCTGCTGGACGAGTTCACCACCCGGATCCCGGGCATGACCTGGGATCTGGTCGTCGCCGATCCGGCCACGACCCACCCGAACAGCGGGTACGTCACGGGGCTGATCCGCCCGGAGCACCTGCATGACGGGACGACCGACATCTACCTGTGTGGGCCTCCCCCGATGGTCGAGGCGGTGCGTGGATTCCTCGACGACGAGGGTCAGCAGGTGACGCACTTCTACTACGAGAAGTTCACTCCCGCGACCGCGGTGCCCGACCGGTCCGCCGAGCCCGCCGCGGAATCGGCGGAGCCGACGGAGGAGGCCGCCCTCGTCGTCGACACCTCCCCCTCCACCCCGGAGACGGAGCCCGCGGCACCCGCCGCGGCCACCACGGCTCCGGCCGCACCACACGGGCCGGTCCGGATCATCTCGCGCCGCCCCGGGGACCCCGTGCCGGCCATCGAGGCCCGACCGGTCGGCTACACCCCTCCCGCCCCCGGTGGCCACACGGCGCCCGTCACCCGGACCGCCGAGCCGGTGGCGAACATCGCCGCGCGCCCGGTCGGTTTCACCCCGCCGACCCCGGGCGGGCACGCCGCGCCCGCCGACCGCGCGACCGAATCCCCCGCGCCCATCGCCGCACGCCCGGTCGGCTACGTCCCGCCGCAGGTCACGCTCGCGCCCAGGTCACCCGCGCCCACCGCCGCCACCACTACCACGGTGTCCCTGGCCGGCGGGAACCGCTCCGAGACCGTCACCTCGGCCCCCGGCGTCGTCAGTGGCGAGGTGCACCCCGCGATCCGCCACTCCGACGCCCAGTTCGACGCCCGCATGGCGCTCGAGCTCGGCGTGATCGAGCTGACCATGGGACGCCTCGCCGACGCCCGGCTCGCCGAGTTCCGGATGCTCGCCGAGTCGGCCAACCAGTACATCGAGGGCGATCGTTTCCTCGACCCCGAACGGTTCACCGCCGCGAACGCCCAGTTCCACGAATTCCTGTTCCGCTGCACCGGCAACGACTCGCTGCTGCAGGCCTACCGCATGCTGGAGGTGACCCAGGTGATGAACAGCGTCCTGCCCGACGCCCGCTGGGTGTCCGAGGACATCGTCCCCGAGCACCTGGAGATCGTCGCGGCCTTCGAGACGGGCGACCGCGACGCCGCCCGATACCTCATCCGCCGGCACAGCGAACACGCCAAGGCCACCATGCGCACCGCACTGGACCAGCAGGCCGTGGAGGCGGCGTCGTGAGCGCGCCCGTCGGCGAGTACGACCCCGTCCCGCCCGTCGTCTCCCGCGGTCGCTTCGCCGGCCGGTCGGTGCTCATCACCGGCGCTGTCCAGGGGATCGGCCGCACCGTCGCCGACCGGGTGGTCCGCGAGGGCGGGCTGGTCACCGTGGTGGACCGGGCCGACCTCATCAGCACGGTCGCCGACGAGCTGACCGCGGTGTCCCCGGACGGTCACCGGGTCGTACCCGTCGAGGCCGACCTGGAGACGTTCGAGGGTGCCGAGGCCTCGGCCCGCGCAGCGTTGGACGCCCACGGCCGGATCGACGTGCTCATCAACAACGTCGGTGGCACCATCTGGGCCCGCCCGTACCACGAGTACTCGGCCGAGCAGATCGAGGCCGAGGTCCGCCGCTCCCTGTTCCCCACGCTGTGGATGTGCCGGGCGGTCCTGCCGTCCATGGTCTCGGCGGGCGCGGGCACGATCGTCAACGTCTCCTCCGTCGCCACCCGCGGCGTCAACCGTGTCCCCTACGCCGCGTCCAAGGGCGGCGTCAACGGCCTCACCTCGGCGTTGGCGCTGGAAGCCGCGCCGCACGGGGTGCGGGTGGTGGCCACCGCCCCCGGCGGCACCCTCGCCCCCGAACGACGGATCTCCCGTGGCGGCGACGCCCGCACCGACCAGGAGAAGACCTGGTACTCGGAGATCGTCGAGCAGACCGTCGACTCCACCGTGATGGGCCGCTACGGCACCCTCCACGAGCAGGCCGCGCCGATCTGCTTCCTCGCCTCCGACGAGGCCTCCTACATCACCGGATCCGTCCTCCCCGTCGCCGGCGGCGACCAGGGCTGAACCGCCTGCCACCCCGGGCTGAACCGCCTGCCACCCCGGGCTGAACGCCCACACCTCTCCCCACCCCCCACCGAACGGAGCCCTTCCGTGTCCTCGAGCACCCCTGCGCCCTCCAGCCGCTCCGTCCCCTCCAGCCCACCCGGGAGAACCATCCCCGCCCCCGAGGTGTGGGAGTCCCCCGCCCACCGCCGCACGGTCTACGGTGTCCTCGCCGTGGTGGCGCTCGCCATCCTCTTCGACGGATACGACCTCGTCATCTACGGCGCCGTCCTGCCCACCCTCATGGCCGACCCCACCCAGATCGGCGCCCTCGGCGCGGCCCAGGCCGGTGCGCTCGGCTCGTACGCCCTCGTCGGCGTGATGATCGGCGCCCTCACCGCCGGCGCCGTCGGTGACCGCATCGGCCGACGCCGGATCATGCTCGGCGCCATCGCCTGGTTCTCCGTCGGGATGGCCGCCACCGCGTTTGCCCGCGACATCACCACGTTCGGCGTCCTTCGCCTGCTCACCGGGCTGGGGATCGGCGCCATCGTCGCCACGGCCGGTGCGATCATCGCCGAGTTCGCCCCCGCCGGGCGTCGCAACCTTTTCAACGCGGTCGTCTACAGCGGGATCCCCGCCGGCGGTGTCCTGGCCTCCGCGCTGGCCATGGTGCTGCGGGACCACATCGGATGGCGCGGCCTGTTCCTCATCGGCGCCGTCCCACTGGTGCTGGTCCTCCCCTACGCCTGGTTCGCGCTCCCCGAGTCCCCGCGGTGGCTGGCCTCCCGCGGCCGCACCCGCCAGGCCGCCGAGGTGTGCGCCAGCAGGGGCCTGCCGCTCGAGATGGCCGCGGCGCCGGGCGCGCCCCGCACCGCCGACACGACGCCTCGCGATGACCGCGACGACGACAAGGTGGCCGCCCGCACCGGCTTCGCCGCCCTGCTGTCCCCCGCCTACCGCCTCGGCACCCTGCTCCTGGGGTTCATGAGCTTCGCCGGCCTGCTGCTCACCTACGGCCTCAACACCTGGCTGCCGACGATCATGGAGAACTACGGCATCGACGCCAAGAGCTCCCTCGGCTTCCTGCTCGTCCTCAACGGCGGCGCGATCGTGGGCGGTCTCGCGGCCTCGTGGCTCGCCGACCGGCACGGGCCGCGCGTGATCGTCGCCTGCTCGTTCGTCCTGGCCACCCTGGCCCTGGTCGCCATCACCGTGTCCCCGCCGTTCGTCCTGGTCGTCGCCCTCGTCGCGGCTGCCGGCATGGGCACGATCGGCACACAGGTCCTGCTGTACGGGTTCGTCTCCAACTACTACGAGACGGGCGCACGCGCCGCGGGTGTGGCGTGGTGCGCGGGGTTCGGACGCCTCGGCGGCATCCTCGGTCCCGTGATCGGCGGCTTCCTCGTCGCGGCCGGACTGGAGGCGGACACCTCCTTCCTCGTGTTCGGCGGGATCGCCCTCGCCGGCGCCGCCCTGACCCTGGCCGTGCCCCGCTCGCCCGCCCAGTCCGAGCCCGTCGCGGTCCCCGACGAGGTCACGCCGCTGGACTTCGACCCGCCGGCCGCCGCGGTGGCCGGGGAGCCCGTCGCCGCGGAACCGGTCGAGCATGCCGGGTCGGATCTACGCTGACCGCATGACCTTCGCCCACCCCGTCCCCCGCTACGGTCACCACCGCGCCGCGGATCGTCTCCATTCGATCCACGACGCGGTGGCGGGCAAGCGGTCGACGACCGTGCTGGTCACCGCCGCCGACGGTGGGGGCAAGAGCCACCTCGTCGATTCCGTGGTCGCCGAACTCGCCGGGGTCACCTCGGTGCTCGTGCGGGCGCTGCCGTGGGAGAAGGACACGAAGCTCGTCGTGGCCGCCCGGGTCCTCGAGCGCCTGCCCCGGCCCGACGCCGAACCACCACGTCACGCCGCGGCCGCAGAGACGGCCGGGGTCGCGGGGGTCGCAGAGACGGCCGGGCCGGTCGGTGACGTCGTGCTCGTCGAGTCCCTGGCCCGGGCGTTCGTCACCGCCGGCCCCGGCGCGGTGGTGGTGATCGACGACGCGGAGTACTCCGATCCCGACTCCCTGCGTGTCCTGGCCTCCGCCGTGGAGGCGGCCGGCCGGGCCTCCGTCATGCTCGTGCTGACCCTCGGCAGCCCCGCGCACGGCCCCTCCGCCGAACTGTGCGCGGAGTTGGCCCGCGAGACCGTGCGGCTGGGAGCCCTGGACCAGTCCGAAATCCGGACGCTCGTCGCGACCCGGACCGGGCGCGAACCGTCCGCGGCGGCGGCCCGGCGTCTACTGGACTACACCGGCGGCGAGGCGGGTGCCGTGGCGACAGTGGCCGATCAGGCGCCCGGCTCGTGGTGGATCGCCCCCTTCTCCGTCCCGCCGCTGCCCGCCTCCGTCGAGCGGGAGACGGCGGCGCTGCTCGACGCGATGGAGCCCGGGCAGCGGGAGGTCATCGAGGCTGCCGCCGTCCTGTCCCCACCAGTCACGCTCGAGTCGCTGACCGCGCTCATCTCTGCGCGGGGCGGGGTCGTACCCGGCCCCGCGCTCGTGTCCGCCGCCCTGGACGCCGCGCACACGGCGGACCTGGCCCAGGTGGACCTCTCCCCCGGCGCCGCGACCGTCCGGTTCCGCTCCCCACTGTTGCGGACGGCGGTCCTTCGCGGGGTACCGCCCAGCGAACTGCTCCACCTGCATACGCTGGCCGGCCGCGTCGCCGAGGCCGCCGACGACGTCGACGGCGCGCTCGACCACCGCGCCTCCGCGTCGACGGGGCCCGATGCGGACCTGTCCGAGACGCTGCGCGCCCGCGCGCTCGTGCACGCCCGCGCCGGTCGATGGAGCTCGGCCGGCCACGCCTACCTCACCGCGGCGGCGCTCACCCCTGACGGCGACCGCGCCCGCGACCTGCACATCGACGGGGTCGACGCACTCATCAACGCGGGCCGCATCAGTGAGGCCCGATCACTGGCCCAGGGACTGGAGCGGGTGCGGTCGGATCCCCGGCGGGACGCCGTACTGGGATCCCTCGCGGTGCACCTCGGGCACGCCGGAGAGGCCCAGGTCCTGCTCGACCGCGCCCTCGCCGCCCGCGAGGGCGGCGTCCCGGGTTCTCCCGCCGCGGACCCGGTCGCCCTGGCCCAGAAGTTCGTCGTCCACTCCCTGTGCGAGTGGCGACCGACCCGCATCCGCCACTGGACACGGGTGGTCACCGGCAGCGGGCGCCCGGACCAACCCGAGGTCGAGGAGGCCCGGGCCATCGAGATGCTGGGCCGCGCGATCGAGGGCGGCCCCGACGCGTCCCCCGCCGTCGAGGACCGGCTCGCCGGTCTCGCGCCGGCCGTGGCCCAGCGCTTCGAGATGGCATCGGGGTGGATCGCCCTGGCTCGCGACGACCTGGAGACCGCCCGCCGGCACCTGGGGTCCGCGGTCCCCACGGCGGACGTCTCGGGCTCCGCACGCATCTCCATCTGGGCCCAGGCGTGGCTCGCCCGCACGCTCCTGCTGCGCGGCGACTGGGATGACGCCCTGCGGGTGGTGGACACCGCCGCCCGCAGGGTCGACGACCTCGAACTGGACCTGCTCGCCCCGGTCGTCCACTGGCCCGGCGCCGTCATCCGGTCGATGCGGGGAGACCACCTCGGGGCGGCCGCCCACCTGCGCAATCTCACGACCAGCACCGACGCCTACCCGGTCCAGGTCATCCCGTCGGCGATGGCGCGGATGCAGGTGGCGGCCTCGTCCGGTGACTACACGTCCGTGCGTCTGGCAGCCGAGCCCCTGGTGGCCCTGTCCCGCGAACTCGACATCGATCAACCCGGGTACTGGCCGTGGCACGACCTGTACTCACACGCGCTCGTCCTCGCGGGTCGGCTCGACGAGGCGGAGGACCTCATCGGTCCCGCCGAGGCCCGCGCCGAGCGCCGGGGCCACCGTTCCACCCTCGCCCGGCTCGGAGCGGTGCGCGCCCGTATCGCCGCAGTGCGCGGGGACGTCGACGAGTGCAACCGGATCTTCCGGCGCAGTCTCGACCACCTCGACGGCCTGGCCATGCCCTACTACTCCGCGCGCATGCACTTCGGCTACGGGCAGACCCTGCGCAGGGCCGGCCGACGCCGGGAGGCGCACCTCGCGCTGGGCACCGCCCGCGACATCTACGAGCAACTGGGCGCCCGCGCCTACGTGGAGCGGTGCGATCGCGAACGACGCGCGGGCGGTGTGGACGTGGCCAGGACGGGGGGCAACAGCACCCTGACGCCTCAGGAGAGTGCGGTCGCGACGCTCGTCGCCGCGGGCCGGACCAACGCCCAGGCGGCCGAGGAGTTGTTCCTGTCGGTCAAGACCGTCCAGTACCACCTGACCCGCATCTACTCGAAGCTCGGAGTGAGCGGTCGTACGGAACTGGCGGCCCACGTCTCCCGCAGCAGCGCACCCTTCCGTACCGACCCCCCCGGTATCGATTCCCCGCGTATCGATTCCCCGCGTACCGATGCACCGCGTACCGACCCCGACCCCACGGGAGACCTGTGAGCAACGGAACCCCGGACGACACCACCGTCCGCCCCGCCGACCCGACCGCGACCGGCCAACCGCCCGCGCGCGGCCGCCGACGCGATTCCGCCCCGGTGGCGCGCCCCTCGCCCCGCCGGGTCCTCGCCGACCTCGGCCCCCGCGAGTTCGCCAACGCGCTGATCGCGCTCGTGTTCTCTGCGACCGGCCCCGTCGCCGTCATCCTCGCCGCCGGCGGGCAGGGCGACCTGTCCCCCGCACAGTTGTCCTCGTGGATCTTCGGCGTGTTCTTCGCCAACGGACTGCTCACCATCCTCATGAGCTGGGTCTACCGCACGCCGCTGGCGTTCTTCTGGACCATCCCGGGCACCGTGATCGTCGGCAACTCGCTCGGGCACCTGCGGTGGTCGGAGGTCCTGGGGGCCTACGTCGTGACCGGGGTGCTGATCCTGCTGGTCGGGCTGACCGGCCTGGCCCGCCGGCTCATGGACTGGATCCCCATGCCGATCATCATGGCGATGGTCGCCGGGGTGTTCCTCCGGTTCGGGCTGGGACTGGTCGAGGCCGTGTGGGCCTCCGTCGCGGTGGCCCTACCGATGGCGATCGCGTTCCTCGTCGTCGGCGCCGTCCCCCGCCTGGCCAGGGTGGTACCGCCCATCCTGGCCGCGATGGTCGTGGGGATCGTCGCCGTGGTCCTGTCCGGCGGGCTGTCGCGCGGCGTCCTCGACGACGGGCTGATCGCCGCCCCCATGCTGCAGGCCCCGGAGTTCACCCTCCGGGCGATCGCCGAGCTGGTCGTGCCACTGGCCATCACCGTCCTCGTGGTGCAGAACGGTCAGGGCATCGCGGTCCTGCGCGCGAAGGGCCACCACCCCCCGGTCTCGGCATGCGCGGTGGCGTGCGGCGTCTGGTCCCTGCTGGTCTCGGCGGTCGGCGCGGTCTCGACGTGCCTGACCGGACCGACGAACGCCCTGCTCGTCTCCTCCGGTGAGCGCGACCGCCACTACGCCGCCGCGATCGCCAACGGCGGCCTGGCCCTGGTGGTCGGCGTCTTCTCCCCGGCCTTCGTCGGGCTCATCCTCGGCACGCCCGCGGCGTTCATCGCGGCCCTGGGCGGGTTGGCGATGCTCGCGCCGCTGCAGTCGGCGTTCGTCACCGCGTTCCGGACCGACCGGGCACTCGGACCGGTCGTGTGTCTGCTCGTCACCGTCGCGGACGTGTCGCTGCTCGGGATCTCGGCGCCGTTCTGGGGCATCGTGCTGGGGATGGCCGTCTCGGTGCTGCTGGAGCGGCGGGCCGCGGCCTGACCCGGCGCCCGCCCGGGCCGGAGACGACGGAAGGCCCCCGCCGAGTGGCGGGGGCCTTCTCACGGGTCCGGTGTCAGGCGGAACGCTCGCGCAGCTCCTCGTCGGAGAAGGGGACGATCGTCGGCAGGACGTTGTCGCGGACCGTCTCACCGGTGACCACCACGCGGGCGACGTCATCGCGCCCGGGGATGTCGTACATGACCGGCAGGAGGACCTCCTCCATGATGGCGCGCAGGCCACGGGCACCGGTCCCCCGCAGGATCGCCTGGTCGGCCACGGCCTCGAGCGCGTCCTCGGTGAACTCCAGCTCGACACCGTCCATCTCGAACAGCCGGGCGTACTGCTTGACCAGTGCGTTCTTGGGCTCGGAGAGGATGTTGACCAGGGCCTCGCGGTCCAGGCTCGTCACGGTCGCCACGACGGGCAGGCGGCCGATGAACTCGGGGATCAACCCGTACTTCACCAGGTCCTCCGGCATGACCTCGCTGAAGTTGTCGGTCGTGTCGAGGTCCTTCTTGCTGGCGACCTCGGACCCGAAACCCATCCCCTTGCGACCCACGCGGTCGCCGACGATCTTCTCCAGGCCCTGGAAGGCACCGGCCACGATGAACAACACGTTGGACGTGTCGATCTGGATGAACTCCTGGTGCGGGTGCTTGCGGCCGCCCTGCGGCGGCACCGACGCCTGCGTGCCCTCGAGGATCTTCAGCAGCGCCTGCTGGACGCCCTCACCGGAGACGTCCCGGGTGATCGACGGGTTCTCGGCCTTGCGGGCGATCTTGTCGACCTCGTCGATGTAGATGATGCCCATCTCGGCACGCTTGGTGTCGAAGTCCGCAGCCTGGATGAGCTTGAGGAGGATGTTCTCCACGTCCTCACCCACGTAACCGGCCTCGGTCAACGCGGTGGCGTCCGCGATCGCGAAGGGCACGTTGAGCATCTTGGCCAACGTCTGGGCGAGGTACGTCTTGCCACAGCCGGTGGGTCCCAGCATGAGGATGTTGGACTTGGCCAACTCGACACCGTCGCCGCGGCCGAGGGAGGCCCCCACCCGGATGCGCTTGTAGTGGTTGTAGACGGCCACCGCCAGGTTCCGCTTGGCGGCGTCCTGCCCCACCACGTACTCGTCCAGGAACGCGTGGATCTCGGACGGCTTGGGCAGCGTGTCCGGACCTGTCTCCTGCGCATCGTCGACCTCGGACTCGATGATCTCGTTGCACAGCTCGATGCACTCGTCGCAGATGTAGACGCCGGGACCGGCGATCAGCTTCTTGACCTGCTTCTGGCTCTTCCCACAGAAGGAACACTTCAACAGGTCGCCGCTCTCACCTACACGCGCCATGAGTTCTACGTCCTCGCATTCCGGGGGCGCCGATGTCACGCCCCGTAGTCGACGGTACGCGGTGACGGCCGTAAAGCCGACCCCGCGTGATCAGTTCATTGCACCCGACGGCGCACCGCTACCCCCAGCGGCGCGCCGCCGTCGGCTCAGTTGCTCGTCGACAGTTTGCGGTAGTCGAACACGGTGTCGATGATCCCGTAGTCCTTGGCCTCCGCGGCCGTGAGGATCTTGTCGCGATCGGTGTCCTTGCGGACCTGATCGGCGGTGCGCCCGGTGTGCTGGGCCAGCGTGGTCTCCATGAGGCGACGCATCCGCTCGATCTCCGCGGCCTGGATCTCGAGGTCGGAGACCTGGCCCTGGATGCCGCCGGTGGCCGGCTGGTGGATGAGCACGCGGGCGTTGGGCAGCGCGGCCCGCTTGCCCTTGGTGCCCGCCGCGAGCAGCACGGCGGCGGCCGACGCGGCCTGGCCGAGGCAGACCGTCACGATGTCCGGCCGCACGTACTGCATGGTGTCGTAGATCGCCATGAGCGAGGTGAACGAGCCACCCGGCGAGTTGATGTACATGGTGATATCGCGGTCCGGGTCCTGACCCTCCAGGACCAGCAGCTGGGCCATGATGTCGTTCGCCGAGGCGTCGTCGACCTGGGTGCCCAGGAAGATGATGCGCTCCTCGAAGAGCTTGTTGTAGGGGTTGGACTCCTTGACGCCGTAGCTGGAGTGCTCGACGAAGGACGGCAGGATGTATCGGGAGGTCGGCATTGAGGTCATCGGTGACTCCGTGGTGGTGTGCGGGGCTGGGTGGGCTGCGGGAGCGCTCCCGTGGGCGGAGGGCTCGATCACGACGGCGAGGTCCCGCCCGTCTGGGACGCACGCGAGATCACGTGGTCGACGAACCCGTACTCCTTGGCCTCCTCCGCGGAGAACCAGCGGTCACGGTCGGAGTCCTCGGTGACCTGCTCGAACGTCTGGCCCGTGTGGAAGGCGATGAGCTCGGCCATCTCACGCTTGGTGGCGGCGTACTGCTCGGCCTGGATGGCGATGTCGGCGGCCGAACCACCGACACCGGCCGACGGCTGGTGCATCATGATCTTCGCGTGCGGCAGGGCGTAGCGCTTGCCCTTGGTGCCCGCGGTCAGCAGGAACTGACCCATCGAGGCGGCCAGGCCCATGCCGTAGGTGGCCACGTCGCACTCGACGAACTGCATCGTGTCGTAGATCGCCATGCCGGCCGTCACGGAACCACCGGGCGAGTTGATGTACAGCGCGATGTCGCGGGTGGGGTCTTCCGCCGCGAGCAGCAGGATCTGCGCGCAGAGGCGGTTGGAGATGTCGTCGTCGACCTGGGAGCCCAGGAAGATGATCCGCTCCTGCAGGAGGCGCTCGTACACGGAGTCGCCGAGGGTGAGTCCGTGCGACCCCGGCGAGCTGAGTGCGGGCTGCGTCGAACCGGGCTGAGCCGCTGAACCGTTCTGGGCCACGGGGATCCTACCTTCGCTCATCGTCTTCACCGCTAGCGCGGCGCCCGGCCGACCGGTGGCCGGGGAACCGTTACGTCAAACACTAACCAACACCGACGACGGAACCGTCCCGCCGGGGCGGGTGTTCGCTCTCAGCGTCGGGCCACCAGCATCGTCCGCGGGGGCCACGACGACAGGGCCGGGGCCGCGTGGTGCGGTCCCGGCCCTGTCGGGGGTCGATCAAGGGACGATCAGGCGTCGGAGTCCTTCTCGTCCGCTGCCGTCTCGTCGGCGTCGGACGCGGTCGCCTCGGCGTCATCGGCGCCATCGGCCTCGACGGTGCCGAAGAACTCGCTGGTGTCGACGACGTTGCCCTCGGTGTCCTTGACAGTGACCTTGCCGATCACGTCGGCCAGAGCCTTGGACCGGCGGACGTCGGAGAACAGCGAGCCGAGCTGACCGGCCTGCTGGATCTGCTGCACGAACTGGTTGGGGTCCATGCCGTAGCGCTGGGCCTGGAACAGGATGTGCTGGGTGAGCTCCTCCTGCGAGACATCGGTCGAGTTCTGCTCGGCGACGGCATCCAGCAGCAGCTGGCTGCGGATGGCGCGGGCGGCACCCTCACGGGTCTCGGCCTCGAAGGTCTCGCGGTCGGTGCCCTCGGCGGCCAGCGCCTGGTCCAGGATGGACGCGTCGCCACCGAACTGGTCGATGAGCTGGTGCATCTGGGCGTGGGCCTCGGACTCGACGACCGCCTCCGGGGTGGGGACGTCGGTGGCCTCCATCAGCGCGTCGAGGACCTTGTCGCGGATCTCGCCCGCGAGGCCGGCCTTGGCCTGCTGCGCGACCTTCTCGGTCAGATCGGCCTTGAGCTCGTCGAGGGTGTCGAACTCGCTGGCCATCTGCGCGAACTCGTCGTCGGCCTCGGGCAGCTCGCGCTCCTTGACGGACTGAACGGTGACGGTGATGACCGCCTCCTTGCCGGCGTGGTCACCGGCGACGAGCGAGGAGGTGAACTCCTTGGACTCGCCGGCCTTGAGACCCGCCGCCGCGTCGTCCAGGCCCTCGACGAGGGTGCCCGAGCCGAGCTCGTAGGACAGTCCCTCGGTGGAGGCTTCGTCGACGGGCTCGCCGTCGACGGTCGCGGCCAGGTCCACGGAGAGGAAGTCGCCCGTGGTGGCGCCGCGCTCGACGCCCTTGAGGGTTCCGAAGCGGGCACGCAGGTTGTCCAGCTCCGCGTCGACGGCGGCCTCGTCGGTCTCGGGGGCCTCCACGGTGACCTCGAGGTCCTCGAAGGTCGGCAGGGTGATCTCCGGGCGGATGTCGACCTCGGCGGTGAACTCGACGACGTCGTTGTCCTCCAGCTTGGTCACCTCGATCTCGGGCTGGGCCAGCACGACGAGCTCGTGCTCGTCGACGGCCTGGCTGTAGCGCGACGGGATCATGTCGTTGATGACCTGCTCGAGGACCGCCGGGCGACCGATCCGCGACTCGAGGAGCTTGGCCGGGGCCTTACCCGGGCGGAAGCCCGGGATGTTGACCTGGCCGGCGAGCGACTTGTAGGCCTTGGCGAAATCCGGCTCGAGCTCCGCGAACGGCACCTCCACGGTGATCTTGACCCGGGTCGGGTTGAGCTGCTCGACAGTGCTCTTCACGGTGATGTTCTCCTAGGAAGTCATGTGGGGTTCGTGTCTTTCGGCTCCGCTGGTCGGGATGACAGGATTCGAACCTGCGACCCTCCGCTCCCAAAGCGGATGCGCTACCAAGCTGCGCCACATCCCGGTGAGTCGCGCGGCCGACCATCCCGCGATCATGCACAGGACATCCGCCGGGCCGCAAACCAACTCGCCCAGTGTACGACAGGGCCATCCGCCCGCCGATTCCGACTTGTCGGACCGGGAGTTGGGAGCGCCGCCAGGGTCCGGTAGTGTTGTCCGGGCGTGAGCGTGACCGTGGATGAAACGCCAGGTCAGGCTGCCGACGCGGGTGTAGCTTAATGGTAAAGCCCCTGCCTTCCAAGCAGGCTACGCGGGTTCGATTCCCGTCACCCGCTCCACCGGATGCCCTGTCCCGTCAGACACTGACGAGGCGGGGCATCGTCGATTTCCCGGCCGGAGGTCCCACGCGGTGCATCCCCGCGAAGTCCCCACCTCCGCCCCGCAGGCGCTCCCGCGGATGGCGTCTCGCGCGAGCGCATGCCCGCACCTCCCACAGCCGCTCCTCGGCCCGGCGCCCTGCCCGCACCGCGGTGCGCGCGAGACGCCATGGCGGCGGGCGGCTGCGAAATGCCGCCTGCGCGGCCTCAGCGCGGTCGGCCCGCCTGGCACGTCGGGCACCAGAAGAGCGTCCGGGCGTCCATCGTCTGCAGGGCGATCTCGTCCCCGCACACCCGGCACGCCCAGCCGTCGCGCTGGTAGACGTAATTGCGCGGTCGATCGGCTCCCCGGCGGGGTACGTCGCCGTGGTCGTGCTCGGGACGGATCGTGTGGATGGCGCCGGTCTCCACCCCGACCTCCATCAGCGTCACGAGGTCGTCCCAGAGCGCCCGGAACTCCCCCTCGCGCAGCTCCACCCCGGGGAGGAACGGGCTGATCCCGTGCCGGAAGAGCACCTCGGCGCGGTAGACGTTGCCGACGCCGGCCAGCACCTTCTGGTCCATGAGCAGCGCACCGATCGTCCGCGCGCTACGACTGATCCGCGCCCACGCCCGATCGGGATCGGCCGCGGGGTCCAGCGGGTCCGGGCCCAGCCGATCTCGTACGTCTGCGACGCCCGCCTCGGCGATCACCTCGCAGCGGGTCGGGCCGCGCAGGTCGACGACGTGGGCGGGCCCGTCCCCCGCCGTCGCGCCCACCCGCATCCGCACCTGCCCGACCGGGGCGGGCGGGTCCTGCCCCTCGGGGACGAGGTGCGTGTCGAAGAACCCGTACAACCCCAGGTGGACGTGGACCGCGAGGCCGCCCTCGTAGTGGTGGAAGAGGTGCTTGCCGACGGCCGTCGCGCGGTCGAAGTACCGGCCGTCGACGCTGACGTGGTCGGCGAACCGCCCCTGCGGGCTGGACACACGAACGGGCCCGCCTGCGAAGTACTCGGTGTGCAGGCGGGCCAGCCGGTGAAGGGTGTGCCCTTCAGGCACGGGGACTCAGGCGCCGGGGACGGGCGGGGCCTCGTGGGTGGCCTCGTACTCGGCGAGGATGTCGATGCGCCGCTGATGACGCTCGACCCCCGACCACTCCTGGTCGAGGAAGGCGTCGACGATCGCGAGCGCCTCCTCCTCCGAGTGCATGCGGCCCCCGATGCCGATGAGCTGGGCGTTGTTGTGCTCACGCGCCAGCCGCGCGGTCTCGACGCTCCACGCCAGGGCGCAGCGGGCGCCGGGGACCTTGTTGGCCGCGATCTGCTCGCCGTTGCCGGAGCCGCCGAGCACGATCCCGAGGCTGCCCGGGTCCGCGACGACCTTGGCTGCCGCGTCGATGCAGAAGGCCGGGTAGTCGTCCTCGGCGTCGTAGGTGTGGGCGCCGCAGTCGACCACCTCGTGCCCGGAGGCCTTCAGGTGCTCGGCGATGGCGTTCTTGGTCTCGAAGCCGGCGTGGTCCGCCCCCAGGTAGATGCGCATGACGGAGATTCTGCCACGCGACTCCACGGATCCCCACGGCAGGCGAGGCCGGGCGAGAGCCGCCCAGCCGACCACAGCCGCGCGCGATCTCAGTCGAACTGCGGGTCCTCGGTACGGCTTCGCTTGAGCTCGAAGAAGTACGGGTAGTCGGCGAGCATGGCGGCGCCGTCGAAGACCTTGCCGGCGTCCTCGCCTCGCGGGATGCGGGTGAGGACGGGACCGAAGAACGCGGTGCCGTCGACGTGGAGGACCGGGGTCCCGACCTCGTCGCCCACCGGGTCCATGCCACGGTGGTGGGAGGCGCGCAGCTCGTCGTCGTACTCGTCGGTCCCCGCGGCGGCGGCGAGGTCAGCGTCCAGGCCTGCAGCCTGGAGCGCCTCGGTGATCACGGTGGGGTCCTCGATGCCGCGGCCCTGGTCGTGGATGCGGGTGCCCAACTCGGTGTACAGCGTCCCGAGGACCTCCGGACCGTGGAGCTTCGCCGCGGCGATGGCCACGCGCACCGGCCCCCAGCCGCGCTGCATCAGTGCCGTGTAGTCCTCGGGCAGGTCGCGACCCTCGTTGAGCACGGACAGGCTCATGACGTTCCACGTCAGAGAGATGTCGCGGACCTTCTCCACCTCGAGGATCCAGCGGCTGGTGACCCACGCGAACGGACACAGCGGGTCGAACCAGAAGTCGACGGAGCGGGTGGCGGACCGGGTAGTTGATGTCATGACCCCATCCTCCCCGTCTCCGGCGGCCGCCGCCACTGCGGCCGCCTCGGCTCCCCGCCGGGTGGTAGGACTGGTGCGGTAGCCGAACCCCCACCGAACCGAGGTCCTCACCGATGCGCTCGCTCAACCTCACCCGCGCCGACGCCGCCGCCCGGTCGGAACTGCTCGCCGTCGAGTCGTACGACGTGGAGATCGATCTCACCGACGGCCACGGCGGGCCCGGGACCGACACCTTCCGTTCGCGCACCGTAGTGCGGTTCTCCTGCTCCCGTCCGGGTGCGGAGACCTTCATCGACCTCCGCGCGGCCGTGATCCGGTCGGCGACCCTGAACGGCCGGGAACTGTTCCCGGCCCCCGGCGACGAGCGATACAACGACGAGGACGGCATCACCCTGCCCGACCTGCAGGCGACGAACGAACTGATCGTGGACGCCGATCTGGCGTACACCACCACCGGTGAGGGCCTGCACCGGATGGTCGACCCGGCCGACGGGGAGGTCTATCTCTACTCGCAGTTCGAGACAGCGGACGCCAAGCGGGTGTTCGCCTGCTTCGACCAGCCCGACCTCAAAGCCCGCTACACCCTGACGGTGACCGCGCCCGAGCAGTGGGTGGTGGTGGCCAACACCCCGGCCGAGGAGTCCCCGGCCCCCGGCGGTGGCGTGGTGCACCGCTTCGCCCCCACCGAGATCATGTCGACGTACCTCGTCGCCCTCATCGCGGGCCCGTACCACGTGGTGGAGGACGCCTACACCGACGAGCACGGCACCATTCCTCTACGCCTGCTGTGCCGGGCGTCGCTGGCGGAGTTCCTCGACTCGGAACGCCTGTTCGCCGAGACCAAGGAGGGCTTCGGCTTCTACCACCGTGAGTTCGGCCTGCCGTACGCGTTCGGCAAGTACGACCAGATCTTCGTCCCAGAGTTCAACGCCGGTGCCATGGAGAACGCCGGTGCCGTGACGTTCCTCGAGGACTACGTCTTCCGCTCCCGGGCCACCGGCTACCGCTACGAACGGCGCAACGAGACGATCCTGCACGAGATGGCCCACATGTGGTTCGGCGATCTGGTGACCATGTTCTGGTGGGACGACCTGTGGCTCAACGAATCCTTCGCCACGTTCGCCTCGGTGCTGGCCCAGGTCGACGCGACGCAGTACACGGACGCCTGGACGACCTTCGCGATCGTGGAGAAGTCGTGGGCGTACCGCCAGGACCAGCTGCCCTCCACACACCCCGTCGCCGCGGACATGACCGACCTGGAGACGGTGGAGACGAACTTCGACGGGATCACCTACGCCAAGGGCGCCTCGGTGCTCAAGCAGCTCGTGGCCTATGTCGGTCGCGAGCCGTTCCTGGCCGGTCTGCGCGCGTACTTCGCCGACCACGCCTTCGGTAACGCCCGGTTCGACGACCTGCTCTCCGCACTGGAGGCATCGTCGGGGCGCGACCTGTCGGGCTGGGCCGACCAGTGGCTGCGCACGACCGGCATCAACCCGATCTCCGTCGAGGTCACGACCGGTGGCGACTCCCGCACGATCGACGACCTGACCGTGGTCCAGGGCCCGGCGTCCCCGGGCGCCGGCGAGCTGCGCACCCACCGGCTCGGCGTGGGCCTGTACAGCCGCGACGGGTCCGGTGCGATCGTGCGCACCGAACGGGCCGAGCTGGACATCTCCGGCGAGCGGACGCCCGTCGCCGCGCTCGCCGGGCAGCCCGTGCCCGATCTGGTCCTGCCCAACGACGACGACCTGACCTACTGCTCGGTCCGGCTCGACGAGCGGTCCCTGGCCACCGTCCTGGAGTCGCTCGAGGACGTCGCGGACCCGCTGGCGCGGACGCTGTGCTGGTCCGCACTGTGGGAGATGACGCGGGAGGGGCGCCTGCCGACCCGCCGGTTCGTCGAGGTCGTGGCCCGGGCCGTGCCGCGTGAGTCCCACATCGGCGTGGTGCAGAGGGTGCTCACCCAGGCCCAGACCGCGCTGGCACGCTACGCCGACCCGGACTGGGCCGCCGCCACCGGCTGGAAGACGTTCTCCGCAGCCATGCTCACCGCGGCCCGCGACGCGGAGGCGGGGTCCGATCACCAGCTGGCGTTCCTCACCGCCCTGTGCGCCTGCCCGGTCGGTGTCGATCAGGGGCGCGTGCTCGCCACGCTCCTCGACGCCGGAGCCGACGACGCGGGACTGCCCGGCCTCGTCGTCGACACGGACCTACGCTGGACCGTGCTCACCGCGCTGGTCGCCGCCGGCGCCGCGGACACCGACAGCATCGAGGCGGAACTGGCCACCGACGACACCGCCGGCGGAGCCCGGCGGGCCGCCACCGCGCGTGCCGCCCGCCCCACCGTCGGAGCCAAGGAGGAGGCCGAGCAGCTGCTGCTGGAGACCGGTGCCGACGCCCCCACCAACGCGATCGTGCGCGCCACGCTCCTGGGTGTCGACCTGCCCGGTCAGGAGCACCTGCTCACCGGCCTCTGCGAGCGCTACCTGGACGACGTCACTGCGCTGTGGAGGGCACGACCCGGCGATCTCGCCCAGACCGTCGCCGAGGGGCTCTTCCCGTCCTGGGCGGTGGACCGCGACACCGTCGAGCGTTTCGAGCAGGTCGTCGCGGACGAGACCCACCCGTCGGCCCTGCGGCGGATCATCGCCGAGCAGACCGCCGACATGGTCCGGGCTCTGGACGCCCGGGCCGTCGACGCGGCCGAGGCCGGCTGACCGGCCGGTCGGCCGGGCGGCCACACCGGTCGGTCAGGCGGCGTCGAGGTAGAGGTAGTCCTCCCAGTGCGGGCCGATCTCCCGCAACTGGGACACCAACCGCCAGGTCCGGCCCCGCGGCGCGGCGAGGGGCACCCGCAGCTCCCAGCCGAGCTCGGAGAGCAGCTTGTCGGCCTTGCGGTGGTTGCACGGCGCACAGGAGGCCACGCAGTTCTCCCACCCGTGCGCTCCCCCGCGGCTGCGCGGGATGACGTGGTCGACGGTGGTGGCCTTGGCGCTGCAATAGCCGCACCTGTGTCCGTCGCGGTGCATGAGCGCCGCGCGGGTCATGGGGACCTGCGAGCGGTACGGGATCCGGACGTATTCGCGTAGCCGGATCACCGACGGCACGCGGATCGCGGTGTCCACCGAGCGGACCAGGAGCTCGACCGGGTGGTCATGGACCACGTCGGCCTTACCGCCGATCAACATCACCACCGCGCGGCGGGCGGGCAGGGCCGTCAGGGCCTCGTAGCTGGCGTTGAGCAGCAGGACGCGCGGGGCGGACGCGAGCGGGACGTGCCGGTCCGGGACCGGTTCCAGCCGGGAGGGGGATCGTGAACCCCGTTGTCGGTACTCCGTGTTCTCGCGCACTGCAGTGCCCATGGTCGGTCTCCGCTCGTCTGCCCCGAGCCCAGTGCATCAGCCGTGTCCGGGCTCGTCGTGAACCTCGCCTGCCACGATGATGCACCTTCGGTGAACACTTCGTGCGGCTAACGCGTAGCAGAAGGTGGCCGACCCCGCCGGTTCGGCCCGGCGGGCGGGCGGATCCGGGTCGCCGTCGCGGGATCTCGTCGTCGTCGTCCCCGGGGGGGTCCGGCCACCACCGCCCACCCGTCACCACCTGCCCAGGGGCCCCACGAGCGCCTGGGCAGGCATGATGGGAGGCATGAGCAGCAGCACCTTTTATGACGAGATCGGTGGAGCGGAGACGTTCCGGAAGATCGTCCACGAGTTCTACCGCCGGGTGGCGGGCGACCCCGTGCTGCGCCCGATGTACCCCGAGGAGGACCTGGGGCCGGCCGAGGACCGCCTGCGGATGTTCCTCGAGCAGTACTGGGGAGGGCCCACCACCTACTCCGAGCAGCGCGGGCACCCGAGGCTGCGGATGCGGCACAACCCGTACGTCGTCGACCGCGCCGCCCACGACGCCTGGCTCACCCACATGCTGGCCGCCGTGGACACGATCGACCGCGAGACGCTGGACGACGAACACCGGGCCGCGCTGGTCGACTACCTCACCCGCGCCGCGGCAATGATGGTCAACACCGCGGAGATCAGGTGAGGCCTCCCTCCCACGCGACGCGCCGGTGGGAGGACATGGTCCTCTACCAGATCTACCCGCGGTCGTTCGCCGACTCCGACGGCGACGGCGTCGGTGACCTGCAGGGCGTGATCGACCGCCTCGACCACCTGGACCATCTGGGCGTCGACGGGGTGTGGTTCTCCCCGATCATGCGCTCCCCCGGCGCCGACCACGGATACGACGTGTCCGACCCGCGGGACGTGGATCCGCTGTTCGGCAGCGTCGACACGCTGCGTGAGCTCCTCGGGCGGCTCCACGCCGCCCGCAAGGTGCTCATCATGGACCTGGTGCCCAATCACACCAGCATCGAGCACCCCTGGTTCGCCGCCGCGGTCGCCGCCGGACCGGGCAGCCCGGAACGCGCGCGCTACCTCTTCCGGGACGGCCGCGGCGAGGACGGCTCCGAACCGCCGAACAACTGGCCGTCGGTGTTCGGCGGACCCGCCTGGACCCGCGTCACCGAGCCCGACGGCACGCCTGGCCAGTGGTACCTCCACCTCTTCGCCCCCGAACAGCCGGACCTGGACTGGACGAATCCCGAGGTCGCCGACGATCTCGAGCGGACCCTGCGGTTCTGGCTGGACCTGGGGGTCGACGGCTTCCGGATCGACGTGGCCCACGGGCTGGCCAAACCCGACGACCTGGCGGACCTACCCGACGACGTGGAGATCGCCCAGCTCGTCGTCGACCCCCGCGACGCGCGCTGGGACCGACCCGGCGTCCACGACATCCACCGACGGATCCGCCGCGTCCTCGACGACTACCCGGGCGCCGCCACCTTCGGCGAGGTGTGGGTGGGACCGACCGACCGGTTCGCCCGCTACCTCCGACCCGACGAGCTGCACTTCGCGTTCCACTTCGCCCTCACCGGCGCCCCGTTCGACGCGCGCGCCCTGCGCGAGGCGATCGACTCCACGCTCGAGGCCGCACGGGTCTCGCGGGCGGCACCCACATGGGCGCTGTCGAACCACGACGTCGTCCGCGAGGTGACCCGCTACGGCAACGGGGCCGTCGGTACGGCCCGGGCCCGCGCCATGCTCCTGGTCACGCTGGCGCTGCCGGGGATCGCGTTCCTCTACAACGGTGCCGAGCTCTGCCTGCCCAGCGATTTTGCGATCCCCCACCATCGACTCACCGACCCCACCTGGGAACGGACCGGCCACGCTGAGATGGGCCGTGACCACTGCCGCGTGCCGATCCCGTGGGAGGGCGACCGGCCCCCGTACGGGTTCTCGACCGCCGACGACACCTGGTTGCCGATGCCCGAGGGATGGTCGCACCTCACGGTCGCCGCCCAGCGGGAGGACCCCGACTCCGTGCTGTCGCTGTACCGGACGGCGATCGGGATCAGGCAATCCTGGCCGACGGCGGACACCGAAGCGATCGTCTGGGAAAGTGAACTTGACGGGTGTCAGGCGTTTCGGCGCGAAGGCGGCGGGATCCTGTGCATGATCAATACATCCCCTCGGACGGTGCCCCTGCCCGACGGCGAGATCCTCCTCGCCTCCGGCCCACTCGACGGGAGGGATCTGCCACCGGACACCGCCGTGTGGCTGCAGGACTCCTGAAGGGCTTCGACGTGCGACTTTCCGACAAGACCGCGATCGTCACCGGCGGTGCCGGCGGGATCGGCCGCGGCATCACCCGTGCGTTCGTCAAGGAGGGCGCCAACGTCCTCGTGGTGGACATCAACGACGACGCCGGGGACGCGCTCGCCGCCGAGCTCGGTGAGCAGGTGCGCTACCTCCACTCGGACATCTCGGTCGAGGCCAACGCCGCATCGATCGTCGCGGCCGCCGTGGAGGCGTTCGGGCACCTGGACGTCCTGGTCAACAACGCCCACGCCTCCCGACAGGCGCCACTGCTCGAGACCACCGGCGACATGATGGACCTGTCCTTCTCCACCGGCTTCTATCCGACATTCTGGCTGATGAAGGCCGCACACCCGCATCTGGCAAGGCGGGACGGGTCGGTGATCAACTTCGCCTCCGGCGCCGGCATCGACGGCAGCCCCACCCAGGCGTCGTACGCCGCGGCGAAGGAGGCGATCCGCGCGATCAGCCGGGTGGCCGCCAACGAGTGGGCGCGCGACGGGATCAACGTCAACGTCATCTCCCCCCTCGCGCTCACCGAGGGCGTGGAAGCCTACATCGAGGCGAACCCGGGGATCGAGAAGCGGCTCCTGTCCGGCACCCCGATGCGCCGTTTCGGGGACCCCGAGTCCGACATCGGACGGGTCGCGGTCTTCCTGGCCAGCGACGACGCGTCGTACATGACCGGCCAGACGATGATGGTCGACGGCGGCGGGCTCATGCTCCGCTAACCGTCGTCGGAGCCGACTCGCAACCTCGGCACCAGCACGTCGCGGACCGTCTCGGGGTTGCGTTCG
Organism: Dietzia sp. MNB45; assembly: GCF_051994785.1. Taxonomy (NCBI): domain Bacteria; kingdom Bacillati; phylum Actinomycetota; class Actinomycetes; order Mycobacteriales; family Dietziaceae; genus Dietzia; species Dietzia sp. MNB45. The sequence continues at coordinate 1,191,598 of NZ_CP163397.1, read as the reverse complement.
ACCACCACCCAGCGCCGGCCCAGTGCACGGGCCGCGACCGCCGTGGTCCCGGACCCGGCGAACAGGTCCACGACCAGTTCGCCGGGGTCGGTGGCCAGTTCGACGACCCGCCGCATCAGCGCTTCCGGCTTGGGGGTGCGGAACCCGTCGACCCCGGCCGCCCTCAGTTCGGCTCGCGCGGTGTCCGTCGAGCCGACCTCCTGGGACAGCCAGATGGTCTTGAGCTTCTTGATCCGACCCGCCTCGAACCGGTCCCGTTGGTAGATGTCCACCCGGGGTCCCGAGCGACCCTTCACCGTCCGGCACACCAGGTCGCCGACGCGTTCCCGCGCCCGCTCTCGCGACCACCGCCACACCGCAGGGGTGAGATCGCCGAACACCGGGAGGACCTCTTCCAGTCCCTCGCCCGGCTCCACCGACACCTCGCCGGTGCCCGGGTCGCCGTAGAGCGGGTACGTCATGGTGGGCGTGGTCCGCGGGTTGAAACGCTTGTTGGTGTTGCGCAACGGCAGGAGCCGGTAGCTGACCCCGTCGATGCCCCGGTGCGGGAAGTCCGCCGGATCGACCGCCGAGGCCACCCCGCCCGCCAGCCGTACCTGCTCGGGGTCACGGGCGTACACCATCAGCCGGTCGTGGGAGCCCGCGAAGAAGCGGTCCAGTTGCCGACCCTTGGGGTTGCTCTCCACCGTGAGGTCCGCGATGAACGCGTCGGCGCCGAAGATCTCGTCGAGCAGGCAACGCACCCGGTGGGCCTCGGCGTCGTCGAGGTGTACCCACACGGTGCCCGTCTCGGCGAGCAGGTCGCGGGCCACCACGAGCCGCGCCTCGATGTAGTCGAGCCACTCGTGGCGCGGCATGTTGTCGTGGTAGGCGTCGAACCGGCCCCCACGGTTGTACGGCGGGTCGAGGTAGACCACCTGCGCGGCGCCGCACGGCGCGAGGCCGTGCGCGGCCAGTGCGTCGTGGGCCTCGGCGATGCGCGCGCCGTCACCGACCAGCACGGCCCCCTCGGCGACGAACCCGGCCCCGTCGGCGCGATCCGCGTCGCCGGTGACGAGGGCCTCGATCCGCGGGACCGGGCCGTCGGCGCCCGGGGCCGCGGCGCGGCCCCGCCCGGGCCAGGAGATGGAGAAGTCGGGAGCGGTCACCGCAGTGGTTCGAGGGTGAGTGAGTCGGTCCGCCGGAACACCGTGCCGTACCGGGCGTCCAGACGGAGCCAGGCGCCGCGTTCGCTCACGCGGACCGGCTCGCCCTCCGGGGCGGAACCGGCCTTCTCCGGCACGAACCCGCACATCACCATGGAGAACACCGTCCGCATGTCCACGCCGACGGGGTGGGCGGTGTCCGCGCGGACGGTCAGGGCGACCTGGTCGAGCAGCGACGGCGGCAGGCCGGCGGGGCCGGCGTTCTCCCGCGCGGCCTCCCGACCCGACCGGGTGAGGTCGAGCAGCACCTGGGCCGGCACGTCCTCGACGGGCTGGAACCCGTCGGTGGGCGGCAGCAGTCCCTGCCATGCCGAGAGCAGTGGCATACCGGGGTCGATCCGACCGTCGATGTCTCCGCGCGGCAGGACGTCGAGTTCGGTGAGCAGATGGTCCGCACCTGCAACGACGTCGCCGCCGGGGCAGTCGCCGCCGAGTCCGCGGACGACCAGTGCCCCGAAGGGAGTGCGGGCCCACACGCGCATCCGGCCCCCGGCCCCGGAGGTCAGCCGCACCACGGCGGCCTCATCGAGGCGGAGGATGCGGCGGAGGAGGGTGCGCAGGTCGTCGCGGTCGGCGGGGTCGGGCACCCGGATCATCCCGGCGTCCGAACCCGGTGCCGTCACGCCGGGTCCTCGTGCCGGAACTCCAGCAGATAGTCGCGCTCGGCGCGGGTGAACCGACGCGGGCGCTGGGTTGCCAGGTCGAACGCGGCGATGGTGGCCGTGCAGTCCACCGCGGGCGACGCCGAGTCCGGGGTGGTGCGGCCGCGGACCTCGTGCCGGGCCACGAACATCGCTCCCCCGACCTTCTCGCACCACATGCGCACGCGGATGGGGCCGTCGGCGTGCTTGACCTGGCCCCGGTACTTCACCGACAGGTCGGTCATCACCGCTCCCGCGGTGAGCGTCGCGGTGGGCATGCCCTCGGAGAAGAGCCACGGGATCCGCGCCTCCTCGATGAGCGTGATCATCCGGGCGTGGTTGACGTGATGGTAGAGGTCCTGGTCCGACCACCGGACCGGCATCGCCGAGGTGAACACCCGGCGACCCGGCTGTCCGGACACGCCCAGGGGGCCGCCGGTCTCGTAGACGAGCTGGTCGGTCACGTGGCGGGCCCCTGGTCGGTGATCGCCGCCGGCTGTGTGGCCGCCTCCAGCACGTTGCGGACACCGGAGGGAATCTCCACCGCGGTCGAGGTGGAGGAGTCGTAGGCGACCATGACCACCCGCAGCGTGCAACAGATCTCGCCCGCCGCGTCCAGGATGGTCTGGCGGATCTGGTACGACGTGGTCCCGACGTGTTCGACGTCGATCTCCACGTCCACCGAGGTGGAGTCACGCAGGACGGGCCGCAGGTGGTCGATCTCGGTGCGCCGCACCACCTGGGGCAGGTTGCCCAGGCCGAACGGCCCGAATCGGCTGCGGATGAACAGGATCCGCGCCTCCTGCGCGTACTCGAGGTACTTGATGTTGTTGACGTGGCCGTACTGGTCGAAATCCGCCCACCGCACCTGCAGGGTGCAGCGGAACGTTCCGGCGTCCACGGCGTCGCGCATGGTCATCCCGCCTCCTCCCGGTCCCCGAGCAGCGCCGCGCGCTCCTCGGGGGTGATCTCCAGTGTCGTGGTCTCGTCATCCGCGGTCACCACCATGACGGTGTCGACCACCGCGCAGGGCTCGGAGCCGGTCGACTCGGAGCCGATCGAGGTCCGCATCGTGAACGAGGTGCGGCCCACCCGCAACACCTGCACGTCCACCCACACCTCGGGCACGCCCGTGGCGATGGTGCGGCGGAAATCGATCTCCATCCACCGCGCCAGCGCGATCGGCACCCGGGAGCCCGGCACCCCGAACTTCTCGCGGAACCACATCAGCCGGGCGTCCTGCGAGAACTCCTGGAACCGCACGTTGTTGACGTGCATGCCCACGAAGTCGGAGATGCGCAACGGGATCCGGGCCCGGTGCACGGCCCCCGCCACGGTGGCGGCCCCGGGTGAGGTTCCGGTGGTCGGGGCGTCCGAGCCCTGGGTGGTCGGCGTGGCCATCTGCGGTCAGTCCCTGGTGAGCTTGCGGTGCGTGACCCGGTGCGGGCGCGCCGCGTCGGGGCCGAGACGCTCGACCTTGTTCTTCTCGTAGCCCTCGAAGTTGCCCTCGAACCAGTACCACTGCCCCTCGTCCACGTTGCCCTCCCAGGCGAGGATGTGGGTACAGGTGCGGTCCAGGAACCAGCGGTCGTGCGAGATGACCACGGCGCAGCCCGGGAAGTCCTCGAGTGCGTTCTCCAGGCTGCCCAGCGTCTCGGTGTCGAGGTCGTTGGTGGGCTCATCGAGGAGGATCAGGTTGCCGCCGACCTTGAGCGTCAGCGCCAGGTTGAGGCGGTTGCGCTCACCACCGGACAGGACGCCGGACTTCTTCTGCTGGTCCGGGCCCTTGAAGCCGAAGGCGCTGACGTAGGCACGCGAGGGCATCTCGTTCTGGCCGACCTCGATGTAGTCGTTGCCCTCGGAGACGACCTCCCACACCGACTTCTCCGGGTCGATGTTGGCGCGGTTCTGGTCGACGTAGCTCAGCTTCACCGTGTCGCCCACCTTGACGGTGCCGGAGTCCGGCTCCTCCAGGCCCACGATGGTCTTGAACAGCGTCGTCTTACCGACGCCGTTGGGGCCGATCACGCCGACGATGCCGTTGCGCGGCAGCGTGAACGACAGGTCCTTGATGAGGACACGGTCGTCGAAGCCCTTGGTCAGCTTGTCGACGTCCACCACCACGTTGCCGAGCCGCGGCGGCGTGGGGATCTGGATCTCCTCGAAGTCGAGCTTGCGGTGCTTCTCCGCCTCCGCGGCCATCTCCTCGTACTTGGCCAGACGGGCCTTGGACTTGGACTGGCGCGCCTTGGCACCGGAGCGCACCCACTCGAGCTCGGCCTTGAGCCGCTTCTGCAGCTTCTGGTCCTTCTTGCCCTGGACCTCGAGGCGCTCGGCCTTCTTCTCCAGGTAGGTGGAGTAGTTGCCCTCGTAGGGGTGCAGCTGACCGCGGTCGACCTCACAGATCCACTGCGCGACGTGGTCGAGGAAGTACCGGTCGTGTGTGACGGCCAGGACGGCGCCGGGGTAGGCGGCCAGGTGCTGCTCCAACCACAGGACGGACTCGGCATCCAGGTGGTTGGTGGGCTCGTCGAGCAGCAGCAGGTCGGGCTTGCTCAGCAGCAGCTTGCACAGCGCCACCCGACGCGCCTCGCCACCGGACAGGTTCGTCACCGGCGAGTCGCCCGGCGGGCAGCGCAGGGCGTCCATGGCCTGCTCGATCTGGGAGTCCACGTCCCAGGCGTCCACGGCGTCGAGCTGCTCCTGCAGCCGACCCATCTCCTCCATGAGCTCGTCTGTGTAGTCGGTCGCCATCTCCTCGGCGACCTCGTTGTACCGACGCAGCTGCACCATCGTCTCGCCGAGGCCGTCCTCGACGTTCTCCTTGACGGTCTTGGACTGGTCGAGCTCCGGCTCCTGCAGCAGGATGCCGACGGTCGCCTCGGGATCGAGGAACGCCTCGCCGTTGGAGGGCTGGTCGATCCCGGCCATGATCTTGAGGATGGAGGACTTGCCGGCGCCGTTGGGGCCCACGACGCCGATCTTCGCACCGGGGTAGAAGGACATCGTGACGTCGTCGAGGATCACCTTGTCCCCGTGCGCCTTGCGTACCTTCTTCATCGTGTAGATAAACTCGGCCATTCTACCCTCTCACCTGCGCATATAGTTCACTTCACCGCGGGTCGGCCGCGGGCACGACCCCCATGCTACGTGTCCGCCCGCGGCCCCGGCGTCCGCGGCGGACGCCGGCCCCACCCCCGGGAGCATCAGGCGCCGGCCGCCCCCACGAACTCGCCCGCCTCGCTCTGCTCGGACCCCGGCTCATCCGGGTCCAGCGACCCGAGCGCCATGGCGTCGGAGTCCTCGGCCGCTCCCCGCAGGCCGCCCTCGTCGACGCCCGCCCCGTCGACACCGGCCCCCTCGACCGGGGCGTCCGTCCTGGCGCGGCGCACGGTGACGTCCATGCGGGACAGGTCGGGCCCCACGGCGCTGACCCGCATCTCCAGGTCGCGCATGATTCGACCGTCGCGTTCGTACTCGTTGGTGAGCAGCCGACCGTGCAGGATCACGCCGTCGCCCTTGCACAGTGCGCCGGACGCCCGTTGCCCGAGGCGTCCCCAGCAGTTGGCCGAGAAGTACAGAGTGCCGCCGGTCTTCCATTCGCCGGTGAGCCGGTCCTGGTAGCGGCTGTTGCTGGCCACCCGGAAGGTGAACACCTGGTCGTCGCCCACCCGCCGGGTGGTGGGGTCGGTGATCACGGTTCCGCGGACGGTCGTGTGGGTCTCGTTCATGGGGTCACTCCTGTCACGTTCGGCCGACCGTGCGTCGGCCTCGTGACTTGCAGCGTGCCCCACCTCGTCGTCGTCACCCCTCGTTCCCACCGCCCGCGGTGGCCGCCCTGTGGAGGGGGGCGGGGGGTGTGGAGAACCGGCCCCTGTGACGACGACGAGGTGTTCGGTCTCAGGGCCGGCGGTCGGCGCGGGACATCTCCCGGAGCATCTCGTTGTAGGCCTTGAGCTCGGCATCGTCATCACGGTCGGCCTGCCGCTCGCCGCGCCGCGCCTCGCGCATGTCGCTCTGGTACCACTGCCACGCCAGGGCCAACATGACGATCACCAGCGGTATCTCCCCCGCCGCCCACGCGACGCCACCGCCGACCTGCTGGCTCTGCAGCAGATCCGGGATCCACGGCAGGCCGATGCCCGAATACCAGGGCTCGGCCAGCACGGTCTTGGTGTTCATGAGCAGGATGCCGAAGAACGCGTGGAAGGGCAGCGAACTCAGCAGGACCATGAGCTTGTACATCGGCGAGAAGTGCCGCGGCGCGGCGTCCACGCCGATGATCACCCAGTAGAACAGGTAGCCGCTGATGAGGAAGTGCACGTTCATGAACATGTGGCCCAGGTGCTCCGAGGCCAACGTCTGATAGAACCCGCCGAAGTAGATGAGGTAGAAACCGGCCACGAACTGCACCGACGCCACGATCGGGTGGGTGAGGAAGTGCGAGAGCGGGTTGTTGATGAACTCCACAAGCCACTCGCGGGGCCCGGGAGGGTTGCCGCGACCGGCGGCCGGGAGCGCGCGCAGGGCCAGTGTGAACGGGCCACCGAGCGCGAGGAGGACCGGCACCAGCATCGAGATGAGCATGTGGCCCACCATGTGGCTGGCGAAGTCGGCCATCATGTACATCCCCATGCCGGAACTGGTGGTGAGGAAGAGGATCACGCAGCCCGCCACCCAGAACGCGGTGCGGCTCAGCGGCCAGGCGTCCCCGCGGCGGCGCAGGCGCACCAGGCCCCAGAGGTACAGGCCGAGCAGGACCACCGCGGCCAGCCCCAGGACCAGGTCGAAGCGCCAGGTGCCGAAGACCGTTCCGAACGCGAAGGGCCCGGGCAACTCGAAGCCCAGTAGCGCCTCCTGCCTCGTGGGCACGTACAGCGGCGCCGGCGGCGGGGTGCGGCCGAGAGAGACCGACAGACCCAGGGTGCCGGCCATGACGACGGCCTCCACCACGATGATCCGCAGCAGCGTGGGCCGGTCGACCGGCGCGTTGGCCCCCGTCGACTCGATCTTGGCGATGATCCGGCGGCGGATCGCCAGACCGAACAGCGCCAACAGGCACAGCGCCAACGCCTTGGACACCACCAACAGTCCGTAGGTGGAGGTGAGAAGGTCACCCGGGTGCAGGCGGACGAGCGCGTTGATCACGCCCGTGAACCCGAGCGCGACGATCGCGACCGTCGCCACCACCGAGTAGCGGCGCAGGGCTAGGGCGACGCGCGAGCCGCCGCGCCACGTGTGGGCGATCACCGCGACGAGCCCGCCGATGTAGAAGGCGGCGCCGAACAGGTGGATGATCAGCGAGTTGGTGGCGATGTCGTGCGCGGTGCTACCCGAGGCGTGGCCCGTGGCCGCGACCGGAAGCAGCGAGAGGGCGGTGACGCCGAGCCAGATGACCGACCAGCGCCAGCTCAGCGTGAGTCGCTGCCCGATCCCGGCGACCAGCGCGATGATCGCGGCCCACCGCCACGAGGACGCGATGTCGATCTGGTTGATCGCGACCAACCACTGGTCCGGCGGGAGCGACTGGAGGAAAGTGCGCCCGGAGACGTCCGACAGGGTCAGCGGGATGAGCAGTGCCGCGGCGATCGCCCAGGCGATGTTCGCCCACGACGAGATCTGCTGCATGCGGTAGCCGTCGACGTCGAGGGTCTTGTCCTTCTGCGGCGGGGTGAAGAACGCCGCGAACAGCGCCGCCCCCACGGCCACGGCGGCGAGGAGCTCGGCGATCGACCGGAGCGCCGGGAGGCCGGCCGTGGTGAGCGGACCCGGATCGGGCACGCCCACCAGCTCGAGCGCCACCTCGGCGGACATGGCCGACAGTGGGATCACAACCGCGGCCGCCACCGCCGCCAGGAGCAGTACCAGGGCGACGATGTTGCGGGTTCCGAACCGCCCGGCGGTGGCGGGGGCGGTCTTCGACGACGTCATGACCACCATCGTAGGAACCGCGGCGCCCCCGGGCCGATTCGCCACTGTCGGACCCACCCCCCGGATCGGTTACCATTCTCCCGGCGACGCCCCACGCGCGCGTCGCCAGGCCTCCGTAGCTCAGTGGATAGAGCATCCGGTTTCTACCCGGCTGGTCAGGGGTTCGAATCCTCTCGGGGGCGCCCAGGTCAGGGCATATTTCCGGCACGGCGACCGGTCTCTATCCGGTCGCCGTGCCCACATTTTGCCCACACTCCCTCGAACGCAATACCTCGAGCGCGTTCGCCACCGCGTCCAGGTCGTCGTCGAACAGATGCCCATACCGGTCCAAGGTCAGCGCCGCGGAGGAGTGGCCGAGCATCCGCTGCACGACCTTCACGTTCGCCCCCGACCGGATCGCCAGCGAGGCGCAGGTGTGTCGCAGCTCGTGCGGGGTGAGCCCGGCGGGGACGTCCGCCTTGACCACGGCGGGGTCCCACCAGCGGCGTGCGTTGCGGTACCGCAGCACTCCCCCCTGCGGCGCGGTGAACACCAACTCGTCGGGGTCCTTGTCCTTGATGGCGAAGCGGAGTTGGTCGGCGAGGAACGTCGGGATCGGCACCTCGCGGACGGTGCGGTTCTTCGTCTCGCCCCAGTGCAGGGTGCCGGACACCTCGGTGACGGAGCGGCGGACGAGGATCCGCCGCGCTCCCGGGTCGATGTCTGATGCTTGGAGTGCGGCGAGCTCCCCCCAGCGGACTCCGGCGTAGGCCAGCGTGTTGACCAAGGTGGGCCGTTTCGACACCTGCGCGAGGGACTCGACCTGGGCGGCGGTGAGGTAGTTGCGTGTCCCGGCGGACACCTTCGGTAGGTCGATGCCGTCGCAGGGGTTGGCCTGGATCAGCCGGTCGCGGACGGCTCGGGCCATGATCGAGTGGAGGATGGATGCCGCGTTGCGGACGGTCTTCGGTGCCCCCTCGAGTGTGTCGACCCAGTCCTGCACGACCGCCGGGGTGACCTTTGCGACGGGCAAGGCGCGCAAGGGGTCGAGGTGGATCTTCACGGTGGTGGTGTAGCCGGCGCGGGTCTTCGGGGTGACGCGGTTCTTGGACGCCAGCCACGCGTCCGCGACGGCGCTTAGGGGCGTCTTTCCTGCCTCCGGTGAAAGCCACGCCCCGGAGGCGAGGTCGACGGTGTTCTCGGCGGCCCACAGTTCGGCGGCCTTCTTGGTGGTGAAGCCGCGTTTGTCGGTCTGCCGTCCGTCAGGGCGCCGGTAGCGGACCCTGTAGCGGCGCCCGGACACGGTGTCGTAGGGCTTGATGGTCGCCACGCGGTCTCCTAGTCGAGGTTGAAGGTGCCCACGGCGGGTCGGGCGGGTCGGCGGGTGGTGCGGCGCCTGAGCCGGTTCACGAGGACCGGGTAGGCGGCGTGGACGTCTGGTCGGGCGATGAGCTGGTGCAGTAGTTGGTAGTAGCGGGTCGGGGCGAGGTCGAGTTCGGCGCGGATCGCGGTGTCCTTGGATCCGGCCAGCCGCCACCAGCGGGACTCGAACCGCATGATGCGGTGCTCGTCTTCGGTCATGCGCTCCCCTCTCGTCTGGCGAGGATCTGCTCAATGTAGGCGCGTTCCTCGGGGTCGAGGGCCCGGATGCGGGCGACGAGGATGGCCCGGTCGACCCACAGGTCGTCGGCTGTGCCGTCGTGGGCGTGACCGTCGTGCCACACGATTGCGTCGGCGAGGTCGTCGAGGTCGACGAGCCGGCGGGCTGCGATCTCCTCGACGAGCAGTTCCTCGCGGGCGGTGAGGTGTGGTGGTGCCGGGCCGCGTTCGAGGTGGACGAGCTCGTGCGCCAGTGTGGATCGGCGCTCGGCTTGGGTGAGTAGCGGATGGAGGGTGATCGTGTGGCCGTCGACCCTTCCCCTGGCGACGGCCGCGGACCACCGGAGGGTGATGTGTGGCAGGCCCCGGAGGGCCCGCCACGGATGGTATCGGTGTTCACGCATGGCCGACATGGGACCACGTGGGTACGACAGAATGTCGCCTTGACCTCGGCTTACACGAGTGTCATTACTCGAACACCGAGTCCGAATCCACCATTTCGATGACTTCTTGTTGGAAGCGCAGCGCTGGATTCTCAACGTCAGCCCCAACCGCGGTCGCCGCTTCTACAGCGTGCGCACAGGAGGTAGCTAACGCCCTTGGCACGCCATCCCGGCGAAGGAGGTCGCGCGCGCACTCATCAGTGACCTCCACTTCCTCCTCCCACTCGTACGTCGTGGCAGTGTCAGCTCGGGCATAGATCCCCGCGCCGTGGATCACGACGCTCACTCGTACGCTCAGCTGAGCTGCGCTACGAGCAACAGCAAGACCGATGCTGAGGCCCTCTTCCGGCAGGGGCTCGATAGCGTGATGCTCCATCCCCACCATGGCTTCTTCTCGGCCACTTGTCTTCCAAAGAACCCGACTGTTGACCTTTGCCACCAGCTTCAGAAGATCGTCTACGTCATCAATTTGGCGAGGCGTGGAATCGGCAGTTCTCATCCCCGCACCATGCCGAGTGCGCGGTACGTGGCACCGTGGGTGGACGATGCGGCAGCGTCGGGCTGGACCGAACGAACTGTTGGCGGCTCGAAGTAGCGTGTCCGAAGCTCGCGCCTCTCCACGATCGCTTCAGCATCCATTTCCTGATCCGTCACCAGGTGATCGACCATGACGCCGATCGCCCGCGCATAACGTCGGATCGTCGAAAGTTTCGGATCGGAACCCAAGTTCTCAAATCTGCTGACGGCCGACTTGTCCCTCTTCATCCGGTCAGCGACCTCCTGCTGGGTAAGCCTCTTCTGCCGCCTGAGGCTCACGAGCGTCTCCAGGAAGTCGTCGTCAGCGAGCGCTAAGGCCCGACCGAGTCGCTCCTCCGGGGAGTCAGGGTCGATGCCGAGCTGTGCCGCTAGGTCATCAAACACGTCCATGATGTTGAGGTTAACCGCAACACACGCCTATGTCTGTACTTGACAGCCAAATGTATGGCATGAGTCACAAATCATTGGTCTCGCGCCGTACGAGTCGCACTCCAGCCTCATCAATGTGCCCATTCTGGGTTGCTTCGATGCGGTCCACTCCGTTGGCAGCCTTGTCGCCAACGAGCAGAGCCACCATCACTCCGGGCGACAGGCGACAGGCCGAGACGTACGTCCGAATCATCCACCCGAGGTCAGTCTCGGGAAGACGGAGCTCGCCGATGTCCAGCTTGGATCTCGCCATCGGGGAGTCCCAATCCCCGTCGTCGTCGATTCCGTTGTCCCGAATCTTCCGGCGGCAGGTGCCAGCCTGGGCGCGCTTCATCAGCGCCTGAAGGTCCCCGAAAAACTGCGGGTCACGCACTTGGAAGCTGCGCAGCTCAGCAACAAACTCGGGCTGGATATAGTCCCAGCCACCGAAGCCCTTGTCGAGCATCTGCTCCGTCTTGGCAACCACAGCTACACACCTTCCCAGTCGTCGCCCGGGTCTTGGTTCTCTTCGCCGGCGTTCTTGCCTGGCCGGCGGCGGAGCTCGCCCTGGGTGGGCTCGTCGATGTCGCGGGCGGCGTGCACGGCGGTCGGGTCGAACGGCAGCGGCTCGTCAGGCTCCTGCTCCGCATCTTCCTGCCGGCGGGCTTCCGCGGAGACGCGTTCGAGCATGTCGTCGACGTCGGGGGCGCGGTGGTCCTCGAGGTACGTGACGGCCTTCATGGGGGTTCGGCGAGTCCCAGCTTCTCCATCAGTCGTCGGATCGCCCTGCGGGTCCTGCGTGTCCTGGTCTTCATTCTGGTTGAGCTCCCGTCGCTGTTGGACGAGGACGCGCAGCATGTACACGGCGGCCTCGCGTTCCTTTGGGGTCAGGTCGTCGACACCGTCGGGGAGGTCTTCTGCGAAGGGCCTTCCTGGGGTGCGTCGTCCTGCTGCTGTGAACGCGACCTCGTCGTTGACGCCGGCGAGGTAGGCGATGGCGCGGATCGTGTCGTCTGTCGGGCGCTTTCGATAGCTGCCGTTGAGGATCTGCGCGATCGTCGCCCGGTTCAGCTTGCCGCGAAGGTCGCCCTTCTCGACAGCGCTGTGCACCTTCGCCTCGAGCTGCCGCGTGGAGAGCTCTCCGTATCCGGAGGCCTCCTCGAGCAGCTCACGAAGGGTGCGGGGTGCGTTCACGGCCTGAACTCTCCTTCGTCACGACTTCCTTGCGCCAGCGCCTCAGCGAGTGCGCTGTCAACCAGGTTTACGACGCTAGCCGCATGACGTCGATAAATGCCTATTGACACCCTGGCAACCGCGCGCCTACCGTTAGCGCTAGCAGTTGCCAACCAGTGGACCGAGGAGTAGACATGAGCACGCAGCAGCGCGCCAGACGGCGCGGACGACGATTGGAGTGCTGGATGGAAGTCAAGGACCCGGGCACCCTGCGCCGGTGCCGCAAGTCCAAGGGCTACACGCAACGCGAGCTCGCCTTCCTGGTGCGCCGCTCACACACGACGATCTACGCGCTGGAGTCCGGCCGACTGAAGAACATCAGCGAGGACCTGGCGTGCGCAATCGCCGCGCGGCTCGGTCGCGACTGGGAGGAATTGTTCGTCGCCCACGAGGTCGTCGCCATGCCCGATGTGGCAATCGGCAGCGCTAGCGAGACAGCGGTGGCGTCATGACGTGGGTCGAGTTCCGGGCCCCGTCGTGGGTGCGCGATGCGTTCAGCTCTGGACGCGAGTTGGGCACGATCGCGTTGTCAGCGGGCCCGACTCTTCATGTCCGCGATGCGGTCGGGATCGGTTACGACGTGGTCGTCGGCTCCGATGAAGATCCATCCGTCATTGGATCGCGCCGCATCAACGAACTGCTGGGTGAGCTCGGCATCGAGTGGCGTCTGCGTCTCGTTCACGTCCGTCCAGTGACGCACAGCCTGGGAGAGCGGGAAGAGCCGCGTTTCTACACCGTCGGCTCCAGGGTGTTCCGACACAAGGACGACGACCTGGTGGCGCCGAAGGGCGATGTCGATGGCGACGTCGAGCGCGAGAGCGATGTCGTCGTCGCTGGTCCAGATGTTCCGCTTGTCGCCGCCCAGGAAGAGCTGCGCCATATGTCTTCTCCTTGCTCGGTGTGTGGTGCCTCGAGCGTAGGAGAGCCCCCGGCGGTCGGGGCCGCTTCATCGGTCCCGACCGCCTCCGAAAACGAGAAGCCCGCCGCGACTGGTCCTCGCGACGGGCGTGACACCAACTCCTAGGAGAAGATCATGTCAGAACACCATGCTACCGGGACGCTGGTCCCGTTCAACTACGGCGACGCGCAGGTACGTGTCGTCTCGATCGAGGGCGAGCCGTGGTTCGTGCTCGCCGACCTCTGCCGAGTGCTCGGTCTCACCCGGGGGCCCTCGCAGATCGCGGAGCGACTCGACGATGGGGTACGCCAGACGTACCCCATCCGTGACGCCCTCGGTCGCCACCAGAACGCGACCGTCGTGTCCGAGGCTGGCATGTACGAGGTGGTGATCCGGTCCGATAAGCCGGAGGCGGCGGCGTTCCGCCGCTGGATCACCGGCACCGTCCTGCCGGAGATCCGCCGCACCGGCAGCTACGGCGCTCCGGCGTTCGATCCCGCGTCGTTGTCGCGGCAGGAGATCCTGCGGCTCGCTCTCAACGCTGAGGAGGAGCGGCTCGCGCTCGAGGCCGAGAACAAGGTCCTGGCGCCGAAGGCTGAGGCGTACGACGACTTCCTCGACGCGACCGGCAAGTACGGCGTCGGCGCGGTGGCGAAGATGCTCGGCTCGTCTCAGAACAAACTGTTCCGCGATCTGAGGAACGCCGGGGTGTTCATCGCGAAGGGACCGATGCGGAACACGCCTTACCAGAAGTACATGCACCACTTCGAGGTGAAGGCCCACACGTTCGAACGTTCGAACGGCGAGCAGGGCACGTCGTACACGACGTACGTGCAGCCGTCGGGGATCGCGTTCATCCAGCGCAAGCTCGGGCTCCTGGCGATCGATCCACTGCCGATGTCTGAGGCGGTGGCGTCGTGAGCGCCCCGGTTGATGTGGCTCGGGCGGCGTTCAAGTTGGTGCTGACGTCCCGCGAAGCCGGCGCTCTCGTGGGCCGGGACCACAACACGATCGCTGGGCTGTGCGAGCTGGGCGTCATCTCGGCCAGGCGTGACAGGCCTGGCGGATTGTGGCGGATTCCGAGGTCCTCGCTGGACGCGTGGATCGCGGCGGGCCAGCCATTGGCGGCGGCGTGATGCTCTACGAACTCCTCGACACCGCCGAGCATCCGCTCGTACTCGTGGCCACGCTGGAGGACCTGCCCGCCGTCGATCACCCCGCGGACTGCACCTGCGGCCGCGAGACCGGCAAGGCCCTCAAGGTCGTCGTCGGCGGCCACGCCCCCACCCGCATCAAGGCCGTCGGCCTGCTCACCGCTATCGCCTCGCTCCTGCCCGACGAGGACACCACCGACAGCGACTCTCGCGAAATACGCCGCTCCCTCGCTCACATTCTGGAGGTCTCGTCATGACCACACCCGACAACCTCGCCGCGGTCGTGGAGGCCGAGGAGTTCGCCGGCGGCCCGATGGTCCTGCCCGTGCCGTCCCAGATGACCAAGACCGGCAGTGTCGTCGTCGTCTCCAAGTCGAACGGCGACTGGCACGCCGACTGCACGCAGTGCGGCGCCGGCTGCGGTGCGGCCGGTGCGCCTGCCGCGGACGACGAGGTCGACACCGACGCCCTGGACGACGAGCACCGGATGCTCGAGGACTTCACCGCCGAGCACCGCGACTGCCAGGTGCCCTCGTTCGGTGAGGACCTGCCGTCGCCGGCGGCGATGCCCGCCCACACCGAGCGCGGCAAGACCGCGTGGATCGTGCGCTGCTCCAACGGCTCCGACATCCGGGTCCTGGCCGAGCGGCACACCACCTACGCCCGACCAGAGGGCACCGAGCTCCGGTTCTACGACGGCGACGGCGACGACCAGCACCGCGTGGCCTGCATCCGCGCCGGGTCGTGGCACTGGGTCGTGGCCGCCACCGCGCTCAACCCCGAGGGCGGTGAGCAGTGATGACCCCCGACATGCGTCCCGCCGCCGAGATCACCACCGGTGACCACGCCTACGCGCGCGCCTACGGCCGCTACCACGTGGTGCGCGGCATCGACCGATTCACCCACCTGCCCACCCGTGAACGGGCGGCGATGGTGTGGATCCGCGACCACAACCACCGCACGATCCTGGCGCCCGTCGCGCTGGACGACATCTGCATCTTCGCCGGGAGGACGTCATGACCACCGCCACCACGGCCACCAGCCTCGCTCCGTCCCACTCGATCCACTGGGACCTCACCGCCGACGTGCCGGACTGGGTGGTCCTCGGCCGGATCCGCGAACTGATCGTCGCCGGGCTCCCGGTCCCCGACGACATGTGCGACCCCGACGACATCGCCGACTACCTCCCCGCGCTGGTCGCGGCGGGCCACAAGCACCACGAGATCGAACGCGCGACCGGCGTCAAGCCGTCCCGCCACCTTCCCCGGAGGACCTGATGAGCACCGACACCCGCCCCGACCGGCCACTGCCGGCCCCGCTCCCGTACGCGACCGAGGCCGGGCGCGGCGAGATCCCCGCCCCGCGCCCGGCGCCGCCCGCCACGCCCGAGGTCCCGGACGGGCCGCTTCTGCGCGAGGACGAGTACAGCCTGTACGTCACCCTCGGCATCATCGTGATCTACGTGGTCATCATGATGATCATCGCCTCGCGCGGGGGTCTGTGATGGTCGCCGTGTACATCGACGACGCCGGCGACGTCCGGTCCGCAGGATCAGACCGCATCGTCGCCCCCGCCGGCACCACCCCGCGCGAGGCCCGGATGCGCGCCGCCCTGTGGGCCGCCGCCGCCGACGCGCTCCAGAACCCCGCGACGGCCGGAACGGCACAGCGTGCCGAGGGGATGCCGGCCGTCGCGGCCCCCACCCCGATCACCGCCGCGCCGTCCTATGCCCGCACCGTGCCCGAGGCCCGCGAGGTTCTCGCCGTGATCGACGTCAACCAGCTCCGCGTCGAGACCGAACAGTCCCTCGCCCTGCTCGCCGAGCACCAGGAGGGACTCCGATGATCTACCTACGACGCTCCGGCAGCGGCTTCACCATCGGCAACGGCGATCTCGCCTACCTCGAAAGCATCGCCCGCGGCGCCCTGGACCGGGGCGAGACCGTCGAGCTGCACATCGACGGCCGCGGCTGGCAGCCGGTCACCTCGTACCAGGAGGTGGACGACACCCTGCACGAGTTCTACGAGGAGCTCGACGCGCGGCGTGACGCCCTCGACCTGTCCCAGCTCCCGATCGAGGACCTGCTGTGAACGCCGCCGACCGCCTGGCTGCGATTCGGGCCCGCGCCGACAAGGCACTCGACGGCCCCTGGGAACGCCGAGTCGCACCCGACGATCCGGCGACCATGGCGGATAAGTCCGCGTGGGTGGACGGAACCCTGCGCGACAACGGCGAGCCCATCCACCTGGCGATCGCGGCGCCGCCTAACGATGAACTGGCGTACGTGGTCCCATTTCTGACAGGAGACGGGCCCACCTCCCGCGCCAACGCTGAGTTCATCGCGCACGCCCGCGCCGATGTGCCCGCCCTAGTCTCCGCCCTCCTCAGTGTTCTCGACCTGCACCGCCCCAATCCGCTCGGTTCACTCGCCACGTGCGAGAGGTGCCGCGATCTTCGCGGCTCGCAGATCGAATACCCGTGCCCAACGGTTCGCGCCGTCGAGGCCGCGCTCGGGGAGGTGTCGTCGTGACCGAGGGAGAGGTGCGCACCGTGCACACGCTCGTCGAGCTGCGGGAATGTCCGCCGCACACGGTGATCGCTGACGCCCGTGGCCAGATCGGCACCCTCGCCCAGCGCGCGTCGTCGCCCCTCGCGGGCGGCGTGTACTGGGCCGGCCACGGCGGCCTGTGCGACACCTCGACGATCGAGTTCCCGGTGCAGGCCTGGTGGCCTGTCCACCCCGACCTGGCCAAGGGCGCCTGATGGGTCGCCCAGCCTGGTGCCGCGAATGCGGCCACGAGATCGCGTGGGCCACGCTCATCCCCTCGGGGAAGGCCGTGCCGCTCGACGTGTCTCCGGACCCGGAGCTGGGCATCTATCACCGCCGCTTCATCACCGAGCCGACCGGGCGCCGCACCTCGACCGTGGTGCAGCTGTCCGGCCATGACCTGTCCGAGGCCCGCGACCGGGCCCGCCGCTACCCCGCCGACCGCGCCAGCCGCCTGTGGGTGCCGCACTTCGCGACCTGCCCGGCTCGCCGACCACACCTGACGGAGACCACCCGATGACCACCACCCCGACCACGTCCGAGTTCGCGCTCGTCGACATCGACCACGTCCATCCGCATCCGCGCAACGTCCGCCGCGCCGTCACGGGCGTCGACGAGCTCGCCGCGTCGATCAAGTCCGGCGGACTGCACCAGCCCCTCGTCGTCGCACCCGCCGCCGCCGACGATGCGGCCGGCTACACCCTCGTCATGGGGCACCGCCGCCTCGCCGCCGTGCAGTCCCTCGGCTGGTCCGAGGTGCCGTGCGTGATCCGCTACGACCTCGACACCGAAGCCGCGGTGCTCGAGGCGATGCTCGCCGAGAACATGGCCCGCACCGACCTCACCCCCACAGAGGAAGGCGACGCCGTCCAGGCCCTACTCGACCTCGACGTCACCCCCGCGAAGATCGCCAAGGCCATCGGCCGCACCTCCAAGCACGTCAAGGACCGCGCCCAGATCGCCGGCCTCACCGACAAGGCCCGCACCGCCGTCGACGACGGGCAGATCACCATCACCGACGCGCTGCACCTGTCCAAGCTCGACGGCAACCACGAGCTCGCCGAGCGCGTGGAGCGGTTCATCGGTACCCCGAACTTCCGGTACACCCTGGAGAAGGCCCTCGCCGAGGCCGAGTTCAACCGCAAGCGCGACACCATCCTCAACGAACTCGACGAGAGCGGCGCCACCATCACCGACGGGCCCGCGGCCGCCGGCCCCGACGAGGTCCGACTGTTCCTCGCCCAGCGCCCCGAAGACGTCACCGACCCGACGGTCAGCGTGTACGTCGCCGAGTACCAACCGTGGGGCGGCAACTCCGCGCCGCGCGTGCAGTGGGTGCAGATCCGGCCGCGCGCCGAGGAAGACCCGACCGAGGGCACCACGTTCGTCAGCGCGCAGGACGCCCCGGCGGACGACGAAGAGGACACCGCCGCCGAGGAGGCGCGCGAGGCCGCGGCCCGTGCTGTCCGCGAGGAGCAGAACGACAAGTACCGGCAAGAGCGCCGCGACCGGGAGACCGCGCAGGCCACCCGCATCCGGTGGCTGCACGAGAAGTGGCGCGAGGGTATGCACGCCGAGCCGGGTGTACGGGAGCGGCAGCTGCGAGACCTGATCGCTGTGGAGGGCGGCGGCTACACGATGGCCAGCAACCAGCAGCGCCTCGCGCCGATCATCGCCGGCCCCGACGCAGAGCTCGACGCCGACGACCCGGCCCTCGACCCCGCCGGCTGGTCCCTCCACCGACTGATCTTCGCCGCCTGGTGGATCCACATCGGCCACGACCGCGACCACGACACGCTCGGAGTCGCCCAGTCGTGGGACAACGAGACCGTGGCCTACCTCCAGGGCCTCGTCGACGACTACGACTACCCGCTCTCCACCGTCGAAGAAGCCCACATCGACGAGTACGAGGCCTTCATAGCCGACGCCGACCAGCCCGCAGAGGATGACTGACCCGCAGGCCCGTCTCGCCGACGCCTGGTGGGCCTCACTCCCGCCCGACCGGCAGGCCCAGATCTTCCGCTGGATCGCCGGCCGCGAAGCCGCCCTCGACCACCCGCCCATCCCCGGGCAGACCGACCTCCTCGCAGAACTCGACCACAGGACCAGACCATGAGCACCTACCTCGTCAAGGACCCCGCGGTGCGCGACCAGCTCGCCGAAATCCTCACCCCGCACCAGACCGACACCGCCCCCTCGCCGCGTGAGCGCCGCAAGGCCCGCGACGCCGAGCAGCGGATCAGCCACCTCGAGTCCGACCTCGGCCAGACCCAGGACCTCCTCGCCAAGTCGACCACCGCCCTCGCCGCCGAGCGCGAGAAGCACGACCACACCACCGCCCGAGTCGTCGAACTCGAGACCGAGATCGCCGAGACCACCCGCGACCTCGAGAACACCCGCGAGACCCTCGCCGCCGAGAAAGACGCCCTCAACCAGTCCCAGCGCGACGTCCGCGAGCTGCGCCGCAAGCTCGACACAGTCGGCCACGCCACCGCCCACGCCGGCGACGACGCCCGCAACCGGGACCGCAAAGCGTTCGAGGCGCTCGCCGCCCGCATGGAGCAGCAGTCGATGTCCCAGAACAAGACCGTCGGCGACGTCCTCCGCCTCGCCGCGCGCGCCGTCCGCGAGGAGATCGCGGCCGTCTACTCGCCCGCCAAGAAGGCGTCATGAACGCCCAGAAGGCGTGCCGCGAGGTTGCGGCCGCGATGACCGACACCGACCTCGTCGACGCGATCACCGTCCTCGGCCCCGATTCGCCGCTCCTGCCGGCGGTCCGGGACGAGATTCGCAACCGCCTCCAGGCCGCCGCAGACGCGACCACTACACGAAAGGAACCGGCATGACGCACTGGCTCGGACTCGCCCCCAGGCTCCCCGCGTGGTCCGGCTGGGCCATCATGCGACGCCTCGCCCGCGGAGGTGCGCAGTGGTGATCGGCTCACTCCTCGCACTGGTCGCCATCGTGGTCGTCGGCGGCGTCCGCTACCTCCGAATCTCACGCGCCCTCCACCGTGACCGTCAGGCCGTGGCCCGGGAGCGCGACCACCTCAACCGCACGTGGAACTACCAGACCGGAAGGGTTCTCCGACCATGAGCACGAAGATCACCGCCGACAACGGGGCCGAGATCAAGGTGGGCCAGCTCGGCATTACCGTCGACCACCCCGAGGGGATCGCGTCGATCTGGGCGCGCCTGTCGCCGGAACAGCGCCGCGCCCTGGCCGACGCGCTCAACCCCGACCATGGCGGGCAGTGGACCCGCGACGACTTGCCGAGCGTGATGGACCTCGTGAAGGCGTCCGTCGATGCGACCGCGATTGATCCGAGCGGCGGGGCGGACGCGGCCCTCGATGCGGTGGTTGCTCACCTGAACGCCCACCACCCCAAGCCGGAGCCGGATCGTTGGCGTCGTGCTCATTCGATTATGGAGCAGGAACGCGACCAAGCACGCGAGAGTCTCCGTCGACTGCGTGACGAGACAGACGTTGACCTATTCACGGTGCGCGACCAACTGAAACAGTGCCGTGGCGAACGCGAGCAGATGACGCGCGACCGTGATGAGTGGAAGGCCCGCGCCATCCTTGCGGAGCAGGAGCGCGAGAACTGGCGCATCACCGCAATCAACCGCGCAACCCCTGCCGTGACACACGCCGACGTGGAGAAGGTGCTCGACACCGGTATCCGGGGCGCGACAGACGGGGGCCTCATCGACCAGGACACCTCCATTCCTTCCGGGGAATGTGTGCGGCTCGCCGTCGATGCAGTGTGCGACCTGTTCGGCATTGAGGCTGAGCAGGCCGTCGACCCGGTCGAGGAGCAGACGGACGCCCTCGCCGACATCCTGTACGGCCACGAGATGGTCACCGACCAGATGCGCGGCGTACTCGAGCGTGTCGTGCGCGCCGGGATGCTGCTCCCCGAGCAGGAGGCGGGCAGCGATGAGTGAGCGCATCGAGTACCACATGGGCCGGTCGTTCGCCGGTACCCGCCTAGAGGACGGATGCCCGTGCCCGAAGGCTCCATGCGGCCTTGTCCTCGCCACAGGTCTCGGCGTCGACCGGGATTGCCCTGAGCACTCCCTCGCTGCGGGCAAGACCATCCGTCAGACGCACCGTGCCGACGCCTGTCCCGCCGTCCGGTTCAATCCGGCCACCGACATCTACATGCAGATGACCGCGGACTACCGCGCCCCGTTTTGGGAGGACGAGAACGCCTTCATCACCGCCTACGGGCACGTCGACAAGGACGAATTGGCCCGCCAGGTCCAGGAGTACGACCGTCACGTCGGCGCGGACGACACCGACCTAGTGCCGGTCGAGCAGATCAAGCACGCGTGGCTACGCATGGAGGACCCGACGGACGAGGAGTCGCTGATGCACAAGTGCGAGCCTGACGCGCCGGGCGCGTTCCCGGCCACGACGATCTGGAATGTCCGGTGACCGGCATGGAACACGTAGAGGGCCAGGCCGTGAGTGACTCCGCGTGGAAGGCGACCGTCCCGAGTCGGCACGGTGAACCGAACGTCTACTACTTCCGCACCTGGTTCGACACGTTCGCCTACATGCCGTTCATGGAGAACTACGGGGCGCTCGCCGACATCACCGAGGTCTCCGCCTCCGAGGTGGACAAGTACACCGAACACCCCGCAGGGAGGGCCCGGTGACCGGCATGGAGCACGCCATCGAACAGGTAGCGAAGGTGGTCGAAGGGATCCTCGGCGCAGACCCGCAGATCGCTCACGAGATGCGGGGCGACGAGCCGGACCGCATAGCCCGCGCCCTGGCCGCCGAGGGGCTCTTGGCCGCCGCACCACTCCGAGAGGAATGGGCGGACACTGCCCGCGCCGAGGCGGGAAGGCGTTGGGGATGGCCCAGCACCGTGAAGCCCAACAGTGAGATGTCGCCCTCTGACTGGTTGGACGAGGGCATGGCGTCCGGGTTTGTGATTGGCGCGCTATGGGCCGTCGACAGTGCTGAGGGTGACGGGAGGGCCGAGCAGTGACCGCGCCGGATCGTCAGCGTGACGGTGGCCCGTTCACCGCCGGCGCCATGTGCCCCCACTGCCACGTCTGTGACGTGCACCCGATGCGCGTCCCGAACCCGGCCGCCCCGCGGATCGTCCAGCCGTCCGACGGCACCGTGCACCAGGTGCTCAGGTTCGGCGGCGGCGTGGTCCGCGAGTGGGTCGACCCGGACGTCTACGACCGCTGGGACGAGCGGCCGTTCGACGTCGTCCGCACCTGCACCGGGTGCGGCTACGAGTTTGGACAGACCTGATGAACGACGACGAGCACCAGTCCGTGGCTGGCCTGCCCCTCCTCCCGTGGCAGGCCCGGATGGTCCAGCAGATCATGGACAGGAACCCCGACGGCACCTGGACGCATCCGAAGCTCCACCTCGCCGCGCCTCGCTACCGCCCGGATCCCGACCCGTGCGTGATGCGCCCCGACCAGCCCCACGTCTGCCTCCGCCCCGATCACGACGAGCGTCACGGCAAGACCAAACCCAAGGAGAGCCAGTGAACGACGATCTGATCCGCAAAGCCGCAGAGATCATCCGCCGAGCGAGGCTGGAGGCTCCTCGCTCGCGCGGGATGGAAGACGATGTCTCTCCCGCCATCGCGCGAGCGCTTGATGAGGCGGGCATGCTCCGCGACCCGGCGTTCTCGACTGACGAGTTCAGTAGCAGCGAATCTGCCGGCCGAGTGTTGAGCGAGCTCCGGGTCATAGCCACCGATGGAGTCGCAACAGCCAGCATCCGGAGAATGGCCGAGCTGACAGGGCTGGGCAGATCGACGGTCAACCGCGCCTTCAGTCGCCTTGTCGCCGCCGACCTCATCGCGCCAGTTCGACGAGGGACAGGAGACGGATTCCCGACCTCGTGGCGCCTCGCCGAATCAGGCCCGGATGCGCGAAGCGAATGACCACACCAATTCCGCTCCCCCGAGCACCACCCGCCCTTGCATCCCGTCCTGCTGCCCCCTGACCCGAGAGGCCACCAGTGTTCTTCCAGATCGACGACCAGCTTCCCAACTCCCAGAAGCACAGGGACCTGGCCGACTCCGTTCTGGACGGTGACCTCCGCGGCCCCGCGGCCGGGTTCCTGTGGACCATGGCCGGCGCCGACTGCCAAGCAACCCTGTCCGACGGAATGGTGACTCGCTCCCAGATCGCCCGGCTCCTGCCGGACGCTGGACTGGCGATCGAGCTCGCCGGCATCCTCGTCGGGGTTGGACTGTGGCACGAGCCCGGCCACGACTGTCCACGCTGCGAACAGCCGCCGGAGAAGGGCTGGATCTTCCACGACTGGTGGGACCTCGGCTATGACCGGGCCGACCAGGTGAAGACCACCCGCCGCAAGCGGCGCGAACTCAAGGACTCCAAGCTGCATGCCCAGGTGTGGGCGCGCGACTGCCTCGACCCGTCCGATCCGACGGTCGCGGCATGCCGGTACTGCGGATGCGAACTCAAGAAGTACGACCACCGCGGAGCCAAGAAGGCGCACCTCGACCACGTCGACCCCACCAAGGCCGCAGGCCCGGAGAACGTCGTCCTCGCATGCGGGGACTGCAACCGCCGGAAGGGACAACGCACCCCCGCCCAAGCCGGGATGACCCTGGCCCCGCCCCCTGCCCACAGCGCCGGCCGTACGCCGGGCACGCCCGCAGGCCCCCGCCCGTCCTCCGCTGGACCCGACCAGACGACGCCGGCCGCAGGCCCGGCACGACGCCCCCACGTGACCGCTGACCCCACCGGATCGCCGCACCGCGCCGCAGACCACACCCGGTCGCCGCACCGCGCCGCAGAACCCCAGGGATCGCCACACGAGGCCGCCGTGACCGGGACGCCCGGCGCCGTCGACAACGGACCGCAGGACGCACAGGGGCCGCGTGTACCCGCCGCCGAACGACCAGCCGACCCGCCACCGACCCGATCACAAACCCATCGGGTAACCCACCCAGAACCCGAAGAAGATTGTGTCCCCGTACGCGCGACGCGCGCGCACCCGGGCCGGGCAGGGTCAGGGCAGGGAGCGGGTAGGGGTGTGGGGAAGGGCCAGGGCGAGGGCGAGGGCCAGGGTTCGGGTAAGCCGTCCGGTTCCAGGAAGCGGCGGCGGCGTGGTCGTGGTGGTGGTCGTCCTGCGGCTGCTGGTGAAGGTGTCCCGTCTGCTGGGGCCTGTCCGGAGGTGGAGGTGGCTGGCAGGTGGGGATCTCCCTACTACGGCCATGCCGGGCCTCCGCTGTTGGTGGAGGGCTCGGACTGTGATCGCCATGGTCTGCCGGAGCCCTGCCGCAAGTGCAAGACCGAGAGCATGAGCGAGGAGCAAGGGTGAACCAAGAAGCCGACCACCTGTACCTGGACCGTGCGTCCTGCCGGACTCTGTTGGCGTGGCTGCGGGACTTCGCGTGGCTGTCCCGTGAGCTGGAGAACGTGACCACGCGGCAGACCCGGTACACGGGCCCGTCGGAACGTAAGGCCGCGGAGACGCCGGTGGTGTTCAACCCTGCGGCCTCGGAGCTCGCTCGGGAAGTGCGGGAGGTGCTGATGTCGTGGACGTCGAACGTGTGCGAGGTCCGTCAGCTGCCGCTGCCGCATCCTCGACGTCGGTCGGTCGCCGCGCTGGCGGTCTGGCTGCGGGAGCACGTGATGGACCTGGCGCAGATCGAGCCGGCCCGCGATGCCTACAACGAGATCCGGGAGCTGCACCAGAAGTCGATGCGGATGGTGGACCGGCCGGAGGAGCAGGAGTTCGTCGGCCCGTGCCAGTCCGATGTGCCCGGCGTCGAGTGCGACGGCGTGTATGCCCGGCGGGGTGCGGACTTGAAGAACTGCGCCTCGTGCGGGGTGTGCGTCGATGTGCCGGCGGTCATGGCCGCGACGCACGAGACACTGGCGGCCCGGCTCTACACGGAGCGGGAGCTGGTCCAGGCGCTCAAGGTGGTGCTGCGGCGGACGGTGCCGAGGCAGACGGTGCGGCGGTGGGTGGTCGACGGCAAGCTCGAGAGGCGGGGCCCGGCGGGATTGTTCGAGCTGGGTCCGGCGATGGAGTTGGCCGAGCGGGCGCAGCGTCGGGGCGGACACGCGCAGGCACCGAAGATGTAGGGGGTTCGCGTCGGGCCGTGTGTTAGGCTGACGCCGAAGGCGGGAACTCTGTAACGGGGTGACCCGCCTTCGGTCGTTCCCGCCTGTGGTCGGCGAGTGGAACCTGCGAGCCCACGCCGCGGCAATGAGCGTGGACCTACTTGGCCCGTACCGCTGAGGTGCGGGAAGTCGTGCCGAGGGCAGGCGTCCGGAGGGCGCTGAGCCGTCGGGGCGCCCCCAGTCTCCCGGCCGGCGCCACCTGCGTGCACCTTCCGACAGGCCAGCCGATGGGCATGGCGCGCACATGACGCGGTGCACCGGCCGGGTAGCACCACCCACCTGACCACCCTGCACCCCGATGGAGGGCGATGATGGCGAGGACCGGGGCGAGGCCTTACCGACGGAACCGAGGCCGCGTCTTGGCCGGCAACCCGGTCTGCGTCGAGTGCGGGCAGCCCATCGACACCTCGATCACCGACCAGTACGACCCCGGGTACGGCACGGCGGACCACAAGGTGCCCTACTCGCAGGGCGGCACCGACGCGCTGGAGAACCTGCAGCCGATGCACCGCGGCTGCAACCTGGCGAAGCACTCCAAGCCCCACTCGAACGTGATCCGCCGGTCCCGCGACTGGGTCTGACCCCGAACCGCCGGCCGCCGAGGCCCGGCCCGCCGCGATCGGGGCGGGGAGGGGGTGACCCCCTCGCGGCCTCCACGGCCGCATGACGGCGAGGCGACCAATATCCCCCCGGACCTGCTAAAACACATCCCCCCGAGCTGGAACGGCGAGGTGTCGAAATGAGCCAAAAACGGCCCGTTCTCGCCACAGCGGCGAGTAGGGGCAACCGCAGGAACACCCTGGTCAGGCTGCGAGACGTGGTGGCCTGGTCGATCGACCATTCCGAGGCGCCGCGCGATGTCGCTGCACTTGGCCGACTGATGATGGGCGTCCTGGACGAGATCGAGGCGTGCCCGGCTCCCGTGACGAAGAAGAGGGAGGCGACACCACTCGATGAGTTCTCCGAGCACCTGCGACGTAAGCAAGCCGCCCAGAATCAGAACCGCGCCGCCGGCGGCTGAGTCCTACGGCCCGGACGCGGCGGCTCTCGCGGCTGGATACGGTCTGCGACCGGACGGCTGGCAGCAGCTCGTCCTCGACGACATGCTCGGCCTCACAGTCGAGGGCCGCTGGTCCGCCTCACAGGAGGCGCTGTCGTGTCCGCGCCAGAACGGCAAGAACGGCATCATCGAGGTCCGCGAGCTGTTCGGCATGGTCGGCCTCGGCGAGCGAATCCTGCACACTGCCCACGAGGTCAAGACCGCCCGCAAGGCGTACCTGCGGCTGCTGGGGTTCTTCGACAACCCGAAGAAGTACCCGGAGCTCGCCGAACTGGTCGAGGAGATCCGCAAGACCAACGGCCAGGAGCAGATCCTGCTGAAAAACGGCGGCTCCGTCGAGTTCATCGCCCGCTCGAAGGCCTCCGGTCGAGGCTTCACCGCCGACGTGCTGGTGATGGACGAGGCCCAGGACCTCAACGACGACCACCTCGCGGCGCTGCTGCCGACCATCTCCTCCGCGCCGCTGGGCAACCCCCAGCAGATCGTCGCCGGCACCCCGCCGGATGGCATCGGCGGTGAGGTATTCACCCGACTCCGGCAGGCCGGGATCGACGGCACGCACCCTCGGCTGGCCTACCACGAGTGGTCGGCCCCCGAGGACGTCGACCTGGACGACCGGCAAGCCTGGACCGCGGCGAACCCGTCGCTGGGGATCCGCCTGCAGATGTCGGTCGTCGAGGACGAGCGCGCCGCGATGGACGACGAGACGTTCTCCCGGGAGCGGCTCGGCATCTGGAACGCCGGCAACTCCAACGCGCCGATCGACCCGCAGTCGTGGGCCGCGGTCGCTGACACCGACTCGCAGATCGCCGGGCGGCCGGTCGCTGCGATCGACGTCGCGCCGGACAACCGGACCGGGTCGGTCAGTGTGGCCGGCCGCCGGGCCGATGGACTGGTGCACGGCGAGCTCGTCGAGAACCGCGCCGGCTGCGGCTGGATCGTCGACTACATGAAGGCGATGCACCGCAAGCACCCGCTCAAGGTGGTGCGGGTGCAGGGCGGCAACGCCCCCTCCTCGCCGCTGATCGAACCGCTCAAGGCCGCTGGCCTGCCGGTGGAGGTCACCGGCCCCAGTGACGCCGGGACGGCCTGCGCGGGCCTGTACGCGGCGGTCATGGACCGTTCGTTCCGCCACCTGGACCAGCCCGTGGTGAACGCGGCCCTGGCGGACGCCCGCAAGCGGGCACTCGGCACGGAGGGGCTGTGGGTGTGGAACCGGAAGAACACCGCGGTGGACATCACCCCGGTGATCGCCCTGACGTTGGCGGTGGCTGCGGTGGACGCTGCACCGCCCCCGCCGAAGGCGCGGATCTCGAACCAGATGTACGGCTTCAACTGATCAGGGGGTGAACGGCATGGACAAGCTCGACCCGAGGGTGGAGAGGGGCCTGGCGAAACTGCTGGACACCCGCCCGGTGTTCGACGAGCGGCGCAGGGCCTACGCGGGCGAGCACGACCTGCCGTTCGCGCCGCAGGGCGCCTCCGCCGAGTACATGGAGCTGCGCAAGATGGCCGCGCTGCCGCTGGTGCGTCTCGCGGTCCGCACGGCCTCTCAGCGGCTCCGCTCGACCGGGGTGCGCACCTCGGCCGGGGAGGAGTTCGATCGGGGCCTGTGGCGCGTGTGGGCGGCCAACAGGATGCGGTCGCGCGCCCGGATCCCCTACGTGGACGGCCTGCGGCATGATCGCGGCATCGTGGCGGTGTGGCCGAACCCGCGCCGACCCGAGCAGCCGGTCGTCCGGCCGGAGTCGCCGGAGTCGGTGTGGGTCGAGCCGGACCCCGCGGACCCGTTCTCGTCGATCTGGGCGATCAAGCGGTGGACCGAGGCCGACGAGCGCGGCCGCCCGAAGGTGGTCGTGGTGCTGTACACGGCCAAGGAGTGGGTCAAGTTCTCCGGCAGCGGCGACCGTCAGCTCGAGCGAGTCGACGGCGGCACCAACCCGCTGGGGGCGGTGCCGTTCGTTACCTACGTCCCGGAGATCGACTCCCTCGCGGAGGGCACCTCGTACGTCGATGCGCTGATGCCGGCGCAGCGGGCCGTGGACACCATGCGGTTCAACGTGCTGCTCGCCGCCCAGTTCGCGGCGTTCCGGCAGCGCATCGCCACCGGCTACGACCCCGTGGTGAAGGATGACAACGGCGACCCGGTCCCGATGACCGATTCGGACGGAGAGCCGATCCTCGACGAGCACGGCCAGGCCGTGGCGATGATCAAGAGCCCCGGCAAGGTTGGCGTCGACCGGATGCTCGTATTCCCCGGCGTCGACACCAAGGTGTTCGACCTGGCGGAGTCGAACCTGTCCAACTACATCACCGTGCTCGAGCACCTGATCGCCACCTTCGCCTCCACGGCGCAGGTGCCGCCTCAGTACCTCGTCGGCGACTTCAAGAACGTCTCCGGCGACCTCATGCTCGCCACCGAGGCCACCCTGACCTCGTTCGTGGACGATCTGCAGACCTCCTACGGCGAGTCCGACAAGGAGGTGTTCCGGCTGATCGACATCGCGCGCGGCGGCGACGGAACCCGCTGCGACGACCTCGAGGTGGACTGGGCACCGTCCGCGCCGGAGGACGCCCAGCAGGTGGCCTCCGCGGCGGCGCAGATGGTGCCGAACGGGGCGCCGCTGCAGATGTTCCTCGAGCGGATGCCGGGCGCGAACCCGCGCACGGTGGAGCGGTGGATGAAGATGGCCGCCGACGAGCTGCAGCGCGCCCTCGGCGGCGACTTCGCGGCCGCCGTCGGCGAGAAGCCCGCGGTCGGCGAAGGCCTGGAGGGCCTGTCATGACGCCTCTTGCCCTTGCTGGCGAGTTCTACCGGGCGCAGGCGCGGCGGGACCGGCGCGCGGCGAACGCCGTGCAGTCCCTCTGGCGGTCCGCCGACCCGATGGACCTGTCCGGCTGGTTCGATGAGCACGCCGACGAGCTCGTGGTGGCGATCCTCGCCGCGCAGGAGGCCAACGCCGCAGAGGCGCAGGACTATCTCGAGGCTCAGGTGGCAGAGCAGGACGCGGCGGCCCCCGAGGCGCTGATTGACCCGGTCGCGTTCACCACCCCGGCCGACGCGGCCCGGTCGATGGCCTACTCGTCGTCGGTGCTCACCGCGAAGACGGCGATCGCCTCCGGGGTGCCGGCGGCGGTCGCCACGAAGTGGGCCACCAAGCGGCTCGTCGGGCTGGCGGCCACGATGGCCGCCGACGCGGGCCGCGAGGCCACCCAGGCCGGGATGACCTCGGCCCGCATGGACGGCTGGGTGCGGATGCTGCAGCTGCCCTCCTGCGACCGGTGCGTGGTTCAGGCCGGCAAATGGTTCGCCTGGAACACCGGCTTCCAGCGTCACCCGGGCTGCGACTGCGTCCATGTCCCCGTCGGCAAGCGGCGCGACGCTCCGGACTCCGCGATCGACCCGGCGGCGGCGGTGCGTGCCGGGCAGGTCAAGGGCCTGTCTAAGGCGGACCGGCAGGCGATCCTCGACGGCGCAGACCCGTCGCAGGTGATCAACGCTAAGCGCGGCATGGGCACGGCCAACGTGTTCGGCCGCGACGTGAAGATCACCAGCGAGGGCACGACCCGACGCGGCCTGTATGGCGGCTACCAGCGCGCAGCCGACGGGGCTCTGACCCGACGCCCGGATGCCGGCTACCTGCGCGCCCGGTCCGCGGCCGGTCAGCTCGAGCGGTACCGGCGGCTGCAGGCCCCGCGCCTGGCGCCGTCGGAGTGCTACCGGCTGGCCGACGGCGACCAGGACGCGGCCCTGCGGCTGCTGCTGCGCAATGGCTACCTCACCACCGGCCTGCCCGCGTCGCAGGCCGCCTAAGGCTCCCCCGCCGCTCACAGGGCGGGGTGTGCGTGACCGCTGCGCTCTCAGCGGGTGGAAGGGCATCTGATGCCGAAGAAGATCAACCGTCCGTGGCTCCCTGCCGCAGCCGTGGAGCAGTCCCTGCGTCCGATGATGCACCGCATCCCACCCGGGGTGAGGTTCATCGAGGGCGGCGAACAGGGCGGCAACGAACCCGGTGCCGATGGCGGCGAGGGCGGAGACAGTGGCGAGCCCGGCGAGGGCGCTGGCAAGGAGGGCGAGAACGGAAAGACGTTCACGCAGGCCGAGCTGGAACGCATCATCGCGGGCCGACTGGCGAAGTTCTCCGACTACGACGAGCTCAAGGCCGAACGCGACCGACTGCGCGACGCCACGGCGACCGAGCAAGAGAAGGCCGTCGAGGCAGCCCGCAGGGAGGCCGCGGAGGAAGCGACCAAGGGCGCCGACACTCGGCTCAAGCGGGCGGAGTCCCGAGCACTGGCTGCAGAGCTGGGGTTCCACGACCCGTCCGAGGCGCATGTCTTCATCGACCTCGAGCAGGTGCCCATGGTCGACGGTGACGTCGACACCAAGGCACTACGACAGACCCTCTCCGAGGCAGCGGAAAAGCGGCCGTACCTCCTCAAGGACCCGGGCCGAGAGGCTGGGGACGTGGGGATCGGCCGCAAGGGCTCCACGCCCGAACCCGAGCCCGGAGTGGCCCGAATGGAGTCCGCGTTCGACGCGGCCTTCGGCAAGAAGTAACCGAGCCGCCACCGGCGGCACCACATGAAAGGAGACAGCAGTGGCTGTCACTCTCGCACAGGCTGCCGCCGTCGAGCCCGATCCGGTTCGTCGCGGCGCGATCGAGACCATGCACCAGGTCTCGAACGTCTTCGACCGGCTCCCCATCGAGCCGATCACCGGCAACGCCTACTCGTACGACACCGAGGGCGCCCTGCCCGGTACCGGCTTCCGTACGGTCAACGAGGCATACACCGAGTCGACCGGCGTCATCAACATGGACACCGAGCGGCTGGTCATCCTCGGCGGCGACGCCGACGTCGACAAGTTCCTCGAGACCACGATGGGCTCGTCCCGCGGCTCGCTCATGGCGCAGCAGGTCAAGATGAAGCTGACCTCCGCGCACTCGACCTTCGTCGACGCCATGTTCAACGGCGACGCCCAGGTCGACTCGAAGTCGTTCGAGGGTCTGCGCAAGCGCCTCGTCGGCGCCCAGGTGATCGACTCCGCCGCCCCCGCCAACAGCGAGGGGTTCCTCGACGAGCTCGACGCCCTGTTCGGTCAGGTCGCCGGCGGCTCCCCCGACGCGGTCTACGCGCCGAAAGAGCTGATCGCCAAGCTCAAGTCCCTGGGCCGCAAGATCGGTGGCGCCGACTACATCAACTCCGAGATCACCGGCAAGCGTGAGTTCACCTGGAACGGTGTCCCGTTCCTGGACCCGGGCAACCACTGGTCGGGGCGCCGGATCCTCGGCTACGACGCCACCAACGGCTCGGACGTGTACGCGGTGAAGTTCGCCTCGAACTTCAACGAGCACGGCGTCATGGGCATCTCCAACGGCGGCCTGCAGGCCTACGCCCTCGGCGAGCTGCAGGAGAAGCCCGCCTACCGCACCCGCATCGACTTCTACTGCGGCTTCGTCGCGCAGGGCGGCCAGGCGGCCGCTCGCCTGCGCGCCGTGATGCCGGCCTGACCCGAGAGAGGACTGATCTGACATGGCAGGACGCACTCGCGCCCCCAAGACCACCAACCTCACCGACGACACCACGGTCGACGCACCGCAGTCGACCGATGCAGGTGACGCCCCGGCGGACACCTACGACGCCTCGGAGCGGGTCTCCTCGACCGCCCCGGACAAGGCGACCGCGGCGGCCGCCGGCCACCAGTCGGTCAACGCCGTCCAGGTGACCGGCACCGTGCCGGACACCACCCCGACGGGCACCCGCACCGAGACCTACACCCAGGTGCAGCCCGACGGGACCGAGGTGACGGTGACGCACAACTACGACACCGGCGAGACGACCGTCGCGCCCGTCGCGCCCTGACAGCCGGGAGGGACGTAGATGAGCACGATCATCGGAGTGGACGATCTGCGTTCCTCCCTGCCAGGCAAGACCGAGAACGAGCTGCAGCAGATCGCGGACGAGGCGGAGGCCCTGGCCGCCGCCTACGCGCCGTGCCTGTTCGCTGCGGCGTTCGATCCCCTGGACCCGGTCAACGCGCAGAGGGTGGCCAGCTTCAAGGCGATCCTGCGGCGGGCGGTCGCCTACGACACGGCGGCCGGCCACGGGGCGGTGACGACGACCTCGGTGCGGGCTGATGCCTTCTCCAAGGACCAGCAGATCGACACCAGGCAGCGGCAGTCGGGGATGCTGTTCTCCCCGATGCAGGTCGAGGCGCTGCGCAAGTTGTGCCCACCGAAGGTGCGGGACCTGGGCTCGTACTCGGTGCCTCTGGGGATGCCGGGGCTGTGATGGCCGAGGTGTCGATGGAGGAGGACCTGCCGCTGACGGTGGAGGTTATCAGGATCGCGGTCTCCCAGTCGTGGGAGGAAGACCGGCTCGGCAACCGGATACCGGTCGAGGTCCGCGAGGACGTGCCGGTGCTGGTCCATTCGTGGCGGATCGTCTCCTCCGATGAGCCGATCCTCGCTGGGCACGAGCGGCTGACGGTGGACGCGCGGATGATCACCGCGGTCGGCGAGTTCTCGCCGACCGACAAGGTCGAACTGCCCGGCATCGTCGACCAGGCCGGAGACCCCGTCACGTTCGAGGTCATCGGCCGGGCGGTCAACGTCGATCACAACCCGTGGCTACACGTGGGCCGCGAGATCGTCAACCTCAAGGAGATGTCCGGATGATCCGAGTGACTCACGCGTTCGCCGACGAGCCGGAGGTGTTCGACACCACGAAGTTCGGTGTCGAGCACGGGGTGCTGCACATCTTCGACCGGAAAGGCGCGGCGGTCACCCACGTGTTCAACCGGGATTCGTGGGCGGCGGTCGAAGCGATCCAGGAGGTGGGCGGTGGCACGCTCTGGCGTTCGTCTCAAGTGGAACCCTGACGCCCTCTACCAGCTGCGCTCCGCACCAGGCGTGACGGCCAAGCTCGACTCGATGGCCGCGGCCCACGCGGCCCGGGCCGGGCCCGGCTACTCCTGGTCCTCCCAGCAGGGCGCACGGCGACCGCAGGGCCGCTGGCGGGCGATCGTCTACCCCGACTCGTGGATGGCGGTGCGCGACAACGCGGCGAACAACACATTGCTGCGGACGATGGGAGGTGGCGGCTAGTGGCCAACCCTGTCCCGCCGTCCGGGGCGCTAGTGGCGACACAGGCTCTGCGCGAGCATCTCGACGAGCTGATGGGGCGGGCGATCCACGTCGGCACCCGCAAGCCCGTCGAGAAACTCTCGGAGTTCATCGTCGTCTCCCGCATCGGCGGCGGCCGCGAAACCTTCGCGACCACCGCCCCCCGATTCCTCGTCGAGTGCTACCACACCGGCGAGATCGAGGCCGAGGAGCTGGCCCTGGCCGCCGAGCACGCGCTGCGCTCGGCGGTGGGCCGCACGTACTCCGGTGGGGTCATCACCCACTGGACCGGGGACGACAACCTCGTCCACTTCCCCGACCCGAACACTGATCTCGTCCGGTTCCAGTTCTCCGGCGCCCTCGGTGTCGGAACCCGCTGACCACAACTTCATAACCCTTTCTCGGCCCGGTGCGACCCATGCTCTTGAAAGGGGCAAATCCAATGGCAGTCGACGTGCTCAATGCGTTCGTCGGGCATCCCCCGATGGACTACGGCGTGTTCTTCCGCGCCCCGATCGGGACGGAACTCCCGACCGACACTCTCGGCGTTCTCGACCCCGCGTTCGAGGACCACGGCGCGGTCGGTGAGGGTGGTCTGACGATCGCCCAGAACCGCTCCTCGAGCGACATCCGCATGATGGGCGGCAGCGTCTTCATCGACGTCCAGGAGTCCTACGACGAGACCCTGACCATCACCCTCCTCGAGGACGACAACGACGCGGTGCTCAAGACCGCGTTCGGTGACGCCAACGTGGAGATGACACCGGCCACCACCACCGACGGCACGAAGCGGGTCATCTACCACACCTCCGACCCGCTGCCGCTGTCGTCGTTCCTGGTGCGGACCGCCTACGGCGACAAGAACAAGCTGTACGTCGTCGAGCGGGGCCGCGTGGCCACGGTCGCGGAGGTCACCGAGCAGCACACCAACGTCACCTCCCGTCAGCTGACGATCAAGACGTTCCGCCCGGTGACCCTGTCGCTCAAGGGCGGCAACGTCGTCGAGTACCGCGACGACGGCCGACCGGACCCGGACGCCGTCTAACCAGTCTCACCCGGCGGGGTTTCGATCCCCCTTCGCACCGGGCCGCCCCGCCGGGTGGGCCTAGCAGGCCCGGTGCGCACTCACCTGTTCCACAACTACTGATTGGCCTGGTGCGATGACCATCAATCTTGTTCCCGTAGACGACCCCCGCACGAAAATCGAGGTCCACCTGCCGTACCGGCAGAAGAACGGCCACGTGAAAGATGTCGAGTTCTTCCTGCCGAAGATGGACTACATCGACCGCGACGTCATGGACGACTACCGCAAGTGGGTGCGCAAGACGCGCGAGGAGCGCGACGCCGCCCGCAAGACCGCGCTCGAGCAGATCCGATCCGGCAAGCCGGACGTCGAGCTGCCCGAGCCCCTGGGCGACCTGGAGACCCTGTCCGAGCTGTGCCGCCGACTGGTCCCCGACGTGTGGGACAAGTACCTGGCCGAGCAGGCAAACGGGGTGAAGATCCAGCTGTTCAGCGAGTGGACCGAGCAGTCCAAGGTGAAGGTGGGGGAATCTTCGGCCTCCTCGACCTCCTCGGACGCCAAGGAGTAGAGGCCGCCCTGACCTTCGACTGCCTCGACCGCGGTATCCGCCTCGACTGGCTGTCGTGGCACGAACTGCTGTCGATGGTGGTCCACCTGCCGCCGTCGTCGCGGTTCAAGACGACCTACGACCCGGACGGGTCGATCGCCCCACCGCCGGACAAGCCGGCCCTCACCGCCTCTGAGATCCGCGAGCGGATCAATGCGCGCTTCACGAGGAAGGAGTCAGCATGACCGAGCTGGCCACCGGCTACATCTCCCTCGTCGTGGAGACGTCCAAGATCCCCGCCCAGGTGGGGCAGGCGATGAAGGGCGTCGAGGCCCAGGCCGACAAGACCGGCAAGTCGATGGGCGGCAAGATCGCCTCCGGTCTGGGTGGGGCGCTCAAGGTCGGCGCCGGCGCGGCGGGTGTCGCGGCCGGCGCCACCCTCGGCGCGGCGATCACCAAGGGCATCGGCCGCCTGTCCGGGATCGAGAACGCCGAGGCCTCCCTGACCGGTCTGGGGCACTCGGCGAGCGCGGTCGACTCCATCATGGAGAACGCGCTGAACTCGGTGCGCGGCACCGCCTACGGGCTCGAGGACGCCGCCTCGGTCGCCGCGTCCGCCGTCGCGGCCGGGGTCAAGCCGGGCCAGGAGCTCGAGCGCACCCTGGGGCTGGTCGGTGATGCTGCGGCGATCGCGGGCACCGACCTGTCTGCGATGGGTTCCATCGTCAACAAGGTCGCCACCTCGGACATGATGCAGATGGACGTGGCGAACCAGCTCATGGACGCCGGTATCCCGATCCTGCAGCTGGTCGCCGCCGAGATGGGTGTCACCGCCGACGAGGCCCGCAAGATGGCCTCCGAGGGAAAGGTCAGCTTCGAGACGTTCCAGAACGCGCTCGAGACCGGCATGGGCGGAGCCGCCCTTGAGTTGGGCAATACCGTCGGTGGCGCGTTCCGCAACATGGGCGCCGCCGCCGGCCGGTTCGGCGCCACACTGGCCGGACCGTTCTTCAACCAGGCCGCCGGAGCGTTCACCGGCGTCACCGGTCTGATCGACGACCTCAACGATTCACTCAAGCCCGTCATGGCGGACTTCGAGGCGTGGCTCGTCCGGTCCGGCGTTCCCGGGCTGCGTGAGTTCGGCGCGGCCGCGCTGGACACGTGGGATGACATCGCCTCCTCCGACCTGGCCACGACGTCCCTGGTGCGGCTCGGGGGCATCGTCGACCAGCTCGTCGACGCCGGGTCTGTGGCCGGACCCGCACTGGGCCAGATCGCCACCTCGCTGGGCAAGGCGTCCGCACAGATCGGCATCTCCACGTGGGAGATGTTCCTGTCGGTGCTCGAGGCCTCCGCGACCATCCTCAACGCCACCGTCGTCCCGGCCCTGGACATGACCGCGGACCTGATGGAAGACAACCAGGCCGCCGTGACCGCGCTGGTCGCCGGCTACATGGCCTTCAAGACCATCCCCGGCATCATGGCCCGCCTCGCCCCCGCGTTCACCCCGATCGTGTCGGGAGCATCGTCGGCCAGGACCTCTCTGTCGGACTTCTCCGGTGCGGTGCGGGACTCGTACCGCTGGATGGGCCAGGCGAACCCGCAGATGGGCGTCCTCGGCCAGTCCGCGCGCATCTTGGGCACGAACGCGGGCGCCGCCGCGAAGGGCGGCCTGTCGGCCCTCGGCCGCGCCGGGTCGAGCCTGCTCGACGTGTTCGGCGGTCCCCTCGCCGTCGGGCTGACCGGGGTGACGATCGCGGTCACCGCCGGGATCGGTGCGCACCAGAAGCTGGAGTCCGCGCAGCGTGAGCTGGAGAACGCCTCGCAGGACCTGGCGGTCGCACAGACCGACATGTGGTCCCAGATGGGCGACGCCGCCGGCGTCGCCGATGCTGTGGTCGACCAGCTGCGCGCTGTGCGTGCAGAGATGGACGCGGCGATCGCCGGGGAGCAGCGCGGCTTCGGCGCATGGGCCAGCGTCATCGGCAAGAGCCTCGGCGATGCGTTCACCTCCAACCCGTTCAGCATGGACGGCGGCATCATGGCCTCCGACGGCAAGGCCACGATGGACCTTGCCAACGACCTGGCGGATGCCGCCAAGGTGGCGAAGGGCGCCCTCGATGAGCTGGGCATGTCCAACGACGACGTCGCCGCGGCGATCTCGGGATCGGCGGGCGACTGGCTGACGTTCCAGAAGAACCTCACCGGCGTGTCCGAGGGCGGCACAGAGGCGCTGGCGACCTTGCAGCCGTTGCGGGATGAGTTCCTGTTGCTGCAGGCCGCACAGGAGGCCGCCTCGCCGGGCGCGCTGGAACTGTCGGCGGCGGTGGACACCCTCGCCGATTCGGCGGCGTCTGCCGACGACAAGCTCGGCGCGATGGAGGACGCGCTCAAGACACTCGGGATCATGGCCTCCGACGCGGAGACGTCCGCGTTCGAGCTGGCCGCCGCCGTGCAGGAGGTGGTCGACGAGGCAGCCAAGGGCGCAGACCCCGTTGGCGGTCTCGGGCAGGAGCTCCTCACGCTCGACGGCGCGCTGGACGGGTCGAAGGCCAACGCCCAGGCGCTCACCGACGAGCTCGGGAACCTCGGCACGAAGTTCCGGCAGCACGCCCAGGACACCGGTGACGCCTCCGCGGCCTACGACGCGGTGCGTCCGGCGCTGGAGGCGCTGGCGGAGACCTACGATCTGCCGCTGGGCAAGATCGAGGAGTTCGCCCGTCAGTGGGGTGGCATCGATCGCGACGCCGTGCAGCTCATGGTCGACCTGGAGGGCGCGGACGAGTCGACGCAGAAACTCGCCGAGGTCGCGATGGCGTTCGACGCGCTCGACGCCGATGAGCCGAAGGTGTTCACCACCCGCCTGGACGAGGCGTCGAAGGCCGACACGATCGCCTCGCTCGAGGCGATCGGCTACAAGGTCGAGGAGATCGAGGGCAAGCCGGGCATGGTCCGCATCACCGCGGACGGCACGCTCGCGTCGGCGGCGATGAGTGCGGTCACCCAGCAGTTGCTGGCCCTGGACGCCTCGACTGCGGCCCCGGACATCCAGGCGGACGCGACGATCTTCCGTCTGGAGGACGAGGCCACCAAGCAAGCGTTGCGGAACCTCGACGCCACTCACGTCGATCCGTCGGTGGGTGCGATCATCGACGACTTCATCAACGGTCGGGACGTGACCCTGGCGGAGCTGGCGCGCATCGACGCCACCACCGCGGACCCGCATATCAAGGCGACGATCGACGAGGCGCTGCAGAAGGCGCGGATCGTCAACGACGCCCTGAACGAGGCGGCCCGGGACCGGACGGCCCGGATCACCACGCAGTATTTCGAGGAGCGGCGCAACGTGTCCTCCTCGGGCACGCAGGTTGGTCAGCACTACAACCCGAGCTATGCCGACGGCGCGATGGTCGACTACTTCGCCAACGGCTCGGAGAACCACGTCGCGCAGATCGCCCCCGCCGGCGCGATGCGCGTCTGGGCCGAGCCGGAGACAGGCGGCGAGGCGTACATCCCGCTCGCCGATTCCAAGCGCGGCCGGTCCGAGCAGATCCTGTCCCAGGTCGCGGACCGGTTCGGTTACAAGCTGGAGGCGTTCGCCGACGGCGGCATCCGTGGCGCAGACGAGATGCTCGACTTCGTGTGGGGCCGCACCGGCGACGGCCAGTCTCGGCCCTTGGAGGGCGCCCCGTATGTGTGGGGCGGCGTCAACTGGGGCGACTGCTCTGGCGCGATGGCCGCCATCGCCCGGTTCGCGGTCGGACTCGCTCCGTTCGCGGGCCGGTTCGCCACCGGCAACCAGCGCGAGGCGCTCATGGGCATGGGCTTCCAGCTCGGCTCGGGCACCAGTGGAGACTTGCGTTTTGGGTGGTACAACGGCGGACCCTACGGCGGGCACACGTCCGGCACCCTGCCCGACGGCACGAACGTGGAGATGGGCGGTGGACGCGGCAACGGGCAGATCGGCGGCGGCGCCGCCCCTGCCTCGCACTCGCAGTACACCGATCACGCGTTCCTGCCGATGCGGTCCTACGACTGGTCCGACAAGGCGTACACCGGCCGTCGCGGGGCGGGGCTGACCATCGGCGACTTCGCCGTGGACCGGTTCACCGGCCAGACTTCGTTCGCGGCGAATCCGGGCATGTACGCCTCGCCCGGCAACTCAGGGCGGGTGGCCCCGGATCAGCCGCGCACGTGGTCGGACATGGCTGCGGGCGCGGCTGCCGGGCTGGTGTCCGGGCAGGTCGAGGACGCCCTCGGTGTGTTCGGTGTGCCGAACCAGCTGCCGCCGATCGTGCAGGCGTGGCAGATGCTCAACGAGCGGCCCGGCGGCGGGCCCTCGGACTGGGACCTGTCCACCGCCGGCGCGGAGGTGCAGCGCCTCAACGCGGCGATCGAGCTGCAGGAGCGATTCACCGCCGAGGCCGCGCGCGGCCTGG
Source organism: Dietzia sp. MNB45 (assembly GCF_051994785.1). Lineage (NCBI taxonomy): Bacteria > Bacillati > Actinomycetota > Actinomycetes > Mycobacteriales > Dietziaceae > Dietzia > Dietzia sp. MNB45. Next base: position 1,152,684 of record NZ_CP163397.1, on the reverse strand, counting down.
ACGCGGCGAAGAACTCTCCGTTCGGCGATCCGCTGGTGTCGCAGATGCTCGCCGCCGAGGCCGAACTGGCCAAGGCGGTCGAGCAGCTGGACCGCGACCGGGAGGCCCGCAGGGCGGCGCAGGCACGCCTCGCTGAACTGCTGGATGCACGGGAGGAGGCGCTGGCCCCGGAGGAGCCGGACGTCAAGGCGATGTCCGACAAGGAGCTCGCCGCCGCGGCCACGGCCGAGCCGGAGAAGGATCCGAAGGTCGAGTACGACCCGGCCGGCGGGGCTGCCCAGTGGGCGCCGGTGGTGCGCGAAGCGCTGCGCCGGATGGGGCTGCCGCTGTCGCACGAGGGCCGGACGGTCGAGCAGATCGACATCGAGTCCGGCGGCGACCCGCGGGCGGTCAACGGCTGGGACTCCAACGCGGCGGCCGGCACCCCGTCCAAGGGGCTGCTGCAGGTGATCGACCCGACCTACCGGGCGATGCGCGCCCAGTTCGCCGAGGCGTTCGCCGGGACGACGGACGACATCTTCGACGAACTGCCCAACATCCTGGCCGGTCTGGGGTGGGTGCAGCACAAGTGGGACGGCCCGGAGAAGCGGTGGCCCACCACCGCGGGCTACTTCATGGGCGGCGACGTGAAGCTGCCGGCCGGCATGGCGGCCGGGGTCGACAACGTCCCGGCGTGGCTCACGGTCGGCGAGAAGGTCGTCCGCAACGGCCCGGCCCAGCTGTACGCCGACGACATCGACGCGATGAACGCGGGCAACTTCAAGCGAGGATCGGGGGGCGACGTGCACTACCACTTCCACGTGCTGTCTCAGGAGGAGGCGGAGCGCCGCAAGGACGCGCTGCAGCGGCAGCACGCCACCGGCCTGCTGGGGGCGCGGGGATGAGCCGGACGGAGATCGAGGGGCCGGACGGCATGGTGTGGCCCGTCCACGGCCCCGGCGCGGGGTCGATGGGCGTGGCCATGACCGACGACTCGCACAAGGACCTGGACGTGCCGGTGGTGACCCGGTGGTCGCAGTCCGCGAATGAGCCGGGCGCGAAGCTGCGCAAGGTCTTGTTCGAGCCCACGGACATGGAGCTGGTGTTCGTCGCCACCGACACGGCGCAGCGGTCGGTGGCGGCGGTGGACTCGGAGTTCCGGCGGGCGTGGGACTACAAGCGCGAGACCATCGTGCGGACCATCTCGCCACTGTCGGGGGCGCGCGAGCTGCGGGTGGTGATGCGCGAGTCGCCGACCAAGCACGACCGGTTCGACATGCACGGAACCAAGGTCACGGTGACCCGGATCCCGGTCCGCGCCGGGATGCCGTTCTGGGCCGGCCAGCCGGAGGTCGCCGCGGTGCAGGCCAGCGGCGGCTCCGGCACCGGCTATCTGGAGATCCACAATCCGACCGATCTGCCCATGTACCCGCGGTGGGTGCTGCAGGCCGGCGCCCGGTGGGAGGTCCCGGACTTCGACTTCGACGGCGACAACCGGGTGGTCGGGATGCCGCCGGAGTACACCGATCACGAGGTGTCGATCCACACGAACCCGGTGGAGCAGATGATCCGCATCGCCGGGTGGGCCAACGCGTGGGAGGCGATGCGCGGGGTGCTGTTCGACAACGTCGTCCCGCCGCACACCCCGCCCACGGCGGTGCCCGTGTCGTGGACGAACGCCACCGGCAACCCCGTGGCGTCGGTGTTCATGGACCGCTTCTGGACGAGACCGTGGGGGATGGAATGACGCAGACACTGTCGAATCCGCTTCTCGACGATCCGCAGCTGCTGGCGGATCTGGAGAGGATCTGGTCCGAGGGCCAGGCCCAGGTCGACGAGCTCGAGCAGGCCCGCCTCGCCCCGCCGCTGGTGCGGTTGTGGGACGGCGACTACCAACTGCGCACCCGAATCGCCGGGGAGATCAGCGCGCACTTCCAGTGGAAGCTCAACGAGACCGGTGTCGCCACCGTGGTCCTGCCGTTCGACCATCACGTGGTCGAGTGGGTCATCGGCTGGCGGATGCGCAAACGCAACGTGCACATCACCTGCGACAAGGACGGCGCCCGCTGGGGCGGCCGGCTGAACCGGCTGGTGGTCACCCGCACCGACAGCGGTGACCACGAGCTGCGGATGGAGTTCCTGCACGACTACGAGGAGCTCAAGCACGTCCTGGTGTGGTCGAACCCGGTCCTCCCGGCGGCGATCCAGTTCCCGCGGGCGTTCACGCTGGCCGGGCCGTCGATCTGGTCGCTCAAGACCGCACTGTTCCTCAACCTGATGCGCAACCAGAACAGTCTGTTCACCCTCCCGGATGATCCGCTGGACTTCTCGCAGTGGACCGGGAACCTGAACATGGCGAATTGGCCGATCGCGATGCGGGGCGGGTCGTTCCTCGGCGACTCCTCCCCGCACGCGATCGTCTCATCGCGGTTCAAGACGTTCCACGACCTGGCGGCCCCGATCCTCGCCGACGCGCAGCTGATGGTGACCTGCCAACGCTGGCTCGAGGGCGATCCGGAGCCGTGGCCCGGCTACACCCCACGCAACGGGCAGCTGATCGTCGACATCGTCGACAAGTCGGGGTGGTTCGGCGCCACCGGCACCGGCGGCAACATCCTGCAGGGCATCCTGCGCACGGTCATGCAGCTCGGCGACGACCTGGTCGACTCCGACCGGTCGATCGTCTCGGACCCGAACGTGGTCCCCGAGCGCGGCGACTGGCTCGGCACCGCCCCGTCGAACCCGTGGATCGTGCTGCGCGACGGTGACGTCACCGGCATCGAATCCAGCGAGTTCTCGTGGCAGCCGGCCACCGACGTGCAGGTGGTGGTCGGCGGGCACTCGATGCCGTTCGTCAACGAGCTGATCTCCTCGGCGGTGCAGCTGGCCGGCGACCTCGCCTCGTCGACGTTCATCGGCCCGAACGTCAACCTCGGGCAGGTCGCCGACACCCTGCTGGCTCCGCTGTACACCGACACGCTGCTGGCGTGGATGGCCGTGAAATCGTTCGTGCGCGCCCAGGAGGCGGGCTGGTCGCACTACTTCGAGCGGATGCCCACCGGCGCCGATCGGGCCTACACCCTGTCCAGCCTCATGGCGCTGCGTCGAGGGTTCTGGGAGACCCGCGAACGGGTCGGGCACAAGCTCAAGGTCCGCGACGGCGCCCCATACCTGATCGGCGAGAACGGGATGGGCCACTACTGGCTCGGCGACAGGATCGCCTCCACCATCCCGGGCCTGCCGGCCGGGGAACTCATCGTCGACCAGGTCACTGTGCTGGACCTGGGCTGGGATCGCCCCACCCCGCCCGGCTGGGACGTGACCGTCGGCGATCTGCACGCCACCGAATCCGGGCTCGATCAGATCGTGCGGCAGGTCGCCGGGGCGGTCGAGGCCGCCAAGACCCTGGGAGTGATGTAGATGATCCCGATGCAAGAGCGGGCGGACATGGCCGACCCGGAGCAGCACGCGGCGTGGCTGTTCATCGGCCTGCAGATGTCCTCCGGCGACACGCTGAACTTCCACCCTCGGGACGCCGCGCGCGCCTCGAGGCAGCTGTGGCAGGCGGGCTTCCGTCACCATCCGGAGCTGCAGTCGCACAAGATGGCCATCCCGGGCGGCCCGAATCAGCAGTTCCTCGCCGCGGCCGGCGGCGACTGGGTGCCGGTGGACACCCCGGAGCCGGCGGCGCGGGTCGCCTCACGCGAGGTAGACATCTCCGGCATGTCGCTGGCCGAGTGCGTGGACCTGGAGGCGCACCTGCGGGCCCGCGAGCTCGGCTCGCCTCCGCCGCCCCCGCGGGGTCTGCGGACGTTCAACCTGTCGGGCCTGACCGACGCGCAGTGCGTGGCGCTGCGTGAGCACCTCACGGCCCGCGGGGTGGGCCAGCATGACCAGGAGCCGCCCAAGGGCCCGGAGGGCGCGACTGTGCGGCAGGCGGACCAGTGACCGCCCCCGACGGCCGAATCCCAGACGGTGCCTACGTCGGGCAGGTGGGGCAGGGCAACTCGCTGACCGACTTGAACAACCTGGACGAGTCCGAGGCGAAGCGGCGGATGCAGACCCCGGTCGATGGGGCGTTCAACCGTCAGCGCGACGGCCAGTGGGGCCTGATCGACGACTTGATCGACATGATGAACAACCGGTACACGGGCACGGTGCCGACGTTCATCGACGGCCAGCTGGACCTGACCGACCGGTTCGACCTGCTCGGCACTTCGGCGTACTGCGCGGCGTACATGTACAACAACCTGCGGCTGGGCCCGGGCCGCAACCGGGCGCTGCCGTTCGACTCGCAGATCGGCCCGAACAACGACGCCGAGCTGGTGCAGGTGTCCCGTCCTCACCCGGAGGCGACCAACCCGTCGACCGTCCTCAGCGAGTGGTGCATCCGCCTGGACCGGGCCGGCCTGTGGCACGCCAACGCCTCGTTCGTCCACGCCGGGGATGGCTTCGACCGTGCGCAGGGCGAGATCGTGGTGCTCAAGCCGGACCTGACCCCGTACTCGTACACGACTCTGCCTGCGCCGCGGGCGCACGCCGACGGCGGCACTGCCTCCGACGTGAACGTCGGCGTGCCGGTGTCGCTGTCGAAGTTCTTCGTCACCCCGGACCCCGGCTACTACGTGCAGGTGCGGTGGAAGTTCAACGTGCTGATCGGTATCCGCACGGTCAAGGGTGGCGCCCGACTGTCCCAGTTCTCCGTCGTCCAGTGGTCCGACGACATCGCCAACACCGATACCAGTGACGATCCCGGCGGCACGATCGACGACACCGCCTGATGAATACCTCACGTGAAGGAGACGCCCCATGACCCTGGTGACTGGCACGGTGCAGGACCTCGGGCACGCCCCGATGGACGGCACCCTCTACGCCCGCCCGGCACGATTCCTGCCCGCCGGCAACGTCGTCTACGCCCCGGAGCGCACCCCGTACAAGATCGAGGGCGGCACGTTCTCTGTCGAGCTCGCGCCGGGGCCCGCGGTTCTCGAGCTAAAGGTCGGCACGCACGCCCGGGACGAGTTCCGGGTGGTGATCCCCGACCAGGAGACGATCGGCCTCGCGGATCTGATCACGGAGGTGTTCCCGTGGCAGCCGGAGCAGGTCAGCAAGTTCGTCGCCGAGCGTGAACTCGCGGTCCAGGCCAAGAAGGACGCGGAGACGGCGGCGGGGCAGGCCTCCACGGCCGCCGGCACGGCGACCACGGCGGCGCAGCAGACCGGGCAGGACCGATCCCACGTCGACCAGGTGCGCGCCCTGCTCGATGAGACCTACGACGAGTCTCAGGCGGGGATGGCGCTGCCGCCCCGGCTGACGGAAACCGCACTTAGTGCCACGTATGGTCCAAGTGTGACGATGCAGCCCGACTACGTGTCGCAGATAGAGCGACTACTCGCACCCCGCACCCTCGCCGTCAAGAAAACCGGAACCGGAAATGGATTAGACATCATCTCCGCGTCCGAGTCCGGCGAGTCAACCCGCTGGGGCCTGTGGACACAAACCACAGGCGGGCAGACGGACAACTACCAGTATCTCGGGCCTGTCTACGCGACAACCGGCAGGCTGGAGACCTCGCAGGGGGTGCGGTCCCGTGTGGCGTCGACGGGCACGGCCAAGTCGGGGTCGTGGGTGACAGGTCAGGCGATCCAGTACACGACCGCAGTGGGGGCGACGATGGAGTGGTCCACCACCACTGTCGTCGGCGACACCATCTACATGGGCTTGTACGGCGACGACCGGGGTGGCCAGCTCACCGTGGAGATCGTGGGCACGTCCACCTCGACCACGGTCTCGACGTGGCGGGCCGTCGGGCAGCGGGGGACGGTGGAACTGTTCACGTCGCCGGTGAGTGGCACGGTGACTATCCGGGCCACGTTCACCGGCGCCGACCCCGCCCACGCCCCCACGGGTGGCACGGCGCGAGGCTGGGCACACGACCCCGCGCACGCCAACTCGCCGGATCAGTTCCGCGTCGAGGGGGTCATGCTCCAGCCCGCCCCCGAGACACTGCTGTCCAAGGCTTCGAACCGCGACGTGGCGATCAATGTCGCCCCTGTCGGCGGGTCGGCCCAGTTCATCCCGTACCACGGCGTGGACACCGAGGAGCGCATAGACGACCCGATCTTCCTACTTGATGGCACCGAGATTGATGTGGAGGCGGCATCTGTCGGCACTGAGTGGGCGGGGTCGACCCTCGACGTGATCCAGCACTTCTACGGCCTCAACCACACCGTCACTCCCGATCAGCGGGTGGTGGAGGTGTGGTCTAGGCAGCGGGTCCACTCGTCCGGTAAGGCGTCAATCCAAGTCCGTCTGACCGCGCTGGTCGATCTGACCACCACTTGGTCGGTGTTCGGGTTGATGCTTCCCGCCGAGGGGACGATCTTCGATGAGATTATCGCCTCCGATGGAAGGTCGTGGCCGCACACTCTCGGATCGACCACCGCCTACCAAGATCAGGTTCCTGACGGTGACCGCATCCAGTCGTGGGCGGCTGTGTCGTCGGCACGTCCCGATCTAGTGGCCGCCATGACAGCCAACGGACTACGCGACACCCTGCGCGCTGGGGGCGACCGCAAGCCCTCTTCTTCCGGCGTGCGCATCGACCACCGTTCCGACGGTCTTGTCAAGGTTTATCCAGGGCTTTTTGAGTCGGACGAGGTGATTGCGGCGGGCGAGTCGATACACATCTCGGGCGAGGTCCTGTACGCGGCGTCACCGTCCATCGGGGCGCTTCTGTCCCGCGCCTCCTAGCCGCCGAACGGCTCGGTGGTGGTGCTCACCCACAACGACGGGCGCGTATCAGGACAATGGAGTGAGCTACGTGGCCCAGCCGACCTCTACTAGGTGGTCTGGGACGTCTCCACGACCGCTGACAGCGCCTCGTGGAGAACCTGCGCAACGGTGTCTCTGGAGCTACTTTCCAGTGACCGCATAATCCGGTCGCGCGCCGGTCCGCTGCCTTTCATTACGTCCCCCAGTTGGGCACTAATGTAACGGTGGAACTCGTCCGGTGTACGCCCGGAGTGTACGATCCGTTCGCCATTCTCACGGGCCGCGATGTCGGCCACATTGTGACGGGTAACCGCACTCCAGTACTGGAATACGTCAGGCATCAACTTCGACAAGTCCAGAATCGAGCACCCACTTGCGTGGGCGACGGAGGACACGACCGATTCATCGTTCGGTACTTCCTGCCCCTCGGCCCGCACGTCAGCGATCCGCCGCCTGACGGACAGCACCTCCTCGGCGAGACGTCGGGACATCCGTACGAAAGGGAACGACATGGCGTGAACATCCATCCCCAGGCCGAGGGACGCTAACGGGTCATGCCACCGCCACTTAAGGTTTGCCGGCCAAATGAAAGTCCCGATCAGATCGTGGTCCTGCCCATTGAGGCGAGAGATCACCTTCTCTGCTCCATTGAGAAAGTGGAGATCGGGTTCAACTACCCAGGCGTAATCCCATGGCTGGTCGAGCGCTCGGGCGAACACATAGTCGCCGCACACCCAGCCGGTGCGATCCCCCGCTTTCTCCAACCTTGCGGCCGAGAGGAAGTCCTCCGTGAGGGGCAGGCAGTCGATCTCAGCGTCCTCGAATCGGGCGACCTCTTCGGGCTTGTAGGCCCGTGTCATGTCGGGCACTGCGATAACTCGGACGCCGGGGAGGCTGCCCCTCAGTAGCGCGTGTTGCTCCTTCACCCGAGGGGTCAATGTGACGCAACGGACGAGGACCACTTGAGTTGGCATAAGGGGGAGTCTATGTGCGTTCGTTCATAATCGCTCACCTATTGATCGCGCCGACCGGTATCCACCGACTATGGGCGGCTGAGAGGAGCGATCGTGCGGCGATTCCAGATGGCCACCTCGTGGCCGCAGGCCGATGCCGGCACCCTGCCGGACTCGACGGTCTACGAGGTGGTCATCTGCCCGGGCCCGGATGCCACGGCCGCGGCGATCCTCGCCGACCACCCGGGCGCCGAGCTCGATTCCCCACACTCGGCGTTCTTCCCCGACCCGGCCGGGCAGCACGACGGGACGTTCTACTTCGGCGGACCACCGCAGCTGGCGATCCTCGTCCACGAGGCCGGCCACGCCGCGATCGACACCTTCGTGCGGCGCGGCCTGCCCATCCCCGACGGCGACGACGACACGACCGACGCCGAGGAGGCGTTCGTGCACTTCCTGGGGATGCTCGCCGACGAGCTCGCCGGCCACGTGATCGCCGACCGTCCGCTCCCCCGCTAGGAGGCATCATGCCGATCACCGTCCACCAACGCCGCCCCACGTTTGAGGCGGTGCAGTACCTGCCCGTCACGAACTGCGCGGAGGTCGCCGAGTTCATCGGCCACGAGGTGCACCCGCCCGGCCAGTGCGACCCCGCCGGCCTCCTGGAGATCCCGCCGTCGGGAGGCACCACCACCGCCCGCCCCGGCGACTGGCTCCTGCGCGCCCACAGCGGGGAACTGCTGATCTGCCCGGTCGAGGTGTTCGACCTGATGTACGAGCCCGCCTGAAACAACCCCCACCAACTCGAACAACCCTCACCGCCCGGTGGGGGTTTCTGCATTTCCAAGGGAGGCCCGGCCATGAAGAGAAGGATCGCCGTCTGGTTACTCACGGTGGCTGGCGTCGTCGAGTCCGCCGCGTACTGGATCGACGACCGCGCCTGGACATTCAGGTGGGGCCGGTGACCTCCGCGCTGCTGTGGGCGGCCTGGCACGCCTCCCGATTCCACCGAGTGTCGTTCAGCCGCCCGTACGACGCGCCCGTCGGCTGGCAGTTCCGCTGCCGCTGCGGCCACCACCGACGAATCTAGGAGGACACGTGGACGCAACAACCCTCGCCGAAGCGATGGGGCGGGTGGCCGGCGTGGACTACCACGCCCTCGCCGGGCCGTTCACCGACGCCATGAAGGCCGCCGACATCACCAACGTCAACCGCGCCGCCATGTGGTGCGCGCAACTGGGCCACGAGTCGGTGGGCCTGAAGTACATGCGCGAGATCCACGACGGGTCGAACTACGAGGGGCGACGGGATCTCGGCAACGTCCACCCCGGCGACGGCCGACGGTTCCGCGGCCGGGGCCCGATCCAAATCACCGGCCGCAACAACTACGCCACCCTCTCGCGGTGGGCACACGGCCGCGGCCTCGTGCCCACGCCGACGTTCTTCGTCGACGACCCGGTCGCGCTCGAGCAGCCGCGGTATGGGTTCCTCGGCGCGGTCTGGTACTGGACCGTCGCCCGGCCACAGATCAACGGCCTCGCCGACGCACGCAACCTCGAGGCGGTCACCCGCGCCATCAACGGCGGCCTCAACGGCCTCGACGACCGCCGCAACCGCTACCACCGCTGCCTCGCCATCGGCGAGCGGCTACTCACCCCTGGAGGCCCTGTGGCTGAGAAGATTCTCGACTATCCCCGCGACCAAGTCGTGCAGGACACCGGCTGGAACTGCGGCCCCGCATCGGCGCAGACCGCGATCCGCGCCGCCGGCGGGCCGCTCATCATCGAACGCGACCTGGCCCGCGAACTCGGCACCCACCAGGGCGGCACGGACTGGATCGGCCAGTTCCCTGCGGTGCTGAACCGGCACATCCCCGGCGCCCAGTACCGGGTCGTGGAGATGCCCAACGATCCGCCGACTCCGGCGCAGCGAGACCGACTCTGGAACGACATCGTCTCTTCGATCAACGCCGGCCACGGTGTGGTGGTCAATATCGTCGCGCCGCCGTCGAACTACCCGCGAGCCGTAGCGCCGTCCACGATCAGCCCCGCCTACAACGGCGGCACCGTCTACCACTACTTCCTCGCCGCCGGGTACTCGGACGGCGGCGGTCGGAGGGTGTGGATCGCCGACTCAGGATTCTCCCCGTACGGGTACTGGATCAGCCTCGATCAGCTCGCCACCCTCGTCCCACCCAAGGGGTACGCCTACTCGGCGACCCCTGCACCCGCACCCACAGGAGGTTTCCTTCCCATGCTCAACGACGCCGAGCAGCGCGAGCTGCTCCAGAAGACCCGCGACATCCACCGCGAGCTCACACAGCGGTACCCGTCCCGAAGCGCGTACCGCACCAGTGACAATCCCGTCGACTCGCTGGCCGGGATGATGCTCAACGTCGACGCCCGCGTCCACGAGGACTGGGTCCACGCCCGCGCCACAGAGCTCGGCATCACTCCCGAGCAGTTCCAGCGCGACTACCTGGGAGGCAAGAAGTGAACGCCTTCATCGAGGACGTGGTCGCTGAAGCGATCCGCAAGCAGACCTTCTTCCAGAAGAACGCCAACACCATCGTCGCGGGCATCGGCGCCCTCGTCGCTGTGCTGTCGTTCGTGGCGACCCTGCCTCTCGAGCTGCCGGACGTGGCGAAGGCCGCGATCCCAGTCGTCGTGTCGGTGCTGACGACGTTCGCGATCAAGCTCACGCCGAACGGGGTGCAGCCGACGACGGCACAGAAGCTCGAGCGCACGGTCGCCGCTACCCGCCCGCCGGTCCTCGATCCCGCGGTCCTGGTCGCGGAGGCTGACCGTGCTCGTGAGGCGGTCCGTGTGGGGCTCGCGCAGCAGGCGCCGGCCATCGCCGCTGAGCTCGAGCGGATCCGTGGGGACGTCGCCAACGCCGTCGACAGCTTCACCGGCCAGCACAGGCTCGAGTGATGCGGGCGCTGGAACCTCTGCACCCGCGTTTGCGGGTAGCCGCCTTGGGCATCGTTTCTGCTGGGGCTGTGGCCCGCGGGTTCGCCTACATCGACCAGCCGAGCACCGGCGGACTCACCCACTTCATCGACGCGCTCGTGCCGCTGCACCTGTGGGCGATCGTGTGGATCGCCGCCGGAGCGACAGTCCTCGCAGGCGTGTGGCAGCGTGTCCTCGCCCGGTATGCGCTCGCGTTCGTGTCGATGCTGTGGCTGATATGGGGCCTGTCCTACATGTCGGCCACCGCGCTCGGCGACGCCTCACGCGGCTGGGTCACCGGGGCGTTGATCCTCAACCTCGCCGGATTGACGATCATTGTCGCTGCCCTCGCTGACACGGTGGGCCCGCGGCGGGGGCCGGTGATCGCCGAAGGTGGGGTTGAAGGGTGACGTGGGGCGAGGGGCTGGTCACCATCCTCGGCGCCGTCATCCTCGTCGTCGGCACGTGGATCACCGCCCGGTTCTCCCGCAAGACCGGGGAGGAGGCCAATGAGACCGCCGCCAGCCAGGCCCGGACGGCGGACTGGGCGGCGTTCATGGCCGAGCAGCGCGAATGGACCGAGCGGCAGCTCAAGGAGCAGGACGAGCGGACAGAGCAGCAGCTCGCCGAGCGGGATCGGCGAATCGACCGCCTCGAGGAACGGTTGAACCTGGTGGAGGCGAAGTACAAGGCAGCGATCGCCTACATCCGCAGGATCGTCCGGCAGCTGCAGCGCCATGTCGACCCGGAGGACATCGAGACCCCGCCACCTGAGATCAGCCCCGACCTGTGAGGCCAGACTGCCTTACTCGCACGATTGAGCCGCCCCCGCCTTATCGGTGGGGGCGGCTTTCTGCGTTGCACGATCACTTGAGTCGACAGTTCGGCTTCCACGGCATGATGGTGTCGCATTGGCGGCAGATGAAAATGTGCCGGCCGTGGTCGAGGCTTCCGGCGCGGCCGGCGTCCCAGCCGACGAGGACCCTGTCGGGGCCGAGTTCGTGCCCGTGGGGACAATGGGTGGGCGCATCCTCAGTCCAGAGCATGGGCGAAGTGTAGAACATGGATTCGAGAACCTTTGCCCACATTTTGCCCACACTTGCCGCGATTCGAGACTGATCGAAACTGAGCCCGGCAGACTCCACCGCAGGCCAAGGCCGATTTCGCGCAGGCCAGATCATCCCTCGAACCGGTTTCTACCCGGCTGGTCAGGGGTTCGAATCCTCTCGGGGGCGCACTCACGCCGACACGGGCCGGCAATCCGCTCTCCACTGACGGCGGCCCGCCCGCGCCTCGCTCCAACCATGGACGCACATCAGATCCCGAGACGTGCCGGTGGTACGTTCGGACTTCGAGCTGATTCGCAAGATCAGCTTCGATGACACGGGGTGCCCCTACCGAACGGGGCTGAGATCACACCCGCTGAACCTGAACTCGTTCACACGAGCGGAGGGATGTCAGATGCGCTGGCATGGGCTTTCGTGAGCCGCCCAGGAACCACGGCAGTGGCGTTGAATGGATTGGGACACACCTATCCGGGCGCGCTCCGCCCGGTTCTCGCAGACCTCAACCTGTCCGTTCCGGTAGGCGAGCACATCGCCGTTGTCGGACGCAGCGGATGCGGTAAGTCGACGCTGCTGTCGGTGATCGCCGGCCTCGTCGAACCGACCACCGGGACCGCCGCCGTCCTCGATGACCGCCGGCCCGCACGACGCCTGGAGTCCTGCGCGTTGATGCCCCAGGGCGACAGCCTGTTGCCCTGGCTGTCCCTGCTCGACAACGTCGCGATCAGTCTCCGCAACCAACGAGTGCGCCGGCGCGTGGCCCGATCCGAGGCCCAGCGCATGCTGGACCGTGTGGGACTGGGCGCCTGGTCCGATGCCCGTCCCTCAGCCCTCAGCGCGGGCATGCGCCAGCGCGCCGCTCTCGCGCGGGCTCTGCTGGCGCGCAAACCCGTGCTGCTGGCCGACGAGCCGCTCGGTGCGCTCGACGCGATCACCCGTGCGGAGGTCCAGCAGTGGCTCCGCGACACCATCACCCACACCTCGGCCACCCTCGTCATGGTCACGCACGACGTCGATGAGTCGCTGCTCCTCGCCGAACGCGTGGTCCTGTTGGCACGAGACGAGGCCGGCGGCCCGGCGCGTGTGGTCCGCACCTGGCCGGGATGGTTCGGCGACGACCGCCCCCGAGAGGTCCTCCTCGGCGACGAGGACTTCGCCACAGCTCGCCGGGAAGTGCTCCGGGCCCTGGCCCGGGAATCGCACCTCACCGAGGGCGGGACCGACCGATGACCGTGCGACTCCTCCAGTCCGCCGCCCCTGCCTGCGTCACGCTCCTGCTGGTCCTCGCCGCGTGGATCACGGTCACCTCGCTCGAACTCGTGCCCGAGTACGTCATTCCCGCACCCCTCGCCGTGCTCGACTCGCTCGTGACCACCTGGCCCGACCGGCTCGGTTCCGCCACGCTGCTGACCGCCACCGAGACGATCACCGGAGTGGTACTCGGGGTGGTCGTCGCCGTGGCCGTGGTGATCGTCAGCGCATTCGTGCCTGCCGTCGGGCAGGCCATGACCCCACTACTGATCGCCTCCCAGGCCATCCCGGTCATCGTGATCGGCCCGCTCCTGACGATCTCCCTCGGCTACGGCATGGCACCGAAGGTCATCGTGGTGGCCCTGTTGTGCTTCTTCCCGGTCGCCCTCAATCTTCTCTCCGGCGTCCGCACGGTCGACGCCCGGCTGATCGACACGCTGCGGAGCCTGCATGCCACCCGGTGGTCACTCTTCTGGCGAGTACGCCTGCCCTCCGCCGCACCACGCGGTTTCGCCGGATTGCGCGTCTCGGTCACCTTCGCCCCGGTCGCCGCGGTCTTCGCCGAATACACCGGCTCCACCAACGGCCTGGGCTACCTCATGCTCCAGGCGATCCCCCGGCTCCAGACCGATTTCGTCTTTGCCCAGGTGGCCGTGCTGACGATCATGTCCAGCGTCCTCCTCGCCAGCGTGACCATCCTCGAACGCCTGATCTGCCCGTGGAACACTCCCACCGGGGAAAGGAACCCATCATGACGGACACACGACCCAGCAGGATCCAACGCCGGGCCCGCACGCGACCCGGCGTCCGCATGCTCGCGATCGCGGCCGCTGCCGCGGTGGCTCTGACCGGATGTCAGGCGCCCTCAGACGACCCCGATCCAGGGGAGACCGGTGCCGCACCGGTCAGCGTTCTGCTCGACTGGAGCCCCAATCCCGATCATGTGGCGCTGTACACCGCGCAGCACACCGGCGCCTACGCCGACGCGGGCGTCGACGTGACGTTCATGACGCCGTCCAACACGGCCGACGCCGCCCGGGAGGTGTCCCTGGGGCGGGTCGACCTGGCCATCTCCTACGAGCCCGACACGCTCATCGCCCTCGAACAGGGACTCGACGTGATCTCGGTCGCGGCACTGATCCCGACGTCCTTGACCTCACTGATCGCCAGGACGGAGTCGGGCATCACCTCCGCAGCCGATCTGGAGGGCAAGACCGTGGGGTTGTCGGGGCTGGCCTCCCAGGAACCGACCCTCGACTTCATCGCCCGTGAGGCCGGAATCGATCCTGACTCGATATCAACCCCCAATGTGCAGCAGAGTCTCAACCAGTCGCTGCTCACCGACCAGGTGGACGCGATCTTCGGGGCGTTCCGCAACATCGAAGGCGTGGAACTCGGCGCCCGGGGCGATGTCGAGATCATGCCGGTCACCGAACTCGGGGTGCCCGACTACGCGGAACTGGTGATCATCGCGAACCCGAACCGGCTCGCCGGCGACGCCGACTATGCCGAGCGCGTGGGCGACTTCCTCGCCGGAACCGGGGCCGGGCAGCAGGCCGCGTTGGCGGACCGCCGTATTGCCCTCGAGTCCCTCACCCCGGTGACCGAGGGCTCCTACGAGCCCGACATGCTGGAGAAAATGATCGACGCCACGCTGGCGCTTCTACCCGAGGAGGATTTCGGGCGGCAGACAGCCCGGGACTGGGCGGCCTACGCGTCGTGGATGCATGACAACGGACTGCTGGAGACCGAGGTCGACGGCGCCGCTGCCATGACCAACGACTACCTGCCCCTGTCCGGCGGCTAGATTTTCTGGTCACGCAGATCGTGGCCATGACGTCTGCGGCCGCGTTCCGGCACCGGGCAGGCGTCGCCCCTACCGGTCGGGACGCGTCCGCATGGTCCGGGGCGACGGGCCTGGTGGAACTCACTCCTGCGCCTCCCCGAACCGGGCGCGGTAGGACGACGGTGTCGTCGAGTACTTCCTGTCGAAGTTCTGCCGGAACGTCACCGCGCTGCCGAACCCGCAGTCGCGGGCGATGTCCTCGATCGAGCGGGTCGTGGTCTCGAGCAGCGTCCGCGCGTGGTCGAGCCGACGCGACAGCACCCATCGCGCGGGGCTCGTGCCGGTGGTCGCGCGGAACTTCCGGGCGAAGCTGCGTCTGCTCATGCAGGCGTGTCCGGCGAGGTCGTCCACCGAGAGTGGCCGGTCGAGATTGGCCAGGGCCCAGTCGATCGTCTCCCTGATCTCCCCGTCGTCTCCCCCGTCGGGAACCGGCAGTTCTACGTACTGCGCCTGGTCACCCTCGCGGTGCGGCGCCACCACGATCCGGCGGGCCAGCACGGCGGCCTTCGCGGCACCGAGCCGGGATCGGACGATGTGGACGCACGCGTCGAGCGAGGCGGCCGTCCCCGCGGAGGTGATCACATCCCCGTGGTCGATGTACAGGTCGGACGAGCGGACGTCGACCGCCGGGTACCGCAGGGCGAGCTCCGCCGCACCCTCCCAATGGGTGACGACGGTACGACCGTCCAGCACTCCGCTCGCGACCACGGGATAGGCACCGAGGCACAACCCCGCCACCAGGCTGCCCCGGGAATGGGCGCCACGCACGATCGATAACAGGCACGGATCCCGGTCGGGGAGTTCCGGAGACCATGAGGGGAAGACCAGTATGTCGGCCTGCTCCGCCGTCGCGGGCCCGTCGAGGTCGCCGAGCACGATCCCCTCGGCGGTGTTGACGTCTCCGCCGTCTGTGCTCCAGGTGTCGACCTGCCACCCGTCCGCGAGTCCGAGCCGGGTCACCTCGCCGAAGACGAGGAGGGGCGCCGCGAGGTGGAACATCGTGATGCCGTCGAAGACGTGAACGGCGATACGCACAGGTTGGCCCATTTCCATCGAAAGTGTTCCTTTGTGCCGCTCACGGTAGCGCAGTCGGTCCGCGAGGATCGGGGTGACGGCCGAGTTCCCGGCCGTACCGCCTATCCGGAGGATCCACATGAGTTCGCAGAATCGCGCGTTGATCGTCGTCGACGTACAGCAGGAGTACTTCGACGGTCCGCTCGAGATCCAGTACCCACCCCGTGACGAGTCGCTCGCCCAGATCGTCCGTGCGGTCGACGCGGCGAGCGAGGCCGGCATGCCCGTCGTGGTGGTCCAGCACGACCTGCCGGAGGGCGCTCCGGTGTTCGCGAACGGCAGCGCCGGGTGGTCCCTGCACGCGGACCTCGAGAGCCGCCTCCAGCCGCAGTGGAAGCGCGTGACCAAGAGTTATGCCAGCGTCTTCGACGGCACCGGGCTGGTCGACTGGCTTCGGGAGCAGGGCGTCGACCGGGTGACGCTCGTCGGCTACATGACCAACAACTGCATTCTCGGCACCGCCGTAACCGCGGAACCGCTGGGCATCGCCGTGGAGGTCCTCTCCGACGCCACCGGTGCGATCCACATCTCCAACTCCGCCGGGTCGGTCCCGGCACAGCAGGTCCACGAGACGCTGATGGCAGTGCTCAACTCGAATCTCGCCGCGGTCGCCACGACCGACGCCTGGGTCGAGTCCGTCTCGTCGGGGGCCGAGCTCACCGGCAGCGATCTGGGCAGTTCCGCCATGCAGGGCCGCGCCGAGCACTGACCGCGGGACGTCGCGAAGGGCCCGGCCGACCGAGGTACTCGCCCCGGCCGGCCGAACAGTCACTGCGTGGCCCCGCGATCAGCCCGCGGCCTCCCGCAGCCGCGCCAGCAGCGGCTCGGCGGCCTCCTCGAGGAACCGGTCGAGGGTGGAGTCGCCGATCTGGATCAGCGCGATGTCGGTGTACCCGGCCTCCCAGTAGGGCCGCACCTTCTCGACGATCGCGTCGAGGTCGGGCCCGCACGCCAGCTGCTCCCCCACGTCCTCGGGGCGGATGAACTGGGTGGCGGCGGCGAACCCGGCGGTGGTGGGCAGGTCGGAGTTCATGGCCCACCCGCCGGCGAACCACCGGAACTGGTCGTGCGCGCGCTCGACGGCGGCGGACTCCGAGTCGGGGTCCCAGCTGATGGGGATCTGTGCGATCGCGCGGGCGCCGTCACCGATCCGGGTCTGGCCCTCGAGGCCGTTCCACTTCTCGATGTAGCTGCTCTCGGGCTCGGTGGCGATGAGGTGGTCGCCCAGCGGTCCGAGGTGCGCGAGGGCCTTCTCTCCGCCGGCGGCCACGCCGATCGGCACGCGCTTATCGGGTAGGTCCCACAGTCGGGCGGAGTCCACGCGGAAGTGCTCGCCCGAGTAGGTGACCAACCCGCCGTCGAACAGTTCGCGGATGATCTCCAGCGCCTCGACGGTCATCTCGTGGCGCTCATCCACCGACGGCCAGCGCTGCCCCACGACGTGCTCGTTGAGGTTCTCCCCCGCGCCGATGCCGAGCATGAACCGGCCGTCGGACATGATCTGCATCGTCGCGGCCTTCTGCGCCACCACGGCCGGGTGGTAGCGCAGGATCGGGCAGGTCACGTAGGTGCACAGGTCGACCCGTTCGGTGACGTGCGCGACCGCTCCGAGCACGCTCCACACGTACGGCGCGTGCCCCTGCGAGCTGAGCCAGGGGAAGTAGTGGTCCGAGGCCACCTCGAAGTCGAACCCCGCCTGCTCGGCCTTGGCCGCGTAGCGCACGAGTTCCTTGGGGCCGGACTGTTCGGTCATGAGGGTGTATCCGAATCGCGTCATGCCTATCGATCGTGCGCGCGGCCGTCCCGCGATGCCACCGGTCCCCGCGTCGGATCGACGCCGCCGCACGTGCCTGGCTCCCCACACCCCCAAGCGGTTGCCGCCCGGCCCGGGGCGCGGCACCGTCGAACACATGACTACCCAGCGCGCTCTTCTCCTCGACGTCGACGGCACTCTCGTGGATTCGACCTACGTGCATGTCTGGACCTGGGTCCGCGCTCTCGCCGAGGCCGGTGCGCCGGTGCCGTTCGTGGACGTCCACCGTCGGATCGGCAAGGACGGTTCGACGATCGTGGAGGAGCTGCTCGATATCGCGGGGATCGACGACGACGAGGAGCGCGAGAGCATCGCGGGCCGGGCCAAGAACCTGCACGGTGAGTACTACGCCGAACAGGCCGAGTCGCTGCGAGTGCTCCCCGGTGCCCGCGACCTCGTACGCGGCGCCAAGGAGCAGGGGTGGATCACTGTGCTGGCCACGTCCGCGCCGCCGTCGGAGTTCGCCGGGGCCCGCGAGTTGCTCGACATCGACGACTACGTGGACGCCGTGACGACCGGTGAGGACGTCGACCGGGCCAAGCCCGATCCCACGATCGTCGAGATCGCCCTGGAGCGCTCCGGTGTCGACGCCGCGGATGCCGTCATGGTCGGCGACGCGACCTGGGACGCGATCGCGGCGACCAAGCTGGGCATACGTTCGGTCGCGGTGCGCACGGGCGGCATCGGCGACTCCGAGTTCCGCGCCGCCGGGTTCTCGGAGATCGTCGACGACGCCGCCGCGGTCCTGGACCTGCTGAACGCCGGCCGGCTCTGACCGCACACCTCAAACCCTTCAGCCTGCGGGCTCCTCGTCCACCCAGGTGCTCTCCGCCTCGGCGCGGCTCGGGGTGCGCACCGGCAGCAGCAGGAGTAGCCCCACCAGCAGCACCAGCCCGATCCCCGCGATGCCCGCGCGGTCGGCGGAGAAGGCCCACGTGAACAGTCCGAACAGGGCGGGTGCGAGGAACGAGACCGCACGGCCGGTGGTGGCGTAGAGCCCGAACATCTGGCCGTCGCCGCCCGGCGGGGCCAGCCGCGCCAGGAAGGACCGCGACGCGGACTGCGCGGGCCCGACGAACAGGCACATCAGCAGTCCGAAGATCCAGAACATGCCCGTGCCGTCGACGAACAGCAGGACGGTCATGGTCGCGATCATCGCCACCAGCGAGCCGATGATCACGGCCTTGGGTCCCACCGTGTCGTCGATCAGTCCCGCGACCGCCGCCCCCAGCGCCGCGACGACGTTGGCCGCGACGCCGAAGATCAGGACGTCCCCCGGGGCGAGCCCGTAGACCGTCACGGCCAGGATCGCCCCGAAGGTGAACACCCCGGCCAGCCCGTCCCGGAAGATCGCGCTCGCGAGGAGGAACCTCACGGTCCGCGGATCCCGCCGCCAGAGGGCCTTGAGGTCGCGCCAGAGGATGCGGTACGACTCGCCGAAGCCGGGCTCGTCGTCGTCGTCGTTGTCGTCGCTCCTCCCCGCCCCCGGGCGGTGCTCGGGCACCGACCGCAGCACCGGCAGCGCGAACAGGGCGAACCACACGGCGGCGACGAGGCAGACCAGCCGCACGTTGAGGCCACCGTCGGTGGTGATGCCGAACACCCCGCGCACGGGGCCGTCGCCGTAGATGAAGCCGACGAACGCCGCGAGCAGCAGGAATATCCCGCCGAAGTACCCCATCGCCCAGCCGAAGCCGGACACGCGGCCGACGGTGGACGGCGTGGAGACCTGGCGCAGCATCGCGAAGTACGCGACCTCGGCGAACTCGAACGTGATCGACCCGACCGCCAGCAGCGCCAGGCCGACGAAGAACCACGGGTACGGCGCGTCGGAGTCGACGAGGAACATCAGCGCCGTGAGCAGCACCGTCGCGTAGGTCCAGAGACCCAGCGCGCGGCGGCGCCGACCCCCACGGTCGGCGCGTTGGCCCATCACCGGCGCGGTGAGGGCGATGACCAGCCCGGCCACGGCGATGGAGATCGACAGCCACGTGGCCGCCGAGAACGGCCCGTCGAGGTCCGCGCCCACCGAGTCGGTGAGGTAAACGGAGAAGACGAAGGTGACGATCACCGCGTTGAACGCCGCCGACCCCCAGTCCCACATCCCCCACGCCAGGACCTGCC
This sequence comes from Dietzia sp. MNB45, assembly GCF_051994785.1. Lineage (NCBI taxonomy): Bacteria > Bacillati > Actinomycetota > Actinomycetes > Mycobacteriales > Dietziaceae > Dietzia > Dietzia sp. MNB45. The sequence continues at coordinate 1,132,855 of NZ_CP163397.1, read as the reverse complement.
CGCGGGCGACGCCACGACGCGATGGTGACGACGACGAGGTGGTCGCTGACGGGGGCGGTGTTCCGATGCTGCTCACGCCGATCAGGCTAGGACCTCCACCACGCTCCGGAGGGCGGCACGCGGGTAAGGTCAGCGCTGCCACACCCGCCGTACGCGGGCGAGCCGAGTGGAAGACCCGAGGAGCCCTATGTCCCTGCCCACGCCCACCGCGTCGAACCGAGCAGTCGTCACCGGCGCCTCCTCGGGGATCGGCATGGCCCTGGCCACCGAACTCGCCCGGCGTGGGCACTCGCTGATCGTGGTGGCCCGGCGCGAGTCCGTGTTGGAGGAGCTGGCCGCCCGGCTCGAGGGCGAGTTCGGCGTGACCGTGGAGGTCCGCGCGTGCGACCTCGCCGACCCCGCCGCACGGCAGCCGCTGCTGGACGAGCTGGCCGGGCGCGAGATCTCCGTCCTGTGCAACAACGCCGGCATCGCCACCTTCGGCCCCGTCGCCTCGCTGGACCCGCAGTACGAGAAGCACCAGGTGCAGGTCAACGCCGTGGCGTGCCACGAACTGGTGCTGGCGGTGCTGCCCGGGATGGTCGAGCGGCGCTCCGGGGCGATCCTCAACGTCGGCTCCGCGGCCGGCAACATGCCGATCCCCAACAACGCCACCTACGCCGCGTCCAAGGCGTTCCTCAACACGTTCTCCGAGTCGCTGCGGGGCGAGCTCAAAGGCTCCGGCGTCAACGTCACGCTGCTCGCGCCCGGCCCGGTGCGCACCGAGGAGATCGCCGAGGAGGAGAAGACCTTCGTCGACCGCCTCGTCCCCGACCGGCTCTGGGTGGACACCGAGTACACCGCCCGCGTGTCGCTGGATGCGCTCGCCCGCAACAAGATGCGCATCGTCCCCGGCCCGCTGAGCCAGGCGATGTCCGTGGCCGGGAACTACACGCCGCGCGGGATCATGGCTCCGATCGTGGGCAAGTTCTACGCCAAGCTCGGCGAGGGTCAGCAGGAGGGCTGATCGTCCCGCGCGGGGGCCGCGATCCTGCGGCGATATAGTCGAGTGATGCCAGAGCCGACCTCCGCCGAGACCCCTGCCCCCACGTCCTCGCCGACGCCCCACCAGGAGTCCAAGAACGACCGCATCGTCTGGATCGACTGCGAGATGACCGGCCTCGACACCTCGTCCGATGCGCTCGTGGAGATCGCCGCGCTGGTGACCGACTCCGAGCTCAACGTGCTCGGCGACGGGATCGACATCGTCATCCACGCCCCCGACGCCAAGCTCGACGCGATGGTGCCTGTCGTGCGCGACATGCACGCCTCCTCCGGCCTCACCGAGGAGATCCGCGAGTCCACGGTGACGATCGCCGAGGCCGAGGAGCAGGTCCTCGCCTACATCCGCGAGTGGGTCCCGGTGGCGGGATCCGCTCCCCTGGCGGGCAACTCGATCGGCACCGACCGCGGGTTCCTCGCCCGGGACATGCCAGAACTCAACTCGTACCTGCACTACCGGATGATCGACGTCAGCTCCATCAAGGAGCTGTGCCGCCGCTGGTATCCGCGCATCTACTTCGGTCAGCCGGAGAAGGGCATGTCGCACCGCGCGCTGGCGGACATCAAGGAATCGATCCGCGAGCTGGCGTACTACCGGGCGACCGCGTTCGTGCCCCAGCCCGGCCCGACCAGCGACGAGGTCAAGCGGGCCGCCGCCGATCTGCCCGCGGTCGACTGACCCCCGCCCGGCCACTCACGACCGACCCCACCTGCGGATTTCTCGGCGACGGGGCCCACGGGGTAAAGTCGTCAGCGCTGTCCGCGAGGACGGCGGTGGTGGCTGTAGTTCAGCTGGTAGAGCACCAGATTGTGATTCTGGATGTCGCGGGTTCGAGCCCCGTCAGCCACCCCGAGCGCAAGGCCCGGACCTCACGGTCCGGGCCTTGCTCCTTTCTGCCGATTCGCCTCACGTTCTCGGGGGTATCGCCGCGCCGGCTGCTACCAGCGGTTGCGGGACTGCTCCGCCCAGCCGACCAGCCCGTCTAGCGAGACCTGCGACCCGTCGTCCAGCACCCCGGTGCCGTGCCAGACGCCGAACGCCTGGTGCGTCTTCACCGCCAGCACTCCGAGCTCGGTGATGTCGCGGCGTAGATGGAACGGCGTGAGCGTCGCGTCGAGGCGCTCACCCCGCACCCGCCAGGGCCCCGCCGGATCCGCCACGTCGTAGCTCCACCGCAGGTCCTCGCCGAGCTTGTGCATCCGGCCGTCCACCAGGATCCCGTTCTCGATGGAGCCTGTGCCGTCCGTCCACTTGCCGCCGACCTGGATCGCGCGCGTCGAACCGTCCACCACCCCACTGCCAGCGCCCCAGTTCCAGGTGGTCGCGTAGCGCCAGCGGCCACGCCCGCGGTCCAGGACCGCCCACCCCGTGCCGAGCCCGTGCGTCGTGCCGTCCAGGGTCACCGTGCCGGTGACGGGATTGGCGAGATCCTTGAGCGTGTACTGGAACCGGCGCTCGCTCCACGGCACCACCACCGCGAGACTGTCGTGTCCGGGCCGGGTGACCTCCAGGCTCACCTGCAGTCCCCGCGCCTGCACACGGATGGAGGTGCGTCCCTCGTCGTCGTCGATCTCGATCCCCACGCGCCCCGCACCCACGCCGGCCGCGGCGCGCAGGGTCCCGTCACCGGGCGCATCCCCGAAGCCCGGCCGATGCAGGGGTCGGATGCCGCTGCGCGTCGTCTCCTCGCCCGTCCGGCGGTCCAGGACGTAAACCGCGCAGTTGGCCAGGTAGTCCAGCCCCGCCACCGTCAGCCCCACCACGAAGCGGTCGGTGACGATCCCCCAGTACTCCCAGCGCTTGGTGCGACCCCAGCCGGCGATACGCGTGCGGTGCACGGGCGCCCGGGACCAGCCCACCCCCTCCGGGTTGAGCCGGCGGCCGCGGGCCAGGTCGACGGGCCGGGTGATCTCGCGCTCGGTCATGCGATCACTCTTGCAGGTGCCTGCGCCGCGGCGGGCGAGGGGCCGCGGCGGGCGGAGGGCACGGATGCGAAAGCGCCCGGGCTCTCCTATGGTGCGGGGTGATCCGACTGCCCCGGGGAGGAACCGTTGTCCACGCTCGATGTGTTGCTGGCGATCGTCGGGGCGCTCGGGGTGGTGATCGTGGCCTTCTCCGCGCGACTACGCCAGTGGCCCGTGACGGAGCCACTGCTCGCGCTCGTCGCCGGGATCGTCCTGGGGCCGGCAGTCCTCGGGGTGTTCGACGTGCCCGACATCGTGGCCGAGCACTCGACCCTCCACCACGGCGCGGAGATCCTCCTGGCCATCTCGGTGATGGGCGTGGCCCTGCGGTACCCCTTCTCAGCGATCAGGACGCACTGGCGTCGACTCGCGTTGCTGCTGGTGCTCGTCCTGCCCGGGATGGCGCTCGTCTCAACCGGGCTGGCGATGTGGGTGCTCGGCATCCCCTTCGCACTCGCCCTGCTGTTCGGAACCGCCATCTGCCCCACCGACCCCGTCCTCGCGTCGAGCGTCGTCACCGGAGAGGAGGCCGAGGAGGACCTGCCGGAGCACGACCGCCAGCTTCTGTCGCTCGAATCGGGCGCGAACGACGGGCTCGCCCTCCCACTCGTCCTGGTCGCCCTGGCGGTCGCCACCCCGCTCACTGCCGGGCAGGCGGCCGGTGAGGCCGCCTGGCAGATCGCGGGCGCCCTCGTCGTGGGGATCATCGCGGGCGTGGCGGCCGCCAAGGCGCTGCACTTCTCGGAACGACACCACGACACCGAGACCGGGCCGATTCTGCTGTACACGCTCCTCCTGGCGCTGCTCGTCCTGGGAGTATCGGGCATCATCGGGGTCAACGGCATCTTCGGCGCGTTCGTCGCCGGACTCGCGTTCAACGTCGCCAGCTCCGGCAGTGAACGCCGGACCGAGGTGGAGATCGACGAGGCCGTCAACCAGTTCGCCGTGATCCCCTTCTTCGTCGCCCTCGGCGCGATGATCCCGTGGGCCGAGTGGGGCCGGCTCGGATGGGGGGCGGTGTGGCTCACGGCCGCGGTGCTGCTGCTGCGCCGGCCGCCGCTGATCCTCGCCGTGATGAGACCGCTAGGGCTGAAGCCTCGGGGCGCCGCCTACCTCGGCTGGTTCGGGCCCGTCGGCGTCGCGGCGGTGTTCTACCTGACGGAAGAGGCCTCCCGCGCGGGCGCGGACCCGGTCTTGCTCGGCGCGGGCACGCTGATCGTCGTGGCCAGTACCGTCGCGCACGGCCTCACCGCCGCACCCGGACGCGCGCTGTTTCGGGCGGCCGCAGAGCGCGATCCGAGGTCGCCCACCTCGTCGTCGTCGTCCTGAAGTCGTCCTGAACCCCGCCACGGGGTTCTCACCCCTGCCTCGGGGTTCTCACCACTGCACTCGGGGCCCGCCGGTCACCCGGGGGTTCTACTCGAGGTCCCGGCTGTCGCCGGTCCCCGCGTCGAGCTCGTCACCGTCCGGGCCGCGCGACTCGCGATGGGCGGCCTCCACCGCCCAGATCATGACCCCGACCGACGGGCCCAGGGCCACGCCCAGCCCGATGTTGTCCAGCGCGGCACCGAACGCCACGCCGATCCCCATCCCGATGCCGATCCACAAGCCCAGCCGAGAGGAGTCCATCGGCTCAGGCCGCGCCCTGCTCGGCGTTGCCGGCCTTCCAGGTCTCCCACGGGACGTTCCAGTCGCCCAGGCCGTCCCAGCCCGGCAGCGTGTCGCCCACCGTGCCGGTGACCTCGAAGATGTCGCCGCGCTTGGCGTTGTCGTAGAACCACTTCGCGTCCGCCGTGGTGACGTTGAGGCAGCCGTGGCTCGTGTTCTGGCTTCCCTGCGCCCAGACCGACCACGGCGCGGCGTGGACGAAAATGCCGCTGTACGACATCCGGGTCGCGTACTGCACCGGGGTGCGATACCCCTCGGCCGAGTCCACGGCCACGCCGTACGTCGACGAGTCCATGATCATCGAGGCGTGCTTCTCACCGATGACGTAGACCCCGTTGGGGGTCGGGGTGGCGGCCTTGCCCATCGAGGTGGGCATGGTCTTGACGACCTCGCCGTTGCGCTCGATGACGATCTGCTTGGTCGAGTCGTCCACCCGGGAGATCACGGCGTCGCCGATCTCGAAGCTGCTCTGGGCGTCCTGCTGGCCGTACATCCCGCCGCCGAGGTCCTGGCCGTAGATGTCGACGTGGACGTCGATCTTGGTGCCGGGCGCCCAGTACTCGGCCGGACGCCAGCGGACCTCCTGGTCGGAGACCCAGTAGAACGCGCCCTCGACCGCGGGCTCGGTCGTGATGTGGATGTTGTCCTGAGCCGCCCGACGGTCCGCGATCGGCTCGTCGAACATCACCGCGACCGGCTGTCCGATGCCCACCACGGAACCTTCACCCGTGGTCAGGTAGGCCGCCGTCATGATGGTGGGCGTCAGCGTGGTGAAGCTGGCGTTCTTCCGGGTGACCAGGCCAGCCTCGTCCGTGGCAGTCGACTCCAGCGTGTACTGGCGGCCGTAGCCGAGCTCCTCGGTGGTGCGCCACTCGGTGAACTCGGGGTTGAACTCGCCCTCGACCTGGAGGCCCTCGGGATTGCGCATCACCACCGAATCGAACCGGCCGTCCCTCGCGGTGAGCACGATGGGCTCGACCGGGTTGGCGTCGGTGGAACCCTCCGCCACCGACAGGTCGATCACGGCGGAGGGCTCCGCCGGTGCCTCGGCAACCTGGGTGTCCTGCGCACCGCCGTCGCCGATGGTGCAGCCGGTGAGCAGGAGCGTCCCCGTGAACACCACGGCCAGTCCGAGGCGGGCCTTCGACCAGATTCCGGTCGCTCGCCGCCCCGTCCGATCCGTTGTGCTCACGTTCACTGATGCCCCTTCCGACGTGCGCTTCCCCGCGGACGCAGCCGCGGCCGAGAAGATGTCCCCTCCAGTATGCCTGGTCACATGGCCGCACTCCATATCGAAACTCCTGGGGCCGCAGGGACCTCAACCCCGCCTCACCCCTTCTGACCAGTCGATTTCGTGAACCAGCCCGGCTGCTGTTACTGTTTCTCTCGCACCAAGCAAGCGCCATTAGCTCAATTGGCAGAGCAGCTGACTCTTAATCAGCGGGTTCGGGGTTCGAGTCCCTGATGGCGCACAAGAGAGAAAGCCCCGGGTCCACGACCCGGGGCTTTTTCGTGTGCCGGGCCGCCTCCCCCGCAGCGGATCGCTTGTCAGAGCGGGGCTCAACGGGTGGCCGGTCGGACGGGACGACCGGGGAAGCCGAGAGGAAACGGCGAGAGCGTCCCGCACACGCCCCCGGTGACGGGGGTGGGCGGAACGCTCTCGGGAGTCGGGCGGCGACGACTCCGCCGGGGCAGGGTCCCCGGGCGGGGCTCCGGACGCCCGGGCGGGCAGGGTCCCCGGGCGGGGCTCCGGACGCCCGGGCGGGCAGGGTCCCCGGGCGGGGCTCCGGACGCCCGGGCGAGGCCGGTCGACTCAGAGGGCCCGACGGGCCGCCAGGTAGGCCTCGATGCGCTGACGCTCCTTGCGCTTGTTGACCATTGACACGGTGATCCCGCCGACGACCAACGTCGCGATACCCCCGAGCACCGCCAGGACGCGCGGGTCCTTGAGTGCCGCGGTGGCGCGCTCCTTGCCCTCGGACGCGAGGTTCTTCGGATTCACCCGGTCGATGATCTCGTCCAAGGTCGTCGCGAGATCGTCACGCGCCTTGGCGATGTCGCCTTCGATGCTGTCGTAACTCCTGGACACGAGACCTCCGTCGATCGCTCGTCCGCGGGGCGCCCCGCGGGTTCTTGACCCCGCCCACGCTACTGCACCCGGCGTGGATCCGCGCCCGTGCGCCGAAGCATCGGATAGGTTGGGATGGTCCGCCGCCCCGAACCGACCCCCAGGAGCACCGGTGACCGCACCACGGCTCGAGGTGGGCCAGACGGCCCCCGCCTTCACCCTCCCCGACGCCGACGGCACACCCACGTCGCTCCGGGAGCTCCTCGCCGAGCACGGGAAGGTCCTCGTGTACGTCTACCCGGCCGCGATGACACCGGGCTGTACCACTGAGACCGTGGACTTCGAGAACGCGCTGCAACAGTTGAACGACTCTGGCCTCGGCGTGGTCGGCGTCTCCCCCGACGCCCCCGAGAAGCTGGCGCGGTTCCGTGACAAGTACGGCATCACGTTCCCCCTCCTGTCGGATCCGGACAAGACGATGCTCACCGAGTGGGGAGCCTTCGGCGAGAAGAAGAACTACGGCAAAACGGTGATGGGCGTGATCCGCTCGACCTTTGTCGTCGACTCCGACGGCACCGTGTCGATGGCCCGGTACAACGTCCGCGCCAAGGGCCACGTGGCGATGGTCGCCAAGCTGCTCGAGATCGAGTTGCCCGAATCCGATCCCGCGGAGGGCTGACCCACCCATGACCACCGACTCGTCCGAACGCGCGCAGGAGCCGCCGCAGGATCCCACCGACGAGGCCGTCCAGGACGAACCGAACATCCTCGTCCCCCGCCGCCGGCCCATCCAGGAGCGCAGCCGCAAGAAATTCCAGGCGCTACTGTCCTCGGCCCGGGAAGTGCTGGTCGAGGTGGGATTCGACTCGTTCACCTGCGAGGAAGTCGCCTCACGTGCGGGCGTTCCGATCGGGACGCTGTACCAGTTCTTCGCCAACAAGTACGTGCTGGTGTGCGAGCTGGACCGCCAGGACGCCCACGGGGTGATCGAGGAGGTCGAGCGGTTCGCCCAGAAGATCCCGGCGCTGGACTGGCCCGAGCTGCTCAACGATTTCCTGGACCACCTGGCCGACCTGTGGTTGCGCGACCCCTCCCGTCGGGCGGTCTGGCTCGCGACGCAGGCCACTCCCGCCACCCGCGCCACGGCGGCGGTGAACGAGCGCGAGATCGCCCGGATGATCGCCAGCGTGCTGGCACCGCTCATGCCCGCCACCGAGCGTGAGCGCCGCGCGTTCATGGCAGAGGTCCTGGTCCACGTGGCGTACTCGATGCTCAACTTCTCGGTCAGCGCCGGCCACGTCCCCCCGGGCCCCGTCACCAGCGCGGACCCCGGGGATGGCAGCGGGGTCTCCTCCGGCGCGAGCAGCGGTTCGGCCGGTGGCGAGGACATCCACGACGCCACCGTCACCGAGCTCAAGCGGATGCTCACCGCCTACCTCTGGCTGGCGGAGAAGGAAGCAGCCCAGAGCGACTGACCCGCCTGGCGGCGGCCCGACGGGCCTGTTCCCGCGGGTGGGCGCTACCGACCCGGTGGCGTCGCACCGACTCCACCGACAGGTGCGCGCCCGGAATGGACCATTCAGAGCGCACGGCACCTCCATCTGCGAGCAGACCGGACGCACAAGCCGAAGAGGACGCGTTAGTCGCCGGCGCGGCGGTGGCCGGACGCAAACGGCAGCCCGGCGCGCACAGCGGCTGGCGGCCGCGCTACTAGCCGCCCGGGCCCTCGAGCACCACGAACGCGATCGCCGATCCACCGTCGTGGCTGAGTGAAACGTTCCAACGAGCGCCCTCGCCGATTGTCGCGGCCACCTGACGGGCCACCTCTCCCCCCAGCCGCACGGAGGGTCGACCCCAGTTATCGCACACGGTCTCGATCTCGGACCACCGCAGCAGGTCCGGGGCAATGGGCGGGGGCTCGCCATACAGCGCCGCCGACCATGCCTTGACGACCGCCTCCTTCGCCGCCCAGCGGGCAGCGAGGTGACGCGCCAGCGGGTCCTCCCGGCGGGCGGGCGCCGGCCCCGAGGTCGCAGGCGCCGAGGTCCCCGACGCACCTGACGACGACGACACCGTGGCCTCCCCCGGTCTCGCCCCGCGGGATTCGGCGCGTTCGCGGCACTGCCTGCGCTCGGTGGCCGAGAACGCCCTGGTGAGCCGCGTGCCGGGTTCGGCCAGAGACGCGGCGAAGGCGCCGAGGTCGACGATGTCGACCCCGACGCCTCTCACCCCGGTCGTCACTGCTCTGCCGTCACTGCCCGGCCGTCACCGGCCGGCGGTCTGCGCAGACGCGGCTGTCTCCGCGGGCCCGGTGTCCGTGGACCCCGCAGCGGCGAGGATGCCGTCTGAGTCGAGTCGCGCGGCCGGATCGAGCAGGACCGCGGCCTCGCGCTCCTTGACCTCGTCGGCCGAACCCTCGCCCAGTCGACGCGCCTCGGGACGGGCGTAGAGCGCCTCCCCGCCGTAGATGGCATCGGTCAGGCGACGGGCGCCGGAACGCTCGCGCCGCAGGCCGGCCTCGCGGATGCGCTCGGACTCGTCCTGTCCGTACTCCGCGGCGACCGCCCGGTGGAAGGCCTCCGGGTGGGCGACGGCGATGAGGCCCGAGACGTGGCCGAAGCCCAGCGAGGTCAGCAGACCGGCCTTGAGCGGCAGGTCACCGCCAAGCTGCAGGGTCTCTCGCAGCCACACCAGGTGGCGGTGGCGGTCCAGGACGTCGTCGACGCAGTCCAGGGCGCGGTTCGGCGGCAGCGTGCCCGACCGCAGCATCTGGGTCAGCCCGATGAGCTGGAAGGCCGCGGCGCCACCCTTGGCGTGCCCGGTGAGCGACTTCTGCGACACCACGAACAGCGGGTTGCCCTCCGACCGACCGATCGCGGCGGCGAGCCGCTCGTGCAGGTCGGACTCGTTGGGGTCGTTGGCCTTGGTCGAGGTGTCGTGCTTGCTCACCACGGCCACGTCGTCTGCGGTCAGGCCGAGCTGTGCGAGCCCGCGGGCCAGCGGCGAGCGCTGCCCACCGCGACCGGCACCGAGCGCACCCAGGCCGGGGGCCGGGATGGAAGTGTGCGCCCCGTCCGCGTACGACCCGGCCCAGGCCACGACGCCCGTGACCGGCAGGCCCATGCGGGCCGCGACGTCGCCGCGCGCCAGCAGGATCGTGCCGCCGCCCTGCGACTCGACGAACCCGCCGCGCCGCCGGTCGTTGGCCCGGCTGTAGTGCCGCTCGTCGATCCCCTTGGCCGCCATGGCCGCGGAGTCGGCGGTCGCGGACATGTCGGCGAAGCCCTGGATGCCCTCGGTGGACAGGTCGTCGAACCCGCCGGCCACCACGAACTCGGCCTTGCCGGCGCGGATCTTGTCGAAGCCCTCCTCGACGCTCACCGCGGTGGTGGCGCAGGCCGCCACCGGGTGGACCATTGAACCGTAGCCGCCGACGTAGGACTGCATGACGTGCGCGGCCACCACGTTCGGCAGCGCCTCCTGCAGCGTGTCGTTGGCGCGGCTGCGGCCGAGGATGCCGTCGATGTACAGCGAGCGCATGCTGGTCATGCCGCCCATGCCGGTGCCCTGCGTGTTGGCGACGTCGGCCGGGTGGACGTGGGCCAGCAGCTCCGCCGGGGTGAAGCCCGAGGAGATGAAGGCGTCCACGGTGGCGACCAGGTTCCACGCCGCCACCCGGTCGATACCGGAGACCATGTCGGCGGGGATGCCCCACGCCGTGGGGTCGAAGCCGGTGGGGATCTGCCCACCGACCACACGGGTCAGGGTGGCGCGGCGCGGCACCCGGATCTCGGTGCCGGCCTTGCGGGTGACCGTCCACTCGCCGTCCTCGCTGCGGGTGACGACGGTGTTCTCCGGGTCGTCGGACTGGTAGGCGCGGGCCTGGGCCTCGTCGTCCACCACGAAGGACAGATCCTCCGGCAGGAACACCGAGGTGAGCTGCGGCGAGGTGTTGTCGAACATCTCCGCGCGCGAATCGTCGGCGTAGGTGCGCACGCCCACCCGGGCGAGGACCTCGTCGTGGAAACGCTCGGCGATGTCGGCCTCGTCGATCGGGTCACCGGAGGAGGTGACCGTCCAGCCGGCGCGCGGCGAGTCCTCCCAGGTGATGAGCCCGGTCGACCAGGCCAGCTCGACCACGCCGGCGGCGGTGAGGTCGCCGGTGGTCTCCACCTCGAAGCGGGTGCGGGCACTGCCGTAGGGGCCGACCTCGCCGGCGCCCACCATCACGACCATGTCCTCGAGCTGCTGGGTGACCTCGCCCCACTCGGGACGCTCGTCGGCGGTGACCGTCGGCAGCGAGGGCAGCGCGGCGATCGTGCCCGCGGCGTCCTCTGTCGAGGTCTCGGTGGAGGCGGCCGGGCGGTCCGCCGCGAGGGCGGACATGTCCAGGTCGGCCGTGCCGAGTCCGCCGGTGAGGTCGACGGTGACGGGGGCGTCTCCGGCCGCGGAGCGGAAGTCCGGGGTGCACCAGCGCAGCAGCTCGGCAGCCATCTCGGCCGTCGACCAGGTGGACACGCCCGCGGCCTCGACGGCCTCGACGAGCGGGTCGTTGTGACCCATGAGTCCGGTGCCACGGACCCAGCCGATGATCGCGTGGACGAAGGTCACGCGCTCCGACCAGGACTTCTCCGAGCCCCACTTGGCGATCATGGCGTCCAGCGCGGCCTTGGCCTCACCGTAGGCGCCGTCGCCGCCGAACATGCCACGGTTGGGCGAGCCCGGCAGGACCACGTGCAGGCGGGAGTCGACGTCGGTGTCGGCACCGATCGCACCGAGTCCGGCGACGAGCTTCTCCACGCCCCACAGCAGGACGCGCATCTCGGTCTCGGCGCGCGGGCCGGCGTCGGCCATCGAGCCCTGGACGCGGGGAGCCGCGAACGGGAACAGCAGCGTCGGGGTGAGGGCCGGCTTGAGCACGGTGGTCTGGCCACCGGCCGATTCGGCGTGCTCGGATCCGACCCACTCGACCAGCGCGTCGACGTCCGAGTAGGAGGTCAGGTTGGCCGGCAGGACCCACAGCGCCGCGCCGCCACGGGCGTTGCTGCGGTACAGGTCCTTGAAGAAGGCCAGCTTGGACTGGTCCAGGTTGGAGGTGGTGGCCACCACGGTGGCGCCGCCCGCCAGGAGGCGTCCGGTGACGGCGGCGGCGATGGAGCCCTTGCCGGCGCCGGTGACGACGGCGACGTCACCCGCGTACTCGCCGACGAACTCCTCGGCCGCGACCTCCGAGATCTCCCGGTAGGCGCTCGCCAGGGCGTCGCGGCGGGCATCGGTCGCCCGGGCCGCCCACCAGCGGGCCTGCTCGGCGACGATCTCGCCGGCACCGCGGAAGGCGTCCGCCGCGTCGGCGGGCACGTCGGACCGGGTCCACAGTCGGGCCAGATCCTCGCGGGCCGAGGCCCAACGGTCGTCCATGAGGACGGCGCGGCCGGCGTCGAAGGCCGGGGCCACCACGCGGCGCCAGTCGGCGCCGAGTTCTGCGGCCACGAGGTCGGCCAGCTCGGAGTCCGGGTCGGCCTCGGCGAGCAGGTCGACCGTCTCGGGCTCGAGGTGTCCGAGGCGGGTGAGCACGCCGCGTGCGGCGCGGGCCAGGACACCGTCGACGCCGGTGATCTCGTCGGCGAACTCGGTCAGCGCGGCGGAGTCGACGACTCCCCCGCCTCCGGCGCCGGACGACGGCATCGCGACGGCCACACCGTGCGCGGCACCGACGGCCGACACGGCGGCGTCGATGAGCGAGTCCAGGCCGGCCACATCCTTGACGCCCGAGGCGTCGAGGGTCGCCAGGTCGCCCCCACGGATGGAGGCGCCGTCACGGGTGCCCAGCGCGATCTCGGCGATCACGTGCTGGGCCCAGCCGGAGCCGAGCTCCCAGGGGCCGGTCACGCGCTCGGTGATGTAGGCGGCCCGCTTGCCGGTGCGGCCGAGGACCGCGCGCAGCGCCTCGCCGACCGCGTCGGACAGGACGGGGCCGAACGGGGCGTATCCGCGCGCCAGTCGTGAGACCTGGTCGGCCAGGGTCGGGAAGTCCGCCTCGGCGGCGCCGTCGATGGCGCCCAGGCTCAGCTCGGTACCCAGGTCCAGCAGCAACTGGTTGCGGCGCGAGGACACGCCGTCGCACAGCGTCTCGATGGAGTCGCCGGACGCGATCTGCTCGGGACGGACCTTGGTGCGCAGCGCCACCAGCATGCGGGTGGCGGCGGGCGCGCCGAACTCGAGGTCGTCCGGGCGGGGTGCACCGGGGGCGGCGGTCGCGGTCGGAGCCGCGTCTGATCGGTCCGCACCGGCCGTGCCGGGGGTGTTGACGGCCGGTGCGGGGTCTGTGGGGGCTGCCTGGTCGGCAGCCGCGGTGTTGGTCGAACCAGTGGTCGTGGAGCCGGTGGAGGCGGAGCCGTCGCCGGCGTCCAGCTCGTCGTCGTCGACCTCCACGCTGGGCGGCAGGGTGCCGTACAACGTCGCCGAGTCGCGCTCGATGTTGATCACCTGGGCCCGGGGGCCGCGGTGCGTGGGCAGGTCGAGGGTCTTGGAGGCGAGGTTCGCGACGGTCGGGGCGTTGGAGACACCGACCTCGATGAACTGCTCGATACCGAGTCCGCCACGCTCTACGGGCGTGAAGAACAGCTCCTGGGTCTCGATCCACCGGACCGGGCTGGCGAACTGCCAGGCCAGCAGCTCCACGAGCAGCAGGCGGCCCAGTCGCGTGGGGGTGGCGGCCCACTCGTCCCAGTTCGCGAGGACCTCGGCCAGCGAGTCGGCCGGCACGAGATCGGCGATCTCCTGCACGAAGCCGCGCTCGAGACTGAACAGGCGCGGCACGAGGTTCGGCACGTACCGGCCGACGAGCACCGAGATGTCGATGTCGTGCGGGATCAGCGCGTCGAGGGTGGCCCGGAAATCCGGGACCCCGCCACGCAGGACGGTGGAGTGGAACGGCACGTCGATACCGGGCACCAGGATGAAGGCGTTCTTGCCACCCGACTGCTCGAGCTCGCGCTCGACGGCCTTCTCCAGTGCCTTGCATCCGGCGACGGTGCCGGCGAGCGCGTACTGCGAGCCCGCCAGGTTGTAGTTGACGATCTCGATGAACTCGCCGGACTCGAGGGCGACGCCGGCCACCCAGTCGGCGACCTCGTCGTCCGAGATCCCCATCTGGGACGGACGGATCGCGGCCATGCGGTAGTCCGAGCGGCCGTGGGCGTCACGCGGCACCAGCTGGTGCATGGTCGACCCGCGCTGGAAGACGATCTCCAGCAGCGGCTCCAACGCCAGCACGCCGGAGATGGCGGCCAGGGCGTCGTACTCGCCGATCGAGTGACCCGCGAAGTACGCGTCCTCGATGAGCAGGCCGTCGGCCTCGAGCTCGGCACGCTGCGCCACCGCCAGGCAGGCCATGGCGACCTGGGTGAACTGCGTCAGGTAGAGCACGCCGTCGGGGTGCCGGTGGACCTCACCGCGCACGGTGACCTCGGTGGGGTTCTCGCGGACGAGCGCCAGGATCGAGAAGCCGAGGGCGGAGCGGGTGTGCTTGTCGGCGCGGTCCCAGATCTCGCGGGCGGCGGGGCAGCGGGTGCGGCCCTCCATGCCCATCCCCTTGGCCTGGATGCCCTGGCCGGGGAAGGCGTAGACGGTGCGTGGGGCCTCGGTCAGCGCGGTGGCGGCCATGACGGTGGCGCCGTCGACCGTGCACGTGACCTCGAGGACCTGGCCGCCGGCGTGGCGGCCGGTCTGCACGGCACGGACCTTGATGTGGTCGCCCGGGCGGACCGGGGCGAGCATGCGGGCGGTCCAGCCGGCGATCCGCAGGGCGGGGGTCTTCCCGTCCGAGGCCTGCACCGCGTGCTGCGCGGCGGCCGAGAGCCACATGCCGTGGACGATCACGCCGCCCAGTCCGGCCAGCTCGGCCGCGGTGTCGGAGACGTGGATCGGGTTGTGGTCGCCCGAGACCAGAGCGAACGCGGTCATGTCGTGCGGCGCCGTGATCGTGGTGGACACGCGCGCCTGGCGGGAGGTCTCGGCGGGCTCCGCGGCCCCACCGGACGCGGTGACGAGGGCGCCGCCGGCGGGGCGGGGGTCGCCCACCTCGGCGCGGCCCGTGCGGCCGCGGATCGCGAACCGCTCGGACAGGGTGCACAGCGGGGTGCGGGTGCCGTCGGAGTCCTCCGCGGCCACCTCGACCGACACCTCGACCACCCGACCGAGGTCGGTGTCGCGGACACCGCCGGACCGGGCGACGACAACGAGGTCGGTCTCCTGCTGCGGCAGCGCCGCGTGCATGCGGACGCCGTGGTCCAGATGGACCAGATCGAGCAGTCCCTCGACGACTGTGCCGGTGCCACGCGGGCGGCGCGTCTCGCCGAGCACGGCGAACACGGCGGGCCAGGCGGCGCCCACGAGGGCGTCCGGGACGCCGGCGGACGGCACGAGCGAGGTGGGCAGGCTGCCCGCGGTCACGCCCGTGTGGTCGACGGCGAGGGTGGGCTCGAAGGTGAAGCGCGCGGTGGCGGTGTTGCCGTCGACCTCGGGGAGGGCGTCGATCACGGAGCCACCCGCACCGCCGCGGCCGACGCCGGCGGCGGTGGCGAGCAGTGTGCGCATGGCGGCCTCGGCGGCGGCGTCGGTGACGACCGGCGCGGCACCGGTGGCCACGGCGTCGCCGAGGGTGATGGTGATGGTCATCTCGGTCGGGCCGACGGGCAGCGTCAGGTCGACGGTCCGGCCGTCGGCGGCCGGGGTGAGCACGGCGCCGGAGACGGGGTGGCGGCCGACGCCGTCGGCGTCGATCTCCCAGGCGTGGAGCACGCCGAGGCGGTGGACGGGGCTGATGACGAGACGGCCGGCCCAGGTGACGTCGGGGCTGTTGAGCACGTCGGCGACGGGCCCGGAGGCGGTGGTGACGATCCCGCGGCGGCGGCTGCTCACGGCCTCGGTGGAGGGCATGTAGCCGGACACGCGCTCGGCGGTGGCGGCCTCGAAGCGGTCGAGGAGGTCACCGACCGGCTCGTCGACGCGGGTGATGCCGGCGACGGCGGTCGTGCCGGGGATGATGCACACGGCGTCGGCGTCGTAGCGCGGATCGTGGGCCTGCCACAGCGAGTCCGAGCGCCACCAGCGGCGCACGTCACCGTCGATGACGGGCACGAACGGCACGGGCTTGCCGGGCATACGGCAGATGTCGAAGAACTCGGCGGCGTCGGCCGGGTGCAGCACGGCGTCGGCGAGCCCGGGGTACCGGGCGGCGAGGGCGGCGATCACCTCGGCCGGGCGCTCCATGGACTCCTCGCGAGGGAACGCCGAGACGATGCGACCGGTGTCGGCGGCGTCGAGTCGTGCCTCGGTGCGCTGCACCATGCGGTGGAAGCGCTCGCGGATGGTGGGGTCGAGCCACACCGAGCGGGTGCAGTCGGCCACGTCGCCGCCGAAGTCGGCGCCCAGGTCGAAGTCGTCCGTGGTGTGGGTGCTCGACCCGTCGACGGAGGCGCCGGGGGCGAGGGAGAGCTCGACGAAGCGGCGCAGCCACTGCTCGTAGGTCATGGAGTCGAGGTCGCCGAAGTACGGCTTGGCGGTGCCGTTGATCGCGGCGATGATCTCGTCGCGGCGGGCGGCCACGGCCTCGGCGTCACCGGCGACCTCGTCGAGGAGGCGCCCGGTGCGCGCGGCGGTGTTGTCGATCTCGTGGATGTCCGCACCGAGCTGGCTGCGGCCGGACGCCATGCCGCCGTCGGCCTGACCGGCACCGACCCAGGCGTCGACGCCCACGGTGTCGACGAGCATCTGCTTGACCTGGGGGCTGGTGGTGGCCTCGAGGGTGGCCATGGCGGCGGTGCCGACGAGGATGCCGTCGACGGGCATGGCCGGGTAGCCGTGGGCGTTGGCCCAGGACCCGGTGAGGTAGTCGGCCGCCCGCTCGGGGGTGCCGATGCCACCGCCGACGCAGAGGACGACGTTGGGCCGCTCGCGCAGCATGGCGTAGGTGGCAAGCAGGAGGGCGTCGAGGTCCTCCCACGAGTGGTGACCGCCGGCGCGGCCGCCCTCGACCTGGACGATCACCGGCATGTGGGGGACCTCGGCGGCGATGCGCACGACCTGGCGGATCTGGGCGACGGTGCCCGGTTTGAAGCTCACGTGCCGCAGGCCGGCCTCGGTGAGCTCCTCGATGAGGGCGACCGACTCGTCGAGCTCGGGGATGCCGGCGGTGACGATCACACCGTCGAAGGGCACTCCCGCGGCGCGGGCACGCTGGACGAGACGCTTGCCTCCGACCTGCAGCTTCCACAGGTAGGGGTCGAGGAACAGCGAGTTGAACTGGGCGCTGCGACCGGGCTCGAGGAGCTCGGTGAGGCGCTGGGTGTTCTCGGCGAAGATCGCCTCGGTGACCTGGCCGCCGCCGGCGAGCTCGGCCCAGTGGCCCGCGTTGGCCGCGGCGGCGACGATCGCGGGATCCACGGTGGTCGGCGTCATTCCGGCGAGGAGGATCGGCGAGCAGCCGGTGAGGCGGGTGAAGGAGGTCTCCACGTGGACGCTGCCGTCGGGCAGGGTGACCAACTGCGGCTGGAACGCGGTCCACGGCCGCTCGATCGGCGGGGTCGCACCCGGGGTGAACAGGTTGCGCAGGCCGCCGCGGGTGGCGGCGGCGACCACGCCGACGCCCTGGCCGCGGATCACGGAGCGGTTGAGGCGGGTCAGCGCCTCGCCCGGGCCCATGTCGAGGATCCACTGGGCCCCGGCGTGCAGGGTCTCGGCCATCTCCTCCACCCAGTCGACCGGCTCGGCGAAGACCTGGCGGGCGAGGTGGGCGGCGCGGTCGGCGTCCAGGCCACAGCGCTCCGCCCAGCGGGAGACGACGTCGACGGCCGGGGCCATCGCGGGGTGGTGGAACCCGACCTCGACGTCGAGCGGGTCGAAGACGGGGGCGAAGATCTCGCCGCCGGTGAGCTTGGCCTCTCGGCGACGACGCGACTCGGCCTCGAGGTCGGCGCAGTGGCGACGCAGCTCCTCGAGATCGTCCGGTCGACCGACCACGACGTGACGGCGCTGCGCGTTGCGGATGGAGACGGTGGGGCGAATCGTGGCGTCGACGCCGGCGAACAGCTCGTCGACCAGCGTGCGCAGGTCCTCGCCGTCGATCCCCGACACTCCCACCATGGGGCTCGCCTCGCCGCGGCGGAACAGACCGACGCGCCGTCCGACCAGGGTGGCGGCGGCGCCGATGAGCTCGGCGACGGCCAGCAGCCGGTCGTCGATGGACCCGAAGGTCTCCACCGACTCGACGGCGAGGATGCCCTGGGAGTGGCCGACCACGGCCGCGGGGGTCGTGTCATTGACGTCGAAGCCCTCGGCGGCGAGAGCCCGCAGGGCACCCATCTGCGTGAGCAGCACCGCGGGCAGCGAGACCGCGGCAGCGGAGAGGGAGGCGTCGTCGGGCAGGTCCGCGCCGTCCTCGTCCTCACCGGTGGTGGTGTTGGCCCACTCGATGGGCCGGAAGCCGTGCGTGCGGACGACGGCGATCTCGTCGTGGACGGGCTCGGTCAACGCGACGGAGGCGTCGACGAGGTCCTGGAGCTCCGGTCCGATACCCGTGCCGTCGATGAGGTCGCTCAGCGCGTCGCGCCAGGCGATGCCCTGTCCACCGAAGGCGAGCGCATAGGCCGTGCCCTCACGGAGCTCGTCTGCGAGAGCGGGGGCGCCGCGGCGGGCGGCGAAGCCGGTCTCGAGCGGGCGGGGGGTGAGGTCGCGGTCATCGATCGTCACGTGGGGAACTCCTTGGGCACTGCGTCAGGGACATCGCGTCGGCCGGCCAGCGGTTACGGCGCAGGACACAGATTGCCACACGAACTTGAGGGGTTCCTCAGCTTGAGGGGGTACGCGCGACCGAAACAGGGGCCCCTTTCGCCGCGCGCCAAGTGATCCGCACCACATAAAGACATGATGCGAACCTCATATCGACAGGTGAGGGACGCCTCAGGTTTCTCAACGGCCTCGTTATCCGATCGTTATCTCGTTCTCAGGCGTTCTCCGACCCCCCACGGCGTGTCGCGGACACCCCCGCAGCGTGCCGCGACCGCGCCCGCATCGTGTCGCGGGCCGGACCCGGGCCCGTCTGCGTCAGGCGCCGCAGCGCAGGATCGCCATGGCGACCGCGTCGAGGCCTTCCGTGGGACACAGATCGGCGGAGAGTCGTCGCGGCCCCGACGTCCACTCGACATGCGCCGTCCGCACCGGGGCGCCGAAGGCGATGGTCACCAGTCCCCCGATGCCCGGTGTCCCGTCCGGCCCCAGGGCGCCGGCGCCGACCGTCTCGACACCCACCACCTCTGCGACGGTGGCGGGCCCCGGAGCGGGGATGAGGCTCACGTCGATCCGGGTCCCGTTGAAGGCGCCGACCCACACCGCGAAGGTTCCCGTCCCGTCCGCGCGAAGATCCAGGGTGTACCCGTGCGCGAACCACGACCCCGTCTCCCCCACGAGGTCCGCAGGCCCCGGGACCGGCGTCACCGGGACCGGCGCCACCACGGGGGCCGGTGAGCCGACCAGGCCTGCCGGGCCTGCTGTGCTCGGAGCGGAGGCGATCGCCGGATTCACCGCACCCACCGCGAGGACACCGGCGACGACCGCCGACACCACCGCGCGGAATGCAGACGTACGGTTCTCCGCGCTTCGTGTGCCGATATCGGTCCTCATGGGCTTACCGTATTCCCACGAGTCACACATCTCGATGCAGAGATTGCGTCGATCCGGTCACCAACACGCAACGGCCGGGCTAGAAGTTGGTACACGCCGGGGACGCACGCACCGTCCCATGACAGGACCGCGCGGGCCCGAGGGCCCGCCCGTCGACAAGGAGTCGTCCCATGACACGACCAACCACCCGGAGCGGGGTGAAGCCCCGGGAGACGTTCTCCCGTCGCTCCGTCTTCGTCTTCGCCGCCATCGGCTCCGCCGTCGGCCTGGGCAACATCTGGCGCTTCCCCTTCGTGGCCTACGACAACGGCGGCGGCGCTTTCCTGCTGCCCTATCTGGTGGCGCTCCTCACCGCGGGTCTCCCCCTGCTGTTCTTCGACTACGCGATCGGTCACCGCTTCCGCGGATCCGCCCCGTTGAGCTTCCGGCGGATGAACCGGTTCGCCGAGCCCATCGGGTGGATCCAGGTCCTGGTCTCCTTCGTCATCGCCGTCTACTACGCGGTCATCATCGCCTGGGCTGCCAGCTACGCCTGGTTCTCGCTCGATGAGCGGTGGGGCTCTACCTACGAGGAGTCCGCGACCTTCTTCGCCGAGGACTTCCTCCGCGCGGGCAGTGGGTTCGGCATCGATTTCGTGCCGGGCATCGCCATCGTCCTCGCGGTGGTCTGGATCGCCACCCTCGGCGTCCTCCTCGCCGGCGTGCAGAAGGGCATCGGACGAACCGCGATGTTCTTCGTCCCGCTGCTGGTCGCCCTGTTCGCGGCCCTGGTGGTCCGCTCCCTCTTCCTCGAGGGGGCGCTCGAGGGCCTCAACAACTTCTTCACGCCCGACTGGGGCGTCCTCACGGAGCCGTCCGTGTGGATCGCCGCCTACGGTCAGATCTTCTTCTCCCTGTCGGTCGGCTTCGGCATCATGCTGACCTACTCGTCCTACCTCAAGCGCAAGACCAACCTCACCAGCTCCGGCCTGGTCGTGGGCTTCTCCAACTCGGCGTTCGAGGTCCTCGCCGGCATCGGCGTCTTCGCCACCCTCGGCTTCCTGGTGACCACGTCGGCGGGAGCCGGCTGGGACGATGTCGGGGGCGGCCCGGGCCTGGCGTTCATCGCCTTCCCCGCCCTCATCTCGCAGATGCCGGGCGGGCCGATCTGGGGCGTCGTGTTCTTCCTCTGCCTCATCCTGGCGGGCCTCACGTCCCTGATCTCCATCACCGAGGTGGTCATCTCGTCCTTCCAGGACAAGATCGGGTCCTCGCGCACCGCGGCCACGCTGGCGGTGGGCGTCCCGATGGCGGTCATCTCCCTGCTGCTCATGCCCACCGAGACCGGCCTGCAGAACCTCGACATCCTCGATAAGTTCGTCAACAGTCTGGGCATCGTCGGCATCTCGCTCATCGCGCTGGTCGTGGTGATCTTCGGCATGCGACTCGCCCCGCAGTTGCGCGACCACCTCAACTCGGTGTCCTCGTGGAGGGTGGGCACGTTCTGGATCGTGTGCCTGGCCGTCATCACGCCGCTCGTGCTGGGCTACTCCCTCATCCGCGAGATCATGACCCTGATCTCCGAACCGTACGAGGGGTACGAGGCATCCGTCCTCGGCGTCTGGGGTTGGGGCATGATCGCCACGATCCTCGTGCTGTCGGTGGTCCTGTCCCTCCTGCCGTGGCGCGGGTCCCGTCAGCTCGACGGCCCCCCGACGGTCGACGACGATCCGAGCGACTTCGCCTACGAGGAGGGCCTCACCCCTCCCGCCGCCGACCGCCCGTCCGGTGCGACGGCGTCCCCCCGCAAGACCAAGGAGGCCTGAGCAATGGATGCTCCCGCGATCATCATGATGGTCCTGTTCCTGCTCGTGATCTGGGGCGGACTCGTCGCCAGCATCGTCCACTACGCGAGCCACCCCGACGGGGTCGACGAGGGTGCCGTCCGAGAAGCGGCGGAACGCGGCAGGGGCTGACCCCGCCCAACCGCAGCTCCCGGCCCCGGTTCTGCCCACGGACCCGGGGCCGGGTCATTCCCGGCGGTCGCCCACCGCCGGGCCGTCGGAACCCGCCTCGTACTCCTCGAGCGGGACCCCGCCGGCCTCCCACGCCTCGATCACCGGAGTGAGGATCCGCCAGCACTCCTCGGCCACGTCACCGCGGACCGTCAGCAGTCGGTCGCCGTCGAGGATGCGTCCGAGGACCTCCCCGTACGGCAGCAGCTCGCTGTCCCCCAGGTCAGCGGCCAGCCGGGTGCTCTCGAGCGTGAACCGGTCGTCGGCCGCGTTCGTCGCCAGGTCGAGGGACACCCGGTCGGGCGCGATCCCGATCGTCAGCCGGGTCGGCGGAACATCCCCCGAGAACGCCCCGGGCACGTGGCGCGGCGGCCGGAACGTCACCGTCACCCGCATCGAGTCCTCGCCCAGCGCCTTGCCCGACCGCAGGCGCACCGGCACCCCGGCCCACCGCTGATTCCGGATCTCGAGGACGACCTCGGCGAACGTCTCGGTCCCCCGAGCCGGGTCGACGCCGTCCTCATCCGCGTAGGACACCACGTCCCTGCCACCCGCCCGCCCGGCGGTGTAGCGGCCCCGGCGCGAGGAAACGAGCGGATCGCCATCCCACACGCGCGTCGCACGCAGCGTGGTGACGATGAGGTCGTGGAGTTCGGTGGCGTCGAGGCGCGCGGGTGCATCCATCGTCGCCAGCGCCATCACCAGCAGCAGGTGGGACTGGAGCATGTCGACGAGCGCGCCCGCGGAGTCGTAGTACCCGGCGCGGCCCTCGAGGGCGAGCGTCTCGTCCGCGACCACGTCGATGCGCTCCACGTGTTCCGCGGTCCACACCGGCTCCATGATGCGATTGGCGAACCGCATGCCGAGGATGTTGAGCACGGTCGCCTCCCCGAGGAAGTGGTCGACCCGGTACACGCGGTCCTCGGGCACGAGGTCGGTGAGCAGTGCGTTCACCCTGCGCGCCGAGGCGAGGTCGTCGCCGAACGGCTTCTCCAGCGCGAACCGCACGTCGTCGCGCAGTGGGCGCCCGCGCAGGCCCTCACACGCTGCGGCCGTGACGGCCGGTGGGAGGGCGAAGTACAGCACCACCGGTCCGTCCAGCCCGTCGATGAAGTCGGAGAAGGCCTCGGCGTCCGTCACGTCCAGTTCGACGAACCGGGTCGAGTCCACGATCCCGTCGACCTGCTCCGGGGAGCGGTCTCCGGCGCGCAACGCACCGCGGACGAGGTCGCGCCAGTCACCGTCGTCCATCCCGGAACGCCCGGAGCCGATGACGGTGACGTCACGGTCGGGATCCGTGGCGAGCAGGGTCCCCAACCCGGGGAGCAGGAGTCGCTCGGTGAGGTCGCCACCGGCTCCCAGGATCGCGAGGGTGGGACGGTCGGTCGTGGTCGGCGACATGCCGCAGACGCTACCCGCGGGGCGGCGCCGCAGTAGCGTGTGACCATGGACACCAACAGCCCCGATGTCACGACCGACGCCCCCGCCGCCGAGCCTGCCGGGCAGGCCCCCGAGGAGATCCGTCACCTCATCCAGCAGTGGAAGCGCCTCGACGAACTGCTCGCCGGGCTCAAGAGAGACGACTGGATCGCACCGACCCCTCTGCCGGGGTGGACCGTCCGAGATGTCGTGGCACACGTGGCGGGCACCGAGCACCTGCTCGCGGGCGAGGAGGTCCCGGATATCGAGTTGCCGGCTTCGGCTCGTGAGTATGTGCTCAACCCGATAGCGGAGCTCAACGAGAAGTTCGTACAGGAGGCGCGCCCGCTGGCTGTCGAGGACGCGTTCGAGGACTTCCGCGACGTCGTCGCCGAGCGCACGGAGCAGCTCTCCGAGATGAGCGCCGCAGACCTCGAGGCCGAGACCGACTCCCCCGTCGGCCGCGTTCCGTTCCGCCGCTTCATGGGCGTGCGGGTCTTCGACTGCTGGATCCACG
The DNA here is from genome assembly GCF_051994785.1 of Dietzia sp. MNB45. Taxonomy (NCBI): domain Bacteria; kingdom Bacillati; phylum Actinomycetota; class Actinomycetes; order Mycobacteriales; family Dietziaceae; genus Dietzia; species Dietzia sp. MNB45. The sequence goes on along the minus strand of NZ_CP163397.1, from coordinate 1,109,502 downwards.
AGGACGACATCCGGCAGGCCATCGGGATGCAGCATCACCTCGGCGGCGACATCGGCCGGTTCGCGGTCGGGGAGATCGTGACTGCCCTGCCCCGCATCGTCGGCAAGAAGGCCGCCGCGCCGGACGGCTCCCGGGTCCGGTTCCGCGTCACGGGTGAGGCGGGCACCGATCTGCCGCTGGCCACCGATGTCGTCGTGGACGGACGCGCAGCCCTCGCCGACGTCGACGACACCGCGCAGCCCACCGTGGAACTGGTCTTCGACACCCCGACCTTCGTCCGCGCGGCGACCGGCCGGATCGTCGCCGAGCCGGGCAGCGGCGTGGAGATCAGTGGCGACGAGGATTTGGGCCGGACGATCCTCGGGTCGCTGGCCTTCACCATCTGACGCCGTCGTCGCCCGTGTCCGGACCTCACATCGTCGTCATGGGCGTCTCGGGCGCCGGGAAGTCGACGGTCGCCCGTGTGATCGCCGAACGCCTCGGTGCGCCGTTCCTCGACGCCGATGACGTGCATCCGCCCGCCAACCGCCGGAAGCTGAGCGCCGGTGAGCCCCTGACCGACGATGATCGCCGGCCGTGGTTGGCCGCGGTCCGGGCCGGCATGCGGGAACGCGATCGGACGATGGGCAGCGGCACGGGGCTCGTCGTCGCGTGTTCGGCGCTGCGACGTGCCTATCGCGACATCCTGCGGCAGGTGGAGCGCCCGGTGTTCTTCGTCGAACTCGGCACCGACCCCGAGCTCATCGCGGCCCGACTCGCCGCCCGCCGGGGGCACTTCGCGTCCCAGCGAATCCTCGAGTCCCAGCTGAGCACCGTGGAGCCGCTCGAGGCCGACGAGACCGGGATCGTCTGCCCGATCACGCTGCCGGTGTCCGAGATCGCGGACGAGGTCCTCGCCGCTCTCTGACCCTGTTCTCGCCGCCCTCTGACGCACCCCGCCAACGGGTCAGTCCGCGCCCCCTCGCCGGCGGGTCAGTCCGCGTCGCGTCGCGGCCACCCCGGGACGTCGTCGAGAACGGAGCCGTTGCCCAGCTGCGAACCGGTGATGACGCTCCTGCTCCCGTCGCTCTCCAGGATGACGGCGGCGACCTCGCCGAGGTCCCCGATACCCGAGGAGCGGAGGGTCTGGCGGATGTCGGCGTGCGTGAGCCGGTGCCGCGCCAGCTGGTCGTCGAGGATGACCCCGTCGCGGACGAGCAGAGTCGGCTGTGCGGTGAGGGCCTTACGCCCGCCCGGCAGTCGCCTCAACTGGGAGACGACGTACTGCAGGAGGACGAGCAGCGCCAGGGCGACCGCGCCCTCGGCCCACGACACGTCGGAGCTGAGGATGATGGTCGCCAGCGTCGAACCCAGCGCGACGGTGACGATGAAGTCGAAGGCGTTGAGCTGCGCGAGGGTGCGCTTGCCGAACGCCCGGATCGCCACCACGAGGAAGACGTACGCCGCGGTGCCCACGAGGAGTATCCGGAGGATGTCGGACCAGTTGTCGAACCACATGCCCGGACCGTACCGACCACGACGGTTCCTTCTACCTCTCCGACATCGGGGTGGCGAAGTGCTGGACGTAGAGATGAGCCTCCGGGAGGCCCTGGTACGCGGCCGTCCGCAGGCAGACACCCACGCGGGTGAGGTCCGGGTCGAGGATGTTCTCCCTGTGGCCTGGGCTCTGCATCCAGTTGGCGACCGGATCCGGACCGCCCGTGGACGAATAGAACAGGTTCTCGGCAGCCCTGGAGTAGTCGACACCGGCCTCCCGGATGAACGTGGACGGGCCGCCGCTGCCATCGGGCGCGGTGTGCCCCCAGTAGTCCCTCGCGATCATGTCGTCCGCTTTCGCGCAGGCACTGTCGCGGAGCCTCTCGCTGGCGTCCAGGGGCGGAAGGCCGTTCTCGCTCCGCTGTACGTTCGTCTCCGCTTCCACCGGGGACGGATCCGCCGGGGGCTCGACCGCAGTCCGACCCTCCGGGGCCACCGACGAGAGCTGCCCGTTCACCGCAGTATCCAACTCGGCGCAACCGCTCACCACCGTCCAGCCCACCAGGATCAGCGACGCGGCCGCTGCTCTCGCGGCTGTCCGGCTACTCATCCTGATCACCCGATCCGAGTGGAAAGACCAGTGCGCCCGGGGAGACTTGAACTCCCACGTCCGTAGACACTGGAACCTAAATCCAGCGCGTCTGCCAATTCCGCCACGGGCGCGTCACCCGGGGTACCGGGCGAGATGAGTTTACCGTGTGGTCAGCGGTACCGTGGAGGCGTGTCCGACACCCTTGGCTCCCACGCGACCGGAAGTGCCACGGCTTCCGGCGACCCGGCGCGGACCAGGGTCAAGCACCGCCCGGCGTGGATCGCGTTCGTCGTCCTGGGGGCGATCTTCTGCATGGGCATGGGGCTGTGGCAGCTCGCCCGCTACCAGGAGGCCACCGGGACCGCGCAGAACCTCGGGTACACGTTCATGTGGCCGTTCCTCGCCGGGTTCCTCGTCTACGCGTACCTGAAGTACGTGCGCATGGAGGCCGACGAGGGTGACCGGATCGCCGCCGCGGACGGCGTCGACGGTGGGCACCGCGCGGGGGGCGACGCGGAAGACGACGGCGGCGGCGACGACGGCGACTACGACGACGAGGTCGGCCGGCCCTCCGGAGTCACTGCGATCACCGGGAAGAACCGAACCGGCCGGCGCCGCGGCCCCGTCATGACGGAGATCCCCTCGGACCTGCTGCCGACGCGTCGACCCGCCCGGGACGAGGCGGTCCGGGACGAGGGCCTGGACGCCTACAACTCTTATCTCGCCGAACTCGCCCGGAAAGACCGGGCCGACGGCACCCATCAGGAGAAGCCTGCTTCATGACCGCCGCAGCCACCCAGCAGACCGACAACCGCAAGCCCGATCCGGGGGGCAGGATCGCCGGCGCGCTCAAGCGCTATCGGGTCCTGGCCTGGATCACCGGCGTGTGGTTGCTCGTGCTCACCGTGGAGATGATCTACAAGTACCTGATCCTGGAGAGCTCGTCGGACGCCCCGGACTGGTTCACCTACATCGGTCAGGCCCATGGAGTGTTCTACATCCTGTACCTCTTCATGACGCTCGACCTGGCGATCAAGGCCCGCTGGCCCGCGTCTCGCACCCTGCTCACCGCGCTGGCGGGGACGATCCCGTTCCTGTCTTTCTGGTTCGAGCACAGGCGGACCCGCGACGTGCGCACCGAGTACGCGGTCTGACCCACCCCCCTCATCGACAAGGACGTTCCGCACCCTCCCCTCTCGGGCGACGTGTGCGGAACGTCCTTCTCGTCGAAGTGATGTCCGGCCGGGGTGCTGTCAGCCGCGTTCGGCGAGCACGCGCAGGGCCGGAACGAGGGCGCGCAGGGCACGGCCGCGGTGTGAGTCCGCGTCCTTCTCCTGCGGGCTGAGCTCGGCTGCCGCACGATCCGACCCTTCGGGCAGGAACAGCGGGTCGTACCCGAACCCGCCCTCCCCGCGCGGCTCCCGCAGCACGCGCCCGGGCCAGCGACCCTCCTCGACGACCTCGCCGGGCACGCCCGGCCCGACCAGTGCGCACGCCGAGACGAACGCCGCCCCCCGGCGTTCGTCCGGGACGTCGGACAACTGCGCGAGCAGGAGTTCGTTGTTGGCGGCGTCGTCGCCGTGGCGTCCGGACCAGCGGGCCGAGAGCACCCCGGGCATCCCGTTCAGGGCGTCCACCGCCAGTCCCGAGTCGTCCGCCAGGCACGGCAGGCCGGTCGCCTGCGCACCGGATCGGGCCTTGATCAGCGCGTTGTCCGCGAAGGTGGCGCCGTCCTCGGGCTCCTCCGGGTACTCCGGCACCTCGTCCAGTCCCACCGGCTCGATGCCGACGATCCCCGCCGACTCCAGCACCCGGCGCAGCTCGGCCAGCTTCTTGGCATTGCGGCTCGCGACCACCAGGCGAACGGTCACGACTACCGCCCTCGGTTCCGTGCGGCCGGCGGCGAGGGCAACTCGCCCGGGTACGGCGCCGCGAGGGCTTCGCGCTGTATCTCGAAAAGTCGCTCGCAGCCGGCCTGCGCCGAGTCGAGCATCGCGTCCAGCAGGTCGCGGCCGAACGCCGCGCCCTCGGCGGTCCCCTGGACCTCGATGAGCTTGCCTCCGTCGGTGCACACCACGTTCATGTCCACCTCGGCCCGCGAATCCTCCTCATAGGGCAGGTCGCACAGGACGCGTCCGTCGACGACGCCGACGCTCACCGCGGCGACCGCCCCGGTGAGCGGGTTGCCGGTGACCGCGCCCTTGGCCTGCAGCCACGTGATCGCGTCCGCCAGGGCCACGTACGCGCCGGTGATCGCCGCGGTCCGTGTCCCGCCGTCGGCCTGCAGGACGTCGCAATCCAGCGCGATCGTGTTCTCCCCCAGCGCGGACAGGTCGATGCAGGCCCGCAGGGAGCGGCCCACCAGACGGCTGATCTCGTGGGTGCGTCCGCCCACCTTGCCGCGGACCGACTCCCGGCCCGAGCGTTCGTGGGTCGCGGCCGGCAGCATCGCGTACTCCGCCGTCAGCCACCCCAGGCCCGAACCCTTGCGCCACCGCGGCACGCCCTCGGTGACGCTTGCCGTACACATGACGCGGGTCTGCCCGAAGGTGACGAGGACCGACCCCGCAGGGTGCGAGGTGAATCCCCGCGTGATGGTCACGTCCCGCAGGTCGGCGTCGCCGCGTCCGTCTGCTCTGCTGATGCTCGATGAGGTCACGACCGCCGATCCTAGCCGCCGGACGCCCGCGCCTGAGGGGCAGGCGGCGTGGGTGGGGCCGGCGGACGCCTCCTGCCGAGGTGCCGCCGGTGAGACGCCGACGCTCACGCCGCCGGACTGACCTATGCGCTCTCTTTGGTCCATTCGCGCAGCTCAACCCCGGCGTTTGCGTGCATTCCCCCAGCACAAGCCGGGAGTGGCCCACAAGCCAGGAGCGGCCGGGAGGGGCCGTGGGCGGGAGGGGGCCGGGGGCGGGAGGGGGCCGGGGCCATGCCGGTGGCCGGGGCGCCTTCTAGCCGACCCGCCACCTAGACGGTGATCCGCAGATCCGGCTCCGCCAGCAGGATCTCCCCGCCGAACTCGACGGCCGCTTCCGCGCGCACCGCCTCGCGGTCCACCCACGGCGGGATGTGGGTCAGCACGAGACGACCCACGCCGGCGCGGTGAGCGGTCAGGCCCGCCTCCGCCCCCGACATGTGGATGCCCGGCGGGCGTCCCTCCTCGTGCGTCCAGGACGCCTCACAGAGCAGGACGTCCGCGCCGACCGCCAGCTCGACCAGGGCGTCGCAATAGGCGGTGTCGCCGCTGTACGCCAGGACCCGGCCGCTACGGGAGGTCAGGCGCAATCCGTACGACTCCGGAGGATGCTCCACCCGGTCGGCCCGCACGCTCAGGGCCACCTCGTCGTCGTCGCCCCTCATCTCCACCTCGGGCGCGACGTCCCACGTGGCCACGTCGAACGTGTCCGACAGGTCGTCGACCGTCCCCGGCTCCTCCGCCGACGCCACCCCGATCCGGTAGGCCGTCCCGGACGGCCCGACCAGCGGCACGCGGCCCGCGCCCTTCGCACCGGGGCCGAAGCGCCGCAGGACCAACAGACTCGGGACATCCAGGCAGTGGTCGGCGTGGAGGTGGGACAGCAGGACGGTCGCGTCCTCGGGGGCCACGTGTCGTTGCAGCGCGCCGAGGACACCGGGCCCCATGTCGATCACCACGGGGGCGAGACCGTCGACCTCGACCAGATACCCGGACGCCGGCGAGGTGGGTCCACCGATACTTCCCGAGCACCCGAGGACAGTCAGAAACATGGGCACCATCGTGCCACGTCGCACCGCGTGTCGTGGTGTTCGCGGCTGTGCCCGCGATGCGTGTCACCGTCCATCAGTCCGCCACCGCCCGCCCGACGGTCACCAGACCGGGGCCGAGGAACCGTGACGCCACCCGGCGGAAGGCGTCGGGATCACCGGTGACGAGGTACTCGTGGGTCGCCGGCTCGGCCGCGTCGTGCGGCCGCAACAGGTCCTGCGCGGTGAGTACCCGCAGCACGTCCTTGGCGGTCTCCTCCGCGCTCGAGACCAGCGTGACGTGGTCCCCCGCCGCCAACTGCACCACACCGGACAGCAACGGGTAATGAGTGCACCCCAGCACCAGGGTGTCGACGTCGGCGTCGCGGATCGGAGCGAGATACGCCTCCGCCAACCCGAGCACCTGACGGCCACTGGTGATGCCGCGCTCGACGAACTCGACGAACTTCGGACACGCCACCGACGTCAGCTCGATCCCGGCGGCCGCGGCCACCGCGTCGTCGTACGCCCGCGACGCCACCGTCGCGCGCGTGGCGATGACCCCGATCCGCCCCGACCGGGTGGTGGCCACCGCGCGCCGGGCCGCCGGCTGGATGACCTCCACGACCGGTACCGGGTAGCGCTCGCGGGCGTCGCGGAGCATCGCCGCCGACGCCGTGTTGCACGCGATCACCAACACCTTGACCCCGCGGTCGACGAGTTCGTCCGCCACCGCGAGGGCGTGCGCCCGGACCTCGGCCAGCGGCAACGGACCGTACGGCCCGTTGGCGGTGTCACCGACGTAGACGACCGACTCGTCGGGCAGCTGGTCCACGATCGCCCGGGCCACCGTCAGACCGCCGGCGCCCGAGTCGAACACCCCGATGGGAGCCTGCGGGTCGGGGCGCGTCACCTCCGCGGTCCGGCGGACCACCGCGGCTGGGCGGTAAGCTGCTGCTGGGGTTTCCGGTCGCGCTTGAGGCCGTACGCCGACGCCACGCCGCCGATCGCGCCCCCGAGATGGCCCTGCCAGGACACCCCGTCCAGCATCGGCGACAGGCCCGCCAGCGCCTCGAGCCCGTAGTAGAAGCCGATGACCAGTCCGATCACCAGGTGCAGGATGCGCCGGGAGAAGAAGCCCCGGACGATGACGTAGAAGATGTAGCCGAACACGATCCCGGAGGCCCCGATGTGGACGGTCCCGGTGCCGCCGAGCAACCAGGACACCACTCCCGAGATCAGCCACGACACGAGGGTGACGGTGACCAGCGGCCGGATCCCGGACAGGGCGATGATCGACCCCAGCACGAGCAGGGCGATCGAGTTGCCGATCAGGTGCGCCCAGTCCCCGTGTAGCAACGGCTGGAACATGATGCCGAGCAGCCCGTCCGTCGCCAGGGGGCTGACACCGTAGCCGTCGAGCACCTGGGGCTCCCCGGTGACCCGCAGCAACACCTGGTCCGCCGCCTCGACCACCCACATCAGGGCGACGAACGACCACAGCAGGACCAGGGCCGGCCAGCGCCGCGGCCCCGGGTCCGCCGGGCGGGTCGCGCCGGCGCCGGTACCCGGCCACGGCGAACGGGGGTCTCGGTTCACGATGTTCTCCTCATTGCCCGTCGTCTCACAGCCCGTCGTCTCACAGCCCGTCGTCTCACTGCCCGTCCAGGGCCGTGCACAGGGAGTCCTGCATGAAGGTCAGCCAGTGGTACACGTCCAACTGGGGGGACCGGGGGTCATCGTCGGGCACGTACTCGGGGATATCGGTGGCGGCGACCCCGTCGGACGAGCCCGCCTCCAGCAGGACCGCGCCCAGCCCCAGTCGCACATCATTGAGACACCGCATCCACGAGTTCGCCTGCTCGAGGGTCAGCGACACCGTCCCGCCCCGCGACGGCAACGAACGCAACACCACGCCCGCGCAGCCGAGTTTCGCGTCGATGATCGCCGGCTCGTGGATCATCCGCATGCCCGAGTTGTGGGCCCGCGCGACGGCCGCACCGTCCGTGTCGGACCCGTCCGCACGGTCGGCCGCCTCAGGGCGGTGGAAGTCCGGCAACAACCGCGCCAGGGGCGCCTCGGCGGGCACCTGCGAGTGGCCACTGCGCATCCCCGTGATCTCGGCCAGCTCATCGCGCGGGGCGGAGTCCCGGCGCTGTTCGAGCATGTCCACCACGTTGGAGACCAGGGCGTGCAGGATCTGCACCTCATGGTTCTCCATGACCGACTTGATGCGCGCCCCACCGAGGGACGCCTTGCGCTGCCACGCCTTCACCGCCTCACGCATCCCGCTGCATCGTGGCCCACAGTCCGGCCTCCTGCAGCTTGCGGACGTCGTTCTCGACCTTGTCGCGGCTGCCGGACGACACCACCGCCCGACCGTCGTTGTGGACCTTGAGCATCAGGCCATGCGCCTTCTCCCTGCTGTAGCCGAACACCCGCTGGAACACGTACGTCACGTAACTCATCAGGTTCACCGGGTCGTCCCAGACCACGGTGAGCCAGGGGCTGTCCACCCCACCGTCGAGGTCCGCGTCCGTGGACTCCACGGGCGCGGCCGACGGCATCGCCATCACCGGGGCGGTGCTCCGGACGGCCGCAAGCGGTGTCGTCACAGGGTGCATGGAACCCAGGATACGGGTTCCCGCCGGGTAGGCCACGCCGTAGAGTCGCCCCCGTGACCCCGCCGACTCCCTCCCATGTCACGCCCCCCACCGGGCGACCGTCCACCGCCCTGCTCACGGACAAGTACGAGCTCACTATGATCCGGGCGGCCCTGGCGGACGGCACCGCCGACCGGCCGTGTGTGTTCGAGGTCTTCGCCCGACGCCTGCCCTCCGGCCGTCGGTACGGGGTGGTCGGAGGCACCGGTCGGCTCCTCGAACGCGTGGCGGACTTCCGGTTCGACGACGAGGAGATCGAGGCGCTGTCGGATTCGCTCGACGAGCGGACCACCGACTGGCTCCGCGACTTCCGCTTCACGGGTGACGTCGACGGCTACGCGGAGGGCGAACTGTTCTTCCCCGGCTCGCCCGTGCTGAGCATCCGGGGCGGGTTCGCGGAGTGCGTCGTACTCGAGACCCTGGTCCTGTCCGTGCTCAACCACGACAGCGCGATCGCCTCCGCCGCCGCGCGGATGACCTCCGCGGCGTACGGCCGCCCCATCATCGAGATGGGGTCCCGTCGCACACACGAGGAAGCAGCGGTCGCCGCGGCCCGGGCCGCCTACCTCACCGGGTTCGACTCCACCTCCAACGTGGAGGCGACGCGCCGGCACGGCGTGCCCTCCGCCGGGACGTCCGCCCACTCGTTCACCCTGCTGCACACCGGCCCGCAGGGTCCGGACGAGGCGGCCGCCTTCCGCTCGCAGGTGAAGACCCTCGGTGTGGACACCACCCTCCTGGTGGACACCTACGACATCGCGACGGGCGTGGCGACGGCGATCGAGGTCGCCGGGCACGGACTCGGCGGCGTCCGTATCGACTCCGGCGACCTGGGGGTGCTCGCCCGGCAGGTCCGCAGCCAGCTGGATGCCCTCGGCGCCCGCAACACCCGGATCGTGGTCTCCGGGGACCTCGACGAGTACGCGATCGCCGCTCTGCGCGCTGAGCCGGTCGACGTGTACGGCGTCGGCACCCGGCTCGTGACCGGCTCGGGCGCCCCGACCGCCGGCATGGTCTACAAACTCGTCGAGGTCGACGGGATCCCCGTGGCCAAACGCTCCGCACAGAAGGAGTCCCTGCCCGGAGCCAAGCGCGCGGTCCGCCACCACCGCCGCTCGGGCACCGCCGTCGAGGAGTTGCTGCTGCCGTGGTCCGGGGACGCCCCCGAGGAGCCCGGTCTCGAGACGCGCGATCTCATGGTCCCGCTGATCCGGGGCGGCGAGACCGTCCCCGGGCTCCCGACCCTCGAGCAGTCACGCGCCCACCACGCCGCCGTGATGGTGTCCCTGCCGTGGGAGGGGCTCGCGCTGAGTCAGGGCGACCCCGCCATCCCCGTGAGGGTCATCCCCCCGGCCACCCGCTGAGCGGAGCTGTCGGTCGTCCGCCGACGCATCCGGGTGGGCCTCGAGCCGACCGGGTCTGCCCCCGAGCCGGCCAGGTCTGCCCCCGAGCCGCCCGGCGGCCCGGGCCACTGTCCGGTGCGGCCGCTAGGGTATCCGCGTGACCGACTCGCTCCCCCCCGTCTCCGACCTGCTCGCCACCGCGGTCGCGGGCCTGGGCGGCAGCGAACGCACGGGCCAGGTGACGATGGCCGAGGCCGTGGGCAACGCCCTGGCGACGGGGGAACACCTCGCAGTCCAGGCCGGGACGGGCACCGGTAAGTCCCTGGCCTACCTGGTGCCGGCGCTGCGCCACGCCGTGGCCACCGGGAACACCGTGGTGGTCTCCACCGCGACCATCGCGCTGCAGAACCAGCTGGTCGACCGCGACCTGCCGCGGCTGTCCAAGGCGCTCCGCCCGGAACTCGGCGTGAGTCCCTCCCACGCGATCCTCAAGGGCCGGGGCAACTACCTGTGCCTGCACCGGGTGAGCTCGGGGCCGGTCGACGAGGCCGACCCGGAGGAGGTGGAGACCGAGGAACTGTTCGACCTGCCCCTCGGCGGCGAGTCCACGGCCGCGCGCACCCCACGTGAGGCCACCCCCCGGGACACCGGCCCGAGCTCGTGGCTGGGCCGCGAGATCGCCCGCCTGCACGACTGGGCGCAGGACACCGACACCGGCGACCGCGACGACCTGCCCCGCGGTGTCTCCGACGCGGCGTGGCGGCAGGTGTCGGTGACCAGTCGCGAGTGTCTGGGGCAGGTCTGCCCCGAGTTCTCCGAGTGCTTCGCCGAACTGGCACGCCAGGAGGCCGGCCGCGCCGACGTGGTGGTGACCAACCACGCGCTGCTCGCGATCGACGCCATGACCGATGTCTCCGTGCTGCCCGAACACGACGCGGTGGTGATCGACGAGGCCCACGAGCTGTCCGACCGGGTGACCGGCGTGACCACCGCCGAACTCACCGGCGCGGCCGTGATCCAGGCCGCGCGCCGGGCGGCGAAGCTCGTCGACCAGCAGACCGCGGACCGCATGGTCGCCGCCGGGGAGGGTCTCGCCACGCTGCTGGAGATCTGTCCCGAGGCGCGATGGGACCTCATGCCCGAGGGCGCGGACCTCGCGCTGGCCGCTGTCCGCCACACCGCCGAGAACTGTCGCAGCGCGGTCCCGGGTCCCAAGCCCGGAGAGGCCGCCGGTGACCCACAGGGTGCCTCCGACCGTCAGAAGACCCTCGCCGCGCTGGACGAGATCGCCGACGCCGCAGACCGCATCCTCTCCTCGTTCGAGCGGCCGGTCACCGAGCGCCTAGAGATCGTATGGATGAGCGTGGAGGAACGACGAGGACGGATCCTGCGCGTCGCTCCCCTGTCCGTCGCCGGGCTCCTGCGTGCCCGCCTGTTCGCCGAGTCCACGGTGATCCTCACCTCCGCGACCCTCACCACGGGCGGGAAGTTCGACGGGCTCGCCGCCACCTGGGGACTGCCGCCCGCCTCGTCGGCACGCCCGGACACCGCGAGCGCGGTGTCGCTCGAACCGCCCTCCGACGACGACGCGAGCGCCCTGCGGTGGACGGGCCTCGACGCGGGATCCCCGTTCGACTACCGGCGCAACGGCATCCTCTACGTGGCAGCTCACCTCCCCGCGCCCGGCCGGGAGGGCCCGTCGCCCGCGGCCGAGGAGGAACTGGTCGATCTCATCACCGCCGCCGGGGGCCGCACGCTCGGACTGTTCTCGTCGATGCGCGCGGCGAAGGCCGCCGCCGAACTGCTCCGCGAACGACTCGACACCCCCGTCCTCTGCCAGGGCGAGGACTCCACGGCCAACCTCGTCGCGACGTTCGCCGACGACGAGGAGACGACCCTCGTGGGCACCCTGTCGCTGTGGCAGGGCGTCGACGTCCCGGGACGGACCCTGTCGCTGGTCGTGATCGACCGCATCCCGTTCCCCCGTCCCGATGATCCGCTGCTCTCGGCGCGTCAGCGTGCGGTGGCGGCCCGCGGGGGGAACGGGTTCCTCGCCGTCGCCGGTAACCACGCCGCCCTCCTGCTCGCACAGGGCGTGGGCCGGCTGCTCCGCCGCACCGAGGACCGCGGCGTGGTGGCGGTGCTCGACTCCCGTCTGGTCACCGCGCGGTACGGCGGATACCTACGCGCTTCGCTGCCGCCGTTCTGGCAGACCACCGACAAGGACGTCGTGACCGGCGCCCTGGAGCGCTTGCGCGACGCCTGAACGCTCCCCGGGGCGCCGCTCAGGCGTCGACGGCGATGACCGTGAGCGACCCCGGCGCCACCTCGGTGTAGCCGGCGTCCACCACCGCGGCGACTCCCGGTGTCCCGGCGGCCACCGCCTCGGCCAGGTCCTGCCACCGGGAGGGATCGGCTTCGCGGACGGCGACCGGGAGCCCGTCGGCCAACCAGCGATCGAGACGATCGCGTTCCATCGCGGCGATGAGCAGCATGACCCCGTGGCCGACCTGCGCCGCCGCCTTTCCCGTCGACATCTCGAGCGCACCGTCGATCCACACCACCGGCGTCCCCTCGGGCGGCGCGCCGGGCTCGTCACGCTCAAGGTCGGTGCCGCCGATCTGCAGCCTGGCCAGCCGCGGGTCCACCTCGTCCACCGGGCCGGGGACGAACGCCCTCGCGGCGGCGCCGTCGATCTCCCGGGTCACCCCGGGGACCTCGAGCGAGGCCCGCCACTGGGCGCCGCGGGCACGTCGGGCGATCTTGCGCATCCGGGCGTCCAACCACGCGGCGTAGGCCTCGTGCCACGGCCCTCCCGGCGCGACCCGTTCGTCGAGGCACAGCGCCGCGACCGCGCCGGCCACCGACTCGAGCAGCGGGGTCCGGGCCGGAGGGTCCGCCTTGGGCAGGTGCAGTACGATCGGCATCGACCGAACGGTCGCACGATCCTCGGGGTCCTCCGCGCCGGCCGAGCCCGCCCGGAGCCGGGCGTGGCACCAGTCGAGTGCGGCGCCGGTCGCCGGGCCGCCGATCACGGGCCCACCGGTCTCGGGACCGCCCTCCCCCGCCCCGGGCGTGCCGGTCACGTCAGGGGGACGCGGCGGTACGTGCCGGCGGCGGTGTCCGCGGCCTCGATCTCGTCGCGGGTGATCCCCAGCACGAACAGAACGGTGTCGAGGAACGGCTTGGACAATGACGCGTCCGCCACCTCGCGGAGGGCGGGCTTGGCGCAGAACGCGATTCCCAGCCCGGCGGTGGTGAGCATGTCGATGTCGTTGGCACCGTCACCGACCGCGACGGTCTGGCTCAGCGAGATACCGACCTCGTCGGCGAACTCGCGGAGGTAGGCGGCCTTCGCCTCGCGGTCCACCACCTCGCCGACCACCCGGCCGGTGAGCGTGCCGTCCACGATCTCGAGGGTGTTGGCGCGGGCGAAGTCGAGTCCCAGCTCCTCGGCGAGGCCGGAGATCACCTGGATGAAGCCGCCGGAGACCACCCCGCAGCGGATCCCCAGCCGCTTGAGCGTGCGGATGGTGGTGCGGGCCCCGGGCGTGAGCACGATGCTCGAGGCGACCTCGTCCAGCACGGTGGCGGGCAGACCTGCCAGCGTCGCGACACGCTCGTGCAGGGACTGGGCGAAGTCGAGCTCTCCGCGCATGGCACGCTCCGTGACGGCCCGGACCTCGTCCTCCTTGCCCGCGTGCGCGGCGAGCATCTCGATCACCTCGCCCTGGACGAGGGTGGAGTCCACATCGAACACCACCAGTCGCTTGGACCGACGGCCGAGCCCCGCCCGGTCCACCGAGATGTCGACGCCGTGGGCGTCCGAGAGGGGGGCGAGGGTCTCGCGCAGGCGGGCATCGTCGGCCGAGTCCCGGCCGGCGGTGGACACGTGCAACTCGATACCGGTGACCGGGTAGTCGGCGATCCCGCGGATCGTGTCGATGTTCGCGCCGATGGAGGCCAGCGAGCCGGCGACGGCCGAGAACGCGGAGGCCGGGACGGGGCTGCCGAGAATCACGACCGCGTGCGTCGAGGGCGGGGCCGCGGGGGCGATGTCGTCGAACTGGACCTCGAGTTGCATCCCGAGGTCGTGGACCTGCTCGGTGAGCTCCCGCACGACGGTGACCACATCGGCGCCGTCGTCCACCCGGACCATGAGCCCCAGGGACAGATGGCCGTTGACGACGACCTGCTCCACGTCGACCAGATCGGCGTGGTGGGACGCGAGGACGGACATCACCCGCGCGGTTACGCCCGGGCGGTCGGGCCCGGTGACGGTGAGGAGAGCCGGGGTGCCGGTGGTGCTCACATGTACTCCTGACAGGTGATCGGGGAGGGCGGTGCTGATGTTGCGGGGCCTGACAAGCGGAAACCCCGCCGGTGGACGAGCCGCCGACGGGGTTCCCGGGACCTACGCCCGTGGGTGAGTACGGGCGGGCGATCAGCCCTTCTGCGGGGATGGTCCCCGGTCGGCCACATCCTTGGCCGAGTCCGGGTCCTGTGCCTTGCGACGGCCCCCGACGTGGGCCTCCGCCCGCATCCGCTCGCTCATGTGCGGGTAGTGCAGCTCGAACGCGGGGCGCTCGGAGCGGATCCGGGGCAGCGTCACGAAGTTGTGGCGCGGCGGCGGGCACGAGGTCGCCCACTCGAGGGAGTTGCCCGCGCCCCACGGGTCGTCGACCGTGACGATCTCCCCGTAGCGCCAGCTCTTGATGATGTTCCAGATGAACGGCAGCATCGCGATGCCGAGGATGAACGAACCGACCGTGGAGATCTGGTTGAGGACCGTGAAGTTGTCCGAATCCAGGTAGTCGGCGTACCGGCGCGGCATGCCCTGGTTGCCCAGCCAGTGCTGTACCAGGAACGTCGTGTGGAAACCGATGAAGATCAACCAGAAGTGGATCTTGCCGAGCCGCTCGTCGTACATCCGGCCCGTCATCTTGGGGAACCAGAAGTACACGCCGGCGAACGTGGCGAACACGATGGTGCCGAAGAGCGTGTAGTGGAAGTGCGCCACGATGAAGTACGTGTCCGAGATGTGGAAGTCGATCGGCGCCGAGGCCATCATCACGCCGGTCAGACCGCCGAAGAGGAAGGTGATGATGAAGCCGAGGGCGAACAGCATCGGCGTCTCGAAGGTCATCTTGCCGCGCCACATCGTGCCGATCCAGTTGAAGAACTTCACGCCGGTCGGGACCGCGATGAGGAACGTCATGAAGGAGAAGAACGGCAGCAGCACCGCGCCGGTGACGTACATGTGGTGCGCCCACACGGCCGTCGACAGTGCGGCGATCGCGAGGGTCGCGAAGACCAGGCCGGCGTAGCCGAACAGCGGCTTGCGAGAGAAGACCGGGAAGACCTCGGAGACGATGCCGAAGAACGGCAGCGCGAGGACGTACACCTCGGGGTGACCGAAGAACCAGAACAGGTGCTGCCACAGGATGGCGCCACCGTTGCCCGGATCGTAGATGCGCCCGCCGAACTGCCGGTCGTAGAAGACGCCGAGCGCGGCCGCGGTGAGCAGCGGGAAGATCAGCAGGATCAGGACCGACGCCACGAGGATGTTCCACGTGAAGATCGGCATCCGGAACATGGTCATGCCCGGTGCGCGCAGGCAGATGATGGTGGTGACGAAGTTGACGGCACCGAGGATGGTGCCGATACCGCCGATGCCGACGCCGAGGATCCAGAGGTCCGCGCCGACGTTCGGCGAGTGGATCTTGTCCGCCAGCGGCATGTACATGGTCCAGCCGAAGGACGCCGCGCCACCGGGGGTCAGGAAGCCGGAGAGCATGATCGTGCCGCCCGCCGCGAACAGCCAGAAGCCGAACGCGTTGAGCCGGGGAAACGCCACGTCGGGGGCGCCGATCTGCAGCGGAATGATGTAGTTCGCGAACCCGACGACGATCGGGGTTCCGTAGAGCAGCAGCATCACCGTGCCGTGCATGGTGAACAGCTGGTTGAACTGCTCATTCGACAGGAACTGCATACCCGGGAGGAAGAGCTCCGCCCGGATGAGCAGCGCCATGAGGCCGCCGGCGAAGAAGAAGATGAAGCAGGTGACGATGTACATGATGCCGAGCAACTTGTGGTCGGTCGTCGTCAGCATCTTCCACACGAACGAGCCCGGCCGGGCATCACCCGTGGGTTCACCCGGCGGGTGGTCGAGTTTGTGGACCGGCTTGGGGGCCACTGCGGTCATAAGGGTCCTCCTGAACGCCTCACCCGACGTCGCGGGTCGAACCACCGACCCCACGTCGAACGCATAGGAATAGTGCGTGACCGCAATCCTAACCCCCGCCTGAGAGAGACGCCCACCCGCCCCGTCGAACTCGTCACCGGTGGTCACCCCCGCTAATCACGCCGTGGTCCGGCACGCCGGGACGGGCACCCGCCGCCCGCCCGCGACCTCCGCATGAGCGGCCCTTCTCGGCCGATCTCCTAGGCTGTTGTCCCATGACCGATTCCGTGACCGCCCCCCGCCGACACCCCGCGCGGGGGTATGCCCGGCGCGCCGTCAGGGCGGCGGTCCCCCTGGCGGCCGGGCTGACGCTCGTGGCGTGTGGCCCCTCCCCCGTCGACATGGTCGAGCACCCGATGACGACGACCCCGTCGCGGATGGCCGGCGAGGAGTTGCAGCGCTCGGCAGAGCCGGAGGAGTCGTGCGCCCCGGCACCGTTCCCCGCGGAGTTCCCCGGGCCGGGTGACCGCAGGGTCCCCACGGAGGGGCCGGGTCCGGACCGGGTGGAGGTGCCGCGGTCGCCGGAGAGGATCCTGGCGCTCGGCACAGGCGCGGTGGACACGGCCTGTGCCCTCGGGCTGCAGGACCTCGTCGTCGGCACGTCCGGCCTACCCGACGGTGCGGACGTCTACCTGCCCGACTCACTGACCGGACTCCCGACGGTCGGTCCCCTCGTCGGCGGGGACGCCGACGAGGTCGCGCGGGCCGCGCGGGAACTGCGTCCGGACCTCATCGTGCTGGCCGGGTCGGACGAGGTGGACCCGGCCGTCGTCGCCGCCGTGACTGATGTCGCCCCCACCGTGGTCTACGACGCCGACATCGTGGACTGGACGGAGGCCACCGAGGCGATCGCCGACGCCTACGGTCGGCCCCGCGCCGGCGGCGATCTCCTACTGGAGGTGATCGAGCGGGCGCAGCGCACCGCCGACGCGACCACCCCGTCGGATACCCGGGTCTCTCTGGTGTCGGTGACCGGAGGGGACGGTGACGGCGTGGAGGTGCAGCGGCCGGACACGCTGGGCTCCCTGATGCTCGAGGCCGTGGGTGCCGAGCGCCCCCCTGCGCAACGCACGCGCGACGGCGAGCGCCTCCCGCCCCTGCCGCAGTCCCCGGCCGTGGGTGACGAACTGGACGGGGATGTGATCTTCGCGGTGGTCGGAGGCGGGCCCGGCTCCGAGGACGAGGCGCGGGAGGTCTTCGCCTCGGACAGGTGGACGGACCTCGACGCCGTGGGATCGCAGCGCGTGTTCGTGGTGGACCGTGCCGTGTGGGAGGGGGCGGGCCCGGTGGCGGCGCGGGCGGTCCTCGACGACATCCGGGGATCGATCAACGGGGTCGCACCGGACGGGTAGCCAGCAGTCCCTCCACGACAGTGGATCGACGACGCCCCTGCGCCCGTGTTCGGTCGCAGGGGCGTCGTGGGCCGCTACCGGTGCGTCAGAAGTCCCAGTCCTCGTCCTCGGTCGCCTCGGCCTTGCCCATGACGTACGAGCTGCCGGAGCCGGAGAAGAAGTCGTGGTTCTCGTCGGCGTTGGGGCTCAGGGCCGACAGGATCGCCGGGTCGACGTCGGTCTCATCCTTCGGGAACATGCCCTCGTAGCCCATGTTCATCAGCGCCTTGTTGGCGTTGTACCGCAGGAACTTCTTGACGTCCTCGGTCCACCCCACCGGATCGTAGAGATCCTCGGTGTAGTCCGCCTCGTTGTCGTACAGCTCGAACAGCAGCTCGAAGGTGTAGTCCTTGAGCTCGTCCCGCTCCGCCTGGGTGACGTGCTCGAGGGCGCGCTGGTACTTGTACCCGATGTAGTAGCCGTGCACCGCCTCGTCGCGGATGATGAGCCGGATGACGTCGGCGGTGTTGGTGAGCTTGGCCCGCGAGGACCACCGCATGGGCAGGTAGAAGCCCGAGTAGAACATGAACGACTCGAGCATCACCGAGGCGATCTTGCGCTTGAGCGGATCGTCCCCCGCGTAGTAGCCGAGCACGATCTTTGCCTTCTTCTGGAGGAAGGGGTTCTCCTCCGCCCAGCGGAACGCGTCGTCCACCTGCGGCGTCGAGCACAGCGTGGAGAAGATCGTCGAGTAGCTCTTGGCGTGCACCGACTCCATGAACGCGATGTTGGTGAGCACCGCCTCCTCGTGCGGGGTCGACGCGTCGGGGATCATGCTGACCGCGCCGACCGTGCCCTGCAGGGTGTCCAGCAGGGTCAGGCCGGTGAAGACGCGGGTGGTGAGCTGCTGCTCGTACTCGGTCAGGGTCTGCCACGACGGGATGTCGTTGGAGACCGGCACCTTCTCCGGAAGCCAGAAGTTGGTGGTGAGCCGGCCCCACACCTGATCGTCGACCTCGTCGGGGACGCGATTCCAGTTGATGGCCGACACCCGGTCGACCAGCTTGGGCTGGATGCCGGCGGCGGGACTGTGGGATCCCGGAGCGTGCAGCTCGGCGGTCATCGGATCTCCTCCTGGGGACGTGTGGGGTTCGGGACGCAGGCCTGCGGCCGGGCGGTCAGAGCATGCACGAGACGCAGCCCTCGACCTCGGTGCCCTCGAGCGCGAGCTGACGCACGCGGATGTAGTACAGGGTCTTGATGCCCTTGCGCCACGCGTAGATCTGGGCTCGGTTGACCTCACGGGTGGTGGCCGTGTCCTTGAAGAACAGGGTCAACGACAGGCCCTGGTCGACGTGCTGGGTGGCCGCCGCGTACGTGTCGATGATCTTCTCGTAGCCGATCTCGTACGCGTCCTGGTAGTAGTCCAGGTTGTCGTTGGTCAGGTAGGGCGCCGGGTAGTAGACGCGCCCGATCTTGCCCTCCTTGCGGATCTCGATCTTCGACGCCACGGGGTGGATCGACGAGGTCGAGTTGTTGATGTAGCTGATCGACCCCGTCGGCGGCACGGCCTGCAGGTTCTGGTTGTAGATGCCGTACTTCTGCACGTCGGCCTGCAGCGCGCGCCAGTCCTCCTGCGTGGGGATGGTCACCTCGGCCTCGGAGAACAGCGTGCGGACCCGGTCGGTGGCCGGCTCCCACACCTGGTCGGTGTACTTGTCGAAGAACTCACCCGAGGCGTACTTCGACTCCGGGAACCCGGCGAACCAGGTTCCACGCTCCCGCGCGATCGCGTTGGACGACCGGAGCGCGTGGTAGAGCACGGTGTAGAAGTAGATGTTGGTGAAGTCGACACCCTCCTCGGATCCGTAGTGGATCCGCTCACGCGCGAGGTAGCCGTGGAGGTTCATCTGCCCCAGGCCGATCGCGTGCGACTCCGAGTTGCCCCGCTCGATCGAGGGCACGGAGTCGATGTGGGTCTGGTCGGAGACCGCGGTCAGTCCCCGGATCGCCGTCTCGATGGTCTGACCGAAGTCCGGTGAGTCCATGGCCTTGGCGATGTTGAGCGAACCGAGGTTGCAGGAGATGTCCTTGCCCACCTCGGAGTAGCTCAGGTCCTCGTTGAACTCCGAGGCCGTGGAGACCTGGAGGATCTCCGAGCACAGGTTGGAGTGCGTGATCTTGCCGGCGATCGGGTTGGCCCGGTTCACGGTGTCCTCGTACATGATGTACGGGTAGCCGGACTCGAACTGCAGCTCGGCGACGGTCTGGAAGAAGTGCCGGGCGTTGATCTTGGTCTTCTTGATCCGGCTGTCCTCGACCATCTCGTGGTAGTGCTCCGAGATGTCGACGTCCGCGAACGGCTTGCCGTAGATCCGCTCGACGTCGTACGGCGAGAACAGGTACATGTCGTCGTTGCGCTTGGCGAGCTCGAAGGTGATGTCCGGGATCACCACGCCCAGGGAGAGCGTCTTGATGCGGATCTTCTCGTCCGCGTTCTCCCGCTTGGTGTCGAGGAACTTGAAGATGTCCGGGTGGTGCGCGTGCAGGTACACGGCGCCGGCACCCTGGCGGGCCCCGAGCTGGTTGGCGTAGGAGAACGAGTCCTCCAGCAGCTTCATCACGGGGATGACGCCCGAGGACTGGTTCTCGATGTGCTTGATGGGCGCGCCGTGCTCACGGAGGTTGGACAGCAGCAGTGCCACGCCGCCCCCGCGCTTGGACAGCTGCAGCGCGGAGTTGATGCTGCGGCCGATGGACTCCATGTTGTCCTCGATGCGCAGCAGGAAGCACGAGACGGGCTCCCCGCGCTGCTTCTTGCCGGAGTTGAGGAACGTGGGCGTGGCGGGCTGGAAGCGACCGTCGATGATCTCGTCCACCAGCTGGCGGGCCAGCACCTGGTCGCCGGCGGCGAGGGTGAGCGCCACCATGCACACGCGGTCCTCGTAGCGCTCGAGGTAGCGCTTCCCGTCGAAGGTCTTGAGCGTGTACGAGGTGTAGTACTTGAACGCGCCGAGGAAGGTCGGGAAGCGGAACTTCTTGGCGTACGCGTGGTCGAACAGTTCGCGGACGAAGTTGCGCGCGTACTGGTCCAGCACCTCGCGCTCGTAGTAGTCCTTCTCGACCAGATAGTCGAGCTTCTCGTCCAGGTTGTGGAAGAAGACCGTGTTCTGGTTGACGTGCTGCAGGAAGTACTCCCGCGCCGCCCGGCGGTCCGCGTCGAACTGGATCTTCCCGTCCGCGTCGTAGAGGTTGAGCATCGCGTTGAGGGCGTGGTAGTCGAGACGCTGACCGTCGCCCGCCTCTCCCGCGGTGATGCTCTCGGGGTTCACGGTTGGTGCTGCCAAAACTCTTCCAATCCCTCTCGGACGCGGATGACGTCCTCGTGTGTGCCCATCAACTCGAAGCGGTAGAGGTACGGGACCCCCACCTTCTCGGCGATCACGTCGCCGGAGCGACCGAAATCCCGTCCGAAGTTGGTGTTGCCGCCGGCAATGACTCCCCGGCAGAGACTTCTGTTGTGCGCGTTGTTGAGGAACGCGACCACCTGCCGCGGGACCGCGGCTCCGTTCTTGCCTGTGATCTCGAGGCTTCCCCCGTAGGTCGGAACGATCAGAACATACGGGTCCGACACCGTCGGGACGGGCTCGGTCCTCCGCACCGGGATACGCAGTGCGGGGAGACCGAGCCGGTCGACGAATCGTTTGGTGTTCTCGGAGATGTTGGAGAAGTAGACGATCCTCACCGGCTTCTCGGCCGGTATCGGAGCCGCCATCGCCGCCCCCTTGTCGAAGGAATCCTGGTGTTACCGCGCCGTCGGACTATGACCGCGCAGTCAGGCCGCCACGGTGGCGAGTGCCTTGATGCGGTCCGGGCGGAAGCCGGACCAGTGGTCGGAGCCCGCGACCACGACGGGCGCCTGGAGGTACCCGAGCGCCATGACGTACTCCCGAGCCTCGTCGTCCATCGAGATGTCGATGATCTCGTACTCGATGCCCTGCTTGTCGAGCGCCTTGTAGGTGGCGTTGCACTGGACGCAGGCGGGCTTGGTGTAGACGGTGACCATGTGTCTCAGGACCTCTTTCGGCACGGCGCCGGACGGCGCGAGGGGCTCTTCTCGTAGCGGCCTCCCGGGCCCGGGCTCTCGCCCGGCCTGTGGATGACCGCGGTGTCTGTCGGGGGTCACGGTCCGAATCCCACGAGTGACATTCATTGGGGCCGCAACGCTTCTAGACACTACCCCTAGTGGCCAGCGAGTCAATCGACCACAACATTTTGGTCTTACATCGCTGGTATTCCCAGGTCGCGATCCCGCCTTGTGGACACCGTGGGCCCCCGGTGGGAACCCCGCCCCCGGACCGTCGATCCGGCGCCGCGCACACCTACGGTCGCACGGCGATCACCGTCCCGGAGCGGCGGGTCGGCATCCCACAGGACCTCCCCAGGGACCCCACAGATTGTCCCCACGCCCTCCACAAGCACGTGGATGATCGTGCGTCCGGGGCGTGGACGGATGTGGCGGGCCGGGGACGGTTCACCGCCGGGCGCGAGTCGTCCCCACGGGGCCGTGGTGGGCGCCGGGAAGAGTACGACGACGACGAGGGCCCGCCGCCGGCGAACCGGTGGCGGGCCCTCGAGGATGCGTGAGGACTCACGCGGACATGTCAGCCCTGGCGGGCCTTGAAACGGGGGTCCTTC
This sequence comes from Dietzia sp. MNB45, assembly GCF_051994785.1. NCBI lineage: Bacteria > Bacillati > Actinomycetota > Actinomycetes > Mycobacteriales > Dietziaceae > Dietzia > Dietzia sp. MNB45. The sequence goes on along the minus strand of NZ_CP163397.1, from coordinate 1,087,432 downwards.
TTGTTGATCACGTAGACCTTGCCGCGACGACGGACAACCTGGGCGCCCGGCTTGTTCTTCAGCGACCGAAGGGACTTGCGGACCTTCATCTGGCGCTCCTTAGGCTCTCGGGGCGGCCGCTATGGCCGCCGACACGACTGGGGATCACTGTGCGACACGTCCGTCCCGGAAGGTCGGATGTACGACACACAACTGGTCCATCGTAACGGACTGCCCGGCCAGAACTCCAACCGGCGACGGACGGCACCCCGCCCGCACCCCGGCCGCGCTCCGGGTACTCGCGGCCACCGGCGGAGATGTCACGCGGTCGTCACACGTGGTTCCTATGCTGACGCCATGACCGAGACCACGACAGACCGCGCTGCCGCCCTGCGCGCCACCATCATCGCCGAACTCGGCGTCCGTCCCGACATCGATCCCGCGGAGGAGGTCGGGTCGCGGGTCACGTTCCTGGTCGACTACCTCCGTTCGACCCCCGCCACGGGCTTCGTCCTGGGGATCAGCGGCGGGCAGGACTCCACCCTGACCGGCCGGCTCTGTCAGCTCGCCGCGGAGCGACTGCGGGACGAGGGGATGTCGCGCGCCCGGTTCGTGGCGATGCGCCTGCCCTACGGCGAACAGTCCGACGAGGCCGACGCGCAGGCGGCCCTGGAGTTCATCCGTCCGGACGAGAGTCTCACGGTGGATGTCCGCCCCGCGTCCGACGCCGCCTCCGAGGCCGCCTCCGCCGCACTCACGGCTCTGCCCGACGAGGCGGCGCCGCTCCGTGACTTCGTCCGCGGCAACGTCAAGGCGCGTGAGCGGATGATCGCCCAGTACGCCGTGGCCGGGCAACTGAACCTCCTCGTCGTCGGCACCGACCACGCCGCCGAGGCGGTCACCGGCTTCTTCACCAAATACGGCGACGGCGGGGTCGACCTGACCCCCCTGACCGGTCTCACCAAACGACAGGGCGCGGCACTGCTACGCCACCTCGGCGCGCCGGACTCCACCTGGCGCAAGGTCCCCACCGCCGACCTCGAGGATGACCGGCCGGGCCTGCCCGACGAGGTCGCCCTCGGCGTGACCTACGCCCAGATCGACGACTACCTCGAGGGCCGCGACGGCGTCCCGCCCGAGGCCTCCGCGCGGATCGAGCAGCTGTTCCTGGGCTCGCGCCACAAGCGCACGGTGCCCGCCACCCCGCTCGACACGTGGTGGCGCTGACCGGTCCGCGAGGACGGGTCGTCAGCGCAGCAGCGACCAGACGGTCTCGAGCGCCTCGGTCGTGCCGGGGACGTCGAAGGACTGGGTGGTGAAGACCGCCGCGGCCCGCCTGGTGCCGCGGTCGACGTACCCGATCGTCCCCAGTCCCCCGGCCCAGCCGACCACGCCGCCCGGGCGCACCTCCACCTGGAACCCGTAGCCGCAGCCGGGCCCGAGGAAATCCTCCGCGCTCGCCCGCTGCCGCGCTGTCAGGTGGTCGGTGGCCATCAGCCGAGCACTCTCCGGGTCGAGCACCGGGCCACCGTCGACGAGCACACCCAACAGCTCCAGATAATCGCCCACCGTCGCGGCGAGGCCGCAGGCGAGGGACTCGAAGACCGGCGGCACCGCGAACCTGCCCGCGGTGTCCAGTGGCGAAACCCTGCCGTCGGGCCCGAGGCCGTACGAGGTGGGGAGACGGGAGAGGTCGGCCGTGAACCCCGTGTCGGCCAGCCCCAGTGGCCCGGTGACGTACTCGGCCAGCAACTCGGTCACGGACGAGCCGGTGGCGCGGGCGAGGAGCACCCCGAGGACATCGCTGCTGGTGTGGTACCACCATTGCTGGCCCGGCTGGCCCGCGAAGGGCAGCTCCGCCAGCCGACGGAGATACTCGTCCGGCGCGACGGCCGGGGCGTACGGCCCCGGGGCGACCCCACGGTCGGACATCGCCTCCGACAACGCGGGGTTCTCCCCCACCCAGCCGGCACCCGCGGTCATGGTGAGCAGGTGCCGCAGTGTGAGGGGCCGCTCGGCCGGGACCGTGCGGTCCAGCGGGGCGTCCGGCGTGGCCAGCACTGGAGGGTCCGCCAGCTCGGGCAAGAACGTGTCCACCGGGTCGTCGAGGGTCAGCACACCGCGTTCCACGAGACGCATCGCCAGGATCCCGCCGACCGGCTTGGTGTTGGACGACAGTGGAAACACCGCGTCCTCCCCCAGCGCGGGTCCGCCCACGATGCGGGCTCCGCCGGAGACGATCCTGGAGCGCCCGCTCTCGCGGACGCCACAGACGTACCCGACCAGCCGACCGTGGTCGACGAGCGCGTCGAGCACGTCGACGACGTCCGTGATCTCCCCTGGCCCCGCCATACCCCGACACTACGACCGCGGACCGGATGGCGGAAGGCGCCACATGGCGAGATCCCGGGACATCGTTTCCGTTGTCCCGGGATCTCGTCCTCGGTGGAGCTAAGGGGACTCGAACCCCTGACCCCCACACTGCCAGTGTGGTGCGCTACCAGCTGCGCCATAGCCCCGTATCCATTTGTCCGCCGCTCACCTCTCGGTGACCGGCCCGACCTAAGTTACACCACCACGGTTCGGGCTTCCAAATCGGGCCCGGCCCCACCGGGAGGGGCGGGGCCGGGCCACAGTTGCGCACCCGGCACGAGCACCGGGCGGTTCGCCGGACGAGTTACGCGATGATGTCCTGGAGCCAGGCGGCGTTGCCGATGTCGACGACCTCGCCCTCGTGGGCGACCGTCGGGGTGGACACGCGATCGGTGATCTCGCGGATGCTCTGCTGGGCGTTGTCCGCACTGTCGGAGGCCTTGTCCATGCCGCCGTTGGACTCGACGTTGCCGATGCACTCGACCGAGTCCGCGTTCGCGCCGGCCGATTCCGCGATGTCCGCGAGCTCGCGGGCCGAGAGGTCGCCGCCGCCCTCCCCCGGCTGCTCGGCGAAGAACGCATTCTTGACGTCGAAGAACACGGGCAGGGAGTCCTTGGCCGCGACACACTGGATGGCCGCGAGCGCGCGGGTGGAGTACTCACCGGAGCCGGACTGGCCGTTGAGGAAGTTCAGGGCGTGGAACTCGACCTGCAGATCCCCGGCCTCGACGGCCTCGGAGATGGACTCACCGTACTGCGCCTCGAAGGAGCCACATGCGGGGCACATGTAGTCCTCCCAGATCTGGACGGTCGGCGCCTCGTCCGGGCCGACGACGACCACGCCGGCCTCGGTGATGTCGATCAGCTCGTCATTGGTCTCGCCGAACGTGATGGGGTTGGCCTCTCCGCCCCGCTGGGCCATCCAGACGACGCCACCGAGGACCACGACGGCGACCGCGATGAGCGCGACCACGGTGATGAGCATCCCGTTGTTGGACTTGGTCTGGAGGACCTTGGTGTTCTTGTTGGGTTTGGCGTTCACGTGTACGCGGGCCTTTCTCTACTGGGAGACCGTCGACCTCTTCCGGGTGACCGGCACTACGCCAGAGGGTACCGAAGCGGTGGGAGCGACCCCGCGCGCGCACCGTCGATGCAAATGCACCACACCCCCGGTCGGCGTCGACCGGGGGTGTGGCCCGAATGGTGGAGCTGCCGGGAATTGAACCCGGGTCCTCCGCAGCATCGGCAGGGCTTCTCCGTGCGCAGTCCGCGTTGGCCTCTACTCGGATCTCACCCTCATGCGGACATGTCGGTGATGACGATCCCAGTCACTGTGTGATGTCCCGACCCACCCCGTGACCGGGTGAGCCGGTGATCTCTCTAGATGATGCCGGTGACCGGGGCGAGAGCGACCCCGGGCCGACAGACTACGGGCTCGCTATCAGGCAGCGAGGGCGTAGTCGCGCTGATTGGTATCGGCGCGTAATTGGTTGCCACGACGCTTACGGTGGTCTCTGGCCTGCACCGGCACGCTTCCCCTGCGTCAACTCACGTAGTCGAAACCAAGTCAGCCCCGTCAGGACCGCCGACTTCCGCCGACGGACTCCCCACCCTACCCCGGTGACGCGCCGCCCGCCAGAGTGATCCCGCTCTCCCCTCTCAGCCGAGCACCCGGTTCAGCCGAGCACCCGGTTCAGCCGAGCACCCGGTTCAGCCGAGTGCGAGCAGGGAGATCGCCACCCCCGCCAGGACGAGTCCGACCATCTGGACCGCACGCATCCGCTCCCCGCCGTGGGCGATCGCCAGCGCTACGGTGAAAGCGGGGTACAGCGCAGCGATCACACTGACCAGGGAGAGCATCCCCGCCTGCGAGGCGAAGTAGAAGGCACCGTTGGCGACGGCGTCGAACACGGCGATCACCACGCCGATCGCGATGAGACGCCGGGAGAAACGGAACGACTCACGGGCTGCGACCGCGGCGACCAGCAGCATCACCGTCGCCCCGATCCGCGAGGCCGCGACCGGCCACAGGCCCTGGCCCGGCGGCACCTGCGCCAACAACACGAAGAACGCGGCGAACGCCAGCCCGGAGAAGAGCGTGAGCACCAGGAGACGACGGGTGAGGCGCCCGTGCAGGGCGGACGAGCCGTCCCGGCTCTCCATGGAGACCAACACGGTCGCCACCAGCGCGAGCGCCATGCCCGCCCCCGCCGCGGGCGCGGGCCGCTCCCCCGCCGCCAGACCGAACGCCAGCGGAACCGCCGCCGCCAGGACCGCCGTGATCGGCGAGATCACACTCATCGGCCCGCGGGAGAGCGCCAGGTAGAACGACCACACCGCGACACCCGAGGCCATCCCGGAGGCCAGGCCCCACCCCAGACCGACCCCGGTCGGCGACCCACCGGCGACCAGGGCAGCGACGCCCACCAGCACGATCGACAGCGGATAGGAGACGCTGACCACGCGCAGCACGCGGGCGCGGCGGGAGGCCACACCGCCGAGGTAGTCGCTGATGCCGTACGCCACCGCCGAAGTCGACGCCAACGCGACCGGCATCATGCCCGCATGCCCTTGATCTTCCTGCCGAGTTCACGCACGGCCTCACGCTCGGCGGTCCGGCGGGCGATGTCGTGGCGCTTGTCGTGCGCCTGCTTGCCCCGTGCGACGGCCAGCTCGACCTTCACCCGGCCGCCCACGAAGTAGAGCGACAACGGGACGAGGGTGGCATTGCCGTCGCGCACCTTGCCCACGAGCGAGTCGATCTCGCGGCGGTGCAGCAGGAGCTTCCGGGCACGCTTCGGGGCGTGGTTGGTCCAGCTCCCGTGCGAGTACTCGGGGATGTGTAGCCCGCGGAGCCACACCTCGCCGTCGTCGACCGTCGCGAACGCGTCGACCAGCGAGGTCTTGCCCTCACGCATGCTCTTGATCTCGGTCCCGACCAGCGCGATGCCGGCCTCGTGCGTCTCCAGGATCTGGAAGTCGTGCCGGGCCTTGCGGTTGCTCGCGACGATGCTCCCGTCGGAGCCGAGGGACGACGCGCCCTTCTTCTTGTTCTTCTTGGCCACGTCGCGTCACCTCCTGATTGCCGTGCCCTCGCCGCCGTTCCGCAGCCCCCAGAGTCTAGATGGAGGGCGCGTTCAGTGCCGAACCGTGAGCCTCAGGGTGATCCAGGCGGTGAGCGCGGAGACCACCGCGCCCGCCACGACCAGCCCCGGTGCGAGGAGGAGGATGTCGGGGGTGGTGATCCGCTCGACCAGGTTCGCGCGGTAGGCCTCCGCCAGCACCCTGTCGAGGAAGACGTTCTTGGCCACCAGCAGGCCACCCACCGCGAGGAGGGCGCCGGTCACCGCCGCGATCACCGCCTCGAGGACGAACGGCAACTCCGTGTACCAGCGGCTCGCGCCCACCAGTCGCATGATCCCCAGGGCGGTCCGCCGGGTGAACGCGGCGATCTGCGTCATGTTGGCGATGAGCAGGACGGTGGCCAGCAGCTGGACGACCGCGATCGCGAAGGCAGCGTTGCGGACGCCGTCGAGGACGGAGAAGACCCGTTCGACGAGCTCGCCCTGCCCCTGGACGATCTCGATGCCGTCCACCTCCGCCAGGTCACGCGCCACCGCCTCGGCCCGCGTGGGGTCGGTCAGTGTGAGGGTGAACCGCGAGCCGAGGGCGTCCGGCGAGGTCGACTCCACCAGCACCGGGTCTGTCGAGGAGAACAGGTCGACGAACTCGGCGTAGGTCTCCTCGGGATTCTTGTACTCCACCGACGCCACGCCCGGCGTCGTCTCGAGCCGCTGGAGGATCCGGCCGCATTCCGCCGCGCAGTCCGGATCCTCCAGCGAGATCGACCGGTCCACGTAGACGCGGAACTCGTTGAGGTAGTCGTACTTGCCCTGACTCGCGGACGCGGTCATGGCCACGAGCAGGCCCGCCCCCAGCATGCCCAGGGCCACCGCCGTGGTGATGATCATGGCCAACGTCATGGACAGGTTGCGGCGCAGTCCCTGCCCGACCTCGGAGGCGACGAACCCGGCGGCCATCAGCGGTCCACCCCGTAGGTTCCGCGGGCGTCGTCGCGGACGACCGAGCCGTCGACCAGTTCCACCACGCGGCGCCGCGAGCGGTCCACGATGTGCCTGTCGTGGGTCGCCATGAGCACGGTGGTCCCCGTCCTGTTGATCCGATCGAGCAGGAGCATGATGTCCTCGCTGGTCTCGGGGTCGAGGTTGCCCGTCGGTTCGTCCGCGAGCAGGAGCACCGGGCGGTTGACGAACGCCCGCGCGATCGCGACCCGCTGCTGCTCCCCGCCGGAGAGTTCGTGAGGTCGGCGATCTGCCTTCCCGCCCAGCCCGACCATGTCCAGGGTCTCCGGCACCACCTTGTCGATGGTCCGGCGGGACTTGCCGATCACCTGCAGCGCGAACGCGACGTTCTCCGCGACCGTCTTGTTCTCCAGCAGACGGAAGTCCTGGAACACGCAGCCGAGAGAGCGTCGCAGCACGGGCACGTCGGAGCCCTTCATGCGCGTGAGGTCGTGGCCGGCCACGGTGAGGAGGCCCGAATCCGGGCGATCCTCGCGGAGAACGAGCCGCAGGAACGTGGACTTGCCCGATCCCGACGCACCGATGAGGAACGCGAACTCGCCGTCACCGATCTCCACGCTCACGTCGGACAGCGCCGGACGCGTCGAGGACGGGTACGACTTCGTCACACGGGAAGCAGTGATCACACCAATAGCCTAGCGCCACACAGGCCACAGTCATGCGGGAGTGAACATCATCGCGGGCGGCGGCCGCGGCGCGGCCACCCGGTGGCGCTACCCCTCGAGGGCGCCGCCGGGCACCGAGGTCTCCCCGGCGCCCGGGGCCTCCTGCTGCAACTGCGGTTGCGACTGCTGATCGGGCTGCTGCTGCGGCGACTGCTGTGGCTGTTGTTGCTGCGGGGACTGTTGATCGGCGCCACCGGGGAGCCCCTCGGCATCGGGACCCGTCGTCGCGGTCCCTCCCGTCACGGTGGTGCCGGTCGTGCGGGAACCCGTTCCCGTCGGAGTCGGAGGCGAGCTCGAGGTCGGGGCCGTGGTGTCGGTGGTCTGATCCGTCGGCGTGGACGACGGGTCGACCGGTTCGGCCGGTTCCGAGGTCCCGGTGGGGTCCTGCGCGGGTTGCGGCCCGAAAGCGACCACCGGCTCGTCGCGGACGAGCAGATACAGCACGCCTGCCAGGACGAACGCGCCGAGGAGGATCGCGGTCGTCCGGGACATCCTGAAGAACTCGCCGAGCAGTGCGACGATCCGCGGCTTCGGACTCCGCGAGGGAGCGTCCGGTGGTGGCGTCCCGCCCAATCCGAGCGGGTCGGGCCGGTCGAGGATCGGGTCGTTGTCGATCGCGGCGCCCTGCGGGGCTGTCCCGTCGGGCCTCGTCATGTCTTCGTCCCTGTGCCGGGCCATCAGACGCTCCCCTCTCCGGTCTGCGGTCGCAGCATCCCGGCGCGGATGGCGGCCAGCGCCTCCGGCTCCAGGACGATCCCCTCCTGGCGGAAGCGGCGGAGGATGACGGCACGCATCCGACGGCCCACCTCCCACTGCATTCCCGGCTTGGTCCGGGCGAGCAGGCGGATGACGGTCTGCTCGAGCTTGATCGACTGCACACCCATGACCGACGGCTCGTCGAGCACGTACTCACCCACACGGTCGTCGTGGACGATGTCGCGACAGACCTCGGCGAGTACCTCGTGCGCCTTGTCCATGTCGGCGTTGTTGGGCACGGGGACGTCGATGATCGCACGAGCCCAGTCCTGGGACTGATTGATCGCGGTGACGATCTGACCGTTGGGGACGATGACCGCCTCGCCGTCCAGGGTGCGCAGCCGGGTGATCCGGAGCGTGACGTCCTCGATCGTCCCGGCGGCGACGCCGGTCGCGGTGGTGAGTTCGACGATGTCACCGTAGCCGTACTGACGCTCGGCCAGCACGAAGAAGCCCGCGAGGAAGTCCTGGACGATCTTCTGCGCGCCGAAACCCAGCGCGGCGCCCAGGACGGTGGCCGGCGCCACCAGCGTGACGAGGTTGACGCCGAACCGGAGCAGGATCTGGATGCCGAACAGGATGTACAACATTCCCACCGCGACGTAGGAGACGACCTGGACGAGGGAGTGGAGGTGCTTGGACTCCTCCGACCACAACTCCTTGTCGGCGTTCCTTGCGTCGATCCGGCCGGTCCACATCCGGGCGACCTTGCCGATCGCCCGGGTCATCAGGGCGGCACCCAGGATGAGGAGGACGACCTCCAGGCCGTCGTTGCTCAGCCAGGCCAGGACTCCGCTGAAGTCTGTCCGGAAGGCCACTAGGCGTCCGCCCCCTCCCGCATGCGCCATCGGATGCCGGCCTCGATGAACCCGTCGATGTCACCGTCGAGGACCGCGGACGGGTTGTTGACCTCGTACTCGGTGCGCAGGTCCTTGACCATCTGGTACGGGTGCAGCACGTAGGACCGCATCTGGTTCCCCCAGGAGGCGTTGCCGCCCGCACCGAGCGCGTCCATGGCGGCCCGCTCCTCCTGACGCTTGCGCTCGAGCAGTTTGGCCTGCAGCACCTTCATGGCGGCGACCTTGTTCTGCAGCTGGGACTTCTCGTTCTGACAGGTCACGACGATCCCGGTCGGGACGTGGGTGAGGCGGACCGCCGAGTCGGTGGTGTTGACGGACTGGCCACCGGGGCCGGAGGAGCGGTAGACGTCCACCCGGACCTCGTTCTCCGGGACCTCGATGGAGTCGACGGTCTCCACGACCGGCAGCACCTCGACCTCGGCGAAGGAGGTCTGGCGGCGGCCCTGGTTGTCGAACGGGGAGATCCGCACCAGCCGGTGCGCTCCCTGCTCGACGGACAGGGTCCCGTACATGTACGGGTCCTTGACCACGAAGGTGGCGGACTTGATCCCCGCCTCCTCCGCGTACGAGGTGTCGTACACCTCGACCTTGTGGCCGGCCTTCTCCGCCCACCGGATGTACATACGCATGAGCATCTCGGCGAAGTCCGCGGCATCCACGCCGCCGGCGCCGGCACGGATGTTGACCACGGCGTCACGCTGGTCGTACTCGCCGCTGAGCATCGTCTTGACCTCCATGGCCTCGACGTCCTCACGCAGGCTGGAGCGCTCGGCGTCCGCCTCCTCGACGGCGCCGCCGCCCTCCTCCTCCGCCAGCTCGTACATCAGCGGCAGGTCCTCGATCCGCTGACGCAGATCACGGCAGCGGCGCAGATCGGCCTGGATGTACGACAGCTCGCTGGTGACCTTCTGCGCCCGGTCCTGGTCGTTCCACAGGTCCGGGTCGGCGGCCATCTGCTCGAGCTCGTCGACGCGGCGGGCGAGCTCCTCGATGTCGAGGACCTTCTCGACCGTGGTCAGGGTCGCGTCGAGGGCAGCGATGTCGGCAGAAACTTCAGGGTGCACGCCTACCAACTCTACGCGGCCCGGGCGCCTTCCAGCGTTTGCCCACCCGCCCCCTCCCCGTGGCCTGCCACCCCTCCGATCGTCACCCCCCGGCGGTAGCGTCGGATGCCTCGGACCCGCTACCGCTCGTGGTCAGCGAGCCGCGACGACCAAGCGGAGGAAGTGAACGTCCATGGACACCCGCCACCCGGGCCCCCTGCACGACGAGTCCACCGGGGGGATGACCGACGCCGATCTGGCCGCCCGCCTCGTCGTCGACGCCGGAAACCTCGCGCGGCGACTGCGCGAGGACGGGCTCGACGTCCGCCGCAAGACCTCCGTCTCCGACGTGGTCACCGAGGCCGACGACGCGGCCGAGCGACACATCACCGCACTCCTCGCCGAACACCGCCCGTCCGACGGCGTCCTCGGCGAGGAGGGTTCCCTCGTCACCGGCAGCGGCGAAAGGCGGTGGGTCGTGGACCCGGTGGACGGCACCTACAACTTCGTCTCCGGCTCCGACTACTGGTGCTCGGCCGTCGCGGTCACCGGTGGTGACGACTACCTGCTCGGGGCGGTCCACCGACCCGTCACCGGGGAGACGTTCGTCGGCGGCTCGGACGTACCGACGCGCCGCAACGGGGTGCCCGTCGCGCGCCTGGCCCCCGGGGACCTGGCCGCCGGCAGCCTCGCCACCTACCTGCACCCGCCGTTCTTCGACGATCCCCATCTCGCCGAGCCCTTCCACCGCGTGAGCCGCGGCGCGGCGACCATCCGGATGCTCGGGTCCGGGTCCGTGGACCTGGCCTCCGTCGCGTGTGGGATCCACACGGTGTGGTGCCAGCACTCCTGCCCCGAGTGGGACTGGCTACCGGGCCGCGCACTCGTCGAGGGAGCGGGCGGGGTGTGCGCGACCGTCGAGGTGAACGGCTACGACTGGTTCGTGGCCGGTCGCCCGGGCGCGGTCGAGCAGGCGGTCGACCTCCTGCGCGGCTGACACCACCCCTCCCGCCGGCGGCAGGGACGTGTTCGAGGAAAGTGTGGCGCCCGGAACTTACTCCGAAGTAAGGTGTCGGGGACAGCACAGTCCACCGTCCGTCACGAGAACAGCTGGTGATGATGAGCAAGAACCCCACAGCCCCGTCCACGACCGGACGCGCGGAGACCTCGACACCGGGCAAGAACCCCGCGCGCATCGACGCGATCGGCGCCGCCATGCGCGCGCTGACCACCATTACCGGGTCGGAGTTCGCCGAGCGCTTCGGACTGCGGCAGAAGGTCGACCGGGTCACCTACGAGGCCACCAAGACCGGTTTCAAGACCCTCGGTGCCGCGACCAAGTCGTTCAAGAAGGTCACCGGCGGCGGCGCACCCAAGCGTCTTCCCGACGCCGACTCCGAGGCCCGGCCCGACCTGTTCGACCTCACGCTGGACGAGGACCAGCAGATGATCTCGCAGACCGTGCGAGAGTTCGCCGCCGAGGTCATCCGGCCGGCCGCGCACGACGCCGACGCCGCCGCCGAGGCACCCGCGTCGCTGCTCGAGCGCTCGGCCGAGATCGGCGCCACCATGCTCAACGTCCCCGAGGAGTTCGAGGGCATCGCCTCCGAGCGCGGCGTGGTGACCAACTCGCTGGTCGCCGAGGCCCTGGCCTACGGCGACATGGGTCTGGCCCTGCCGATCCTGGCCCCGTCCGGCGTGGCCACGACCCTGACGCAGTTCGGCTCGGACACCCAGCAGAAGTCGTACCTCCCGGCGTTCGCCTCCGAGCAGGTCCCCGCAGCCGCCGTCGTGGTGGCCGAGCCGCGGCCGCTCTTCGACCCGTTCCGGCTCGAGACCACCGCCACCCGGACCGCCGGCGGATTCACGCTCAGCGGGGTCAAGTCGATGGTGCCCACGGCCGGCAGCGCGGAACTCTTCGTCGTCGCCGCCTCGCTCGACGGCGCGCCGACCTTCTTCGTCGTGGAATCCGACACCGACGGACTCGTGGTGGAGGCCGACCCGTCCATGGGCCTGCGCGCCGCCGGCCTCGGCCGACTCGTCCTCACCGACGTCTCCCTGCCCGCCGACGCCATCCTCGGCGGCCCCGACGTCTCGCCGGAGGACCGGTCCTCGGCCTACGCCGACGTCATCCGACTCTCGCGCCTGGGCTGGGCCTCCCTCGCCGTGGGCACCTCCCACGCCGTCCTGGACTACGTGACCCCGTACGTCAAGGAGCGCCAGGCGTTCGGCGAGCCCATCGCGCACCGACAGGCGGTCGCGTTCGCCGTGGCCGACATGGCCACCGAGCTCGACGGCATGCGCCTGGTCACCTGGCGCGGCGCCGCCCGCGCCGAGCAGGGACTGTCCTTCGCCCGCGAGGCCGCGCTGGCCCGCAAGATCGCCGCGGACAAGGGCATGAAGATCGGCCTCGACGGTGTCCAGCTGCTCGGTGGCCACGGGTTCACCAAGGAACACCCCGTCGAGCGGTGGTACCGCGACCTGCGCGCCGTGGGAGTGGCCGAGGGCGTGGTGGTCCTGTGACCTCCGCCCATTCCGCCACCCTCCCGAACCGGACCAAGGACCTGAAGCGATGATCAACCTCGAACTCCCCAAGAAGCTGCAGGCGGGTGCGAACCAGGCCCGCCAGGTGGCCACGCAGATCTTCCGACCCGTCTCCCGCAAGTACGACCTCGCCGAGCACGAGTACCCCGTCGAGCTGGACACCCTCAAGGCCATGATGGAGGCCATGGAGGACGCCGGTCAGGCCGCCTCCGGCGCCACCATGGGATCCGGCGGCGCCCCGAAGCGGGAGGGCGTGTCCAACGGCGGCAACATGAAGTCGCTGCTCAACATCATCGAGACCTGCTGGGGCGACGTCGGCCTCACGCTGTCGATCCCCCGTCAGGGCCTGGGCAACTCCGCGATCGCCGCCGTGGCGAACGACGAGCAGATGGAGAAGTTCGGCCGGGTGTGGGCCTCGATGGCCATCACCGAGCCCGACTTCGGGTCCGACTCGGCCGCCGTCTCGGCCACCGCGCGGCTGGACGGTGACGAGTACGTCATCAACGGCACGAAGATCTACGTCACCTCCGGCGCCCGCGCGGACCACATCGTGGTGTGGGCGACCCTGGACAAGAGCAAGGGCCGCGCGGCGATCAAGTCGTTCGTGGTGCCGCGGGAGCACCCCGGCGTCACCGTGGACCGGCTCGAGCACAAGCTCGGCATCCGGGCCTCGGACACCGCGCAGATCACGTTCGACAACTGCCGGGTGCCCAAGGAGAACCTCCTGGGCGACCCCGAGATCCGCGTGGACAAGGGGTTCGCGGGGGCCATGCAGACGTTCGACAACACCCGTCCCCTGGTGGCCGGGATGGCCGTGGGCGTCGCACGCGCCGCGCTCGAGGAGATCCGCACCCTCCTCGAGGAGGCCGGCATGGAGATCGACTACGACCGGCCCGCCACCAGCCAGCCCGCCGCCGTGGCCAAGTACCTCGAGCTCGAGGCCGACTGGGAGGCCGCCTACCTGCTCACGCTGCGCGCGGCGTGGATGGCCGACAACAAGATGCCCAACACCAAGGAGGCGTCGATGTGCAAGGCCAAGGCCGGGCGCACGGGTTCCGCCGTGACCCTGGGCGCGGTCGAGCTGGCCGGCAGCTACGGCTACTCCGAGCGCAGCTTCCTGGAGAAGTGGTCGCGCGACTCCAAGATCCTCGACATCTTCGAGGGCACCCAGCAGATCCAGCAGCTGGTGATCGCGCGACGGATCCTGGACCTGTCCAGCGCCGAGCTCAAGTGAGCTGACCCCGGCGCGATCACCGCTCTGAGCGGCGCCCCCGCGGACATCCGGTCCGCGGGGGCGCCGCCCGTTTCGGCCGGCTCACTCCAGCCGACTGATCGGCGTCCACGACATGATGGTTCCGCACTGCCGGCAGATGTGGACACGGTGACCGTGGTCGAGACTGCCGCTGCGACCGGCATCCCAGCCGACGAGGACCCGGTCGGGCCCCAGCTCATGCCCGTACGGGCAGTGGGTGGGTGCGTCCTCGGTCCAGAGCATGGAGCGGACGGTAGCGACGGGGTCGGACACAGACGAGGGCCCGGTACCGACCGCGTCGGCACCGGGCCCTCGTCCGCCCCTCTCCCACGGGCGGGGTGCCGGGCGATCACGCCATCCGGAAGCCGCTCCCCGGCCAGTCGCGCGCGGTGGCGTCGGCGACGATCGCGTCGAACGAGTACGCCACCGCCGGCAGGAAGAACGGGGTCTGCGCCGGGTGGATGCACGAGGGCAGGATCGGGCCGACGCTGCCGGCCGATCCCGCGTCCGGCGGCATGTGTCCGCCGGAGAGGAGCCCGACGAGACGCCCCTCGCGGGTGACGGGGCCACCGGAGTCGCCGTAACCGGCACAGGTGTGGGTCCAGAACCGGTCGCCCTCGCGCTGCCAGGTGATGCCACAGGTGTGTCCGGTGGTCAGCCCGTCCTTGCAGACGACGTCGCCGAACTGCGGCGCGGGTCCGCGGCCCACGATGCCCGCCTGTCGGACGGGGACGGCGACGCCCGGGTCCAGACGGATCACGGAGTAGTCGAGGATCTCGTTGCGGGTGGCGATGGTGCCGATCACGCCGGCGCCCGGGTCGTCGCGGAGGATCACCGGGGCGTCGATCCGCTCACTGCAGTGGGCGGCGGTGAACGCGACCGGCGCTCCGGAGTCGTCGTACCCGGCGGCGGTGATGGTGCATCCGGCCACTCCCCCGACCAGAACAGGGGTCGCACCCCCGACGGGCACGGCGGCCTGGGCAGCTGCGGGCGCCATCAGCGTGGCGGCACCGGCCATCACGGCCGTCGCGGCGAGCTTCGCCAGTCGGGTGAGCCTCATGAATGTGTCCTTCCCACCCCGGGCGGACTGCCCGGGTATACGCCCTCGACAGCGTAGCGGCGATCAGCCGCCGGTGCACCACGGGCGGACCCGCCGGACCCTCACCACCCGTGTGGTGCTGGCCCCGTCACGTCGAATCCGGTCCGATCCCCCGGTCAGCGCCCTTCGACGATGATGCGGATGGAGGGCCGCGCGTCGGGGTCTCCGCCGATCTGTGCCCAGATCCCCGCGACGACGGGCTCGAGGAACAGCTCGCCCACCTGACCCATGAGCGTGCGGACCACCTGGACCTTGTCCGAGGCCCGCGTCGAGGCGTGGCCTCCTCGCCGCAGGCTGTCGACCTCCCTGGTGGTGAGTTCGACGATCGACTCGAGCAGCGGGGCACCCCGGCCGTCGGGCTCGAGGAGGGCCCGGTTGATGTACTTCACCAGCATCGGGTTGCGCTCGAGCATCTCCCTCACCGCGGCATCGCGGGCCGCCACGACCTCGGCTGCCGATCCGGTGTGCTCGACCGTCGCCAGTGCGGCGACCACCTGCTCCACCACGAGCTCGTCGACGGCCAGGCGCAACCCTTCTTTGGTGCCGAAGTGATGCTGGATCAACCCGATGGTGACCCCCACCCGGGCGGCGACCCGCCGCATCGAGACGCGGTCCTCGCCGTGATCGGAGTAGAGCTCCAGCGCCGCGTAGCGGATTCGCGCGCGAGCGGTGAGGTCACCGTCGGCAGAGCGCGGGACACCGTCCCCCGACCCGGGTTCCGTTGCGCTCACTCGCCCCACCTCGTCTCGCCGCGACGTACGACGCCCGAGGGTGCCGCCGGGAGGTCGACCATACACATGCATGTCCAGCAATGCAGTTGTATGGTGGGGATCGTCATGGCCGACAACCGGCCCCCACCCCATCGCTGGAGTCCCCCGTGCTAGAGACCGCCCCGTTCCGATCCCCGTGGATGACCGACGATCTGGATGCACTGCGCGCCCACACGCGTGCGTTCCTGGAGAAGGAGACCGCCCCGCACCTCGGGCGCTGGGCCGAGCAGGGCGCCGTCGACCGTGAGTTCTGGAACAAGGCCGGCGACGCCGGCCTGCTGTGCATCTCCATCCCGGAGGAGTACGGCGGTGGCGGCGGCACATTCGCCCACGAGGCCGTGATCGCCGAGGAGCAGACCCGAGCCCTCGACGACGGCTGGGGCAATTCGGTGCACAGCACGATCGTGGCGCACTACATCCTCCAGTACGGCACGGAGGAGCAGAAGCAGCGCTGGCTGCCGAAGCTGGCGACCGGTGAGATGGTCGGCGCCATCGCGATGACCGAGCCGGGCGCCGGGTCGGATCTGCAGGCGTTGCGCACCTCGGCGGTGCGCGACGGCGACGACTTCGTGGTCAACGGCGCCAAGACCTTCATCTCCAACGGCATGCACTGCGACCTGCTCATCATCGTCGCCCGCACGGGCGGCGAGGGCGCGCAGGGCCTGTCCCTGCTGGTCGCGGAGACCACCGACCTGCCCGGCTTCGACCGCGGCCGCAAGCTCGACAAGATCGGCCTGAAATACCAGGACACGATGGAGCTGTTCTTCGACGACATGCGCGTGCCCGCCGGGAACGCCCTGGGTGGCGAGGAGGGCGTGGGCCAGGGGTTCATCCAGCTCATGCAGCAGCTCCCGCAGGAGCGCCTCATCATCGCTGTGACAGCGGTCGCGGCGGCCGAGACCGCCGTGACGCTGGCGACGGACTACGCCAAGGAGCGCGAGGCGTTCGGCAAGCCCATCCTCAAGTTCCAGAACCTGCGTTTCGAGCTGGCCGAGTGCAAGACCGAGGCGCTCGCCGCGCGCACCCTGCTGGACCACTGCATCACCCTGCATCTCGAGGGTGAGCTGGATCCGTCGACGGCGTCGATGGCCAAGTACTACTGCACCGATAAGCAGTGCGAGATCATCGACCGCTGCCTGCAGGTCTTCGGTGGCTACGGCTTCATGACGGAGTACCCGATCGCCCGCATGTACGCCTCGGCCCGCGTGCAGAAGATCTACGGCGGCACCAACGAGATCATGAAGGAGCTCATCTCACGGACCCTGTAGAGGTCGGCGTCCACTAGAGCTCGGCGACGATCGCCCGGACGGCGTCACGGCCCGCCCGGTTGGCCCCCACGGTCGACTGGGACGGGCCGTAGCCGATGAGGAACAGCCTCGGCTCGTCGAGGGCCCGTCCCTCGGCCACCCGGATGCCGCCCTCCGGGGTGCGCAGCCCCAGGGGCGCCAGGTGGGCGACCGCGGGCCGGAACCCGGTCGCCCACAGGATGACGTCCGCCGGTTCGTGTCGCCCGTCGGGCATCCGCACCCCCTCGGGTTCGATGCGGGTGAACATGGGGTGGCGGACCAGGACACCACGCTCGTCGGCGCGCTCGATCCACGGGGCGCGGTACATGCCGGTGACGCGGATGATGCTCTGCGGGGGCAAGCCCTGCGCGGTCCGCTCGGCGACCCGGTCGATCGCGGCGGAGAAGTTCTCCGGCGCGGGATCCGTCTCCCATTCGATCTCCCGCCTGGTCACCCACAGCGTGTCGGCGACGCGCGAGATCTCCTCGAGCAGCTGCGTCGCGGAGATCCCCGCGCCGACGATCACGACGCGCTGTCCGGCGAACTCCTCGGCGTCGACGTAGTCGTGGACGTGGAGCTGTCGGCCGCGGAACGTCTCCTGGCCGGGGTAGTACGGCCAGAACGGTCGGGTCCAGGTGCCGGTGGCGTTGATGACGTAGCGCGCCGCCCATGCCTCAGGGCGGGTGTCACCGCCTGGATCGGTGACGACGACGAGGTGGTCGGACTCCGGCCCGTCCCGCCCGGGCGTGGGTCTGCGGACCGAGCGCACGCGGACCGGCCGCCGGACGTCGAGGTCGAATCGCTCTTCGTAGTCGGCGAAGTAGGGCGGCAGGACGTCCCGACTCGGGGCTGTGCGGTCGACATCGGGGACGGGTCGGCCCGGCAGCTCGAAGATGCCGTTGACCGTGCTCATGGTGAGGGATTCCCAGCGGTGCCGCCAGGCCCCGCCGGGGGCGTCCTCGGCGTCGAGTATGACGAAGGTGCGCTCCCCCGCCTCGGCACGGCCGACCGGCGCGAATCCCCGCCGCCTGAGGTGGTAGCCGGCCGACAGTCCGGCCTGGCCGGCGCCGATCACCACCACGTCGACCGGACGGGTGGGGCTCTCCTGATCGGGCGTCACGCCACCATCGTCGGCCATACGGCTCCGGCGAGGACGGGCGGGCGCGGGATCGGCGCAGGCTCCGGGGTCAGGACCCGTCGGGCAACGAGGCGAAGTCCGGCGTGCGCCCTTCGGCGAATGCCGCCAGCGCCTCCGAGTTCGCCGGTCCACCCATGAGGTCGGCGAAGGCTCTGTTCTCCCGTTCGCGGGCGTCTGCGATCTGGCGCGCCAGCGGTTCGGTCATCGTCCGCTTCACCGCCCGCAGACTCGAGATCGGGAGTCTCGCCAACCGTGCGGCGTGCTCGCCCGCCACCTGCTGGAGTTCCATCGGGGTGCACAGTCGCCAGACCAGGCCCATCTCGTGGGCCTCGCGGGCGGTGATCCACTCCGAGGACAGCAGGGCCCACGCGGCGTTCTGCCGACCCACGAGCCTCGGCAGTAGATAGCTGGACGCCGCCTCGGGCGCCACTCCCAGGCTCGTGAACGGGCACTTGAGACGGGCGTCATCGGCCATGAACACCAGGTCGGCGAAGCCGATGATCGTCATGCCGATACCCAGTCCGAGCCCGTTGATCGCCAGGACGAGCGGCTTGTCGAACCCGGCGAGCGCGTCGACGAGACCAAGGAATCCGTGCTCGCCGGTGACGAACCCGGGGTTGGTGATCCGCTCGCCCATCTCCAACAGATCGGTGCCCGCGCTGAACGCCCTGCCCTCACCGGTGAGCAGCACCACCGCGACCGTGGGGTCTGCCGCGGCGGCGTGCAACGCCTCGGTGACCGCGTCGTACAGCGCCTCGTTGAAGGCGTTGAGGGCATCGGGACGCGCCAGTGTCAGGGTGCGGACCCGGTCCGCATCGCACACTGACAGGCCCGTCGTCCTCTCGTCTCCCGCCATGGTCAGCTCTGCTCCAGGTAGACGGACTTGAGCTCGGTGTATTGGGCCAACCCCTCGGGGCCGAACTCGCGACCCACCCCGGAGGCCTTGAAGCCGCCGAACGGGGCGGAGAAATCCATCGTGTAGGTGTTCACGCCGTAGGTGCCGGTCCGGACCCGCCGCGCGACGCCCAGTCCCGCCTCGCGGTCGGCGGTCCACACGGTGCCCGCGAGCCCGTACTCCGAATCGTTGGCGATCCGCACGGCGTCGTCCACGCTGTCGTAGGCGATCACCGAGAGCACGGGTCCGAAGATCTCCTCCTGCGCGATCCGCATGGAGTTGTCCACCCCGGCGAAGACGGTCGGGCGGACGTACCAGCCGGTGTCCAGGCCGTCGGGGCGGTCGGAGCCCCCGGTGAGCAGCGTCGCACCCTCCTGCTGCCCGATCTCGATGTAGGAGTTCACCCGCTCCTGCTGGCGACGGGCGACCATCGGCCCGATCTCCGTGGCCGGGTCGAGCGGGTCCCCCACCACCATCGACCCGATGCCGTCGGCCAGCGCCTGTGCCACCTCGTCGTGGCGGTCGCGACTCACCAGCACCCTGGTCTGTGCCACGCACGCCTGGCCGGAGTTCATCACGCCGACGAACTTGAGCCCCTCGACCACGGTCGTCAGGTCCGCGTCGTCGAGCACGATCGCCGCGGACTTGCCGCCCAGCTCGAGGGAGCAGCGCTTGAGCTGCTCGCCGCAGATCGCGCCGATTTTCCGGCCCGCCGCGGTGGATCCGGTGAACGCCACCTTGTCGATCGCGGGGTGCCGCACCAGGTGCTCGCCCACCTCGCGGCCGCCGGCGACGATGCTCACGACGCCCTCGGGCACGCCCGCCTCGATGAGCAGCTCGCCCAGCAGGTAGGTGTCCAGCGGCGTCTCCGGCGCCGGCTTGATCACGATCGTGCACCCCGTCAGCAGGGCCGGGATCAGCTTGGACAGGACCGTGAACTGGGGGACGTTCCACGGCGGGATCGCCGCGACCACGCCCACGGGCTCGTGTCGCACCAGCACCTCCCCGCCGAGGACGCCGGGGCGGGTCTCCTCCCACGGGAATTCACGCGCGATGGTGAGAAAGGCCTCGATCTGCATCCACGGGGCGGGCGCCTGGGCGAGCTTGCTGAACGAGATCGGGGAACCCATCTCCGTGGAGATGACGGTCGCCATGTCGTCGAGCCGCGCCGCGTACAGGGCGGACAGCTTGGCGACGACCTCGATCCGCTCGTCGGGGCTCATGCGGGGCCACGGGCCGTGGTCGAAGGCCTCGCGCGCGGCAGCCACCGCGGCATCCATGTCCGCCACCGATCCCTCGGGTACCCGGGCGACGACCTCCTCGGTGTGCGGGCTGATCACCTCGATCACGTCATCGGTGGCGGGGGAACGCCACTGGGTGCCGATCAGTAGGACATCGCGGTCGAGTGAAGTGGTCATGGGGCTCTCCTGCCGTCACGGGCGTCGTCGTGGCCGCATCGGACATGCGAACAGACACCTGTCCACCATACGAGGACCGAACCGCTGCGTGGGCCGGAACACGAGGACAGGCGCGACGAGCGCTCCGAAGGCAACTACTACTTCCGCACTCTCGACCACGGCGTCGGTCAGCTCGACCGGCCAGGTCGCCACGGGCGCCGTCGCGCGGCAGGGATCCGCCGACCGCATCGCCGGACGTTCGGGGTGCGCGCCCTCGCGGTACGCGATCGGGCGGGGTGCGCGCCCCTATCGGTCCATTCCGGGCGCGCACCGTCCCGCAGCGGGGGCCCGGCGGCGCGCACCGTGCCGCGGCGGGGGCCCGGCGGCGCGCACCATGCCGCGGCGGGGGCGTGGCGGGGAGCTGCCACGGCTCGGCGGCGGGGCCGACCGGCTGGTCTCCGAAATGACCTCAGGCCCGGCTCCCTCTCGGGAACCGGGCCTGGTGCGTGGTAGCGGGGACAGGATTTGAACCTGCGACCTCTGGGTTATGAGCCCAGCGAGCTACCGAGCTGCTCCACCCCGCGTCGTTTGCGTCTATGACACTACGTGCCATTCACCGGACATTGCAAATCGGTGGACGCTCGACGACTAGAAGATGACGTAACTCACACCCCCGCACCCATCGCCGCAGGTCAATTCAGTTCCCCAGGCCCTGATAAGCGTCGACGGCGGCCTGCAGGTCCTCGAGCGCCTGCCCCAGATCGGAGAGGTCTCCCCCGCTCTGGGCCGAGCGGACCGAATTCAGCGCCGAGTTGAGCTCGCGCACGGCGGCTGCCCGCTCGGAGTCGTCAGCGCCTCCCCCGGTGGCCGGCGACGACGGTCGCGGGGCGGCGCCCTCGGCGGGCCGGGCGGCGCCTTCCTCTGCCTCGGCCTCCGCCTCCCCGCTCTCGTCGATCCGCACGACGTCCGGGTCTGCCTCGATCCCGACCTGTCGCAGCGCCTCGTACAGCGTGGGCGCGTAACCCACCGCCCGGTCGTACGAGACCATCACGCGCAGAAGCCTCGGGAAGGCGGAGTCCTGGTCCTTGCGCTGGGTGTAGATCGGCTCCACGTAGAGCACCGAGTCGTCCGCCAACGGCAGCGCCAGGAGGTTGCCCTCAGTGATCTCGGCGGTCTCACCCCACAGTCGCCGGTCCTCGGCGATCGCCGGCGAGGCGATCATGATGTCCTGCGCCTGGTTGGGCCCCTGCGACAGCGGCTCTGTCGGCCTCTGGACCCGCACCGTGATCTGCCCATAGGTCTCGGGGTCCGAGCTCGCCGTCATGTGCGCGGCGAGGAACTCACGCTCATAGCCGCGGAACGCCGAGATGAGCTGGAACGACGGCTCGTCGGACTCCGGGTCGGTCGGATCGGAGGCCACCACGTAGTACGGCGGCTGGGCCGGCCCGTCACGGTCGACGGTCTGGGCGCCGGCGGGACCACCGGCGGGGCTGCTTGCCGGACCACCGGCGGGTCCGCCCACGGGCGGACCCTGCGGGTTCTGGATCGACGAGGTCACCGTGGGATCGGACGGCACCGACCAGAAGGCGTCATTGGTGAAGAACTGACCCGGGTCGTCGACCTGGTACTTCGCCAGCAGCTCACGCTGCACCTTGAACAGGTCCTCCGGGTAGCGCAGGTGCTCCTCCAACTCCTCGGAGATCGCCTCGCGTGGCTGGACGATGTCCGGCAGTGCCTTCATCCACGTCTGCAGCACGGGGTCCGACTCGTCGAACGCGTACAGGTCGACGGTGCCGTCGTACGCGTCGACGGTCGCCTTGACCGAGTTGCGGATGTAGGAGACCTCCTCGTCCGGCAGGACCCGGCCGTTCGCGTCGTTGAGCGAGTCCGAGGTCATGGCCTCCAGCGAGCTGAGCTCGGCGTACGGGTAGGTCTTGAGCGTCGTGTACCCGTCGACGATCCACTTGATACGGCCGTCGATCACCGCCGGATAGGTGTTGGTGTCCGTGGTCAGCCACGGGGCCACCTTCTGCACCCGGTCCCGCGGGTCGCGGTCGTAGATGATCTTCGAGTCGTCCCCGAGGATGCTGGACAACAGGATGTTGCGCTCGGCGAACTTGAGCGAGTAGGCGATCCGGTTGACCCAGCCACCGACGGGGACACCGCCCTCGCCGGTGTAGGTGTACTGCTCGGTGTCGGTGTCGTACTCACGGGGCCCGTCGCCGTTGTCCCCCACGATGGCGTAGTCGGGGTCCGCCTGCGCGATGAGCGGACCGAAGTAGGTCCGCGGCTGGGTCACCGGGATCATCATCTCCTGACCACTGGAGATCGCCTCGAGGTCGGAGACCTGGAAATTCGGCAGGCCGCCGCGGTCCGAGCCGGCGTCGTCGGCGATCTCATTGACCCGGTTGGCCGGTGCGGCCACGAACCCGTTGCCGTGCGTGTACACCGTGTGGCGGTTGATCCAGTCCCGCTGGTTGGCCTGCAGGGACTCGGGGTTGAGCTCACGCGCGGCCACGAGGAAGTCCCGCATCTCGCCGTCGATCGTGTAGCGGTCGATGCCCAGCGTCTCGGGGAAACCGTAGAAGTTGCGCAACTGGTGTAGCTGGGTGAACGTCGGCGCCAGGACGTTCGGGTCGAGCACGCGGACGTTGGACAGTGTCGTGAGATCCGAGGCCGCGTCGCGGGGGTTCGGATCGGCCGCCCCCCAGTTGTCGATGTAGGTGACCCGCTCCTCACCGATGTCGTACGCGGCGCGTGTCGCGTCGATGTTCCGCGCGATGTACTCCCGTTCCTTCTCGGCACGGTTGGGCTTCACCGAGAACTGCTCGACGGCCAGCGGCCACGCCGACCCCACCACGAGCGCGGAGAACAGCAACAGGACGGTGGCCAGCGCGGGGATCCGCAGATCCCTGATCACGATGGCGGAGAAGAACGCGGCCGCGCACACCAGCGCCACCGAGAACATGAAGATCTTCGCCGGCATCAGGGCGTTGACGTCGGTGTAGCTGGCGCCGGTGAACGTGCTGTTCTCGCTGAATAACAGCTCGTAGCGATCCAGCCAGTACGCGGCGGCCTTGGCCAGCACGAACAGCCCGGCGAGCGTCACCAGCTGGATCCGGGCGGCGCGGGTGAGGGCGCCCTCGCGGGCGCCGGGACGCAGTCCGCCGAAGAGGTAGTGGGTGAACAGGTTGGCCAGGAAGGCCAGCACGACGGCCACCATGAGCCAGGTGACGATCGCGCGCCACATCGGGAGCTCGAAGGCGTAGAAGGAGATGTCCAGACCGAACTGGGGGTCGGTCTCACCGAACGGCGTCGAGTTGAAGAACGCCAGCACGGTCTGCCACCCGGTCTGCGCGACCGACCCGGCCAGGATCGCCAGGACGACCGGGATCCAGAGCACGGTCCTGCCGGGCGAGGCCCCCATGGCCGCCCGGTAGCGGGACAGCGCGTCCGGCAAGCCCGCCTGCGCCAGGAACACCGGGCGATACCGGTAGGCCAGCAGAATGCCGGCGCCCACCGCCAGGCCGACCAGGAGGGCGACGGCCACGAAAAGACCGAGCCGCGCCAGCAACTCGGTCCGGAACACGCTGGTGGCATCGACACTGCCGAACCACAGCCAGTCCGTGTACGCGGTGTTCAGTCTGGGCAGGACCTGGATGAGGAGGATGAGGACGACGACGGCGACGGCGACGGCCCGACCGCGACGAGAGATCGCGATCGGCCGACCGGGGGAATTGCCGGGTGGGCGGACGGACACCTGGAAAGCTCCTGCACTGCTGGGGCGGACATGCTCGTGACCCCCACCTTACGGAAAAGCCGTGCCTCAGCCGCAGGTCGGTGGCTCGCCCCCGGAGGCCGCCGTCTCCAGCGCCTCCAGCGCGCCCTCCAACGTCTCCACCTCGATCAGCCGGACGCCCTCCGGCGGGCCCTGCACAGCCTCCGCACAGTTGGCCGCGGGGACCAGGAACTCGCTCACCCCCGCGTCGTGGGCCGCCCGGATCTTGTGCCGGATACCGCCGATGGGCCCCACCGTCCCGTCGGGACGGATGGTGCCCGACCCCGCCACCCGCGTCCCCCCGGTCGCCTCACCCGGCGACAGCTTGTCGACGATCGCGACGGCCAGCACCAGGCCCGCCGAGGGGCCGCCCACCGCGGGGTCCACCGTGATGTCGACGTCGGTGCCGTCCGCCGGGGTGTCGCCGACCAGGATGCCCAGTCGGCCCTGTTCGGGATCGCCGTCCGGTCCGGCGGACTGCAACGTCGCCGTCGTCGTCTCCTCACGCCCGTCCCGGGTGAACCCGATGCGGACCTCGTCACCCGCGCGGCGCTCACCGACCCGCTCCACCACGGCCGTGGCGTCGTCGACGGATTCCCCGTCGATGGAGGTCAACACGTCGCCCGGGCGCAGGCGCCCGGCGGCGGCACCGTCCGGCTCCACCCCCTCGACGCGCGGCTGCATGGGGATCCCCAGGAACCGGTAGGCGGCGGCCTCGGCGGAGTTCTCCGAACCGACCATCTCCGCGGCGTTGGACTCGCGCACCTCGTCGCGTGACCGGTCCGGCGGGAACACCTGGTCGCGCGGTACCACCACCTGCGCCGGATCCACCCAGAACCGCATCGCGTCGAGCAGCGTCAGCCGGTCGCGGACCGCCACCGTCGTCATGAACAGGGACCCGGCGGTCTCGTCCGCCTCCCTGCCCGCCACGTCGACCACCGGAACCCGTTCCGTGTCGCCGTCCTCCGTCTCCACTTCGGCCGTGCCGAAGGTGTCGTAGGTGGGTCCGGGCCCCATCGACACCAGGGGGACGGTGGCCGACGTCGCCAGGACGAGCAGCAGCACCGCCGGTACCAGCGCGGCGAGAACGGTGAACAGGCGACGACTCACGGGGCAAGGGTAGACCGCACCCGCTGCCGGCCGCGTCGCGGCCGGACCCCCCACCCCTGCACGCTGTACCGTTGTGGCATGAACCAGCCCTTCGGTTTCTCCGCTTCCGACGACGACGGGCGCGACGACGACCGCGACCGCGGCCAGGGCGGTCCCGACGGTCCCGGCGGCTTCGACCCCTCGCAGTTCGGCAACTTCGGCCAGATGCTCTCCCAGTTCGGACAGATGCTCGGCTCCATGGGGTCGGCCATGTCCGGCCCGGGGAGCTCGGGGCCCGTCAACTACCAACTGGCGCGGACGGTCGCCCTCCAATCCCTCGGTCGCACGCCCGTGATCACCGACGCCTCGCGCACCGCCGCGCAGGAATCGGTCCGCCTGGCGGAACTGTGGCTCGACGAGACCACCCAGTTCCCCTCCGGAGTGCACCGCACCGAGGTGTGGACGCCCCAGCAGTGGGTCGAGCACTCCCTGCCCACCTGGGAGAAGATCTGCACGCCCGTCGCCGAGCAGATGAACTCGGCCACCAAGGGCGCCATGCCCGAGGAGGCCCGCCAGCTCGCCGGCCCGCTGCTCGGCATGCTCGACCAGATGGGCGGCATGGGCTTCGGCATGCAGCTCGGACAGGGGCTGGGCAAGCTCGCGCCGGCCGTGCTGTTCTCCTCCGAGGTCGGTATCCCGTTCGGCGACGACGGGGTGGCCGCGCTCAGCCCGGCCGCGATAGACGAGTTCGCCGACGAGCTGGAACTGCCCCGGCAGGAGGTCGTGGTCTTCCTCGCCGCACGCGAGGCCGCACACCTGCGACTGTTCTCCGGCGCCCCCTGGCTGCGCGCCCGGTTCCTGGCCACCGTGGAGGAGTACGCGCGCGGCATCCGCGTGGACACCTCCGGGCTCGACGACCTCGCCTCCGGACTCGACCCGTCCATCCTGCAGGACCCCGCCAAGCTCCAGGAGTTGCTCTCCGGCGGGGCAGGGGCGATCGGCCCCAAGGTGACCAACGTCAACGAGGCCGCGCTCGGCCGGCTCGAGACGCTGCTCGCGCTGGTCGAGGGCTGGGTCGACGTCGTCGTCGCCACGGCGGTCGGCGACCGGCTGCCCAGCGCCGACAAGCTCCGCGAGATGTGGCTGCGACGCCGGGCGACCGGCGGCGCCGCCGAACAGGCCTTCGCCTCGCTCGTCGGACTCGAACTGCGTCCACGCAAGGCGCGTGAGGCCTCCGAGTTGTGGCGCCGGGTCGGCGAGGCCGTCGGCACCGAACGTCGCGACGGACTATGGAGCCACCCCGACCTGCTGCCCGTCGGCGAGGACCTCGAGAACCCCGCCGCCGTCATCGACCGGCTCCTCGACGAGTCGACCGGGGACTCCAGCGGCGTCGACGAGATCGAGCGTTTCCTCCGCGAATCGGGTGGCGGGACCGGAGAGGCCGGCGACGGCGGACCCGAGGCGTCCGGCCCGGATGATTCGGGGGCCGACGGCTCCGGTTCCGGCACCGAGGGCTCCGGCACCGAGGGTTCCGGCACTGAGGGTTCCGACTCCAAGGGGCCGCGCGACGGGGCATGACCGGCGGGCGTCGTGACGGGCGGGCCGGCCTAGTACAGGCCGGCGGGCATGACCGGCGGGCGTCGTGACGGGCGGGCCGGCCTAGTACAGGCCGGGCTCGTCGTCGTCGCCCTCGACCAGGTCGCCCACGCCCTCGCCCCCGACCCCCGGTTCTCCCGCGCCACCGGGGGCGTCCGACCCGGCCCCCGACCGGAGCACCCGCGAGTAGGCCTCCAGATACCCCATCGCCCGCTCGGTGCGCGGATACCCGCGCACCGCCTCCCAGAACTCGGGCGGGTGACCCCCGGGGACGACGAGGTGGGCCAGCTCGTGCACCACGACGTAGTCCAGCACGTATGCAGGCACGTCCCGCAACGTCTCGCTGATCCGGATCTCCCCGGAATCCGGTGAGCAGGACGCCCAGCGGGTGGTCATCGCCGGCACCCAGCGCACCGATGCCGGCCGCGCCCGACCCTCCAGCCACGTCGTCGACAGTTCCGTGGCGCGCCTCATCAGGTCCGCATCGGACGCCCGGTGACCCTTGCGGCGACCGGACCGGGCGAGCCGGCCGAGCATGTCGGTGATGAGGCGTCGTTCCTCCGCGCGTGGCAGCCCCGCCGGCATGAGGACCACCACTGACTCGCCCTCCACCCGCGCTGACACCGTCCTCTTACGGCGTGTGGAGCGGCGCACCTCGATCCGAGGATCATCAGGCTCGGTGGGCAGCGCCGGTGCCGGGCCCGGGCCGGGTGACGGTGGGCTCGCGGACACGGCGGCGGGGCGTGGGGCTGGCGACACGCGGACCACGGTAGACCACCCCACACGGCGCGGTTATCCACAGGCACCGACGAGACCGGCGCCTGTGGACAACGACGCCCGAGCAGGGCCCGGGCAGGACCGCCGCGTGCCACGATGTGCCCCGTGACCCCAGTGACCGCTCCTGCCGACGACCCGCCACGCGCCGCCACCGTCGACTCCACCGGCACCGGTGCCGGCACCGCGGCGGTGGCGACCGTCTCCCCGCGCACCACCGCCCCCGTCATCGCCGTGCAGGCCGAGGCCTCTGCCTCCCGGGTCCGGGCCACCCTGCGTCCCGGCACCGTGGTGGTCGCACGGGATGACCACACCGTCCAGGTGGGACTGGCGCCTGACCGCGCGGTGGTGGTCGACGCCCCCGCCACCGTGGGTGCCCGCAGCCTCTCGGCACTACTCCGTGGCCTCGAGGGCGGGGCTCCTCTCGACGACGTCGCCGCGCGCGCTGGAATCGACGCGGCGGGGATGGCGACCGTGGCCCGGATCCTCGTCCACCTGGCCGACCTCGATCATCTACGACTCGACCCGCCGGAGCCGGGAACGGCCACGGACGCAGACGCGCACGCGACGGGCTCCACTCAGAGGCCCGCGCCGGTGCGACGCGTCCACATCCTGGGGGTCGGCCAGATCTCGGAGGTGCTCCGGGGGCCGCTGTCCGTCAACGGTTGTCGTGTGACCACCGGCCCCAGCCCGGGCTTGACACTCGACGCCGAGCGGCCGCCCTGGTTCCGACGGGGCGTGGCCCCTGACCTCGTCATCCTCACCGGCACCGTCTCCGTGGATCCGGTGGTCACCACCGCCCTCGCCCGGTCCGGACAGACGCACATGCACGTGTACTGCCGGGACGGCCGTGTGGTGGTGGGCCCGACCGTGGTTCCGGGGGTCACCCCGTGTCTGCGCTGCACCGACCTGTACCGCGCCCGCCGGGACCCGCGGTGGCCGTTCGTCGCAGCCCAACTCATCGGGCACAGCCCCGAGGCCGCCGTTCCCGCCCTCACCGCCGCCGCAGCCCTGGTGTTGGCGGAGGTCGCCGCCAGCCGTGAAGCCCGCACCCGGCTCCAGACCATCGGGGCCACCGTCGAGATCAACCCGTCCGAGGGACTGTGGCGCCGGCTCGAATGGCAGGCCGACGCAGCCTGCGACTGTGGGGCCGCCCCGCATGACCGTCCTCTGTCATGATTGAAGGCGTGTCCGACCTACCCCGCACCTCGTCCCGCCGCGCAGCACGCCTCGCGGGACTCCCACTGGGCATCGCCGGTCGCGCCGCCGGTTCACTCGGTCGACGCGCCCTCGGGCGGGGGGACGGGGATCTGAGCGAGGAACTGGCCGATCAGGCCGCCGAGCAGGTCTTCGCCGTTCTCGGGGAACTCAAGGGCGGCGCCATGAAGGTCGGCCAGGCCCTCAGCGTGTTCGAGGCCGGGATGCCCGACAAGTACGCCGAGCCGTTCCGGGAGGCCCTCACCAAGCTCCAGGCCGAGGCACCCCCCATGCCCGCCGCCGAGGTGGAGAGAGTCCTCGACACCCAACTCGGGCTGCGCTGGCGTGAACGCTTCGCCGAGTTCGACGGTGACGCCGCCGCGGCCGCCTCCATCGGGCAGGTCCACCGCGCCGTCTGGTCCGACGGTCGGGAGGTGGCCGTCAAGATCCAGTATCCCGGCGCCGATGAGGCCCTCCGCTCGGACCTGCGGCAACTCCGGCGACTGGCTCCCCTGTTCCGGCCGCTCAACCCCGGCACCGACATCAGGGGCATCATCGACGAGCTCTACGACAGCACCGTGAGCGAACTCGACTACCGCGCGGAGGCTGACACCCAGCGGGGGTTCTCGGCCGCCTATCGCGACGATCGCCTCGTCCGGGTGCCCTCCGTGCTGGCCTCGTCGCCCAAGGTGCTGGTCACCGAGTGGGTGGACGGGCGGGCCCTGAGCCGGATCTCCAGCGACGGCACCCCCGCAGAGCGCAACCGGGCCGGCGAGCTCCTCACCGAGTTCCAGTTCAGTTCACCCACCCGTGCCCGGATGATGCACGGCGATCCCCACCCCGGAAATTTCCTGCTCGCCGATGACGGTCGACTGGTGGTCCTGGACTTCGGCGCGTCGATCCCCCTGCCCGAGGGCGTGCCGGAGGTTCTCACCTCCATGATGCGGCTCGCCCTGGCCGGTGATTCCGATGAACTGGTGCGGTTGATGACCCGGGCCGGATACGTCGGCCGGAACGGCCTCGACCCCGCCGACGCGATGGCGTTCCTGAACCCGTTCATCGAGCCGATGCGCGAGCCTGTTTTCCACTTCAGCCGCGCGTGGATGCAGAGCATCATGTCCGTCTACGGTGACGTGTCGGGGCGGGAGTTCCGGACCTCCCGCTCGTTCACCCTTCCGCGCGAGTACGTCCTGATCCACCGGGTGCTGTCCGCGTCGGTGGGCATGCTGTGCCAACTCGAGGCGTCCGCCCCGTACCGGGAGATCGTGCAGCGCTGGATGCCGGAGATCTTCCCCGACGAGGGCTGACCAGCCCCGGGCTCGGGGAGCCTCCCGCGCGGGGCGGGTTCAGGTGGCGCGGATCAGTTTCAGCACGTCGTCGCCGTACTCGCTCAGCTTGTGCGCCCCGATCCCGCCGATCCGGCCCAGTGCGCGGGTGTCGGCGGGCCGCTCCCGGGCGATCTGGGCGAGCGTGTCGTTGGTGAACACCGTGTAGGCGGGTTTGCCGATCCGTTCCGAGGTCTCCTTGCGCCAGTCCCTCAGTCGTTCGAACAGGCCGGTATCGACCTCCACCGAGCATTCCGGGCACAGCCCGAGCGCGCGGTGCATGGGCCCGGTGAGCTTCTCCCCGCACCCGCGGCACCGTCCCTTGTCCGAGGTGTCGGTGGACCCGCGCGGTCCGACCGGGGACTGGGCCGGGCGAACGGGGTCGAGGAAGCGGCTGGGGCGTCGGCTGGCCCGGCCACCGGCGCGTCGACTCCGACTCCACGACACCGTCAGGTGCTCGCGGGCGCGGGTGACGCCCACGTAGAGCAGGCGCCGCTCCTCCTCGATCGCGTCCGGTCCGGCGTTGATCGCGTGGCTGATCGGCAGACTCCCCTCGTGGACTCCGATGAGGAACACCGCGTCCCATTCGAGCCCCTTGGCGGCGTGGAACGATGCCAGCGTCACACCCCGCTCGTCCGGGGCGTGACGTGCCGCCGCCCGTTCTCGAAGCCCCGCGACCACCGGTAGCAGGCCCTCGCGAGCCTCGGCCGTGGCGATCTCCTCCGCGAGACCCACCAGCGAGTTCAGTGCGTTCCAGGTCTCCCTGGCCTGGGCACCGGACGGCTCGGCGGCGGTGAGACCGAGGGGCTCGAGCGCCTGCCTGAGGACTGCGACGATCTCCGTGGGGTCCGACAGCTGGGAGTACGCCTGCGCCCGCGCCTCGTCCGAGCCGTCGATCAGTCGGTCGATCGCCGACATGGCCCGACGGACCACCGGCCTCTCGAAGAAGCCCTCTCCCCCTTTGAGCCGGTATCCGATCCCGGCCTCGTCCAGGGCCGCCTCGACCCGCTCGGACTGGGCGTTGATGCGGTACAGCACCGCGATCTCCGAGGGGTCCATCCCGCCGTGGACGAGATCGGCGACGGCCCCCGCCACCGCCTCCGCCTCGGCGTCCTCGTCGGGGTACTCGGCGAGGACCGGCTCGGGGCCCGGCGGCCGCATTCCCCGCAGGGTGAGCCCGGCGCTGCGGAACCGGCCGCTGCCGGCGCTGATCACCGCGTTGGCCAGGTCCACGACCTGAGGCGTGGAGCGGTAGTCGGACTCCAGGCGCACGACGGTGGCACCCGGGTAGCGGTCCGCGAAGCCGAGCAGGAAGTCCGGTTCTGCGCCGGCGAACGAATAGATGGTCTGGTTGACGTCACCGACCACCGTCAGGTCGTCCCTCCTGCCCAGCCACGCGGTGAGCAGCCGTTGTTGAGCCGGCGTGACGTCCTGGAACTCGTCGACGACGAAGCAGCGGTAGCGGTCCCGGAACTCCTCGGCGATCGCCGGGACCTCTTCCACGAGTTCGGCCATGTGGCTCAGGAGGTCGTCGAAATCGAGCATCCGGACCGGTCCGGAGACCTTGAGGTCCTCGTATGCCCGGAACGCGCGCGCGACCTCGGGGGCCGGCACCGGCAGGTCGCGACCCAGTGCGACGGCCTGCTCCGCGTACGTGTCCGGGGTGAGCAGGCTGGACTTGGCCCAGCCGATCTCGGTCAGCACGTCGCGGATGGTCTCCGTGGCGGGGTCCAGGCCGACCCGGCGCACCGCCTGGGCGACCGCGCGGAACTGCCCGTCCAACAGCTGCCAGGGTTCCTCCCCGTACACCCGTGGCCAGAAGTACGACAGGTTCCGCAGGGCGGCCGAGTGGAAGGTCCGGGCCTGTACGGGTCCCGTAAGGGCGTCCGCGACTCCCAGCCCCGCCAACCGCATGCGCAGCTCCCCGGCGGCGCGGGCGGTGAACGTCACCGCCAGCACCTGGTCGCCGCGGACGTGCCCGGTGGTCACCAGGTGGGCGATCCGTCGGGTGATCGTGCGGGTCTTCCCCGTCCCGGCGCCGGCGAGGATGCAGACGGGTCCACGTGGCGCCAGCACGGCACGGCGTTGCTGCGGGTCGAGACCCTCGAGGGCCGACTCCGCACCGTCTCCCCGTCCGCGACCATCTCCCCGTCCGCGCCGCATGTCACTCACGCACCCATCGTGGCATCCGCCTCCGACATCGCGTCCGCGGCCTCCCCCCGGGGATGATTCCCGCGGTCGTGCGCGTTACACCCCGTCATGAGCGATGTGACGACGAACGACGATGCCGGCGCCCTGACCCTGTACACCACCACGTGGTGCCCCTTCTGCACGCGGCTCAAGAAGCTGCTGGACGAGAAGGCGATCGGCTACACCGAGGTCGACGTGGAGGCGGACGCCGATGCCGCCGCTTTCGTCGAGAGCGTGAACGGCGGCAACAGGGTCGTCCCTACGGCGCTGTACTCGGACGGCACCACCGCCACCAATCCCACGGCCTCGCAGGTGCGCGCCAAGCTCGCCGAACTCGTCGGGGCCTGACGCGCTCGTCCGGGCCGGGGGGCGACGCCGGGCACCAGCACCCTCAGGCGTCGGTGTCGCCGTCGACCGCTGCGACCCAGGACTGCAGCATCACGTGCGCGATGGAGACGGCCGGCGCCACCATGAGGTCGCCACGGCCGGCCAGCGCGTCACGGACCCGGTCGACGTCGAACCACGCGGCCTCACTGATCTCCTCGTCCTCGAGCACGATCGGAGCCTCCGGGTCGCCGATGGCGTGGAATGCGACCATGAGGGACCGGGGGAACGGCCAGGGTTGGCTGCCCAGGTAGCGCACGCGGTCGACGACCACGCCCACCTCCTCGGCGACCTCACGTCGAACGCAGCCCTCCAGGGACTCCCCCGCCTCGACGAAACCGGCGACGTGCGAGTACATGCCCTCGGGCCAGATCGGCTGGCGGGCGAGGAGCACTCGTCGTCCCCCGTCGTGGACCAGACAGATCACGGCGGGGTCGGTCCGTGGGTACTCGAGGCCACCGTGGAACGGGTCCTCGATCGCCCATCCCGCGTCCACCCTGCGCGGGTGGTGGGTGCGGTCGCGCCCACGCACGTTGTCGCGATGCCATCCGAGCAGGGCCATGGCCTGGGCGGCCAGAGACCCGTCACCCTCGACCAGGTCCGCCCCGCAGGATCGGAGCGAGGTCACCGCGGGGTCGGCGGGGAGCTCCTCGACCGGGACCGCCCAGATGTGCCGCGCGTCCTCGGTCCGCCCGAGGAACACGGCCTCCTCGGGGAGCGCGTCGGCGAGATGTACGGCCGGTTCCAGGCGGATCCGCTGCCGGTCACCGGGCGCCGGCTCGACGGCGAACCTGTTGCGTCGGTCCACCTTCATGACGCGAGCCGTCGCCCATCCCCTGGTCAGTTCGTCGGTGTCCTGCCGCAGGGGCGCAGCCCTGTCGGGTGCCGCCACCGCGAGCACCGGGTCGGAGTCGAGGGTGAAGTCCAGCGGCATCGTGTGGGGTCCTTTTCGCGGGGGCGTGACGGGCGCCACCGAGCGTAGCCCGGTCCCCTCGGCATCCTCGCGCTGCCCGCGCCTCAGCCGGAGACCATCCGGATGTAGAGCAACCGGTCGCCGCTCTCGAGTGCGTCCGCCTCGGACTCGTTGACCTTGATGAGCTGCCCCTTGCGCACCACCCCGAGCACGAGTTCGGCGAGGTGTCGGGGCGAGCCGCCCACCTCGGACTCCTCGACCCGCCGCTCCGCGATGGAGAAGCCCTCGTCGGGGGTCAGCAGGTCCTCCATCATCCCCACGACGGTCGGGGTGATGGTGGCCAGGCCGAGGAGCCGTCCCGTGGTCTCGGCGGAGACGACCACGGAGTCCGCGCCGGACTGCTTGAGCAGGTGTTTGTTGTCGCTCTCGCGGACCGTCGCGACGATCTTGGCGTTGGGCGCGAGTTCTCGCGCGGTGAGGGTGACCAGCACGGCCGTGTCGTCCGAGTTGGTGGCGACCACGACCGCGGAGGCCCGCGTGAGTCCCGCCAGTTTGAGTACATCGGATCGGGTGGCCGAGCCGTGGACGGTGACCAGTCCGTGGGCGGCCGCGGCCTTGAGCGCCTGGGGGTCGGTGTCGACGACGACGATGTCGTCCGGGGCTGTGTCGTCGGCGAGCATCGCCGCGATGGCGGACCTGCCCTTGGTGCCGTACCCGACGACGACGGTGTGATTGCGCACGTGACTCCTCCATCGCTGGATTTTGAAGGCCTGACGGGACTGCTCTGTCAGCACGGCCAATGTGGTGCCGACGAGCAGGATGAGGAACACGAGGCGCAGCGGCGTGACGACGATGGTGTTGATCAACCGCGCCTGCTGGGTGATCGGGGTGATGTCGCCGTACCCGGTGGTCGAGAGGGAGACGGTGGCGTAGTAGAAGCAGTCGACGAGCGTCATCTCACCGCCCGGTCCGCCGCCGCCCGTGTAACCACCGCGGTCGAGCCACACCACGAGGACCCCGAGACACAGCGCCGCGAGCGCCATCGCGACGCGTTTCCCGATCAGCCGCCAGGGCGTCTCACTGTGTTCCGGGATGCTCACCACGCCCACGAGGGCGTGGTCGGGGCTCTCGTCCAGCGGGTCATGGCCACGGAATCGCGACGCCAGTGCGCGCTTGTTGACCATGGGACTCCGTTTCCGCGACGTGTCCCTCGGGGGACCCTGCCATCTTCGAGATGAATAGTCGCCTATCGCACGCCCCGGGACAACAACCGACCCCGCCCGGGGCCCTCCGAGAGGATACGGAGCAGTTCGTCGGCGTCCGGCAGGTCGGCTGGTTCGATCGTTCGCCCGGATCGCACATAGTGGAACGCGGCGCGCACACTCTCGAGCTCCACGGGTCGTCCCAGGCGGGCGGTGGCGATCTTCGCCCAGGCGTAGCGGTAGACCGCCAACTGCAGGGCCACAGCGGGCATGTCGCGTTCGGCAGGCACGCGTCCGGTCTTCCAGTCCACGATGATCCACCCGTCGCCGTCCCCGGCGGCCCCGAACACGGCATCCATCCTGCCGCGCAGCAGGTGGTCGCCGAGTCCTACCTCGAAGGGCACCTCGACCGCATCGGGAGTCATCCGTGCCCACGGGGACGACTCGAACGCCTCCTGCAGTGCGGTCAGGTCCGCCTCGGACAGCCCGTCGACAGCACCCTGGTCGCCGGCGCCGGGCAGGTCGTCGATGTCCAACAGGTGGGTGGCACCGAAGCGGTGCTCCAGCCAGAGGTGGAACCGGGTGCCGCGCCGCGCGAAGCGGTCGGGGCGGAAAGGGACCGGCCTGCGCAGGCGGTCCGCGAACTCCTGGGGATCCGACGCCAGGGCGACGATCTGGCCCGCGGTGAGCCGACGGGGCAACACCACCTCGTCCCGCTGTTCGGCCGCCCGCCGCGCGTCGGCGAGCAACGGTGCCGCGGCCAGGTGCCAGCGACGTGCCGGTCCCGCTTCCGGTGGGTCCTCGTTTTCCGGGTCCACGGGCGCGGCCGCTTCGACCGCACGGGCCACGGTGACGCGGTCCGGCGCGGCCGGTCGCGGCCACGTGGCCTCCACGACAGTCGCCGTGGCGGGATTGATCGGCGAGGGTGTGACGACGAGGTGGTCGATCTCGCCTAGTGGGTCGTCTCCCCCGCACGCCTCGACGACCTCGTCGAGGAATTCGGAGGGCCCCTTGGGTTTCGCGGTCGCTCCGATCCAGTGCGACCCGGAGAGCAGCAGCGTCCGCTCCGCTCGTGTCACCGCCACGTAGAACAACCTACGGTCCTCGTCCAGGGAGCGTCGCTTGACCCGCTTGATGTGGCTTTCCAGCGCGTTCTGGAGGAGTTTCCGGTCGGTCACGTCGTCGAGCCGGGGCACCGGGACGCCGCCCGGGTTGTCCTCTGACTCGCGGTCCCCCCGCAACTGCTCGGGCAACTGGGTCGCCGTGCGTACCGACGTCTCGGGTGCCTGGTCGGAGGGGAACACCCCGTGTACCAGGTGCGGAACGGCCACGATCTCCCACTCGAGCCCCTTGGCGGAGTGGACGGTGAGGATCTGCACCCGCCCCGGGGTCGCGGCGACCTCACCGCGCGCCAGTCCGCTGTCGACCGTGCGCGCGAGGTCGAGGTAGGCCAGGAACGCATCCAACCCCGTTCCCCGGTCCGGTCGGAATCCCGCCGCCACCTCCTGCAGCGCGTCGAGTTGTTCGCGAGCCTCCCCGGCCCCGGCGCGTTGGCGGAGACGCACCTCCGCGTCGAGTCCCAGCGCCTGCTCGGCGGCAGCGACCAGGCGGGCGGGGGGTGCGGAGGAGCGGGCGCGCAGACCCGAGATGATCCCCGCCAGTTCGCCGATGCGCGCCGTGCCGGCGGGGCTGTAGTCGCGCGCCGGACCCGGGTCCGCGAGGGCGTCGGCCAGCCCGGCCGAGTCGGTCTCCTCTCCCCTGGCGATCGCGTCGAGGATGTCCTCCAACTGATCGAGTTCGGTCACCGCCCCGCTCGGGGTCGCTGTCCGACGGAGCGACAGGCGGGAGGCACGCCGGGCGAGCGCGGCGAGGTCGGCGGCTCCCAGTGCGAAACGTGAGCCGGTGAGCAGGCGTAACAGCGCGGCTCCGGCCCCCGGGCGTGCGATCACCGTGAGCAGTGAGACCACATCTGCGACCTCGGGGACGTCGAGCAGTCCTCCCACGCCCACGACCTCGACGGCCAGGCCGCGCGCTTCGAGTGCGTCGGCGATCGCCGCCGAGTCCCCGTTGCGCCTGACCAGAACCGCGGCGGTCGGTGTGTGCCCGTCCCGGGCGGCCGCACGGTATCGCTCGGCAATCGCGTCCGCCAGCCATTCCCGTTCGTCCGCCGCGGTGTCCAGGACCGCGACCTTGAGGTCGGCAGGCTCGGCACCGGGCCGGGCTCGCAGCTCGGGGACGGGGATCGACCCCGGTCGGCCCCGCAGCGGCTCGGTGATCCTGTTGGCCAGTGTGAGTACTTCCGGGGGGTTTCGCCACGAGGTGGTGAGTTCGCGGAGGTGCGAGCGCTGACCGCCGGCCAGGGGGAAGTCCTCACGGAACCGGTCGAGGTTCGAGGCCGAGGCCCCGCGCCAACCGTAGATGGACTGCATGGGGTCCCCGACTGCGGTGACCGCCGGCACCGGCCCCGCCCCGCCTCCGAACAGGGACGCGAGCAGCACGCGCTGCGAGTGCCCGGTGTCCTGGTACTCGTCCAGCAGGACCACCCGGAACGCCCGGCGCTCGACCTGTCCGACCTGGGTGTGGTCGCGGGCGACCGTGGCCGACAGGGCCATCTGCGAACCGTGGTCGAGAGCCGACTCGGCGCGCATGCGTTCCGCGACCGCGTCCACCAGGTCCGCGAGTTCGTCGCGATGCCCCTGCACGTCGGCCGTCTCCTGGAGCCACAGCGTGGGGGTCTGGCGTTGCCGCGGGCCGGGGGGCAGGGTTGCGATGAGAGTGGTCACCAGGTCCGGGTGTGTGCGCAGATCGTCTGTGGTGACGAGGTGGTCGGACAATTGGCCCGCCAACGCCAGGACATCCCGTGTCACCTTGCCGGGGTTCGATCCGGTCGTCAGGGGGCTCTCCCACCTCGACACCACGTCGTGCGCGAGCTGGAAGGCGGCGGTGGGGGTGAGCAGCCGCGAGTCCGGTTCGACGGGGACGAGGAGTCCGTACGTCCCGAGCAGTGTCCCGGCGAACGCGTGGTAGGTCGAGATCTGTGGATCCTCGGTGCGGATCGCCTCGGCGACCCCGGGGGCGGCTCCCGGGCCCGTGCACAGAGGACTGCGTGCGAGCGCGTCGAGTCGCCGGCGGATCCGGCGGGACAACTGCTGCGCGGCCTTACGGGTGAAGGTCAGGCCGAGGATCTCCCCCGGTCGTGCGTACCCGTTGGCCACCAGCCACACCACGCGGGCGGCCATCGTCTCGGTCTTTCCGGCACCCGCTCCCGCCAGGACCAGCGTCGGTTCCGCCGGACCCGCGATCACCTCGGCCTGCTCGCGGGTCGGCCGGTGGACCCCGAGCGCGTCGGCGATGGCATCGGGCTCGATCGTCGCGGTCATCCGATCACCTGTTCTCCCTCGGGCTGCGCGGGGCAGCTGGATCTGACGTCGCAGTGGTCGCACCAGCGGCCCGCTCTCGCCGAGTAGGACGGCCCGACGGTCGCGCGGCCCGCCTCCGTCACCCGCCGGGTGAGCGCCTCGGCCGCCTCGGCACCGAGCGGGTCCTGGGTCCGTTCGGACGGCATGCGACCCTCCCGACCCGCCAGATAGAGCAGGAGGCCTCCGCCCGGTTCCCGCCCCGCGGCGGAGTCGACCGCCCCGTTGGCCAGGGCGAGTTGGTAGAGGGCGAGTTGCGGGTGGACCGCTGCATCGGCCTGGCTCGCCACGGCACCGCCGGTCTTCACGTCGACCGGGATCACCTGCCCCGCCGTGGTCGCCTCGAGCCGGTCGATCCGACCCCGGACGCGCACGGGGCCCTCGACCTCGAACTCGAACGGCTCCTCGACCCCGGCCGTGGTGTACTCGTCGCGGGTCGAGGAGCGCCACAGTCGGAACGTCTCGGCCATCTCGACCATCGATTCCGCTCCCCGCTCGGCGAACCACCCGCGGGCCATCGTGAGCGCCTCGGCTCGGCGCAGGACGGCCGCGCGTACCGCGTCCTCGGAGATCCCTCCCTCCACCGCCTGTGTCAGCGCGTGGACCGCCGAGCCCCGGATGAGCGGCGCCGCCGATCCGGCGTCCGACGAGTCGCCACGCACCTTCTGGAGAAACCACCGGAGGGGGCACTCCTCCAGGGCGCCGAAACCGGACGGCGAGAGGACCGCGAGGGGCACTCCGGGCGTCGCGGTGACCACCGGCTCGGCCGTGGACGGCTCGGCGGCGCCGAACCAGGTCCGCGGATCGGCGACCCCCACCCCGGCGTCGCGGAGGCCGGCGAGGAGCCCGGCCGCGTGACGGGCGTCTTCCGGGTCGGTCGCCGGGTCGTGCAGAGCTGCCCGCAGATCGACGGCCAGGTGCGGCAGGGTGAACACGGTGGGCGCGTGCGGGGGCAGGCCCGCCACCTGCCCGGTCGGGGCTGTGGTGGGGGCCACGGTGGCCAGGTCGGAGATCTCGTCGATGAACCGGGACGGGGCGACATCCCCCTGCTCCGGTGACTCGACCGCGGTCACCAGGAGATGATCGCTCGCGCGGGAACAGGCGACGTAGAACAGGCGCCGTTCCTCGGCCGAGCGGGCGGCGGCGGAGGACACGGCCCGCTCGGCCTCGGACGGCACGGGACCGTCGCCGGCGATCTCGGTCAGATCCACCAGTTCGTCGACCCCGAGCAGCCCGGACCGTCGGCGGGGCGCGGGCCACACCCCGTCCTGCACGCCGCACACGGCCACGGCCCGCCACTGTCTGCCCACCGCGGCGTGCGCAGACAGCACGCTGACCGCCCCTCCGCGGGCCCTGGTGTCCGCACGACCGGGCGCGGGCAGGTCCTCGCCGGAGACGATGTCGCAGAAGAGCGCCACGGATCCGCCGGGCACCCGGTCGACGAAGTCGGCGGCGTGGTCGAACAGCGACACGACCGCGTCGAGCGAGCGGTCCGCTGACCGGGACCACGGGTCGGCGGCCACCGCCTGACGGACGAGCCGTCGCTCCAGCCGGGACGCCGACCACGCCGCCCAGAGTGCCTCCTCCGCGGTCCCGCCCGCCTCGAGCTCCGCAAGGACAGCCGCCCGGGCCCGTCGGATCCTCGTCACCGGCGCGAGCTCCACGGTGGTGAGGCCCGGCGGGATCTGGTCCTCCGCCGCGAGGACCAGACGACGCAGCGTGTCCGCGCTCGGTTCGGTGCCGCCTATCCCGGAGCGCCGCAGGCCGCGCCGGAGACGACGCATCGCGACCGCGTCGGCGCGACCGATCGGGCCCGAGAGCATGGCCAGGGTCCGCTCGGCGTCGGTCCCGGTCTCGCCCTCCACCGCGGAGCGCACCAGGAGAAGCAGCCCGGACGCCACGGGATCGTGAGCCGGCGGGATCTCCGCACCCGCGTCGACGACGGGGACGTCCGCGGCGTCGAGGGCTGCCAGGACCGCATCCGCCACCCGCGGCAGGGAGCGGCTCACCACGGCCATCTCCCCGTAGTCGATACCGTCCAGGACGTGGCGGCGGCGGAGGAAATCCGCGATGACGGCCGCCTCCGCGGCGGCCGAGCCCGCGACGGTCACCCCCACCGAGCCCTCGGCACCACCGGTCGATTCGCGGGGGCGGTGGCGCGCGGCCCCGGGGAGCCGCGACGCGACACGCGCCGCGACCACCGTGATCGCCGGCGACATGCGGTGTCCGGCGTGGAGGTCGACGGCGCGGCCGCCCTGGTCCACCACGGCCCGCGCGAGCCCGCCGTCCGCCCCGCGGAACCGGAACACCGACTGGTCGCCGTCCTCGACCACCAGCAGCACATCCGCGCCGCCACCGACCGTCGCGACGAACTCGGCGGCGAGCGGATCGAGGTGTTGCGCGTCGTCCACCGCGACGAGCCGGCGTGACCGGAAGATCTCACGGAGATCGGGATCGGCGGTGAGCGCGTCGAGGGCGGCCCCCACCAGTTCCGCGGCGTTGAGCGCCTCCGGAATGTCGGACTGCCCGGAACGCACACCGGAGCGCAATGCCATCTGCTCCTCGTGGCGGCGGAAGAACCCGGCGGCGGCGACCCACGCGGGCCGACCCGCGGTCCGTCCCAACCGGGCGAGTTCGCGTGGTCCGATGCCCCTCTCCAGCGAGCGCAGGAGCAGGTCGCGCAGTTCGCGAGCGAACCCGACCGTGGCCAGGGCCGGACGCATCTGCTCCGGCCAGTGCGGCGCCCCGTCCGCCAGTTCGCCCGACAGGGTCTCCCGCACCACCGCGTCGTGCTCGGCCCCGGTGCGCAACCGCGGGGGCGGTGCGTCGGCCCGCGCGGCCGCCAACCGAACGACCGCGTGGGCCAGGGAGTGGACGGTACGGACCGGCGCATCGGTGCCCACCACGAGCTCCGGAGGCAGGCCGCGAGTGGACTGTTCGAGCAGGGCGGCCGCCGCCGTCGCCGAACCCGTGAGGACCAGGACGCCGTCCATGCCCACCCCGCCGGCCACCGCCGAACGCACCACGTCGACGATCAGCGAGGTCTTCCCGCTACCCGGGCCCCCGCGGACCACCCACCGATCCTGCCGACCGGTCCGGGTGCCCGACCAGTCACGACCGAGGAGGTCGTCGAAATCCGCCGGCCAGGATGTCCCGGGACGGCCGACCGCGCGGTCGGCGCGGGCGGCGCGGCTGGCGGTCGGGGTGTCGACGGGCTCTGTCACGGCTCGATGAGACCACACGCCTACGACATCGCCCCGCCGCGAGGGTCAGCGCAGGGTGTCCTCGAGCATGTTCGGGCGGCACGCGGTCCGCGAGACGACCGTCATGATCGCCAACACCACCGTGAGGAACGCCAGGCCCGCCCCGAGCCCGGGGCCGTCGAACAGCATGCCGAACACGAGCGGCCCGAGGGACGCGGCCGTGTACCCCACGCCCTGGGAGAACCCGGAGAGCGCGGCGGAGCCGGCCTGGGTGCGCGTGCGGAGGTTGATCAGCGTGAGGCAGAGCGGGAACGTGCTGGGTCCCACGCCGAGCAGGCAGATCCACACCCACGCCGCGCCGGGAGCCCAGAGCAGGCCGGCGAACCCGGCCAGGTAGGACACGACGGAGACGACGACGACGGCGTACGGGTCCTCGAAGCGGCCCGCCGCCCACGGCACCACCAACGCCGCGACGAGGCCGATCGCCGAGTACACCGCCAACGCCAACCCGCCCTCCGCGCGCGTCATCCCGATCGATTCGGCCACGGCCGGGAGCCAGGTGAAGAACGCGTACGTGCACAAGGAGTTGGTTCCGAAGAACAGGGCCAGCGCCACGCCGACGGGCGAACGCCACGGGCGGATGCGCCGGGTGGGGGTCGCGGCGGAGCCGCCGGGGGCGCCGGTGGGGGCGCTGGTGGGGGCGCTGCCGGTGGAGCCGTCTGCGGGGCGGGGGGACCCGGTGGCACGAGGGGAGTCGGTGGGGACGCCCGGCCGCACGACCTCGACGATCCAGGGGATCGCGGCGACGACGGCGAGGACCGCCCACCACCCGATGGAGACCCGCCACCCGGCGGCCTCCTCGACCGGCACCGCCACCAGCGCCGGGACGACGGTGCCCAGCTGCAGACCGGTGATGTAGGCCATGCTGACCGCGGCCACGTGCCGGGGGAAGTACTTCTTGACCAGGGGCGGGGCGACGACGTTGCCGATCCCCATCCCCGCCAGCGCGATGAGTGATCCCGCGCCCATCACCCAGGGGTCGTGGGCGGCGGCCCGGATGAGCTGCCCGACGGCCGCCGCGACCATCGCCAGGACCGTGAGCATCTCCAGACCCACCCGGCGTAGGACGATCGGGGTGAGCACACCCCAGACGGCGAACATGGCGGTCGGGACCATCCCGAGCAGCCCCA
This sequence comes from Dietzia sp. MNB45, assembly GCF_051994785.1. Taxonomy (NCBI): domain Bacteria; kingdom Bacillati; phylum Actinomycetota; class Actinomycetes; order Mycobacteriales; family Dietziaceae; genus Dietzia; species Dietzia sp. MNB45. Next base: position 1,045,015 of record NZ_CP163397.1, on the reverse strand, counting down.
TCCCGGCGGCGCCGAGGCCGATCTCGGCGTCGATCACCCCGAGCAGCGGGCTGAGGGAGGTGACGGCGGTCCGGAGGTTCAGCGAGACGAGGACGACGCCGACGAGGGCCACGAGCGGAAACGCGAGGGCACCCTGGCGGGACGATGCCCGCGGGGAACGGGGGGTCATGCCGACGTGTCCCCCACGAACTCGCCGACCTCGCGGGCCATGGACTGCAACCCGTCCATCGCGTGCGGCCGCGAACCGGGGTGCAGCGCGTGTACCGCCAACCGGAACACGGCAGCGCGCAACACCATCTGGGGCCACTGCTCGAGATGGCGCCATCTGCCGAGGACCCCGATGTCGGCCGTCCCCCACGACAGGTGGTCGACGGCGACGACCGCGGCCGACCACGAGGTCGGCCGGGCATAGGGCACGACGTCGGTCAGTGCGGGTTCGGCGGACGAGTCGAAGAGCAGACCCCGGGCGAGATCCCCGTGGACGACGCCGGTCACGGGGATCCCGACCGGCCTGCGGTGCCGGATGAGGCCCGTCGCACCGAGCAGAGCGGCCGCACGGTGGGTCGCGAAGGGCGTACCGCGGTCCTCCATCCCGGGCGCCAGGTCGTGCTCGGGGTCACCGTCCCAGGCGGCCGCCTCGGCGAACGCGAACAGGTCGGTCTCGGCCCACGGCCGCCTCGCCGGGCGGGTGGCGGGCCGCGGGGGCTCCACGTCGGCGAGCGCCGCGTTGATCCGCGCGGACCACGCGATGGTCTCGTCGGCGCGCGCCTCGGGGCGACCGGACACCACCCGGTCGGCGCGCCAGCCGGACACGACGTGGCGTCCATCGGTCGAGCGGACGGGGAGGGCCACCCGTAGCCCCGTCACGTCCAGTTCCTCCCGGACCCGGGCGGACCAGTTCGCCAGCGCCGTGTCCGCGACGGGGCGGAGCACGACGGCGGCACCGGAGGTGGACACCAGCCAGCCGGTCCCGGAGCCGGCGACCACGGGGACGGCCGGGCCGTCCGTCACGCCGAACGCGCCACGGACGTGCTCGGGGACCCTCGCATCGTTCACGCCGCCCACGCTACCCACCTCCTCGGTCAATACCCGGGCAGGGACGGGTCGACGTCGCGTGTCCACGCGTCGATTCCGCCCGCCAACGACCGGACGCCGGTGAATCCGGCCCCGGACAGGGTCGTGGCGGCGCGCGCGGAGCGCACACCGGACTTGCAGTAGAGGACCAGGCGCCCCCGGGCGGCGGCGCGACCGAGGACACCGGTGGGGTCCGCGGCGTCCTCGGCGACCGAGTCCAGGGGCACCCACACCGACGGCTCGATCCGGGCGATGGACCGCTCACCCGCCCCGCGGACGTCCACGAGGACCGGGGCGGCAGCGCCGGGGGACCCCGCCTGCGTCAACTCCTCCGCGAGCTCGGCGGCGGTGACGACCGGCCCGGCCGCCGGCCCGGCCGCCGGCATCTCGCAGGAGACGTCGTCGGCCCCGTCGGGCAGTCGGGTGACCGGCTCCCTCGACGGGTCCGGTCGGATCGTCACCGCCCGGTGGGTCGACTCGAGCAGATCCATCAGGACCAGGCGTCCGAGTAGGGGCCGGCCCGCTCCCGTGACGAGCTTGACCGCCTCCATTGCCATCATCGACCCGACCGTGCCACACAACGCACCCACGACCCCGGCCTCGGCACAGCTGGGCACCGACCCGGGAGGCGGTGGGGACGGGTAGAGGTCCCGCAGGGTCACCGGGTCGGCGGGCGCCGGTGGGCGCGACCAGAACACGGCGAGTTGCGCCCGGAAGCGGTCGATGGTCCCCCAGATGAGCGGGATCCCCGCGATCTCGCAGGCGTCGGAGACCAGGTACCTGGTCGCGAAGTTGTCGCTGCCGTCGATCACCAGATCATGGCCCTCGAGAAGCGACTCGATGTTCAGGGCGTCGAGTCGGGCGTGGATCGCGTCGACCCGGACCCCGGGCGCCAACTCGGCCAGGCGGTCCCTCGCCGAGTCCACCTTGGGTCGGCCCACGGCCCCGACGGAGTGGATCACCTGCCGGTGCAGGTTGCCGAGGTCCACCTCGTCGTCGTCGACGACCGTGATCCGCCCGACACCCGCCGCGGCGAGGTACATGAGCACCGGGGCACCCAGGCCGCCGGCACCCACGACGAACACCGACGCGGCGCGCAGGCGACGCTGCCCCTCGTCGCCGATCGCGCCGAGCAACAGGTGCCGCGAGTACCGTTCCCGCTCGTCCCTCGTCAGCTCCGGTACCGGGTCCACCAGCGGGGGAAGGCCGCGGTCCCCCGGTCCGCCCGCGGCGGTCATCCCGCCACCGGGGGTCCGTCGGGGAACGGCCACGCGTTGTATCGACACGTGTCGTCGTTGTCCGGGACCACGCCCTCGGGATCCAACTGGTGGATGTCGCCGTTGTTCACGCCGAACGTCTGCTGCATCATGATCGGCGCCAGGGCGCCGTCCGCGGGGCACGGCTCGTGGGCCGGGTAGCCGATCGCGTGGCCGACCTCGTGGTTGACCAGGTATTGCCGGTAGGACCCGATGTCGCCCTGGAACGACCTCGCTCCCCGCACCCAGCGCGCGAGGTTGAGGTAGACGCGACCCGTGGCCGAGTTGTAGCAACTCGCCTCGAGTTCGATGTCGTACCCGCAGTTCTCGCGGACCGTCATGGGGCTCGCCAGCGAGACCCGGAACGCGGGCTCGTCACCGGCGATCCGCCGGAACGCGACTGCGCCGTCGGCCGTCCAGCTCTTGGGGTTGGCCAGGGTCGCGTCGACCATCCTGGCGACCGAGTCGTCCCCGCCGAAGTCGACGGTGTCGATCCCGTCCTCGACCTCGACCGTGTAGCTGAACTGCTCGGCCGTCGGGCGTCCCACCGGATCGGTGCCGCCGGGCACGATCCTGAACTCCCCGCTCGCGGCCCCGATGAAGGAGCCGCCCTCCGGCAACTCACCACTGGGCGGGACCTCACCCGCCGCGGGTACCCCGACCACGGCCGGGGTCTCTTCCGCCCGGACCACCCGGTCCTCGTCGGACGCGCCCGGCGAGACGATGGCGTCCCCGATCACCAGGGCGGTGAGCACCACGAGCACCGGGATCGCGTACGCGCGCCAGCCCCAGGTAGCCAAGAACCTGCCGACCGGGGTCTGCCGACGCAGGTGGTCCCGGGATCCGGGCACCGACCGGCGGCGCCCCGGGGTCGACTCCTGCGGGTCCCACGGCGCGCGCAGCGGCTCGCCGTGCGGAGGGTAGTACGGGGGTCGCTGACGACCCTCGGCGTCCGCACCGCCCGGCGTCCGGCGACGGCCGTCGCTCATCCGTACACCTCCACGTCCACTCCTGAAGTCAAGGCCTACACGATCCCACATGAGGGGTGAGGCGCCTCCTCCCGCACTCCGCGGCTGCGGGTATTGTCCGTCTGGCCCGGACGCATGTCGACTCCCGCCCGGGCGGAGAAGGAGCCAGCAGATGACGAGCCCGGACGGACCCTTCCCGGCCGCACCGGGCCGCACCCGAGCGGCCCGGCTCCCCCGCGGGGCCCGGCGCAGCCAGCTGATCGACGCCGCCGGGACCGTGTTCGTCGACCAGGGCTTCCACGCCTCCGGGATGGATGACATCGCCGTCCTGGCCGGCGTCTCCAAGCCGGTGCTCTACCAGCACTTCGATTCCAAACGTGACCTGTACATCGAGGTGCTGCGCCACCATGTCGACGAACTGCTCGGACGCATCCGTGCCGCGCTGGACTCGACCTCCGACAACCGGCGCAGGGTCGAGGCGGCCGTCGACACGTTCTTCGCGTACGCCGACGCCGACACCCGCGGGTTCCGGTTGGTCTTCTACTCCGAGTCCGGTGACGAGGACGTCCGGCGGGAACTCGACAGGGCCACCGACGGGTGCATCGACGCGGTCCACGACCTCGTCCGCGGGGACTCCGGGCTCGACGCCCACCGCTCGCGACTGCTGGCCGTCGGACTGGTCGGGGCCAGCCGGGTCAGCGCCGGGCACTGGCTCGACGCCGGCCGACCGATCCCCCGCGCGGACGCCGTCTCGACGACGGTCACGCTGTGCTGGGGCGGCCTGTCCAAGATCCCGCGTCACGGAGGGGACCGGACCGACCCGGACAACCAGGCCTGACCCCCGGGGGTCGGGGCCGCGAGGGCGGCCCCCGGCCCGGGGTTCACTCCCTCAGGAGAGGAACCCGACCGCGCGGCGCGCGGTCTCGCCGATCTCGACGTACGCCACCCGATCGGTGGACACGAGGTAACGGCGCCCCTTCTCGTCCTCGAGCTCGAGTACCGCCTTGGCCTCCGCGGTCAGGGCCGCCTCGACGCGCTTGTACACGTCCTCCGGCGTCATCCCGGTCTTGAACACGAGCTCACGGTTGCTGTCGGCGATGCCGATCTTGACCTCCACGGTGCCTGCCCTTCTCGTCGTAGGCGCATGTCACGCCGTCATCGGCGGTGCGTGCGGTCCAGGCTAGCCCGACGCGCTCGAAAGGCGGCGGCACGGGATAGGATGTGTGCACGTGGATCACTCCCCGGGTCCGGATCGCTCCGGCGCCGGGCGTGACAGGTCCCGTGGAAATGTGCGCGCGCCCCGCTCGCGAGGCCGGACCTTGTGCGGCCCGAACCATCCGCGCGCGAGACGAGAAAGGCACCGCCCTGTCCACCACAGATGTCACCACCGAAGAAGTCGACGGCATGGCCACGACGACCGCCGTCGTCGACGCCCCGTCCTCCGACTCCTCCCCCAGCTTCGCCGAGCTCGGCGTCCGCCCGGAGATCGTCACCGCGCTCGCCGAGCGCGGGATCACCCACACGTTCGCCATCCAGGAACTCACCCTCCCGCTGGCACTGGCCGGATCCGACCTCATCGGTCAGGCCCGGACCGGCATGGGCAAAACCTACGGGTTCGGCGTCCCGCTCCTCCACCGCATCGCCACCGGCGAGGCGACGAGGACGCTCGACGGCACCCCGCGGGCGCTCATCATCGTCCCCACCCGCGAGCTGTGCGTCCAGGTCACCCAGGACCTCAAGATCGCCGCGACCGGCCTCACCGCGCCGGCGGCCTCCGGGTCCGGCACCCGCCCGCTCAAGGTCCTCGCGATCTACGGCGGAACGCCGTACGAGCAGCAGACCGAGGCCCTGGAGAAGGGCGTCGACGTGGTCGTCGGCACCCCCGGCCGCCTGCTCGACCTCGCGAACCAGTCGAAGCTCGTGCTGGGCAAGGTCGAGGCCCTCGTCCTCGACGAGGCCGACGAGATGCTCGACCTGGGCTTCCTGCCCGACATCGAGAAGCTGCTGCGCATGGTCCCGGAGAAGCGCCAGACCATGCTGTTCTCGGCCACGATGCCGGGCCCGATCATCACCCTGGCCCGCACCTTCCTCACCAAACCCACCCACATCCGCGCCGAGGCCGCCGACTCCGGCGCCACGCACGAGAACACCACCCAGTACGTCTACCGGGCCCATTCGCTCGACAAGCCCGAGGTGGTCTCGCGGATCCTCCAGGCCGAGGGCCGAGGCGCCACCATGATCTTCTGCCGCACCAAGCGCACCGCCCAGAAGTTGGCCGACGATCTCGCGGAACGCGGCTTCCGGGTGGGCGCCATCCACGGCGACCTCGGCCAGGGGGCGCGTGAGAAGTCCCTCAAGGCGTTCCGCACCGGTGACGTCGACGTCCTCGTCGCCACCGATGTCGCGGCCCGCGGGATCGACGTCGACGACGTCACCCACGTCATCAACTACCAATGCCCCGAGGACGAGAAGACTTACGTGCACCGGATCGGCCGCACGGGCCGCGCCGGACGTACGGGTGTGGCCGTCACCCTCGTGGACTGGGACGACCTGCCCCGGTGGGGCCTGATCGACAAGGCCCTCGGGCTCGGGTCCGGTGAGCCCGCCGAGACCTACTCGACGTCCCCGCACCTGCGGTCCGACCTCGGGATCCCGGAGAGCGCCGGCGGACGCGTCGGCGCTCCCACCGGGACCGGCTCCGGCCGCCGCCCGGCCGACCGCGACTCCCGCGGGCCCGCCCGGGAGTCCGGGACCGGATCGGGACCCCGTCGGCGGCGTACCCGGACCGGGGCCTCCGGCGCTGACGAGGCCTCGACGCCCGCCACGTCCGGTGACCCCGCTCCCGGGACCGACAGCGCAGACGGTTCGGCGACCCCCGGCGACGCACCCCCGCGGCGCCGCCGTCGCCGTCGGCGCCCCTCGTCGTCGTCGCCCGACCAGGCCGGTCAGGACTGACCGGGCCACCACCTCCCCACATACGGCACGTGCGCGCAGACAGACACGCCACCGGCGGCCCGGGCCGACGGTTCCCCGGTGTGCCCTCGGAACGGGGGACACGCCGCGATCTGGCGACCGCAGCCGTCATCGTCGTCGTCATGGCGGTGGTGGCCGCCGCCGTCCTGCTGTCGGGGAGCGCGAACCGATCGGACTTCGGCGCCGCCGACGACGAGCAGCCCGTCTACGGGCCCGCGGTCGAGCGCCCTACCTCCCTCCAGCCCCTGTGGTCCCACGCATCGGGGGGCGCGGGCGCCCCACTGACCACAAAGGGCAACCTCGTCACTCTCGACGACGACGGGACCCTCGTGGGCCGCGACGCGGGCTCGGGCGAGCAGCGGTGGACCTACTCGCACGCCGGGCGTCCCTGCGCGGCCACGTTCTATGCCGACATCCTCGCCGCGGCGTTCGACGGGGCCGCCGGGTGCAGTGACGTCACCGCCCTCGATCCGACGACGCAGCAGTACACGAGCACCCGGCAGAGCGCCTTCCCCGACGCGATGGAACTGACCTCGACCTGGCGGCACGCGCTGGCCTCCAGCCCCGAGCGGCTCGAGATCTGGCGCGACGACCTCGTCCGCACCGTCGAGTACGGCGCCGTCGAGGCGCCCCAGGAAGCCGACATGCAACCACGCGCCGACTGCACCCTCGGAACGGCCGACCTCACCGACGACCGGTTCGCCGTCGCCGAACGCTGCCCCGGCGACGACTCCACACGGCTCACGCTCGCCGAGACCGTCCCCGAGGACAGCCGCAAGCCCGAGGAGATCGCCTCGGAGACCACCGGCGCCCGGGGCCTGTGGATCATCGACGTCACCGACGAGGGCGTCCTCGCACTGACCGACCGCGACGGCGCCTGGGCCGTCGAATGGTTCACCTCCCCGCGCCAGTACTCCCCCGTCCTGCGACTGGACTCCGAACCCGCGGCCAAACCGGGCGCCACCACACTCTCCGGCGACGACACCCAGGCACGGTGGTTCGACGGCGGCTCCACCCACGCCTTCCGGACCGATACCGGCCAGCACACCTGGACGGCCGGCGGGACGACCGGCCCGGGACTGACCGGCGGGTGGTCACCCGACCCCGACGTCACCACCGCGCGGGATTGGGTGCTGCTGCCCGTCGCCGGCGGATTCGGACTCCTGGACCACGACTCGGGCGTCGAGACGCTCCGCCTGGGTGCCACCTCCGCAGAGGGCGAGGGCGTCACCGGGCTGGCGCAGATCGGCGACATCCTCTACGAACGCCGCGGCGGCTCGATCCACGCCTACAAGCTGCTGGCCTGACCGGGCCGCGGACGGCCGGTCAGGCGGCGTATCAGACGGTCAGGCGACGTACCAGTCGGTCAGGCGGCGTACCACTCCACGGCGTCGCGCCGGAACAACGCCACCAGGGCGGAGGCACACACCACCGCCAGAGCGATCCCGGCCAGGTACTGGTGCGACCCCACCCCCACGTACCACGCGACGAAGAGCAGCAGCAGCTCGGCGATCACCACCAGACCGCGGCCCCACCGCCGACCGCGCAGCAGTCCCAGCCCGGCGGCCAACAACCCGCCCCCGAGGATCGCGAACCACACGGCGGTCCCGTACCCGCTGATGACCACGGTCTCCTCGCGGTGGCCGCCGATCGCACGGACCAACAGGACCACCGCGATGCCCACGCCGATGAGCCCCTGAGCAGAGGCGATCCAGCCGGCGAGGCGGACCGGGCCGGGGATCGCGATCCGGGGGTCGGCCGGAACACGGGGCTCGTCCTGTCGTCTCACGTTCACCTCTCAAGACTATGTGGCACCGGATCCACCGGGCCCCACACCCCTGGTGGGGCGCGCTCCGCCTAGGCGATAACAGCCTCTGGTGTGCGCTTTCGCGCCGATTTGACAAAGCGCGTGACGTTTACCACATCGAGATTCAAGAGGGTTGACTTGTCAGGGAATCGTGGGACGATCAGTTGTAACAGCGCAGACACACCGTGTTTGCCTTGCCTTAACCGGGAGCCACTCCAGCAGGAGCGAGCCCGCGGAGCGGGTACAACCCCCACCACCCCGTCGGGTGTCACCGAACACGAACGTTCTCACGTCGATCGTACAGGTCCACGCCTGAACGGCGTTTTCGTGCTGCCCGGCGCACCCGACCTCGGTCTCACGACGAAGGAGTTCCCATGGACTGGCGCCACAAGGCCATCTGCCGCGACGAGGATCCCGAGCTGTTCTTCCCCGTCGGCAATTCCGGCCCCGCCCTCGCGCAGATCGCCGAGGCGAAGATCGTCTGCAACCGCTGCCCCGTCACCGCCGAGTGCCTGACCTGGGCCCTCGAGTCCGGCCAGGACGCCGGCGTGTGGGGCGGCATGAGCGAGGACGAGCGTCGCGCCCTCAAGCGTCGCCGCGCCCGCACCCGGACCACGGTCTGACCCCGACCGTCTGACGCGTACGTCGCCCGACCCCAGGACGGCCAGCGTACGAGAGGCCGGTTCCCAACCCGATCAGGGTGGGAACCGGCCTCCCGCCGTTGTGGCGGCCGATCGGTCAGTCGATGACGGCGATGAGATCGCCCGCCTGGATGACGTCGCCGGGCTTCACCGCGACCTCCGTCACGGTTCCCGAGCCCTCACACAGCACCGGGATCTCCATCTTCATCGACTCCAGGAGAACGATCGTGTCGCCCTCGGCGACCTCGGTGCCGACCGCCGCGACGACCTCCAAGACGTTCGCGACCATCTCGGCACGGACCTGTTCAGTCATATGGATTATTCCTCTGCTTCCTCGACAACGGCCCCCGGACACCTCCAATGCAACCACACGGGCCCGCGCATGGAAGACTTGTACACCGACGAAAGGAGGCGACCATGAGCAAGCGTGGCCGCAAGAGGCGGGATCGCCGTAAGAAGAACGCCAACCACGGTAAGCGTCCGAACAGCTGAGTACGGACGCCGTGGACGACGAGGGGGCGGGCACCTGACCGGTGCCCGCCCCCTCGTCGTCCGTCACCGCGACCGCGGATCAGCCGAAGTCGCGTCTCTCGACGGTCGTGTGTCTGTGAACCACGGTGGTGCCGTCCGCATCCGTCGTGGTCACCGTCGTGCGTCGGATCTCCACCATCAGGCGTTCCCGCAGCCCCGTCGGAGCCTTCTCGCAGCACGAACTGGAGAGCTTCGCCTTGAGGCGGCGCTCCGAGAGGAACAACTCCCGGCAGTCCGGACACCCCGCGAGATGATGTTCGAGTCGAGAGCGGCAGGCGTCGTCGCACTCGAGGTCCACCAGCAGGGACAGGTCGCGCTTCGCCGACCGACAGTCGATCTCGTCGAGTCGTGGGTCGTGCTCCCTCATCACTTCGCCCCCTCCTCTCGGTCGCGGCCGAAACCCCGCTCGGTGGCCACGTCGCGCAGCAGCTCGCGCAGCTGCTTGCGACCGCGGTGTAGACGCGACATCACGGTCCCCAGCGGGGTGTCCATGATCTCCGCGATCTCCTTGTACGGCAGGTCCTGGACGTCGGCGTAGTACACCGCCATCCGGAACTCCTCCGGCAGCTCGGCGAGGGCCGCCCGGATCTCGTCGTCCGGCAGCAGTTCCATCGCCTCGACCTCCGCCGAGCGGAGGCCCGTCGAGGTGTGCTCGGCCGCGGCGGCCAACTGCCAGTCTGTGATCTCATCGGTCGGGTACTGCGCGGGCTGGCGCTGACGCTTGCGGTAGTGGTTGATGTACGCGTTGGTGAGGATGCGATGCATCCACGCGCGGAAGTTGGTCCCCGGCTTGAACGAGTGGAATCCCGCGAAGGCCTTGGCGTAGGCCTCCTGCACCAGGTCCTCCGCATCGGCGGGATTCCGGGTCATCCGCAAGGCCGCGCCGTAGAGCTGGTCGAGGAGAGGCATCGCCAGCTCCTCGAACTTCTCTGCGCGCTGGTCGGCCTCGTCGGGCTGCAACTCGGTCGGCAACCGGAACTCCTCACCTGTCGGTGTCCCGGAGTCTAACCGCACGCCCGGGGCGTCGAGGACCGCGGTCCGCATCGCACCCTCCCTTCCGACCCGGGACCTACCCCGGGTACCTGCTGGGAATCAACGCGGTGGGCCGTCGCGGTATTCCGGACCCCGTCACCCGCTAGGCTCCCGTCCCGTGGGCAGCAGGAAGGGACGAGGCGGCGCCGCGGCGACCCCGGCGATCGTCGCGCTGCGCGACGCCGACATCGACCACACCGTGCACACCTACGAGGTGACCGGTGACGCGGCCTACGGCGACGAGGCGGCCCGCGTGATGGGCGACCGACTGGGGGTGGCCGCGAACAGGGTGTTCAAGACACTGGTCCTGGCCACCGGCAGACCTCCCGAGGGGTCACGGGTCCCGCTCGCGGTGGCGGTCCTGCCCGTGACCTCCTCGCTGGACCTCAAGGCCGCGGCCGCCGCCCTGGGGTGCGGCAAAGCCACCCTGGCGCCGATCGACGTGGCGGAGAAGAGCACCGGGTACGTCGTCGGGGGCGTGTCGCCCGTCGGCCAGCGACGCCCCCTGGCGACTGTGGTGGACGCCTCGGCCCTGGCCCATCCCACGATCCTGTGCAGCGCCGGCAGACGCGGGTGGGAGATCGAGCTCGCCCCCGTGGATCTGGTGGCGATCACCCGGGCGGTGACCGCCCCGATCACGGCCGGCTGACCGCCCCGGTCACGGCCGCCCAGACACGGCCGCCTGGACAGGACTGTCCGGATGCGACCGCCTAGAAGAGCATCCCCTCGGCGGGGTCGACCGGCCGCACCAGCTCCGGACCGTCGTTGCGGACAGTGGACACCGCCCGCGACACCGGCCTGATCTCCACCGACTCGGCCCACTCGCCCAGGTCACCGCCCGCGCCGTCCACCAGGGCGCGCGGGTCACGCATGACAGCGGGATCGAGCCAGTCCCCGAGTACCTCGGGGCGGACCACCAACGGCATCCGGTCGTGCACCCGGCGCAGTGACCCGAGCGCCTCCGTGGTGAGGATCGTGCACGACAGTTGGGTGACCGTCTCGTCCACCGGGTCACGTCGGGCCTCCCACAATCCGGCCATGAGCAGGCCGCGGTCCCCCGGCAGGCTCATGAAGTACGGCTGCTTGGGACCGGCCTTCCCGCCGGGGGTGGCGGGCTCGCCCGGCACCCACTCGTACCAGCCGTCCATCGGGATCACGCAGTGCCGGCGGGCGACCGCGGACCGGAACGACGGCTTGGAGTACGCGGTCTCCACCCGGGCGTTGAACAGGTTCGGCAGCCGCTGTGAGTCCCCCGCCCACGAGGGAACGAGCCCCCACCGCATCGCCCGGAGCACCCGCCGGGGCGTCGCCGTGCCCGCCGCCGCGCCCGGGCCCGGGGTCGCGCCCTGACCCGCCGTCGCCGCCGTTCCGGCCGGCTCGACGAGCCTCTCGGACCGCGGGACGTCCAGTGCCAGAACCGGGATCGTGGTGGTGGGCGCGATGTTGAACCGCGGGGCCCGGGGCGCGCTGGCGGGGAACAGGCCGGGAGGCGGGGACGTCGCCTCGTCGACCGCGTCCAGCTCCACCGCGAGCAGCGCCGGGTCCGAGGAGAGGGAGAACCGTCCACACATGCCGACATCCTCGCACCCGGGTCCGGCGGATGCCGCCGCGATGGGCGACAATGACCAGGTGAGTCATTGGAACGCGCCCGTCGCCGCCGGCCCCGTCGACGCGGACGTCACCATCCCCGGGTCCAAGTCACTGACCAACCGTGCTCTGGTGCTCGCGGCGCTGGCCGACGGCCCCTCCCGCCTGGTCGGCACGCTGCGCAGTCGGGACACCGATCTCATGGTCGGCGCGCTGCAGGCGCTGGGGACACGCATCGAGGGACCGTCCGGACCGCTCGGCCCGGGTGACACCGACCTCGTCATCACCCCCGGTGAGCTGCGGGGCGCCGACGTCGAGTGTGGACTGGCCGGCACGGTGATGCGCTTCGTCCCGTCGGTCGCCGCCCTGGCGACCGGCCGGTCCACCTTCGACGGCGACCCCGCGGCCCGTGTCCGCCCGCAGGCCACCGTGCTCGACGCCCTGCGCGCACTGGGCGCCGCCATCACCGGGGGCAGCCTGCCGTTCACCGTCGACGGCACCGGCTCTCTGCGGGGCGGCCGCGTCGAGATGGACGCCTCCGCCTCCTCGCAGTTCGTCTCCGGCCTGCTGCTCTCCGCCGCGCGGTTCGACGAGGGCGCGGAGTTGGTCCACGTCGGCGCCTCGCCGGTCCCCTCCGGGCCGCACATCGAGATGACCCTGGAGATGCTCCGCGAGTCCGGCGTCGCCGTCGACCAGCCGACCCCGTCCTCGTGGCGGGTCGCGCCGGGTGCGATCGCGGCCGTCGACAGGGTCGTCGAACCGGACCTGTCCAACGCCACCCCGTTCCTCGCCGCCGCCGCGGTCACCGGCGGGACCGTCCGCGTCCCGCACTGGCCCGCCGCCACCACCCAGCCTGGGGACGCCATCCGTGGCATCCTGCGGGACATGGGCGCGTCGGTCACGCTCGAAGACGCCGACGGTGCGGGCCACGGCACCCTCGTCGTCGTCGGACCCGAGCGCCTGTCCCCCGTCGACCTGGACCTGTCCGCCATCGGCGAGCTCACCCCCACCGTCGCCGCGCTGTGCGCGCTCGCCGACGGCCCCTCCCGGCTCACCGGCATCGCGCACCTGCGCGGACACGAGACCGACCGCCTCGCCGCGCTCGCCGCGGAACTCGGCGCCGTGGGCTGCGGCGTCACCGAGCTCGACGACGGCCTCGAGATCACCCCGGCCCCGCTGCACGGCGCGCCCTGGCGCGCCTACGCCGACCACCGCATGGCCACCGCCGGCGCCATCATCGGCCTCGTGGCCCCGGGCGTCGGGGTCGACGACGTCGAGTCCACCTCCAAGACCATGCCCGGCTTCACCGCGATGTGGGCCGACATGCTGGCCGGACAGGGCTGACGGGCGGCCATGCCGAGCGGACGGGGTGCGGGCAGCGCACGGGGGTGGGACGAGTCCGACGTCCGGGTCCGGCCCGGGAAGGGCTCACGCCCCAGGACCAAACGTCGGCCCAGCCATGACGACGCCGCCGCCGCGATGATCGTCGCCGTCGACCGCGGGCGCTGGGGCTGCGTCCTGCTCGACGACGGCCCCGACCACACCGCCGGGACCCGCGTCGTCGCCATGCGGGCCCGCGAACTCGGCCGGACCCCCGTGGTGGTGGGTGACCGCGTGGGCGTCGTCGGCGACCTCACCGGCGCGCGCGACACCCTCGCCCGGATCGTTCGCGTCGAGGAACGCTCGACGGTGCTGCGCCGGACCGCCGACGACTCTGACCCCTACGAGCGGGTCGTGGTGGCCAACGCCGAGCTCCTGCTCATCGTCGTGGCCGTCGCCGACCCCCCGCCGCGCGCCGGGTTCGTCGCCCGCGCCCTCGTCGCCGCCTACACCGGGGGGCTGGACCCGGTCCTGTGCCTGACCAAGGGCGACCTGGACGACCCGTCGGTGTTCGCCGCCGAATTCGCCGAACTCGACGTGCCGGTCCTGCGGGTGGGGGTCGACGACGAGCTGAACGACCTCCACGACCTGATCGACGGCCGGATCTCCGCGATGATCGGACACTCGGGCGTCGGCAAATCGACGTTGGTCAACCGCCTGGTCCCCGATGCATACAGGGCGACGGGCGTGGTCTCCGGCGTCGGCAAGGGCCGACACACCTCCACGCAGTCCGTCGCACTCGAACTGGCGACGGGCGGCTGGGTGGTGGACACCCCCGGCATCCGCAGTTTCGGGCTGGCGCACGTCTCCCCCGACGACGTGGTGGCCGCGTTCTCCGACCTCGACGAGATCGCCGGCGCGTGCCCGCGCGGATGCACCCACCAGGGTCCGCCCGCGGACCCCGAGTGTGCCTTCGACGCCGTCACCGACCCCGCCGTGCACCGGCGGGCGCTCGCGGTGCGGGAACTCCTCGGGGCGCTACAGTCCAACGACCCGTGGGCGCTGGGGTTCGACCAGGACTGATCCGGTGGACTGCGGCGGGGCGTGGCCCGGCGGCCGGGTGTGGCCCGGCCGGCACCCGGGCCTCACGGGGGCGCCGGCCGGGCGGCCGATCAGATCTTGATCTCGACGTCCCCCAGCGCCACCGAGACGCAGGTCTGGATCCGCTCCCCCGGACCGTGGTCGGTGCCGTTGCGCAGGTCGCGGACGTGGCCCTCCTCCAGGCCCACGACGCACGTCTGGCAGATACCCATCCGGCAGCCGAACGGCATCTGCACGCCCACGCTCTCCCCGCCCTCGAGGATCGTGGTGGCCCCGTCGAGCTCCACCGTCTTGTCGGTCGAGCCGTACTTGACCGTCCCGCCCGACGCGCCCGCGTTGCGGTCCACGGTGAAACGCTCCATGTGGAGGTCGTCCCGTCCCGTTGCCTCGAAGTGCTCGGTCAGCTCGTCGAGCATCGCCGAGGGCCCGCACGCCCAGGTGGGACGCTCCGACCAGTCCGGCACGAGCGCCGACATCTGCTCGGAGTCGATGCGGCCGTCCTCGCTGGTCACCCGCAGGTGCAGCGTGTAACCCGGCTGGGTGCGCTCCAGCGCGAGGAGCTCGTCGTGGAACAGTGCGTCATCACGGTCGCGGATCGAGTGGACGTGCACCACGTCGGGGAACCCCTCGTCGGCCGAGCGGCGGTCCAGCGACCGCAGCATGCCCATCACCGGGGTGATGCCCGAGCCGGCGGTGACGAACATCAGCTTCTCGGGCGTGGGCGAGGGCAGGTGGAAATCACCGGCCGGCGCCTGCAGCCGGACGATCATCCCCGGCTCGACCGTTCCGACGATGTGGTTGCTCAGCAGCCCCTCCGGCAGGGCCTTGACCGTCACCGAGTACTCCCCACGCCCCGTCGTGGGAGCCGAGGTCAACGAGTACGAGCGCCAGGTCCACCGGCCGTTTAGCAGGACGCCGATCCCCAGGTACTGGCCGGGGCGGTACTCGGGCGTGGCGCCCCAACCCGGCTTGATCACGAGGGTCACCGCGTCGTCGGCCTCACGACGCACGGAGACGATCTCGCCGCGCAGCTCGCGGGACGACCACAGCGGGTAGATGAGCGACGAGTAGTCGTCCATCCGCAGCGGGTGGGTGAGGCGGTTGAGGAACGTACGCGCCCCCCGCGGCTCCGGAACCCGCGCGGCCGCCGCACGCAGGACGCGATTGAGCCCACTTCTCGACTCGGACACTGGTGCCTCCTTGAAAACGGATCCCCGCGGCCCGGGGGTCGGACCGCCGCTTCCGGACTATGAACCTACGGTAGCGTAGGTTCCCGTCCGGCGGGATCCCCCGGGCCGATTCTCCACGCCGTCGACCCGGGTCCGCAGGCGATCGGGGCAGTCACGGCATCCGGGCGGTGTCCGGCCCGGGTGCGCCCGCACCCCTAGAGCAGCGTGAGCAGGAACGGCAGTTCCACCGCGTCGTACCACGCCAGGTCCACGTCGAGGGCGTCACCGACGGTGAGCTCGGCGTCCTCGTCCCCCAGATCCGCACGGTCCACCACCTCGACCGCGTCCTTCACCAGGTCCACGGCCCCGGCCAGATCAACGTGGACGGCGGCGATCTCCGCGGTCCCCACCGTGGCACCGTCCAGCCGCACCACGGCGGTGTCCAGGTCCGGCCGCGGCTGCACCCGCCCGTCGGGGACGTCCGCGCTCACCACGACCCGCCGGTACGGGTGGGCCTCGTGCGCGGCGCCGGAGTCGAGTTCACCGCCGAGCAGCCGGAGCGACGCCCGCGCGGCCTCGAGGAACGCCACGTGTTCGATCTCCTCCATGTCGCCCTCGGCGTAGGACTCGATGAGCGCGGGGGTCGCCGCGAACGCGGTGCCGCTCCGCACAGGCATCTCCCCTGCCTCGAGCAGGGTCTCGAGCATCGCCATGGTGGCGGGGACGAACAAACGCATGATGGACTCTCCTCGGGCGGGTGATGGTCAGCAGGCGGTGCCGCTCAACCGGCGGTGCCGGTGAGCTCGTCCAACGCGGACGAGATGAGCTCTCCGATCTCCTCCACGTCCGGGACGGCCTGGCGATCCGAGGTGAACCCGCAGTACACGGTCCCGGCATAGCTGCTCATCGACACGGCCAGCGCCTGCCCCTCGAGCAGGGCCGGGACGGGGTAGACCTCGACGAGTTCGCCATCGCCCCAGAACACCTTGCGCTGGGGACCGGGCGCGTTGGTGACGACCAGGTCGTAGCTCTCCGACGGCAACATGATCGCCGCCCGGGAGGCCAGCGCGTGCAGGGTGGGCGGAGCGAACCCGGACAGCCGCGCCAGGGACTTGGCCCCCACGGCCTCACGCGGATGACGCTGGGTGGCCGTCTCGCGGGCGATCTGCGCCAGACGCATACGGGGATTGGGCTCCCCGACCGGCATGCCGATGAGCGCCGAGGCGATCTCCGCCGAGGTGGCCTCGCTCTGGTTCTCCGACCCGTCGGCCTCCGAGGTCACCGCCATCGGCACGATCGCTCTGAGCGTGTCCGAGGTGGACAGGGGGTGGCCGCACGACAGGATCCAGGACCGCAGTGCCCCGCAGAGCACGGCGAGCACGACGTCATTCACCTTGCAGGAGTGCTCGCGCGCGATCTCCCGCGCCTGCGCGAGGGGGAAGGACGCCAACCCCACCCGGCTCCCGCGGGGACGGGTGGTGCGGAACATCTCCGCCAGACCGCCTGCGGGACGGAGCACCGACAGATTCGCCGCGCCGACCAGTCCGCGGGTGGCCCGCTCCAGCGCGTGAGCCAGGCGGGCCGAGCGGCGCACCAGCTCCAGGGGGTCGGTCGCGATGGTCATGAGCGCGTCCAGGACGAGGACCCCGTCCCCGGGCGCCGGCACCGGGGTCCACGTGGCGACCTCGTCGACATCCGCGGAGGCCCGCTCGTCCGTCACGAGGACCTGGGCGAGATCCACGGCGTGGGGACCGCCCAGCAGCGCGTGGTGCGTCTTGGTGAGGATCGCCAACCGCCCGTCCGGAAGCCCCTCGATGAGGTACAGCTCCCACAGCGGGCGATCCGCCTCCAGCGGCCTGTCGACGAGCCTCGCCACGAGGTCGGCCAGCTGCCGCATCCCGCCGGGCGCGGGGAGCGCCGACCGCCGGACGTGGAAACTGAGGTCGAAGTCCGGGTCGTCCACCCAGACGGCCCTGGCCAGGGAGAAGGGGATGTGCCGGATCCGTTGACGGTACCGGGGCGCGTCGGCCAGGCGGGCGTCGACGAACTCCATGACGCGGTCGATGTCCCACGGTTCGTCCCTGGCGACCAGCGCCAACGAGCACGAGTGCCTGCTCCGGGAACGCGTGGCGTCACCGAGGAGCAGATCCGCGTCCGCGGTGGCCAACCTGGTCGCCACGGTGTCAGACCACCTCGTCCAACCCGAGGAGTCCCCGGATCTCCACGGCCGCGCGGTCGAACACCTGGTAGAACACGCCGATCATGCCGGTCCGCACGGCGCCGAGGACGTTCTCGATGGCGTCGTCGACCATCACGCACTCCCGCGGCTCGAGTTCGAGCCGGCGCGCCGCCTCCAGGAACGCCTCGGGCTCGGGCTTCTCCACCCCGGTCACACCGCTGAGCACCACGTGCTCGATCCCGAGATCGCGGGCGTCCTCCCGGACACGGTCCGCCCCCGGCCCCTCGGGTTCATTGCTCAGCACGGCGAGACGGACGTCATTCGCCCTCGCACCGGTCAGGATCGACCGCCAGTTCTCACGGTCCTCCTCCGTGCCGTCCAGCACCCCGAAGTAGTCGACTATCAGTCCACGCATGGGGACAGCCTAGGCAACACCCGGGCACGGTGCAGTAGGCGAGGTGGAACCGGGCGCCCGTTCCGGCGCGTCATGAGGGGTAGAGCACGCCAGACCACCCCGGGTCCGGCGCGGGAGGGAGCAGACCCCAGATGACACCGACGCCCGTTTCACCACCCACGACGGTGCGGCCTCCCCCGTCGGCCGGAACCGATCGGGACACCGGACGCGTGCGGCCCCTGCCCTCCACCGAACCCGCGCCGGGAGTGCCGGGCGCCGTGGGTCCGACGGATCGGGAGTGCGTCGTCACCCCGTCCGCCAGGCCGGTGCCCGCTCCGGAACGCGGCGTGCCGGTCCCCGCGCGGCGGGCCGCGCACGCCCTGGTCGTCATGGCGCTGGAGGTCGTGGACCGCAGGCGGGCCCCGCACCACACCAGGGGCGCGTTCCCACCCCATCTCGCAGAGATGCTGCGCACGCTCGCGCGTGACGGTGTGCCCGGACAGCACCTGGGACCAGCCAGGGTTCACCGGCTGCACATCCACGCCGCCGACCCCGGTCGGGCGGAGCCCGGCAGCTCGGAAAGCCGCACGGCCGACCCCGGACGAGCGCCGGACGCGGAGGCGGTCGACTACGAGGTCTGCGCCACGTACGCCCGCGGGCCGCGACTGTTCGCCGTCGCGGCCCGCATTCGGGTCACCCCCACCGGTGCCGGCTGCGTAGCCCTCAGGTTGGTCTGAACCATCCCGCGGGCCGCGCGGGGGTGCCGGGTCAGTCCCGGCGGCCCCTGGTGGCGGCCTTGGCCGCCCTCTCGCGGCGCTCTGCGCGCTGCTGCCGCTCCTGAGACCGCCGCTCCGCCCGGTTCGCGGAGGCACCCTCGTCGACCAGCTCCGGGTCGCCACTCTCCGACGGGCCGGAGAACCGCATCTGGTCCGCACTCACATCCCGGCCGGTACCGGCGGCCCGGAGGATCGGATTGGCACCGGCGAGTGCCGCCGCCTGCGACGCGGACGGACCGGCCATCGCCTTCTGCTGCTGGTTGGCCTCGACCTTGACGTTGAACAGGAACGCCACCGTCTCCTCACGGACGCCGTCCATCATCACCGAGAACATGTCGTAGCCCTCGCGCTGGTACTCGACGAGCGGGTCACGCTGGGCCATCGCCCGGAGGCCGATGCCCTCCTTGAGGTAGTCCATCTCGTAGAGGTGCTCGCGCCACTTCCGGTCGAGGACCTGCAGCATGACCGACCGCTCGAGCTGACGCATGGCACCCTCCCCGCCGATGCCCTCGATCTCTGCCTCACGCTCGTCGTAGCGGGCGAAGACGTCGTCGAGGACGGCGTCCTTGAGGTTCTTGGCGGACAGGTCGCCGGACGACCCGTATTCGTCGCCGTCGATGATGTCCTGCGCCGCGATCGTCACCGGGTAGAGCTGGTGGAGCGCGTCCCACAGCTTGTCCAGGTCCCAGTCCTCGACGTACCCCTCGGCGGTGGCACCGTCGACGTAGGCGCTGACGACCTGGTAGATCATCGACTCGACCTGGTCGGTGATGTCCTCGCCCTCGAGGATCCGCTTGCGCTCACGGTAGATCACCGTGCGCTGCTGGTTCATGACCTCGTCGTACTTGAGGACGTCCTTGCGGATCTCGAAGTTCTGCGACTCGACCTGCGTCTGCGCGTTCTTCACGGCCCGCGAGACCATGCCGGCCTCGATCGGCACGTCGTCGGGCAGGCTCAGACGATTCATGATCGCCTCGACGGCAGCACCGTTGAAGCGCCTCATGAGCTCGTCACCCAGCGAGAGGTAGAAGCGTGACTCGCCCGGGTCGCCCTGACGTCCCGAGCGCCCGCGCAGCTGGTTGTCGATGCGCCGCGAGTCGTGCCGCTCGGTGCCGAGCACGTACAGGCCACCGGCCTGGCGGACCCGCTCCGCCTCCTCCTTGGTGAGCGTGCGCATCCGCTCGATCTCGGTGTCCCAGGCCTGCTCGTACTCCTCCGGGGTGGTGACCGGGTCGAGACCGCGCTCGCGCAGGTTGAGGTCGGCGATGATGTCGGCGTTGCCGCCGAGGACGATGTCGGTGCCGCGGCCGGCCATGTTCGTGGCGACCGTGACCGCACCGGGCCGTCCGGCCTGCGCGATGATCTGCGCCTCCGAGGCGTGGAACTTGGCGTTGAGGACGTGGTGCTTGATGCCCTTGCGCGTGAGCAGCTTGGACAGGTGCTCACTGCGCTCGACCGAGGCGGTGCCCACGAGCACCGGCTGCTTCTTCTCGACGCGCTCGGCGATGTCCTCCACGACGGCGGCGAACTTCGCCTCCTCCGTCTTGTAGATGAGGTCCGCCTGGTCCTCGCGGGCCATCGGCCGGTTGGTCGGGATGGGCATGACCTCGAGCTTGTAGATCGAGTAGAGCTCGGCGGCCTCGGTCTCGGCCGTGCCCGTCATGCCTGCCAGCTTGTCGTACAGCCGGAAGTAGTTCTGCAGGGTGATGGTGGCCAGCGTCTGGTTCTCGGCCTTGATCTCGACCCGCTCCTTGGCCTCGATCGCCTGGTGCATGCCCTCGTTGTAGCGACGCCCGTCGAGGACGCGGCCGGTGAACTCGTCGACGATGATCACGTCGCCGTCGCGGACGATGTAGTCCTTGTCCTTGGTGAACAGCTCCTTGGCTTTGATGGAGTTGTTCAGGTAGCTCACCAGGGGCGAGTTCGCGGCCTCGTAGAGGTTGTCGATCCCCAGCTGGTCCTCGACGAACTCCACGCCCTGCTCGGTCACGCCGATGGTCCGCTTCTTGCGGTCGACCTCGTAGTGGGTCCCCTCCTCCAGCAACGGCGCGATGCGTGCGAACTCGCCGTACCACTTGCTGGAACCGTCGGCGGGTCCCGAGATGATGAGCGGGGTCCGCGCCTCGTCGATGAGGATCGAGTCGACCTCGTCCACGATCGCGTAGTTGTGGCCGCGCTGGACCAGGTCGGCGGTGTCGTGCGCCATGTTGTCGCGCAGGTAGTCGAAGCCGAACTCGTTGTTGGTGCCGTAGGTGATGTCGGCGTGGTAGGCCTCGCGGCGCTGCGCCGGGGTCATCCCGCCGAGGATCGCTCCCACCGACAGGCCGAGGAAGCGGTGGACACGACCCATCCATTCCGCGTCGCGCTTGGCCAGGTATTCGTTGACGGTGACCACGTGCACGCCGTTACCGGCCAGCGCGTTGAGGTAGGCCGGCAACACACAGGTCAGGGTCTTGCCCTCGCCGGTCTTCATCTCGGCGACCGAGCCGGTGTGCAGCACGATGGCGCCGATGATCTGCACCTTGTAGGGCTTCTGACCGAGGACCCGGTGGGCCGCCTCGCGGGCCACCGCGAAGGCCTCCGGGAGGAGCTCGTCCAACGTCTCCCCGTCGGCGACGCGACGCCTGAACTCGTCGGTCTTTGCCCGCAGTTCGTCGTCGCTCAGCTTCTCCGTCTCGTCGGCGAGTGTGTCCACGTAGTCGGCGAGAGCGGTGTACTTCTTGAGCTTTCGCCCCTCGCCGGCACGGAGCAGCTTGGAAAGAATCGACACAGTCTCGAACGTCCTCGTGGTCGGGGAAGTGGTCGTGGATACGGCGACCTGCGTGGCGACACGCGGGCCCGTCCTCATTCTAGGTGCTGTGGGCCGTCGTGACACGCCGAGGGCGGTCCGGTCAGGGGGGACCGGACCGCCCTCGGGGGTTACGGGACGGGGCCGTCAGCCCTCGTCGCTCAGGGTGATGAGCCCGTAGTCGAACGCGTGCCGGCGGTAGACGACGGTGGCGCGTCCGGTCTCGGTATCCCGGAAGAGATAGAAGTCGTGGCCCACCAGCTCCATCTTCTCGAGTGCCTCGTCGACCGACATCGGGGCGCCGTCGTGCTCCTTCTTCCGCACGATCTGTCCCGGCATCTGCTCGTCGACCCCGTCGTTGTACTCGGCGCCGTCGACCCCGTCCAGCATCTCGGCCGGGGCGGCGTCGGCCGTCAGCTCGGCGGTCGCCTCGGCGACGGACTGGGGGCGCCGGTGGCCGGAGTGGCTGATCTTGCGCCGCGTGCGGGCCTTGCGCATCTGACGCTCGAGCTTGGCGACCGCCGACTCGAGGGCCGCGTAGAAGGTGTCCTCGGCCGCCTCCGCGCGAGCGACGCCGGGCTTGCCCTTGAGGGTGATCTCGATGCGCTGGCTCACCTTGGACAGCCGCGGGTTGTTCTCGTGCAGCAGGATCACGTCGAACCGTTGGATGGCCGGCGAGATCTTCTCGATCTTCGCGAGCTTGGCGTTGATGCGGCTCGCGAAGTGTTCGGGGACCTCGACATTGCGGCCACGGATGGTGACCGGGGCCTCCGGCGTACCGGGGTCGTCTGTCGACGGACCGTCGAAGGTGGCGGGATCAAGCAGGACTGCGGGGGTCTTCGCCATCGAAGCTCCTCCTCATCGGGCCTGCGGCGGGCCGCTGCGGCCGATCCGGTAACCGCCCGGAATCCCGGCCGAAGGGGCCACCCACATGGCTGAGTGGATACTCTGCAGACGCTGTCCACCGGAGCCGCCAGGCGGCGAACGTGCTGGTGAACGCGTCCAAAACCCACCCTACCCCCTCGCGTGGGCGCGGACCCGCGGACCGCGAAGGTCGCGTCGACCCCTCCCCCGCGGGGAGTGGTCCGCCGTCAGGCGGCGGTCACGGCGAGCACACCCGTGACGCGCAACCCGCCCGCGTCCAGGACCGCGACGCACTGCGCGGCGGTGGCGCCCGTGGTGACCACGTCGTCGACGAGGAGCACGGTCGACGGTGTCCCCAACAGGGCGGGCACGGTCGCGGGCGCCCCCGGGGTCGCCCGCAACCCTGCGCCCACCGGGCGGCGGCGGATCCGCCCCGAGAGATTGTCCGCGCGGGCCTGCGCGCCGAGCCCGGCCGCGTCCCGCACCCGTCCCCGGACCTCGAGGAGCGGGGCCACCACCACCGGCCCGCCCGGCACCGAGCCGGCGAGCTCGGCGGCGAGGACGTCCACGACGCCGCGGACGTGGTCGAACCCCCGCCGCCGCCGGGCCCGCGCCGACGCGGGGGCGGGCACCAGCACGGTGGGGCGGTCGCCCGCCTCCGCGATCTCCCCGTCTGCCCGGAGCACGTCGACGGCCGCGGCCAGTGCCGCTCCGAGTGGCCGTGCCAGGTCGGCCCGCCCGCGGTCCTTGTAGGCGGACACCGCCCGGGCGGCCGGGCCGGCGTGCCGGGACAGCGCCCAGACCGGCACCCGCAGGTCGGCGCGGGTCCGCACTCCCAGCGGGGCGCCCGCGAGTGTGGCGGCGCAGTCCGGGCACCACCGGTGACGGGGGCGGCCGCATCCGGCGCATTCCACGGGTACGACCAGGTCGGCGAGAGCCGCGGTCCAGGTCTCCCCGCCGCGCCACCGGGCCGGCGCACCCTCGTCCCCGGCGGTCACCGGCTCAGCCCGCCACCACCGGGTCCGCGCGGATGGCGGCCAGTCCGGCGATCTCCCGCCAGTACCTGTCACCGGTGTCGGCACCGGTGTCGAGTCGCAGCAGGGACCGCCGGTCCACCACGTAGATCTCGCGCCCGGCCGCCGCGACCGCGGTCACCGGCCCCGAGATGTTTCGCTGGGACAACGGCTCGGCGATCGCCCCGTCCACGGAGACGGTCGCGACGGGGGCCTCGGTGGTGTCGCGACCCACGACGATCGTGGACCGGTCCCGCCACGCCACGGCGGTGACGGTCTCCCCGAGTGCGCGGCCGACCTGGCGGAACGTGCCCGGCAGCGGTTGTCCGGTCTCGGCGGACAACGCGCCGATGAACACCTTGCCGTCGACGACCACGGCCAGTTGGGTTCCGGACTGGTCGATACGCAGGCCGGTCACCCTCGCCCCGAGGGCGAGCAGCGGCCCGGCGTCCATCTCCTGGACGGCGGGGGCGTTCTCGCCCATCCCGATGCGGAGCAGTCGCGCGTCGTCGACCAGCACCCAGGCCCGCCCGGTCACCGGGTGGAACGTCGGGCCGGCCACCGTCCCGGCGGTGAGGGCCTCGGCGGGCGCGCCGTCGATCGGCCCCACCAGGACACGGCGCGGTCCGATCTCCCCCTCCCCGGTCACCACGGCGAGGTTGCGTCCGTCGTGGGAGATCACCGCGTTGGTGCCGCCGCGCACCTCCGACCAGGGCCCCGAGGCCGGTCGTGCGCCGCCGGCCTCGAGCCGCACCAACCCGTCCGCGGCGGTGAGGGCGTATCGCATGGGCTCCGCCGGCGGGTAGGGGTCGAAGTCACGGACGTCCTCGGTGGTCCACCCGGTCGCGTATCGCTCGTCGAGGGGGGCGCCGTCCCGCTCGAGGCGGTAGGGGCCGGGGACGTCGGCGCGGGCGAGGGTCCACACGACCTGCGCGGCGAACTGGGTGGTGGCCTGGCTGCTGAGGACCGGCAATCCGTCGAAGTCGATGGTGGTGCCCGCGGCGTCGGCGCCGTCCTCGTCCTCGTCGGGGCGGACGGAGACGGAGGCGGGTACGCGGGACAGGACCGCGTCGGTGAGTCCGGGCCGGGGGCCGGTGGCGAGCAGATTGACGAGCGAGTACTCGAGATCGGTGCGGTCGGCGGCCGTCCAGCGCGGGTCCGGGACGAGCGCGTCACCGGATCCGGAGAGGAAGAACAGGTCCCGTTGCGCGTAGGTCGACAAGAACTCGGCCTTCTCGATCACCACCCCGGGCGGCAGTTCGTCGATGCGCCACTGGCCGTCGGTGCGGGTCAGGCCGATGGTGACCTCGAGTTGGCCGACGTCCTCGCGGAAGATGCCGCCGGGGTCGAGGGTGCCGACCTTCTCCGCACGCAGCGTGTACTCGGCGCGGTCGGCCGACCGGCCGCCCTCGGCGCTGAGGTCGGCGCGCAGCACGATGATGGTCTCCGCGAGGTCGTCCCAGTTCTCGGCGGCGTCCGGGGTGAGGAACTGACGGGCGGCGGCGTGCCGCTGATCGGCGATCGCCGCGGCCTTGAGGAAGTCGCGGACCAGGAGGTCCGGTTCCTGGTCCGGTACCGGTGTGGGGACCGACAGTTCGCTGCCCTCCGGCGAGAAGGTGTCGATGACCTGGGGGGACGACGACGAGGGCAGCGTGGCGCACCCGGTCGCCGCAAGCCCGGTCGCGCAGGCCAGCGCCACCGACACGAGCAGGGACCGGGGCCGGGGCCGGGTCATGGCCGGCTCTCCCCTGCCCCGGGGACCCGCTCGAGGGGGGTCGACGAGCCGGTACGCACGAGCCTGGCCTCGTCCTCGGGGGTGAGGGGCAGCGGGCTGGAGGTGAGGGTGCCGCCGCGGCGCCGCGGGATGGTCAAACGGAAGCAGGACCCCTCCCCCGGGCTGCCCCAGCAGTCCAGCCGGCCCCCGTGGAGCTTGGCGTCCTCGAGGGCGATCGCCAGGCCGAGCCCGGTGCCGCCGGAACGTCGCACCCGTGAGGGGTCGGCGCGCCAGAAGCGGTTGAACACCCGGGTCTCCTCCCCGGGTTTGAGCCCCACCCCGTGGTCGCGGACCGAGACGGCGAGGGCGGCGTCCGAACACCGCAGGGTGACCTTCACCGGCTTGGACTCACTGTGGTCGAGCGCGTTCGCCACGAGGTTGCGCAGGATCCGCTCGACGCGCCGCGAGTCGACCTCGGCCATGACCGGCTCGTCGGGCATGTCGACCTCGACCTCCACCCCGGCGGCCTCGGCGATGTGGGCCACGGTGCCGACCGAGTCCGCGACGGAGGTACGCACGTCCATCTCGGCCGTCGCGAGCTCGGCCATGCCGGCGTCGTGGCGGGAGACCTCGAGCAGGTCGGTGAGCAGGCTCTCGAACCGGTCGAGTTCGGATTCGAGCAGCTCCACCGCGCGTTTGGCGGGGGCGTCCAGGTCGGCGGCGGAGTCGGAGATGATGTCTGCCGCCATCCGGACGGTGGTCAGCGGGGTGCGTAGCTCGTGGGAGACATCTGAGGTGAACCGCTTCTGCAGGTCACCGAACTCCTCGAGCTGGGTGATCTGGTCCGACAGGCTCTGCGCCATGTCGTTGAACGCCATGGCCAGGCGCGCGACGTCGTCCTCGCCGCGGATGACCATCCGTTCCTTGAGGTGGCCGTTGGCGAAGCGCTGGGCGATGGAGGCCGCCTGCCGCACGGGCAGGACGACCTGCCGGGCCACTATCCACGCGATCGCCGCGGACAGGACGATGATCGCCAGGCCCGCCGTGGCGACGATCCCCCGCATGATCCCGAGGGTCTGTTCCTCCGCGGTGAGCGGGTAGACGAGGTACAGCTCGAGTCCGGGGATGGAGGAGTCCGTCGGCGTGCCGAGCATGAGCGCCTTGACCTGCTCGCCACGGAAGTCGACGGTGACGTACTGGGAGGCGATCCTGCCCCGCTGGACCAGGGACTGCAGCTCCGGTGGCACCTGCGCCCCGGAGGGGCTGACCACCTGGCCGCGGCCGGTCTGGTCCGGCACCACGAGGATCGGGTCGAAGGTGCCGGCGTGGACGGAGTCCCCGTCGGAGGCGAGCCCGCGGTCGCTGATGGCGCTCCGCGCCTGGTCGATCCGGGACTGCTCGCTCGTGCCCTCGTCGGTGGCGGCGATCTGCGCCTGCACCGTGAGGCGGAGCCTGCTGGCCTGCTCGATGGCCGCATCGAGTTTGGTCGACAGCAGCTGGGCGGCCATCTGGCTCTGCAACATGAACGCGATCGTGAGGATCACGCCCATCGACAGCGCCAGCGTGGAGGTGACGACCCGCAGCTGCAGCGACCGCCGCCACAGCCGCGCGATCCGACCGCCGATGGCGGCCGGGTCGAGTTCGGACAGTCGCTCCCGGAAGGTCGGTGACGAGTCGGTCACGTCCCGGGTGTCGGGCTCGTCCCCGGTGGACGCCACCGCGTCGTCGGGACGAGCGGTGGTCACGAGACCGGACCGGCCTTGTAGCCGACGCCGCGCACGGTGAGGACGACCTCCGGGTTCTCGGGGTCCTTCTCGATCTTCGCCCGCAGGCGCTGGACGTGGACGTTGACCAGCCGGGTGTCGGCCGAGTGGCGGTAGCCCCACACGTGTTCGAGCAGGACCTCACGCGTGAACACCTGGCGGGGCTTGCGGGCCAGTTCCACCAGGAGGTCGAACTCGAGCGGGGTGAGCGGGATCGGCGTGCCCTCGCGGGTGACCGTGTGCGCGGGGACGTCGATCGTCACGTCGCCGATGTGCAGGACCTCGCTGGGCTCGTCCTCGCCGCGACGCAGGCGGGCCCGGATGCGGGCCACCAGCTCCTTCGGCTTGAAGGGCTTCATGATGTAGTCGTCCGCGCCGGACTCCAGGCCGAGCACCACGTCGACGGTGTCCGTCTTGGCCGTGAGCATGACGATCGGCACCCGGGACTCGGCGCGGATCTCGCGGCACACGTCGATCCCGCTCTTGCCCGGCAGCATGAGGTCCAGCAGAACCAGGTCGGGCTGCACCGCGCGGAACGTCTCGATGGCCCGGACTCCGTCGCCGACGATCTCGGTCTCGAACCCCTCGCCCCGCAGGACGATGGTGAGCATCTCTGCCAGTGCGGCGTCGTCGTCGACGACGAGGATCTTCGGGGTCATGGTCACCACTTGTGTCGGCGTGTCGTGTAGGCGTCGTCAGGCTCACCACCCGTGGGCACGCACCGCGGGTCGTGTTCCTGCCCTCTCAGACCTTACCCGGCCGACCCGACGGACCGGGGTGCGGCGCGGCGGCCGGAGGGGGGACGACGACGAGGTCGGCCAACTCCCGCACGTGGGGGTCCGCCCCGATCACGCGCCAGGGCGAACGCCACCCTGCGGCGGCGAGCCGACGGTAGACCCGCCCGGTCGCCGCCTGCAGCTCCGCGTCGCGTTCGTAGCGGTCGCGGACGCGCGCCGGATCGGCGGCCTCCCGGGAGCCCGCGCGCCGTGCCGCCAGCTCCACCGGGGTGTCGAGCAGGATCTGCAGGTCGGGGTCGGGCAGCCCGAGCCGGTCGAACTCGAGGGTGCCGATCCACTCGACCACCTCGGACTCGCGGTCCGGACCGAGCCGGGCGGCGGTGTACGCGGCGTTGGAGGCCACGTACCGGTCGAGCAGCACCACGTCGTGGGTGGACCCCAGCTGCGCGAGCTCGCCCAGCGCGGCGTGCCGGTCCATCGCGAACAGCAGTGCCATCGCGTGGGGCGAGTCCGCGGTGCCGGCCTGGCCACCGTGCAGTGCGTCGGCGGCCAGGTCGGCGTGCAGGGTGCCGTACCGGGGGAAGGCCAGGCGGCCGACCGAGAGACCGCGGGAGGCGAGCTCGGCGACGAGCGCCGTCGTCAGCGTGTTCTTCCCCGCGCCGTCGAGACCCTCGACGACCACCAGCCGTGCGACCATCCCCGGCGTCGCTCAGTAGCGGTAGTGGTCGGGCTTGAAGGGGCCCTCGACGTCCACGCCGATGTACTCGGCCTGGTCCTTGGCCAGCGTGGTCAGGGAGCCTCCGAGCGCCTCCACGTGCAGGCGGGCGACCTTCTCGTCGAGGATCTTGGGCAGCAGGTGCACCCCGATCGGGTACTGGTCGGCCTTGGTGAACAGCTCGATCTGGGCGATGACCTGGTCGGAGAAGCTGTTGGACATCACGAACGACGGGTGCCCGGTGGCGTTGCCCAGGTTGAGCAGGCGCCCCTCGGACAGCACGATGATCGAGCGGCCGTCGTCGTCGAAGACGAACTCGTCGACCTGCGGCTTGATGTTGATGCGGGTGACGCCCTCGGCGGACTCGAGCCCGGCCATGTCGATCTCGTTGTCGAAGTGGCCGATGTTGCCCAGGATGGCCTTGTTCTTCATCCGCGTCATGTGCTCGAAGGTGATGATGTCCTTGTTGCCCGTGGCGGTGATGATGATGTCCGCATCGGCGATGGCCTCGTCCACGGTGACCACGTCGAAGCCGTCCATCAGCGCCTGCAGCGCGTTGATCGGGTCGATCTCGGTGACCTGCACGCGCGCGCCCTGCCCGGCCAGCGCCTCGGCGCAGCCCTTGCCCACGTCGCCGTAACCGCACACCAGGGCCTTCTTGCCGCCGATGAGGGCATCGGTGCCGCGGTTGATGCCGTCCAGCAGCGAGTGGCGGGTGCCGTACTTGTTGTCGAACTTGCTCTTGGTGACCGCGTCGTTGACGTTCATCGCCGGGAACGGCAGCACGCCCTCGTTGTGGAAGTGGTACAGGCGGTGGACGCCGGTGGTGGTCTCCTCGGTCACGCCCTGGACCGACTCGGCGATCGCCGTGTACTTGCCCGGGTTGGCCGGAACGGACTCACGCAGCAGCGCGTGGAAGACCTTCTCCTCCGCGGACCAGGCCGAGTCGTCCGAGGGCACGGCGCCGGCCTGCTCGAACTCCTTGCCCTTGATCACGAGCATCGTGGCGTCGCCACCGTCGTCGAGGATCATGTTCGGCTCGGTCTCCGGCCAGGTCATGATCTGCTCGGTGCACCACCAGTACTCGGTGAGGGTCTCGCCCTTCCACGCGAACACCGGCACGCCCTGCGGAGCCTCCGGGGTCCCCTCCGGGCCCACCACGACCGCCGCGGCCGCCTCGTCCTGCGTGGAGAAGATGTTGCACGAGGCCCACCGGACCTCCGCACCCAGGGCGGTCAGCGTCTCGATCAGCACCGCGGTCTGCACCGTCATGTGGATCGACCCCGCGATCCGGGCGCCGGCCAGCGGCTGCTCGGCCGCGTACTCCTCGCGCAGCGCCATCAGACCCGGCATCTCGTGCTCGGCCAGACGGATCTGCTTGCGGCCCGCCTCCGCCAGCGACAGATCCGCCACCTTGAACTCGACACCGTTGACGGACTGAACCTGCAGATCAGCGGACATGTTCCTCGACCAGCTCCTCGTTGACTCGCGAAAGACTTCCGCCCCACACTAGCGGGACGGCCCGCCGGGGTGTCGGCCCCGTCACCCGCCGGCGACGCGGGTCCGGAACACGGTGGCCCCGGCGGTACTGCGCAGACACACCCGGGAGGTCGAGGCCGGTACCCACACGGCCCGCCCGGGCGCGAGGGCCTCGCTCGTCCCGTCGGAGTCCACGACCGCCTCGCCGGAGGTGCACAGCAGCACCTCGGGGCCCTCCGGTCGCCAGGCGGCCGGGTCGCCGTCGGCCGGCACGTCGATGCGCGACAACGCGAAATCGGGTTCGGGCGTGGGGTAGTCGACCTCGCCGGGGATGTCGCGGTCGGCCTCGACCGCCCGGACGGTGGGGTCTGCGAGCGGGCTGAACTCGAGCACCCGCATCAGTTCGGGGACGTCGACGTGCTTGGGGGTCAGGCCGCCGCGCAGGACGTTGTCCGAGTTGGCCATGACCTCCACACCGACGCCCCGTAGGTAGGCGTGGAGTTGCCCGGGCCCCAGGTAGACGGCCTCGCCCGGCTGGAGGACGACCCGGTTGAGCAGCAGCGCACCCAGGACCCCCGGATCGGTCGGGTACCGCTCGGCGAGTTCGGTGATCGTCGCGGCCACCGGGGACCACGGCCCCTCGACCCCGTGGTCGGTGAGGTAGGACACCGCACAGGTCACCAGGTCGGGCACGACGCCGGCCAGTACGACGTGCGGCATCGTGACGAAGGTGGTGAAGACCGCGCGCAGACCCTCGGCGTCGGGCTGCCCGGCGAGCATGTCCCGGTAGGGCTTCAGGGACGCGACGCCCAGCGCGTCGAGCAGTGCCACCGTGCGCTCCACCGGGCGGAAGCCCACGAGGGCGTGGAACTCGGTGAGCGCGACGAGGATCTCGGGCTTGTGGTTGACGTCGCGGTAGTTGCGGTCCGGCGCGTCGACGGCGATCCCGCGCGCGTCCTCCGCCGCGAAACCCTCACGCGCCTTCTCCGGGGACGGATGGGCCTGGAGCGACAGTGCCTGTTCGGCGGAGAGCAGCTTGACCAGGAAGGGCAGTCCCCCGCCGTGCTCGGCCAGCACCCGCGGGCCCAGCTCGCGCTCGGGGTCGGCGGCGATCCGTGCGTCGAGGCCGCGACCGTCCGAGCACCGCGAGGAGCCGGAGTCGTGCGCGCCGAACCAGTGCTCGGCGACGGGGTGGGGCGCCGGCGAGGTGATCCCGCACAGCTCGGGAAGCGCGGTCCGGGAGCCCCAGGCGTAGGCCTGGACCACCGGTTCGAGTGCGACCACGGACCTACAGACCTCCGACGAGGAGGTAGGCGGCGGCCAGTTCCGTGCGGGCCATGAGCGCTGCCACCTTTCCGCTCAACGGGGCCGGGGCGTCGCCGGCCGTGTCCCGACCGCGATCGGTGATCCACTCGACATCCGCGAGCGGGCCCGCGGCCAGCCGGACGATCTCCTCGTCCGCGCCCAACACCATACCGACGTACCTGACGGGCAGATCGTCGCGTGGTCCGTCCAACTCCTCGTCGTGGAACAGGCTCGCCAGCGGATCCGTCGGCAGACGACCCTGGGCGCGTTCGGCGTGCGCACGCACCGCGTCGGGGACCGAGGACGCGGCCGTGACCCTGCCGGCGTCGCAGAACGCGGCGACCGCGCGGTCACAGTAGGCCGCGGACACCGGGTCCGAGTGGATCCACACGAGAGGATCACGGCCCGCCACCGATGTCGCGAGCAGCTTCGCCGGGTTGACCGGGGTGGCCAGTTCCGGGCCGAGCCCCTCGAGTTCGATGTCGACGGCGTCGGCCGCAGCGGCCACGTCCAGGCCCCGGGCGCCCAGCGCGGCGAGCACGGCCATCCCGGCCGCCAGGTGGCGCAGCACACCACGGTGGGGCGGCACGTACGGGAGCGGTTCGAGCCACGTGGCCCGGCCGCGGCCGGACTCGGCGACCGGGCCCTCCCGGGGTACGTCCACGATGACGGTCGCGCCGCGGCCGGCGGCGGAGTCGATCGCGGTCACCAGTCGAGGGTCGCCGGCGTCGTCCCCGGAGACGAGGACCACGTCGAGAGCGCCGACCCACGCGGGCAGGGTGCGCGCGAGCACCAGCGGGGGGACGGCGGGGCCGCCGCCGATCTCCGCCAGTGCGGCCACCACGCCGGCCGCGTGGCGCGCACGGTCCGACCGCCCGGACACCCAGACCACCGCCCTCGGACGGAATCGCTCGAGCGAGTCGAGCGCGCCACCGCCCGCGGCGGTGGCCACGGTGCGCAACTGGGCTCCCGCCATCGACGCGTGGAGCAGCGCACCCGTGGCGTCGGCGGCGCGCAGCGCCCCGGGGTCGTCGAGGTCGACCCGACCGGCCCCGGTGTCGCTGGTCAGGTCAGGCACGGACGATCGCGAGGACCTCGTCGACCACGGCGGCGACGTCCTCCCTGGTAGGCGCCTCGGCGTTGAGACGCAGCAGCGGCTCGGTGTTGGAGGCGCGCAGGTTGAACCACGATCCGTCGCCGAGGTCCACCGTCACGCCGTCGAGCCGGTCGATGGACTCGGCGCGCTTCGAGAACGCGGAGACGACCTCCTCCATCCGTTCGGTCTGGGCCTCGGCGGAGTCGAGAGTGGAGTTGATCTCGCCGGAGGCGGCGTACCGGGTGTACTCGGCCATGAGCGCCGACAGGGTCCCGTCCTGCCCGCCCAGCGCCGCCAGGACGTGCATCGCGGCGAGCATGCCCGAGTCGGCGCCCCAGAAATCGCGGAAGTAGTAGTGCGCCGAGTGCTCCCCTCCGAAGACGGCACCGGTGTCGGCCATCTGCGCCTTGATGAAGCTGTGCCCGACCCGGGTACGGACGGCGACGCCGCCCTTCTCCTCGACGAGCTCGGGGACGGCCCGGGAGGTGATGAGGTTGTAGATGATCGAGGCGCCCGGGTCCTTGGCCAGCTCACGCTCGGCGACGAGGGCGGTGATGGCCGACGGCGCGACCGGCTCGCCGCGCTCGTCCACCACGAAGCACCGGTCGGCGTCGCCGTCGAACGCCAGGCCGATGTCGGCCCCGCTCTCCCTGACGAGGGCCTGCAGGTCGACGATGTTGGCCGGTTCCAGCGGGTTCGCCTCGTGGTTGGGGAAATTGCCGTCCAGCTCGAAGTACAGCGGCACGATCTCGAGCGGCAACCCGCCCAGGACGGCGGGCACGGTGTGGCCACCCATCCCGTTGCCGGCGTCCACCGCCACCGTGAGCGGGCGGATGCCCGACAGGTCGACTAGTCCGCGCAGGTACTCGCCGTAGCCGTCCAGAACGTCCCGTTCGGTGACGGTGCCGGCCTCGCCGTCGTGGGCGGGGACCCCCTCGATGACCTCGTCCGCGATGGTCCGCAGGCCGGACTCCTGCCCGACCGGCTTGGCGCCGGGGCGGCACAGTTTGATGCCGTTGTAGGCGGCGGGGTTGTGGCTGGCGGTGAACATGGCACCGGGGCAGTCGAGTGAACCGGAGGCGAAGTAGAGCTGGTCGGTCGAGGCCAGGCCGATGGTCACCACGTCCAGTCCCTGGGCGGTCACCCCGTCGGCGAAGGCGGCGGACAGGCCCGGGGACGAGTCCCGCATGTCGTGGCCGATCACCACGGTGCGGGCACCCTCCGAACGCATGAGGCGGGCGAACGACGCCCCGACCTCGCGGACGAAGTCCTCATCGATCTGTTCGCCGACGACACCACGGACGTCGTACGCCTTGATGACTGCTCGGACGGACTCGGCGCTACGTGCCACGTGTTGCTCCAGGGGTGTGAGACGGGTCGGTCGGTGTTCTGCCTGACCCTACCCGCGCCGTACTGGCGGCGGACCGACCTCGCGGGCCGCGGCTCAGCGGGGGGCGGGGCCCGGCTCCGGTCGGCCGTCACCGGACCCGCCGGCCCCGGCGTCGGGCGCGGTGGCCATGTCCGGCACGACCCGCAGGTGGGGACGTCCGGTCGCGCCGGAGGGGCCGGTGGCGGGGCCGGACCCGGCCTCCGTGCGGCTCCGTGCGTCGTCGAGGACCGGCCCGGGATCGGAGACACCGAGACGACGCAGGCGATCGGCGTCGACCAGTGCGGCGCCGGTCCTGCGCCCGCCGACCGGGCCGCCGGTGACCGCGTCGAGCAACGCCGTGAGGTCCGAGTCCTCGGCCGAGGTGTCGATGTCCGGGTGGCGCACCAGGTCCCAGCCCCGGGGGGCGGTGATGCGCAGTGCGTGGGCCGCGCAGAGATCCCAGGCGTGCGGCTCGCGGACCGCGGGCAGCGGGCCGATGACGGCCGTGGAGTCGGCGTAGACGTAGGTGAGCGTGGCGACCGCGCGGTTGGGACATCCCGGACGGCAGCAACGACGGTTCTCACTCACGAGGCCCCAGGGTAGTCCCGCACCCGGGGCGGAGGGGCCGCGACCCGCCCACGCCGGTTCGACGCACCCGCCACGAGCGGGGTTATCCTCGCGCCATGACCCCGACCGCCCCGGTACCCGGACGACCGCCCACCGGCACCGCGATCCCCGGTGCCGGCCAGAGCGACGTGTGCGCCGGCAGCCGGATCTCGGTCCGAGATTTCCCCGGGGACCCGGGGCGTCGCGGCCCGCGTGTGGTCACCTCCCGGCGGGCGGACCGACGCGGGCACGGCCCCCGCGGCCCGATCCTGCCCCCGGAGGTGCCGAGGTGGCGCAGCCGGTCGGCCGAGTTCGACGCCGCCGCGCTCGAGGCGTTCGCGGAGATCGACCAGCACTGGCACTCCCGACTGGTGCATCTGGACCTCGCGGTCGACATGGTGCCCCGCATGCGACTGCGTCCCGGCGAGACGTGGCCCGAGGAGGTCGTGGCCGACGGCGACGTCCCGCTCGCCCGCCTGGTGCCGGCGGGCGTCGACCGCTCGGGGCAGCCGACCCGGGCGCGGCTGGTGTTGTTCCGCAAGCCCCTGTCCCGGCGCACGCCGGACAGCGATGACCTGCGGGACCTCATCTACTCCGTGCTGGTCGAACTGGTCTCCCAGCACCTGGAACTCTCCCCCGACGAGGTCGAGGCCGGCCCCGACGAGAACTGACCGCCCGGTACGGGGCGGTCAGGGGTGGGAGGTGGCGCCGGAAGACGGGGCCGGGTGACGGGCTGGGATGACCCGCCCGCGGCTCACATGACGGCGTCGCGCTTGATGCGCCGCCGCTCACGCTCGGACAGCCCGCCCCAGATGCCGAACCGCTCGTCATTGGCCAGCGCGTACTCGAGGCACTCGGCCTTGACCTCGCAGCCGGTGCAGATCTTCTTGGCCTCGCGGGTCGACCCGCCCTTCTCCGGGAAGAACGCCTCGGGATCGGTCTGCGCGCACAGAGCCCGTTCCTGCCAGCTCTCCTGCTCGTCCTCGACGAACAGGCCGGAGACACCGAGGTCGACCAGGGCCAGCTCGGGTCCCGCGACGGTGCGTGACTGTCGATCCACGGTCATCCCTTCGTGTTGCATGTTCGTGCGCGATGGTCCGCGTCTAAGTGCCCGTCGCCGACACGGCCGAGGGAGCCCTGCCGGATCGCGGATTGTCTGATGTCTGTGCGATGTTTACCGTCACCCACCAGGGAATGACACACCTGTGATTACACACATGCAAGCCGCGTAGGTCAAGTGAAATCGGGGATACCTACCATTTTCCCCACCCGCCGCGGCCGGTGACACGCCGCCGCGATTGTGGCGTGGGACACGTCCCCGGCGCGCCCGCCACCCTCCCGGACCGGGCCTGTCCAGCCCACCGGCGCGGCGTCGCACGCACCGTCACTACTCTCGTCCGTGTGAAGATCTGTGTTCTGGCCGGCGGCGTCGGTGGCGCCCGTTTCCTGCTCGGCGCCCGCCGACTACTCGGACTGGACGCCGAGTCCGCCCGAGCGGGTTCGCCGCATCGTATCGACGCGGTGGTCAACGTCGGCGACGACGCCTGGATGCACGGGGTCCGCATCTGCCCCGACCTCGACACCTGCATGTACACCCTCGGCGGCGGCATCGACCCCGAGCGCGGCTGGGGCCACGCCGGGGAGACGTGGAACTGCCGGGACGAACTCGCGGCATACGGCGTGCAGCCCGACTGGTTCGGGCTGGGCGACAAGGATCTGGCCACCCACCTGGTGCGCACGCAGATGCTCGACGCCGGCTACCGGCTCACCCACGTCACCGAGGCGCTGTCGACCCGCTGGTCCCCCGGCGTCCGCCTGCTGCCCGTGACCGACGACCGCTGCGAGACGCACGTGGTCGTGACCGGCGGCACGGCCGACGACGGGACCGGCGCGGGCGACGCGGCGACCCCCGGCGACGGCCCCGACGCGGACGCCCCCGGCCCGCGGGCGATCCACTTCCAGGAGTGGTGGGTCAAGCACCGGGCGCAACTGACGCCTTCCGGCTTCGTGCAGGTCGGCGCCGATGCCGCCACGCCGACCCCGGAGACGCTCGAGGCGATCGAGACGGCCGACCTCGTCGTCGTCGCCCCCTCCAACCCCGTGGTCTCCGTCGGCGCGATCCTCGCGGTGCCCGGGATCCGCGCCGCGCTGCGGTCCACCCCCGCCCCCGTGGTGGGCATCAGCCCGGTGATCGGCGGGGCGGTGCTGCGCGGCATGGCCGACACGTGCCTCACGGCGATCGGAGTCGAGACCTCCGCGACGGCCGTGGCGCGCCACTACGGCGCCCGCTCCGGCACCGGCCTACTCGACGGCTGGCTCGTGGCCCCGGGCGACGCGCCCGCCGACGGCTCCGGCGCGGTCGACGGCGTCGCGATCCGGGAGGTCCCGCTGCTCATGACCGACCCCGACGCCACCGCGGACATGGTCGCCGCCGCGATCGACCTGGCCGGCCTCGAGGTCCCCGCCCGGACCGACCGATGACCGACGGCGCGCTCCCCGAGATCCGCCGCTGGACCGTCGGACACGCCGCGCCCGCGGACGTCGTCATGTGGGCACCCGACGGCCTGCCCGAGTTCCGGCCCGGTGACGACCTCGCGCGCGCCCTCGCCGACGCGCTCACCGCCGACCGGCACGGCCTCGTCGACGGCGACGTGGTGGTGCTGACCTCCAAGGTGCTGTCCAAGACCGAGGGGCGGATCGTTCCCGCCCCCACCGACCCGGACGAGCGCGACGCCCTGCGCCGGCGGCTCGTGGACGCCGAGTCGGTCCGCGTGGTCGCGCGCGTCAACCGCACGCTCATCACGGAGAACCGGCTGGGGATCGTCCAGGCCGCCGCCGGGGTCGACGGCTCCAACGTCGAGGCCCGCGAGCTCGCGCTGCTACCCGAGGATCCCGACGCCTCCGCCGCCGCGCTCGCCCGCGAACTCCGACGCCTCACGGGCGCGCGCGTCGCGGTCGTCGTCACCGACACGATGGGGCGGGCCTGGCGCACCGGCCAGATCGACATGGCCATCGGCGCCGCCGGACTGCGGGTGTCGGTGGGGTACGACGGCGCCGTGGACCGCCAGGGCAACGAACTGTTGGTGACCGACGTCGCCGTGGCCGACGAGATCGCGTCAGCGGCGGACCTGGTCAAGGGCAAGCTGGGGGCGCGACCGGTCGCCGTGGTGCGCGGGATCGGGCACCTGCTGCTGGACGACGGTGACGACGACGATGACGACGACGGCAACGACGACCACGGCCGCGACGACCACGAGGTGGACGTCCCCCGGCGGGCCCGTGACCTGGTCAGGGGCGGGTCCTCGGACCTGTTCCGGTTGGGCACCGCCGAAGCGCTGGCGCTGGGGCGGCGGGAGGCCGTTCCCGCCCGTCGCTCGGTGCGACGGTTCTCCGACGAGTCCGTCGACGCGGACCTGCTGGCCGGCGCCGTGGCGGATGCGCTCACCGCCCCCGCACCGCACCACTCCACGCCCGTCCGGTTCGTGCGCGTCGCGGGCCGCGCGCGCATGCGGCTGCTGGACGCCCTGCGCGCGGACTGGGAACGCGACCTGCGCGCCGACGGGCACACCGGCGAGATCCTGGCCCGTCGACTCGGGCGCGGCGACCTGCTGCGCACCTGCCCCGAGCTGATCCTGCCGTTCGTCGACGACGACGCCGGTGCACACGACTACCCGGACGCCCGCCGGGCCGCCTGCGAGGAGACCATGTTCACCGTCGCCGGAGGTGCCGCGGTGCAGTCGCTGCTGGTGGCGCTCGCCGCGCGCGGCCTGGGCTCGTGCTGGGTGGGGTCGACGATCTTCGCCGCCGACACCACCCGCCGCGAACTGGGGTTGCCGGGCTCGTGGCGGCCGCTCGGCGCGGTCGCGGTGGGCGTGCCCGCCGAGCCGGTCCCGCCGCGCGATCCGCGGCCGGCCGGCGACTCCTACCTGACGATCGAGTGAGTCGGTAGCGGCCATGAGCGCCACCTATTCGATGTCGCGCCACCTGCCGGATCCGATGGGTGGCGAGACATCGAATGGGTGGCGAGGGCCGGCCGGGCCTACATGTCGGTGGAGTAGCGGATCCCGCCGTCGGGGATCTGCACCCCCGGCCACACGCGGGCACCGCGCAGGAGCTCGCAGCGGGCACCGATGTCGGCGCCGTCACCGATCACGCCGTCCCGGATGAGCGCCCGGTGGCCAATTCTCGCGCCGAATCCGACGATCGAACGCTCGACCGTCGCCCCGGCCTCGATGCGGGCACCGTCGAAGACGACCGCGCCGTCCAGTCTGGCCCCGGCCCCGATCTCCGCGCCGCGCCCCACGACGGTCCCGCCGACCAGGACGGCGCCCGCCCCGATCCCGGCACCCTCGTGGACCAGGGACTCCCCCGCGTGGCCGTCGAGCGCCGGCGACGGGGCGATGCCGCGGACCAGGTCCGCCGAGCCGCGCACGAAGTCCTCCGGCGTGCCCATGTCCCGCCAGTAGGCGGAGTCGACGAACCCGTAGACGCGCCGGCCCTCACTGAGCAACTGGGGGAAGGTCTCACGCTCGACCGACACCGGCTGGCCCTCGGGGATCTGCTCGATGAGCTCACGGCGGAACACGTAGCAGCCGGCGTTGATCTGGTCGGTCGGCGGATCCTGGGTCTTCTCCAGGAAGTCCTGGACGCGCCCGTCGTCGTCGGTGGTGACGCAGCCGAACGCGCGCGGATCGGAGACGCGGACCAGGTGCATCGTCAGGTCGGCGTTCTTCTCGCGGTGCAGGGCGAGGATTTCCCGCAGGTCGGTCCCGCCGAGGACGTCGCCGTTGAACACCATGACCGTCGAGGCGGTGAGCTCGGACAGGACGTTGCGGATGCCGCCGCCGGTGCCCAGGGGTTCGGTCTCCACGACGTAGGAGATGTCCAGGTCCAGGGCCGACCCGTCGCCGAAGTACTCCTCGAAGACCTCGGCCTTGAAGGAGGTCCCCAGCACGACGCGCCGGATGCCGGCCGCCCGGATCCGGGAGAGCAGGTGGGTCAGGAAGGGCAGGCCCGCGGTGGGCAGCATCGGCTTGGGCGCCGAGATCGTCAGGGGCCTGAGCCGGGTGCCCTTGCCGCCGACCAGCACCACCGCCTCGGTGTCCGCGATCAGGTCGTCGTCGGCGGTGGCACTCCCGGGGGTCGTCGAGGTCACGGTGAAGGCTCCTGCTGTCGAAAGGGCCGCGGGCGGGGGCGCGCTCGCCCCGCTCCGGTGGCCGGTGGATGGGTCTCGGTTCCGGGGTGTCGGGCTCAGCCCGCGGCGCGCCGGGCGGACCGGATCGCCAGGCGACACCGCAACTCCAGGCCCGCTCTGAGCGCCCAGCGTATCGGTGCCTGCCAGGCGTGTGGGTGCCTGTCCGCCTGGAACAGGTACGCGCTGCGGTGGTGCGCCCGGAGGGTGAACTCCGGCACCGCGTTCGCAGCGTGACCCTGGTCGTGGTGGATGACGGCGGCGGGCACGTAGACGTTCTGCCACCCGGCCCTGCCGAGACGGTCGCCCAGGTCGATGTCCTCGAGGTACATGAAATACCGCTCGTCGAACCCGCCCAGGGCATCGAACGCCGCCCGGCGCAGCAGCAGGCACGAACCCGACAGCCACCCGGCGGCCCGCTCGGTCTCCATGTCCGCGTCGTCGAGGTATCCCGCCGTCCACGGGTTCCGCGGCCACACCTGGCCGAGCAGGGCGTGGCCGATCCCCGCGCCCAGACGTGGCACCGCCCGGGCGGACGGGTACACGGACCCGTCGGTCTCGGAGATCCGCGGGCCGAACGCGGCGGCCCGCGGCCAGCGTGCGGCGGCGGCGAGGAGCTCGTCCACCGACCCGGGTTCGAAGGTCACGTCCGGGTTGACCACCAGGACGAACTCCTGGTCGAAATCCTCCGGCCGGCCAGCGATCAGCGTCACCGCCCGGTTGATGGCGGTGCCGTACCCCAGGTTGTCGCCCGTGGGGAAGAACTCGGCGAACCCGTACTCCGCCGCGACCTCCTCCGGCACCCCGTCCGTCGACCCGTTGTCCGCAATCACCAGGCCGACCTGCCGGGTCGTGGCCGCGGGGAGGGTCTCGACGAAGCTGCGGAGGTGGTCGCCCGGCGAGTACGTCACCGTCACGACGGGTAGTCGGGTCGTCACGCGAAACACCCTACGACGCACCCCACGGATTCCGACGCCCGGCGCGCGGCGCGGTACCGTTGATCATCATCGGCGGCCTCGAGCGGCCCTACTCGACGACAAGGACGGTGGATGAGCGCCGAGCTGCCAGCGACGCCCCGTCGTGCCCCCGGCCGGGCACGGAGACGGCGTCACGCCACCCCGGCCCGCCCGGTCGCGTACCGGGTCGGTCGCGTCGTGGCCGCCCTCGTCTCCGCCCTGTGTCTCCTGGTCACCGGCGTCGGGTGGACCCTGTTCAACGGACTCAGCTCGGACCTGACCTCCGCCGGCGGTCTCGACGTGGGTGACGGTGGCCTCGACGGCGCCGTCGACATCCTTCTGGTGGGCACGGACAACCGGACCGACGCGCAGGGCAACCCCCTCAGCCAAGAGGAACTGGCCACGATCCGGACCGGCGAGGAGGAGGGCGAGAACACCGACACGATCCTGCTCATCAGGATCCCCGAGGACGGCAGTTCCGCCACCGCGATCTCCATCCCCCGCGACGTCTACGTGGAGACCAGCTCGGTCGGCGGGAGCAAGATCAACGGCGTCTACGCCGCGAACAAGGAGGCCCATCTCGAGCGTGCCGTCGCGTCCGACCCGGACGGTGAACTGACCGAGGAGGACCAGCGCGCCGCGGTCAAGGCCGGGCGCAACGGCCTCATCGGCGCCGTCGAGGATCTCACCGGCGTCCAGGCCGACCACTACGCCGAGATCGGCCTCCTGGGGTTCGTGCTGCTCACCGACGCGGTCGGCGGCGTCCCCGTCTGCCTCAACGAGCCGGTCGACGAGCCGCTGTCGGGCGCGAACTTCCGTGCCGGCGTCCAGACGGTCTCCGGATCGGACGCCCTGAGCTTCGTGCGCCAACGCCATGACCTGCCCGCGGGCGACCTCGACCGGATCGTCCGTCAGCAGGTGTTCATGTCCCAGCTGGTCAAGAAGATCCTCTCCGCCGGCACCCTGGCCGACCCCTCGAAACTCGGTGCGCTGGTCGACGCCGCCAAGCGGTCCTTCGTCATCGACGAGAACTGGGACTTCGTCGACTTCGCCATGAAGCTCCAGGACATCAGCGGCGGCAACGTCCGATTCGAGACCATCCCGGTCACCAGCATCGACTCGTTCACCGAGTGGGGCGAGTCCATCGTCACCGCCGACCCCGCCGAGGTGTCGGAGTTCGTGGCCGGTTTCGCCAGCACCGAGGATCGGGAAGCGGACGCCGACGCCACCACCGATCCGGAGCAGACCCCCACCGACGCGCCGGGGCCGGACCCCGCCGAGGTGACGGTCTCCGTGGTCAACACCACCGCGATCGACGGTCTGGCCGCGCAGGTCTCCGGAGCCCTCACCGAACTCGGCTACACCGCAGGCGACCTGCTCACCGACCCGGCCGCCGCCTACACCTCGCACGTCGCCGCAGCCTCCGCCGACGACGACGCCGCCTTTGCCGTATCGGAGGCCCTCGGCGGCCTGCCCGTGCAGGTCGACCCAGCGCTGCCCGACGGCTCCGTCCGCGTCGTCCTGGCCGAGGACTACAGTGGCCCCACCGGCGACGCCGCCGGCACCGAGTCCTACTCCCCCACCACCTCCTCCTATGCGCCGCTGCCGCCGTCCATCGCGGATCGCCCGACCTTCGACGCCGGCTCGGACGTGCCCTGCGTCAACTGACCGACTGCGCCCACTGACCGACCACCACCCGGGAGGCCCAGAGTGACCACCGCCGCCGACACCGTCCTGCAGCCGCTCCTCGCACTCGACCCGGGAACCCCCATGGTCACCCACTACAACCAGGCCGCCCCGTCACGAGTGGAACTGTCTGTCACCTCCACCGCCAACTGGGCCGCGAAGATCGCCGGACTCCTGCGCGACGAACTCGGGGTGGTGCCGGGCGACGTGATCGTGTGCGACCTGCCCGCGCACTGGCTCACCGCGGGCGTCCTCCTCGGCGCCTGGTGGGCGGGCGCCGAGGTGAGCACAGGGGCCGCGGACGACGCCGTCGCCGTCGTCACCGTCCCCGACCGCCTCGACCGCCACCCCACCGACATCGAGGCCCTCCTCATGACCACCGACCCGATGGGCCGCCCGCTGGCGGCCGCCGGCGTCGAGGTCCCCCCGGGCGTCACCGACCTCGCCGAGGCCTGCCGCATCCACCCGGACGCGTTCGTGCCCTCCGGCGGGGGCCCGCTCGCCCTCGACGGCGCTCCGCTGTCCGAACTGGCCGACCCCGCCCTTGCGGGCCGCGCCCTCGTGGCGGGCTCCGATCGCGACGACGTGGTGCAGGTCCTGGCCCGGGTGTTCGCCTCCGGAGGCACGGCGGTGCTCGTCACGGGAGCAGACGCGGACGATCCCGCGGTCGCCGACGTGGCGGCCACCGAACGCACCACGCTCACCCTCTGATCGCCCGGCGCCCGCGACACGCGCCCCAGCGCCCCAGCGCCCCAGCGACGCGAAAATCCGCTACTCCGATTCCGGATCCGCTCCCCTGATGCGGGTAGCAGATCCGGAATCGGAGTAGCGGATTCGTGGAGGGTGTACCGGTCAGCGGGCCCGCGGCACGGCCATCAGGCGAGGAGCTGGCGAGCCATGACCATGCGGTTGATCTGGTTGGTGCCCTCGTAGATCTGGGTGATCTTGGCGTCGCGCATCATGCGCTCGACCGGGAAGTCGCGGGTGTACCCGGCGCCGCCGAACAGCTGCACGACGTTGGTGGTGACCTCCATCGCGACATCCGAGGCGAAGGTCTTGGAGGCGGCGGCCATGAAGCCCAGCTTCTCGCCACCGGGCGCGGAGCCGCGCTCGGCGTTGGCGGCGGCCGTGTACACCATCAGGCGCGAGGCCTGCACCTTCATCGCCATGTCGGCCAGCATGAACTGAGTGTTCTGGAAGTCCGAGATCGCGCGGCCGAACTGCTTGCGCTCCTTGGTGTAGGCGATCGCCGCGTCCAGGGCGCCCTGCGCGATACCGACGGCCTGCGCGCCGATGGTCGGGCGGGTGTGGTCGAGGGTCTGCAGGGCGGTCTTGAAGCCGGTGCCCGGCGCGCCGATGATCCGGTCGCCCGGGACGCGGACGTCCTCGAAGTACAGCTCCGCGGTGGGCGAACCCTTGATGCCGAGCTTCTTCTCGGTCTTGGAGACGCCAAAGCCCTCGTCGTCGGCGTGGACCATGAACGCCGAGATGCCGCCGGCACCCTTCTCGGGGTCCGTCACGGCCATGACGGTGTACCAGGTCGACTTGCCGCCATTGGTGATCCACGCCTTGCTGCCGTTGAGGATCCAGTCGTCACCGTCCTGGCGGGCGCGGGTGCGCATGGCTGCCGCGTCGGAGCCGGCCTCGCGCTCGGACAGCGCGTAGGAGGCCATCTTGCCCTCGGCGATCTCGGGAAGGACCTTCTGCTTGAGCTCCTCCCCACCGGCCAGGATCAGGCCCATGGTGCCGAGCTTGTTGACGGCGGGGATCAGCGAGGACGACCCACAGACGCGGGCGACCTCCTCGATCACGATGCACGCCGCCACGGAGTCCGCACCCTGCCCGCCGTACTCCTCCGGCACGTGGACCGCGTTGAAACCCGAGGCGTTGAGCGCGTCGAGGGCCTCCTGGGGGAACCGCTCGTCCTCGTCGACGGCCGCGGCGTGGGGCTCGATCTCCTTCTCCGACAGGGCTCGGATCGCGGCCCGGAGCTCTTCGTGCTCCTCCGCCGGGCGGTACAGGTCGAAGTCGGGGTTACCGGACATATGCGGGCCTCCATAAGGGATTCGTCGGTGCTGATCGCGCGGCGGGCGCCGGCCAGGTTCTCGCGGAGGGGCCGCTGACGTTCGTCGGCCGCCAGTATCGCCGCGGGAGACGCGAGGCCGCGTCCGGCCCTTCAAATTACCAGTCGGAAGTCGGTCCCCGTCGGCGCCGTCGGCCCCGCCGCGCCCCCGCGGTGGCGATCAGCCGAGCAGTTGGCGGCGCAGGGCCTCGTCCTTGCGCTCGACCATCGCCTCCAGCTCGGCCTGGAACGCCTCCATTCGTTCGCGCAGGGCGGGGTCGGAAGCGGCGAGGATCCGCACCGCGAGCAGACCCGCGTTCCGCGCCCCGCCGATCGACACGGTGGCCACCGGGACACCGGCGGGCATCTGCACGATCGACAGCAGGGAATCCATGCCGTCCAGGTGCTTGAGCGGCACGGGGACACCGATGACCGGCAGCGGCGTGGCCGAGGCGACCATCCCCGGGAGGTGCGCGGCGCCGCCCGCACCCGCGATCACCACGCGGACGCCCCGGCCGGCCGCCGAGCGGGCGTAGTCGAGCATCTTCTGCGGGGTGCGGTGTGCCGAGACCACCCCGACCTCGAAGGTGATCCCGAACTCGGCGAGCGCCTCCGCCGCGGCCTCCATGGTGGGCCAGTCGGAGTCGCTGCCCATGATCAGACCGACCTGCGGCCCGTCCTGTCGCTCGGTCATCTCGTCGCCTTTCCTCAGTGTGGTGCGCTCAACGTCGCGGTGGTGCACTC
Source organism: Dietzia sp. MNB45 (assembly GCF_051994785.1). NCBI lineage: Bacteria > Bacillati > Actinomycetota > Actinomycetes > Mycobacteriales > Dietziaceae > Dietzia > Dietzia sp. MNB45. Next base: position 1,000,119 of record NZ_CP163397.1, on the reverse strand, counting down.
AGCGTTCGAAGTCTCCGACGGCAGCCCCCGTGTGGGGGTCCCAGCCGTCGGCCCACTGCGCGTGGGAGAGCCAGTGGGCCGCGAGTTCCGCGACCGCGCGGACGGAGGCCACCTGGTCCGCGTCGTCCGGGTCGACGCCCGGGTCGGCCAGGACGTTGACGTGCCCGATCTTGCGGCCGTGCCGCTCGGACTTGCCGTAGAGGTGCACCTTCACATGCGGGAACCGGGCGGCGAGGTGGTGGACGCGCTCGTCCATGCTCATCTCCGGCGTCTCGGGAGCGCCGAGGACGTTGGACATCACGGTGAGGGGCGCGGTCGGGACGGTGGAGCCGAGCGGGTAGTCGAGTACCGCCCGCAGGTGCTGCTCGAACTGGCTGGTGGTGGCCCCGTCCATCGTCCAGTGGCCGGAGTTGTGGGGACGCATCGCGAGCTCGTTGACGAGCACTCCCGGGCGACCGTCCGAGCCGATCACCTCGAACAGTTCCACGGCCATCACGCCGGTCACGTCGAGGTGCTCGGCCAGTCGCAGTGCGGTGGCCTGCACGGCCGAGCGCAGGTCGTCGGGCAGCCCGGGGGCGGGCGCGATCGCCACCGAGCAGATCCCGTCACGCTGGACGGTCTCGACGACCGGCCACACCGCGCCCTGCCCGAACGGGGACCGGGCCACCATCGCGGACAGCTCCCGGGTCCACGGGACGCGGGCCTCGGCCATCATCGGCACCCCGGCGGCGAGCTGCTCGTCGGCGATCCGCTCTGCCTCCTCCAGCGAGCCCGGCATCCACACGCCCCGACCGTCGTACCCGCCCCGCGCGGCCTTGAGGACGATGTTCCCGTCCTGTTCGTCGTGGAAACGTCGGACGTCGTCGAGCGAGTCCACGCCGGTGAACGGCGGGACCGGGGCGCCGATCTCCGCCAACGCCCGCCGCATGACCAGCTTGTCCTGGGCGTGGATGAGCGCGGACGCGCGGGGACGGACGGCGACCCCGGCGGATTCCAGCTCGAGCAGGATCTGCGGGGGCACGTGCTCGTGGTCGAAGGTCATGACGTCGGCGCCCTCCGCGGCGGCGCGGACGGCGTCGGGATCATCGTGCGCGCCGATCACCACATCCGGCGTGACCTGGGCGGCCGGATCCTGGGGGTCAGCGGCGAGCACGCGCAGCGTCTGGCCGAGGGCGACGGCCGCCTGGTGGGTCATGCGGGCGAGTTGTCCCCCACCGATCATCGCCACGACGGGCGTGCCGAGGGGATTGCGGCGGATGCGCGAGTCGTCGTTCACGTCGCCCATCGTCTCACGTGGGGCGGGGTGGTCACCGCCGCCCCGGGAGCCCCCAGCGGAACCGTGGCGCCGCGGCGACCGGAGCGGGCGGGGGCGGGGGTGGCAGTCGCATGAGCTCGTCGTAGACGGCGGCGTGGACGCGGGCGACCTCCGGGACGTGGTCGATCTCCACCGGCGGCAGGTGACCGAGCTCGAGGATCAGGCATCCCGTGCCCAGGGCGCGGTCGGTGAGGGTGTGGCGGAACCTGACGGCGCTGATCCTGCGCAGCGGCACGTCCACGCACCGCCGCGAGGACCCGGACGGCCGGTAGAGCACCCTCTCGTCGGTGACCACCAGGTCGGTCCGCGTCCACCGGGTCAGGGGCCAGAGTCCGAACCGGAGAACGACCAGGGTGTACAGCACCGCGACCATGGCCCAGGTCGCCGTACGGTCGCCGGCGTGGACCACCTGCACCTCGATGAAGCCGCCGGCGATCCCCGCGAGGCCGGCCCCGACCACCGTGACCAGCGCCGGGCGGACGAGGGCGCGCCAGTGCGGGTGGGTGTGGACGATGAGCGTCTCCCCCGGCGCGAGGACCGATCGGATGAAACCCACGGCTCAGCCGCCCCACCGACCGCCGACGCCACGGACGTGGGTGACGTCGCCGGCGGCGACGGCGAACTCACCGTCGGGGTCGACGACGACGAGGCGGCCGTCGCGGTCGACCCTGTCCGCGCGCCCGGTCCGCACGACGTCCCCGGGTAGTTCGACCCTCACCTCGGCGCCGACGGTGGAGCAGGCCTCGGTGTAGGTCGTCATGAGCAGGTCCGAGACGGTCGATCCGCTCCCGTGCTCGCACTCACGCCACTGGCGATGGCGCAGAGCCAGCGCCTCCAGGACGGCGCGGGCCACGCCGTCCCGGTCACCGGACCCGCCGGCCAGCGCCAGCGAGGTGGCGTGGGGCACCGGCAACTGCTCGCGGGTGAGTGAGACGTTGATGCCGACCCCCACCACCACGGCCGGCAGCCGGACGGGGAAGTCCCCGCCGCCCGGCACGGTGGTCATCTCGGCGAGGATGCCGGCGATCTTGCGCCCGTCCACCAGGACGTCGTTGGGCCATTTGAGCGTCGCCTCCACGCCACCGGCCTCGCGCAGCCCGTCCCTCACCGCGAGGCCGGTGACGAGGGGCAACCACCCGAAGAGGGTCGGCGAGATCGCCCCCGGGCGCAACAGGACGCTCACGGCGACCTGCGTGCGCGGCGGGGCGGTCCACACGCGACCGAGGCGACCGCGACCGGACGCCTGGTGCTCGGCCAGCAACACGCTGCGGTCCGGCGCACCCACGGCCGCGCGGGAGATCAACTCGGCGTTCGTCGAACCGATGTCGTCGACGACGTCGAGAGACGAGTACGGCGCGTCCGGGCCCTCCACCAGAGCGCGACGGAGCGCGTCGGCGTCCAACCTGGGCGGGGTCTCGGTACCTGGATCTGCGTGCACGACCCCCAGCGTATGTCGCCGCTCGGACATCGGTCGGGGTCGCCGCCGGGGGATGTACGCCGGGTCACGTCGCCACGGAGGCGGGTCACTGGTTAGAGTCTTGCAACATGACGACTGCCTCAGAACCGGACGTGAGCGCCGACGTCCAGACGGACGCTGCGACCCCCGACATCCACACGACCGCCGGGAAGCTGTCCGAGCTGCGTCGGCGCCTCGACGAGGCCCGGGCCCCGATGGGGCAGGCCGCGGTGGACAAAACCCACGACAAGGGCCTGATGACGGCCCGCGAGCGCATCGAGAACCTTCTCGACCCGGGCTCGTTCGTCGAGATCGACGCGCTGGCCCGCCACCGGGCCACGACGTTCGGTCTCGCCGAGCGCCGGCCGCTGGGCGACGGTGTCATCACCGGCTACGGCACTATCGACGGCCGGAGCGTCTGCGTCTTCTCGCAGGACGCCACCGTCTTCGGCGGGTCGCTGGGCGAGGTCTACGGCGAGAAGATCGTCAAGGTCATGGATCTGGCCCTCAAGACCGGCCGTCCGATGATCGGCATCAACCACGGCGCCGGCGCCCGGATCCAGGAGGGCGTCGTCTCGCTCGGCCTGTACGGCGAGATCTTCCACCGCAACGTGCTCTCCTCGGGTGTCATCCCGCAGGTCTCCCTGATCATGGGCCCGTCGGCCGGCGGCCACGTCTACTCCCCCGCCCTCACCGACTTCACCGTGATGGTCGACAAGACGTCGCAGATGTTCGTGACGGGCCCCGACGTCATCAAGACCGTCACCGGCGAGGAGGTCTCGCAGGAGGAACTCGGCGGCGCCACCACGCACATGACCAAGTCGGGCGTGTCCCACTACACTGCCAGTGACGAGCAGGACGCCCTGGACTTCGTCAAGGACCTGCTCTCCTACCTCCCGAGCAACAACCGTGCCGAGGCCCCGCGGTTCCCGTTCCCCATCGCCGAGGGTGCGATCGAGGACAACCTCACGCTCGAGGACCACGATCTCGACACGATCATCCCCGACTCCTCCAACAGCCCGTACGACATGCACGAGGTCATCTCGCACATCGTCGACGACGGCGAGTTCCTGGAGATCCAGGGCCAGTACGCGATGAACGTCATCGTCGGTTACGGCCGCATCGAGGGCCGCAGCGTGGGCGTGGTGGCCAACCAGCCCACCCAGTTCGCCGGCTGCCTGGACATCAAGGCCTCCGAGAAGGCCGCACGCTTCGTCCGCACCTGCGACGCGTTCAACATCCCCATCCTCACGCTGGTCGACGTCCCGGGCTTCCTGCCCGGGACCGGCCAGGAGTTCGACGGGATCATCCGCCGCGGCGCCAAGCTGCTCTACGCCTACGGTGAGGCCACCGTCGGCAAGGTCACCGTCATCACCCGCAAGGCCTACGGTGGCGCGTACGACGTCATGGGCTCCAAGCACATGGGTGCCGACATCAACCTCGCGTGGCCGACCGCCGAGATCGCCGTCATGGGCGCCTCGGGAGCCGTCGGCTTCGTCTACCGCGACCAGCTCAAGCAGGCCGCGGCCAACGGCGAGGACGTCGACGCCCTCCGGCTCAAGCTCCAGGCCGAGTACGAGGACACCCTCGTCAACCCGTACGTCGCCGCCGAGCGTGGCTACGTCGACGCGGTCATCCCGCCCTCGCACACCCGTCTGCAGGTCGCCCAGGCACTGCGACTGCTCGACCGCAAGGTCGTCGAGGTGCCGGCCAAGAAGCACGGGAACATCCCGCTGTGACCGGCGAGCAGCAGCAGGACCCCGCCGGCCAGCCGGAGAAGCCGTTCTTCGAGATCGTGGGCGGCAACCCCACTCCCACGGAGGTGGGCATCCTGTCCGCGGTCTTCGCGACCGCGCAGGGGAACGCCGCCCACGCGAGTGAGCACGATACCGGCGTCAGGGATGACTGGGGATCCTACGAGGACCGCCTGCGTCCGCCGTTCGGATACAGCCCGAGCTCGTTCCTTAACCGCCGCCAGTACTGAGCGCAGAGGACTGGCCGCACCACGAGCCGCCCCCGTCCCCGTCCCCCAGCGTGCCGATGCACGCGCTGGAGCACGGGCACGGGGGCGGCTGTGTCGTATCAGGGCTGCTGCGTCGGATCAGTAGGGTGGTGGGACCGCCGCCGGACCGGTCGGCGGGCAGTTCCCGAGGAGGACCGTCGATGTCCGAGGAAGCCACCTCCGCCGGGCGGGAGGCCACGTCTCCCGGGCGGGACGCCGGGGCATCCGGCGGTCCCACCCGCGACCCCGCGGCCGAGGATCGCGATCACGGCCGCCGTGCCGGCACCGACGAGGGCACCGCCACGCACCACACCGACGTCATCGGGAGGGCGGCGCCGTCCGCCACCCGCCCCGGGGCCACGGTCGTCCACCGGGACGAGACCGCCAAGATCGTCGCGTTCGAGTTCGACGAGGGCCAGGAGATGGCCGACCACGCCGCGTTCCACCCCATCCTGATCCAGCTGCTGCGGGGACGCGTGGAGTTCGGCCTGCCGGACCGCACACTCGAACTGCGCACCGGCGAAATCCTCCACCTCACCGCCAAGCTCCGTCACCGGGTCCGGGCACTCGAACCCACCACGCTGACCATCACGATGCTGCTGCCGCGGTCCTGACCCGGTGGCTACGCTGAGGCCCATGATCGCGCTCGTCCTCGCTTCCGCCTCCCCGTCCCGACTGCGGATCCTCGAGCAGGCGGGGGTGGACCCGCTCATCCGCCACCCTCAGGTCGACGAGGACGCCCTGCAGGCCGCCCTGCCGCCGGGGACCCCGCACGTGCGGGTCGTGGAGGAACTGGCCCGCGCCAAGGCGGAGGACGTCCTGCAGCGCGAGGGCGAGTCGCTCGCGGCCGAGGCGAGGTCGGCCGGTGCCGACACACTCGTGGTGGTCGGGTGCGACTCGATGCTGTTGGTCGACGGCCACCTCGAGGGCAAACCCCACACCTACGAGCGCGCCATGGAGCGCTGGCGGAGGATGCGCGGGCGTCACGGGGTGCTGCTCACCGGCCACGCGCTGATCGTGGCCGATCTCACCGGCGACGACCCCCTCGCCGTCACCTACTCCGAGACCGACACGTCCGACACCACGGTGCACTTCGGCGCACCGTCCGACGCCGACCTCGACGTGTACCTGCGCACCGGGGAGCCGCTCGAGTGCGCGGGCGCGTTCACGATCGAGTCACTCGGGGGCTGGTTCATCGACCGGATCGAGGGCGACCCGTCGAGCGTGATCGGGCTCAGCCTGCCACTGCTGCGACGACTCCTCGAGGGTGCCGGAATCAACGCCCACCGCGTCTGGCGACCCGAGCTCCGGACGTGAATCCACCCGGGTTTCCCCACCCGGGGACGTGACCGGCCCAACAACTTCGCAGGTCAGGCCGCCCGGCGCCCGGCGGGCCCGCCCCCGCGGGCCAGCCCTTGGACCCCCAACACCACACATGAGGGGGGCCTCTCATTAGACTGCGGAAGAACTCGGTGGGCCCCACGGCCGATCGACAGTAGAGACGTTTACCTCCAGGAGGCCCTGAGTGCCCAGTCATGCCAGCTCTCACATCACCAAGGTCCTCGTCGCCAACCGCGGCGAGATCGCCGTCCGTGTGATCCGTGCGGCGAAGGACGCCGGCCTGGCCAGCGTGGCCGTATACGCCGAGCCCGACGCCGACGCACTGTTCGTCAAGCTGGCCGACGAGGCCTTCGCTCTGGGAGGCACCACCTCCGCGGAGTCGTACCTGGTCTTCGACAAGATCCTCGACGCCGCCGCCAAGTCCGGCGCGGACGCCATCCATCCCGGCTACGGCTTCCTGTCCGAGAACGCCGACTTCGCGCAGGCCGTCATCGACGCAGGCCTGATCTGGATCGGCCCCCCGCCGCAGGCGATCCGGGACCTCGGCGACAAGGTCACCGCCCGCCACATCGCCGAGCGGGCCAACGCCCCCATGGCCGCCGGCACCAAGGACCCCGTCGCGGGGGCCGACGAGGTCGTGAAGTTCGCCGAGCAGTACGGCCTGCCCATCGCGATCAAGGCCGCCTTCGGCGGTGGCGGTCGCGGTATGAAGGTCGCCCACAGGATGGAGGAGGTCGCCGAGCTCTTCGAGTCGGCCACCCGTGAGGCCGTCGCCGCGTTCGGTCGCGGCGAGTGCTTCGTCGAGCAGTACCTCGACAAGGCCCGCCACGTCGAGGCCCAGGTCCTCGCCGACCAGCACGGCAACGTCATCGTCGCCGGCACCCGCGACTGCACCCTGCAGCGCCGCTTCCAGAAGCTCGTCGAGGAGGCCCCCGCGCCGTTCCTCACCGACGACCAGCGCAAGCGGATCCACGACTCCGCCAAGGCCATCTGCAAGGAGGCCGGCTACTACGGCGCCGGCACCGTCGAGTACATGGTCCAGGGCGACACGATCTCCTTCCTCGAGGTCAACACCCGCCTCCAGGTGGAGCACCCGGTCACCGAGGAGACCGCGGGCATCGACCTCGTCCTGCAGCAGTTCAAGATCGCCGAGGGCGAGGTGCTCGAGTTCACCGAGGACCCCGCCCCGCGTGGCCACGCCTTCGAGTTCCGCATCAACGGCGAGGACGCGGGTCGCGGCTTCCTGCCCGCCCCCGGCACCATCACCGGTTACCACGAGCCCACCGGCCCCGGAGTGCGCATGGACTCGGGCGTCGAGCAGGGTGACACCATCGGCGGCCAGTTCGACTCCATGCTCGCCAAGCTGATCGTGTGGGGCGAGGACCGCGACCAGGCGCTCGCCCGCTCGGCCCGCGCCCTGGCCGAGTACAAGGTCGAGGGCATGGCCACGGTCCTGCCGTTCCACCAGCACATCGTCACCAACCCGGCGTACGTCGGCGACGGCAAGAGCTTCGACATCTACACCAAGTGGATCGAGGAGGAGTGGGACAACCCGATCGAGCCGTGGTCGCCCACCGGTGCGCCGGCCGACGACGACGAGCCCGTCGAGCGCAAGAAGGTCGTCGTCGAGGTGGACGGACGTCGCGTCGAGGTCTCCCTGCCCGGCGACCTGGCCTTCGGCGGCTCGCACGCCGGCGGGACCGTCCGCCGCAAGGCCAAGTCCCGCACCCGTGGCGGCGCCGCAGGTGCGGCCGCGTCCGGTGACGCCGTGTCGGCCCCGATGCAGGGCACCGTCGTGAAGGTCGCCGTGGAGGAGGGCCAGGAGGTCTCCGCCGGCGACCTGGTGGCCGTGCTCGAGGCCATGAAGATGGAGAACCCGGTCACCGCCCACAAGGACGGCGTCATCACCGACCTCGCCGTCGATGCCGGCGCCGCCGTGACCCAGGGAACGGTCCTCTGCGAGATCAAGTGACCTCGTGACGTGGTGGGCGTTCTCGCGCCCACCACGTGCCGAATTCCCGGCGCATCTGCGTCGAACTCGAATCCGCCCCTCGGATCTCGATCTCCGCCCCGGCCCCCGGGAGCGAGTCGAGATCCGAGGGGCGGATTCGTCGTCAGGGAGTCCGGACGCGGCCGGGCCACCCGGCCGACGCCGCCCGCATCCGGCCGGCCCGCCCGCACGCCGCCGGCCCGCCCGCACGCCGCCGGCCCGCCCGTACGGGGCCGGGTCAGCCGGTCGAGCTGTCGACCACGGGCTGGGCGCTGGCGGGATCGAAGGTCGCGTCCGCGAGGAACTCCCGGACCTCGGGCACACGCCGGAGGAATCCGTCCGCCTCGTCGTCGGACTCCGCCACCTGGCTCGCCTCCTCGGCGGCGACCCGCCGCTCGAACAGCTCCACCTCCCTGGCGATGCGGTCGTCGTCCCAGCCGAGAACGCCCGCCATCAACTCGGCGACCTCGCGAGCGCAGTCGACGCCACCGTGCTGGTACTCCATGGAGATCCGGGTGCGGCGCACGAGGACGTCCTCGAGGTGCAGGGCGGCCTCCGCGAGGGCGGCGTGCACGATCTCTACACGCAGGTAGCGCTCGGCTCCCCGGACGGGATCGAGGAGGTCGGGCCGGTCGGCGGCGAGCTCGAGGACGTATTCGGCGAGCGTCCCGTACCGCCCGAGCAGGTGCTGCATCTGGTCGTCGCGGATCTCGTACTGGTCGGCGATCCGGTCGGCGCGGTTGACCATCCCGGGGTAACCGTCGGCGCCCAGCAGCGGGATCCGCTCTGTCGTCGACGGCGGCACCTCGGCGGCCCGCTCCCCCAGTTCCGCCACGGCGGCGTCCACCGCGTCGGCGGCCATCACGCGGTAGGTCGTGTACTTGCCGCCCGCCACGACCACCGCGCCGGGGGCCACGGTCATCACGGCGTGTTCGCGGGAGAGCTTGGCGGTGGAGTCGGCGCCGCCGGAGAGCAGCGGGCGCAGGCCGGCGTACACGCCGCGGACGTCCTCGCGCCGGATCGGGGTGGTGAGCACCGAGTTGACGTGGCCGAGGATGTAGTCGATGTCCGCGCCGGTGGCCGCCGGGTGGGCCAGGTCGAGCTGCCAGTCGGTGTCGGTGGTGCCGATGATCCAGTACTCGCCCCACGGGATGACGAACAGCACGGATTTCTCGGTGCGCAGGATGAGCGCGGCCTCGGAGTCCACCTTGTCGCGGTCCACCACGATGTGCACGCCCTTGGACGCCCGCACGGTGAAGCCGCCCTCCTCGCCGAGCATCTTCTGCAGCTGGTCGGTCCACACGCCGGCGGCGTTGAGCACGGCCCTGGCCCGGACGTCGGTCTCGCGACCGGTCTCGGCGTCACGCACCCGCACACCGGTGACCCGGTCGCCGTCCCGCAGGTAGCCGATCACCTGGGTGGAGTTGGCCACGACAGCCCCGTGGTGAGCGGCGGTGCGCGCCAGGGTGAGGGTGTGGCGGGCGTCGTCGACGAGGGTGTCCCAGTACCGGATGCCGCCCACGACGGCGTCCTCGCGCAGTCCCGGGGCCACCCGGCGCGCTCCCGCGCGGCTGTAGTGCTTCTGCGGCGGGACGCTCTTGGAGCCGCCCATCACGTCGTAGAGCACGAATCCCGCGGCCATGTAGGGGCGTTCCCAGAACCGACGGGTGAGCGGGAAGAGGAACTTCAGCGGCGTGACCAGGTGCGGGGCCAGGCGCGTCATGCTGAGTTCGCGCTCGTGGAGGGCTTCGGCCACCAGGCCGAAATCGAGCTGCTCGAGGTAGCGCAACCCGCCGTGGAACATCTTCGAACTGCGGGAGGACGTGCCGGCGGCGAAGTCACGGGCCTCGACGAGCGCCACGTTCAGCCCCCTGGTGGCCGCGTCGAGCGCGCTGCCGGTGCCCACCACACCCCCACCGACGATCACGATGTCGAAGGTGTCCTCCGACAGTCTGCGCCAGGCCTCGGCGCGGCGGTCGGGGCCGAGGACGGATCGGGACCTGGTCGTGGGCATGGGCGCTCCCTCCGGGGCCGTGCGTGGGTTCCGGCCCGTCGCCGACGACTCTACGCGCGAGGCGGACGTGTCCACGCGAACGCGGACGTAGTCTTGTCCGTGTGACTCGCAGCTCCTACATCCTCGCGATCGACCAGGGCACCACCTCGACACGGGCGATCCTCTTCGACGACCGGGGCATGCCGGTGCCCGCGGCGACTGCGCAGGTCGAGCACCGGCAGATCCTGCCGAGGGCGGGCTGGGTCGAGCACGACCCGCTGGAGATCTGGCAGAACGTCCGCGCCGCCATGGCCCAGGTCGCGAGCAGCGTGGACCTCGAACCGGCGGCGGTGACCGCCATCGGCATCACCAACCAGCGCGAGACGGTGGTGGTGTGGGACCGGGAGACCGGCGATCCGGTCTACAACGCGATCGTGTGGCAGGACACCCGAACCTCCGGCATCTGCGCACGACTGTCCGAGGCCCACCCGGACGGCGACGACCGGTTCCGCGCCGCCACCGGCCTGCCCCTGTCGACGTACTTCGCCGGCCCCAAGATCCGGTGGATCCTCGAGCACCTGGACGAGCGGGGCGAACGCGGGACCGAGCGGGCCGAGGCCGGGGAACTGCTGGCGGGGACCATCGACTCGTGGTTGGTGTGGAACCTCACGGGTGGGCGCCGGGGTGGCGACGACGGCGAGGCGGCACTCCACGTCACGGATGTCACCAACGCGTCGCGGACCCTGCTCATGGATCTGCGGTCCCTGGAGTGGGGTGACGAGCTGTGCCGTGAGGTCGGCGTCCCCCGGGCGATGCTGCCGCGGATCGTCCCCTCCTCCGGGGTGCTGGGGCACGTGACGACGCGGCGGATGTTCGGCGGTACGCCCATCGCCGGGATCCTCGGCGACCAGCAGGCCGCGATGTTCGGGCAGACCTGCTTCGAGCCGGGCGAGGCCAAGAACACCTACGGCACGGGCGCGTTCCTGCTGCTCAACACGGGCACGACGCCGCAGTTCAGCGAGAACGGTCTGCTCACCACCGTGTGCTACCAACTGGGCGATGCGGATCCCGTGTACGCCCTGGAGGGCTCGGTGGCGGTTGCCGGGTCGCTGGTGCAGTGGCTGCGCGACAACCTCGGGGTGATCTCCACCGCCGACGAGACCGAGGACCTCGCGACGTCATTGGAGGACAACGGCGACTGCTACCTGGTGCCGGCGTTCTCCGGGCTGCTCGCCCCGCGGTGGCGGCCGGACGCCCGCGGCGTGATGGTGGGCCTGACCCGCTTCCACACCCGGGCGCACCTGGCGCGGGCCGCGCTCGAGGCGACGGCCTTCCAGAGTCGCGAGATGGCCGCCGCGATGGTCGCCGACGCCGGGGAGTCCGCCGATTCGCTGCGGGTGGACGGTGGGATGGTGGTCAACGACTTCCTCATGCAGTTCCAGGCCGACATCCTCGGGGTGGACGTGATCCGGCCGGAGGTCACCGAGACCACCGCACTGGGTGCCGCGTTCGCCGCCGGGCTGGCGGTGGGTCAGTGGGACTCCCCCGACCGGCTCCGTGAGCTGTGGAGGGAGGACTGCCGCTGGACGCCGCAGATGCCCGAGGAGGAACGTCAGCGGTTGATCAACCGGTGGGACGAGGCGGTCGAGCGGACGCTGGGCTGGGCGGGCGTCGAGGGCTGACCCGGCGGCGACCGGTGCGGTCGACGGGTGCGGTCGACGGGGTGTCAGACGGCGTGGAAGACCGCCGGCCGCAGCGGACGCACGGCCAGTCGGGAGCCCGTCCCGACGCGCTGACCCGTGGGTACCGGCACGGCGCAGATCTGGTCGGTGCCGTCGAATCGCATCCGCACCAGGGTCCGGGCACCCCCGAACTCGACGGCGGTGCACACGGCGTGACCCCGGATCTCCTCGTCGTCGTACCCGTCGTCGTACCGGGCCTCGTGCCCGGCGGCCCCGACACCGCGCACCTCCAGGCTCTCGGGGCGCCACAGGACGGTCCCCCGTCCCTCGGCGGGCGAGTCCAGCGGCACGGTGCCGAGGACCGTCTCCGCGGTCGCGCCGGTCGCGGTGGCCGGCAGGGCGACGGTCTCGCCGGAGAGGTCGGCGACCCCGCGGCTGACCGGATGGTGGTAAAGCCGCTCGGGGGTGTCGACCTGGGCGAGCTCGCCGTCGATGAGGACCGCGACGCGGTCAGCCGTCGCCATCGCCTCGGAACGGTCATGCGTGACGAGGATGGAGGTGGCCCCGGCCTCGGCGAGCAACGCCGCGACCTCCGCTCTCACCGCTCCGCGCAGGGCCGCGTCGAGCGCGCTGAAGGGCTCGTCGAGCAGGATCAGCCCGGCGCCGGGGGCGAGTGCCCGCGCGAGTGCCACCCGCTGCTGCTGACCGCCCGACAGTTGCGACGGCCTGTCACCCGCCCGGTCCGCCAGCCTGACAAGGTCGAGCACCTCGCGGACCCGCTCGGCACGCTCGGCGCGGCCGCGCCACCTCGCCAGGGGGCCCGGCGGCACCAGGCCGAACCCCACGTTGTGCGCCACGTCCAGGTGGGGGAACAGCGCGCCCTGCTGGGGGACCAGCCCGATCCCGCGCCGCTGGGCACTGAGCCGGTCGATGCGGCGGCCGTCCAGCAGGATCCGGCCGGACGACACCGGGTGCAGGCCCGCGATCATGCGCAGCATCGTGGTCTTCCCCGATCCGGAGGCGCCCAGGACCGCCACCGATTCTCCCGCCTCCACCCGGAGGGAGACTCCACGGACGACCGGGGAGCCGTCGTAGCCGCCCGAGACGGAGTCGAGTTCGAGTACCCCGCCGGGGCTGGGCTTCCAGGTCATGTCGCGCTCCGTTCGGTCTCGTTCGCCCGGCCCGGGGCCGCGGTCGCCGTGCCCGGGTCGCGTCGGCCGCCCGCGCCCCAGCCGAACGACCGACTCAGCACGAACGCGGGGATGACCGCCACGACGACCAACATGGCGGCGTACGGGGCCGCCTGCGAGTAGGCCGCCACCTCGGTGTGCGACCACATCGCGGTGGCGAGGGTCTCCGTGCCCGTGGGCCGCAACAACAACGTGGCGGGCAGTTCCTTGGCTACGCTGAGGAACACGAGGCTCGCCCCCGCGAGGATCCCCGGCATCGCCAGTGGCGCGACCACCCGGGCGAACGTGCGCAGACGCCCGGAGCCCAGGCCGGCCGAGACGTCCTCGAGGCTCACCGGGATGGCGCTGACCGAGGAGCGCACCACTCCCACCGCGAGCGGCAGGAACAGCACCACGTAGGCGAACACCAGCATCGGTGTCTGCTGGTAGAGGCCCGGCACCAGCCGGATCCCCACGAACACCACCGCGAGGCCCACCGTGATGCCCGGGAGCGCGAAACCGACCTGGGCGATGGTCTCGGTGGACCGCGCGACGAGCCCGTCCGAGCGCGCCGCGAGGATCCCGATCGGCAGCGCCAGGACGATGGTGGCCAGCGCCGCCACGGCCGAGACCCCGGCGGTGGTGCCGGCGGCCTGGAACACCGGCGCCCACGAGACGTCCACGCTCGCCGCGGCGCGCACCCACCGGGCGAGGCCGACGAGGGGGCCGAACACCCCGCCCGCGAGGATGACGGCGACGACGACGAGGGCGAGCCCCTTCAGGCGACCCAGCGGTAGCCGGGTGGGCGCCGAGTCGACCCCGGCGCCGACCCTCGCGACCTCGCCGCGTCGGGCCCGCCGCTCCCCGACCATCACGACCAGGGCCAACACGATGAGGACGCACGCCAGGACAGCCGCCGGGACACGGTCGAACGCCGCCCGGTAGGAGTGGTAGATGCCCAGTGTGAACGCCTCGTAGCGGAGCATCGCGACCGCCCCGAAGTCGGACAGCGTGTACAGCGCCACCAGGAGTCCGCCCGCGGCGACCGCCGGTCGGATCTGTCGGAAGGTCACCCCGAACACGGCGCGGGTGGTGCCGTGCCCGAGGGTGCGCGCGACCTCCTCGAGCCCCGGGTCCACCCGCCGGAGGGCGGCGGAGGCGGGGAGGAACACGTACGGGTAGCAGGAGATGGTGAGCACCGCGACGGCCCCCGGCAACCCGAGGACCTCCGGGAAGTCGGCCACCCAGAGGTAGCCGAGGACATACGACGGCGTGGCCAGCGGAACGCACAGGAGCGCACCGATGACCGGGGCCCCCGGTAGGTCGGTGCGGACCACGAGCCACGCCATCCCCACCCCGACGATCACGCTGGCGGTGGTGACCAACACGACCAGCACGACGGTGTTGCCGAGGAGGGTCAGCGTCCGACCGGAGCCGAGCACCTCGGCGGCGGACGCCGGGCCCCGTTCGCCCGCCCGGATGACCAGGTAGACCAGCGGGATGAGCGTCGCCGCACACGCCAGCACGGCGGCCGCCCCGAGGAGGGGCCGGCCGCCGCGCAGTCGCGTCAGCAGGTCGATGTCCGGTCCGTCAGATCATGCCGACGCGGGCGAGCATGGCCTGCGTCTGCTCGAGACCGTCCAGCTGACCGAGGTCGATGTCCGGGCCGCCGAGCGTGTCCAGCGGAGGGAGGCCGGCCGCGTCCGTGGCGATCCCCGGGACCACGGGGTACTCGCTGGTCTCCTCGACGAAATACGTCTGGGCCGGCTCGGCCAGGAACGCCTCGACGACGCGGCGGGCGTCGTCGGGGCGGTCCGTGGAGGCGAGGATCGCGACGCCCGCCACGTTGACCAGCGCACCCGGATCGCCCTGCGCCATGTACTTCACGCGGGCGCGCATGTTCTCCGCACCCTTCTCCGCGGCCGAGTTGTACCAGTAGTAGTGGTTGGTCAGACCGAGTTCGACGGCGCCCGCGTCGACGGCCTGCAGGAGCGCGTTGTTGTTCTCGAAGGTCTGCGGGTCGTTGGCGAGGAAGTCCCGCAGCCACTGCTCGGCGGCCTCGTCGCCCCGGTCCACCCGCAGCGCCGTGACGAAGGACTGGAACGACGCGTTGGTGGGCGCGTAGCCCACGCGCCCCTTCCACTCGGGGGCCAGGACCGCGTCGATGGTGTCGGGCACCTCGGCCTCGTCCAGTGTCCGGGAGTCGTAGATCAGGACGCGCGACCGCAGGCTGGTCGCGACCCAGGTGCCGTCCGCCGCGCGGTATTCCGCGGGGACGGCCTCGGTCACGGACTCGTCGAGCTGCTGCAGCAGGCCCGCGTTGTCGAGGGCACCGAGGGCCCCGGCGTCCTGTGAGAAGAACACGTCCGCGGGGCTGCCCTCCCCCTCCTCCGCGATCTGCGCCGCCATCTCCGGGGTGGAGGCGTACCGCACCTCGATGTCCACCCCGGTGGAGTCCGAGATCTGCTCGATCAGCGGGGCCACGAGGCTCTCGCTGCGACCGGAGTAGAGCACCAGTGCGTCCGATTCGTCGGAGTCCGAGGTGCAGGCCGCCAGCCCGAGTACGAGGGATCCGGCGGCGGCCAGGGCTGCAACACGACGCAGCTTCATTGTGGCTCCTTAGCGGTTCCCGACGCCGTGTCGTCGACGTCGACGGAGCTTAGCCTAACCTGAACGGCCCTTCCGGACAGTGCGCAGGGCACGCGACATCGTCTCCATCGCACCGGATGCCGGGGCGCCGGATGCCTGTCAGTCGAGGTCGTCGTGGCGCATGAGCTGGCGCGCCGCCTCGGTGATCGTGCCCGTCATCGACGGGTAGACCGAGAACGAGCCCGCGAGATCGCCCACCGTGAGCTGGTTCCGCACCGCCACCGAGATCGGCAGGATGAGCTCGGAGGCGGTGGGGGCGACGACCACGCCGCCGACCACCACGCCCGACGCCGGGCGACAGAAGAGCTTGACGAACCCGCGGCGCAGGCTGCGCATCTTGGCCCGGGGGTTGCCGGCCAGCGGCATGACCTCCACGCGCGCCGGCACCTCGCCGCTCTCGATCTGCGCGTGCGAGATGCCGACGGTGGCGATCTCCGGCCGGGTGAACACCGCCGAGGCCACGGTCTTGAGCTTGATGGGGCTGACGCCCTCGCCGAGGGCGTGGTACATCGCGATGCGCCCCTGCATGGCGGCCACGGAGGCGAGCGGGAACAGGTCGGTGCAGTCGCCGCCGGCGTAGATGCCCGGCGCGGTGGTACGCGAGACGCGGTCGACCTTGATGTGGCCGCTGCGCTGCAACTCGACACCGGCGCTCTCCAGTCCGAGGCCCTCGGTGTTGGGCACGGAACCGACGCAGATGAGGGCGTGGGACCCCTTGACCGTGCGACCGTCCCCGAGGCGGACGATGATGCCGTCCTGGAAGTGCTCGACCGCGTCGGCGCGCGCGTGCTTGACCAGCGAGACGCCCCGCTCACTGAGCGCCTCCTCCAGCACCAGGGCGGCGTCGGCGTCCTCGTGCGGCAGCACACGGTCGCGGCTGGAGACCATGGTGACCTTGACACCCATCTCCGTGAACGCCGAGACGAACTCGGCACCGGTCACACCCGATCCCACCACCACGAGGTGCGTCGGGAGCACGGTGAGGTCGTAGAGCTGACGCCAGTTGAGGATCCGCTCGCCGTCGGGCTCCGCGCCCGAGATCACGCGGGGGCTGGACCCGGTGGCCACCAGGACCACGTCGGCGTCGAAGATCTTCTCCTGGCCGTCATCGAACGTCACGGCCACCCGGTGGGAGGCCATGCCGGGCTGGGAGTCGTGCAGACGGGCCCGTCCGGACAGCAGCCGCACGCCCTCGCGCTGTAGTTGCGACCGGATGTCCGCGGACTGGGCGCGCGCCAGGGACTTGACCCGGCCGTTGACCTGACCCAGCTTGTAGGCGGTGGGATCGAAGTGCGCCTGGACGCCCATCTCCTCGGCCCGGCGCATGTCCGTGCGCACGCCGGTGGTGGCGATGAACGTCTTGGACGGCACGCAGTCACTCAGGACACAGTTGCCGCCGATGCCGTCGGAGTCGACGATCGTGACGTCCGCACCGTACTGGGCCGCGACCAGCGCGGCCTCGTAGCCGGCGGGGCCGCCGCCGATGATGATGATGCGTTGCGTCACATGTCCTCCACGGCTCACAGGGGTAAGGGCCGGGCGCCGCAGCCCGCTGTGGCGGATCGCGTCACGTCCGCCGTACACGGTAGTCGAACGCCACGATCGGGGACGCCGGGACATCTGGCCGCCACCGCCGAAGGGGCTAGGGTTGTGGGCGTGCCTCTCTACGCCGCGTACGGGACGAACATGTATCCCGATCAGATGAACACCCGCGCGCCGCACTCGCCCTTCGCGGGGACGGGTTGGCTCGAGGGCTGGCGCCTGACCTTCGCCGGGGACGACCCCACGTGGGAGGGTGCCGTCGCCACCGTCGTCGAGGACCCGGACTCCAGGGTGTTCGTGGTGCTCTACGACGTCCCCGACGAGGACGTCCGCGCCCTCGACCGCTGGGAGGGCACTGACCGGATGCCCGCCCGCAAGATCCGGGTCCGCATCACGCGCCGGCCCACCGTGCCCGACGGTCCCCCGGTCGACGCGCAGGAGTCCGAGTTCGCCGTGGACATCGCCCCGGCCGGCACCGACGACACCGTGCTCGCATGGCTGTACGTGATGGACGCCTTCGAGGGAGGTCTGCCGTCCGCGCGCTACCTCGGCCTGCTCGCGGACGCCGCCGAGTGCGCGGGGGCCCCCGAGAAGTACGTGCACGAATTGCGCACCCGCCCGTCGCGCAACGTCGGCCCCGGCGCCTGACGCGGATGGCGCCCCTGCTGACGCCCACCGACGAGGCCCGCGCGGCCGCCGCCCGGATCGCCGACCTGAGTGGCCGCGGGCACCACGACGTGGCCCTGGTCCTGGGGTCGGGCTGGTCCGAGGTCGTGACCGGACTCGCCGACCCGGGCTCCGCCGTGACCATCGCCCCCGCCGACCTCCCCGGGTTCGCCACCCCCGCGGTCGCGGGACACCGCGGGACGGTCACCAGTTGCCTGGTCGACGGGGTGCCGCTGCTGTCCGTGGCCGGGCGCACCCACCTCTACGAGGGCCGGGGTATCGGACCCGTCGTGCACCCCGCCCACGTCGCGGCCGCCGCCGGAGCGCGGGCGCTCGTGCTCACCAACGCCGCCGGCGGGCTGCGGGACGACCTCGCCGTCGGTGACCTCGTCCTCATCCGCGACCACCTCAACCTCACCGCTCGCTCGCCGCTCACCGGGCCGCTGTTCGTGGACATGGTCGACGCCTACTCCCCACGCCTGCGCGCGGCGGCCGCCGACGCGATGGCCGCGGTGGACGCGAGCCGCCCCTCCGAGGGCGTCTACGCCGCCATGCCCGGCCCCCAGTACGAGACCCCGGCCGAGATCAACATGCTCCGCACCCTCGGCGCCGACCTCGTGGGCATGTCGACGGTGCCCGAGACCATCACCGCCCGCGGGCTGGGCCTCGACGTGGTCGCGGTGTCGCTCGTGACCAACCTCGCCGCCGGCGTCACCGGGCAGCCGCTGGACCATTCGGAGGTGCTCGCCGCCGGAGCCGCCGGATCCGCCCGCCTCACCGGGGCCCTGCGCGCCCTCGTCCCCGCCGTCGCCCACTGCTGAGGGGCACACCCGTGACCGCGCCCGTTCCCGATCCCGCACCGCTGACCTTCGGCACCGCGGGCGTCCGCGCTCCCCTGGGGCCGGGGCCCGGCCGGATGAACGACGAGACGGTCACCCTCGTGGCCACCGCCGTCGCCCGATACCTGCGGGAACATGAACCACCCGGGTCGACGGTCATCGTGGGCGGGGACGCCCGGCACGGGTCGGCCCGATTCGTCGACGTGGTGGCTGCGGTGCTGGCGGCGCACGACCTCGTCGTCGTCGTCCCCGGCGCGCCCGTCCCCACCCCGGTGGTGGCCGCGGCGGTCCGCGCGCGCGGCGCGGTGGCCGGGCTCGTCGTGACCGCCTCCCACAACCCCGCGAGCGACAACGGCATCAAGGTCTACGGACGCGGCGGCGCACAGATCGTGCCGCCGACCGACTCCCGGATCGAGCGGCACCTGCACGCCGCGGCGCGGGAGGGGGTCGCCGTCCCCACGGCCGTACCCGGATCGGTGCGGGTGGACCCCGTGCTCGTCGACGACTACGTGGCCTCCGTCGTCACGGCCCTGCCACGGCCCGCCCGGCCGCCCCGCGTGGCACTGACCCCCGTCCACGGGGTCGGAGGCGATCTCTGCCGCCGCGTCCTGGCCGGGATCGGCGTGCTCGACGTGACGCTGGTGGCCGAGCAGGCGGACCCGGACCCGGACTTCCCCACCGTCGCCTCCCCGAACCCCGAACGGCCCGGGACGACCGCGCGGCTGCTGGAGTTGGCGGCGCGGATCGACGCCGACGTCGCGATCGCGCTCGACCCGGACGCCGACCGGTGCGCCGTGGGGTTCGCCGACCCGGACGGGCGGTGGCGGATGCTCGACGGCGACGAGACGGGCGCGGTGCTCGCCGACCATCTGCTGCGCGCGCCGCTTCCGGGGTCGGCCGCGGGCGACGAGCTCGGTGTGCCGGTCGTCGCGTCGACGATCGTCTCCTCGCGGGTGCCGTCGCTGCTGGTCCCGGCGCGCGGCGGTCGGCACGTGGAGACGCTGACCGGGTTCAAGTGGCTCGTGCGGGCCGGCGAGCCGCTGCGGTACGCCTACGAGGAGGCCATCGGGCACTGTGTCCTGCCGGACGTCGTGGCCGACAAGGACGGGGTCTCGGCGGCCGCGGTGTGGTGCGCGATGGTCGGATCAGGCGGACCGACGGTCGGCGCGCGACTCGACGCACTGGCCACGGAGTTCGGGGCGCACCTCCGGCGCAACGTGTCGCTGCCCCTGGCGGACGACGCGGACCCGGCGGCGGCGCTGAGGCGGGCGGCCGGGCTTCTCACCACCGTCGGCGAGGTCCGACCGCTGGAGGGGACCGCCGGCATCCGCGTGGACTCGGATAGTGCGCGCGCGGTGGTGCGGCCCTCGGGCACGGAGCCGCTGCTCAAGACGTACGTCGAGGCGTGGACCCCGCCCGGGCCCTCCGCGTCGGACCGCCGCGACGCCGCACGCCGGCTCGCGCGGCTCGGTGATGCGGTCGCAGGCGCGGTGGGCGGCTAGCGCTCAGCGCTTGCCGGTGGGCGGTTGGCGGTTGCCGGTTAGCGGGGGCCGAAGAGGCGGTCGCCCGCGTCGCCGAGGCCGGGGACGATGAAGGCGTTCTCGTCGAGGCGCTCGTCGATCGTCGCGGTGACCAGGGTCGCGGCCAGCCCGGAGGCGCGCACCGCCTCGATCCCCTCCGGCGCACACAGGACGCACACCACGGTGACCCCGGTCGCGCCGCGCGCCGCGAGCGTCTCCAGCGTCGACACCAGCGATCCGCCCGTCGCGAGCATCGGGTCCAGGACCACGACGTGACGTCCGGCCAGGTCCTCGGGCAGCGAGCACAGGTACGACACCGGCTGGTGGCTCTCCTCGTCGCGCGCGAGGCCGATGAACCCGACCTGCGCGCCCGGCATCAGACGAGTGGCCGGATCCAACAGGCCCAGGCCCGCCCGCAGCACCGGCACCACGAGCGGCACGCCGTCCACCGCGACCGCGGTCGTGTCCGTGATCGGGGTGCTCACGGTGACCTCGGTGGTCGGTACCGACCGGAAGGCCTCGTAGCAGAGCATGGTGCCGAGGGCGTCCATCGCGGCGCGGAACCCGGCCGTGTCGGTGGCGGAGTCGCGCAGCGTACGGAGCCGGTCCCCGACCAGCGGGTGATCCACGACGGTGATGTCCATGCCCGTCAGGATTCCATACGGAGGAAATCCCGGACCGGCTGGAACCGGATCGTCTTCTCGACGCGTCGAACCCTGTGACGGGACGAGAGAGAACGACGAGGGGACGCAGGACATGACGGACGGGGCGATCGACGTCCATGTCGACGGTTTACGCGAACTGGGAACGGGGCTGACCACCCTGGCCGACACGCTGGGGGGTGCGCTCGAGGCGGTGGACGGGCTGCCGATCGAGGCGGTGACGCCCGTGGTCGGGCCCGTGGGCGCCGACTTCATGTCCGCGCTCATGGCGGCGACCGCGCGGCACCGCGAGGTGTTGGCCGGGCTCACGCGGGTCACCGACGCCGCCGGGGTGCTCGTGTTGGAGACGGCCAGGCTCTTCGACGAGTCCGACGCCGCCGGCGCCGGGGCGATCGGCGCCGCCGGTGCCGCCGGTGCCGCCGGCGCCGATCTCACCGGAAAGTGGGTGTGATCCGGTGATCGTCGACGCGCTGGCCTACGCCGGCCCCATCAAACAGATCCTCGATCTGCTGTCCGCGGAGGAGTTCGTCCCCGCCGAGGCGCAGGACATCATGCGGCCGGTCAGTGACGGACTCGAGGCCGCGCAGCAACTCGGCCCGCCGCTGGAACGTCTGCTGTCGGAGTCGTGGGACTCCCTGGCCTCCCTGGGGGCCGCGCACTCGATCGCCGAGGTCGGCCGGACGATGGGCGCGCTCGGCGAGTCCGCCGCGGAGATCGCACGGGTCACCGCTGTGGCCGCGGAGATCGTGGTCCGGGGGACTGTCGAGGTGATAGGGATCGTGCAGCAGTTCCTCGCCCGTGCGGCCGCCATGGGGCCGGCCCTCCTCACCCCGCCGGGACAGGCCGGCCTCCTCGGGCTGGCCGCCGAGCACCTCGCGCGTGGGATCCAGGTGGCCGAGCGGGTCCAGACCGAGCTGAGGGTGCCGACCGCGGAGATGCGGGCCATCGCCGCCGGTATCCCCCCGGCCCCCCGCATGCCGGGCACGGTCGGGGCCGGTTCCGGCACCGGCGGCGCGATCGACGCCACCATGGTCGCCTACACCGAGTCCGGTCCGGACGCGGTCTTCGCTGCGGGCGGCGGCGCGGGCGGCGGCGGCGCGGGCGGCGGCGGCGCGGGCGGCGGCGGCGCGGGCGGCGGCGGCGCGGGCGGCGCGGGCGGCGCGGGCGGCGCGGGCGGCGGCGCGGGCGGCGCGGGCGGCGCGGGCGGCGCGGGCGGCGGCTCGTTTGACGGCGGTTCGTTCGACAGTGGCTCGTCGGGTGTCGCGGCGGAGTCCGCCGCCGGGTCCGGGTCCGTGCCCGGGACGGCGGGGTTCGGTGACGCCGGGTCCGGGGTGATCGGCGGCGGAACCGAGGTGACCCTGCCCGACGGCTCGGTCGTCACCGCCCCCAACGAGCAGGCCGCCGGCGCTGTCCGCAACGCGCTCAGTCAGCAGGGTGTGCCGTACGTGTGGGGCGGCACCACTCCCGGCCAGGGGCTGGACTGCAGTGGCCTGACGCAGTGGGCGTACGGGGACGCCGGTGTGGAGATCCCCCGCCTGGCCCAGGAACAGGGCGTGGGTGTCCAGGTGTCCCCGCAGGACGTCCTGCCCGGTGACCTGCTCGTGTGGGACGGCCACGTCGCCATGTACATCGGCAACGGTCAGATCGTGGAGGCCGGGGACCCTGTAGCGGTGTCCGGGCTCCGCACCGACAATATCGGCATGTCGTTCCACGGCTTCTACCGTCCGACCGGCTGATGGCACCCGACAGCTGCCGGCACACCGACCCGATGACCGGGGTGGTCGCCGAGGTCGGCACCGACGGCGTCCCGGTGGGCCTGGCCCTTCCGGAAGCCCTCCTCGACCGCCCGCCCGCGGAGGTGGCGCGCGCGGTCCTGCGCAGCCTCACCGCGGCCGCCGGCGACGCCCGCGATCTGCTGGAACGCCTCGCCGCCGACGACTGGGACGAGCGGGACTGGGACGAGCGGGACTGGGACGACAAGCCGGGCGGGTCTGTCAAGTGAGCGCCGGAGGACTGGACGTCGAGGCGTTTCTCGATCGTCTGCGCGGGATCGCGACCGAGTGGGAGTCGGCACACGACCAGCTGGAGACCCTGCGCATCTCGACGACCAGCCGGGACCGACTCGCCACCGCGACCGCGGACTCCGGCGGGAGCGTGGTGGACCTCGTGCTGGCGCCCGGGTTGCGCAGGCACGGGTCCGAGGTGGTCGCGGCGTCGATCCTCGAGGCCACGTCGGCTGCCGTGGAGCAGGCCAACACCCGTCGCGCGGAGCTGGTCTCGGGCTCGGTGGCCCTCGCCGTGAGCGGTCGGAGGCGGGAAGCCGAGGACGCCGCCCGTCATCACACCGACCCCGCCCCGGCGGGCCGTGGCACCGCCTGACGAGCCGTGGATATGCTGACCGGCATGGCCAAGGACATCGTCCCGATCGAGCTCGGTCTCCCGGAGGGAGACGTCACGACCCTCTGGGCACCCAGCTGGCGGGAGGACAACGACGACTGGGAGGCGTTCCTCGGGCTGGACGAGGACCTCTACGCCTTCGACTCGACGGCCGAACTCCTCGCCCTGGTCCGCAGCGGCGCGGAGCACGATCTGCAGGACCACCCCTCGTGGGAGCAGTTCGCCGGATCGGACGTGCTCGCCTTCCGCGCCGCCGAGGAGAACTGCTACGACCTCGTCGGCGTCCTCGAGCTCCTCGGGGACGATCCGACCGAGTCGTCGGTCGACGAGATCGATCAGTCCTTCGCGATCGCTCGCTCGATCGGCGAGGTGTGCGAACTGGACACCGTCACCAAGTTCTTCAACGGCAACCCGGTGCTCGCGTCCGTCACGCACGGCATGGACGAGTTCTACGGCCGCGACGGGCTCAAGCTGTGGAAATCCATCCGCAAGACGGTCGCCAAGGGCTGGGACGACGTCCTCGACGCCATCCAGGACGTCATGACCACCCCGGAGATCGACCGCGCCGAGGTCGAGCGAGCGCGCCACGACCTGGAGACCGCCGAGGCCGCGCTCCCCGAGCCGGAGCCGGAGCCCGAGCCCGCCCCGACCGGGTACCCGGAGGGCTCGCTCTGGGAGAGCGTGGGGATCGACCCCGTCAGGATCGTGTTCGCCGACCAGGAGTACCTGAGTCTGCGCTGCTACCTGGGTGACCGGCCGGTGTTCCTCGGCGACGGTGACCAGGCGTACGTCTTCACCAGTGCGCGCGGCCTGTCCCGCTACCTGGCCGACAACGACGACGACACCCTGAGCCGGGTGGCCACCTACGAGCGCGTCAAGATCGCCGCGACCGACGGCAGCCTGGACGTGCACGTCACAGACGACAACGTGTACGTCCTGGCCGGGCTCGACCGCGACATCGAGGTCGGGCCGGAGATGGTGGACTCCGACCAGCTCGGCCTGGCGGTCGAGTTCGTCACCGACCTGGCCACCTACGTCGGCGACGCCGAACTCGAGGCGTCGGTGACCGGGCGCGGGTCGGCGCTACGGCGCTACCTGCACTACGTCCTCAACCCCGACGACGCCAAGCTGCTCGAGCCGACCGCACCGTACGACGACGAGGCGTCCGAGTGGCGTGACCTGGTCGACGACGTCGAGAAGCTCGTCACCACGCCCGACCTCGCCTGATCCGGGGGTGCGTCGCCCCCGGCGTCCGTTCACCAGCCGCGCAGTCGCTCGGTCACCACGCCGGCAGGACCGCGATCCGGGCCCGTCCCGAACGCGGCCGCCACCTCGTCGAGTGCGGCCGGCAACCGTGCGGTGTCGCCCGCGTGGACGGTGGCCACCACCTCGCCGACGCGGACGTGTTCGCCCTCGACGCGGTGCAGCATCACGCCCGCGCCCGGGTCGACCGCCTCGCCGGGGCGGGTACGCCCCGCCCCGGACAACCACGACGCGCGACCGACCCCGAGCGCGTCCCACCTGATCGGACCCGACGCCGGGGCCCGCACCTCCTCGACGTGCGCCGCCCGCGGTAGGACCGCGTCCGGGTCCCCGCCCTGCGCGGAGATCATCGCCCGGTAGGAGTCCATGGCCCGCCCGTCCGCCAGCCGGGCACGCGGGTCGGCGTCCGGGATCCCCACCGCGGCGAGCGCCTCGAGCGCCAGCGCGCAGGTCAGGTCGACCATGTCGGCAGGCCCCCCGCCGGCGAGGATCTCCCGCGCCTCGGCCACCTCGAGCGCGTTGCCCACGGCGCGACCGAGGGGCGTGTTATTGGCGGTCACCAGGGCACTGGTCCGCACACCGGCGGCGGCGCCGATCCCGACCATCACCCGCGCCAGCTCGGCGGCGTCGGCGGGGTCGGGCAGGAACGCGCCGGAGCCGAACTTCACGTCCAGCACCAGCGCACCGGTGCCCTCGGCGATCTTCTTGCTCATGATGGACGCGGCGATCATCGGGATGGACGGGACGGTGCCGGTGACGTCCCGCAGCGCGTAGAGGGCCCGGTCGGCGGGGGCGAGGTCGGCCCCGGCAGCGCAGATCACGGCCCCGGTCCGCGTCAGGACGGCACGCATCTCGTCGGCGTCGAGGTCCGCGCGCCACCCGGGGATGGACTCGAGTTTGTCGAGCGTGCCGCCGGTGTGGCCGAGCCCCCGGCCCGACAGTTGCGGCACGGCCACGTCCCACGTCGCCAACAGCGGTGTCAGGACGAGGGTGATCGCGTCGCCCACGCCGCCGGTGGAGTGCTTGTCGACGGTGGGCACCACCCTGCCGCCGCGGGTCAGATCGGACAGGTCCATCCGGGTTCCGGAGCCCACCATCGCCGTGGTCCACCGGGAGATCTCCCGGTCGGTCATCCCGCGGAAGTAGATCGCCATCGCGAGCGCGGACATCTGCTCGGGTGCGACGACCCCGCGGGTGAACCCGTCGACGATCCAGTCGATCTCGTCGTCGTCGAGTTCCCGCCCGTCCCGCTTGGCCTCGATGATCCGCACGGCGTCGTGTCGCGCGCTCATCCCGGAGCCACTCACCGCAGGTCCCCCGGTCCGAAGGCGTCCGGGAGGAGCTCGGCGAGGCGCACCGCGCCGCGCGCGGTGTGGACCACCAGCCCGGGGCCGCCGTGTTCGTGCAGGAGTTGTCGGCAGCGTCCGCACGGCGCGAGGGGGTCCCCGGTGTGGGAGACGACGACGAGCTCGAGCAGCCTCCCGCCGCCGGTGCGGTAGAGGTCGGAGACGAGCGAGCACTCGGCGCACAGGGTCAGGCCGTAGGAGGCGTTCTCGACGTTGCACCCGACGACCATCCGTACCCGCCCGTCGGGGTCGCCGGCGGGCGGGTCCACGTCCGGGCCAACGGCCAGCGCGGCGGCCCCCACCCCCAGCCCGGAGTACGGACGGTAGGCACCCCGTGCGGCGGCGAGGGCGGCGTCGGTGAGGCCGGCGACGATCGCGTTGTGTTGTGCTGCGGTTTCGTCCTGGGACACCTGGCTTACCCCTCGGTAACATCTTTTAGGCTTCCCTAACTGGGAGAACCCGCTCGGTCCACGGTACCCACCCTGCTTTCGCCTAGTCAGATCTCAGGTCTAAAGTCCTAGTAGGCGCCCGCTGTGCTCTCGGGCCGGAACGCGCGCCGATGGCATCAGGCCCAGACGATTCGGAGGCACGACAAGCCCATGAGTACTGCGCAGGCGCCGGCGCGTCCGGCCCCCACAAAGAAGCTCAACCTCTACAAGGGTGACCCGGGGATGTGGTCCTGGGTCGCGCACCGCATCTCGGGCGTCGCGATCTTCTTCTTCCTCTTCGTACACGTGCTCGACACCGCGCTCGTCACGGTGAGCCCGGAGAGTTACAACGCGGTCATCGACACGTACAAGACCCCGATCGTCGGCCTCATGGAGATCGGTCTGGTCGCGCTCGTGCTCTTCCACGCGCTCAACGGTCTCCGGATCGTCCTCGTCGACTTCTGGTCGAAGGGCGCCAAGTACCAGCGTCAGATGCTGTGGGCCGTCCTGGCGATCTGGGTCGTGGTGTTCGCCGCGGCCACCGCCCGCCTCCTCTTCCTTCTCTTCCAGCACCTCTAAGGGGAACGATCACCATGGCAGACGCACCTGTTCTCCAGACGTCCTACGACCGGCCGGCCTCCCTGGCGCAGCCGCGCTCGCCCCGCCTGCGCTCGCGCGGCAACTTCGAACGCTCGGCGTGGATCTTCATGCGCTACTCGGGCGTCGCGCTGGTCATCCTCACGATCGGTCACCTCACCGTCGGTCTGATGATCGACGAGGGCGTCCAACGCATCGACTGGGCGTACGTGGCGGACCGCTGGCAGAGCCCGTTCTGGGCCGTGTGGGACCTCCTCATGCTCTGGCTGGCCATGCTCCACGGCGGCAACGGTGTCCGCACCGTCATCGCGGACTACTCCCGCAAGGACTCGACCCGGTTCTGGCTCAACTCGATCCTGTTCGTCGCCACCGGCCTCGTCCTGGTCCTGGGCACCTACGCCATCTTCGGCCTCGCCTACGACCTCTGACCGCGGCCGTCTTCGTCTGCGGACTTCACCTTTCCGAAAGCGAGCACTGAGTAACCCATGACCGATCGTCAGGTCCACCAGCATCAGTACGACGTCGTGATCGTCGGCGCCGGCGGCGCAGGTATGCGCGCGGCCATCGAGTCGGGCCCGCGTACCCGCACCGCGGTCCTCACCAAGCTCTACCCCACCCGCTCCCACACCGGCGCCGCCCAGGGCGGCATGTGCGCCGCCCTCGCGAACGTCGAGGAGGACAACTGGGAGTGGCACACGTTCGACACGGTCAAGGGCGGCGACTACCTCGTCGACCAGGACGCCGCGGAGATCATGGCCAAGGAGGCCATCACCGCCGTCATCGACCTGGAGAACATGGGCCTGCCGTTCAACCGCACGCCCGAGGGCAAGATCGACCAGCGGCGCTTCGGCGGCCACACCCGTGACCACGGCAAGGCGCCCGTGCGTCGCGCCTGCTACGCGGCCGACCGCACCGGTCACATGATTCTGCAGACGCTCTACCAGAACTGCGTCAAGCACAACGTGGAGTTCTTCAACGAGTTCTACGTGCTGGACCTGTGTCTCACCGAGACCCCCGAGGGTCCCGTCGCCACCGGCTGCGTCGCCTACGAGCTCGCCTCCGGCGACCTGCACGTGTTCCACTCCAAGGCCACCGTCTTCGCCACGGGTGGCTCGGGCCGCATGTACAAGACCACCTCGAACGCCCACACCCTCACCGGTGACGGCATGGCCGTGGTGTTCCGCAAGGGCCTGCCGCTGGAGGACATGGAGTTCCACCAGTTCCACCCGACCGGCCTCGCCGGCCTGGGCATCCTCATCTCCGAGGCCGTCCGCGGTGAGGGCGGCATCCTGCGCAACGCGGACGGTGAGCGCTTCATGGAGCGCTACGCCCCCACCATCAAGGACCTCGCGCCCCGTGACATCGTCGCCCGCTCGATGGTCCTGGAGGTCCGCGAGGGCCGCGGCGCCGGCCCCGAGAAGGACTACGTCTACATCGACGTGACCCACCTCGGTGCCGACGTGCTGGAGGAGAAGCTGCCCGACATCACCGAGTTCTCGCGCACCTACCTCGGTGTGGACCCGGTGACCGAGCTCGTACCGGTCTTCCCCACCTGCCACTACGTCATGGGCGGCATCCCGACCAACGTGCAGGGCGAGGTGCTGCGCAACTCCGAGGACGTCGTCCCCGGCCTCTACGCCGCGGGCGAGTGCGCCTGCGTGTCCGTCCACGGCTCCAACCGTCTGGGCACCAACTCGCTGCTGGACATCAACGTGTTCGGCCGCCGCGCCGGCATCGCCGCCGCCGAGTACGCCGCGGGCCATGACTTCGTCGAACTGCCCGCCGAGCCCGAGCAGATGGTCCGTGACTGGATGGAGCGCATGCTCGCCCCGCACGGCAGCGAGAACGCCGCGGACATCCGCAGCGAGATGCAGGCCATGATGGACGACAAGGCGTCGGTCTTCCGCACCGAGCAGTCGCTCACCGAGGCCCGTGACGAGCTCCGCGCCCTCAAGGCCCGCTACGCCGACGTCACCGTCTCGGACAAGGGCAAGCGCTTCAACACCGAGCTCCTCGAGGCCGTCGAACTGGGCTTCCTGCTGGAGCTGGCGGAGGTCACGGTCGTCTGTGCCCTCAACCGCAAGGAGTCCCGCGGCGGTCACTCCCGCGAGGACTTCCCGGACCGCGACGACGCCACGTACATGAAACACACGATGGCGTTCAAGGAGGGCGGTCTCGACCTGCTCTCCGACATCCGGCTGGATTGGAAGCCGGTTGTGCAGACCCGCTACGAGCCGATGGAGCGTAAGTACTGATGAGCACCGCAGTCGACACCACCAAGGCCAACGACGGCAAGGACCCCGGCGCCAACCGTCCCGTGCCGCCCGGCTCGACCATGGTCACGCTGAAGATCGCCCGGTTCAACCCGGAGGATCCGGACTCGGCCGGCTGGAAGGAGTACGAGGTCCCGGCGCTGCCGTCCGACCGTCTGCTCAACCTGCTGACGTACGTCAAGAACTACATCGACGGATCGCTGGCGTTCCGTCGATCGTGCGCGCACGGCGTCTGTGGTTCGGACGCCATGCAGGTCAACGGTGTGAACCGCCTGGCGTGCAAGGTTCTGATGAAGGACATGCTCCCGAAGGACGGCAAGCCCGTCACCATCACCATCGCCCCACTGCGCGGGCTGCCGGTGGAGAAGGACCTGTACGTCGACATGGAGCCGTTCTTCAAGTCGTACCGCGACGTGATGCCCTACCTCATCACCTCCGGCAACCAGCCGACCGCCGAGCGCATCCAGTCGCCGACGGACCGCGCCCGTTTCGACGACACCACCAAGTGCATCCTCTGCGCCTGCTGCACGAGTTCCTGCCCGGTGTTCTGGGCCGACGGGTCGTACTTCGGGCCGGCGGCGATCGTCAACGCGCACCGGTTCATCTTCGACTCGCGTGACGAGGGCGCCGCCGATCGGCTGGAGATCCTCAACGACGCCGAGGGGGTGTGGCGTTGCCGCACCACCTTCAACTGCACCGACGCGTGCCCGCGTGGAATCCAGGTGACCAAGGCGATCACGGAGGTCAAGCGCGCGCTGCTGTTCGCGCGCTGATCACCGGGTAGCCACCACGCCGGCGCGCGTCGTTCCGACGTCGCCTCGCAGCACCGGCCGGGGCCGCATTCTCCACAGACGGAGAGTGCGGCCCCTCCGCCGTTTCCTTCCCTCGTGGCCCCGACCCTCCCCGCCGCCCCCGGCATCCGCACACGCGCCTGCCCGCTGCGACCCCAGCCGCACGCCCGGGGCCACAGCCGCACGCCCGGGCCACAGCCGCACGCCGAGATGGCGTCTCGCCTGCTCCGAAGCGGGTGCGAGACGCCACCCCGGGGAGCGGCTGCGGGGCGAGGGCGGGTCAGACCCGGGCCAGCGGGTCCGACCCGAGGCGACGTCGACCGGACGTAGACTCGACCTCCGTGACCAGCACCCGACGACGGCCCGTCCAGCGAGCCGCCGGCCTCGTGACCGCAGCCCTCGTCGCACTGGCACCGCTCGCGGCAGCGGCACCCGTGACAGCCGTGGAGCCGGCCCCCGCCGTTCCGCTGACGGAGCCGCCGCCGGCCGCCGTGCTGCCGTCGACCACGTCGCCGTCGTACTTCGACACCCCGCGCGACATCACCGGGTGCCCGTACCGCACCACACCGCCCGCTCCCGTCGACGAGTCCGAGGTCCCGCTCCCCGGGCAGACGTCCCCGACCCCTCCCCCGGTGCCCGACACCCCTCCGGGCGGTGACGGGCTCGCCGGCTGCCAGGTCGTGGCGCCCGACGGATTCGAGGTGCCACGCGACGTCACCGCCAGCGCGTGGCTGGTCTCCGACCTGGACACCGGCCAGATCGTGGCGGCCAAGGACCCGCACGGCCGATACCGCCCCGCGAGCGTGATCAAGACACTGCTCGCCTCCGTCGCGCTGGACTCGCTCGACGTCGACCGGGTCGTGGAGGTCACCGACGCGGACCTCGAGGGGGCCGAGGGCAGCCTCGTGGGCATCGGGCCGGGCGGCGAGTACTCCGTGGGACGGCTCCTCAGCGGCCTGCTCCTGGCCTCCGGCAACGACGCCGCGGTGGTCCTGGCGCGGCAGCTGGGGGGCATCGAGGAGACGTGCGCCGCGATGAACGCGCACGCCGTCGCGCTCGGGGCCCGCAGTACGTATGTCGCCACCGTGAACGGCCTCGACGGCCCGGGCATGATGTCCACGGCCTACGACATGTCGCTGATCTTCCGGGACGCGATGGCCCGCCCGGCGTTCGCGGAGATCGTCGCCACCCCGTCCACGGGCTTCCCCGGATACCCCGCTGGTCCGGGCACCGAACCACCGGATCCGGCGGCGGTACCGGAGCACACCGGCCCGACGATGGGCGCGGACGGGGTCCTGATCAACCCCGGCTTCGTGCTGGGCAACGACAACCTGCTGCTCCACAACTACCCGGGCGCGATCGGCGGCAAGACCGGTTTCACCGACGATGCCCGGCACACGTTCATCGGGGCGGCCGAGCGGGACGGTCGGCGGCTCGCGGTGGTGCTGCTCGACGGCACGCGTGTGCCCAGCCCGCCGTGGCAGCAGGCGGCCGCGTTGCTGGACGCGGGGTACGCGGCGGGCGACTCGGACCCTGTGGGCGTGCTCGAGGCCGGGCCGCAGGACTCGACCGATCATGCGACCGAGCACCTGGCCGGCGGCCTCGGCGGGGCGGGCACGCCGGAGACGGCGATCGTCGGCGGCTCGGTGCTCGAGCGCTACAGCACGTGGCTGGCGCTGGGCGCGGCGGGACTCGTCGTGGTGGCCGGGGCGGTCCTCACACTGCGGTCACGGAACTAGCCCGGGGCCCGGCCCCACGTCCGTAGCGGCCGCCGCGTCGGCGCGTACGGTCGGGGAACGGCCGGGGAACGGCCGGTCAGGAGACGGCGCCGGCGCCGGCGCCGGCGAGAATGACCCGCAGACGCCCGGCGCACTCGTCGACCGTGGTGCGGGCGTCGGAATCGTCGGCCATCTCGACGAGGGCGCGGAGGAGGACGACGACGACGAGGTCGGCCGCGATGTCGATGGAGGTGTCGTCCGCTCCGGAGAGCGTCTCGAGCCGACCCAGGGTGATCCCCAGCCGGCGGCGGGCGGAATCGACGGCGGCCGCGAGGATCCGGTGGTCTGGATGCGCGGTGTCGACCAGGCCGCGGGCGAGCATGGCCCAGGTCTGCGGATCCCGGGTGGCGGCGGCGGAGGCCAGGCGGGGCCAGTCGGTCGCGGGGTCGTCGGTCGCGGTGGAGATCAGCTCGTCGATGAACGACCCGAGGGCGTCGGCCGCGCCGGACGCGAGTTCCGATGCGAGGTCGTCGACGGACTCGAAGTGCCGGTAGAAGGCGGTGGGGACGATGCCGACCTCGCGCGCGAGTTCGCGGACGACGAGCCCGGTGAAGCCGCGCGTGGCCACCCCGTTCCGGCCCGCCTCGACGATGAGTGCACGGGTGTGCCGTTTCTGTTCCGCACGTGTCCTGGGCGTCGTCACATTCGCCATCCTATCGACAGCCTGGACTGACGCGTCAGAAACCACCCGTCCGCGGGGTGTGGGCCGGGCCACAAATCGACCCTCTTCCCATTTCGGAGAACGGCTGTACACTCAAAAACGTCCGGTGGTCGAACCGGACGGATGCGCACCCCGACCGCGACGGCACCGACCCGGTGCGAGGCGCGACGACCGCCGGGGAGCGACCGCATCCGACGGCGTCCGACCACACCGACCCACATCCTCAACGGAGGTCCACATGACCGCCCCGCCCATCCGCAGACTCTTCTCCCGCCGGGTCACGCGCACCCTGCTCACCCCCCATCCGGTCGAACACTACGTCCGCTCCCTGGGCGTGGACTGGTCCGACGACCCCACCGGGGCGACCGTCGTGGCAGTCGACCGGCCGGTCCCCGACGTCACGGTCCTCACCCTGCGGTTGCCCGCCGGGGTCGACCGGCCCGCACCCGGCGCCGCGCTCGAGATCGGGGTCGTGGTGGACGGCGTCGTCCACCGCCGCCACTACTCCCCCGTCGATCCGGCGTCCCGCCGTGACGGGCTGGCGACCATCGCCGTCCGCAGGCACCCGGACGGCGTGGTCTCGAACCATCTCTGGGACGAGGCCGCGCCCGGGATGCGACTGCTCCTGGGCAACCCGGTCGGCGAGATGGCGTTGCCCGAGGCCCGCCCCGCCGATGTGCTGCTGGTCAGTGGTGGCAGCGGCATCACCCCGATGCTGGCGATCGCCTCGACGCTCGCCGCGGACGGCCACTGCGGCGACGGGGCGCCCGGCCGCGTGGCGTGGCTGCACTACGCCCGCCGCGTGGAGGACGTGCCCTTCCGGGACCAGCTCCGTGAGCTGGCCCGGGCAGGGGTGACGGTCACGGTGGTCCCCACCGCCGAGGGGACGACCCCGAGCGGCCTGGCCGGTCACCTCTCCGCCGACCATCTCGAGGAGACAGCCCCCTGGCACGATGACGCCGCGGTGTTCCTCTGTGGCCCCGAGCCGCTGGCCCGTGGCCTCGAGGAGGTCCTCGGCGCCGAGCGGTTCTCCGGCGTCCTGCGTGAGCGTTTCACCTCCGCGACCGGGCCCGTGCCCGACGGCGACGGAGGCACCGTGACCCACCTGCGTAGCGGCGTCACCGCCCGGAACGAGGGAACCACCCTGCTCGAGGGCGCCGAGGCCGCCGGCCTGCGCCCCCAGCACGG
Source organism: Dietzia sp. MNB45 (assembly GCF_051994785.1). NCBI lineage: Bacteria > Bacillati > Actinomycetota > Actinomycetes > Mycobacteriales > Dietziaceae > Dietzia > Dietzia sp. MNB45. The sequence continues at coordinate 966,571 of NZ_CP163397.1, read as the reverse complement.
GTGCCGGATGGGCATCTGCCACACCTGCACGGCCGTGCGCGTCTCCGGCACCACCCGGGATCTTCGCACCGGCGAGATCGACGCCACTCCTGACTGCCACGTCCAGATCTGCGTCAACGCGCCCGTGGGCGACGTCGAGATCGAGCTCTGACCACCTTCACCACCACCCGCCCGGAACGACCCGGAAGGACCCCATCATGACACTCCTGCAACTGCCCGGCCTCCGCCCGAAGAAGTCCACCACGCCGAAGCCGCCGAAGGCCAGCGGCAAGGCGGCCGGCAAGGCCGCCGACGCGAAGACCCCCGGCCCCGAGCCGATCGTGCTGTCGGCCGAGTCGGTCGAGATCATCGGCCGCGAACTCGATGCCATCCGCGACCGCGTGAGGGCCGACCTCGGCACCGCCGACCGCGACTACATCCTGCGGGTGGTGCGCACCCAACGCCGCCTGGAGTTGGCCGGCCGCGGGCTGATGTTCCTCGGCTTCCTGCCCCCGGCCTGGCTGGCCGGCGTCGCCGCGCTGAGCGCGTCCAAGATCCTCGACAACATGGAGATCGGCCACAACGTCATGCACGGCCAGTACGACTGGATGCGCGACGACATGCTCCACTCCTCGAGCTTCGAGTGGGACAACGTGTGCCCGTCGGACCAGTGGCGGCACTCGCACAACTACATGCACCACACGTACACCAACATCCTCGACCTGGACCGCGACATCGGTTACGGCCTGCTGCGGATGGAGTACGAGCAGAAGTGGACCCCGCTGCGTCTGGGCAACCCCGTGTACGCGTTCGCGCTGATGATGCTGTTCGAGTGGGGCGTGATGATGCACGACCTCGAGTACGACAACGTCCTCAAGGGCAAGCGCAAGTGGTCCGACGTCAAGGGCCTGCTCGCCGGCTGGTGGAACAAGGTCCGCGGCCAGGTGGCCAAGGACTACGTCGTGCACCCGGCGCTCACTGGCCCGCTGTTCCCGCTCACGTTCGCCGGCAACCTCACCGCGAACGTCGTCCGCAACATCTGGGCCTTCTCGGTGATCTTCTGCGGTCACTTCCCGTCCGGCGCCCAGGTGTTCACGCAGGAGGAGACGGCCGAGGAGACCCGCGGCGAGTGGTACGTCCGGCAGATGCTGGGGTCGGCCAACATCTCGGGCAGCCCGTTCATGCATCTGGCGACCGGCAACCTCTCGCACCAGATCGAGCACCACCTGTTCCCGGACCTTCCCGCGCACCGCTACCCGGAGATCGCGGACGAGGTGCGCGCGATCTGCGAGGAGCACGGCCTGCCGTACACGACCGGCCCGTTGTGGAAGCAGGTCGGAGGAGTCTGGTCCAAGATGTTCCGCCTGGCGCTGCCCCTGCCTCCCACCGCGGCGGACACGCCGGCGGTGATCATCGAGCGCAGGAAGACTCCCGTCGCCGCCTGAGCCGCGGGTACCGTCTAAGGGCATCACCGACGAAGGGAGCGGTCCATGAGCGACTTCGAACGCAACAAGGACCAGGTCCAGGCAGGTGTCCAGGCGGGCGCGTCGCTGGTGGGACGTATCGCCGTCATCATCACGGACGCGATCGGCTCGATCGCCAAGGAGGTCGGCGACTTCGTCACCGAGGGCATCGAAATGCGTGAGGCCGCCCGAATCTCCCGCCGCGAGGAGCGGCAGCGCACCGCGGACGAGCCGCTGATCAACCTCGACGGCATCGAGGACGGCGACCTGCAGGGCTGACCGGCGTCCGGCCGCTTCCCGGAGAGAGGCGGCCGGTCGGCCCCCCGTGGCCGGTGCGAAGTGGCGCCGGCCACGGTGGCAGGATCCCATGTCGTGACGATCATCGCCGCCGCGGACGGCTCCGCTCTCGGAAACCCCGGTCCTGCCGGATGGGCCTGGTATATCAACGACTCGACCTGGCGCTGCGGTGGCTGGAAGCGCGGCACCAACAACCAGGGCGAGCTCACCGCCGTGCTGGACCTGCTGCGCCAGACCGCGCACACCGATGAGCCGCTGCACATCCTGTGCGACTCGCAGTACGTCATCAACTCGGTCACCAAATGGATGAAGGGCTGGAAACGCAAGGGCTGGAAGAAGGCCGACGGCAAGCCCGTGCTCAACGTCGAGGTGATGAAGGCCCTCGACGAGGCGATGCAGGGCCGCGAGGTGACGTTCGAGTGGGTCAAGGGTCACGCGGGCCACGAGCTCAACGAGAAGGCCGACGCCCTGGCCAACGGCGCCGCCAAGGCGCACTCGTCGCGCAAGGAGCCTGAGCCCGGGCCGGGCTTCCCGGGTGCGACGGCTGTGGGCGCGGGCGAGGACCCGGCCGTTCCCCCGCCCGCCGCGGGGGGCGCCGCCCGGCGATCGCCGTCCGCGGGAGGATCGGGGACGAGCGGGACGACGACGAGGTCAGCGGCCGAGTCCGAGCCCGACCTGTTCTCCCTGGACGCAAACACCCCGGCCGATCCCGCGGACGAGGAAGGGAGTTCTCCCTCCGCCGCCGGCCCGGGGATCGAGGACCTCGTCGTCGACCTGGAACGCTCCCTGTTGACCGACACCGTCCGCCGGGACCGCCGCACTCTCACGCGACTGCTCGACGTGCGATGGCGGCAGGTGGACGCCGCGGGCCGCACCCGGACCCGCCGCCAGCTCGGCGACACGGACGGGTCCGTCGAGGACGTCGAACTCGAGGTGGTCGAGACCCGACGCCTCGGCGACGACGCGGTTCTCGTGCTGTGGCGCGCCACCGCTCCCGGGGGCGAGGTCTCGCTGGGCAGCTCGCTGTGGCAGCGGTTCGGCGGTGACTGGAAGCAGGTCTACCAGCAGGCCACTCGCGAGGCCTGAGGCGGCGTCGGCGTGTCGACCGCGCTACAGGTGTTGTATGTTCAGCGGCCGCGCCGACGCCCGGGTCAGCCCCGACGGGGCGCGGTGAATCCGACGGCCTGATAGACCTGCGACAGGACGGGGCCGGCGACCGCGCGGGCCTTCTCCGCGCCGTCCGCCAGAATCCGCTCGAGCTCGGCGCGGTCGGACATGAACTCGTCGAACCGGCCACGCAGCGGCGTCACGAACGCCTCGAGGGCGTCGGCCGTGTCGGTCTTCAGCGCGCCGTAGCCTGCTCCGGCGGTCTGGTAGTCGGCGACGATGTCGGCGATCGCGCGCCCGGTGAAGGCGGACTGGATCGCCAACAGGTTGGACACCCCCGGCTTCATCTCACGGTCGTAGCGGATGGTGCCGTCGGAGTCGGTGACCGCGCTGCGGATGCGCTTGGCGGAGACCTTGGGGTCGTCGAGCAGGTTGACGATGCCCTTCGGGTTCTCACCGGACTTGCTCATCTTGGCGGTGGGATCCTGGAGGTCGTAGATCTTGGCGGACCCCTCGAGGATCTTCCCTTCCGGCACCACGAAGGTCTTCTTGTAGCGGGAGTTGAACCGCATCGCCAGGTCGCGGGTCAACTCGAGGTGCTGACGCTGATCCTCCCCCACCGGCACCAGGTGCGGGCGGTAGAGCAGGATGTCGGCGGCCATGAGCACCGGGTAGGTGAACAGACCCACCGTGGTGCCGTCGGTGCCCTGTTTGGCGGCCTTGTCCTTGAACTGCGTCATCCGGGCGGCCTCGCCATACCCGGTGATGCACCCCAGCACCCAGGCCAGCTCGGCGTGTTCGGGGACGTGCGACTGCACGAACAGCACCGACCGGGCGGGGTCCACCCCCAGCGCGAGCAGCTGCGCACAGCCGCGGAAGACCCGCTCGCGCAGCTCCTTGGGGTCCTGCTTGACGGTGATCGCGTGCAGATCGGGGATGAAGTAGTACGCGTCGTAGTCGTCCTGCAGTTCGACCCACTGCCGCACCGCGCCCAGGTAGTTGCCGAGGTGGTACGAGTCGGCGGTCGGCTGAATGCCGGACAGGACGCGCTGGCGCTTCGCGGGCGCCTGCGACCCGGTCGGCTCTGCGGGCGTGGGAGCTGCGGAGGAGGACTGCTCAGACATGGCGTTCATCTTCCCACGTCCCCGACAACCCACCGCCCACGCCCTCGCGCGGGCGGTGGCCGCACTGTCAGCGGTCGGCGGGCGGCGCCATCTCCGGCGGGAAGCCGCCCGTGGCTATCGGGCCCCAGTCATCGATGGCCACCCGGATGAGGCACTTGCCCTGCCGCACCATCGCCGCCCGGTACTCGTCCCAGTCGTCGTGCTCCCCGGCGATGCTGCGGAAGTACTCCACCAGCGGCTCCACCGCCTCGGGCAGGTCGACGATCTCCGCGGTGCCGTCGAGGTGGACGTACGGGCCGTTGAAGTCGTCGGACAGTACGCACACGCTCACGGCCGGGTCGCGGCGGATGTTGGTCACCTTCGCCCGCTGCGGATAGGTGGCCACGACGAGCCTGCCCTCGGAGTCGACACCGCAGGTCACCGGCGAGGTCTGCAGCCCGCCGGACGACCGACGGGTGATGAGGACGGCGCGGTGTCGGGGGCGGACGAAATCGTCGAGGCCGGCTCGATCGGGACGTTCGGCGGTCGCATACTTCGGCATGGTGCCGAGGTTACGGACCCGTCCCCCGCGTGACATCCGCGACCGCGGGCCCGATCTCAGAAGTCGCCTTCGTCGTCGTCACCACTCGTCTCGGACCTACTCGTCTCGGACCTACTCGTAGACGACGGTGACCGGCGCGTGGTCGGACCACCGCATGTCGTACGCGCTCGCCCTGTCCACTCGATCAGACACCGCCCGGTCGACCAGTCCGTCGGACACCACGTGGTAGTCGATCCGCCAGCCCGCGTCGTTGTCGAAGGCCTTACCGCGCTGGCTCCACCACGAGTACGGGCCGATCTCGTCGGGGCGGCGATACCGCACGATGTCGGTCCAGCCGCTGCCGTCGGCGAAGACGTCGGTCATCCACTCCCGCTCGTGCGGCAGGAAACCGGAGCTCTTGTGGTTGCCCTTGTGATTCTTCAGGTCGGCCTCACGGTGGGCGATATTCCAATCGCCACAGATGACCATCTCGTGACCCTCGCGGGTCTTCAGATGCCCGGCCCGCTCGGCGAGGTACTCGCGGAAGGTCGCGAGGAACCGGTCCTTCTCGTCCTGCTTGGGGGTGTCGGCAGACCCCGAGGGCAGGTAGAGGCTGGCGACGGTGACGGTCTCGCCGTCGACGGCCCCGGGATAGACGGCCTCGATGTACCGGCCGGACTCCTCGAACTCTTCGTCGCCGTACCCGACGCGCACGTCCGTCGGCTCGGCGCGCGACAGGATCGCGACCCCGGCACGGCCCTTGAGTGAGGACGGAGCGCCCACCAGATGCCATCCGGCGTCGAGGGCGGGCGCGAGCGCCTTTCGGGTCTGGTCCTCATCGGCGCGCACCTCCTGGAGGGCGACGACGTCCGCCCCGCTGCGCTCCAACCAGGGCAGGAATCCGAGATTGGTCTCCGACCGCTTCTTGACGGCGGCGCGGATCCCGTTGACGTTGACGGTGCTCACGGTGAGGCTCACGGCCCACAGGCTACCGATCGCCGGGAACGTGACGGTTCGGCTACCCCGTCGCCGTCCGCCGCGCCGCCCAGACCGCGCCCACCAGGATCGCGAGACCCGCCGCCGCCAGGGCCGCCCCGGCGAGCGCCGGGGACGTGTAGCCGAAGCCCAGCGCGATCACGGCCCCGCCGAGCCACGCGCCCAGCGCGTTGGCGGCGTTGAGGGCCGAGTGGTTGAGCGAGGCGGCGAGCGTCTGTCCCCTGCCCGCGTATGTCATCAGTCGGGACTGCAGCCCCGGCACCAACGCGGATCCGGTCGTGCCCACCAGGAACAGACCCACCAGCGCCGTGACGGGATGGTGCGCGGCGACGGCGAACAGCGCCAGCACCACGGTCATCACCGCGGCGATCGCGACCAGCCCGCGGTCGAGGTCCCGGTCCGCAACCACACCGCCGAGCAGGTTGCCGGCCACCATGCCGAGTCTGTAGACGGCGAGCACCGCGGGCATCCAGCCGGGATCGATCCCGGCGACGTCGACCATCGTCCACTGGATGTAGGTGTAGACGGCGAACATGCCGCCGAACCCGACGGACCCCACGGCGAGCGTCGCCAGGATCTGTGGCCTCGCCAACGCGGCGAGCTCCTCGCGCGCCCTGACGACCACCGTCCCCGTGGGTTCGGGGACGACGACGAAGATGGCCGCCACGGTCAGCGCGCCGATCACCCCGACCGCGAGGAAGGCGGACTGCCACCCGATCGTCTCCCCGAGCCAGGTCGCCGCCGGGACACCGATCACGTTCGCGACCGACAGTCCGAGCAGCACCTGGGACCCCGCCCGCGCCTGCCGTCCGGGACCCGCGAGGGAGGCCGCCACCAGGGAGGCGACCCCGAAGTACGCCCCGTGCGGGATTCCGGCGACGAACCGGGCCGCCACCAGGATCTCGGCGGCCGGGGCGAAGGCCGCCGCGACGTTGCCCGCGGTGAACATCGCCATGAGGACGAGCAGCAGGGTGCGGCGCCGCCACCGTGAGGTCCACACGGTCAGCAGCGGGGCACCCACGACCACGCCGAGCGCGTAGGCGCTGATGACGTTGCCGGCCTGTGGTTCGGTGAGCCCGAAGCCCTCGGCGATCGACCGCAGCAGTCCCATCGCCGCGAACTCGGTGACGCCGATGCCGAACCCGCCCAGCGCGAGCGCGAGGATCGCCAGCGCCACACGGCGAGGGGTGGGTGCGGCGGGCTCGGTGTCCGGCGCCGGGGCGGCTGCGGGGCTCGTGGTCACCGACGAAGGCTACGCCCACCACCCCGGCCGGGCCTGCCACGTCAGCCCGATCAGGGGGCGGTGCGCATGAGGCGTCGGCCACCGTAGACCAGCGCGAACGCCGTGACGTACATGACGATGCTGTAGACGGCGGCCGCGAGCCCGACCTCCTCGTCACCGATCACGGTGAAGGCGATCAACAGCGTCAGGGTGGTGTTCTTGATGCCGAACTCCACGGCGATCGCGATCTGCTCCGCCCGCCTCAGCCTGCTCACCCATGCCAGGAGGCCGCCGAGAACGATCAGTGCGAGGTTGAGGACGATCACGGCGGGGCCGACGGTCACGACGAGGTCGACGATCCGGTCCCGTTCGCCGAGGACGATCCCCACGATGAGCAGGACCAGCACGACGAGGCCCACGATCCCGACGTAGCGCTCGATGCGGGAGGCGAGCGCGGGCCTCCTGGCACGGAGGATCATCCCGATCGCGACCGGGATGAGGATGACGCCCAGCAGGAGCCCGAAGGTCTGGCCGAGAGGGACGGTCACCTCCTCGTCCGCGGCTCCGGGGATGAGGCGCGCGCCGATGCCGAACCACATCGGCAGGGTGAGGATGACGGCGACGGAGGTGAGGGCGGTGAGGATGACCGAGAGGGCGACGTTGCCGCGGGAGAGATAAGTGATGAGGTTCGACGTCGCCCCGCCCGGCGTCGCGGCCACGAGCACCACCCCGAGCGCCAGCATCGGCGTGAGGCCGAAGAGCAGGGCCACACCGACACCGACCAGCGGAACCAGGACCAGTTGGCCGAACAGTCCGACGATCGTGGCCCTGGGCGATCTGGCCTGGACCGCGAAGTCCTCCCTGGTCAGACTCAACCCGATGCCGACCATGATGATGGCCAGGGCGATCGGCAGGCCGATATCGACCAAGGGGCTCTGATCCACGGACGTCTCCTGGGCTCACGACGGAACGGCTGGCCACGCCTGTGACGTGGACCACTGTCCGACTACGGTAACCGATCGGGCGCCGCCGCGACCCCACACCGGCGGGCGCGGGGTCGTCGCCGAACGGTGGGCGCGCGGGATCAGGCCTCTGCTCGGGTGCGCTTGAGATTCTCATCCAGCGCCGCGAGGAACTCCTCCGTCGTGAGGTGTTCCTGGCCATCGCCGACGAGCAGCGCGAGGTCCTTGGTCATCTGCCCCTCCTCGACGGTCTTGATGACCACGTCCTCGAGTTGGTGGGCGAACTCGATGACCTCCGGGGTGCCGTCGAGCTTGCCGCGGTGCTCGAGACCCCGGGTCCACGCGAAGATCGAGGCTATCGGGTTGGTGGAGGTCGCCTTGCCCTCCTGGTGCTGCCGGAAATGCCGCGTGACGGTGCCGTGGGCGGCCTCCGCCTCGCAGGTCTTCCCGTCCGGGGTGAGCAGGACGGAGGTCATCAGACCGAGTGAGCCGAACCCCTGGGCCACGGTGTCGGACTGCACGTCACCGTCGTAGTTCTTGCACGCCCAGACATAGCCGCCCTCCCATTTGAGCGCGGAGGCCACCATGTCGTCGATGAGGCGGTGTTCGTAGGTCAGGCCGACCTTGTCGAACTCGTCCTTGAACTCGCGGTCGAACACGTCCTGGAAGATGTCCTTGAACGCGCCGTCGTAGGCTTTCAGGATCGTGTTCTTGGTGGACAGGTACACCGGGTACCCGCGGTCGAGACCGTAGTTGAACGAGGCCCGCGCGAAGTCCTCGATCGACTTGGTGAAGTTGTACATCCCCATGACCACCCCGCCCTCCTCGGGCAGGTTCACGATCTCGTGTTCGATCGGCTCGGACCCGTCGGCCGGCGTGTAGGTGATGGTGACCTTTCCCGGGCCGGGGGCCTTGAAGTCGGTCGCCTTGTACTGGTCGCCGAAGGCGTGGCGGCCGACGATGATCGGTTTGGTCCAGCCGGGGACCAGTCGCGGGACGTTGGAGATGATGATCGGCGCGCGGAAGATCGTCCCGCCGAGGATGTTCCTGATGGTCCCGTTGGGTGAGAGGTACATCCGCTTGAGCCCGAACTCCTCGACGCGGGCCTCGTCGGGCGTGATGGTCGCGCACTTGACGCCGACGCCGTGCTTGGCGATGGCGTTGGCCGCGTCGACGGTGATCTGGTCGTCCGTCGCGTCACGGCTGGTGATGCCGAGGTCGTAGTACTCGAGATCCACGTCGAGGTAGGGGTGGATCAGCTCGTCCTTGATGAACTTCCAGATGATGCGGGTCATCTCGTCGCCGTCGAGTTCCACGACGGTCCCGTCGACCTTGATCTTCGACATCGGATCCTCTTTCCCCGCCCGGCCCTTGTGGGGCCGACGCTGTCGGTCCTTACGTGACGTAGGTCTCACTTTACTGCTCGGCACGGTCCGGAGCCGCCGCTGCGACGGGTAACCCCTCGTTGCCTCCGTCGAGCGGCTTAGGCTAGCCTGACCCCAGGTCATGAGTTCCAGCGGAAAGCCCCGGCTCGCTGGACGGCAACCCTCCACCGCGGTGGGGTGCCCCGGGAGACGACCTGGCCACCACCCGACCGGGTGACGGGCAAGCGCGGGTCCGCTGTCGTCAAGCGGGCGGACCCTTTTCGATGAGAGGAGGGGCTCCGCCCCTATGACCTACGACAACAGCAATACGGACTGGGCCTTCGAGACGCGTCAGATCCACGCCGGGCAGCCCGTCGACTCCGACACCGGAGCCCGGAATCTGCCGATCTACCAGACCACCTCGTACGTGTTCGCCGATGCCAAGCAGGCGGCCGACCGTTTCGCGCTCGCAGAGATGGGCCCCATCTACACCCGCATCACCAACCCCACCGTGGCAGCGGTCGAGGATCGCATCGCCTCGCTGGAGGGCGGCGTCGCGGGTCTGCTGTTCGCGTCGGGACAGGCGGCCGAGACCGCCGTCGTGCAGGCGATCGCCCAGTCCGGCGGCCACGTCGTGGCGTCCCCCCGCCTGTACGGCGGCACCGACACCCTGCTGCGCCACACCCTGCCCAAGTACGGCATCGAGACGACGTTCGTCGAGAACCCCGACGACCCCGCCTCGTGGGAGGCGGCCGTGCGCCCCAACACGAAGCTCTTCTACGGCGAGTCGATCTCGAACCCGCTCAACGACATCCTGGACATCCCGGCCATCGCCGAGGTCGCGCACCGCAACCAGGTTCCGCTCGTCATCGACAACACCGTGGCCACCCCCTACCTCATCCGCCCGCTGGAGCTGGGTGCTGACGTGGTGGTCTCCTCAGCCACCAAGTACCTCGGTGGACACGGGGCCTCACTCGGCGGCGTCCTGGTCGACGGTGGCAAGTTCGACTGGCGTGTGCAGCGCGACGGCCAGGACGTCTTCCCGTCCTTCACCACCCCGGACCCGGCCTACCACGGCCTCGTCTACGCCGATCTCGGCGCGCCCGCTCTCGCGCTCAAGGCCCGGGTGACCCTCCTGCGTGACACCGGCGCGGCGGCCTCCCCGTTCAACGCGTGGACCCTCGCCCAGGGCATCGACACGCTCAGCCTGCGGGTCGAGCGCCACGTGTCCAACGCGCAGCGGATAGCCGAGTGGCTCGAGGCCCGTTCCGACGTGGCCAAGGTCCAGTACGCGGGCCTGGCCTCCTCGCCCTACCACGAGCTCCAGAAGAAGCTGGCCCCCAAGGGCGCCGGCGCGATCGTCACGTTCGACCTGGCCGTGCCGGAGGGCACGTCCGACGACGATGTCAAGGCCCGTGCCTGGGCGTTCATCGACGCCCTCAAGCTGCACTCGTGCCTGGTCAACATCGGTGACGTGCGGTCACTCGTGTGCCACCCCGCGACCACCACCCACTCGCAGGGCACCCCCGAGGCCAACGCGATCGCCGGGATCACCCTCGCGACCGTCCGCCTGTCGGTGGGCATCGAGTCCGCCGATGACCTCATCGGCGACCTCGAGCTCGGTTTCGCCGCGATCTCCTGACCCGCCCCCATGGTCCGCTCTTTCGATCCGCTCGCGCTGCTGCCCCCGGGCGACGGCACCCTCGGCCACGTCGCCCTCGGCGACATCACGCTGGTCACCGGTGTCGTCCTCCCGGGGGTGACCCTCGCGGTCCAGCGGTGGGGGCGGATCGCGGACGACCGGTCCAACGTCGTGCTGGTCGAACACGCACTCACCGGTGACTCGCACGTCGTGGGGCCGGTCGACTCCCTGCACCCCACCCCGGGGTGGTGGAACGGGCTCGTCGGGCCCGGACTCCCGCTGGACACCGACCGCTACTGCGTGTTGTCCGTGAACGTCCTGGGGGGCTGCCGGGGGTCGACGGGGCCGAGCTCGCTCCACCCCGACGGCCACTACTGGGGCGCGCGGTTCCCGGCCGTCTCGGTGCGCGACATGGTCGAGTCCGAGCGGTTGCTGGCGGACCTGCTGGGGATCGGCCGCTGGGCGGCGGTGATCGGCGGCTCCATGGGCGGCGCCCGGACGCTCGAGTGGATGGTCACGTACCCGGACCGCGTCCGTGCGGCGTGCGTCCTGGCCGTCGGCGCCCGCGCCTCCGCCGACCAGATCGGCATCCAGACTGCCCAGATCATGGCCGTGACCTCGGACCCGCACTGGCAGCAGGGCGGATACCACGGCACCGGCCGCACCCCGGTCACCGGCCTGGGAATCGCGCGACGCATCGCGCACCTGTCCTACCGGGGCGAGGTCGAACTCGACGAGCGCTTCGCCAACCGGCCCCAACCCGGTGAGGACCCCCGGGGCGAGGACCTGTCCATGTCGGGCCGCTTCGCCGTGCAGTCCTATCTCGATCACCAGGCCGGCAAGCTGGTCTCCCGCTTCGACGCCTGCACGTACGTCCTGCTCACCGACGCCCTCAACCGTCATGACGTCGGGTTGGACCGGGGCGGCGTCGAGGAGGCACTGCGCACCTGCCCGGTCCCGTGCGTGATCGGCGGCGTGACCACCGATCGTCTGTACCCGCTACGGCAACAGCACGAACTGGCCGACCTGCTCCCCGGTGCGGACCCTCTCGTGGTCATCGAGAGTCCCGCCGGCCACGACGGCTTCCTCACGGAGGACCACGTGGTGGGACCGATGCTCGAGCGCACTCTCGAACTGGCCGAGCAGGGCACCTCCGACCGGACGCGAGGTCATGCGTGAACGACCACGACCACACCCCCCGCCCGGCCGTGATGGGGCTGGCCGGCCTCGCGGCGGGTTTCGGCGTCATCGGGATGGCGATCGGGTTCGCCACCCTGCTGGGACTCACCGCCACCGCCTCCGGCGGTCACGACACGACGGGCTTCGGCCCGGCCATCGCCTCCGCCGCCTCCGCGTTCGTCCTGGGACTCGTGCTCGTCGTGGGGGCCGTCCTGTTGTGGCGCGCCCACCGTGCCGCCCGCATCGTGATCGGGGCGGCCGTGGCCCTGCTCGCTCTCAGTTCGCTGGCGCGGATGGTGGTGGACAGCGTCACCTTCATCTCCGTCGTCGGCACGGTCTCGTCCCTGCTCGCCCTGACGGCGATGGGGTTTCTCCTCGTCTCGCCAGGGGTACGCGACCACGTCCGCGAGGGCGTACCTCTCAGGCTCCGCTGACTCGCTCCCCTCCGTCGCGCCGCCCTTCCAGAACGCCACCCATCGGGCGTCGCGCCACCCATCGGGTGCCAAGGGCAGCGCGTGATCCGATAGGTGATCCACACCGGCGCGGAGGAAACCTGGCCGCGGAGGGAATCTGCTCTGCGGCGATGCGATGATCGTGAGATCGTCCCCCCGCGGATCGCGATAGGCGCCGTTCTCGCTGCTCCGCGCGGGATACGTGAAGCGCGGGCCCTCTTCCCCCAGGCCCTTCGGTCTCCACAGGCGGCCGTCGTCAGACGGCACTGAGCCGATCTCCCTGCGAGATGGCCACGATCATCGGGGCATGAACACACCAGACGATCTGATCCCTCTGCTCCTCACCACCGATCGGCTGCTCAGCCGTGGAATGACGAGCCACAGCCTGAGCCGCGCTGTGAGATCCGGCGATCTGATCCGGCTCAGACCCGGGTTCTTCGTAGAGAAGAGAGCACGCGATCTCTGCCGGCGTGACCGCCACCTCCTGTCGGTTCTGGCCACGAACACTGCACTTGACTCGCCGGTGTTCTCTCACGCATCTGCGGCTCTCATCCACGGTCTTCCGGACTGGGGTCTGCCGCTGCGAAAGGTCGCGGTGTGCGAGGAGGGGGCGTCACCGCGATCCCGCACCACCGATCTGACGACCTTCCGCTTTGTTCCTGATCTCGCCGGTGAGGTCACGACGGTCAACGGATTGCGGGTCACCACTCCGGCGCGAACAGTGTCGGACATCGCGATCTCGACGAACAGGGATGCCTGCGTGGCGGTTGCCGATGCTGCGCTCCACGGCGAACTCGTCACCAGGATCGCGCTCGAAGAATCTCTGGAAAAGTCCGCGGGCCGTCGCGGGATCAGGCGCGCCCGACACTCGCTGAGCCTCGCGGACGGGCGGAGCGAGAGTGTGGCAGAGACCCTGAGCCGGCTGACATTCCGTGACCACGGCCTGCCGGAGCCCGAGATCCAGGTCGACATCGTCAACTCCCGCGGCATCAGAGTAGCGCGCGTGGATTTCCTGTGGCCCGAGTACGGCGTGGTGGGAGAATGTGACGGTTTCGGTAAGTACTTCGAGGGGCTGACCCCCGCAGAGACACGGCATCGATTGGGGATGGAGAAGGATCGCGATGCCGAACTCATGGCACTCGGCTATCGAGTCTTACATTGGCGGTGGCGTGATCTCGAGGAGCCTCATGTCCTGGCTGCGCGAATCAAGCGGGTGCTCTTCTCCGCAGCCGCGTGACCAGACCACCTGCCCTATCGTGAGCGGACTCGGCCCCGACGTGTTTGCCCGACGTGTTTGATTGCCGACCGGGTTGCCGGCCGACGATGGCCAGAAGCAACGCCACGTGATCGCCACCTATCGGATCGCCCGCCACCTATCTGATCGCCCTCCACCTATCGGACCCGCTGGGTGACTCGCCATCCGATAGGTGGCGCGGGGGTTCGGCGGATGCGGCAGGGCACGCGCGTGGTGGAACACAGGCGCGCGACGGCAACGGCCCGCGATAGCAACGGCGCGCGACGGCAGGCCGGTGCAGAATCGGCCGACTCGGCGTAGGCGTCCGCGCAGACCCGGCCGCCGTCAGCCGGTGCAGAATCGGCCGACTCGGCGTAGGCGTCCGCGCAGACCCGGCTCCGCTACCCGGTGCCGAGCGAGTCGACCGATGTCGCCAGCCACAGGATGACGACGGCGAGCCCGGTGTAGAAGGCGACGTCGAAGGTCCGTCCCCGGACCCCGAGCAACCGCGCCCGCTCATCAGGCACCGCCGCCCGTAGGACCGCCGCGGCCAGCGCGACCACGCCCAGCAGGAACGCGCCGCGTCGCCACCGCTCCAGGATCACGAACCCCAGCGCGACCATCACCCCCGCCAGCACGAGCGCGAGTGGCCACTGCGCCCGCACCTGCGCCCACGTCAGACGCGCAGGCCGCGTACGGCGCGGCCTCGCGTCGGTCGCCCCGTCACGGGGCCGGTCGGGAGCCGGGTGGGTCATCGGGGGCCTAGTCGCCCGAGTCGAGCCGCTCGCAGCGCTCGACCACGTTGCTCAGCAAGAACGCCCTCGTCAGCGGGCCCACGCCGCCCGGGTTGGGCGAGACCGCCCCCGCGACCTCCCACACGTCCGGGTGCACGTCCCCGGCGAGCTTGCCGTCCAACCGTGACACGCCGACGTCCAGCACCGCGGCTCCGGGCTTCACCATGTCGGCGGTCACCATGTGGGCGACGCCCGCAGCGGCCACGATCACGTCGGCCCGCCGCGTCTCGGCCGCCAGGTCGCGTGTCCCGGTGTGACAGAGGGTGACGGTGGCGTTCTCACTGCGCCGGGTCAGCATGAGCCCGATCGGACGGCCCACGGTGACGCCGCGCCCGATCACCACGACGTGCGCGCCGTCGAGCCCCACCCCGAACCGACGCAGCAGGTGGATGCTGCCGTTGGGGGTACACGGCAGTGGCGCGGGTTCGTTCAGCACGAGCTTGCCCAGGTTCACCGGGTGCAGGCCGTCGGCGTCCTTGTCCGGATCGATCCGCTCGAGGATCGCGTTCTCGTCCAGGTGCTTCGGTAGCGGCAGCTGCACGATGTAGCCGGTGCACGCGGGATCGGCGTTGAGTTCGTCGATCACGGCCTCGAGCTCGGTCTGGGTGGTGTCCGCGGGCAGGTCACGCCGGATAGAGGCGATGCCGACCTGCTCGCAGTCGCGGTGCTTCATCTTCACGTAGGAGTGGCTACCGGGGTCGTCCCCGACCAGGACGGTGCCCAGTCCCGGGGTGATGCCCTTGTCCCGCAACGCGGTCACGCGTGCGGTGAGGTCGGCGACGATCTCGTCGCGGGTGAGCTTTCCGTCCAGCTTGATCGCGGTCACGCGGACCAGTATCCCACTCCCCGGCGGGTCCGTCGGCACGGCGCTGCGAGAATGGCCCCATGACCGGTGTGGGTGTGCGTGTGTTGTTCGATCGTCCGTGCATTCCGCCCAATACGGGCAACGCGATCCGGATGGCGGCGGGGGCGGGTTGCGAGCTGCATCTCGCCGGCCCGCTCGGCTTCGACCTCTCCGCCCCGCAGCTGCGGCGTGCGGGGCTGGACTACCACGACCTCGCCCACGTGGAGGTGCACGAGGATCTCGAGGCCGCGTACGCGAGCCTCCTGCCCGCGCGGGTCTGGGCCTTCAGCGCGAGGGCGGACCTGGCGCTCCCGGAGGTGCGGTTCTCCCCCGGCGACGTCCTGCTCTTCGGGCCCGAGCCCACGGGCCTGTCCGAGGAGGTGCTGTCCGACGATCGGGTCACGGCGACTGTGCGCATCCCCATGCTGCCGGGTCGCCGGTCGATGAACCTGTCCAACGCGGCCGCGGTGGCCGTCTACGAGGCCTGGCGCCAGCACGGTTACGCCGGCAGCTAGCACCTTTCCGCCCACATGACTTAGAATTTCGGCATGCCGAAATTCCGTCCGGGCGGTGCCCGTAATTTTCGTGGTGTCCGCCCGTCCGCCGTGGCGGTCGCCGCCGCCGCGGTCACCGCCTGCATCACGGCGATCTCGGCGTGCACGGTCGGCCCCACAGGTGCGGCCGACGTGGACGACCGACCGCGGTTCGCCGACACCGGTGGCCGGGTGGTGGTGGCCACGACGTTCACGGTCCTCGCCGACATGGTCCGCCGGGTGGGCGGGGACCGGGTGCAGGTGGAGTCCGTCACCACCCCGGGCGCCGACGTGCACCAGTACGAGCCGTCCGTCGAGGACCTCAAGCGGGTCGAGGGCGCGGATCTGGTGGTGAGCAACGGTCTCAGGATGGACGACTGGCTGCTGCGCTTCATCGACGGCACCGACGCGCGCCACGTGGTCACCTCCGACGGGGTCGATCCCCTGCCCGTCCGAGCGGGCAACTACACCGGCCGGCCCAATCCGCACGCCTGGATGTCGCCGCTCGAGGGCGCCGAGTACATCCGCACGATCGCCGCGGCGCTCTCCGACCTCGACCCGGACGGCGAGCGCGGATACACCGCCCGCGCGGCGGACTACATCGGGGAACTGGAGGACATGACGGACCGGGCCCGCGCGGCCGTGGAGTCCGTCCCGGAGGACCGGCGTGTGCTGGTCACCTGCGAGGGCGCCTTCTCCTACCTCGCCCGCGACCTGGGCCTCGAGGAGCTGTACCTGTGGCCGGTCAACAGCGAGAACCAGGGGCTGCCCCGTCAGATCACCGCCCTGATCGACGAGATCCGCGAGCGCGAGATCGGCGCCGTGTTCTGCGAGTCGACGGTGTCGGACGCCGCCATGCAGCAGGTCGCGGACGAGACCGGCAGTCACCTGGCCGGCCTGCTGTACGTCGACTCGCTCTCCGGCCCGACCGGACCGGTCCCCACCTATCTGGACCTGCTCGACCACGACCTCGAGATCATCTCCCGGGAGCTGACGCCATGACCGACCGACCACTGCCGTACTCGCCGTTCACCGGGCCGCCCCCCGTCGTCGTCACCGACCTCACCGTGGACCGTGGCCAGGTCCGCGCCCTCGACTCGGTCTCCCTCTCGGTTCCGAGCGGCGAGATCACGGTCCTGCTCGGCCCGAACGGCTCCGGCAAGTCCACCCTGCTGCAGGCGATGCTCGGCCTGGTGACCCCGTCCGCCGGGACGGCCCGCGTCCTCGGGTCGTCCGTCCGGCGCGCCCTGCGCAGCGGCCGGGTGGCGGCGGTCCCCCAGGCCGACGGGCTCGACGAGGGCTTCCCCGTGACCGCCGCCGAGGTGGTCATGCAGGGGCGTCGTCACTACACCGGCCCCTGGCGCCGACCGAGCGCCGCCGACCGCGCCGCCGTGGCCGCAGCCCTCGACCGCGTGGGACTGTCCGGGCTCGCGGCCCGCCGCATCGGCGAACTCTCCGGCGGTCAGCGCCGTCGTGTCCTGCTGGCACGCTGCCTGGCACAGGAGGCCGACCTGCTCCTGCTCGACGAGCCGTTCAACGGGATGGACGCAGGCAGCGAGGAGGTGTACATCGACGTGCTGCGCGAGCTCACGGCCGAGGGGCGCACCGCGCTGGTCTCCACCCACCACCTGGGCACCGTCGAGCGGCTCGCGGACTCGGTGGCCCTGCTCAACGGCTCCCTCATCGCCCACGGCCCAGTCGCCGAGACGACCACCCCGCAGATCCTGTCCACCCTGCTCGGCGCCCGGCAGACCGGGACCGCCGAGCGCACCGTCACCGAGGGAGCGCTGCCGTGATCGACCTGCTCGCCGAGCCGATGAGCTACGACTTCATGCGCCGCGCCCTGATCGTGGTGACGGCCTCCGGGATCGCCGGCGCCCTGCTGAGCTGCTGGCTGGTCCACATGGGATGGTCGCTCATGGGTGACGCCGTGTCCCACGCGGTCCTGCCGGGGGTGGTGATCGCCGCGATGACCGGCACCCCGTTCGCGGTGGGCGCCCTGGTCGCCGCATTGGTCGCGGTCACGATGATCGGCGCGGTGCGCGAGAGCGGAACGGTGCGTGAGGACGCGGCGATGGGCATCGTCTTCACGGCCCTGTTCGCCCTCGGCCTGATCCTCATCGCCCGCTTCCCCACCCAGCAGGACCTGCACTCGATCCTGTTCGGCAGTGTGCTGGGCGTCCGCGACTCCGAACTCGTCCAGGTGATGGTGGTCTCCGCGTTCACGGTCATCGTGCTGCTGGCGTTCCGCCGTGACCTCGTCATGGTGGCGTTCGACCGACTCCACGCCCACACACTGGGACTGCGGACCCGGGCACTGACCGCCCTCCTGCTGGCGACGCTCGCCACCGCGACCGTGGCGGGGGTCCAGTCGGTGGGCGTGATCCTCGTCGTGGCGACGCTCATCATCCCGGGCGCGACCGCCCAGTTGGTGGCGGACACCATGCGGGGGACGATGATCCTCGCCGTCGTCGTCGCCCTCGTCGGCGGTGTCACCGGGCTGTACGTCGGCTACTACGCCGACCTGCCCCCGGGCGCCGTCGTGGTCCTCACCCAGGCCGTCATCTTCACGGCGGTACAGCTGTTCGCGCCCCGGCGCGGGGTCATCCCCCGGGCGGCGGCCGGCATGCGCGCGCGGCGGTCGGGGATGATGTCGGCATGACCGTCGACCACCCGACCGGGCTCGCCGACCTCACCCCGACGATCCAGGCCTATCTCATGGCCGCCCACGCGCTGGGGTCCGGCGGCGACCCCGTCACGTCCGGCGCGCTGGCCGAACGGCTGGGGGCGTCCCCCTCCTCCGTCACCGAGGGCGTGCGCAAACTCGTGGCGATGGGCCTGGCCGAGCACCGCCCCTACGCGCCCGTCGAGCTCACCGAGGCCGGGCGGTCGTTCGCGGTGGCGATGGTGCGCCGCCACCGGATCATCGAGACGTTCCTGGCCCGGTGCCTGGACTACCCGTGGGACGAGGTCCACGCCGAGGCCGACGCGCTCGAACACGTGGTGTCCGACCGGTTCGTCGACGCCCTCGACGAGTTCCTCGACCACCCGCGCCGCGATCCGCACGGTGACCCCATCCCCACGCGCGACGGGCGGGTCGACCCCCTCGGGGACGTCCCGCTGGATCAGGCCCCGGAAGGCGCTACAGGTGTCGTGACCCGGGTCTCCGATCGCGACAACGCCGTCCTGCGCCACCTCGCGGAGATCGGCCTGCGCCCCGATTCGCCCGTCGAGGTTGTCTCCCGACAGGTGGAGTTGGGGATCATCGGGGTGTCCCTGGGCGGGCGCCTCGTCCAGGTGGGGACGCCGGTAGCCGCCGCGGTGCGCGTCCGGGTCACCGCCGGGACGGGATCCGACGACGACGGTTGAGCCGACCACGACGACGAGGTCCGCGGCGGACCCACCGCCCGCGGTCGCTCAGACCGCTCGGGAGACGGTGACCGGCGCTCTCGTGCGAGCAGCAGTGGCGTTGGCCGAGCGGTCAGGGTGGGCCGCCCGCGCGGCCGGCCACCGCAGGCCGAGTGCGACGAGGGTGGCCAGGACGATCGCCCCGTCGACCGCGGCGGCGGCCGGTGCCCCGGCCACCTCGTGGCGCAGCAGGAGCACGGCGGTCATGGTCATGGACGCCTTGTGGAAGACCACGACCACCCACAGCACGGCGGCCCCGGGCGGGGTGGCACCCAGGTAGCCGGTGAGGGCGGCGAAGACGAGCAGGCCGTAGGCCCGCCAATAGGCGGTGAGTTGGTACTCCGGGGTGATGGTGGGTGCCTCGAGCCCGGCGGCGACTCCCAGCCCCAGGGCCACCGCCGCGGTCGACAGGAGTAACGCCCGGTAGAGCAGGAGGCTGAGTCGGTCGGTCGCCATGAACCCGATACTCGCCGACCGGTGACGGCCGCACATCGGGGATTTCCCCGGGATCGGACCTGATTCCCGCGGCTCGCGTCGCCCGCAGCTGGGGCGGCTCGCGTCGCCCGCAGCCGGGCGGCTCGCGGCTGCAGTAGCCCGACCCGCCCGGCCGCCCGACCCGCCCGGCCGCTACAGCATCGTCCCGGGGTTGAGGATGCCCTGCGGGTCGAGAGCGGACTTGATGCGCCGGCTCAGCTCCATGACGTCCTCCCCCAGCTGGGCGGGCAGCCACGGGGCCTTGAGCCGACCGACCCCGTGCTCGCCGGTGATCGTCCCGCCCATCCCGATCGCGAGGTCCATCACCTCACCGAACGCGATCCGGGCGCGTTCGGCCCGGTCCGGGTCGTCGTCCTCCAGGACGATGATGGGGTGGGTGTTGCCGTCCCCGGCGTGCGCGACCAGCGCGATCGGGATGTCACGGCGGGCGGAGATCTCCTCGATCCCGGCGACCAGATCGGGCAGCGAGGGCAGGGGCACGCCCACGTCCTCGAGCAGCAGGGTGCCGGTCTTGCCGAGGCTGGTGAACGCGGCCCGGCGGGCCATGGTGAACTGCTCACCCTCGTCGGGGTCGTCGGTGGCGAACACGTCGGTGGCGCCGTGGGTGCGGAACGCCTCGGCCATGAACCCGGTCTCGGCCGCGCGGTCGGGACCGGTGAGATCGGACTGGGCCAGGAGCATCGCCCCCGCCGTGGTGTCCAGGCCCATCCGTAGGTCCGCCTCGACGGCCCGGATGGAGACGGTGTCCATGAACTCCAGCATCGCCGGGCGGATCCGCCGGGTGATGGCCAGCACGGCCTCACTACAGGCGACCACGTCGGGGAAGATCCCCACCACCGTCGAGCGCGGCGGCTGCTCCGGGATCAGCCGGAGGATGATCTCGGTGACGATCCCCAGCGTCCCCTCGCTGCCGACGAACAGTTTGGTCAGGCTCAGCCCGGCGGTGTCCTTGAGGCGCGGCCCGCCCAGGCGCACCGCCGTGCCGTCGGCGAGCACGACCGTCATCCCCAGGACGTAGTCGGTGGTCACCCCGTACTTCACGCAGCACAGTCCGCCGGCGTTGGTGGCGATGTTGCCGCCGATCGAGCAGATCTCATAGGACGACGGGTCCGGCGGGTACCAGAGACCGTGCGCGGCGACGGCCCGTTTGACCTCGGCGTTGTAAAGCCCCGGTTGGACGGTGGCCGTCCGGGTGACGGGGTCGACGTCGATGTCGCGCATGAGTTCGGTGGACAGCACGATCCCGCCGTCGACCGCCGTCGCGCCGCCGGACAGGCCGGATCCTGCACCCCGCGGGACCACGGGGACGCCGTGCGCGCTCGCCCAGCGCAGGACCTCCTGCACGTCCTCGGTGGTGCGGGCCCGGACCACCGCCAGGGGCAGGCCCGGGTCGGGGGCCTTGGCCCAGTCCTGGCGGTAGCCCTCCAGAAGGTCCGGGTCGGTGAGTATCCGCGCGGTGTCGAGTCGGGCTCGCAGTTCATCCAGCGGGGCGGCGGGATCGGGGCCACGGGAGGCGGTCGGGGCGCTCATGGGATCGAACGTACGGTGTCGTGCCCGTGGGCGTCGGGGATCCGGGCAGTCGCTCGCCGGGGCGCGACGGAGCGGCGGATGTCGTTGTCCCCCCCGGATTTTCGGGCAACGACGAGGTGCGGGCATAGTGTCCTGGTGACCACGAGCCGGGGACCGCGATCAGCGCCCGCGGCCCCGTCCGTCCCGGGGCCCGGCCCCGCCTGGTTCGGTGCCGTGATGGGCACCGGTGGTCTGGCGACGCTCCTGCAGATCCACGCGGTGCGGGTTCCGGGTTTCGCGCCGGCCGCGGTGGTCATGGTGATCCTGGGCTGGGTTCTGTTGCTGGGGCTCGGCGCGGGGTTCGCGCGATCGGTGGCGCGCGCCCCGGACATGTGGACGTCCTCGGTCCGGGATGCGGCGATGCTGCCGCTGTGGGGCATGGTCTCGATGGGGTTGCTCGCGGTGGGCTCCGCGTCCTTCGTGGTGGTCGATGCCCGCGCGCCGGCGCTGTCGACCATCGCGTTCGGGGTGGACGCGGCGTTGTGGGCTGCGGGGACCGTGCTGGGGTTGGCCACCGCGCTGAGGTTCACCGTGTGGCTGGTCACCGCCCGTCCCGACCATCCGTTGCCGACGTGGGCGTTGCCGGTGGTGCCGCCGATGGTGTCCGCGGGTGCGGGGGGCCTGATGTCCAGGCACGTCGATTCGGAGGCTGTCCGGTCGGTTCTGGTGGGCGCGTGCTCGGTGTGCTTCGTGTTGGCCCTGGTGCTGGGCGGCGCGGTGATCGCCAGGACGTATCACCACGCCTGGTTTCGGACTCCCGTCCCGGTGGAGTTGGCGACCACGACGTGGATCCCGTTGGGGATCGTGGGTCAGTCCGCGGCCGCCGCGCAGGTGCTGTTCGGCGCGACCCTGGGGGGTGTCGCCCGGGCCTATGCCGCCTCGGTGCTGGTGGCGGGGGCCGGGCTCGGCGCTTACGCGGTGTTCTCCACGATCAGGGGCTTCCTGGCGCGCATGCCGTTCAATCCGGGGTGGTGGGCGATGGCGTACCCGCTGTCGACGTGCGCCCTGGGGTCGTTCTACCTGGATTGGGATGCGGCGAGTGTGTTCACGGTGATGGTGCTGATCGTCATCTGGTCGCTGTGCGCGGTCGCCAGTGTGCGGGCGATCGCGAGGGCGCGGGCCGCCTGACCGGGGGCGGCTCACCGGAAGTCCCGACTGCGACCGATGGCCATACCCAGGTGCAGGCGTTCGATCTTGTCCGCCACCACGCTGACCGCGCCGGAGCGGTTCTCCACGGTGCCGCGGACGATGAGCGCCGGGGACGCGGAGACGATCGGCCGGTATCGCGCCCACAGTCCCACCGAGCACACGACGTTGGTCATGCCCGTCTCGTCCTCGAGGCTGAGGAAGGTCACGCCCTCCGCGGTGGCGGGACGCTGACGGTGGGTGACGGCTCCGGCGACCTCGACGCGGCTGCCGTCGGGGACGTGGGCGAGCCCGGCGGTGGTGCATACGCCGCGGGAGTCGAGCCACGGCCGGGCGTGGACGGTCGGGTATTCCTCGGGGCTGATCCCGGTGGCCGACAGGTCGGCGGAGGTGAGTTCGAGGACGCTCATGCCGGGCAGGGCCGGGGCGTCGACCTGGCTGAGCCCGGGCAGCATGCCGGGCTTCTCGCGGGCCGCGGTGGCCGCCGACCACAGGGCGGACCGACGGCCCCCGGTGCCGAGCGAGTCGAGCGCCCCGGCGGTGGCGAGTGCCTCCATCTGCCGGACGGACAGGCCGGTGCGGCCGGCGAGGTCGGCGGCGGAGGTGTACGGGCCGTGGGTGTCGCGTTCATCGGCGATCGCGGTGGCCAGGTCCTCACCGATCGCCCGGACCGACTCCAGTCCGAGGCGCACCTCGGCACCATCGTTCTCGCAGGTGGCCCCACCGAGTGAGCGGTTGACGCACGGGCGGTGCACGGTGACACCGTGCCGGCGGGCGTCGGCGACGAGCGACTGCGGCGAGTAGAAGCCCATGGGCTGGCTGCGCAGCAGCGCCGCGCAGAAGATCGCCGGGTGGTGGCACTTGAACCATGCGGAGTAGTAGACGATGGCGGCGAAGGACTGGGAGTGGCTCTCGGGGAAGCCGTAGTTGGCGAAGGCGCACATCTTCTCCCAGATCCGCTCCCCCACCTCCGGCCCGGTGACCGGGGTCCCAGGCGGGCTGGTGCCGATCCCGTGCAGGTCGCGCATCCCGTCGAAGAACCGTTCCTTCAGTCGGGCCATCCGTTCGGGTGACCGCTTGGACCCCATCGCGCGGCGCAACTGATCGGCTTCCGCTCCGGTGAAGCCCGCGATGACGGTGGCGATCTGCATGAGCTGCTCCTGGAACAGCGGGATCCCCAGCGTGCGTCCCAGCACCTCCTCCAGCGCGGGGTGGTCGAACACCACCTTCTCCCGGCCGTTGCGGCGACGGATGTAGGGGTGCACGGACCCGCCCTGGATGGGGCCGGGACGGATGAGCGCCACCTCGACCACCAGGTCGTAGAACGTCCGCGGTCGGAGCCGGGGCAGGGTGGCCATCTGTGCGCGGGACTCCACCTGGAACACACCCACCGAGTCGCCCCGGCACAGCATCTCGTAGACCTGCGGATCCGCGAGGTCCAACCGGGCCAGGTCCACGTCGAGATCCTTGTGTTCCGCCGCGAGGTCGATGGCGTGATGCAGTGCGGTGAGCATGCCCAGGCCCAGCATGTCGAACTTGACCAGCCCGACCGCCGCGCAGTCGTCCTTGTCCCACTGCAGGACCGTCCGTCCCGGCATGCGTGCCCACTCGACGGGTACCACGTCCGCCACCGGGCGGTCGCAGATCACCATGCCGCCCGAGTGGATCCCCAGGTGGCGGGGCAGTCCGACGAGCCGCCGTGCCAGCGCGAGCACATCGGGCGGGACGGTGTGCTCGGTGGCCTCCCTCTCGTGGTTCTTCAACCCCGACCACCGGTCGACGCTCTTCGACCACGCGTCCTGTTGCCCCGGGGAGTAGCCCAGGGCCCGGGCCACGTCCCGCACGGCCGATCGTCCGCGGTAGGTGATGACGTTGGCGACCTGGGCGGCGTGGTTCCGGCCGTACCGGGAGTAGACGTACTGGATGGCCTCCTCCCGACGGCCGGACTCGATGTCCACGTCGATGTCCGGCGGGCCGTCGCGCTCCGGCGCCAGGAACCGCTCGAACAGCAGCTGGGCGCGCACCGGGTCGACGTTGGTGATCCCCAGCGAGTAGCAGACCGCCGAGTTGGCGGCCGAGCCGCGGCCCTGGCAGAGGATGCCCTCGCGGTGGCAGAACTCGACGATGTCGTGGACGACGAGGAAGTACCCGGGAAAGCCCAGTTCGGCGATCACCTGTAGTTCGCGGTCGATCTGCGCATACGCCTCCGGGGCCTCTTCGCGTGTCCCGTAGCGACGGGCGGCGCCGGCGTAGGCGAGCTCGGCGAGCATCGTGTCCTCGGTGTAACCCTCGGGGACGTCGAACGGAGGTAGCTGCGGGGCGATGAGCCGGAGGTCGAACGCGCACTCCCGGCCCAGCCTGTCCGCCCCGGCCACGGCATCGGGCCAGCGGTCGAACAGTTCCGTCATCTCCTCGCCCGAGCGCAGGTGCGCCCCGCCCGCGGCGGGCAGGTGCGCTGCGTGGGTCTCCAGTGCGTCGCGCGCACCGAGCGCCGCCATGACCGAGGCCAGTCGCGCGTCCTCCGGCCCGGCGCAGTGGGCAGCGGTGGTCGCGACGACGGGCAGGCCCGCCTGCGCGGCGAGACCCGCCAACGCGTCGCATCGTTCCGTGTCCTCGGGAACCCCGTGACAGGTCAGCTCCACGACCACCCTGTCCTGACCGAACAGCTCGACGAGCTGGTCCAGGGCCGCACCGGCAGCGGGGATGTCGAAGTCGGACGCCCCCGTCCCGCCGCGCTCCAGGGACCGACGGACCCGGCCTCGACGACAGCCGGTGAGCACATACCAGTGACCGCCGGCCGCCTCCGCGAGCTCGGTCATCTCGTACCGCGGTTCGCCCTTTGCCCCACCCCGCAGGTGGGCGTGGGCGATCGAGCGCGACAACCGCCGGTAGCCCTCCTCACCCCTGGCCAGGACCAGCAGGTGCTCGCCGCCCGGTAGCGAGAGTTCCGCCCCGAACACCGTGGCCAGTCCCAGCTCGGAGGCGGCCTCGGCGAAGCGCACGACCCCGTACAACCCGTCGTGGTCGGTGATCGCGAGCGCCGTGAGCCCCAGTTCCGCCGCCGCCTCGGCCATGGCCTCGGGAGAGGAGGCCCCGTCGAGGAAGCTGAACGCGGTGTGGGCGTGCAGCTCCGCGTACGGCACTCGCCCCCGGGCGCGGGCCCGCGGAGGGGCCGTGTACCCGCCACGCTTGCGTGACCAGGCGGGGGCGTCGCTGCCGTCGCCGGGGTGCGGGTTCTCGGCCCCTCGCGGGCCCGGTCGTCCGGAGAGCACCCGTTCGAGTTCCGACCACGTCCTGGGTCCGTGGTACCAGTTCACCGGTGCTCACCCGCCCGGTGTCGGTGGGTCGATTCAGAGCAGGGTGAGGGACTCCACGACCCACGCCGAGGCCTCGCCGGCGGGCTTGCGGCAACTCTGCTGGCGTGGCGGGAGCGGTCGCTTCCCTGCCTCGACCCGCCAGTCGCGTCCGTCGGTGTGCCGGACGACGACCACGAGCGGGTCATCCGGGTCGACGTCGACGATGAGATCGTCGATCCCCGCCTCCACGCCGGACTCCCGGACGGCGACCTCTGCCACCTGCCCGGCCGGCGCCCACGTGCTGCGACCCCGCAGGTGCTCGGTGACGACCCGACCGTCCAGTTCGGCCTCGACGATGCGGGCCGCGAGATCCGCCTCCGCGGGTCCGTAGGTATAGCCGGTGCCGGGGAGCAGCAGGACCGGGGCGAAGCGGTGCCCGCCGGTGTGGGAGCACTCCCACACCGCGGCGTCCGGATCGAGCGCGGACAGGCGGGCTCCGACCAGCTCATCCAGTTCGGCCACGACCGGACGCCCCCGGACCGCACAGCACTGGTCACGCTTGGCGTGGGTGCACACCAGCGGCACCGGGGCCGAGATCTCGCGGGTACCCGCCACGTGCCCACCGGGCGAGAGGTCCAGGTCGAGCATGTCCGCGGGACGGTCGACACGGCCGACCCGGATACTCCGCCGGCCGGGCCTGGTGTCGCACAGGTAGAAACGGTGACGGTCGATGCGTTGGCCCTCGCGGCCCGGGCGCCGGATGAAGAGCATCCGGGATCCGCAGGCCGAGACATGTTCCTTGAGTCGCTCGGACAGCTCCTCGCCCAGGGCTTCGCCGTCGAAGATATCGCGTCCCCAGCGCGCGGGAACCTCCAACAGGACCCACGATTCCTCGTGGGCCGCGGTACCGGCTGGCGGCTCATCGGCCGACTGGAGGGAACACCAGGCAGTGAGTGGGGTGGGATCGATGACTGACACGCCCCCATGGTGCCCCACCGCGCGACGTGGTGTAACTGTAGCCACCTCGTGGGACAAAAGTGATGAGAGGGACTTAAGCTGGGGCCATGCGTACCCGACATCGCCGCCTCGCAGCGGCCGCCGCCCTGACCGCCGCCGCGTCCCTGGCCATGGCGGGCTGCGGGGCCGACACCTCGACCGACGCCCCCGCCACCAGCCAGACGACCACTGCGGGATCCTCCCCGGCCGCCCTGGCGCAGGCTCTGGCGCCGGAGGAGACCGAGGCCGCCGACCCCACCGCCGGCCCGACGGACTCCGCCCCCAAGCGCGAGGAGGCGGACGCTGCCGCCGGACGCGCAGAACTGGTGGTATCCGAGATCCGCATGGGCAATTTCCAGGGCAAGGACCGTGTGGTCTTCGAACTCGACGGCCGCGGGACCCCGAGCTATTCCGTGGACTATGTGGACAGCCCGGCCCAGCAGGGCAGCGGCTTTCCGGTGGAAGTGCCGGGCGACTCCTTCCTGCAGGTGACGATCGGCGGCCAGGTCCTGCCCACCCAGACCGGCATGGAGGAGGTCCCCGTGGGCACCGTGGCCGGCGACGACGCGACCGGGGTGGCGGGCGTGGCGTTCACGGGACAGTTCGAGGGGCAGGCGCAGTCCGTGATCGGCCTCGAGGGCTCGGACCGGGCATTCTCCGCCTTCCTGCTGCAGAACCCGACCCGCCTGGTGGTCGACATCGAGCGCTGAGCCGCGCCGGGGGCGCCTCATCCGCGAACGGCTCATTCGTAGACTCCTTCCACGATCCAGTTCCCCTGTTCGTCCCCGAGCACGCCGCAGAGCAGCAATGCCGCCGCACGCTCGGGGACGACCTGTATGCGGGCCCGAGGGCGGCGAGGCTCGCCGTCGGGCGTCGGCTCCCACCAGGCCTCGTCGATCGGCCACGGCCGTGACCAGCCGAGCAGCGCGCAACGGCGACCGCCCACCTCGACCGCGGCAGGCCTGCCGCTGAGCAGACCCCGCGGGGTCACCCCCACGACATCTCCGGCTGCACTGCGCAGCACGACTCCCCTGACGAGGGCCACCCGCGCCGCGACGGCGGCTCCCGGGTCGCCGCTCTCGCGGATCTCCAACCGGTAGCCCGGCCCCGGCCACACCACCGACGGCGAGGGGGCGGGCAGCGCCCCCGGCCACGGCCCCTGAGCGGCGGGCTCGGCCGGGGCGTCACCGTACGGCAGTGACCGCACCCGCTCGGCCGGCCCGCGGCCACCCACTTCCACGGGCACACGGACCGCCTCGGGCCCGAGCAGACCCTGGACCCGCACCAGTGCGCGGTGGACGCGGGCCTCCGCGAGCCCGGCCTCGCCCCAGAGCCCCTCCTGTACGCGGCCGGCGGGGACCACCTCCACCGGTTCCAGGACGAGGGCGGTGACCGCGCCCCCGGCCCCACCGGCGATCGCGGTCCCGGTGAGCCAACCCTCGAGTTGCCAGCGGAGCCGATCGGCGGTGCCCTCCGGGGTGAGGGGCGATGAGCACCGCCACACCCGGTTGACCTCCGTACCGCCCTCCACCCGGGCGGTGATGGACAGACGCAGGCACGAGACGCCGGACGCGGCGAGCACGGCGTGCAACTCCCCCGCCAGCCGCCGGCCGAGGAACGCGGCCTCGTCGACACGCTCCAGTGGCGGGTCGCACCGGTGCTCGACCGCCGACCCCGTGGGCACCGCGGACACCGAGGGCGGACGCCACGGGACGGCGCGGGCGATACGGTGCGCCACCGCACCCCCCTCCCCGAAGCGGGTGGCCACATCACGCGGCGGTAGCGCGGCGAAGTCGCCGAGCGTCCGCACGCCGAGGCGGTGCAGCAACCCGACCAACTCGGACAGCACCTCGGGGTCCCCCAACGCGGGTTCCACCACGAGTGCGTCCACAGGCAATCCGGCCAGGTAGTCAGCGTCCCCACCTGGTTCCAGCAGTGCCGAACCGCGGGCCCCGAGCACGGCCGTGGGCAATTCGTCCGCGAGGCCCACCTGACACTCCGCGCCGGCGGCCGCCACCGCGTCGACGACGCGGGTGACGACCTGTTCGACCCCACCGTGGAAGCGCAGGGCACCCGCTGCGGAGAACACGAACAGTCCGGGGCGCAGCACCTCGATACCCGGGACGACGGCATCGAGCGCCTGCACCACGGGCTCGAACCACGCGGCGTCCCGGGCCGGGTCGGCCGCGACCACCACGAGTTCGGGACAGCGGAACTGCGCCTCACGCCGGCGCAGACCACGACGCACCCCCACCGCGCGGGCGACGGCGTTGCACGCGAGCACCCCCCGGGGCCCGACGACCGCCAACGGAAGATGCAGCCCGTGCCCCTCGGCCCGTGCCGCCGCGACCGTCGGCCAGTCCGGGCACCACACCGCCATGACCCGGGCGCTCATCCCGCCGCCACCCATTCCGCGGTCCGGGCGGGTGCCGCCCGGCCGGAACAGCGCACCACCGTGGAGACCGAGGCCAGCCGACCCGCGCCCGCACCCAGTCCGCCGTAGCGGCAGTGCCGCCCCGCCAGTGTCAGCTCCGCCCCGGGCCACCCGGCGCCCACGAGCAACACCGCGCCAGCGGCTCGGACCCGCCCCGCCAGCACCCGCGCACGGGACGGGGCGACCGGGGCCACACCAGGCCCCAGCAAGACCAGGTCCAGCCCGTCGAGCAGGACGGACACCACCGCTGCGGGATCCGGGCCGGGATCCGGGACCAGCGCCAGACAGTCCAGTCGACCTCCCTGCTCGGCCACCGCGGCCACGCCGAGCTCCGGCCATCCGACCACCGCACACCTGGCACCGGCGGCCGTGGCCGCGGCGAGCAACCCCACCCGTAGGGTGGCGCTGCCGGACACCGCCGTGACGCGGCCCGCGGGCAGCACCCCACCCGGCAACAGGGGCGCCACCGACCCCGGAACCGCGACTCCGGGAACCGCGATCTCCGCCGCTTCCGCGGGGGCAACGGGGGCAACGGGGGCAGCCGGGGCAGCCGGAGCAGAGGGCGCAGAGACGACCGAAGCCGGCCCTGCCGGGGCCTGGGCGCGAACCGCGGCGGGTGCACCGCCGCCGGGCATCGCGGCCAGGCGGCGACGCAGCTCCGTGACACGCTCCTCCCGGCCGAGGCCGGACAGGTCGACAGGTGACGTCGCCACTACCATCATCCCCACCTCCCACCGGGTCCGACACGCCGGACAGACCATTGATCGAATGGCTTTTCGAGTACGCGATCAGTGAACACCACGGGTACGACATCGCGCAAGAACACCTGTTCGACAGGCCGGAACGCGCTTCACCGTCGGACCCACCGGCTACGCTGTGTCCACCACAGAGAGGACAGCCATGGCCGGACTACGCTTCCGACTCCGACAGATCAGCCGCCGCTTCTGGTTTCTCCCCGCCGTGATGACCCTCGTCGCGTTGGGCCTCGCCCACCTGGGGGCGTGGTTGTCCACCAACCCGGGCACGAGTGACGAGGCGGCCTCCTGGATCTACGGCGGCGGCGTGGAGGGCTCCCGGAGCATCCTCGCCGCCGTGGCGAGCAGCTCGATCGGCGTCGGCGGCACCGTCTTCTCCATCACCATCGCCGCCCTCTCCTACGCCGCCGGCACCATGGGGCCGCGCCTGCTCCAGAACTTCACCGAGGACCGCGGCAACCAGATCACACTGGGCGTCTTCATCTCCACCTTCGCCTTCAGCCTCTACAGCCTCCGCACGGTCACCGGTGGCGACGAGGGGACCCCGTTCGTCCCCCAGTACAACGTCACCCTCGCCCTCATCCTGGCGCTCGGGTGCATCAGCGCACTCGTGTACTTCATCGGCCACGTCACCGGGTCGATCAACACCACCCGCGTCGTGAACCTCCTCACCACGGATCTACGTTCCTCCCTGCTCACCGCCACCGAACTGACGGATCCGGACCGCGATGTGCTGCCCCCACCAGAGGAGGAGTTCTGGGCGGACGCGGAGACTCTCCTCGTGGAGAAGGGCGGCTACCTGCAGCTCGTCGACCACGGGCGGCTCGTCGAACTCGCCGTCGAGACCGGGACGACGATCCGGCTCCTCGTGCGACCCGGGGATTATCTCTATCCGAACTCCCCCGTGGCCGAGGCCGTCCCCACCCTGCCCGAGGGCATCATGCCCGCCCTCACGGTCGGTGAATCCCGTACCCGCGACCAGGATGTCGAGCACGCCGTCCGTCTACTCGCCGAGGTGGGCACGCGTGCCCTGAGCCCCGGGACCAACGACCCGTTCACCGCCGTCGACGTCGTGGACCGCTTCGGGGACGCCCTGTGCACCCTCGAGGACAGGGAATGGCCGACCGGGGTGCACGCCAGGGACGGGGAGGTCCGCCTCGTCGTGGCGACCTCCGACTTCGCCGGCCTCGTCGCCACGATGTTCGACCAGATGCGGCAGTACGGTGCGGGTGCGCCAGCGGTCAGCATCAGGATTCTCGACGTCCTCGCCGTCGCGACGCAGGTCCTCGATGACCCCGACCGTCGTGCGGTCCTCACCCACCACGCCACGAAGCTCCGTGACGACGCCCTCGAAGCCACCCGCAACGCCGACGACCGGATCACCATCGAGCGTCGTCACCGCGCCGTACTGGACGCCGCCGGATAGCGGGGCCGAGCCGGACGGCAGGGCCCACCGACGTTCCTCCGATACCCTCCGGGCGGCGACCCCACGCCTCTACCCTTGCGGGCATGAAGGCCTCCGTCGGGAATCGCATCGTGCTCATCGGCGCCGGGGACGTGGGTATCGCCTACGCCTACGCGCTCGTCAACCAGGGGCTGGCCGACCATCTGACCATCATCGACATCGACCACGACAAACTCCTCGGAGAGGTCATGGACCTCAACCACGGGGTCGTGTGGGCGCCCTCCCCCACCCTCGTCACCGAGGGCACCTATGCCGACTGCACCGACGCCACCATGGTGGTCATCTGCGCCGGCGCAGCCCAGAAACCCGGCGAGACCCGCATCGACCTCGTGGGCAAGAACATGACGCTGTTCGAGAACATCGTCGGTGACGTCATGGCGACCGGGTTCGACGGCATCCTGCTGGTGGCCACCAATCCCGTCGACATCCTCACCCAGGCGTCGTGGCGCTACTCCGGGCTCCCCGCCGCGCAGGTCATCGGCTCCGGCACGATCCTCGACTCGGCGCGTTTCCGGTTCATGCTGGGCCAGTACTACGACGTGGCGCCGATGAGCGTGCACGCCTCGATCATCGGGGAACACGGCGACACCGAGCTGCCGGTCTTCTCCTCCGCCAACGTCTCCGGGGTGCCGCTGCGCCGCGACCTGGCGGGCGACCCGGCCAAGCGGGAACGTCTGACGCAGATCTTCGACGAGACCCGGGACGCCGCCTACCGGATCATCGACTCGAAGGGGTCCACCAGCTACGGCATCGGGATGGGGCTGGCCCGCATCACCCGGGCGGTGCTGCGCAACGAGCAGGTCTCGCTACCGGTCTCCACCCTGCTGCGGGGCGAGTACGACCAGGACGGGATCTTCATCGGGGTGCCCGCGGTGATCGGGCGGACCGGCGTCCAGCGGGTGGTGGAGCTGGAGCTCGACACCACCGAACGCGAACAGTTCGCCCGCAGCGCGAGTGCACTGCGGGCGGTGTCCGAACAGTTCGAGATCCTGCGCTGACTCAGAGCGCACCGGGGGGATCACTGGCCGGGAAGGACTCGTCACCCCACTCGTCGGCGACCGCGTCGTCGTGGTCGTACCGGGCCTTGTCCGCGGGCTCCTCGGAATGCTCGCCGACACGGTCAGGGTTCTGCGGACTCGTCATGATTCATCCTCCTGCCGCCGTACGGGGCGTACGACGAGAATCAGGTTACCGGAGACCATCACCTCACCGCCGGGACAACCGGACACCCGGGACCGCTACAGGAACAGAGGCGCACAATGCACACCACCCACTACACCGACACCCTGATCCTGCCCGCCCCGGACACCAGGGCCGTGGCGGCGACCGCCCCGCCCTCCGGGAAGGGGTCGGTCGCCGAGCTGCAGTACGAACGACTCTCGGGCGAGGACTACAGGTGGACGAGCGATGACCTGATATTCGACGTGTACTGCCAGCGCAAGGACATAGCCGAGGTCGACCGCGCAGCAGAACGCGAACGGTTCTTCTCCACGGGCCAACCGTGCCTGCGCACCTCCCCGCTGGCCAAGACCTACGGCTGGGCGCTGCACTTCGACTCCGACGGGCGCATCGCGCTGCTGCCGATGGACTCGACGCGCGTGGCCGAGCTCGAGGCGGACCCGACGGTGACGGTCAGGGCCGCCATGAAGAGTTCCCGTTAGTAACCCGGCTCGACATCCGGCAGGAGACGCAACCACTCGAGCACAGGACCGGAGATCACCTGGCCGAACTGTTCGTACCCGCCGGGCCCGGGGTGGGCGCCATCGCCGGCGGCGACCTCGCGCATCCACTGACCACCCGCCAGCAGCACGTCGAAGGTCGGCACGAACGGCACCCCGGCCTCGTCGCACACCTGCGCCATGGTCTCGGCCCGGGCGGCGATCCGCTCGTTGACCTCGTCCCACACCACCGGCGGCGGCCCCACCACGAGGAACCGCCCCTCGGGCGCCCGGTCGATCATTCCGCGCAGCGCCGCGACGGTACCCGCCTCGTCGACGCGCAACGCACCCTCGTGCTCCATGACGTCGTTGACGCCGAACTCCGCGATCACCGCGGTCGTGGGGAACGCGGCCCGCCGACGATCGACCTCGTCCCAGCGGGCCAGGATCATCTCGGAGGTGTCCCCGCCGATCCCGGCGACCGCGGCGTGGATGTGCACACCGGCCGCGGGGCCGGCCTCGATCAGGTGCGCGGTCCACCCGCGGCCCGTGTCATCGCCGTATCCGGCCACGAACGAGTCACCGATGATGCACACGGGCAGGTCGCGCGGTTCGCTCATCCCGGTCACGCTATCGGTCCGGGTGGGTGCGCGGAGCCGACCCGGGCGAGAAGCCACTCCGGCCGGCCGGTCGCGGGGATCAGTCCAGGTGCCGGGACTGCGCCCAGCGGGTCAGCGCGTGCCGGTTGGACTGCTGGGTCTTGCGGAGGACGTTGGAGGCGTGGGTCTCCACCGTCTTGACCGAGATGAACAACTCCTCGGCGATCTCCTTGTAGGTGTAGCCGCGGGCCAGCAGCCGCAGCACCTCCTTCTCACGCGGGGTGAGCGAGTCGACCTCGGGGTCGTGGACGGGCTCGCCACGATCGGCGGGGCCCGGGGAGGCGCGGGCGAACGCGTCCAGCACGAACCCGGCCAGTCGCGGGGAGAAGACGGCATCCCCGTCGGCGACCCGACACACGGCGTCGGCCAGGTCCTCGCCGGTGATGGTCTTGGTGACGTAGCCGCGCGCGCCGGCCCGGATCACGGCGATCACGTCCTCGGCGGCGTCGGAGACGCTCAGCGCGAGGAAGGTCGGTTCCGGGGCGCGGGCGGGATCGGCCACGCCGCCCGGGTCGGCCCCCAGCACCGACCGCAGCACGGCCACGCCACCGCCGTCGGGCATGTGCACGTCGAGCAGCACCACGTCGGGACGCGCCCGGTCGATGCCGGTCACGGCCTCGGCGACGGAGCCCGCCTCGCCGACGACCTCGATGGTCGACTGTCCGGCGAGTTCGGCACGGACCCCGCTGCGGAACACCGCGTGGTCGTCCACGAGGAAGACCCGGCACATCCCGCCGCCCACCGCCGCCGACTCCTCCGACCCGTCCTGCGGCCCGTCCGTCATTCGTCCTCCAGCGGCATCTCGATCCCGATCTCCGTCCCGCGCCCGAGCGTACTGCGCACGCGCACGGTCCCACCGCGGCTCTCCACGCGGTGTCGGATGGACTGCGCGAGCCCGTGGCGGTCGCCGCCCACGGCATCGGGATCGAAGCCGCGTCCGCGGTCGCGGACGAACGCGCTGAGCGTGCGTCCGTCGTTCTCCACGAACACGTCGGCGGTGTCGACGCCGGCGTGCTTGGCGACGTTGACCAGGGCCTCGCGGACGGCGCCCAGGACCGCCTCCCCGGCGTCGCCGACCGGGCCGTCACCACCCACCACGACCTGGTCCACCCGCAGTCCGTAGACGTCCTCGACGTCGCCGACCATCACCTCGACCGCCCCCGCGAAGGTCGCCGCGCCCGAGGACATCCGGGAGCCGGCGCCGAACAGCCACTGTCGGAGCTCCCGTTCCTGCCGGCGGGCGAGCCGCGCCACCTGGCCCGGGTCATCGGACCTCTTCTGGATGAGTGCCAGGGTCTGCAGGACGGAATCGTGCAGGTGGGAGGCGATGTCGCTGCGTTCGGACTCGCGGATCCGCGCCGCGCGCTCCTCCTCGAGGGACCGCCACAGTCGCAGTCCGACCGGCACGCTGAGCAGTCCCACGCCGACGAGGGTGGCCACGACCGCGAGGAGGGACGACCGCAGCGCGGCGAACTCGACCTGACCGAGGACCACGACGGCGAGCCCGACGACGACGAGGGTGGCCCCTGCGGTGACCCTGGCCCAGTCGAAGACCGACCGCGGCGCGACTCGTCCCCCACCGTCGTACTGCTGCCAGACCAGCCCGGCCCCCAGGGCCACGACGAGGACGGGGACGATGACGCTCAGTCCCGTGGCGGTGGTCACCATGAACGAGAGCACCGCGCCCGCCACCGCCACGACGGCCAGTGCCATGCCGCGTCTGCGCTCGCGCTCGTCGCCCCGGCCCGCGCCCGCCGACGCGGGCCCCGTCGGGGTGAGCGCCCACAGCGCCGAGTACAGGGCCACGCCGGCGCCCGAGAGCGTGGCCAGCAGAACCATGACCAGGCGCACGTGGACGACCCGCACCCCGAGGTGGTCGGCCAGACCCACGCACACGCCCGCGACCACGGATCCGTCGCTGCCGCGGGTCAACCGCGGGTACCAGCGGAAATCGGTCGTCGCCACGGCGGCGGACCGCGCCTGTGGTCCGGCGACCGGGGACGCCGACCGGACCGCGGTGGCCGGCGCGGGATCGGTCGCGTTCTCACTCATGGACGCCATCGTCACAGATCATCGCCCCGAGGGGAATCGGGAAGTACCCGGATATCCACGGCCACGCTCGCCGGCGAGACACCCCCCTCCCGCAATCCGGCGACCAGGTCCCGGGAGATGGCGTCCTTGACCGACCGCGCACCGTGACTGCCCACGACGAAGCGGACGGTGGCGAGGATCCCGTCCTCCTGCAGCGAGACGAACACCTGCGGCCCGAACTCCCGGACATCGACCGCGTACATGCGGCTCATCTGCTGCATGCTCGCCATCGCCTCGTCGCTCAGCTCCCTCGTGTGCCGGTCGGCGCAGGCGTGGAACACGGTGTCGACACGTCGGAGATCCACGTCGAACGGCAGCTTGAGCGACAGTTCCTCCCAGAGGAAGGGGAACCCGCGGGTGTAGTTGTAGACCGCCTCGTCGAAGATGACGCCGTTCGACACCGTCACCACCCGGCCGGTGAACTGACGGCTCGGTACCCAGTTGCCGGTCTCCGCGCCGGCCATCGACGACGGGGATCCCATCTCCATGACGGTCGTGCGCAGGAAACCGAGCGACATCACATCGCCCCGGACCCCACCCACGGCGATCCGGTCGCCGACCGCGAACACCCTCCCCCGGAGGATGACGAAGTATCCCGCGAGACTCGCGATCACCTTCTGCAACGCGAACGCCAGGCCCGCGGTGACGAGTCCGACCCCCACGGTCAGGTCGGTTCCCGGGGTCACCCAGATGGAGAAGAGCGCCAGCACGGCCACGACGGCGGTGAACAGCTGCAGACTCTGCTTCGTCCAGAACCTCGACGCGGACCCGGCGGGCCCGGTGATCGCCTGCATCACCGCCCGCGAGATCGACGTGAACAGCGACAGCAGCACGAACAGCAGGATGCTGAGGAGCACCTTGAGAACGGTCCGCCCGCTGACCCCGACCAGCGTCACCCCGAAGAGCCGCAGCTGTTCGTCGGAGCCCAGGAAACCCATGACGGTGTCGACCATCCCGCCATCCTCCCTCCCCTACGGCCTCGGGGTCGGAAATCAGGGTCGGACCCCGATGTGCCGCGGACTCCCGCCGAGCACGATGGGGTCATGTCCAGAACGAACACCTACGACCTCCCGTCAGAGCTCCGCTCCCTGTGGCGGACCCGTCCCGTCCGGACGCCGGACGATTCCAGGATCGCCGGCGTCTGCGGCGGCTTCGGTCGGCGCTACGGCGTCGACCCGGTCCTCTTCCGCGTCGCGTTCGTCGTCGCCGCACTGTGGGGTGGGGCGGGCGTGTTCCTGTACGCCCTGATGTGGCTGCTCCTGCGCTCCGCCGGCGACGAGGTCTCCTCCGGGGAGGCGCTCCTGGGGAAGGGCCGGGCGTCGGGCTCCAAGGTCACCGCGGTGGTCCTCGTCGTCGTCGTCCTCCTGTCCGCCCCCACCTTCGGCGGTTCCGGGGAGACGCTCCTCCTCGGCGCCGGGTTCCTCATGGTCGCGGCGATGCTCGCCGGCTGGTACGGCCTGCACCGGCGCACCCCCGAACCGCCCGCCGGGTGGGCGGAGGTCTCCGCGGTGCGGCCCTCCGCCGCTCGCGGACCCGACGCGTCGCGCGGCCGGGCCCCGGCCACCGGCGCCGGACCGTGGCGCGCGACCGGAGCTCCCCAGGAGCCCGGCTCCGGCCCCGGAGCCCCCTTCGGGCCCCCTGTGCCGCCCTCGTGGGATCCGCTCGGCGCCGCCCCGTTCGCGTGGGACCTGCCCGAACCCGGCCTCGCCCCCGCCCCGGTCGAACCGACCCGGCCCCGGTCGCGGCTGACCAAGGTCACGCTCGGCCTGGCACTCATCGCGACCGCGGTCGCCACCGGGTTGTCGACGCTGGGCGGATTCACCTGGCTCGACACCACGCGCATCGCCGCGATCGCCCTGGCGGTGGTGGCCGGCGGGCTGCTCGTCGGCGCCGTCACCCGCCGCGGGTACGGGCTGCTCGTGGTGGCCGGACCACTCGTCGGGTTCGTGCTGCTCGCCCTGTCGGTCCAGGTCCCCGCGGGTGGCTGGGAGACCATCGGCGACGAGCGGGTGGAGATCACCTCCCCCGCCCAACTGGACACGCCGGTCACCCACGACGTCGGCACCGTCACCGTCGACATGCGCGAGCTCGACCTGGACCGCGACCGCAGCTACAGCATCACCAACCAGGTCGGTGAGGTGCGGGTGCTGCTGCCCGACGGGCTCGCCGTGCAGGCCGACTGCCGGACCGACATCGGCTCCGTCGACTGCCCCGACCCGCCCGCCGACACCGACGGGCCGGTCCTGACCCTGGACATCACCACCGAGATGGGAAGCGTGAAGGTCACCCGATGAGTACGAACACGCCCGCAGACGACCGCCACCACTCCACCGCGGGAGCCCCGCCCGACCAGTCGCCGCGGTTCGACCCGCAGCTGTACGACCCGCTGCCCTACGGCACCGGATACCCGACACCCGAACCGCTCGGATTCGGGGTCTCCCCCGAGCCCGCGACCACCCCGGCCGGCGCCGTCGAGGTGGTGGAGCACCGGCGGTTCGGATCGCCGGTGCTCGCCCTGGCCGGCGTGACCTCGCTGGGAGTGGCGGTGTGGGCGATCCTGGGAGCGCCCGCGATCGCCCCGACGGCGTTGCTGGCCGCGGGACTCGTCCTGGCGGTGCTCGTGGGACTGATGATGATCATCCGCCGCTGACGCCCGGCCCCCTCACTCCCACTCGATGGTGCCCGGCGGCTTGCTCGTCACGTCCAGCACGACCCGGTTGACGTCCGGGACCTCGTTGGTGATGCGGTTGGAGATCAGCGCCAGCGTCTCGTATGGCACGCGCGTCCAGTCGGCGGTCATGGCGTCCTCGGAACTCACCGGCCGCAGCACGATCGGATGACCGTACGTCCGGCCGTCGCCCTGCACGCCCACCGACCGGACATCGGCCAGCAGGACCACCGGGCACTGCCACACCGTGGAGTCCAGGCCCGCCGCGGTCATCTCCTCGCGCACGATCGCGTCCGCCGCGCGCAGGGTCTCCAGCCGGTCGCGGTCCACGGCGCCGACGATGCGGATCGCCAGGCCCGGACCGGGGAACGGGTGGCGGCCGACGATCGCCTCGGGCAGACCGAGCTCGCGGCCCACGGCGCGGACCTCGTCCTTGAACAGCAACCGCAGTGGCTCGACGAGCGTGAACTCCACATCGTCCGGCAGTCCGCCGACATTGTGGTGGCTCTTGATGTTGGCCGTACCCGCTCCGCCACCGGACTCGACGACGTCCGGGTAGAGGGTGCCCTGGACGAGGAAGTCGACGGAAGAGGCGGCGGCCTCACCGGAACCCTGGAGTTCGAGCGCCTGCGTCACCGCCCGCTCGAAGGACCGGATGAACTCGCGGCCGATGATCTTGCGCTTGGTCTCCGGGTCGGTGACATCGGCGAGGTGCCCGAGGAAGACGTCGGAGTCGTCCAGCGTGATGAGGCGGGCACCGGTGGCGGCCACGAAGTCGTTCTCGACCTGCTCACGCTCGCCCGCACGCAACAGTCCGTGGTCGACGAACACACACGTGAGGCGGTCCCCGATCGCACGCTGGACCAGGGCGGCCGCGACGGCCGAGTCGACGCCGCCCGACAGGCCGCAGATCGCGTGGCCGTCGCCGATCTGCTCGCGGACGGCCTCCACCAGCTGGTCGGCGATGTTCGACGCGGTCCACGTCGGCTCGAGCCCCGCCACCTCGGTGAGGAAGCGGCTCAGCACCTGCTGGCCGTGCGGCGAATGCAGGACCTCCGGGTGGTACTGCACTCCGGCCATGCGCCGCTCGGTGCACTCGAACGCGGCGACCGGGGCGCCGGACGACGACGCGGTGACGGTGAACCCCTCGGGCGCGGCCGTGACCGCGTCCCCGTGGCTCATCCACACCGGGTGGTGCTCCGGCAGGCCGGCGTGCAGGACGCCGCCGGACACGCTCACGTCGGTACGGCCGTACTCGCGGCTACCCGTGTGAGCGACCTCACCGCCGAGGGCACCGGCCATCGCCTGGAAGCCGTAACAGATGCCGAACACCGGCAGACCCAGCTCGAACACCGCCGGGTCGAGCGAGGGCGCGTCCTCGGCGTACACGCTCGCGGGTCCGCCGGACAGCACCAGGGCGACGGGATCCTTGGCGCGGATCTCCTCGATCGTCGCGGTGTGCGGGATCACCTCGGAGTAGATGCGCGCCTCGCGCACGCGGCGCGCGATGAGCTGCGCGTACTGGGCGCCGAAGTCCACCACGAGTACCGGGCGGGGCGCCACCGCCTCGGCGGCGATCTGGGAGTCGGTCTGTGCGTTCTCGGCCACGGGGTCGAGTCTAGGCCCCGCGGCCCATCCACCGAACTCGGCCACATCCCCCGTGCCGGGGTTCACAATGAACCCCACCACGACCCCGGCCGGCCCGGGACCGAGAGAGCTGGAGCGCATCGATGGAGCGAATGACCGGTTTCGACGCGAGCCTGCTGTACATGGAAACCGCCCAGCAACCCCTCGTGGTGGGTGGGATCCTCTTCGTCGACGTCTCCGGCCTCGAGGTCGGGTACTCCTTCGAATGGCTCCGGACCGAGCTCGGCCGCCGGATCAAGGAACTGCCCGAACTCCGCCGCAAGATCTACGACTCCCCGCTCAACCTCGGCCACCCCGCCTGGGTCGAGGAATACGACCTCGACATCACCGCACACGTCCGCCGCGTCGACGTGGACCACCCCGGTGACGACCGCGCGGTGTTCGAGATGTGCGGCACCCTCGGCAGCCGCCCGCTGGACAGGTCACGCCCCCTGTGGGAGATGTGGGTCCTCGAGCGGCTCACCGAACCGGACACCATCGTCGTGTACTTCCGGGCCCACCACGCCATCCTCGACGGGGCCAACGGCGCGAACATCCTGCGCACGTTCGCCTCCGCCGGAGAGCAACCCCCCTCCGCCCGCGACCTCGACATGGTCCGCGTCGAGGCGGGCAACGCCAACCCCATCCGGCTCCTCGCCGGCGGGTGGTGGGATTTCTCCGTACGCCGCCCGCTGACCCTG
Organism: Dietzia sp. MNB45; assembly: GCF_051994785.1. NCBI lineage: Bacteria > Bacillati > Actinomycetota > Actinomycetes > Mycobacteriales > Dietziaceae > Dietzia > Dietzia sp. MNB45. The sequence goes on along the minus strand of NZ_CP163397.1, from coordinate 925,892 downwards.
GCCCGGCTGGTACCCGAGTTCGCCGCGCTCCCCTTCGCACTGCGCAGGGCCACGGCGGCCAGGAAGACGTCGGACGATCCGGCCCCGGAGGAGACGGGCACGGCCGACGCCACGGAGGACCTCGTCGTCGTTCCCAAGGCGGCACCGTTCACCGCGCCCCGCACCCGCTTCAACGCCACCATCACCCCCCACCGGGCGGTCTGGGGTGCCTCACTCGACCTCGGCGAGATCAGCGAGATCAAAGACGCCTTCGACGTGACCGTCAACGACGTGTTCCTGGCGGTGATGGGCGGCGCGCTGCGGCGATACCTGCGCTCCCACGACGACCTGCCCGACAAGTCGCTCGTCGCCGTGGTCCCCGTCTCCACCCGCGACGCCGAGGGCTCCCGGGGCAACAACCGCGTGACGGTCCTGTTCGCGTCCCTGGGGACCGACATCGCGGACCCGCTCGAGCGCCTTCGCGCCATCTCCGCCCGCACCAACCGGGGCAAGAAGCAGTCGAAGAACGGCATGCGGCCGGACCTCATCCAGGACGTCGCCACGCTCGCCCCCGCCAGGACCCTGCAGATGTTGATGCGGATCTACGGCGACTTCCACCTGGCGGACCTGCACCCGGTCGTGCACAACCTCGTCGTGTCGAACATCCCCGGGCCCCGTCAGGGACTGGACTTCCTCGGATGCCGGGTGACCCACGTCTACCCGCTCGGGCCCCTCATGCACGGTTCCGGACTCTCGGTCACCGCCATGTCCATGGGCGGTCGACTCGACGTGGGGATCAACGCCTGCGAGCATCTGGCCCCCGACCCCGATCTACTGGCCACCGGGATCCGGGAGGCGATGGCCCGGCTGCTGGAACTCACCCGGGAGGCGGCGCGGTCGGCGGCCGCCGGGGAGGGCTGACACGTGGAACGGATGACCGGGCTCGACGCGAGCTTCCTCTACCTCGAGACCCCCGAGCAGATGATGGTGATCAACGGCCTCGTCCACCTCGACGTGACCACCGTCGAGGAGGGCTACTCGTTCGAACGCCTCCGGTCCGGACTCGCCCGACGGGTCAAAGCCGTCCCCCCGTTCCGGCGCAAGGTCCACGACTCCCGGTTGAACCCCGGCCACCCGGCATGGATCGAGGACTTCGACTTCGACATCACCCACCACCTACGCCGGATCGAACTCGGGCCGGCCGGCACCGAGGACGAGCTGCTGGAGACGTGCGGTCGGCTCGCCTCCACCCCGCTGGACCGCGCCCACCCGCTGTGGCAGGTCTGGATCATCGAACGGGGTGACCCGCACGCGCCGACCGTCAGCGCGTTCTGCCGGGTACATCACTCGGTGATCGACGGGATGCTGGGCGCCGAGTTGCTCTCCGCCCTCGCCGCGACGGACGCCACCACGCCCGACCAGGATCCCGCGCTCGTGCGCACGCACGTCGGACGGGCCAACACCCTGCAACTGATCGCCGGTGGCGCCCGCGACGTGCTGGGCCGGCCCCTGGCCCTCCTCCGTCTGCTCCCCGAGACGCTGTCGGTCCCCGCGGCCATGAGACGCGCCCGCGGCCGGGCCGGCCACGGGGAATCCATGCCGGCCCCGTTCACGGCGCCGCGGACCCTCTTCAACCACTCGCTCACCCCGCACCGCGCCGTGGCCACCGCATCACTCGACCTGGCGTCCGTCAAGCTCGTCACCGCCCGCCTCGGCGGCACCGTCAACGACGTCCTCCTCACCGTGGTCGGCGGTGCTGTGAGGTCCTACCTCGAGGCCCACGGAGACGCCCCCGCCTCGTCCATGGTGGCGATCGTCCCCATGTCCACCCGAGACGATCTGGCCACCGGTGGCGCCAACCAGGTGTCGGCCATGTTCGCCTCCCTGGCCACGGATGTGGCCGACCCGGTCGAACGGTACGAGCGGATCTCCGCCGCAGCGGAGACCACGAAGCGCCAGGCCGCGAGCATCCGCCCGGCGCTCCTGGACAACTGGGCCCGCATGGGCCCCCGTCGGCTACTCGACATGGGCATGCGGGCGTACGAGGCGCTGAGACTCGCCGACGTCCACCCGGTGATCTACAACCTCATCGTCTCGAACGTGCCCGGCCCCCGTCACGCCCTCTACTTCCTCGGCGCGCGGATCACCCACATGCACCCCTTCGGCCCGCTGCTCCACGGTGCGGGGCTGTCCGTGACGAGCCTGTCGACCGACGGGCGGCTCGACCTGGGGGTGATCTCGTGCGAACACCTGGTGCCGGACCCGGACGCGGTGGCCCGTGGCATCGCGGCGGCGCTCGACGAGTTGCTCGAGCTCACCGCCCCCTGACCGGGCTCACCGCCTCCTGACCACGGGTAGACCGTCAGCTGACCTGGACGATCGGCAGCCGCAGGGCTCCCGGCGCGGCCTCCGGGACCATCGGCGACACGGGCGGGACCGGCGACAGGCGCCGGTAGTCCTCGCCCTGGGCCGGGCGCTGGTCGGCCTCACCCTTGTTGGGCCACAGCGACATGGCCCGCTCGGCCTGGGCGGTGATGCTGAGCGCCGGGTTGACACCGAGGTTCGCGGAGATCGCCGATCCGTCCACGATGTGCATCGTCGGGTAGTTCCACACGCGGTGGTACGGGTCCACGACCCCGGTCTCCGGCGAATCCGAGATCACGCAGCCGCCCAGGAAGTGGGCGGTGAGCGGGATGTTCGCGATCTCGCCCCACGTGCCCCCGGGCAGGCCGCCGATCTCCTCGGCGATCTTGCGGGTGGCCTCGTTTCCGGCGGGGATCCAGGTGGGGTTGGGCTCTCCGTGACCCTGCTTGCTGGTGACGTACCTGAACGGACCGAAGCGCTTGACGTAGGTCTGCAGCGAGTTGTCCAGGTTCTGCATCACGAGGGCGATCACCGAGCGCTGGCTCCAGCGGCGCAGGTAGAACAGCTGCATGAACATGGCCGGCTCGCGCCGGACCTCGTTCAGCAGGGTGCGCCACCGCGGGAGCGGCCCGTCACCGTCCGTGAGCAGGGTCTGCAGGATGGCGATGGCGTTGGAGCCCTTGCCGTACCGCACCGGTTCGATGTGGGTGTCCGACCGGGGATGAAACGACGACGTGATAGCCACCCCCTCGGAGAAGTCCTGCTCCGGCTTGTAGTTCGGGCGCATCGCCCCGAGGATCGCCTCAGAGTTGGTCCGGGTGAGCCGACCGATCGCATCCGAGAGCCTGGGCAGGGACCCGGAGTCCTTGGCGTAGTGGAGCAGGTGCTGGGTTCCCCAGGTGCCGGCCGCCACGACAACCTGACCGGCGGTCACCGTGGTGGTGCGCTTACCGCGACGCGTCCAGGCGCCCGTCCGCTCGAGGGTGATCTCCCACGTGCCGTCGCCGCGCTCACGCAGGTCGCTGACCGTGGTCCGGTCCAGGATGCGGGCGCCCGCGCGCTCGGCGAGGGCGAGGTAGTTCTTCATCAGCGTGTTCTTGGCGTTGTGCCGGCAGCCGGTCATGCACTCGCCGCACTCGATGCACGCGTTGCGGTCCGGCCCCACCCCGCCGAAGTACGGATCGGGGACAAGCTCGCCGGGCTTGCCCTGGCCGCCGGTCTTCTCACCGAAGAACACGCCGACCGGGGTGTAGACGAAGGTGTCCTCCGCGCCCATGTCGCGGGCCACCTTCTTCATGACCTCGTCCGAGTGGGTGTGCGTGGGGTTGGTGACCACGCCCAACATGCGGCGGCCCTGGTCGTAGAACGGGGAGAGTTCGTCCTCCCAGTCCGTGATGTGGCCCCACTGCCGGTCCTTGAAGAACTGGCTCGTGGGCTTGTACAGCGTATTGGCGTAGTTGAGCGATCCCCCGCCCACGCCCGCGCCCGCGAGGATCATCACGTCACGCATCATGTGGACGCGCTGGATCCCGAACAGCTTGAGTTTGGGCGCCCACACGTATCGGTGGAGTCGCCAGGACGTCTTGGGCAAGTCCGCGTCCTCGAAGCGGCGACCCGCCTCGATGACCGTGACGCGGTACCCCTTCTCCGACAACCGCAGGGCCGTCACGCTGCCACCGAAACCGGATCCGATGACGACGACATCCGTGTCCGTCGGCGTGGTGGGGGCGTCGGTCGGGGTCGACGGTGCGTGCGGCGTCATGGTGCAACTCCCAGGAGTGGTCGATGGTGGGCATCACAGTACCCGAGCACCACCGAACCTACCCGACAGTAGGCCCTAATTTGTCCAGAGAGTGGATGCGTCTGGCCCACGGCCGGGCGGTCAGGGCCGGACGGACAGGTCCACCTTCTGGAACCCCTTGACGTCGGAGTAACCGCACTTCGCCATCGCGCGACGCAGTCCGCCCATGAGGTTGCGGGTGCCGTCAGGGACGCTGGTCGGCCCCTCGAGGACCTCTTCCAGTGGCGCCAGGGCCGTCTCGTCCTCCACCTCGGACACATGCCCACGCGGCACCTTGGGGTGGGCGGAGACCGCGTCCCAGTAGACACCGCGGCCCGGGGACTCCAGCGAGCCGGCGAGCAGCGGCCCGAGAACCACCGCGTCGGCGCCGCACGCCACGGCGCGGGCGATGTCACCGGAGGTGTAGATGTCGCCGTCGGCCAACACGTGCACGTAGCGACCTCCGGTTTCGTCGAGGTAGTCCCGCCGGGCCGCGGCCGCGTCGGCGATCGCGGTGGCCATGTGGACCTCCATACCCAGCACCTGGCCGGTGGTGGTGATGCCGTTGACCCCGCCGTATCCCACGATCACACCGGCGGCACCCGTGCGCATGAGGTGCAGGGCGGTCTTGTAGTCGACGACGCCGCCGGCGATCACCGGGACATCGAGGCCACCGATGAAGTCCTTGAGGTCGAGCGGGGCGTCCTCACCGCTGACGTGCTCCGCCGAGATGATCGTGCCCTGCACCACCAGCAGGTCGATCCCCGCCGCGACCAGCCCCGGGGTGAGCTCGCGCGCGTGCTGCGGTGAGACCCGCACCGCCACGGTCGCACCCTCGTCGCGGATGCGGTGAACCGCAGCGGCGAGGAGCTCACGGTCGATCGGGGCACGGTGCAGCTCCTGCAGTCGCGCCACGGCCCGGTGTCCGGTCACGTCCTCCAGCGCGAGCTCCCGCAGCTCGGCGATCACGGCATCGGGATCGGCGTGACGGGCCCACAGTCCCTCTCCGTTGAGCACGGCCAGACCACCGAGCCTGGAGAACTCCACCGCCGAGGCCGGGGAGACCACCGCGTCGGTCGGGTGGGTCATCACCGGGATGTCCATCTGGTAGGCGTCGATCTGCCAGGAGGTGGACACCTCCTTGGAGCTACGGGTCCGGCGGGAGGGGACGATGTCGACCTCGCCCAGCCCGAACATCCGACGGGCCTCGCGACCCAGGCCGATCTCCACGACATTGCGCACGCGACTTCAGTCCTTGACGTTGTAGTTGGGGGCCTCGACCGTCATCTGGATCGCGTGCGGATGGCTCTCCCTGAGCCCCGCGGCCGTGATCTGGACGAACTGGGCACGGTGCATCTCCGGGATGGTGGCGGCTCCGGTGTAGCCCATGCCCGCGCGCAGCCCGCCGGCGAGCTGGTGGAGTACCTGACCGACGTCTCCCCGATACGGGACCCGCCCCTCGATGCCCTCGGGCACCAGCTTCTCCTCGGACAGCACGTCGTCCTGGAAGTACCGGTCCTTGGAGAACGACTTCTCCTGCCCGGGCTTGCCGCGCCCGCGCATCGCGCCCAGCGAACCCATGCCGCGGTAGACCTTGTACTGCTTGCCGTCCACGAAGATCAGCTCACCCGGCGATTCGGTGCACCCCGCGAGCAGGGACCCGAACATGCAGGCCGAGGCGCCGGCGGCGATCGCCTTGGCCACGTCACCGGAGTACTGCATACCGCCGTCGGCGATGACGGGGATCCCCGCCGCATGCGCGGCGACCGAGGCCTCGAGGATCGCGGTGATCTGGGGAGCACCCACGCCCGCGACCACCCGGGTGGTGCAGATGGAGCCGGGGCCGATGCCCACCTTGATGGCGTCCGCACCCGCGTCGATCATCGCCTGTGCGGCACCGCGGGTGGCGAGGTTGCCCCCGATCACCTGCACGCGGTCGCCGAGTTCCCGCTTGACCCTGGCCACCATGTCGAGGGCGTTGCGGTTGTGGGCGTGGGCGGTGTCGACCACCAGGGCGTCCACCCCGGCGTCGGTGAGGGCCCCGGCACGCTGCCAGGCATCCTCTCCGGTACCGATGGCGGCGGCCACGCGCAGCCGGCCGTCCGAGTCCTTGGTGGCGTCGGGGTGCTTCTCCGTCTTGACGAAGTCCTTCACCGTGATGAGTCCGGTCAGGCGCCCGTCACCGTCGACGATCGGCAGCTTCTCGATCTTGTGCCGGCGCAGCAGGCCGAGCGCCGCCTCCGCGGTGACACCCTCCCGCGCCACCACCAGGGGCGCCCGGGTCATGACCTCGTCGACCCGTCGGGACTTGTCCATCTCGAACCGCATGTCGCGGTTGGTGATGATGCCGACCAGCTCACCGCGCTCGTCGGTCACCGGCAGTCCGGAGATCCGGTAGCGGGCGCACTTCTCGTCGACCTCCGCCAACGTGTCGCTGGGCGCGCAGGTCACCGGGTCGGTCACCATCCCGGCCTCGGACCGCTTCACCGTCTCGACCTGGGCGGCCTGGTCCCCCACGGAGAGGTTGCGGTGCAGGACGCCGATCCCGCCCTGCCGTGCCATGGCGATGGCCATGCGGGCCTCGGTCACGGTGTCCATCGCCGACGAGATCAGCGGCACCCGCAGGGTGATGTCCCGTGTCAGGCGGGTGCTGGTGTCGACCTCACTCGGGACCACCTCGGACGCGGCCGGGAGGAGGAGCACGTCGTCGAACGTCAGGCCCACCAACGCGACCTTGGTCGGGTCGTCGCCGCCGGTGCGCACGGGGCCATTCGACTCGCTCATCTGCCGTCCTCCTGGGGGGTCGTCTAGGTGCTGACTTTCGAGGATAGTGGTTCCGGGGGCCACGGCTCGAACCGTCGACCACGTGAGACCGTGGTCACGGGTACGGTGGAGGCCGTGGACGATCCCCTACGGCACGGAATGCCGCCCGACCCGTTCGCCGGAGATCCGGATGATCCGGCCGCGGAGCTGGCCGAGCTCGACTCCGTCGATGACGACATGCCCACGGGCCCGCTCGACGCGGACGAGCGGCGGGCGATCGAGGAGGACCTCGCGGATCTCTCGGAGTTCCGTCGGTTGCTGGCCCCGATCGGGGTGAAGGGGGTCGCGGTCCAGTGTGACGACTGCGCCGAGGAGCACTACCACGAGTGGGACATGCTCCGCGCCAACCTCATGCAGCTCCTCGAGGACGGCTCCCTGCTCCCCCACGAGCCGGCCTTCGACCCGATCCCGGACGACTACGTCACCTGGGAGTACTGCCGCGGCTACGCGGACGCCGCCCGGGCCCTGCGCCCCCGTCGACTCAACTGGCGCCGCTGAACAGAGGCGGTCGCCGCGCGCGGGTGCCGCCCGTTCGACCCGGGCCCGGCCCGGCCCGGCCCGGACGACTCGATCCCCGTCCCTCCGAGAGGGGCGGGGATCGAGTCGTTTCCCGGGGTCAGTTCGTCGGCCGGACCGACTGCGAGGTCTGTTGTGAGTCGGTTGGCGCCGGCTGCGTGGGAGTCGGGACCTGGGTCACGGTGGTGCGGCTCGGCGTCGGCGCCGGCACCACCCGGTCGTCATCCGCCTCGTCACCCTGTCGTCCGGTCGTCGGTGACAGGAAATCCTGGATCCGCTGGGTGTCGATCGGGATCTGCAGCGTGGTCGAGATCCGCAGCCCGTCGAGCGGGAGCGGGATGACCGGCATCCCCGGAGGCGGCGGGGGGACCAGGTTGGACGGCAACGGCACGGGGAGGCCGGGAACGAGAGTCGCCACACCCGGAGCGGGCGGGGGCGACGGGGCCGGCGCGGGTGCCGGGGCGGGCGACGGGACGACGCTCGGGGTGACCCGACTGAGATCGCGCTTGATGGCGTCCCGACGCTTCATCAGCTCGACACGTTCGGAGGCGTCGGAGACCTCGTCGAGCCGCGCGCTCACCTCATCGAGCAGCCGCTCGGCCTCGTTCCGGTCCCCCTCTCGGGCGGCGAGGTCCGCGGCGGCGAGGTCCTCGCTGAGATCGCTCACGAGCTCTACGTTCCCGGCACGGTCGGAGAACATCGTCTTGGACACCCCCCAGAGCGGGTCGCCCGGCATCGCGCTGTGCGCGGCCACGGACAGACCGCCGACGATCACGGCCGCCACTGCGGCGGCGCCGGTCACCGCCTGCCACAGGGCCGGACGCTGGCCGTGGTGGTGCTCGCCCGAATGCACCCACCCGCGGCGCGGCCACAGTCGGGAGACGTTCGGGGCGAGGGCCACCTCGATCTGCTCGTCGCTGGGCAGGTCCGGCAGTCCGGCCGAGTCCACCTCGGCGCGCCAGTCGGCGAGCAGCGCGACGAGTGGCTCATCCCCCTCGGGACGGTCGCCGCGTCCGAGCGAGTCGAGGAGCTCGTCGTCGCAATCCACCTCGACCCGGTCGTCCTCGACCCGGTCCTCGTCGTGGCCGTCCACGTCATGCACGTGGAGCGAGGCGTCATCGTCCCGGGTGCCGGGATCGACTTCGTCGTTCATCGCCATCGCTCCTCTCCGTCCTGCTCGATCCTCGCCCGGAGCTGCTTCATCGCCCGGTGTTGGGCGACGCGCACGGCGCCGGCCGTACTGTCGACGATCTCCGCCGTCTCCTCCGCGGAGAGTCCGACCACCACACGTAGCCGGATGATCTCCCTCTGCTTCTCGGGCAGGGTCTCGAGGAGGCGGCTCACCGCTCTCGACACCTCGCCGTCGAGGACGTGGTCCTCCGGCCCCGTGTCGGTCGAGAGCACCTCGGGGAGGTACTCCACGGGGTCGGACTTGTTCCGCGCGGCGCCACGATGGGCGTCCGCGACCTTGTGGGCCGCGATCCCGTACACGAAGGCCATGAAGGGACGTCCCTGGTCCCGGTACCCCGGCAGAGCCGAGAGAACCGCGATGAGAACCTCCTGGGCGACATCGTCAGCAGACAGGTTGACCCTCTCCGAACCACCGACGCGGGAACGGCAATACCGCACCACACCGGGCCGCACGAGCTCCAGCACCCGCGTGGCAGCGACACGGTCACCCTTGACCGCCTCGGCTACGGCGAGTTCCAACTCGTCTGCTGTACCTGTCATCGGATTACGGGGGCCCCGTGTTACACGGATGTATTACGGGGCACGGCCTTTCTCTCGAGTCGCGACGCACGTCACGACGGATCCCACGTCCCGGCCCGTCAGCGGCCGATGCGGCTCGGGCTCAGAACAGGCGTGTGACCCCTGGGTCGTGGGACCACTGCTGAGCGCCAAGCGTAACCGCTGGGGGGCGTGCGGGACCACGTGACCGGCCCGGAACGGGGCCGGGCCCCGTCCCCCGCGGCGCGGAGAGCGGGGCCCGGGAGGCCGGACGCGATCAGTGCGAGTGACCGGCGTGCGAGTGGCCGCCGGCGCCCTTCTCCTCGGGCTTCTCGACGATCGCCGTCTCGGTCGTGAGGACCATACGGGCGACCGAGCAGGCGTTGACCACGGCGGAGGAGGTGACCTTCACCGGGTCGATGATCCCGGCGGAGACCAGGTCACCGTACTCCCCCACGGCGGCGTTGAAGCCGTCGCGCGGGCCCATCTCGGAGACCTTGCTCACCACGACGGAGCCGTCCTCGCCGGCATTGGCGGCGATCCAGAACAGCGGGGCGGACAGCGCCTTGCGGACCACGTTCACCCCGACCGCCTCGTCGGCGTCGGCGGTGTCGGCGGCCAGCCGCTCGAGTGCCGCGGCCGCCTGGACCAACACGGAGCCACCGCCGGCGATGACGCCCTCTTCCACGGCCGCCTTGGCCGAGTTGACGGCGTCCTCGACGCGGAGCTTGCGTTCGGTCAACTCGGTCTCGGTGGCCGCACCCACGCGGATCACGGCGACACCGCCGGCGAGCTTCGCGACGCGCTCCTCGAGCTTCTCGCGGTCCCAGTCGGAGTCGGTGGCCTCGGCCTCGCGGCGCAGCTGCGCGACGCGGGCGTCGACGTCCGCCTGGTCGCCGGCGCCGTCCACGATGATCGTGTCGTCCTTGGACACGGTCACCCGCCGGGCCTGACCGAGGACGTCCAGGCCGCACTCCGACAGCTTCATGCCCAGATCGGGGCTGATGACCTGCCCCTTGGTGACGATCGCCAGGTCCTCCTGGAAGGCCTTGCGCCGGTCGCCGAAGAACGGGGCCTTGATCGCGACGACCTTGAGGGTCTTGCGGATCGAGTTGACCACGAGGGTCGACAGCGCCTCGCCGTCGACGTCCTCCGCGATGATGAGCAGCGGCTTGCCGGTCTCGGCGACCTTCTCCAGCAGCGGCAGCAGATCCGGCAGGGAGCTGATCTTCTCGCGGTGGATCAGGATCAGCACATCCTCGTGGATGGCCTTCTGCTCATCGGGGTCGGTGACGAAGTACGGCGAGAGGAAGCCCTTGTCGAAGGCGATGCCCTCGGTGACCGAGACCTCGGTGTGCAGCCCCTGGGACTCCTCGACGGAGACGACGCCGTTGACTCCGACCGCGTCCATCGCCTCGGCGACCATGCGGCCGATCTCGGGGTCACGCGACGAGACGGTCGCCACCTGCGAGACGGCGTCCGAGCCGGAGACCGGTGTCGCTGCCGCGCGGAGGAACTCCACGACGGCGGCGGAGGCCTTCTCGATGCCCTTGCCCATCGCCATCGGGTTGGAGCCGGCGGCCACGTTGCGCAGCCCCTGGCGGATGAGCGCCTGGGCGAGCACGGTGGCGGTGGTGGTGCCGTCGCCCGCGACATCGTTGGTCTTGGTGGCGACACTCTTGACCAGCTGTGCGCCGAGGTTCGCGAACGGCTCGGAGAGCTCGATCTCGCGGGCGATGGAGACACCGTCATTGGTGACGGTGGGCCCGCCGAAGGCCTTGGCGAGCACGACGTGACGGCCCTTCGGGCCGAGCGTGACCTTGACGGTGTCGGCGAGCTCGTCGACACCGGCGAGCATGCCCTTGCGGGCCTCCTCGTCGAACGCGATCAATTTGGACATCGATGGAACTCCTGGAGGGAAGTGGGTGGTCGTGACGGGCGGGTACCGCGGGGTGAGACACCTCCGCCCCGGTGGTGCCTGGCTCTGGCCGGCGCCGCCGGGGCGGGGGTCAACAGCTCACGTCAGTCGATGACCGCGAGGACGTCACGCGAGGAGAGGATCAGGTACTCCTTGCCCTCGTACTTGATCTCGGTGCCGCCGTACTTCGAGTAGATGACCTTGTCCCCCTCCTTGATGTCCATGGGGATGCGGTCGCCGTCCTCGTCGAAGCGGCCCTTGCCGACCGCGACGACGGTGCCCTCCTGGGGCTTCTCCTTGGCGGTGTCCGGGATGACGAGACCCGACGCCGTGGTGGTCTCGGCCTCGAGGGCCTGGACGAGAATCTTGTCCTCAAGCGGCTTGATCGCCACGATGATCCTCCCGTATGGGGTGTGGCCGCCCGGATGCCGGGCGACTCGGAGTGTGGTTGGACAGATCGGGACGCCGGAAGGCGGCCCGTGGTTTATGTACGACCCGGGCTGCCGCGTGCACCGTCGCGGGTGGCGCCCTCGGAGCTCCGTGTCTATTGGCACTCTACACAGGCGAGTGCCAGCACTCAAGGAAACCGCGTGCGGGTTCGCCGCCATCGGGGTCCGACGGAGATCGGAGAACGCTCGGCGCGGGCCTGCGCCGCGGGTAGGCTCACCCGCACCGCACGGACATCAACCGGACCACCCCCTCTGCCCGACCCGATCCCGATCGAGTACAGCGAGGCCCAGAAATGACCGCAGTCGCGCCCCCGGACATCGTCACCGCCGCAGTCGAGGGCGGGGAGACGAAAGCCGACGCCCCGGGGTGGCAACTGGCCCTCCGCGGCTTCCTCGCCGTCTACCTGCTCGGCGCGGCCACCCTTCTGGCCGTCGTGGCCACCGAGGCGACCGGAGTGGCGATCCTCGGCGCCGTGCTCTTCCCACTGGGCCTCACCATGGTCGTCCTGCTCGGCTGGGAACTCGTCACCGGCGCCTACGGGCTGGTCCCGCTGGCCGCGATGGAGGGCCGCATCCGGGCGCGCGACTGCCTACGGATCTTCGGCTGGATGATCCTCGGGCACACTGTCGGCGGGCTCGCGGCGGCGTGGATGCTGACCTCCGTGCTCACCGGGATGGGGACCGAACCCGACGCCACCGGGGCCCAGGGCCTGGTGGACCTCGCAGTGGAGAAGACGGTGGCCTACAAGGAAGCCGGCGTCGTCACCGGACTCGGTTGGGTGACGTTGAGCGCCGTGCTGTGCAACTGGCTGGTCGCGCTCGGCGTGATCATGTCGTTCTCCTCCACGAGCACCTCGGGCAAGATCCTCGCCATCTGGCTGCCGATCCTCACGTTCTTCGCGCTCGGTTACGAGCACGCGGTCGTCAACCACTTCACGATCCCCGCGGGCATGATGCTCGGGGCCGATGTGAGCATCGCCGACTGGCTGCTGTGGAACCAGATCCCGGTGCATGTCGGTAACTTCATCGGCGGGATCACCCTCGCGGGGTTGGGACTGTACTTCGCGCAACGGACGCGGGTCGACCGCTCCCCCGGGGCACCGGCGGGCCACACCCACCCACCCCAGGAGTGACCTCCTCGTATGCACCCACCCGAGAAGCCAGGGGATCGGCCCGACGGGCCGCGCCGCCGAACCGGGTCCGACGGCACGCCGGGATCGTTCCACCCTCCCGGGACCAACACACTGGCCGTCGTCGCCCTCGTGATCGCCGTCGCGAACGTGGTGTTCGGCTCGTTCCTCGGCCTGTTCGTGCCGCTGGTCCCGGCCGCCGTCGCTGTCGTCGTGGTCGCGATCGGACACACGTCCCTCAGGCAGATCACCCGCAGCGGCGAGGCCGGAAGGGAGATGGCCGTGTCCGCCCTCGTGATCGGCTACCTCTGCCTGGCCGCGGTCGCCGCGTTCCTGCTGATGGCGTTCACGTTCACCACCGTGGGGATGGCACTCCTCGGCTACTAGGCGACCTGGGTGACCTCGACCGGCAGCCCGGGGTCGGCCGCCACGGTCAGGGGGCTGGGGTCCGCGTCCGCGGCGAGGAGCGCGGAGGCGACCCCCACCACCATCGCGCCGTTGTCGGTGCACAACCGCGGCCGCGGGACGCGCAGGGTCAGGCCCGCGTCGGCACACCTGCTCGCGGCGAGGTCACGCAACCTCGAGTTGGCGGCGACCCCGCCACCCACGAGCAGGGTGTCCACGCCCAGGTCGGTGCAGGCCCGGACAGCCTTCATGGTGAGCACGTCGGCCACCGCCTCCTGGAACGAGGCCGCGACGTCCGCCACGTCGAGCTGCTCGCCGTCGCGTTCGGCGGCCTCGATGCGTCGGGCGACCGAGGTCTTGAGCCCGGAGAAGGAGAAGTCGTGCCGGGCGTCGCGTGGTCCGGTCATCCCGCGCGGGAACGCGATCGCCGTGGGGTCACCGGTGCCCGCGAGCCGATCGATCACGGGCCCGCCCGGGTACCCCAGGCCGAGCAGCCGGGCCACCTTGTCGTAGGCCTCCCCGGCCGCGTCGTCGACGGTCGACCCGAGTTCGACGACCGGCTCGGTGAGCGAGCGGACGTGCAGCAGCTGGGTGTGCCCACCGGAGACCAGCAGGGCCACGCACTCGGGAAGCGGGTCACCGTCGAAGCCCGCGACGGCGACGTGGCCGACGAGGTGGTTGACGGCGTAGAACGGGGCCCCCCACGCGGCCGCATAGGCCTTGGCGGCGGACGACCCCACGAGCAGCGCCCCGGACAGGCCGGGTCCGATGGTGGCGGCGACGGCGTCCGGCCGCTCCAGCCCCGCCTCGGCGAGGGCGGCGCGAACGGTCGGCACGAGCGCCTCGAGGTGGGCGCGGGAGGCGATCTCCGGGACGACCCCGCCGAACCGGGCGTGCTCGGACATCGACGAGGCGACCACGTCGGACAGCAACTCGGCGCGGCCGTCGTCGTGCACGCGCGCGACGGCGACCCCCGTCTCGTCGCACGAGCTCTCGATCCCCATGACGGTTCTCACCGGTCGCTCACCTTCCCTCCGTCGTTCTGTCCTCGCGCTCCCGCCGGCCGCACCATGAGGTGCGCGTCGGCCCTGCTGGGCCGGTAGTACCGGGGACGCAGCCCCACTACCTCGAACCCGTGGGCCTCGTACAGGGTGCGGGCCGGGACGTTGTCGGTCCGCACGTCCAGCACCACCGGCGCCGCGTCCGCGTCCGCCACGTCGAGCATGCGGCGCAGCAGCGTGCGCCCGATCCCCCGCCCCTGGTGGGCCGGATCGACCCCGATGGTGTGCACCTCGTACTCACGATCCCCCTCGGGTCCGAGCACGGCCAGCACGGCGTAACCGACGAGGACCCCGTCCGCCCGCGCCGCGAAGCAGTGGGTGTGCCGGGAGCCGATCTCCGACAGGAACGCGGCGGCCGACCACGGACCGTCGGCGGGGAACAGCACCCTCTCGAGGTCGGCGCAGCGCATGGCGTCGTCGGCGACCAGATGGTCGTGCACGATCGCGTCCGGCGGCGTCCCGGTCACCGCCGGACCCCCCGCAGCGCGGTCGAGGGTGCGGCGCGCCGGGGCGGGAAGGCGTCGGGCCGACGCAGGTAGAGCGGTTCCAGCGGCGCCGGGGCCGTGCCCGCGAGGAGGTCGGAGGCCGCGACGGTGACGAGGCCGGCGGGGTCGGGCGCGGTGACCGCCTCGAGGATCCCCGCGGCGGCGTGGCCGGCGGCGGTGACCTCTCCCAGGCGTACGGGGTCGCCGACCAGGTGGTCGACGCCGTCCGCGTCGATCCCGGCGGCGGGGCCCACCATGGGGCCCGAGGTCCGTGCGCCGTCCGCGGAGAAGCGGGCGTGGTAGGCCTCCCGGCGGCGGGCGTCGGTGACGACGACGAGGTCTCCGGTCGCCCCGGCGGCGCGCGCGGTGGCCGCGAGCCCGTCCAGCGAACACACCCCGTGGACCGGCCTGGAGATGGCGTCGGCGAATGCGGCTGCGGTCGCCATCCCGACGCGCAGGCCGGTGAACGGTCCCGGACCGATGCCCACGACCACGGCGTCGAGCTCGCGCGGCGTGAGGCCCGCGGCGGTGAGGCACTCGAGGATGTGCGGGGTGAGCAGCTCCGCGTGGGCGCGGGCGTCCTCGGTGACCCGCGTGGCCAGTGCATCCACCTGCGGGACCCGGTCGCCGGGCACGAGTCGGCACACCCCTGCGGTGACGAAGGGCGTGGAGGTGTCTACGGCGAGGACGAGCACGGGGTCAGGGTACCGCCGGGCCGGGTGCGGGACCGTCCGAGGCGTCCCGGCGCCAGCTCGCCGTCCGGACGTCGGTGCCGTCGGGCCGACGCAGGGTGACGACCAGTGGCGCCTCGACGAGGGAGTCGACGAATCCGGCGCCCCACTCGACGACCACCACGTCGCTGTCGAGTGCCGTGTCGAGGTCGAGCGATTCCAGTTCGTCGGCCAGGTCGGCCCTGGTCGGTTGCGGACCGTCCGGGTCCTGGCCGCCGAGCAGTCGGTAGGCGTCGACGTGGACCAGCCCCGGACGGCCGGGCGTCGCCGGGGCGTGGCGACGGGCGATGACGAAGGTCGGCGAGGTGATGCGCCCGCGTACCCCCAGGCCGGCGGCGATCCCGGTGGTCAGCGCGGTCTTGCCGGCGCCGAGGGGGCCGTCGAGGATCACCACGTCGCCGGCCCGCAGGAGGCCGGCGAGCTCGGCGCCCAGTGCCCGGGTGTCCTCCGCCGTCGGCAGGTCGCGCTCCCCGGGGACGCGGATCGTCACGAGGCCCGGTCGTGGTCGGTGGACGGGGCCGTCTCCCCACCGGCGCCCCGGCCCGGCGGGGGCATGGCGGCGCGGCCCACGCCGTCGGCGCGGCGCTCCCGCTCCCGCCATTCGATGATCGCGTCGGCCACCAGGTCCCCCAGCACCTCGGACACGTGGGCGGGCTCCTCCAGCATCACCATGTGCCCGGCACCCGGGACCACCACGAACTCGGCGTCCGGCAGTTCCTCGACGATGTCGACCGACCGGTCGAGCGGGGTGAGCAGGTCGCGGTCACCGCACAGGACGGTCGTGCGGACGTCCCGCAGGACGGGCACGGCGGCCGACTCGTCGTGCTGGGTGAGGGTCTCGAAGAAGTTGGCGATGGTCAGCACGTCGGTCGAGCCGATGAGTTTGTCCACGAACCGGGCGACGGTCGGGCTCATCGTGGCGGGGTCACCGAACGAGCCGCCGTAGATGAACGGCGAGATGATCGCCCCGAGGGCCCGCCGACCGTTGGTGAACACCCCGGGACTCCGGCCTGCGAGACCGGCGAGCCGCGCGACGGATTTGTTGTCGAGCACCGCGCCGAGCCCCGCCTCGGAGAGCTCGGCCATCGCGGTGGAGACCAGCCCGGCCCCCAGGACGCGCTCCCGCACGGTCTCCGGGTGGCGCGCGGCATATCCCATGACCGTCATCCCGCCCATGGAATGCCCGATCACCACCACCGGACCGGTGGGTGCCGTCGCCGAGATGACGGTGTCGAGGTCCCGGGACAGCTGGTCGATGGTGGAGTTCTTCCGCGAACTCATCCCGCTCAGCCCGTGTCCACGCTGGTCGTAGAACACCATCCGGATCTCCGAGCCGAACCGGTCCGCGAGATGCCGCCGCTGGAAGTGCCAGCTGTCCATCGACAGGGTGTAGCCGTGGGCGAACACGACGGTCATCGGCGCATCGGTGGGCCCAGCCTCCCGCACCGCGAGCGGTACGCCGTCGGAGGCCGCGACCATGGAGCCACGGTCCACTCCGAGTTCCCACATGTCTTCGCCCGCCCACGGGTCGTTGGCGCGTCGACCGGGCAGCAGGGTGACCACCGAACCGAGCGTGGCCGCACCGAGGGCTCCCAGGCCCGCACGCAGCCCTCCCGGGGTCCGGATATGCTCCCTGATCGCCTCGAGATCCCCGGGCGCGCCCCCCACGACCTCGGGTGGTCGGATCTCCACCGGCTCCTCGGCGGCGGACCGGGCCGGGCGTCTGGGCAGACGGATCCGGGGCCTTCCGCTGCGACCGGTCACCTCGCCGTCGTCGTCGTCCTCGCTCATATCGCGGCCTCCCGCCCCCGGTCGGCACCGTGCGACGCGCTCAGGACGTGGTGCCTCTCGGCACGTCCCCGCACAGCGGTGACCACCTCGTAGTGGATGGTGCCGACCGTCCTGGCCCACTCGGCGGCCGTCGGGCCGCCGTCGGCCCCGTTCCCGAACAGCACCGCGGTGTCCCCCACCCGGACCGGCGTCGCGGGCTCCGGGCCGAGGTCGACGACGAACTGGTCCATACAGACGCGGCCGACGTTCGGATAGCGGCGTCCGCCGATCGTGACATCCATCCGGCCCGACAGCAGCCGCCACACCCCGTCGGCGTAACCGGCAGCGATCAGGGCAACGGTGGTGTCGTGCGGGGCGTGCCACGTGTGCCCGTAGCTCACGCCCTGACCGGCGGACACGCGCCTCACCAGGAGGACCTCCGCCGAGAACGTCATGGCCGGGACCAGGTCGGCCTCCAGGCCCTCGACCGGGTTGAGACCGTAGAGCGCGATCCCCGGCCGGACCATCTCGAAACCGTCCTCGGGTCGGGTCAGGGTCGCCGCCGAGTTGGCGTGGTGGTTGACCGGGCACTCCAGCCCCCGGGCACGCGCGAGGGACACGCACTCGTGCAGCCGGGCCACCTGCAGGTCGATCACCGGGTTGCCCGGATCATCGGCGTGGGCGAAGTGCGCCATCAACCCCGTCACCTCGACGAGACCGCCGGCGGTCGCCGCGACCAGCCGCTCGAGTACGGCCGGCCAGTCCTCCAACGCGATGCCCGACCGGGCGAGACCCGTGTCGATCTTGGGGGTGATCCGCGCGCGGCGGCCGGTACGTCGGGCGGCCTCGAGCACGGTGTCGAGGTGACCCGGGCTCGGGACGGCGAGGTCGATGTCGGCCTCCAGGGCCGACCGGACGTCATCGGACGCCGAGTAGAGCCACGCCAGGATCTCGGCGCCGATCCCCGCCGACCGCAGCTGCGTCGCCTCCGCGATGGTCGTCACGCCGAGGGCGTGCGCGCCTCCGCGCAGTGCGGCCAGTGAGACCGGGACGGCCCCATGACCATAGGCGTCCGCCTTGACCACGGCCATGACCCGCGCCCCGCGCGCAGCTCGGACCAGGACGCGACTGTTGTGCTCGATCGCGTCCAGATCGATCTCGGCGCGGCACGGCGCCGGGGGGACAACTGGACCCATTTCGTCAATACTGCCAAAAAGCACCACCGGTGGGCGATTCACGCCCCCCGCAGGGCGGAGATCGCTCCCGGCACTGCTGCCAGCAGATCGGAGGCCCCGATCGGCGCACCCGCCACTCCCTGGCGGTGCGCGGCCCGCCGCGCGGCCTCCCCGTGCGCCGTCGCGGCCGCGACCGCCGGCCACGCCAACGACTCCCCGGGAACGGAACCGCCCACCCCCCTGCCACCGACACCCCTGCCACCAACCCCCGTGCCACCGACACCTATGCCGCTCGCCAGCAGCGCGCCCGCCATCCCGGCCAGGACATCGCCCGAACCCGCTGTCGCGGCCCACGAGGAACCGACATCCACGGCGAACGTCGTCTCGCCGTCGTCTATCAGGGTGACCCGCCCCTTGAGCAGCACCGTCGCCCCGATCCCGCGCTCGCGCAGACCCGCGACGAAGCGGCGCAGCGCGCCGGGGCGGTCCCCGCGGTCCCATCCACCGGTGAGGCGGTCGAACTCGCCGGCATGCGGGGTGAGCAGTACGGGCGCGGTGGCGCTGCGCAGCAGCACGGGGTGGGTGGCGATGCAGGTGAGGGCGTCGGCGTCGAGGACGGTGGGCCGTCCCGTCGACAGGACCGCGTCGATGTCGGCCACCGCGTCGGTCCCCGTCCCGCCGCCCGGCCCCACCACCCACGCCTGGGCGGTGCCGGCCTCGGCCACCGTCGGGTGGCACACCACCTCCGGTCGGGCCGCGAGCACCGCCCCCGCGCCGGATCCGACGTACCTCACCATCCCCGACGTCGCCGCCACGGCGGCGGACGCACACAGCACCGCTGCCCCCGGATACCGGTCGGATCCAGCGCGCACGGCCACGACGCCCTGGGTGTACTTGTCGTCGGCCGGGCCGGGCACCGGCCACGTGCGCCCCACCTCGGCGCGGGAGTGGGCGACGACAGTGTTCGGACCGGCGCTCAGATAGTCCGGCACGCGCTCCTGCATCTGCAGACGACGCGCCTGCACGGGATCCGTGGGATCGATGAGGCCGATATCCACCACCTCGACGCGGCCGCACACCGGCGAAGCCAGCAAGTGGGCCCGCCGCAGCAGCCCGAACGTCACGGTGAGGGTGGCGGGAACGTGGGCGTCGTGGACGGTGCCGGTGTCGGCGTCGACCCCGCTGGGCAGATCCACTGCCACCCACGGAACCCCGGCCGCGGCCAGGCCGTTGACGATCCGGTCGGCCGGCTGGCGCAGCGGTCCGCGTCCGCCCAGGCCCACCACGCCGTCGACGGCGACATCCGGGACCGGAAGACGAGAGCCCACCGACTCCGTGTCGTGGATCCGCCCGCCGACACGGCGCAGGGCGACCAGGCCGCGAGCGTGTGCGCGGTCCGGGTCGAGCATCACGGCGTCGACGCGACAGCCACGGGCCCGGAGCATCGCGCCGGCGTAGAGCGCGTCGCCCCCGTTGTCGCCGGCACCGACCAGCAGCTGCACCGTCCGGCCATAGAGGCCCCCGGTGCGCTCCCTCAGTAGGACGGCGGTGTGGTGGGCCACCCCGGCCGCGGCACGGCGCATCACCGCATCCGGGTCCCCGGAGGCTGCGGCGGCGGCGATGAGCGGGCGCTCGGCATCCCTGATCTGCCCGACCGGGTGAGCGCGCCTCATTGCCGTGGCCCCCGCCGTCCTACTCGACCGTGACGGACTTGGCGAGGTTCCGCGGCTTGTCCACGTCGTACCCCCGCGCGGCCGCGACCTCGGCCGCGAACGCCTGGTACGGGATGGTGGCCAGCAGCGGCTGCAGGAGAGTGGTCGACGCCGGGATCGGGATGAAGTAGTCCGACAGCGGCCGGACGACGTCGTCACCCTCCTCGGCGATCACGATGGTCCGCGCGCCGCGGGCCCTGATCTCCTGGATGTTGCTCACCAGCTTCGAGTGCAGCACCCCGCGGCCCTCGACCGGCGGCATCACGATGAAGACCGGCAGGCCCTCCTCGATGAGCGCGATGGGCCCGTGCTTGAGTTCGCCCGCCGGGAAGCCCTCGGCGTGCATGTACGCGAGCTCCTTGAGCTTGAGCGCGCCCTCGAGGGCCGTCGGGTAGCCGACGTGGCGCCCCAGGAACAGCACCGACTTGGCGCCGGCGAGCTCCCGGGCGATCCCGCGGACCGGGTCGAGGGAGTCCACGACCTTCTGGATCTCGTGCGGCATCTGCTCGAGTTGACGGAACTCGGCGGCGACCTCGTCCGGGTACTTGGTGCCGCGGGCCTGCGCGAGCGCGAGGCCCACAAGGTAGTTGGCGGTGATCTGCGCCAGGTACGCCTTCGTCGACGCCACACCGATCTCGGGACCGGCGTGCGTGTACAGGACGGCGTCGGCCTCGCGCGGGATCTGCGAGCCGTTGGTGTTGCACACGGCCAGGACGCGCGCCTTCTGGGACTTGGCGTGGCGGACCGCCTCGAGGGTGTCCGCGGTCTCGCCGGACTGGGAGATGGCCACCACCAGCGTGGAACGGTCCAGGACCGGGTCGCGATAACGGAACTCCGAGGCGATCTCGACCTCGCATGGCAGGCGCGTCCAGTGCTCGATCGCGTACTTGGCGACCATGCCGGAGTGATAGGCGCTGCCGCAGGCGACGATGAACACCTTGTCGATGTCCCTCAGGTCCTGGTCGGTCATCCGCTGCTCGTCCAACACGATGCGGCCGTTCTGGAAATGGCCCAGCAGCGTGTCGGCGACCGCCTGCGGCTGCTCGGCGATCTCCTTGAGCATGAAGTAGTCGTAACCGCCCTTCTCGGCGGCGGCGAGATCCCAGTCGATGTGGAAGGGGCGCCCCTCGCTGGGCTCACCGGCGAAGTCGGTGATCTCGTAGGAGTCGGCCCGCAACACCACGACGTTGTCCTGGCCGAGCTCGACCGCCTCGCGGGTGTGCTCGATGAACGCCGCGACGTCGGAACCGAGGAACATCTCGCCTTCGCCGACGCCCAGCACCAGCGGGGTCGAGCGCCGCGCGGCCACCAGGACGTCCGGGTGGGCCGCGTGACTGAAGACAAGGGTGAACGCGCCCTCGAGGCGGCGGAGCACGGTGCGGCACGCGGCGACGAAGTCACCGCCGCTGCGGCCCGACTCCATCTCGCACCGCACCAGGTGGGCGGCCACCTCCGAGTCGGTGTCGGACTCCAGATCGACCCCGGCGGCCTCGAGCTCCGCGCGCAGCGGGGCGAAGTTCTCGATGATGCCGTTGTGCACGATCGCGACGTCGCCCGAGACGTGCGGGTGGGCGTTCCGGTCGCTCGGGCGACCGTGGGTGGCCCAGCGGGTGTGGCCGATGCCGGTGGTACCCGGGAACCCGCCCCCGCCCGCCGCCGTGAGCTCCGCCTCGAGGTTGGCGAGCTTGCCCTCCTTCTTCTCGACCCGGGAGGTGCCCGCGCCGTCGAGGACGGCGACACCAGCCGAGTCGTAGCCGCGGTACTCCATCCGCCGCAGGGCCTCGACGACGACAGGGAGGGCGGGCCTGTGCCCGACATATCCGACGATTCCGCACATGGCCGCTAAGTGTAGCCACGCAGTCCGGGGACCCTCGCCCCTTCGTCGCCCCCGAGGCGATACTGTGGCCATCGTGGCCAAGAAGACGAAGGAACTGCTCGCCCGGGTGTCCCGACGCGGCCCCTACGGTGTCGACAGGGGCGACCTCGGTTTCACCGGGACGCCGGGGGTCGTGTTCGTCCCCCGCGGCGCTCCGTCGCCGGCCCCGCTCGTGGGTTGGGCCCACGACTGGACCAGGGGGCCCGAGGCTTACGTCGACACCCTCAAGCATCTCGCGTCGTGGGGGTTCGTGGTGGTGGCGCCCGCCTCGGACCGCGGCCTGAGGCCGAACCACCAGCACTACGCGGATCACCTGTCCGCCGCGCTGGAGGACGTCCTCCAGGCCACCCTGGGCCGTGGGGCCGTCCGGGCAGATCCACACCGGATCGCCGTGGCCGGGCACGGTCTCGGCGGTGGGGTCGCCGCGCTGCTGGCCTCCCAGCGCACCGACATCGACGGGGTGGTCATGGTCTTCCCCACCGAGACCGTGCCCTCGGCCGCCGATCGGGCGATGACCGTCGACGCCCCCGCCCTGCTGCTCTCGGGTGCGGGCGGGGTCCACTCCGAGGACGCCCGCGATCTGCAGCGCCTGTGGCGCGGCGACCTGGTACACCGACGCCTGGAGAAGGCGATCGAGACGGGTCTGGTCGAGCGCAACCCGCTTCTCGAGCGGGTCGGGTTGGCGGACCCCGACCTCCGCACCCATCGGGCCGTGCGCCCGCTGCTGGCGGGGTACCTGCTGGCCACCCTGACCGACGACGACACCTATGCCGCGTTCGCCGATCCGGAGGCGGAGTTCAAGGGCACCGTCACGGTCACCCACGAGATGCTCGACGAGGAGGCCGACGACCTGCTCGCCAGCGCCCCGCCGATGCTCAAGCTGGTCAAGTCCTTCACGGGCGGCTGATCGCCCTCCGGGGCCCGGTCGCCGGGGCCCGGCGCCGGAGAGCGCACGGGCCCGGACGGTCACACGGCGGCGACCACGCCCGCCAGGCGCTCGGCGACCTCGCCGGCCAGGTTCGCGTCCTCCGCCTCGACCATCACGCGGACGAGCTGCTCGGTGCCGGAGGGACGCAGAAGCACGCGGCCTGTGGAGCCGAGCCTGCGCTCCTCCCCCACCACGGCGTCACAGACCGCCCCGGATGCCACGACTGCGGCCTTGTCCTCGACCGGCACGTTGACGAGGACCTGCGGCAGCACGGTCATGACCCCGGCGAGCTCGGCCAGCGACTTGCCGGTCTCCGCCATGCGGGCCATGAGGCGCAACCCGGTGAGCACGCCGTCACCGGTGGTGGCGTGGGCGGGCAGCACGAGGTGCCCGGACTGTTCGCCGCCGAGGCTGTACCCACCCTCGCGCAGACGCTCGAGGACGTAGCGGTCGCCCACCTTGGTCTCGGTGATCTCGATCCCGGCCTCCCGCATGGCGACCTTGAGCCCCAGGTTGCTCATGATGGTG
The DNA here is from genome assembly GCF_051994785.1 of Dietzia sp. MNB45. NCBI lineage: Bacteria > Bacillati > Actinomycetota > Actinomycetes > Mycobacteriales > Dietziaceae > Dietzia > Dietzia sp. MNB45. The sequence goes on along the minus strand of NZ_CP163397.1, from coordinate 902,534 downwards.
GCCACCAGTGTGTTGCCGACGAGTTCCCCGGAGTCGCGCATCGCCAGGGCCAGGATCGCCATGATCTGGTCGCCGTCGACAACCTCGCCGGAGGCGTCGATGGCCAGACACCGGTCCGCGTCGCCGTCGTGCGCCAGGCCCAGGTCGGCACCGTGCGCGCGCACCGCGGCGCGGACGTCGTCGAGGTGGGTGGAACCGCAGTTGTCGTTGATGTTGTAGCCGTCGGGGCTGGCGTGGATCTCGATCACCGTGGCGCCGGCCTCGCGGTAGGCACGCGGGGCCGCCGCGCTAGCGGCGCCGTTGGCGCAGTCGACGACGACGACGAGCCCGTCCAACCGGCCCGGCGTGGCATCGAGCAGGTGCCGGACATAGCCGTCCAGGGCGTCCTCCTGCGGCGCCCGCGAGATACGGCCGATCGCTGAGCCGGTCGGTCCGGTGATGGCACCGTCGGTGAGGGCGGCCTCGACACGGTCCTCCACCTCGTCGGCCAGCTTGTGGCCCCCGGCGGCGAAGAACTTGATGCCGTTGTCCGGCATCGCGTTGTGCGAGGCGGAGATCACGGCACCCAGCTCGGCCTCGTGCTGGGCCGTGAGGTGGGCGACGGCCGGGGTCGGCAACTCGCCCACGAGCAGGACATCGACGCCCTGACTCGCCAGGCCGGCGGCCAGGGCGGCCTCGAGCATCTCCCCGGAGACACGGGGGTCACGGCCGACGACGGCGACGGGCCGGGATCCGGCCCGGCGGGGCGACGGCTCGACCTCGGTCGCCAGGACCGCCGCGGCGGCCGCCCCCAGGCGCACGGCCAGGTCGACGGTGAGGGTCCGGTTGGCGAGTCCGCGGACCCCGTCGGTGCCGAACAGTCGCGTCATATCGTGTGGTCCTCCGGGGGTGGTGGTTCGCCCCGCCGCGGACGGTGGGCGTGAATGGCCGGGTCAGGATAACCCCGACCGACAGTGCAGTGGGCAAATGGATCGGAGCAGGCCCCGCATACGCAGGGGCCTGCTCCGGTGACGCGACCCGGGTGGATCAGCGCTTCGAGTACTGCGGGGCCTTACGGGCCTTCTTGAGGCCGGCCTTCTTGCGCTCGACGGCACGGGCGTCGCGCGTGAGGAAGCCCGCCTTCTTGAGCGCCGGGCGGTCGTCCGGCGAGTACTGGATGAGCGCGCGGGCGATGGCCAGACGCAGCGCGCCGGCCTGACCCGAGGGGCCGCCACCGTGGAGCAGTGCCACGATGTCGAACTGCTCGTCGCGCTCGACGAGGACCAGCGGCGACTTGACGAGCTGCTGGTGCACCTTGTTCGGGAAGTACTCCTCGAGGGTGCGGCCGTTCAGGGTGAACTGGCCGGAACCGGGGAGCAGGCGCACGCGGGCGACGGCTTCCTTGCGACGTCCGACGGCCTGGGCCGGACCGGAGGTGACGGTCGACCCCAGCTGGGCGTCGGCATCGGCGACGAAGTCGGTGCCACCGGCGTAGTCGGCCTCGCTGTAGTCCTCGGCGACCTCGGCGGCGAGGTCCGCCACCACGTCGTCGGCGACCTCGGCCTCGGGGGTGATGTTCTCGTCGGTCACTGGGCCACCTGCTTGATCTCGAAGGGCACGGGCTGCTGGGCGGCGTGCGGGTGATCGGGACCCGCGTACACCTTGAGCTTGGAGGCGACGGCACGGCCGAGCTTGTTGCTCGGCAGCATGCCCTTGACGGCCTTCTCGACGACGCGATCGGGACGGGTGTCCATGGCCTTGCCCAGGGTCTGCGACTTCAGGCCGCCCGGGAAACCGGAGTGGCGGTGCTGCACCACGCGGTCACGCTTGTTGGACGAGATCGCGACCTTGTCGGCGTTGATGATGATGACGAAGTCGCCGGTGTCGGCGTTCGGGGCGAACTGCGGCTTGTGCTTGCCACGGAGGATGTTGGCGACCTGGACGGCGAGTCGACCGAGAACCACATCAGTGGCGTCGATGACGTACCAGGCGCGCGTCACGTCCCCGGGCTTGGGGGTGTACGTGGACACAGGCGATACCTCTGTCTGTCTAGTGGGCTGCCGGCCGGGCGGGCGCCCTCCCCCTCGAACGGCGGCCGGTGGTGACCCGCGCGAGGTGGTCCACCGCCCCACCAGGGGACGACATGGACGCCGACGGTCAAGACTACCGGCCGGGACCACTCTCTCCAAGTCGGCGATCACGATCCCCTGCCCATCGGTTAGACTCTCCCCGGTTCCCGCCCTCGTAGCTCAGTGGATAGAGCACGGCTCTCCTAAAGCCGGTGTCGGAGGTTCGATTCCTCTCGGGGGCACCACCCACAGCGGCCAGCCGTCACGGCCGCCGCAGGCGCGTCATCGCCGGAGAGTCGCGGAGAACGCGCTGGTCAGCGCCAGGATCGGCAACCCGATGAACAGGTGGACGATCGCGGCCGCCAGGCCGTCGAGGAACGGCACCGTGACCAGCAGCGGCAGCGCCACGGCGGCGACGATGAGCAGCCCGACGGTCCAGGAGTAGAACTGCTGGGGGTTGGCCGTGCCGACGAGCAGCAGGTACCAGAGCAGCCCGGCGAGAAGCGCGGCGACAGCCCCGTAGACCGCGTACATCGTGGGCGTGTTCCCGCCGTTGGCCCACTGGTGCCCGAAACGCGAGAACACCGCTTCCACGATCCATGCGATCAGCCATCCGGCGATGGCCGCCACGAGGGCGGTCGCGACCACGCTGCCGGCGAACTTGCCCACATCGAGGGCGGGGCCACGGCGCTTCGCCGCGGGCGCGGCGGCGTATCCCCCGTCGGCTCCGTAGCCGTCGTCATAGGCGGGGTCGTAGGCCTGGTCGTCGCCCATCCGCGAGTAGGCACGCGAGTCGGGCTGCTGCCCCATGCGTCGGGTCTGGTCGTCCTGTCCGGGATACATCTCTACCGCCTCCGAATCGGTGTGGTGCCCACCGAGGGTAGTCCCTCCCGGCCCACGACGAGGTCCGCCCGGTCGTCCGAGGACGACCGGGCGGACCCGGCGGGGGCCCGTGGTGGTGGGCCCGCCGAGGAGACGTCAGTGAGCGATGGTCTTCTCCACACCGACACCGGTGAGGGAACGGACCTCCATCTCCACCCGCTTCTCCGGGAACTCGTCCTTCTTCCCGATGAACGTGCCGACGATACCCAGCAGGAACGCCAGCGGGATCGACACGATGCCCGGGTTCGAGAGCGGGAACAGGGAGAAGTCGACACTGGTGATCATCGACTTCTCGCCACCGGAGACCGCCGGCGAGAGCGCGATCAGCACCAGGGTGCTGATGAGCCCGCCGTACATCGAGAACAGTGCGCCGGTGGTGTTGAACCGCTTCCAGAACAGCGAGTACAGGATGGTCGGCAGGTTCGCCGATGCGGCGATCGCGAAGGCCAGGGCGACGAGGAAGGCGATGTTCTGCCCCATGGCGCCGATACCCATGACGATCGACAGGAGCCCGATCACGACGACCGTGATCCGCGAGACCCGGAGTTGCGACTTCTCGGTGGCCTTGCCGTGCTTGATCACGCCGTTGTAGATGTCGTGCGCGAACGATGCGGACGCCGTGATCGCCAACCCGGCCACCACCGCCAGGATCGTCGCGAAGGCGACCGCGGAGATGATGCCGAGGAAGATCTCACCGCCGAGGGCGAATGCGAGTAGCGGTGCCGCCGAGTTCACGCCACCGGGCGCCGCCTCGATCACCTCCGGTCCGACCATCGCCGCGGCACCGAAGCCGAGCACGAGGGTGAACAGGTAGAACCCGCCGATGAGGGCGATGGCCCAGGTGACGGACCGGCGGGCCTCCTTGGCGGTGGGGACCGTGTAGAAGCGCATGAGCACGTGGGGCAGGCCGGCGGTACCGAAGACGAGCGCGATCGACAGCGAGACGAAGTCCAGCTTGCTGGTCTCGGTGGCGCCGTACTGCAGACCGGGCTGCAACAGATCCTTGCCCGAGTTCGCGACGGCCTCACCCAGGAGCGCGGAGAAGTTGCCGCGGGCGGCCACGAGAACCATGAGGCACATGATGAGGACGCCACTGACCAGCAGGACGGCCTTGACCATCTGGACGTAGGTCGTGCCCTTCATGCCGCCGACCAGCACGTAGACGATCATCAGCAGCCCCACGGCCGCGACGACGATCGCCTGCCCCGTGGAGTCGTTGATGTTCAGCAGGAGGGCGACGAGGCCACCCGCGCCCGCCATCTGGGCGATGAGATAGAACAGGCACACCGCGAGGGTGGCCAGGGCCGCCGCCATCCGGACGGGCCGCTGGTTGAGGCGGAAGCTGAGCACGTCGGCCATGGTGAACCGGCCGGTGTTGCGCATCAGCTCGGCGACGAGCATCAGGGCGACGAGCCAGGCGACGAGGAATCCGATCGAGTAGAGGAAGCCGTCGTAGCCGTTGATCGCGATGGCGCCGGCGATGCCGAGGAAGGATGCCGCCGACAGATAGTCACCGGCGATCGCGAACCCGTTCTGCGGACCGGTGAAGCTCGACCCACCGGTGTAGAAGTCCTTCGTCGACTTCGTGGACTTGGATGCCCTCAGGACGAGCGTCATCGTGATGACGATGAAGATCCCGAACACGACCATGTTGAGTAGCGTGCTGCCTACCTGCTCACCCGGCGTGAGTTCATTGATGTTGAGTAGCCAATCCATCAGACAGCCTCACCTTCCAGCTCGAGGCGGATGGATTCCGCACGGGGGTCGATCACGCGGTTGGCGAACCGGATGTAGAGGAACGTGATGAGGAAGGTGGTCACGAACTGCCCCAGCCCGATGATCAGCCCCCAGGTGATGTTTCCGAAGACCTTCGTGGCCATGAAGTCCGTGGCGTAGACGGCGAGGATGACATAGAGGAAGTACCAGATGAGGAAGGCGACGGTCATGGGGAAGACGAACGCCCGGAACTTGCTGCGCAACTCCTGGAAGGCGGGGCTGGACTGCATCGCCGTGAACTCCGCCGTTCCTGGGGTTCGCCGCGATGCGCCCCCCGTCGGCGGATCAGTTGGTTGGGACACGGAGGTCCTCCGTTTCGGGTTCTCATCAGCGCACCCCTGTAGTGATGCGCCTCACAGATAGTGACGGAGGAAGTGTGACACGTAACACAAGTTCTCGGCGAAGACTCTCAGGCAACGCGGTCGATTCCCTGGAAACCGGAGGATGCCGCACCCCCATCCGAGGGGGCAGCTACCTCTATCCGGGGTTAAGGGAGTCAGGCGCCGGGCGCCGCTCCGCGACGGCCCACCGCGTCGGCGAACACCCGCACGATCTCGTCGGGCGTCCGCGCGACGTGGCTGCTGCCGCCGGTCACCCGGGAGATCTCCGCCAGGGTGCCCGGCGCGGCGTCGTCGAGCAGACTGATCGTCACGACGATCACCGGGCGCGACGGGGTGACCATGTCGCGTAGTCGGGCGAGGAACTCCCCTTCGTCGAGGTCCGAGGTGGCGTCGTCGGCCCCGTCGGAGATCACGATGATCGAATTGACCATGTTGGGGTCGTAGCCGGAGCGCACCTGGGCGTAGGCGTCGAGTACGGACCGGTAGAGGTCGGTTCCGCCGCCCACCAGACCGGGCAGGGCCGCCAGCGCGCCGCCGAGGGCCTCCCGGTGCGAACCGTCGGCGCCGGCCTCGTCGAGTCGTCGGAGTGGCGCGACCTCCGCGTAGGGCCTGCCATCCCGGCCGGCGGCCCCGCCGAACGCCCACAGCCCGAGAGCCGCGTCGTCGGGGAACTGCCCGAGGCCGGCGCCCGCCGTGGCGACCAGTGCCTCGATCCGGGTCCGGTCCGTACCCGGTATCCCGAATCCCATCGATCCCGAGGTGTCCACCAGGACGAGGGACCGCCCGGGCATCGCCAACACCCGCCACCGTCGGAGGACGCCGTGGAGGCGGTCGGGGTCGCGGACGACGAGCATCTCGATCTCGCCCACCCCTGACCCGTCCGCGAGGGGCGCGCGGTCCGCTTTCCGGAAACCGTCCGCCGAGAGGCCGTCGCGGTGGGCGGGCGAGGCCGTGGCGTCGCGGAGTGCTTCGGCGGCACCGGCGACCTCGGCTCGCCGGGTCGGGTCCTGGGTGGTCACCGCCAGCGGGTACCCGAGGAACACCGCCCCGGTGGCGGGAGCGGCGATCTGGAGTCCCGCGTGCGGGGCCTCACGCCGGGCGAGCACCGCCTCACGCTCCGTCACGATCGTCGCGCCGCCCCCGGAGACCACCCTGTCCAGCATCTCGCGCGATGTCGGGGGAACCTCCATGCGGCTCATCTGCCCCTGCGCCAGGATCGCCATGGACGCGCCCAGTGCGTCCGCGGTCGACCGCATGATCTCCACCTCGGACGCGGCGGCGAGGATCGGCGCGTCCGCGATCCCGGACCGGACGGGATCGCCCATCATCAGTCCCGGGGTCGCCAGGGCGGAGGTCCACGTCGACATGTCGACCGGGGTGTCGCGGGACGCGATGACCACCGGGGTGGACGCGAGCGAGTTCACCACCGTGTCGAAGGGGATCTGCACGTCCCGCGACAGTTGCGCGAGCCGCACCGCCGAGTCCGGGACCCAGATGTCGGGGAGCGCCTCACGGGAGGCGACACGCCCGGCGAGGTCAGCCGACGAGACAGGGGCGACCTCGAAGGAATAGCACCCGTCGGCATCCTCGGCCAGGGCATCCACGTGGTCGGCGATCTCGGGCTCGGCGGCGACACTGATCCGGAGGTCGTCTCCACAGAATCCACCGACACCGGCCCGGGAGAGCCCGGCGAGCACCAGTACCGCGACGAGCACGACCGCGAGGAGCGCGGCTCCCACGAGGACGACCCTGCGGGCCGTCGGATTCCCACTCTGCGGCGACGCACTGTGCCTGGCCATCGCTGGCGTTCCCCCTGGATGTCATTTACCCGGGGCCGTGCCAGACGCCCACGTCAGGCGGATCCGGGTCGGGCGCTGGAATCGTACCCGGGCCGGGGTCCACGTGGGGCCGACACGTGGGAGCCGCCGCGGCGCGCCCCACCGCTGGTGTGGCGCGTCAGCGTCCGCGGAAGACGGGGGGCCTCTTCTCGGCGCGCGCGGCCCGGGCCTCGGCCATGTCCTCACTGCCCCAGGCCCGGAGCTGGAGCTCGGTGTGCTCGTCCCGCGGGAGCAGCCGGGCGTCGTCGTCGTTGATGACGGTCTTGATGTGCCGCAGGCTCAGCGGCGCCGAGCGGGCGAGCTCCGCCGCGAGCTCCATCGCCGAATCCATGTCACCGATCTCGTTCGCCAGGCCGATCCGGGCCGCCTCCTCCGCGCCGACGGGGCGCGCGGTCATGAGGACCGAGCGGGCGTGCCCGCCGCCGACGACGTTGGCGAGCCGCTTGATCGTCCAGTTGTCGAGCGCCAGCCCCACCTTGACGACCGGGACGGCGAAGACCCCGCCCGGTGCCACAACCCGGAGATCCGCGGCCAGCGCGAGCTGCACACCGGCGCCCACGGCCGGTCCGTTGACGGCTGCGATGACCGGCACGGGAGCCGATTCGACGGCCCGGAGCATCCCGGCGTGGCAGTCGTAGAAGTTCGAGTTGTACACCCCGCCGGACAGGTCGGCCCCGGCGCAGAACGCGGTTCCCGCGCCCGTGATGACGATCGCCCGGACCGGATCCTCGGACTCGGCCTCAACCCCGGCGGCCTCGACGGCCTCCCGCAGCGCGGTACACACCTCGGCGTCCAGGGCGTTGCGGGTCTCGTGACGGTCGATGGTGACGACGACGACTGCGCCGTCCCTGCGGGTGACGATCATGGCGACGGGGCCTCCTCTGCGGGACGGGGGGTGCGGCGGCGCACCCCTGCGCCGAGGATACCGGCTGGTAGTCGCCCCCACCGTACGATGCGGTCATGGCGCGAACGGGAGCACTGCAGATCCTCGACCTGGTCCTCGATGACGGTTCGTTCCGACCGTGGGACGGCGCTCCGGTACGCCCGCCCCACGTGGACTCGGTGCCCGGGTACGAGGACTCCCTGCGGCGGGCGGCGGAGAAATCGGGAGTGGACGAGTCCGTCATCACCGGCGAAGGAACCCTGCTGGGTCGACGCGTGGTGCTCATCGCATGCGAGTTCGATTTCCTCGCCGGCTCCATCGGGATCGCCGCCGCCGAGAGGATCGTCTCGGCGATCGAACGGGCGACCGCCGAGGGCCTGCCCATCCTCGCCTCCCCCACCTCCGGTGGGACCCGGATGCAGGAGGGCACGATCGCATTCCTGCAGATGGTCAAGATCTCGGCCGCGGTGGCGGGACACAAGACCGCTGGCCTGCCCTACCTCGTCTATCTGCGGCACCCCACCACCGGCGGCGTGTTCGCGTCCTGGGGCTCACTGGGGCACGTGTCCGTCGCGGAACCCGGAGCACTCATCGGGTTCCTCGGACCCCGCGTGTACGAGGCCCTCTACGACGCCCCCTTCCCCGACGGCGTCCAGGTCTCGGAGAACCTCGCACGCCGCGGGATGATCGACGGTGTCCTCCCTCCCGAGGGCCTGCGGGACCTCACCGCGCGGGCGTTGCGGGTGCTGTGCCAGGACCCGCCCTCCGACGACGAGCCGGCCCCACCGCCCGGCCCCGTACCCGAGCCGGAGCCCGACGACGGCACCCCACCCGACGCCTGGGACGCCATCACCCGGTCCCGCCGGCACGACCGCCCGGGCGCCCGCGCCTTCCTCGACCGGGTCGCACCCACCCGCGTCCCGCTGTCGGGGACGGGGCAGGGAGAGGACAGTGGGTCCCTCCTGCTCTCCCTGGCGCGCTTCCGGGGCCAGTCCGCGGTCGTCCTGGCCCAGGACCGCGATGCGGAGAACGAGACGAGCCCGCTCGGTCCGTCCGCGTTGCGGTCGGCCCGCCGTGGGATGCGGATCGCGGCGGAGATGGGCGTTCCGCTGGTGTTGCTCATCGATACCCGGGGGGCCGCGCTGTCCCGGGAGGCGGAAGAGGGCGGCCTCGCGGGCGAGATCGCCCGGAGCCTCGCGGACCTGGTCACGCTGTCCAGCCCGACCGTCTCGGTGATACTCGGCCAGGGCACCGGCGGGGCAGCCCTCGCGCTGCTCCCGGCCGACCGGGTCCTGTGTGCACGGCACGGGTGGCTCGCACCGCTCCCGCCCGAGGGCGCCAGCGCCATCCTCCACCACGAGACCTCCCGGGCGCCGGAGGTCGCCCGATCGCAGGGGATCACCTCCGCCGACCTGCTGGGAGCCGGGATCGTGGACGTGGTGGTCCCGGAGAGGCCCGACGCCGCCGACGAACCGGAATCCTTCTGCGACCGGATGGCCGATGCCGTCGCCGCGGCCCTCCTCGAGGTCCGCAGGCGCCCCCCTGAGCGGAGGTATGCCGAGCGGATGATGAGGTATCGGGAGCTCGGCCTGCCACTAGAGTGAGTCCTGTCACAGCCCGTCGGCCCGGCCGGCGGGCACGCTCCCACCTGTGAGGGGAACTCCCGATGACGGACTCCACCGCCTCGTCCTATGCCGCCGCCCACCGGCTTTCGATCAGCGATCCCGACGCGTTCTGGCTCGACGTCGCGGCGGATATCGACTGGACCACGCCTCCGACCACGGCGGTCGACCGCTCTCGCCCGCCGTTCTACCGCTGGTTCCCGGACGGGGAGCTGAACACCTCCTACAACTGCGTGGACCGCCACGTCGAGGCGGGCCTGGGGGACCAGGCCGCGTTCATCTACGACTCCGCCGTGACCGGGGTGAAGGAGACCATCACCTACGCCCAGCTGCTGGACCGGGTCGAGGAGTTCGCCGGAGCGCTGGCCGCCGAGGGCGTCGGGCGGGGCGACAGGGTCGTCATCTACATGCCCATGGTTCCCCGCGCGGCCGTCGCGATGCTCGCGTGTGCCCGGCTCGGTGCGGTGCACTCCGTCGTCTTCGGAGGCTTCGCCGCCCCGGAATTGGCGATCCGTATCGACGACGCGCGCCCGAAGGTCATCGTGACCTCCCACGGCGGGATCGAGCCGACCCGCAAGGTGCCGTACTTCCCCATGGTGACCAAGGCCCTCGAACTCACCCGGCACACCCCCGGTGCCGTGATCGTGGCCCCGCGTCACGAGCAGTTCCCCGACGAGGCCTTCCCGGAGACGCCGGGCACCACCTGGAGCTACTGGGATGACGCCGTCGCCGCGTCCGAGCGGGCGGCCCCGGTGCCCGTCAAGGCCACCGATCCCCTGTACATCCTCTACACCTCCGGCACCACGGGCCTGCCCAAGGGCGTCGTGAGGGACAACGGTGGCCATGCGGTCGCGCTCGCGTGGTCGATGTGGAACGTCTACGGGGTCCGGCCGGGTGAGGTGTGGTGGACCGCCTCGGACGTGGGCTGGGTGGTCGGCCACTCGTACATCGTCTACGCACCGCTGTTGATCGGTGCGACGTCCATCATCTACGAGGGCAAGCCGGTCGGCACGCCGGATGCCGGGGCCTTCTGGCGGGTCATCTCCGAGCACCGTGCCACCGCGCTGTTCACCGCCCCGACCGCCGTCCGCGCCGTGCGCAAGGAGGATCCGGAGGGTGCCGAGGTCGACAAGTACGACCTGTCCTCCCTGCGCACGCTGTTCTGCGCGGGTGAGCGCCTGGACCCTGACACCTACCAGTGGGCCACCGACAAGCTCGGCACGCCGGTGGTGGACAACTGGTGGCAGACCGAGACCGGGTGGCCGATCGCGTCCAACCTGCGCGGTCTGGAGCCGATGCCGATCAAGGCGGGCTCGCCCACCGTCGCCGTGCCCGGGTACGACCTGCACGTTCTCGACGGCGAGGGCAACCCGCTGCCCGCGGGCGAGGAGGGCAATCTCGCGATCAAGCTGCCCATGGCACCGGGGACGCTGGCGGGGCTGTGGGAGGACGACGAGCGGTTCGTCTCCTCATACATGTCGGTCTTCGACGGGTACTACTCGACCGGGGACGGCGGGTACATCGACTCCGACGGCTACGTCTACGTGATGGGCCGGACCGACGACGTGATCAACGTGGCCGGCCACCGCCTGTCGACCGGGTCGATGGAGGCCGTCATCGCGACCCACCCCGCCGTGGCGGAGGCCGCCGTGATCGGGGTCAGGGACGAGCTCAAGGGTCAGCGCCCGGTCGGGTACGTGGTGCTCAAGTCCGGGCAGGTCCGCGACCCCGAGGAGTTACGCGCCGAGCTGGTGGAGATGGTGCGTGACGAGATCGGGGCGGTGGCCACGTTCCGGGACTGCACGGTCGTCCAGGGTCTGCCCAAGACCCGGTCGGGCAAGATCCTGCGCAAGACCATGCGACAGATCGCCGACGGACAACAGGACGTCGTGGTGCCCTCGACGATCGAGGACCCGGCCGTGCTGGACGCGCTGGCGCCTTTCCTGCGACCGAGGAAGTAACCCGGACCTACGCGCCGGTTCTGCACGGCTGCGCGGGCGTGCGCGTCCGCCTGGGACCAGTCCGGGCGCGTAGCCCCCGTCTATGCGGGCAGAACGGGCACACACCCCAGGCTCCCCACGGTGCGCGTCAGCCCGGACGAGGCGTGCGACGTCCGCCCCGCCATCTCCGCCCTGCCGGCCCCCCTACCGACGCCGATCGCCCCGCCCTCCGTGGGGAGGACGGGGCGATCGGGTCTCCCGGCTACGGGAGGAGGGCTCAGGCGTTGAGCAGGTCGATGACGAACACCAGGGTCTTGCCGCCGAGCGGGTGCAGCGCCGCGGAGGTGCCGTAGGCCTTGTCCGGCGGGATCACCAGCTGGCGGCGACCGCCGACCTTCATCCCCGGGATCCCCTCCTGCCAACCCTGGATGAGGCCGTTGAGCGGGAAGGTGATGGACTCGCCGCGGTCCCAGGAGGAGTCGAACTGCTCACCGGTCTCGTAGTCGACCCCCACGTAGTGGACGGTGACGTTGCCGCCGGCGACCGCCTCGGCACCGTCCCCCACCGTGATGTCCTCGGCGACGAGGTCGGTGGGCGCGGGGCCCGTCGGCATGTCGATCTCGGGCTTGTCCATGGTGTCTCCTCCTGGAGTCAGGTTCCCGGGTTCAGCGCTGGCTGATCGGGGTGAAACTCCGCTCGGCCGGGCCGGTATAGACCTGACGCGGGCGGTTGATCTTGGTGGACGGATCCTCGCGCATCTCGCGCCAGTGCGCGATCCACCCGGGCATACGGCCGAGCGCGAACAGCACGGTGAACATCTCCGTCGGGAAGCCCATCGCGCGGTAGATCAGGCCGGTGTAGAAGTCCACGTTCGGGTAGAGCTTGCGCTCGACGAAGTAGTCGTCGGCGAGCGCCGTCTCCTCGAGCTTGAGCGCGATCTCGAGCAGCGGGTCGTTGCTCTGCGACAGCAGCGCGTGCGCGTGCTTCTTGGCGATCTGCGCGCGCGGATCGTAGCTCTTGTAGACGCGGTGGCCGAAGCCCATCAGCTTGACGCCGTCGACCTTGTTCTTGACCCGGTCCATGTAGTCGGTGGCGTCGCCGCCCTCCGAGTCGATCCGCTCGAGCATCTCCAGCACAGCCTGGTTGGCGCCACCGTGCAGCGGACCGTACAGCGCGTTGATGCCCCCGGTGATCGAGGCGTAGAGCGGGGCCTCGGAGGAACCGACCATGCGGACGGTGGAGGTGGAGCAGTTCTGCTCGTGATCGGCGTGCAGCACGAGGAGCATGTCGAGGGCGTCGGCGACCTCGTCGGTGACCTCGTAGTCCGGGCCGAACGTCATCCGCAGGAAGTTGCGGACGTACCCGAGCGACGGGTCCGGGTCGATGGCGTCCTTGCCGCCCCGGATGCGCTCGATCGCGGCGGCCAGGGTCGGGCCGCGTCCGAGGAGTCGGGCGGTGGCCAGGTCGACGGCCTTGGGGTCGTCGATGTCCAGGTCGTCACCGTGGGTCCCGAAGAGGCTCACGCCGGCCGACAGGACGGGCATCGGGTGGGTGTCCCGGGGGAAGGCCTGCAGCAGCGGCATCATCTGGCCGGGCAGCGTCGTCTCGGCGAGCACCTTCTCGGTGAACTCGGCGAGCTGGGCCTCCGTGGGGTCCTCACCGTAGATGAGCAGGTACGAGACCTCCAGGAAGGACGCGTTGTCGGCGAGCTGGTCGATCGGGTACCCGCGGTGACGGAGGATGCCCTCGTTGCCGTCGATGTAGGTGATCGAGGAGGTGCAGGCGGAGGTGTTGACGAACCCGACGTCCAGGGTCGTCATCCCCGTCTTCGCCAGCAGGGAACCCAGCTGCACCGCGTCGCTTCCGCAGGTCGCTTCCACCACATCGAGTTCGAGCTCACCGCCGGGGTAGGACAGTGTTGCATTGCGGTCCGAACCGTTCGAGCCTGCGGTCACGCGATTCCCTCTCCGACGACTGGTCCCGGCGGCCTGAATCCCGCCACGAATGTGCTGTGCCACACCCTACCGTGAGGGCGGACCACGGTTCGAAGGGAGTTCTCAGACGCTCCCCCCACGGCCCCACAGCCTGTCTGGACGCGGGTGGTCAGGGCTGGAGCCTGCGGGCCGTCCACGTCTCCCCCGCCAGGAGGCACTCGACGCGGTCGTGGAAGCGGTCCGGACCGCCCTGCCAGAACTCGACCCGTTCGGGCACCAGCCGGAACCCGCCCCATCTGTCCGGCATGGGGATCTCGTCGACGCCCGCCAGTCGCCGCTCCGCGGTCGCGTACAGCGACTCCAGCTCCTCGACGGATTCGGCCGGTCGGGACTGCTCCGAAGCCCACGCCGAGACCTGCGACCCCCGGGGACGCGTGCGCCAGTAGTCGAGGCTGTCCGCCCGGTCGACCGGATGGCACGGACCCTCGATGTGGACCTGACGCTCGGCGACTAACCACGGGAAGGTCACCGACGCGTACCCGGTCTCCGCCAACTGCGTGCCCTTGCGGGACGTCGTCGTCGTGAAGAACGTCACCCCCCGCTCGTCGGCGCCCTTGCACAGCACCGTCCTGGTCGAGGGCCGGCCGTCGGCACCGACGGTGCCGAGCACCATCGCGTTGGGCTCACGGACACCTCGGCGCCCCGCCTCCTCCAACCACGCGGTGAACAGCGGCAGCCACCCGTCGTCCAGGTCGGCGACGTCCAAGCGCGGATGCAGGCCGTACCCGACCCGCATCACGTCGAAATCGGCCGGTTCCAGGGCGGGTTCCTCCATGACCCAGACGGTACTCCGGGCCACGGACGGGCCGGACTACGATGGACCACGTCCCACACCCCGACCGAACGGCACCCCAAGAGCATGAGCGATCAGCTGCCCACCATCCCCGCCGACCTCAAGCCCGCCGACGGCCGCTTCGGCTGCGGCCCGTCCAAGGTCCGTCCCGAGCAGATCGCGGCCGTGTCCGACGCCGCCACCACCGTGATGGGCACCAGTCACCGGCAGGCCCCGGTCAAGGATGTCGTGGGCCGCGTGCGCGACGGCCTGTCCTCGTTGTTCTCCCTGCCCGACGGCTACGAGGTCGTGCTGGGCAACGGCGGCACCACCGCGTTCTGGGACGCCGCCGCCTTCGGACTGGTCCGCGAGAAGTCGCTTCACCTGACCTACGGTGAGTTCTCCTCCAAGTTCGCCAAGGTCACCGGCGGTGCGCCGTTCCTGGCCGACCCGATCGTCATCTCCGCCGAGCCCGGTTCGGCCCCCGAGCCGACCTCGGACCCGTCGGTCGACCTCATCGGCTGGGCCCACAACGAGACCTCGACCGGCGTCATGCTCCCCGTGAGCCGTCCGGCCGGCTCGGACAACGCGCTGGTGGCGATCGACGCCACCTCCGGCGCCGGCGGGCTGCCCGTCGACATCGCCGACACCGACGTCTACTACTTCGCCCCGCAGAAGTCGTTCGCCTCGGACGGTGGCCTGTGGGTGTCGATCATGAGCCCGGCCGCGCTCGCGCGGGTCGACGAGATCGCCGCCACCGACCGCTGGTGCCCGGACTTCCTGTCCCTGCCGACCGCGGTGGACAACTCGCGCAAGAACCAGACGTACAACACCCCGGCCGTGGCCACGCTGATCATGTTCGCCGAGCAGATCGAGTGGATGAACTCCCAGGGCGGTCTGGACTGGTGCGTCGCGCGCACCAAGGACTCGTCCGCGCGCCTCTACGACTGGGCCGAGGCCAGCGACTACGCCACCCCGTTCGTCACCGAGGCGGCCCACCGCTCGCAGGTCGTGGGCACCATCGACCTCGACGAGAACATCGACGCCGCGAAGGTCGCCAAGACGCTGCGCGCCAACGGCATCCTCGACACCGAGCCGTACCGCAAGCTGGGCCGCAACCAGTTGCGCATCGGCATGTTCCCGGCGATCGAGCCGGAGGACGTCACGCAGCTGACCCGCTGCATCGACCACGTGGTCGGCCAGCTCGCCTGATCGGCGTCCTCCGGGGCCACCCGCGCAGCATCGTCTGCAGTTTTCCGCAGCCCACCCGGCCCGTCCGCGCGCCGGGTGGGCTGTGCTGACCTACCATGTGGATCAACGCCCAGGACCCGGGTGCGCGCCACTCGACCCCTCGAGCCGCCCACGGGACCGCGAGGAGTCGAGGAGGCGGCATGCGGAAGCTGAGGATCGTCGGTGTGGACACCGAGTCGTCGGTCGTCGAATGCGAGGTCGCGGACTCCGGCGAGAAGCTCTCCCTCCCACTCGATGATCGTCTGCGGGCGGCCGCCCGTGGTGAGTTCGTGCCCGGTGGTGGGTCCGGTCGGGCTCCTGTGACCGGTACGCTGCGCCCCCGCGAGATCCAGGACCGCATCCGGCACGGCGCCTCCCCGGAGGAGGTCGCCGCCGACGCCGGCGTGTCACTGTCGCGGATCCAGGGGTTCGCCGTGCCGGTGTTGTTGGAACGCGCCAACGCCGCCGAAATGGCCAAGGGCGCCCATCCGGTGCTGCCGGACGGCCCGGCCCTCAACACGCTCGCCGACCGGGTGGGTGCCGCCCTCGACCGCCGTGGCGTGGACCCGGACCTGGTCGTCTGGGACGCCTGGCGTGACCGGTCCGGTGGGTGGGTCGTCCGTACCTCCTGGCCGGCGGGCCTGTCCGACGACGCCAGTGCGACGTGGTCGTTCGTCCCCGACTCGCACGGCGGTTCGGCCCGGGCCCTCGACGACGAGGCGGAGAACATCCTCGACCCCTCGCGCGCGACGGCGCTGCGCTCGGTCTCGTCTCCTCCCCCGCTGCCGCCGGGCCCGCCGCCGATCCGCGCGGTTCCCGCGCCGTCCGCCGCGCCGGCCACCCCAGCCGGATCGTCCACCCCAGCAGCATCCGCCCCTCCCGCGGGGACGGGACCGGGGGCGTCCGGGCGGTCGGAGTCGACGTCCGGCGACTCCCGCCCCACGGGGGAACGACGCGGGAACGACAACGACGGCGACGACGACAACAACGACTTCCTGCAGCCCACGCCCACCGAACCCGAACGACGCCCCTCGCGCCGTCACCCCACGATGCCCTCGTGGGAGGACGTCCTGCTCGGGGTCCGCGGTAAGGACGACTGAGTCCGGTCATGGGACACCACGTCGCGACGTTCTGGTATCTGGCCACGGACGATCCCGCCGCACCGATCCGGGCGGGACAGCCGTCCGACCCCGGTTTCGCGCGCCGCCTGCTGTCGCGGCTGTTCCCCACCGTCACGGTGGCGTCCCTGGGCGCGTTCCCGCTCAACCGCTCGGCCTCGGCCGGACCGGGTGAGATCTACGTGGGCTCGTTCCCGGGACTCACCGTCGTCCAGACCCCGGTGGAGGGGCCCATCGCGCCGTCCGCCACCCCGGAGATGTGGCTGAAACTGGTCGAGGCGCCCACCATCCTGCTGTTCGCCCAGGATGCGGAGGACGGGGTGAGCGGATTCGCCCGGTGGGAGTCGGGTCGGCTCGTGCGGGCGTTCGCCGGGGCCGACGACCGGATCGTCGAGGACGAGGGCATGCCCCTGCCGTTCGAGAGGCCCTACTGGGCCGGCGAGTTCCCGCTCGACACGGCGACCGACAACCCCCTGGCATTGCCGTTCTCGCCGTCGTCACTCCTCCACGCCGCCCACCGCGACTGGCTCGGCTTCGACCTGGAGCCGGGGGGTCTCGACGTGCCGGTCCACGGGTTCGCCACCGACGGTCGCCGCGAGGTACGCCAGCACACCCCGCTCTCCGGGCCGGCACTGCATGTCGTGGGGATGCCGGGCCGCGCCGAGCTCCACGCGGCCGCGAGGCGTGCCGCCGGCGTCGGGTCCGACACGGACGCCGATGGCGACAGCGCCGCCGGCGGGCCCTCCCCCTACGCCGACGACGACTACGAGCGGCTCCCCTCCGGATCCCGCGGGCCGGGCGGGGGTGCGCGCGGCGGCCGGATACGGAGCATCGCCGGCCTCGTCGGTGACGCCGTGCGCCGGGGCG
This sequence comes from Dietzia sp. MNB45, assembly GCF_051994785.1. Classification (NCBI taxonomy): domain Bacteria; kingdom Bacillati; phylum Actinomycetota; class Actinomycetes; order Mycobacteriales; family Dietziaceae; genus Dietzia; species Dietzia sp. MNB45. Next base: position 885,223 of record NZ_CP163397.1, on the reverse strand, counting down.
CGGACTCGGTGTCCCGCCGCCGTCGCGACGGCGGATCCCGCTAGCGGGTCGACGCGGCCCGTCGCGAGCGGGTCAGTCCCGGCGGGACCGCTCGTAGAACGCGACCGCCGCGGCGGTGGCGACGTTGAGCGAATCCGTGCCGTCGGTCATGGGGATCGCGGCCCGCACATCGCAGGCACGCATCGCGTGCTCGGTGAGCCCCGGGCCCTCCGCGCCGAGCACGAACGCCACCCTGTCGGCGTCGACGGCCCGGGACAGCGGGGTGTCGGCGGACGGCGTCAGGGCGACGGTCCGGAAGCCCCGCTCCCGCAGGTCCTCGAGCGAACGCTGCCAGGTGGTGGGCGTGCCGGGCAGGTGGGCGAACGGCAGGCGGAGCACGTGTCCCATCGACACCCGCACGACCCGCCGGTAGAGCGGGTCCCCGGCGGCCGCCCCGAACAGCACGCCGTCGACCCCGAGGGCAGCGCAGTTGCGGAAGATCGCGCCGAGGTTCTCGGGGTCGTTGACGCCCTCGAGCACGACGAGCGTCCGCGCGCCGTCCAGCACCTCCTCGACCGGCAGTGGTGCGGGCCGGTCCGCGGCGGCGAGGATGTCGCGGCTGGACCGGAAGCCGATCACCTCGCTGAGGACGTCCTTGGTGGTGCGCAGGTACACCGCGTCGCCCGCGCGCTCGTCGGCGTCCCACCCCTCGGCGGCGGCCTCCCTGCGCAACTGGTGCAACCGCGCGTCGGTACCCAGGAGGACGTGTGGCCGGAAGCGCGAGAGCAGCATGCGGCCCACGACGTACGTGCCCTCGGCGATCACCAGTCCCCGCCCGCCGGGCAGGTCGGGCCGCCGGTCGGAGTTGTTGAGGTCGCGGAGGTCGTCCAGCCTGGGGTCGGCGGGGTCGGAGACGTCGACGACGTGCACGGTTCGGTCGCTCCTCCCGCCGGCCGGTCAGGCCAGCGCGTCGGTGATGGGACCGATCGCGAAGTACACGACGAACGCGACCGCGACGATCCAGAGGATCGGATGCACGGTGCGGCCCTTGCCGGTGGCCGTTGCCATGACGACCCAGGCGATGAAACCGATCCCGATGCCGTTGGCGATGGAGTACGTGAACGGCATCGCCACGATCGTGAGGAACGCCGGTAGCGCGACCGCGAAGTTGGTCAGGTCGATCGCCTTGATCTGCGAGATCATCAGCGCACCCACGATCACCAGCGCGGGCGCGGCGGCCTCGACCGGGACGACCTCGTACAGCGGGGTGAAGAACATCGCCAGCAGGAACAACCCGCCCGTGACGACGTTCGCCAGGCCCGTCCGGGCTCCCTCGGCGATGCCGGAGGCGGACTCGAGGAACACCGTGTTCGACGACGACGAGGTCAGACCGCCGGCGACGGCACCGAATCCCTCGACGACCAGCGCGGCCTTCATGTTGGGCAGGTTGCCCTTGTCGTCCATGAGCTCGGCTTCCTTGCCGAGGCCGGTGAAGGTGCCCATGGCGTCGAAGAAGTTGGCGAGCAGCAGGGTGAAGACGAACAGTCCCGCGGCCAGCGGCCCGATGCGGACGAACGCGCCGATGAGGTCCACCTGGCCGATCAGCGACAGGTTCGGGATGCCCCCGAGAGAATCGGGGATGCCGGGGACCGCGAGGCCCCAGCCGGTCGGATTGGGCTCACCGTCGACGAAGGACGGGCCCGCGTCCGCGAGGGCCTCGACGATCACCGCGAAGACCGCGGTGACGACGATGCCGATGAACAGGCCGCCGCGGATCTGGCGTGCGACGAGGATTCCGCAGAGCAGGAGACCGACGACGAAGACGAAGGTGGGCCACGAGGCGATCGACCCGTTGATGCCGAGCCCCACCGGGACGGTGGTGCCGGCCGCGTCCGGGAGGCGGCGGACGAAACCGGAGTCGACGACACCGACCATCGCGATGAACAGGCCGATGCCGACGGCGATGGCCGCCTTGAGCTCGCCGGGCACCGCGTTGAACACGGCGGTGCGGAACCCGGTGACGGCGAGGATCACGATGATGATGCCCTCGATGACCACCAGGCCCATGGCCTCGGCCCAGGTCACCTGCTGCGCGATGGTGACGGCGACGAGCGAGTTGATCCCCAGGCCCGTGGCGAATGCGAAGGGGTACCGCGCGATCGCACCGAACGCGATGGTCATCACGCCCGCCGTGAAGGCGGTGACCGCGGCGATCTCGACGATCGACAGCTGGTTGCCCTCGACGTCGGTGCCCGAGCCGAGGATCAGCGGGTTGAGGATGATGATGTAGGCCATCGCGAAGAAGCTGACGAGCCCGCCGCGGACCTCGCGGGACACCGTCGAGCCGCGCTCGCTGATCTTGAAGTAGCGATCGAGCGCCCCGACCTTGGTGGGGGGCTGCGACGGGGCCCCGGTGCTCTGCGACATCTGGTGACCTTCCTGAGCTGTGGGTGAGGAACCGTCATAGAGTAACCGCCCCGCCGCCTGCGGTAGCGTCGCGGTCATGACGGACGAGTCGACAGAGCCGGGGGTCCCCCGGATTCCCGCCTACCTGCTGGACCCCCGACCCGTCGTCATCATCGGGACTCTGGCGTGGACGCTGGCCCTCCTGGCCCACATGCTCATGGAGGAGGTCGACATGCGTTCGGTCATCCTGGGCGCGGTCGGCGTCGGCGTCGGGGCGGTCGGCACGATCGTCTATGCACTGCAGCGCCGGGCCGTACTACGCGGCAGCGCGGGTGCCCAACAGGGCCTGGACTACGACCTGGACTGAGCGGGTCAGTCCGCGGACGTGGGCTCGTCGACAGACGTCTCGGCGTCCCCACCCTCGTGGGGGGCGGCCGCACCGGACGCGGCGTGGCCGGACGCAGGGTGGCCGGACGCGGCCTGATCGTTCGTGCGGTCATCGGCGGCGGAGCGGGCACGTGCGGTCGCGGCGAGCTGCTGGGGCAGGACCACCACGTCGACGGCGGCGTCGTCGTACGCCTCGGCAACAGCCGGCCCGGTGTCGGAGGGGATCTCGACCTCGCTGTGGGCGCCGCAGCCGTACTCGAGGTGGACGACCTGCCCGTCGGCGGAGAACTCGTTGGCGCAGACCCCGAAGAGGGCGCCCAGTGACCCGGCGACGGGCACCAGGAACCCACAGGTCCCGCAGTGGTGTTTGGCGGCCCGGGCGATCTCGGAGTCGGGTCCGCGTTCGACCGTCCAGCGATCGGCGGCGGCGGCGCGGCCCTCCCAGCTCAGGTGATGCGGTCGGCCGAGACCGATCGGCCCCGCGGCGTCGTCCAACTCGTCGTCGCCGTTCAGCGTGTAGCCGGGGACGAGCCGGTCGTCGTCCTCGGGCGGCGGGAGCAGATCCCCGGCGCCGAGGTCCCCGGGCCGGATGCGCCGATCCCACGGCACCCACTCGGGAGCGACCAGCGCGTCCGCACCCGGGAGGAGCGCGATCTCGTCGACGGTCAGGTCACCACCGGGCACGAGGGCGAGGACGCAGGCCCAGTACCACCCGCGGTACCCGGGCAGCTCGGAGGCGAACCGGTGGGTGGTGGTGAACTCCGCCTCGACAGTGCTGCCGAGGTGCCCCCCCACGCCCTCCGCGGCGAACTCCTCGACCGCCGCCCGGGCCACGTCGACGCCGGAGGCCAGCCGCTCACGCAGCGCGCCGTCGAAATCCGACCCCTGATCCGTGCCTACCCCGGTGTTCACCCCTCCCATTATGCGCATCTCCGCGTGGAGGTCACGGCCCGGCCCGTCGTGCGGCATCCTGGGGGCATGCGCAGCGCCCTCGGCCCGGTAGGCCCCCTCGTCGTGTCCCTGAGCCTCGTCGCCACCCTCACGGCGTGTTCGTCGGACGACGGAGGGGCCCCGCCCGCCACCACCACCGCCGGCGCCTCACTGGCCTCGTCGAGCGTTCCCGCCGGCTCGGCCGCCGTGAGTTCGGCGGCCCCCCGGGTGCCGGTCGGGCCATCGGACCCGCAACCCGTGCGCGGTTCGGTGGAGGTCGTGCGCACGCTCGAGCACGACCCGTCGCTGTTCACCCAGGGGCTGCAGGTGGTGGGCGACGAGATCTACGAGTCCACGGGGCGGGTCGGCAGCTCCGTGGTCCAGCGTCGACCGCTGGAGGGCGGCGAGCCCACGGTGACCGTCGCCATGGCGGAGGACGAGTTCGGCGAGGGCCTGGCCGTCACCCCCGACACCCTGTGGACCCTCACCTGGCAGAAGGGCATCGCCCACAACCGCGACCCGCAGACCCTCGAGGTGCGCTCCGAGGCCCCGTACGAGGGCGAGGGCTGGGGCCTGTGCACCGTCGGCACGACACTGGTGATGAGCGACGGCTCCGACACCCTGACCTTCCGCGACCCGGCGACCTTCGAGCCGACCGGACGCGTGTCGGTGACGTCCGGGGGCACGCCGGTCACCCGGCTCAACGAACTGGAATGTGCGGACGGCTCGGTCCTCGCGAACGTGTGGATGACCGACGAGATCGTGCGGATCGACCCCGCCACGGGGCAGGTCACCGCCATCTACGACGCCGGGCAGCTCCAGCAACCGCGGCCCGCCGACCCCGATGCCGTGCTCAACGGGATCGCGGCACTGCCGGACTCCGGGAACGTCCTGCTCACCGGCAAGCTGTGGCCGACCATGTACGAGGTGCGCCTCGTTGGGTGAGCGTACCGCCGGTCCCGCGCGCCGCGCCGCCTCCTCCGCCGGACGGGGCGTGCGCCGGGTCTTCCACGCCGACGGCGCGGACCGTTCGGGACTCGCTCCGCTCAGCTACGTCACGGTCGCCAACTTCGCCTGCGACGCGATTCTCGCCGTGGCCCTGGCCAACACCCTGTTCTTCTCCGCCGCGACCGCGGAGTCCCGCGCCAGCGTGGCGCTGTACCTCCTGGTCACGGTCGCGCCGTTCGCGCTGATCGCGCCGGTCATCGGCCCCGCCCTGGACCGCCTCCACCGGGGCCGACGCCTCACCGTCTCACTGACGTTCACCCTGCGTGCGGTGCTCGCGGTGATCCTCGCGTTGAACTTCGACTCCTGGCTCCTGTACCCCCTCGCGCTCGGCATGCTCGTGTTGTCCAAGACGTTCGGCGTCGTCAAGGCGTCCATCACCCCCCACGTGCTGCCCCCGACCCTGGACCTGGTCCGCACCAACTCCCGCCTGACCGTGCTGGGGCACGTCTGCGGCAGCCTCATCGCAGGGGCGACAGCCGGCGCCGTGGCGTGGCTGTGGGACTCCGACGCCGCCCTGTGGTTGCTCGCAGCGGTCGCCCTCGTCGCGGCCTACGTCGCCGTGACCATCCCCGCGCACGCCGAGGCGTCCCGGGACGAGGAGTCCGCCACCCTGCGGATGGAGCGGGGCCCGAGTCTGACCGGTGACCTCCGGGCGGTCCTCACGCGGCCGCTGGGCAGGAACGTCCTGGCGAACCTGTGGGCGGTGTCGCTCCTGCGTTTCATGACCGGCTTCCTCACCCTGTTCCTGGCGTTCATGGCCAAGGCCCAGGAGGACGCCACCGCAATCGAGCAGGCCGGCCTCCTGGCGATGGCGGGCGCCGCCGGCGGGCTGGGTACCTTCGCCGGCAACGCCGTCGGTGCGCGGCTTTCGCTGGGCCGGCCCGAACGGATCGCCGGCACGGCCGCGGGGGCGGCCCTGGCGACCGCCGTCGTCGCCGCGTTCCTCGGGACCATCTGGGCCGCGGCCGTCCTCGCGCTCGTCGCGGCGGTGTGCAGTGCCCTGGGCAAGGTCGCCCTCGACGCGTCGGTCCAGACGGACATCCCGGACGCCGCACGCTCCTCGGCCTTCGGTCGCTCCGAGACCGCCCTGCAGGTGGCGTGGGTCCTCGGCGGAGCACTGGGCGTCCTTCTGCCGACCGACTTCACCGTGGGGTTCTCGGTGATCGCCGTGGTCGGCGCCCTGATGTTCGCGCAGTCGCACCTGACCGGCCGCGGGTCGACCCTCGTCCCCGGCCTCGGCGGCAACAGGCCGCGCTTCCCGGGCCCGCCGCGTGACCCGGGTGTGGCCGACACCCGGCCCCTCGGCAGAATGAGGGAGTGAGTTCCCGCAACGAGACCCCGTCGACCGGCTCCCGTATCCGTCCCATCACCTGGGCGATCGCGGCGTGGATGATCATCATGATCGCCGCGATCGTCGGCGCCTGGCAGGGTTCGGAGGCCCGGTACGGTGCACTACCCGAGGTGACCGTCGCGAGCGATCGCGGCCAGGTGACCGTGCTGCCGTTCACCGCGACCGACCTGGACGGGAACACCTTCACCAATCCGGTCGGCGAGTTCCGGGTGCAGGATGAGGACGTCCTCACCGTCCGGCTGCCCGGAGAGCTGCGTGCGTCGACGATGGACGTCTACGAGATCCGCGCCGACGGCTCTCGCGACTACACCGTCGAGGCCGGCGGGCCGGGCCGGTTGCTGGTGCCCGTGACCACCCCGGAGGAGGGCCGGATCGAGGGCCTCGCCATCCGTGCGGTCGCGATCGTCTATGCCGCCGACGGGTCGGAGTCGATCCTCAACGGCGAGTGGTCGGTGCGCTTCACCTACGACGACTGATCCGTGGGTCAGGCGTCCAGCTCGCGCGCGACCGCGCGGAGCACCGACGCCACCCGGCCCGAGACCTTGGCCTCCGGACGGTGACCACGGCGCAACTCGGGCTGGACGGTCGACTCGAGCACCTTGATCATGTCCTCGACCATCCCGTGCAGCTCGTCCGCCGAACGTCGGGGCCCGCTCCTCGGGGCCCGCTCCTCCGCGACCGTCGGCTCGTCGTGGACCACCACGCGCAACGCCTGGGGGCCGCGGCGCCCGGAGACCATGTCGAACTCCACGCGCTGGCGCGGACGCAGCGTCTCGACCCCTGCGGGGAGCGCCTCGGAGCGCACGTAGACATCCTCGCCGCCCTCCTGGGACAGGAAGCCGAAGCCCTTCTCCGCGTCGTACCACTTGACCTTGCCGCTGGGCACCGCGAACCACCTTCCGACCGGACGCGGCATACGCGACCGACAACCATGACTGATGCCCCGAGACTACCCTCGTGCGCGTTGGTGCCCACCGCGAGGCGAGCGGTAACCTCCCCGTGTGACCGCCGACGATCGACGCCCCGCCGACGACCCCTGGACACCTGACGCCGCGGCGTCCACCCGGGCAGCCGAGCCCGTGCGGCCACGACGCCGGGGCCTGTTCGTGACGGCGCTCGTCATCTTCACGATCGGGGTGCTGTTCACCGTCGCGGCGGCGCTGACCCCGTTCGTGCTCGGCCGCGACGCGCCGACCCTCCTGTATGTCGGCGCGATGCTGTTCACGCCGGTCGGGTTCCTGCTGGGGCTGCTCTACGCCATCCTCGGCTCGCGACCGCCCTCGGTGTGATCAACCACACCCTCCTGCGAACACCGCTGGTAACGAGCCGATAACGGCACGCACGTCAGACCCAGACTGCCTCGGTTTATTTCAGAATGGTGACGATCCGGCATCGGACCGCTACAGTTTCGTAGCAGACTCGTCAGCGAGTCGGCATCGGACGCACCTACCGAACCCCGCCCAGCGGCCGATGCCACAGTGACCATTACCCGGGCGGGGACGGGGGACCCGACAGGGCCCACCACGGGCCCGGCGACCGATGGTCGCCTTGGGGTGAAGCCGCCACCGGCGGCCGGACGCACTCGTCCGAACCCGACAGCTCACCCCGTAGGCACAGAGTGAAAAGGACTGACGACATGACCTCTTACACCGGACGCCACCGTGCCGCCGCCGCCTCCTCAGCGCCCAGGAACGCTGTGAAGGTCGTCCTCGCGGGCACCGCGTTCTCCGCCGCCGGCCTGGCCCTCGCGCCGGCCGCCAACGCCGCCCCCGACTCCGACTGGGACCGCCTGGCCCAGTGCGAGTCCGGCGGCAACTGGGGCATCAACACCGGGAACGGCTACCAGGGCGGCCTGCAGTTCTCTCCGAGCACCTGGGCCGCCTACGGCGGTACGCAGTACGCCCCGACGGCCAACCAGGCCACGCGCGAGCAGCAGATCGCGATCGCCGAGAAGACCCTCGCCGGTCAGGGCTGGGGCGCCTGGCCCGCCTGCTCGGCCAAGCTGGGCCTGAACTCCGCACCGACCCCGCGCGACCTGTCCAACCCGGCGCCCGCGCCGGCCCCGCGTGCCCACGCCCCGGCCGCGCCCGCCGCCCCGGAGGCGGTCACCGCTGCCGATCACGTGGCGACCCTGTCCTCCTTCGCCGAGGGCCGCGGCATCGTGCTGCCGATCGCCGACACCTACGAGGCCAACCGGGACGCCGTCGACGCCGCCTACGCCGGCAACCAGGACCTGGTGGACGGCTTCTTCGCCACCTACCTGGCCAACTGACGCGTCACCCGCGCAGCCCCGGTCCACGGACCACGGACCACGAGGAAGGGCCGCCACCCCCTGCAGGGAGTGGCGGCCCTTCCTCGTGTGTGAGTGCGTCGCGCTCAGCGGGTGCGGACGGTCCTGTTGACCACCGTCTCCGGGTGGAGGTAGCCCAGCCGATGCTGCGGCAGCGGGAAGGTCTCCTGCCCGAAGGGGGACAGGCCTCCCGCGACCAGCGCGGCGAGTTCGGTCACCGGGTGCTCGCCGAACGAGGCGTCGGGCCATCCCGGGTTGTCATGGGTCAGATTCTTCTTGGCAGCCACGTGTCCAGTGTCTCACCTCGCGGGCGTCCCGTCAGCATCCGGGTCGTATCGGACCCGGACGGTCCTCACCGCCGCCGCGATCTCACTAGGCTGGGACGGATCATGCCGAGTTCCCGAGCCTCCTCCCGCCGTGTCGCCCCCCGCAGTGCTGGTTCCCCCGGTGCCGCCGGCGACGAGCCGGACTTCCCCGCGTGGCTGGCCGGACTGTCCGATGACGCGCTCGTCCGCGTGTGCGAGTTGCGTCCAGATGTGGCCACCCCTCCCCCGGCCTCGGTCGACGTGCTCGCGTCGAGGCTGCGGTTGCCGGCGTCCACCGCCCGCGCGCTGGGGACCCTGACGTGGCCGGAGCTCGTGGTCCTGGCCACCGCCGCAGCGGTGGGAGCCGATTCCGGGGCGGTGCCGCTGGGTGCGGTGTCGGGCCGGTTGGGTGTCGACGACGACGAGCCCGTCTTCCACGCCGCCCTCGCCCGTCTCCGCGACCTCACCCTGCTCTGGGGCGGAGGGGACCATGTCCGGATGGTGCCCGTCACGGCGGTGGCCGTCCGGTCGGCCCCGGTGGTGGCGCCGCACCCCGGCGAGCCCGCGGGCGCCGACCTCGACGTCGCCTGGGGCGGCCTGTCCGCTCCGGCGGTCGGGGTGCTCGAGGCGATCGCCCGCGGGCGCACCCCCGTCGGGGCTCTCGGCGCCGGGGCGTCGGAGCCGGTGCGTGCCGCCGCGACAGAGCTGGCGGGCTCGGGGCTCGCGGAGGTGACCGCTGGGGACGACGGCGAGGTGGTCGTCCCGCGTGCCCACGCGCTGGACCGGGCCCGCCACGGCGCCCGCGACGAGGGATCGTCGCTGCTCCACGCCCCTGCGTGGGCCGCTCCGAGGGCCGGGGCGGCCGCGGGCGGGGCGGGCCGGGTCGACGCCTCCGGCGGCGTCGCGGCCCTCGAGCTGCTGCACCGCTGCGACTCGGTCCTCTCCGCCCTGTCGACCGCCCCGGCCGCCACCCTCAAGGCCGGCGGTGTCGGGGTGCGCGAACTGCGGCGGGTGGCCCGCGCCTCCGGCCTCGTCGAGCGCGAGCTCCCCCTGCTGCTCGAGGTCCTCGCGGCCGCGGGACTCATCGCGGTCGGCGACGCCGACGTCGGCGACGTGGCCTTCGACTCGGTGTGGGCGCCCACCGAGGCCGCCGACGTGTGGTCGGCCCGCGAACCCGCACGCCGCTGGGCCGAGCTCGTCCTCGCGTGGTGGTCCATGCCGCGGACGCCGTGGCGGGTCGGGTCCGAGATCGAGGGCGGCGGCACCGTGCCCGCATTGGGTGAGCCCATCGGCCCGCCCGGACCCACCGAACGGATCCGGGTGCTGAAGGCTCTGGTCGCCCTGGACCCCGCAGCGGAGCCCGACGCCACTCTGCTGACGGAGGTGGTGCGCTGGTCCTCGCCGGTGTGGTTCTCGCGTGCGGGTTCCCGGCCCGTGGCCGAGACCGTGGCGGAGGCGCGTCTGATGGGACTCGTCGTCGGGACCACCGCCACCAGCGCGGCCAGGGCCCTCGCCGGCGACACCCACGCACCCGTCGCCGGAGCCGCCACCCACACCGCCACCACCCATGACGGCACCCCCGCCCCCGGCGTCGAGGACCTCGAACCGGTCCTCGTCGCCGCCCTGCCAGACCCGGTCTCGGAGGTCATCGTCCAGGCCGACCTGACGATCCTCGCCCCCGGCCCGCTCGTGCCCGAGCTCGCCGCGGAGTTCGCGCTCCTGGCCGACGTCGAGTCGGCCGGCGCCGCCACCACCTACCGCGTCACCGAGACCTCCGTGCGTCGCGCACTCGACGCCGGGCGCACGGCGGCGGGGATCCGGGACCTGCTCGCCCGGACCTCCGTCACCCCCGTCCCGCAGTCGCTGGACTACCTCATCGAGGACGTGGCCCGTCGTCACGGTCGGCTGCGGGTGGGTACCGCCCTGTCCTTCGTCCGGTGCGACGACCCGTCGCTGGTCGCCCAGGTCCTCAGCTCCCCGGTGGCCGAGAACTGCGCACTGCGGACCGTCGCGCCGACCGTCCTCATCTCCCAGGCCCGGCCGTTGGACCTGGTGGAGGCCCTGCGCGAGCACGGGTTCTCCCCCGTCGTCGAGGACACGACCGGCGCCGTCGTCGCCCTGACCCGGCCGGTGGCCCGTGTCCGGGTGAGCCGCATCACCCGCGCGCCCCGCGTCCCCACGCGCACGGCCACCCCCTCCGAACTGCGGGCGGCCGTCGCGGCGATGCGCTCGGCCGACCGGGTGCGCTCGGCGCGGGGTACTTCAGGGGGCGCGTACACCGGCGAGGCCGCCATCGCCCGCCTGCACGACGCGGCGAGCACGGGCACCGCCGTCACCGTCTCGGTCGTCGACGCCCAGGGCCGGTCCACCGCGCGACTGCTCGTGCCGGCCTCCGTCGGCGGGGGTCGGATCGAGGGGATCGAGCCCGATTCCGCCGAGCCCGTCACCCTGCCGCTGCACCGCGTGATCTCCGTCTCCGACGTCGACCCGACCCGCTGACCCGGATTCCTGGACAATGAAGGGTCGGACCCACGCGGGTCCGGTGAGACCCTGAGGAGGGCCGGAGTGAGTGGTGGACCGCTGATCGTCCAGTCGGACAAGACCGTGCTGCTGGAGATCGACCACGATCAGGCGAACGACGCGCGCCAGGCGCTGGCCCCGTTCGCCGAGCTGGAGCGCGCCCCCGAGCACGTCCACACCTACCGGATCACGCCGCTGGCGCTGTGGAACGCCCGGGCCGCCGGCCACGACGCCGAGCAGGTGGTCGACGTGCTGGTCAACTTCTCCCGCTTCCCCGTCCCGCAGCCGCTGTTGGTGGACATCGCCGAGACCATGGCCCGCTACGGCCGGCTCCAGTTGGTCAAGAGCCCGGTCCACGGACTGACCCTGGTCTCCCTGGACTCCGCAGTGCTCGCCGAGGTCAAACGCCACAAGAAGATCGCCCCAATGCTCGGCGCCGACATCGACACCGACACCGTCGTGGTGCACCCGTCCGAGCGCGGCCGCCTCAAGCAGGAGCTGCTCAAGGTGGGCTGGCCCGCCGACGATCTGGCCGGGTACGTCGACGGCGAGGCCCACGACATCGACCTGTCCACCGAGACCGAGCCCTGGGAGCTGCGCGACTACCAGCAGATGGCCGCCGACTCGTTCTGGGCGGGCGGCTCGGGTGTCGTCGTGCTGCCCTGCGGCGCGGGCAAGACGATGGTCGGGGCGGCCGCGATGGCCAAGGCCAAGGCCACCACGCTCATCCTGGTGACCAACACCGTCGCCGGTCGGCAGTGGAAGCGGGAGCTGTTGGCCCGCACCACGCTGACCGAGGACGAGATCGGCGAGTACTCCGGCGAGCGCAAGGAGATCCGCCCGGTCACCATCGCCACGTACCAGGTGGTCACCCGCAAGACCAAGGGCGTCCACCGGGCGTTGGAGCTGTTCGACTCCCGCGACTGGGGGTTGATGATCTACGACGAGGTGCACCTGCTGCCCGCGCCGGTGTTCCGGATGACCGCGGACCTGCAGTCCCGGCGCCGGCTCGGGCTCACCGCCACCCTGGTGCGCGAGGACGGCCGAGAGGGTGACGTCTTCTCCCTCATCGGACCCAAGCGGTACGACGCCCCGTGGAAGGACATCGAGGCGCAGGGCTGGATCGCCCCGGCCGACTGCGTCGAGGTACGGGTGACGCTCACGGAGAACGAACGGATGCTCTACGCCACCGCCGAGGCGGAGGACAAGTACAAGCTGTGCTCGACCGCACGGACCAAGATCCCTGTGGTCAAGAGCATCCTCGCCAAGCACGCCGGCGCCCCGACCCTGGTGATCGGTGCCTACCTCGACCAGCTCGAGGAGCTCGGCGACGAGCTCGACGCCCCGGTCATCCAGGGCTCCACCTCCAACAAAGAGCGTGAGAAGCTCTTCAACGCGTTCCGCGCCGGGGAGATCTCCACGCTCGTGGTGTCCAAGGTCGCCAACTTCTCGATCGACCTGCCCGAGGCCAGTGTGGCCGTGCAGGTGTCGGGGACGTTCGGCTCCCGGCAGGAGGAGGCGCAGCGGCTGGGCCGGCTGCTGCGGCCCAAGCACGACGGTGGCCAGGCACACTTCTACTCGGTGGTCTCGCGCGACACCCTCGACGCCGAGTACGCCGCGCACCGGCAGCGGTTCCTCGCCGAGCAGGGGTACGCCTACCGGATCATCGACGCCGACGACCTGCTGGGGCCGCCGATCCCCGAGGTCGGCTGACGCCGGCGGCCACCCGCGGGTCCGGTCCGGACGGTTCCTGGGATACTGGACCCATGGTCGCCGATCGCACCCCCCGCGCCCCGCACGAGCAGTACCGCCTCGCCGACATCCCCGTCGACGACGCCTGGGTCCGCAAGCACAACGAGAGCCTCGCCGAGGTGCGGCGGCTGCAGTGGTCCGCGGGCATCCTCGGTGTGCTCGTCCTGGCCGCGGCCGTGGGCCTGCTCATCTACTCCGGCTTCGAGGCCTGGGCCTGGATCGTCGCCGCGCTGGCCGGGGTCTTCGCTCTCGGATGCCTGGCGATGATCGGGTACATCCCGCGCAAAATGGGCTCGATGCAGCGCACCTACGCCACCTCGGAACTCGTCCCGGCCATCATCGCCGAGGTGCGCCCCCGCGGGCTGACCCTCCTGGCGCTGGTCGACCGTGCCGTCGACCGCTCCGCCGGAAAGCTACCCGGGCTGGCCGTCCGCAGCTGCGAGAAGCTCCCGGGTCACGACGTCCGCGTGGGCGAGCGCGTGCCGTGCGTGGCCGTGGTCGGCAACCGCAGCGCCCGCGGCGGCGACAACCTGTACCAGTTCATCTCACCCATGCCCGTCGCATGGGCGACCTCCGACAAGGCCGTCCTGCGCCGACTCGAGAAGGAGATCCCCGCCGGCGAGTGGGAACGGGTGCGCCAGAACCTCGACCGCGTGGACGAGGTCTCGGCCACACCGACGAGCCTGCTCCCTCTCGACTGAGCCGGGCCCCTTCCCCGGCATCCGCGCGCCCTCGGCACGCCCGCACCCGTAGCCCGTCCGCGGCCTCACCCGCCGCCGGGTCCCCTGTGAACTAAGCGTCACGGGACCGTGATCTGACGCCACAGTTCCGCAACACCGCCTTCCTAGCCTGATCGGTACAGGCTCGAAGGAGGTCCAGGAATGACTGAGCACATCGTCGTCGTCGGGCACGGGATGGTCTCCCACCGATTCGTCTCCACCCTCGGCTCGCGGTACGCCGACACCGACCTGGCCGTCACGGTGATCGGCGAGGAACCCGACCCCGCGTACGACCGCGTGGGCCTCTCGGCCTATGTCGGCGCCTGGGAACGTGCGGCCCTGCACCTCGAGGACGCCCGCCACTCCGCCGACCCGAGGGTCACCGTCCGCTCGGGACACCTCGTCACGGCGATCGACCGATCCGCGCGGCAGGTCGAACTCGACTCCGGCGAGCTCATCTCCTACGACACGCTGGTCCTGGCCACCGGCTCGCGCGCGTTCGTCCCGCCCGTGCCCGGTCACGACCTGCCCGGCTGCCATGTCTACCGCACCCTCGACGACCTCGACGCGATCCGCGCGGCCGCCGAGACCGCAGGGCCCGGCGCGCACGGCGTCGTGATCGGCGGCGGGCTGCTCGGCATCGAGGCCGCCAATGCGTTGAGCCTGATCGGGCTGACCCCGCACGTCGTGGAGCGCAACGACCGGCTCATGCCCGTCCAGGTCGACGGTCGGGGCGGCGCGCTGCTGGGCGACCTCATCCGCGACCGTGGCATCGAGGTGCACCTGAGCGTGACCGACACGGTGATCGAACCGCGCGACGGTGCGGACGGTGACGGCGGGGTCCGGGTGACCCTGAGCGGCGACGACGGCGAGACGACCGCGGTCGAGGCAGCGGTCGTGGTGTTCTCCGTCGGTGTGCGCCCCCGTGACGAGCTCGCCCGCGGGGCCGGGTTGGCACTGGCCGAGCGGGGCGGCGTGCTGACCGACCGGGCGTGCCGCACCTCGGACCCGCACGTGTTCGCGATCGGCGAGTGCGCGGCCATCGAGGGCACCTGCTACGGCCTGGTCGGACCCGGGTACGCCTCCGCCGAGGTGGTCGCCGCCCGGCTGGGCGACGGTCCGGGCGCCGACGCCGAGTTCACCGGCGCCGACCTCGCCACCAAACTCAAGCTCATGGGGGTCGACGTGGCCAGCTTCGGCGACGCCCACGGGCGCACGCCCGGCTGCCTCGAGTTGGTGGTGGACGACCCCGTCACGCGGACCTACTCCAAACTCGTCCTCAGCGACGACGCCCTGACCCTGCTCGGCGGGGTGTTCGTCGGGGACGCGGGCCCGTACCAGCTGCTCAAGCCGCTGCTCGGGCGCACCTTGCCGTCGTCGAATCCCCTGTCCCTCATCACCCCGGGCGCCGCGGCGGACGGCGGCGGTGTCGGCGTGGAGTCGCTGCCCGACGACGCCCAGATCTGTTCCTGCAACGCCGTCACCAAGGGCACGCTGCGCGACGCGATCTGTGGCGGGGCGTGCGACGTCCCGGCACTCAAGGCGTGCACCCGCGCCGGCACCTCGTGTGGGTCGTGCCTGCCGCTCATGCGTCAGGTGCTCGAGGCCGAGGGGGTCGAGCAGTCCACGGCACTGTGCGAGCACTTCGACCAGTCCCGCTCGGAGCTGTTCGAGATCGTCACGGTCACCGGGATCCGGACCTTCTCCGGTCTGATCGGGCGCTTCGGCCGCGGCTCGGGCTGCGACATCTGCAAGCCCACCGTTGCGTCGATCCTCGCCTCGACCAGCTCCGACCACGTCCTCGACGGCGAGCAGGCCTCACTGCAGGACACCAACGACCACTTCCTGGCCAACATCCAGAAGAACGGCACCTACTCGGTCGTCCCGCGGATGCCCGGCGGGGAGGTCACGGCGGATCAGCTCATCGTGATCGGCGAGATCGCGCGCGACCACGACCTGTACGTCAAGGTCACCGGCGGTCAGCGGATCGACCTCTTCGGCGCGCGTGTCGAGGAGTTGCCGCAGATCTGGCGTCGCCTCGTCGACGCGGGTATGGAGTCCGGTCACGCCTACGGCAAGTCGCTGCGCACGGTGAAGAGCTGCGTGGGTACCTCGTGGTGCCGCTACGGCCAGCAGGACTCCGTGGGGATGGCGGTCCTGCTCGAGACCCGGTATCGCGGGTTGCGGGCGCCGCACAAGATCAAGATGGGCGTCTCCGGCTGTGCCCGCGAGTGCGCCGAGGCGCGCGGCAAGGACGTCGGGGTGATCGCCACCGAGACCGGTTGGAACCTCTACGTCGGTGGCAACGGCGGCGCGACCCCGCGGCACGCCCAGCTGCTGGCCGGGGATCTCACCGACGACCAGCTCATCCGCTACATCGACCGCACCGTGATGTTCTACGTCCGCACCGCCGAGCGACTGCAGCGGATCGCGCCGTGGCTCGAATCGCTGGAGGGCGGCATCGACCACCTGCGTGAGGTCGTGTGCGAGGACTCGCTGGGGCTCGCGGCCGAGCTCGAGGGCCGCATGGAGTCGCACGTCGAGGGCTATGTGGACGAGTGGGCGGCGGTCCTCGACGACCCGGACAAGCTCGGCCGGTTCGTCTCCTTCATCAACGCCCCCGAGGCGCCCGACCCCACCGTGCAGTTCGAGGAGCGCGACGGCCGCAAGGTGCCGGTCCTGCTCGGTTCGCCGTCCATGCCGGCCCGCGTCTGACGGTCCCGCGCCGGACACCGGCCAGCTCTGCCGGCCACCCCGCCCACGACTCCTGCTCACCAGCTCCGCCCACTACTTCCGCCCACCACTTCCGCTCACCAGTTCCGCCCACCAGGAGGAGATCCGTCATGACCACCACCCAGCTGTTCACCGCCACCCGCCCCGCTCCCGCATCGGGCGCCGCGCGCCCCGCCGAGATCGCCGTCTGCCCGGTCGGCCGCCTCATCCCGGGGCGTGGGGTCGCCGCCCTGCTGCCCGACGGCCGCCAGGTGGCGGTCTACAAGATCGACGACGACGAGGTCCGCGCCCTCTGCAACATCGACCCCGTCGCCCGGGCCGCCGTGATGAGCCGCGGCCTGGTGGGCGACCGCGCCGGCGAACCCGCGGTGATCTCACCGATCGGCAAGCAGGCCTATGCGCTCGCCGACGGTCGCGGCCTCGACGACCCCTCGCACGGACTCTCGGTGTTCCCCGCCCGGGTCGCCGCCGATGGCACGGTGTTCGTGGCTACCCAGCCCGCCGTCCGGCATGCCCGCGTGATCGCGGCGTAGTCCCCAGGCCCTGCGCGCCGCCGGCCCGGCCCGGCCCGAACCAGGGGCAGCGCACCCACTCGCGGGTGCGCTGCCCCTTCTGCGTGCGCCGCCCCGCTGGCGTGCGATGGCAATATGCACACTCACTGGCGGGTTACGCTGCGGGTGTGGACCATTCAGGGCGCGTACGTCGAGGAGTCCGCAGGGCCGGCGGCGCCTTTAGATGCTGAGTCGGTACCCGCGCTTGACGACGGTCGTGACGAGGTCGGGAACGCCGAGCGCGCGCCGCAGGCGACCCATCGCGGTCTCGACGGCGTGCAGGTCGGTGCCGTCTCCGGGGAGAGCCGCGAGCAGGTCATCGCGGCTCACGCAGGCCCCGGGGCGCCGGGCGAGGGCCCGCAGCAGCGCGAGCTGGGCCGGGGTGAGCTCCACCGGTTTGCCGTCGACCAGTGCGGCCGCCGCACACACGGTGAGCTCGTGCCCGGCGACCTCGATCGGCGCGGTCCGGGCGGCGAGCTCGTCGGTGGTGTGCCGCATGAGTGACCCCAGCCGCATCCGGTCCGGGCTGGTGAACGGCACACCGAGCTCGGCGAGCGGCGCCGCGGTCACCGGCCCCACGCACAGCGCGGCGACGGGCCCGTCCAGCGCCTCAAGCAGGTCGTCGAACACGCCCAGTGCCTCGGCACGCTTGAGCACCGCCACCACCGCCGGCGCCGCGGTGAAGGTCACGCCATCGACGCCCTGCGCCGCGATGGTCCGCACCAGATCGTCGAGTGCCGCGAGATCGTCGGGCAGCTCCCAGCGGTAGACGGGCACCTCGATCACGTCGGCACCCGCCTCGCGCAGACCGTCGAGCAGCACGGACATCGGGTTCCACCCGGAGCCGGCGCCCTGGATCTGGACGCCGATCGTCAGGCCCTCCACGCCGCGCTCGAGCAGCATCTCCAGCAGCTCCGGGCTGGCCTCGCTCTTGGCCGAGGCGTGCTCGCGCAGGCCGGCGGCACGGATCGCGCCGGTGGTCTTGGGTCCGCGGGAGTACAGCGGGACCGCGCCCATCAGCTCGAGCAGGTCGTCGGCCAGGCCCCATTCCTCGCACACCTGCATCCACCAGCGCACGCCGGCCGCGGTGGTGAGCACCATGAGGTCGGCGGGCGCGGCGAGCAGGCGCCCGGTGGCCTCGCGCACCACCGTGTCCTCGGCGATGGGGATCATGTGCATCGCCGGGGCGTGCAGGACGGTGGCCCCGCGCCGCTCGAGGAGGGTGCGCTGCTCGGAGGCTCGCCGGGCGGCGGTGACGGCGACAGTGCGTCCGAGCAGCGGGAGATCGGGTTCGGAGGTGGTCACGTCGGAATCGGTCACTCCCCCATCATGAACGAGGCGTGTGTCCGGCAGGTTTCCCTCCACCGCCTCGTCCGCCCCCGCCGCAGCACCGCACGCCCCCGCCGCCGCGTCCCGTGACCGCTCGTCCCCCGTCATCCAGCCTCCTGTAGCCATCCGCATATCCCTTCGACCGCCGACGAGCACCCACCGCAGCCCGTCCCGGCGCGGGTCCGCTGCGCCAGGGCATCGTTGTCGCGTGCCCCGTCGGCCCAGGCCGCGACCAGGTCTCCCTTGCTCACACCGTTGCAGCGGCAGACCACCGCCGCGGCCGGCATGGTCGACGGTGTCTGTGCGGCCACCGCCTCGGCCCGTCCCAGCACCACCGACACGACGCCGTCCGGCACGGGAAGAGCGTTCTCGAACAGCTGCGTGAGCATCCCGACCGGCTCCGGGTGTCCGATCAGCGCGGCTCCCACCACGCGGCCCCCCGCCACGTCGACGCGCGCATACCGGCCGCGGGCGGGTTCGCTCAGGGTCGTGACCTCGATGGACGCACCGGTGTCGGGGCACCGCGATCCGTAGACGTCGGTCGCGAGCGAGCCCAGGGCGACCACGTCGAGCCCGTGGGCCTTGAGCCTGGTCACCTCCGCGCCCCCGAGGTATCTCGCCTGCGGGTCCGCGCCGCTGAGCCGGGCGGCCAGCGCCACGGCCTGGTCCCAGGCGGGTGCGACCAGTCCGCTGACGACGCCCCGGTGCTGCGCGCAGTCGCCGATCGCGGAGATGGCGGGATCGCTGGTGGCCAGCTCGTCGTCGACGACCACGCCGTGGCCCACCTCCAGCCCGGCGTCGCGTGCGAGGTCTGTCCGCGGCGCGGACCCGGCGGTGAGTACGACGGTCCGGCAGCGCACCTCGCCGTCGTCGAGCGTCAGGGTGGCCCCGTCCCACCGCGTGGCGCGCACGCCGGTGAGCACCCGCACCCCGAGCGCGGCGAGGGCGCGGACCAGTACGGCGCCGGCGCCGGCGTCGAGGCACCCGTTCATGGGCCGGTCGCGGGGGTGGACGACGACGACGTCGTGCCCCGCCCCGGCGAGTGCGCAGGCGATCTCCAGGCCGATGAAGCCCGCACCGACGACCGCGACCGGGCCGGGGTGTGCGGCGAGATGAGCGGTCAGTTCTCGCTGGCCCGCGGCATCCCGGAGGGTGAACGCGCCGGGCGCCAGGCCGCCGCCGGGACCGCGGATGCCGTCGACGGGCGGGATGCGGGGTGCGGCGCCCGTGGCCAGGACCAGGTGGTCGTAGCCGATGCGTTCGCCATCGGCGAGTTCCACCTCGCGGCAGGCGCGGTCGATCGCCGCGACAGGTGTAGAAGTCCGGACCGTGATGTGGTGACGCTCCCACCACCCGACGGGTTTGAGTCGGGAAACCGGCGCGGGCGCGACGGCGGCGGGGGCCGCGGGGGCCACTGCCGGCGCGTCGGGGGCGGCGGGGGCGGCGACCGGCCGGGCCGCGACGGCGTGGGACAGCATGATCCGGTTGTAGGGTTCCTCCGGTTCCGCGCCCAGCACGGTCACCGACAACCGCTCCGGGTCCGGCTCGCCGACGCGCAGTTCCTCCGCGAGTCGGGCTGCGGCCATCCCGGCGCCCACCACGACGACGCGGCGCGCGCTCATGCCGCCTCCAGCCGGACCGCGCACACCTTGAACTCGGGCATCCGGCTGTGCGGGTCGAGCTCCGGCAGGGTGAGCAGATTGGCCCGGCCGTCGCCCGGGAAGTGGAACGGCAGGAAGACGGTGTCGGTGCGCATGTCCTCGTCGCAGCGGATCACGGCCTCGACCGCGCCCCGCCGCGACACGATGCGCGCCGCTTCGCCGTCGACCAGGCCGGCCGCGCGTGCCACGACGGGGTGGACCTGCACCCACATGTCCGGTTCGGCGTCGGCGAGCTCGGCGACCCGCCGGGTCTGGGCGCCCGACTGGTAGTGCGCGAGCAGGCGGCCGGTGGTACCGAGTAGCGGGAACTGCGAGTCGGGTGGTTCGGCGGGTGCGCGCGGTTCGTCCACGACGAACCGGGCGCGGCCGTCGGGCGTGGCGAAGCGGTCGAGGAACAGGCGGGGCGTGCCGTCCGGCGAATCGGCGCCGCACGGCCAGTGCAGGGCCTCGCCGGCGTCGAGTCGGTCCCAGTCGATCGCCGAGTAGTCGGCCTTGCCGCCGGCGGAGGTGCGCGCGAGCTCGCCGAACACCGCGCGGGCGTCGGTCGGGAACCGCTCGGGTCCGCGGTCCAGGCGGCGGGCGAGCTCGTGCCAGATCCACAGTTCGTCGCGCACACCGGCGGGCGGGGTGACGGACCGGCGTCGCCGCAGCACCCGGCCCTCGAGACTGGTGAGCGTGCCCTCCTCCTCCGCCCACTGGGGCACGGGCAGGACGACGTCGGCCAGCGCGGCGGTCTCCGAGAGGACGAAGTCGGCCACGACCAGCGTGTCCAGCGCGCGTAGCCGGTCGGCCACCCGGTCGGCGTCGGGCGCGGAGACGACCGGGTTGGAGGCGTGGAGCAGCATCGCGGTGGGCCCGCCCGGCCCGCCGAGGGAGTCGAGCAGTTCGAACGCCGACAGGCCCGGCCCGGGGATCTGCTCCGGGTCCACTCCCCACACCCCGGCGACGTGCGCGCGGGCGGCGGGGTCGGTGATCATCCGGTACCCGGGCAGCTGGTCGGCCTTCTGCCCGTGCTCGCGGCCGCCCTGCCCGTTGCCCTGCCCGGTGAGGGTGCCGTAGCCGCTCCCCGGACGTCCCGGCAGTCCCAGCGCCAGGGCGAGCGCGATGGCGGCGCCCACCACGGCGGTGCCGTCGGCGTGCTGCTCGGCACCCCGGGCGGTGAGGATGTACGACCCCGCCCCGGCGTCACGCGCGCGGGCGAGCAGGGCGACCGCCCGCTCGAGCTGTGCGACAGACACACCGGTGACGCGCTCGGTGCGGTCGGGAAGCCAGGCGGCGGCGTGCGCCCACGCGTCGGAGAACCCGCTGGTGCGCTCGGCGATGTACCGCGTGTCGACCGCGCCGGTGACGACGACGAGGTGCAGCAGTCCCAGCGCGAGTGCCGCGTCCGTGCCGGGGCGCAGTCGCAGGTGCACACCGCCCCCGTCGAGGGCGCGCCGCGCGGTCGCGGTGAGCCGGGGGTCGGCCACCACGAGCCCGCCGGCGCGTGCTGCCGTGTCGAGGTGCTGGAGGAACGGAGGCATGGTGTCGGCGGGGTTGGCACCGATGAGCATCACGGCCCGGGCGTCGGCGAGGTCGGTGACGGGGAACGGCAGTCCGCGGTCGAGGCCGAAGCTGCGGTTCGCGGCCGCCGCGGCGCTGGACATGCACCAGCGGCCGTTGTAGTCGATGAGCCGGCTGCCCAGCGCGAGCCGGGTGAACTTGCCCAGCTGGTAGGCCTTCTCGTTGGTCAGGCCGCCCCCGCCGAACACGGCCACACCGTCGGGCCCGCCCGCGGCCTGCGCCCGGCGGATCCCCTCGGCCACGCGGTCCAGGGCGGTGTCCCAGTCGCACGGTTCCAGGCGCCCGTCGCGCCGGATGAGCGGGGTGGTGAGCCGGCCCGGGTGATCGAGCAGCTCTCCCGACGTCCACCCCTTACGGCACAGCCCGCCACGGTTGGTGGGGAACCACGCGGGCGCCACCTCGACCGCCTCGGCCGGGTCCGCCGCCGGCGTCACCGTCATCGCGCACTGCAGGGCGCAGTACGGGCAATGCGTGTGGGTGGGCCGGTCCCCGCCGGGGCCCGCCTCAACGGGCTCGGGCACCGTCGTCAGGTTCGGCACCTCCGGGCTGCTGCGAACGGTCGTCATGATGCTCTCCTCGTCGCCGTCGTCCCCTCGTTCCTTTCCGGTCAGCGCGCGGCCGGCACCGGACGTGCGGCCCGGCCCTGTTCCGACGCGGTGCGGGATGCCGCGGCCCCGGCCCCCGTCGGCGCGGCGCTCGGACGCCGGAGGTACACCGCCCGCGTGACGAGCGCCGCCACCACGTAGAAGACCGTGAACGCCACGAACGCCCAGGTCGCGGACCCCGATGACTGGTAGGAGCTGCGCAGGGTCATGTTGATGAGGAACCCGCCGAACGCGCCGACCGCGCCGGCGACCCCGATGAGCGCGCCCGAATGCGCACGCGACCACGCCGCCCGGGCGGCTTCCGGCAGGTCCAGGCCGCGGCTACGGGCTTCGTAGACGGTGGGGATCATCTTGTAGACCGAGGCGTTGCCCATCCCGGTGAGCGCGAACAGGGTGAGGAACGCCGCGAAGAACAACACCAGCGCGCCGCCGGACAGTCGGCCGCCGTCGGCCGCCTGCATGCTCGAGGTGACGATCAGCGCCACCGTCGTCGCGGCCATGCCGAGGAAGGTCACCAGGGTGACCCGGGCACCGCCGAAGCGGTCGGACAGGCGGCCGCCCAGCATGCGGGTCAACGAGCCCAGCAGCGGGCCGAGGAACGTGATCTGCGCGGCGTGGAGAGCGGCGTCGGCCGGGGACTGCCCGTTACCGGTGAAGGTCATGGTGAGCATCTGCCCGAAGGCGAAGCTGAACCCGATGAACGAGCCGAAGGTACCGATGTAGAGCAGGGACAGCACCCAGCCGTCGCGGTCGCCTGCCACGTCGCGCATGCTCGCGACGTCCACGGTGTGGTGTTCGAGGTTGTCCATCTTGCATGCCGCGCCGATCCCCGCGACCACCAGCAGGACCAGGTACACCGCGATCACCCAGTGCGGCGAGCGGTTTCCGGCCGCGGCGATCACCACGAGCCCCACCACCTGGATGGTCGCCACACCCAGGTTGCCGCCGCCCGCGTTGAGGCCCAGCGCCCAGCCCTTCATGCGCTGCGGGAAGAAGGCGTTGATGTTGGTCATGGACGAGGCGAAGTTGGCGCCGCCCAGGCCCGCGAGGGCGCCCACCACCAGGTACAGCCACAGCGGCTGCCCGGGATTGGCCATGATCCACAGCATCGCCCCCGCCGGGATGAGCAGCACGAACGCGGAGAACATCGTCCAGTTGCGGCCACCGAAGGTCGCGGTGGCCAGCGTGTAGGGGATGCGCAGGAACGCGCCGGTGAGGGTCACCACCGCGGAGACGAGGAACTTGTCCGGCGCGTCCAGGCCGTAGACGTCCGCAGGCATGAACAGCACCATCACGGCGAACAGGGTCCACACCGAGAACCCCACGTGCTCGGCGAACACCGACCAGTACAGATTGCGCATCGCGGTGCGCCGGCCTCCGGACTCCCACTGGGCCGTGTCCTCCGGATCCCAGTCCTCGATCACGTGCGAGCGCGTCATCGCTTCACCTCTCCCCGGTAGCGGGCGCCCCGCCGGCGCCCTGTGCCACGCCACCGTAGGAATCCGCTGTTTCCCCTGCGCTACCCGTCGTGACGGTCCCGTCACGGTGTACTCACGTCTGGCGGTTCGGCCTGTGAGGGTGCCGCTCGCGTGGTCGACTGGGTCCATGTCACGCACCGTCACACAACTCCGCCGCGTCGCTCTCGCCGCGGTCCTCCTGGCCACGCCGCTGCTCGGCCCCCTCGCGACCGCGCCCGCCGCCCTCGCCCAGTCACTCGACGATCCCGCCTGGCCCGCCGACCGCCCGTTCCCACCCGCCACCGACGGCCCGTTCGGATGGGCCGAGCTCTCGTACTGGCCCTACGCCGTCGCGCCGTCGGATCCGCAGTTCTGGGCCCCGAACGGAGCACCCATGCGCGTGCTCTCCCCGTTCGGCACGGACACGGAGATCTGGTGCTCGAACTACGTGTCCCAGGGATCGGACTGTTGGCAACGTGACCCCTCGGGGACGCCGCACCGGCTCCACCGCATCACGGTGCTCTCGGACGTGATCACCGGATCGACGGGGTCCGCGGCCGACGGGAGCGTCCGGGGCGCCTACGACCTGGCCTACGAGCGGGAATGGCCCACCACGTCGGGCGGTATCGGAATCCCCGCCGGCACCGTCCCCGGCTCGACTACCACCACGTGGGTCTCGCTGATGCCGCTCTCCCCGTTCGGCGCCGACTCCCGGGACTTCGACGTGTGGGTGCACCCGGGGTTCGTGCCCGGCAGCTGAGTAACCTGGGACGGTCGAACCCGCTGCGAAAGGATCCACCGCCGTGCCGTTCCCCCTGGATGTCCCCGAGTCCGAGCTGCGTAGACGGCGGAGCCAGAAGTGGGTGGCCTACCCCGAGGACGTCCTGCCGCTGTTCGTGGCCGAGACCGACGTCCTGCTCGCCCCGGCGATCCGGGAGCGCCTCGCCGCCGCGGTGGCGGACGGCGACACCGGCTACTTCGCCGAGATCGAGCGACTCGCCGGTGTGTGCGCGCGGTACTACTCGCGCTTCGGGTACGACGTGCCGGAGGACGCGGTGGTGCCGGTCAACGACGTCGGCGTGGGCGTGCGGGAGACCCTCGCCCGGACCATCCCGGCCGGGAGCGGCGTGGTGTACACGCCGCCGGTGTACATGCCGTTCGGACCGTGGATCCGGCGCGTGGGGATGACGCCGGTCGCGGTGCCCCTGGTCGACCACGACGGCGAGGACCCGCGACTGGACCTGGCGGGCATCGAGCAGGCGTTAGCCGACGGGGCCCGGGCCGTGCTGCTCAGTCACCCGCACAACCCCACGGGCGTTCTTCACGGCCAGGCAGAGTTGGCCGAGCTCGCCGACCTGGCCGCGCGGCACGACGCCGTGGTGGTCTCCGACGAGATCTGGGCGCCCCTGGCCATGCCGGAAGTCGAGTTCACCTCGTTCCTGGCCGCCTCCGACACCGCGCGCGAGGTGGGGCTGGCCATCTCGTCGGCGTCCAAGGCGTTCAACCTCGCCGGACTCAAGTGCGCGTTCGTGATCAACGGCAACCCGGAGCGGTTCCACGTCCGGCGCTCGGCGCTGTCGGGCGCCGTGGGGCACTTCGGGGCGTTGGCCGCGGAGGCCGCGTTGACCGGGTCCCTGGACTGGCTCGATGAGCTGCGTTCCGCGCTCGCGTCGAACCTCGATCTGATGGGGCGGCTGCTGGCCGAGCACCTTCCCCGCGCGCGGTGGCGTCGGCCCGACGCCGGGTTCGTGGCATGGATCGACCTGCGCGGCTACCCGGGCCTGGGCGACGACCCGGCCGCGGCGTTCCTCGACGAGGGGCGGGTGGCGCTCAGCCCCGGGCCGGCGTTCGGCACGGAGGGCGAGGGCTTCGCCCGGGTGAACTTCGCCTGCTCCGCCGAGCTGCTCACCGAGGCGTTCGTGCGGATGGGCCGGGTCGCCGCAGAGCGCGGCTGACGCCGGATTCCACGCGCTCGCGCAGATCGGGTTCGGGTCCGGCCCCGCCGTCACCCGCCGGCGGCGCCACCGTGGCCGCGGCGCCACCCGCCGGCGGCGCCACCGTGGCCGCGGCGCCACAGGAACACCGTCATCGTGGCGGTGAGGACGGTCCGTGCGTCCTGATCGTGCATCTCGATGTCCATCCCCACGCGGCCCCTCGTCTCGTCGAGGCTCACCTCGGTCACGGTGACCGAGCCCCTCAGCGTGTCGCCCGGACGCACCGGTGCGGTGAAGCGCAGGCGGTCGAATCCGCGCCCGGCGATCACGGCCGCCCGTGAGTAGAACGCCTCCACGCTGAGTTTCTGGAGGACCGCCAGGGTGTGGATACCGCTGGCGATCACGCCTCCGTGGTGCCCGGTCGCCGCCGCCGCCGGATCGGTGTGGAACCACTGGGGATCCCACGCGGACGCGAAGTCGACGATCTCGTCCTCCGAGAGGGTCATCTCCCCGAGTCGGATCAGATATCCGCTATGCAGATCGTCGGCTGCGATAAGCCCAGACATCTCGCGTTCCCTTTCTGCGAATCGGCCATGGGGACAACGGCCCCGAACGCCCTCCCGCGCGAGGTGGTGCACACGTTCCGTGACACCGAGAGGCGTTCGCACGCGCCGGGATGCTCGTACGGCGGCCGCCCCGGTATCCCCGGGACGACCGCCGTACGGGCCGTGTGGGAGGAGGTCAGCCCTGCTCGGCTGCCAGCTTCTTCAGCGACTCGGTGGGCGCGAAGCGCTCGCCGTACTTAGCGGCCAGCTCCTCGGCGCGGGCGACGAAGCCCTTGTACCCGGTGGCGACCTTGGCCCCCGGCTCGGAGTAGTTCTTCGCGTACTGGCGGGTGCCGCCGGTCCACGCCGGGAACCCGATGCCGATGATGGAGCCGATGTTGGCGTCCGCGTCGTCGACGATCACGCCCTCGTCGACGCACTTCTGCGTCTCGAGGACCTCGGCGAAGATCATGCGATCGACGAGATCCTGCAGCGGGGGTGCGTTGTCCGGGGAGGTGCTGAACGCCTCGCGCAGGCCCGACCACAGTCCGGCGCGCTTGCCGTCGGCGTAGTCGTAGAACCCGGCGCCAGCGGCGCGACCGGAGCGCTTGATCTCCTCGACCATCTTGAGGATCACCTGGTCGACGGCGTCGGGGACGAACTCCTCACCAGCGGCCTCTGCGGCGTCGCGGGTCGCCTGCCGGATCTTGACCATGAGGTTGAGATTCAGCTCGTCGGACAGCTGCAGCGGGGCCGCCGGGTAGCCGGCGATGCGGCCGGCCTGCTCGATGGTGGCGGGCTCGATGCCCTCGGCCAGCATCCCGATCGCCTCGTTGACGAACGTGCCGATGACCCGTGAGGTGTAGAAGCCACGCGAGTCGTTGACCACGATCGGAATCTTGCGGATGGCCAGCGTGAGATCGATCGCCTTGGCCAGCGTCTCCGGGGTGGTCTTGTCCCCCTTGATGATCTCGACCAGCTGCATCTTGTCGACGGGCGAGAAGAAGTGCAGGCCGATGAAGTCCTCGGGCCGCTTGACGCCCGTGGCGAGATCGGTGATCGGCAGGGTCGAGGTGTTGGAGCCGAGCAGCGCGTCGGGGGCGACGATGTCCTCGATCTCCTGGAACACCTTCTTCTTCAGCTCGGGCGACTCGAAGACGGCCTCGATCACGAGGTCGCACCCCGCCAGGGCCTGCGGGTCTGTCGTGGGGGTGATGCGGGCGAGCAGGGCGTCGGACTTCTCCTGCGTGGTGCGACCGCGCTCGAGGGCCTTGGCCTCGATGCTCTCCGAGTACGCCTTGCCCTTGTCGGCGGAGGCCTGCTCGACGTCCTTGAGCACGACCTCGATGCCGGCCTTCGCGCACACGTACGCGATGCCGGCGCCCATCATGCCGGCGCCGAGGACACCGACCTTCGTGAACTGGGTGCGCGGGATCTCCGAGCCGTCGGCGGCCTTGGGCCGGGCCCCGCCCGAGGAGCAGTGCTGCATGTCGAAGAAGAACGCCTGGATCATGTTCTTCGCGATGGGGCCGGTGACGAGGGACACGAAGTAGCGTGCTTCGATCTTCTCGGCGGTGGCGAAGTCGACCTGCGAGCCCTCTACGGCGGCGGCCATGATGGCGCGCGGTGCCGGGGAGGGTGCGCCCTTGGTCTGCTTGCGCATGTTCGCCGGGAACGACGGCAGGACGCCGGCCAGCGCCGGGTCACTGATGGTGCCGCCGGGCAGGGTCCAGCCCTTGCGGTCCCACGGCTGGCTCGCCTCGGGGTCGGTCTTGATCCAGGCCTTGGCTGCGTCGAGGAGCTTCTCGGGCTCGACGACCTCGTCGACCAGGCCGGCCTTGAGAGCCTTGTCCGGGGCGAAGGACCGGCCGGACATGAGAATGTTGGGCACGGCCTGCGCGAGGCCGAACATGCGGACGGTGCGGACGATGCCGCCGCCGCCCGGCAGCAGCCCGAGGGTGACCTCGGGCAGGCCGACCTTGGCGCCGCGGGCGTCGGCTATGACGCGGTGGTGGCAGGCGAGCGCGAGCTCGAGGCCACCGCCCAGGGCCGCGCCGTTGAGGGCGGCCACGACCGGAACGCCGCAGGTTTCAAGAGCGCGCATGCGGCCCTTGATGCTCATGGACCGCTCGAAGAGCTCGTCGGCCTGGTCGGGACCGGCCTTGATCATGGACTTGAGGTCGCCGCCGCCGAAGAAGCTCTTCTTGGCGGACGTCAGCACGACGCCCTTGATGGACTCCTTCTCGGCCTCAATGCGGTCGACGGTGGCGGAGAAGTCGTCGATGAACCGGGCGTTCATCGTGTTGGCGCCGTGGTCGGGGTCGTCCATGGTGAGGGTGACGATGCCGTCGCCGTCCTGCTCCCACCGGAACATGTTTTCGCTCACTGGTTTTCTACTCCTATGCCTGTGGTGTCGGTGCGGGTCAGACGCGTTCGATGATGGTGGCCACGCCCATGCCGCCACCCACGCAGAGGGTGATGAGGGCGCGCTTGCCGCCGGTGCGCTCGAGCTCGTCGAGCACCGTGCCGGTGATCATCGCGCCGGTCGCGCCGAGGGGGTGCCCCATGGCGATGGCGCCGCCGTTGACGTTGAGCTTCTCGTCGGGGATGTTCATGTCCTTCTGGAAGCGCAGCACGACGGAGGCGAAGGCCTCGTTGAGCTCCCACAGGTCGATGTCGTCGGGGGTCAGGCCGGCGGTGGCGAGCGCCTTCTTGGCCGCCGGGGTGGGCCCGGTCAGCATGATGGTGGTGTCGGCACCGGAGGTGGCCGCGGCGACGACGCGGGCGCGCGGGGTCATGCCCATCTCCTGCCCGGCCTTCTCCGATCCGACGACCACGAGTGCGGCGCCGTCGACGATGCCGGACGAGTTGCCACCGTGGTGGACGTGGTTGATCTCCTCGACCCAGTGGTACTTCTGCAGCGCCACCGCGTCGAATCCGCCCATGTCGCCGACCATGGCGAAGGACGGCTTGAGCTTGGCCAGGGCGTCGACGGTGGTGCCCGGGCGCATGTGCTCATCATGGTCGAGGATGGTGACGCCGTTGATGTCCTTGACGGGCACGACGGACTTGGCGAAGCGCCCCTCTTCCCATGCGCGGGCGGCCAGGCGCTGCGAGCGCTCGGCGTAGCGGTCCACGTCCTCGCGGGTGAACCCCTCGAGGGTGGCGATGAGGTCGGCGCCGATCCCCTGCGGGGAGAAGTAGGTGTCGTAGTTGGTGGCCGGGTCCAGAGCCCAGGCGCCGCCGTCAGAGCCCATCGGCGCCCGGGACATCGACTCGACACCACCGGCGAGGACGACCTCGTCCCACCCGGAGCGGATCTTCTGCGCTGCCATGTTGATCGTGGTCAGACCGGAGGCACAGAAACGGTTGATCTGCACACCCGCGACGGTGTCGGGCATCTTGGCGGCCAGCGCGGCGATCCGCGGCAGGTCCATGCCCTGATCCCCCGTCGGGGTGACGATCCCGTAGATGATGTCGGAGATCCGGTTCTCGTCGAGATCGGGGAAGCGCCGCCGCATCTCCTCGATGAGGCCGACGACCAGGTCGATCGGCTTGACCCCGTGCAGAGCGCCGCCAGGCTTGCCCTTGCCTCGCGGAGTCCGGATGGCGTCGTAGATGAATGCCTCGGTCATGGGTGGTCCACGGCCTTTCTCTGGGCGAGCTGATACGTGTTCCGCTTCACACTACGTTGTGCCCACCGGACGGTTCGGACTGCGGTCCGTTTCTGCACGAGACTCACCGGGCTCGCTCCGGTGGCACAGTGGGTCCCGTGACCGAGAACCACGCCGTATCCCCTGCCCTGGCCGAGCTCGCCGACGTCTGCGGCGTCGCATCGAGTTACGAGGACGCCGACGGCGTCCGTCGCGAGGTCCCGGCCTCGACCCTGCGCGCGGTGCTCGCCGCGATGGGCGTCGAGGTCGGCGACGACGACGAGGGCGGCGTCTCCGAACGTGAGGCACTCGGCGCTGTTCGTCTGCGCCCCTGGCGACGTGTGCTGCCACCGACGCTGGTGGCGCGTGAGGGCACCGCCATCGGGTGCCCGGTCCACGTCCCGCGCGGCGCGATCGTGAATGTCGAGGTCCTTCTCGAGGACGCCGACGTGCCGTCGACGTTGCTCCCCCTTGACGAACCCCGGATCGCCCGGGATGTCGACGGGGTGGCGATGGAGCGGGTCACTCTGGCGGTCCCCGATGATCTGCCCGTCGGATGGCATCGCGTCACCGCAGTGGTCCGAGCCCCGGACGGCACCCGCCACTCCAGTGAGTGCACCCTGCTGGTCCATCCCCGCGCAATCCCCGTGCCCGCCGGACTCGAGGAGCACCGTGCAGTCGGGTTGGCGGCACAGATCTATCAGGTCCGGTCGGAACAGTCCTGGGGCGTCGGCGATCTGGCCGACCTCGGGGACCTCGCCGAGTGGGCGAGCCGCGACTTCGGCGCGGACTTCGTCCTGGTCAACCCCATGCATGCGGGTGAGCCGTTCGTGCCGGTCGGTCCGTCGCCCTATCTCCCGACGACCCGCCGGTTCGCCTCCCCCCTGTACCTGCGCCCCGAGCTCGTGCCGGAGTACTCCGCCCTGTCAGCCGCCGACCGCCGTCGCGTGGATGACCTGGCCCGCACCGCGGCTGCGACCAACACTGTGGACACGATCGATCGCGACAGTTCGTGGACCGCGAAGCTCGAGGCGTTGCGGATCCTGTTCATGGTCCCGCTGGCCCGCGCCCGGGCCGACTCGTTCGACCGGTTCGTCGATGAGCATCCCGGGATTCTGGGCTTCGCCACGTGGTCCGCGCTGGCCGGTGACCACGGCCCCGACTGGTCCACCTGGCCGGAGGAACTCCGGGATCCGGGCTCGGAGGCCGTCGCGGGTTACGCCGACGAGAATCCGGAAGAGATCCGTTTCCACCTGTGGTTGCAGTGGTTGGTCGCGGAGCAGCGGGCGCACGCCCAGCGCGAGGCCCTTGCCGCGGGGATGCGTCTCGGGGTCCTGCACGATCTGGCGGTGGGGGTCCATTCCACGGGCGCCGATGCGTGGTCGCTCCACCATTCACTGGCCCGTGGGGTCTCGGTGGGTGCTCCCCCGGACGCCTATAACCAACGCGGTCAGGACTGGTCGCAGCCGCCGCTCCGTCCGGACGCCCTCGCCGAGGAGGGCTACCGTCCCTTCCGCGACATCGTCCGCGCGGCATTGCGGGATTCAGGCGGCGTCCGGATCGATCACATCCTCGGCCTGTTCCGGCTGTGGTGGATTCCCCGGGGCGCGGCTCCGACCGAGGGCACATATGTCCACTATGACCACGAGGCGATGCTCGGAGTTCTCGCACTCGAGGCGTCACGGGCCGGCGCGGTCGTGGTGGGCGAGGACCTGGGAACGGTGGCTCCGGGGGTCCGCGAGACGCTGTCCGAGCTCGGGATCCTGGGCACGTCCGTGATGTGGTTCGAGCAGGACGAGGACGCCCCGATCCCGCCTGAGGACTATCGACGGCTGTGTATGGCGTCGGTGACGACCCATGATCTCCCGCCGACCGCCGGCTACGCCGACCTCGTCCATGTGGATATCCGCGAGGAGTTGGGACAGTTGACGGGCGACAGCGCCGAGGAACGTCGTGGTGCCGAGGCCGAGATCGCGGACATCACTGCTGTCGTGCGGGAGCGTGGCCTGCTCGACGGGGACTCCCCCGAGGATCTAGTCGTGGCACTGCATCGATTCGTGGCCGAGTCGCCGTCGCTGTTGTTCGCCGTGTCGGTGGCGGATCT
This sequence comes from Dietzia sp. MNB45, assembly GCF_051994785.1. Lineage (NCBI taxonomy): Bacteria > Bacillati > Actinomycetota > Actinomycetes > Mycobacteriales > Dietziaceae > Dietzia > Dietzia sp. MNB45. Next base: position 853,441 of record NZ_CP163397.1, on the reverse strand, counting down.
CGTGGGTGATCGCCGTGCGGTGAATGTTCCGGGGACGTCGGATGAGTATCCGAATTGGCGGGTGCCGTTGTCGGGTCCCGGTGGTGAGGTGGTGGGTGTGGAGCAGTTGCGGGGTTCGGCGTTGGCGCGTCGGGTGATGGGTGCCGCCGGCGGTCGGGTGGGGTGAGGGCCGGGCTGGTGGTCGGGGTGTTGTGGGTGGAATGACGAGAGCCCCGAGTCACCTGTGTGGGTGATTCGGGGCTCTCGTGTGAAGTTGTGTTCGGCGGTGACCTACTCTCCCACACCCTCACGAGTGCAGTACCATCGGCGCTGGCAGGCTTAGCTTCCGGGTTCGGAATGGGACCGGGCGTTTCCCTGCCGCTATGGCCGCCGTAACTCTGTGAAACAAGGCCCACGTGTTTTTGCGTGGGTGTGTTGTTTCAGATACTGCACAGTGGACGCGTTGCGATTCTTTAGGGGCTGTTTGTGTGTAAGCCCTCGGCCGATTAGTACCGGTCACCTGCACGCATTGCTGCGCTTCCAGTTCCGGCCTATCAACCCCATGGTCTGTGGGGGGCCTTAACCACGCGAAGGTGGTGAGAAACCTCATCTTGGAACAGGCTTCCCGCTTAGATGCTTTCAGCGGTTATCCCTTCCGAACGTAGCTAACCAGCGATGCTCCTGGTGGAACAACTGGCACACCAGAGGTTCGTCCGTCCCGGTCCTCTCGTACTAGGGACAGCCTTCCTCAAGTTTCTTACGCGCGCGGCGGATAGAGACCGAACTGTCTCACGACGTTCTAAACCCAGCTCGCGTGCCGCTTTAATGGGCGAACAGCCCAACCCTTGGGACCTACTCCAGCCCCAGGATGCGACGAGCCGACATCGAGGTGCCAAACCATCCCGTCGATATGGACTCTTGGGGAAGATCAGCCTGTTATCCCCGGGGTACCTTTTATCCGTTGAGCGACACCGCTTCCACTTGCCGGTGCCGGATCACTAGTCCCGACTTTCGTCCCTGCTCGACGTGTCAGTCTCACAGTCAAGCTCCCTTGTGCACTTGCACTCAACACCTGATTGCCATCCAGGCTGAGGGAACCTTTGGGCGCCTCCGTTACTCTTTAGGAGGCAACCGCCCCAGTTAAACTACCCACCAGGCACTGTCCCTAACCCAGATCATGGGCCGAGGTTAGACGTCCAATACGATCAGAGTGGTATTTCAACAACGACTCCACACACACTGGCGTGCATGCTTCACAGTCTCCCACCTATCCTACACAAACCGAATCGAACGCCAATACCAAGCTATAGTAAAGGTCCCGGGGTCTTTTCGTCCTGCCGCGCGTAACGAGCATCTTTACTCGTAGTGCAATTTCGCCGAGTCTGTGGTCGAGACAGCAGAGAAGTCGTTACGCCATTCGTGCAGGTCGGAACTTACCCGACAAGGAATTTCGCTACCTTAGGATGGTTATAGTTACCACCGCCGTTTACTGGGGCTTAAATTCTCAGCTTCGCCTTGCGGCTAACCGGTCCTCTTAACCTTCCAGCACCGGGCAGGCGTCAGTCCGTATACATCGACTTACGTCTTCGCACGGACCTGTGTTTTTAGTAAACAGTCGCTTCTCTCTGGTCTCTGCGACCACCCCCAGCTCAGATCGCAAGGATCGTCACCGGGCGTGGTCCCCCTTCTCCCGAAGTTACGGGGGCATTTTGCCGAGTTCCTTAACCACAGTTCTCTCGATCGCCTTGGTATTCTCTACCTGATCACCTGTGTCGGTTTGGGGTACGGGCCGTGTATGAACTCACTAGAGGCTTTTCTCGGCAGCATAGGATCACTGAATTCCCCACAACGGGTATGCATCAAGTCTCAGCCTTGATGTGACACGGATTTGCCTATGTCACGGCCTACACTCTTACACCAGTACAACCACTGACTGGCCCAGCTACCTTCCTGCGTCACCCCATCGCTTGGCTACTACCAGTTCAGGTCCCGCGCATCCGGTCCACGTCATCCCGAAGGATGCTCTAGGACGTTCAGGGCGGTTAGTATCACTGATTCACCATGGGCGCGCATACACGGGTACGGGAATATCAACCCGTTGTCCATCGACTACGCCTGTCGGCCTCGCCTTAGGTCCCGACTCACCCTGGGCAGATTAGCTTGACCCAGGAACCCTTGATCATTCGGCGGACGAGTTTCTCACTCGTCATTCGCTACTCATGCCTGCATTCTCACTCGTGTGGCCTCCACGCCTGGATCACTCCGGCGCTTCTATGGCCACACGACGCTCCCCTACCCATCCATACACCTGCCCGGAGGAGGTTATTGTATGAATGCCGCGGCTTCGGCGGTGTACTTGAGCCCCGCTAAATTGTCGGCGCAGGACCACTTGACCAGTGAGCTATTACGCACTCTTTCAAGGGTGGCTGCTTCTAAGCCAACCTCCTGGCTGTCTCAGCGATCCCACATCCTTTTCCACTTAGTACACGCTTAGGGGCCTTAGCCGGCGATCTGGGCTGTTTCCCTCTCGACTATGAAGCTTATCCCCCACAGTCTCACTGCCGCACTCTCACACCTCGGCATTCGGAGTTTGGCTGACGTCAGTAACCTTGTAGGGCCCATCGGCCATCCAGTAGCTCTACCTCCGAGGTGAAACATGCGACGCTGCACCTAAATGCATTTCGGGGAGAACCAGCTATCACGGAGTTTGATTGGCCTTTCACCCCTACCCACAACTCATCCCCTCAGTTTTCAACCTAAGTGGGTTCGCGCCTCCACGACGTCTTACCGTCGCTTCACACTGGCCATGGGTAGATCACTCCGCTTCGGGTCTAGAGCATGCCACTCAAACGCCCTATTAGGACTCGCTTTCGCTACGGCTTCCCCACACGGGTTAACCTCGCGACATACCACTAACTCGCAGGCTCATTCTTCAAAAGGCACGCCATCAGCCCTCAAGCCTCTGACGGATTGTAAGCACACGGTTTCAGGTACTATTTCACTCCCCTCCCGGGGTACTTTTCACCATTCCCTCACGGTACTAATCCGCTATCGGTCACCAAGAAGTATTTAGGCTTACCGGGTGGTCCCGGCAGATTCACAGCAGATTTCACGGGCCCGCTGCTACTTGGGAACACAAATCGCCCCGCCGCAAGGTTTTCAGGTACGGGACTCTCACCCTCTCCGGCCGACCCTTCCAAGTCGTTCCCCTAACCCGCGATCAATCAGCGCCCGGTCCGGCAGAACCGGGACATCATGCCCCACAACACCACACACGCAACCCCTGCCGGGTATCACACGCATGCGGTTTAGCCTGATCCGCGTTCGCTCGCCGCTACTGACGGAATCACTATTGTTTTCTCTTCCTGCGGGTACTGAGATGTTTCACTTCCCCGCGTTCCCTCCACACACCCTATGTATTCAGATGCGGGTAACACGCCATCACGCGTGCTGGGTTTCCCC
>NZ_CP163397.1:842500-847500 GCF_051994785.1 Dietzia sp. MNB45 | reverse complement strand
CCGCCGAGTCCATCGGCGTGTCGCCTGCCCTGCGGATATCACGATGTACGCCCGGCCGGGCGGTGGCCGGCGGTTTCTAGAGAACCCAGCCCGCCCGGTGGAATACGGCTCGGTCGGCGGAGGGGCGATGCTGGCCCCTTCCAACGGGCCCTTCACCGTCGTCCTGCTGCGTGGATGCTGGAGGGCTCTCGTCGGAACGGCCTCGCTAGGTGAACAAGCCAGCCGAGATGACCACACTGGGCCCCGCGCCCAAGGAGGAGTCCCAATCGGGAACCGGTGTAATCCGTGGCGCCCGCCCCCCCCGCTCGGGACGGGGTGTCAAAGGCGGACGCGTAACGCCACCTACATAGCGGGCGGCTACTGACCTGAGTTGGACCTCCTTAGTGCCCCGCTGAGATGACGCTGGTGATGGCTTGGGCGTCGTCGTCCAGCGGAGTGCGGGCGGTGAGCTCGTGTCCGTCGACGTCGATGACGACGGTATGGATCCGACGCAGGATCCGCACGATCTTCTTGATCGACATGCCGGTGCAATTCTGCAGGTGACGGGCGATCGCGAGGGCCGCGAAGACGATGGTCAGGTGTGCTTCTATCGAGTCGCGGGTGCGGTGAAAGATCGGCCGTGCTTTCAGATCCGACTTGGCCATTCGGAACGACTGCTCGACCTTCCACAAATCGTGATAGGCGGCTACGACGGCGTGGCCATCCATGATCTTCGGGTCGATGTTGGTGACGTAGCCCTTGTAGCCGGCCGACTGGCGGGCCCGCTCGACCGCCGCCTCGTCCAGTGCGACGGTTTGGCCGGTGACCTTCACGAACCGCTGCTTCTTGAGCGGCTCCGCCCGGTCAGCAACCCTTTGGGCGCGGTCGATCTGCGCGTTGAGCGTGCGGCGATCCCGCTGAGCACGTTGCCACTTGTAGTGCCACACCACCCTGCGGTCGCGCTGATCCCGGCCTTGGCCCATCGGGCGAGTCAGTTCCACGACCTCGCCGTCGTCGATGGCGTTGCCACGCCGGCCGAAGTGGTCCTCGAGTTCCTTCGGCGCCTTCGAGGTGCGGGAGGCGACGATGAACGACAGCCCGGCATCCTCCAGGGCGTTGAGGTTCGCCGCCGAGAGCATGCCCGCATCGGCGACGACGACCATGTCGCTCACCTGGTGGCGCTGCTGGAAGGCGGTGATGACCGGGATGAGGGTCTTGGTCTCGGCCTTGTTGCCCTCGAACACGTGGATATCCAGCGGGAACCCGTCCCGGGCGACCAGCAGGCCCACGGTGATCTGCGGGTCGACGCGGCGTTCCTTGCTCATGCCGACCTTGCGTAGGCCGTCTTCCTTCTCGGCCTCGAAGTACAGCGTGGTCAGGTCGTACAACACCAGGGCAGCGCCCGGGCCGCCGGCGGCGGTGACGTGTTCCCAGCACGCGGTCGCCAGCACGGTGCGATAGTCGCGTTCGACGCAGCGAGCAAGCGCCCTCTTGATGCTCGACAGGTGTGGAGCATCGACGCCGATGTCGTCCAGGACACGGGGTGTATCAAGTTTGCTGGTCGGCTCGACCAGCCGGGCGCACACAAGCGTTTTGAACGTCTCATCGGCCACGGCATCGAAGCCGAGTGCGTTGAAGGTGCTAGTCAACGTCTGCCACAGCAGTTCACTGGAGTGTCGGCGCACTACCGCCTCCCCGCCGGAACGGACCTGCGCTTCCGGCTCCAAGCCCAGGTCCAGGGGCTGCTGACCAGCGTGGATCTTGCCCCTGGCCACGGCGATCAACGCCGCCAGCTCGCTTTCGGTGTGCGCGGATCCGATGTGCTCCAAGATCTTCCGCTGGCCGCGTATCTTCTCCACGATCTGCACAGCCGTCGCTCCCGACGACGTTTTCACCTTCCGCACGAACGGGCTCACACCCACAACCTACAGCCCGGCTAGTGCCCCGAATCTCTGACCCGAATTCCGCTGACCAGCAACGATGATCGCCGGTGGCCCCCAGAACCCATCAAGAGGTCCAACTCAGGACTGACCCCACCCCCACTGGTCGCGGGTCTGTGCGGTCGTGGTGTCGCGACACCTCCCGCCCGGGTGGGAGTGTTCGCCGAGCGGTCGGATCTCGGCATGGTGGACGAAGTTCGATATCCGCGACCGGCGAGACCGTCTCGGCGGCGCTGTGTCCCCAGTCGCACTGCGCCCTCTTCGAGGCGGCGGGGTTCGACCTTCGCTCGTGACGGTGGGCCTCGAGCTGCCAGCGCCGTTTCGTTGCACCGGCCGACCTGGTCGGGCATGCGGGAGGTACTCGATCGGGGTGCCGGCGTCTCGCTCGAAGCAGAGCTGGTCGGCCGTCTGTCGAACGGGTATGGCCGACATCGTCGATGACGAGCGACGACGACTCCTGGGAGGCCCGACTCGAGAGCGTGCAGGCATTCGTCCGAGCACTTGCCACGCCGATAGACGTAGGGATCTGAGAGAAACCAGGATTCTCCGCGGTGTCGGTTGCACCGCGAGGTGGTCTGCACTGCGACCGTTCATCCGACCGGTCGTGATCATGGACCGCGCTGCGCTCATTCATGACGCTGGCGCCGATGATGCCGTCGGGCGAGAACGATCCGCGGTCACCGGGATCCGGGTCACCCGTCTCGTCGGCCCCGTAGTCCCCCGATCTGAATGGGAGCCGCGACCGGGACGCCGACCACCGGCACACCCACCCCCAACCCATCACAAGGGTGGGGCCAAATCAAAACAGCACAGCGGGGCCAAATGGGCTTGTCAGTCTCAGGAACACGGCTGATACGCACGTACCATCGCCATGGCCCTCGAACTGGACCTCGATTCGGCCGAGACAGCCCCCGTGCGATGCGATTGCTAGCCCGGTGAGCTCGCCGTCCTCGGTGCTGAAATGTGGACCGGCGACTGCCTTCGTCCGATCCTGCAATGACGATCCCACGCGCGTCCCGGGGTTCAGCCCGCCGTCACCGACCGCTGATCATGAGTCCGCGTTCTGTGCCGAGGGCGAGGGCACCGTCACGCTGCCGCCCGAGATCGGCTCGGCGGGCGCCCTTCTGGTGGCGGAGAGGGACTCGAAGATAGAGGCGGCGCCAACATCAGTCCCGGCGGAATCTACATCCACGAAAGCGGTCCCTGCGCTCCCGTCCAGCCCGGCATCGAGCAGGGGCTCGAGCAACGCACCACTGTCCGCCGACTTCCCCATCCCATGTCCAGTGGGGCGTTCGGGAAAAGGAACACCGTTGTCCCTCCGCGCCGATCGGATCCCCTCGATCTCGGAGTCGCGGACGCTTCCGATCCATGGTTCTCTGAGCAAATCTCCCCGATCGGGGTTCACGAGGGAGTGTCGTCAGGGCCCCCGGTCCGGCGAGGCGCCACGCTCGATCGATAAGTAGCGACCTCGCCGACGCCCTCTGGTGCCCCGGGCCACCTCTGCATGGAACAACTGCCTACGGCCGGATCCTCGCCAGCCGACGGTGCGACGAACCGAAAAGCGCCCAGCCTTGGCGGGCATTAAGCACGAATAGTCGTTCAGACGCCTCCGGTAGTAGAGCAACCGCGGGAAATGAACACGATCTCTGAGGCGTCGCTCGGAGGCCAGGACAGTGTCCGTTCTTCGACCGCACGGCCAGTTGGAGACGAACCCCTGCATCCGGCGATTAGTGGCGGCCGGTGAATGTTCCGGGGACGTCGGATGAGTATCCGAATTGGCGGGTGCCGTTGTCGGGTCCCGGTGGTGAGGTGGTGGGTGTGGAGCAGTTGCGGGGTTCGTTGTTGGCGCGTCGGGTGATGGGTGCTGCCGGCGGTCGGGTGGGGTGAGGGCCGGGCTGGTGGTCGGGGTGTTGTGGGTGGAATGACGAGAGCCCCGAGTCACCTGTGTGGGTGATTCGGGGCTCTCGTGTGAAGTTGTGTTCGGCGGTGACCTACTCTCCCACACCCTCACGAGTGCAGTACCATCGGCGCTGGCAGGCTTAGCTTCCGGGTTCGGAATGGGACCGGGCGTTTCCCTGCCGCTATGGCCGCCGTAACTCTGTGAAACAAGGCCCACGTGTTTTTGCGTGGGTGTGTTGTTTCAGATACTGCACAGTGGACGCGTTGCGATTCTTTAGGGGCTGTTTGTGTGTAAGCCCTCGGCCGATTAGTACCGGTCACCTGCACGCATTGCTGCGCTTCCAGTTCCGGCCTATCAACCCCATGGTCTGTGGGGGGCCTTAACCACGCGAAGGTGGTGAGAAACCTCATCTTGGAACAGGCTTCCCGCTTAGATGCTTTCAGCGGTTATCCCTTCCGAACGTAGCTAACCAGCGATGCTCCTGGTGGAACAACTGGCACACCAGAGGTTCGTCCGTCCCGGTCCTCTCGTACTAGGGACAGCCTTCCTCAAGTTTCTTACGCGCGCGGCGGATAGAGACCGAACTGTCTCACGACGTTCTAAACCCAGCTCGCGTGCCGCTTTAATGGGCGAACAGCCCAACCCTTGGGACCTACTCCAGCCCCAGGATGCGACGAGCCGACATCGAGGTGCCAAACCATCCCGTCGATATGGACTCTTGGGGAAGATCAGCCTGTTATCCCCGGGGTACCTTTTATCCGTTGAGCGACACCGCTTCCACTTGCCGGTGCCGGATCACTAGTCCCGACTTTCGTCCCTGCTCGACGTGTCAGTCTCACAGTCAAGCTCCCTTGTGCACTTGCACTCAACACCTGATTGCCATCCAGGCTGAGGGAACCTTTGGGCGCCTCCGTTACTCTTTAGGAGGCAACCGCCCCAGTTAAACTACCCACCAGGCACTGTCCCTAACCCAGATCATGGGCCGAGGTTAGACGTCCAATACGATCAGAGTGGTATTTCAACAACGACTCCACACACACTGGCGTGCATGCTTCACAGTCTCCCACCTATCCTACACAAACCGAATCGAACGCCAATACCAAGCTATAGTAAAGGTCCCGGGGTCTTTTCGTCCTGCCGCGCGTAACGAGCATCTTTACTCGTAGTGCAATTTCGCCGAG
>NZ_CP163397.1:0-837500 GCF_051994785.1 Dietzia sp. MNB45 | reverse complement strand
CATGGGGTCGATGCCGGTGACGGTGACGTCGCCCCGGGTCATCACCGCACCCATGGCCCAGGTGGCCGCGACGATCCGGTCCCCGACCACCCGGTGACTGACCGGCGTCAGCTCATCGACGCCGCGGATGGTGATCGTGCTCGTCCCCGCGCCGCTGATCTGTGCCCCCATCTCGTTGAGCAGGTCGCAGATGTCGACGATCTCCGGCTCGCGCGCGGCGTTCTTGAGAACCGAGGTGCCCTCCGCCAGGACCGCCGCGGTCACGAAGGTCTCGGTCGCGCCGACGGACGGGAAGCTCAATTCGTAGTCCGCGCCCCGGAGCTCGGTCGCGTCGGCGACGAGTCGGCCGTGGTCCATGCGGGTGCGGGCGCCGAGCCGGTTGAGTCCGTTCTGGTGCCAGTTGAGGGGACGGCTTCCGATCGCGTCTCCGCCGGGCATCGCGATCACGGCGCGATGATGGCGGCCGACCAGTGGTCCCAGGATGCACACCGACGCGCGCAGGCGCTGGGCCGCTTTGTCATCGGCCACGTGCCCCAACTCGGCCGGGGTGTCGATCACGACGGTGTCGCCGGAGACCTCGACCGTGCACCCGAGGTGGCGCAGCACATCGGCCATCGCGGGGACGTCGGAGATCGTCGGGCAATTGGTCAGCGTCGTCCGCCCCTCGGCCATGAGCGCCACCGCCATCAGCTTGAGCACGCTGTTCTTGGCGCCTGATACGGAGATCTCGCCGGACAGTCGGGTACCGCCGCGGACGAGGAAGCTCTCCTCGCGGGACGTGGGATTAGCGCTCACGGTTCCACCCTAGGCGAGAGGAGGGAGGGATCCGCTCCGGCTGCGGCCCCGCGGCAGCGTAGGTTGGCCGACATGGCTGTTCACCTGACCAAGATCTATACCCGGACCGGCGACGACGGGTCCACGGGCCTCTCCGATTTCTCGCGCGTGAGCAAGAACGATCCCCGACTGGTGGCGTACGCGGACTGCGACGAGGCCAACGCGGCGATCGGCGTGGCCGTGACGCTCGGAGGCCTGGACGACCGTGTCGTCGCGGTACTGCGGACCGTGCAGAACGACCTCTTCGACGCCGGCGCGGACCTGTCGACGCCGGAGGTCGAGGACCCCAAGTACCCGCCGCTGCGCATCGAGCAGGCCTATATCGATCGCCTCGAGAGCTGGATCGACCAGTTCAACGCCGAGGTGCCGGACCTGACATCGTTCATCCTGCCGGGCGGGACCCCGGGGGGTGCGTACCTGCACGTCGCCCGCACCGTCACCCGACGGGCGGAGCGTTCGGCATGGGCGGCCGTCGAGGCGCACCCGGAGACGACCTCGGTCCTGCCGGCGAAGTACCTCAACCGGCTGTCGGATCTGCTGTTCGTCCTGGGCCGGGTCGCCAACCCGGAGGGCGACGTCCTGTGGGTGCCCGGCGGGGAGCGCGGCTGACCGGAGCTCAGCGGACGGAGCGTGGCTGACCGGACCGCGACCGGCCGGAGCGGGGCGGGTCAGGGCAGCGCGCCCATGCGGCGCGCTGCGTTGACCGCCTCGAACCGGGTGTGCGCGTCGAGTTTCCGCATCACCGACCGCAGGTAGCTCTTCACCGTCTCGGCACCGATGCCCATGTCGGCGGCGGTTTCGATGTTGGTCTTTCCCTGGGCGACGCACGCCAGCACGTCGAGTTCGCGGCGGGACAACCGCGCGGTGGGCATCTCGGGCGGCGGGGAGACCATCTCGGCGCAGATGCGTTCGAGCTCCACGCGGACGTCCGGGTCCTCGGTGCGTGAGGCGAGCATCCGCAGGCGGGCGTGGGTCTCGCGCATCCGCTCGTTGGAAAGCACGTCGTCCCACCGGCCCTCGCCGGAGCCGGGCCCGACCGGGGCGGCGCCGCGGGCCGCCAGTGCGTCGTTGACCGCGATCTCCTGTTCCAGGGCGCGGGCGGTGGCCGCCATCTGGTTGAGGACCTTCTCGCCGAACCGGACCGAGGAGTGGACACCGGCGTAGATCACCGCGCGTACGTCCTTGCCCACCACGACGGGGATCGCGGCCATCGACCGCAGCCCCTCGGAGAGCACCGGCAGGTCGTACTCGTGGGTGATGACCCCGGCTCGCGGGTAGTCCGCCACGCCGACCGGCTTGCCGGTGGCCATGACCCGACCGCCCACGCCGGCCCCGTAGTGGACCTTGAGGTCCTTCATCGCCGAGGTCCGCATCCCGAGGGACTCGGACAGGACCAACGTGTGGCCCTCCCCGACGACACCACCGATCGTCACGGGGATTCCCGTGGCCTCCCGCAGCGCCGCGATCGCGCTACGCACCGAGGCGAGGTCACGCTTGCGTCGCTGGGAGTCCCCGGCGCCGCTCGGGCCGTGGCCGGTGTTGTCCTCGTCCACGAGGTCTCCTCCCTCGTCCGTGCAGCACCCCCGCCGCGGGCGGTTGGCCCCCCTGCCGGTGCGACACTTCGGCGTCGTCAGCGCCACTATACGCACGTGGTCGGGGTGACGCCGAACCAGAACATGAGAGAGGCGTCAGGTCGTCGGGGGTACCGGCCGCAGCTTCGTCCCCGCACCGCGGTCAGGGGGTGAAAGCTGGATCGAATGCCTCCGGATCCTCGGGATCGGCCAACATCGCGGCGACCCCGGTGACGGGCGCCGCGCGCTGTTCGTCGTAGATCCATTCCTCGACGTCGCTGGAGTCCGGGTCGCCGACGAGGTACGGGTGCAGGCCCAGCATGGCCGAGGCGTCAACCGTCTCCCCGGTGTCCAGCACGGCCTCGTCGAGGAAGCGGACCACCTCGTCGTCGTCCATCTCCACGCCGATCACCACCAGACCCTCCGGCCCCTCTCCCCCGGCGCGCAGCTCCAACCGGCGACCCACCAGAGCCACCTCGTAGCGGCGGGGGCCGTCCGCGCCTGCCAGGGTCAACGTGCCCTTGGCGCGGTAGGCGCCGGCCGGCGGCGCCGAGACCGCGGTGAGGAAGCGGCGCGGGTGCAGGGGACCGGCCGGCGTCACGGTGACAGCCGTGTAGCCGTCATGCAGGTGTCCGTGCTCGCCGTGTCCGTGCTCGCCGTGTCCGTGGTCACCGTGTCCGTGCTCGCCGTGTCCGTGGTCACCGTGTCCGTGCTCGTGGTGTCCGTGCTCGCCGTGCCGGTGGGTGCCGCCGGACGTCGCGGCGGGCGCGGCGGTCGGTGAGCCGTCGGGGGCCATGTCCAGGAGCAACCCGGCCGGGACCGCGGCGCGAACCGCCGGGAGCACGGCCACGCGCGGGGCGTGGGTGCGGATCGTCGCGCGTAGTTCACCGAACCGCTCGCGGGTGACGAGGTCGCATTTGTTGACGACGACGAGGTCCGCCTCTGCCAGGTGCGACGCGAGTCGCGGGTGACGCGTCAGGGCGTCGTCGAGACCTTCGGCGTCGACCACCTGGACCATCCCCGCGTGGCGCGCCACGTCCCGCGGCACGTCGTGGACCATCCGCGACAGGACGGGCGGCTCGGCCAGGCCACTGGCCTCGATGACCGCGAGGTCCAGGCCCAGCTCGGGACCCGCGAGCCGGGTGAGGGTCTCGCCGAGCTCACCGGCGTCGACCTCGCAGCACACGCAGCCGTTGGCGAGCGAGACCATGGAGTCCACCCGCCCGGCGACGGCGGAGGCGTCCACGTCGATCTCGCCGAAGTCGTTGACGATCGCGGCGATGCGCAGCCCCGGCGCGCCGGACAGCAGGTGGTTGAGCAGGGTGGTCTTGCCCGCGCCCAGGTACCCGGTGAGGACGAGCACGGGCAGGGGCTCACCGGGGGCGCGGTGCGCGTCGTGCGTCCCGCCACCGCCCCCGGCGAGGTGCCCGTGCCTCAGTCCGTCGTTCAGCGACGCCACTCGGGCTTCCGCTTCTCCGCGAACGCGGACATGCCCTCCGTCTGGTCCTCCGTGGCGAACAGCGCGTAGAAGGCGTTCTGCTCGGCGAGCAGGCCCTCCTCGAGGGTGGTCTCGAAGGAACGGTTGACCGCCTGCTTGGCGACGATGGCCGTGGTCTTGCTCATGGAGGCGATCGTGGTGGCGACCTTCATGGTCTCGTCGAGCAGCTCGGCCGCGGGGACGACGCGCGCGACCAGGCCGGAGCGCTCGGCCTCGTCGGCGTCCATCTGGCGGCCGGTCAGGCACAGGTCCATGGCCTTGGCCTTGCCCACCGCACGGGTGAGGCGCTGCGAACCGCCCATGCCGGGGATGACGCCGAGGGTGATCTCGGGCTGGCCGAACTTGGCGTTGTCGCCGGCGATGATCATGTCGCACATCATCGCCAGCTCGCAGCCGCCGCCCAGGGCGAAACCGGACACGGCGGCGATGATCGGCGTGCGCGCGGCGGTGAGGCGCTTCCAGTCGTGGAAGAACCGCTCGAGGTAGATGCCCGGGTAGTTCTTGTCCTTCATCTCCTTGATGTCGGCGCCGGCCGCGAAGGCCTTCTCCGACCCGGTGATGACGATGCACCCGACCCCGGGATCGCCGTCCAACGCCTCGACGGCCTCGACGACCTCCTTCTCCATGCCGCTGGACAGCGCGTTGAGTGCCTTGGGGCGGTTGAGCGTGATGGTCGCGACCCGGTCGGTCTGCTCGACCAGGATGTTCTCGAACTGCTTCTCCGTCACGGACATGCGTGTCTCCAGTCTGTCGTCGTCAGGTGCCTGTGCGCCATTACTTGGAAGTCCTTGTAATAGCTCCGGGGCCGATGCTAGCCGGTCACCGCGCGAGCGGCCCACCGTTCCACAGTCCCGACCGTACGGCCTGGTCGTGGGTGACGGTCGCCTCGCGCGCCTCGGGCACGAGCGGGGTGTACCGCACGAGCGATCCCCAGTCGCGGTCCCAGTCGTGTTCGAGGTAGGTCGGCACCGTCTCGCCCTCGAGCAGTAGCTCGATGAACCCGATGGGGCCGCCGCCGTCCCACGCCTGCCACGTGTTGGTGGAGCTCACGGCCAGTCCCCGATCGGGCAGGACGCGGTACTCGGGCAGTTCGTGGACGCCGGCGTACTCGTCGAACGGGCGCAGGCACGGGGTGTGGAACGCGACCGCCCAGTCCGGCAGCACCGGCCTCGAGTCGCCGACCAGTTGCTGCATGGTGACCAGCTCCGGCATGCGCGGCGGGGTGAACGCGATCCACCGCGACGGGTCCGGGTCGAGGTCGCGGACGACCAACCGGATGGCCGTGGCGTCGTCGGGCAGGGTGTCCGTCGGTACGCGCAGGTTGCGCCAGGACGGAGCCGGCCCGATGTCGATCGGCAGGACCGAGCCCGCCACCTCGAACTCCCCGCCACCGGTGGAGTACTCGACGAGCACCGCGTCGGGAGCGAAGGACCCGGCCACGCCGATCGTGACGAGCGGGTCCTCCCTCTTCCGGTCGTTCTCCCCCGCCCCCTCGGGGAGCCGGTACCAGTCGGTGGTCGTCTCCGCGTTGAACTGCGCACCCGACTGGTGGCTGCCGAGGACCGGCACGCGGGCGGGGTCGAGTCCGAACGGCAGGACTGCGTGGCTGCCGTTGATGCCCTCCCCGATGCGCACGCCGCCCTCGGTGCCGGCGGTGGTCGACGTGGTGTCGGAGCCCTCGCCGGTGCCGGGGGTGTCGGTATCGGCCGCCTGCGTGGCGGTGAGGTCGGTCGGGATCCCGTCGGGGTCGAACACGACCGTCTCGCCGCCGGCCTCGAGCTGGTCCCGGGGCTCGCCGACGGGGGCGAGCAGGCCGGCGTTGGCGTCGGGCTCGGCGAGCACCACGTCGGCGATACCGCACGGCTCGCCGGAGAGAGCGCGGAGGTTCTGCAGACCCACCGAGTACGCGGGGTACTGGTTGCGGACCGCTGCGGCCATGGAGGCGACGATGACGACGACGACGAGGGCCGCGGCCAGCCCGAGTGGGGCGTGGGAGACCTCACGGGCGAACCGGAGCAGGGGGCCGCGGTCGCCACCGTCCCGCTCCTGCCCGGTGCGCGTCATGAACGGCTCCCGGTAGTGCAAGACCAGGGCGGCGAGGAGTGCCACGAGCATCAGCCCGAGGAACACGGAGTACAGGGTGATCCCGGCGATGGTGGGCTGGGTGCCGCCCCACGGGATGCCGTAGATGGAGATGTACCACCAACCGTTGGTGGAGGTGAAGCTCAGCGCCAGGACGAACAGGACGCCGGCGAGGAAGAGCATGCGGTTGCGCAGCGACCTGGTCGCCGCCGGGAGGACCGCCATGGTCACCAGCGCCGCCAGCGCCGCGCCGATGGTGGCGAAGGCGCCGAAGTGGTGGGTCCACTTGGTGGGGTTGAGCGCCATGAACGCGATCGAGATGGCCGCCAATCCCACGATGCGGCGGGCGGGGCCCACCGACACCCCGGGGATCCGGCCCTTACGGAACAGGATCGCCGCGCAGGTGATGAGGGACAGGAGCATGGCGAGTACACCGAAACGGCGGGCCAGCGAGCCGTCCGGGGTGGGGTTCATCAGCCATTCGTAGCGCCACACCTCCTCGTACCAGCTGCCCGAGGGGCCGACATCCCCGAGCAGCGCCGACGACTGCAGCGTGGTGACCAGCGGCTGGTCGAGGAAGATGAGGTGCAGCACGCCCAGTCCGGCGGCCAGCAGCGGCGCGACGGTCGGTACCCAGCCGTCGCGCTTCGCGCGCCGGATGACGAGCAGCAGTAGTGGCCTGGACGCGGCGATGATGACCGCGATGCAGAACGTTCCCGTGGGCGCTGCGGACAGGGTGAGCCCACCGATGATGAACCCGGTCGCCGCGGGTAGCAGCCGTCCCGTCGCGAGTGCCCGCTCGAGCGAGACCCAGGTGGCCAGGACACCGAAGGCGATGATCGGTTCGGGCCGGAGGCCGTTGTTGTAGGTGAGCCAGAACGCGAGGAAGACCGCGGCGGTGCTCCACCGCACGGCCGCGGCGCGGCGGGCGGCGATGCCGAGCCTCGGGATGACCTCCCGGGACAGCAGGATCCACGAGGCGATGCCGAGCAGCAGCGCGGGCAGTCGGAGCCAGACGCTGCCCAGCGAGATGGCGCTCATCGCTGTGTAGAGGTAGTACGGCATGCCGAACGGCGCGTACGGGGCCCCGTAGTAGCGGAACACCTCGGGCATGTAGCCGCTGGAGACGGCAGCGCGCGCCTCGGTGAGGATGTAGCCGTCGTCGGCGGTGTTGGCCCCGATGAAGTGCCACACCAGGAGCGTCGCCACGACCAGCAGGTCCAGCGGACGCGGTTTCCACCAGCCCGGTGGGAGGATGCGTCGCGCGGTCCGCCCGTCCCGCAGGTCGAGCCGGTGCAACGCGACGAGTGCCACGAGGATCGCGAGGATGCCCACGACGATCGCGATCTGCTTGATGGCGGTCGCCTGCGTGGTGTAGCGCGAGTCGACCGTGATGTCGACGGCCATGCCCTCCGGTGCCGCGCCCTCCAGGTCCGTGAACACCCCGACCACCTGTGGACGGAGGTCCGCGTCGATCCGGCCCCCGACGCCCTGCCCGTCGATCTCCAGGCCGACGAACTCGGCACCGATCGAGCCGGAGTCGGCCGTGACGCGGATCGTGGAGCACGCGCCGGGCGCGGCGACCGCGTCGGTGGGCGCGGAGGCGACGAGCGCGTTGCGGCTGCGGACCTCCACGTCGGGGCCGGCCACGGACACCATGAGCGCGCGGGCCGCCGCGTTCTCCCCCGCCTCGCGGGGCGCGGTCGAGACCAGCACGCCGTCCTCGCGGCCGTCGGGCAACTGCCCGACGGCCGTGCACGGCACCTCGACGGTGAGGTCGAGCGGGTAGTACGCGACGAGCGGCGCGGTGACCGGCTCGAGGGTGCCCGCCTCGGGCCAGCTGACGGTGGAGGTGGTCTGCGTGACCGGCAGCAGCGGCACGATGATCGCGAGCAGGATGCCGACGAGTCCGCTGACGGCGGCGACGATCCCCCACCGAGGTCCCCTACGGGACTTTTCCGGCACGTCAGGGACCTCGGCGGCAGTCGATGGCATGGCGTCCACGCTATAACGAGGGGAGGACGTTCCCCGAAACGACGAACGCGCCGGAGGGGGTTCCCTCCGACGCGTTCGTCGGTGTTGTGGCCAGAGTCGGGATCGAACCGACGACCTTCCGCTTTTCAGGCGGACGCTCGTACCAACTGAGCTACCTGGCCCTAAGACCACCGGCGCACCCGGTGAACACCGAATGCGCCGGTATGTCTCTGGCGACCCTGACGGGACTCGAACCCGCGACCTCCGCCGTGACAGGGCGGCGCGCTAACCAACTGCGCCACAGGGCCGTGCTCTTCGCACGAGAAAGAACACTAGTGGACCGCCCGACCTTTGCGCAAATCGGCCCCCTGCCAGCCGTATCCGAACACGTCAGAGTCGCGACAGAAGCACGCGGGCCATGAATGCACGAGGTCCCGGCCACCTGACGGTGACCGGGACCTCGACCATGTGTACCCCCTACGGGATTCGAACCCGCGCTGCCGGCGTGAAAGGCCGGTGTCCTAGGCCGCTAAACGAAGGGGGCCCACGCCACGTCCGGGTGCCCCGGTCCGCAGCGGGGTCCAGTGTAGGGCACCGCCCACCGGGCGGATAAACCAACCGCACACGAGGACGGTATCGTGACCCTCGCCCCTATAGCTCAGTTGGTAGAGCTACGGACTTTTAATCCGCAGGTCGTCGGTTCGAGCCCGACTGGGGGCACCATGTACCGCCCGGCGCGCGGGCCCATTGGACCTGCTCGCGCCCCGCTGGGAGAATCGGGGTCATGTCCGCACCCACCGCCGCCGCGGCCCCCGCACTGCGCATCGGCCCCCTGGAGCTCGCGTCCCCCGTCGTCCTGGCGCCGATGGCCGGGGTCACCAACGTCGCGTTCCGCACGCTCTGCCGCGAGATCGAGCGTGACCAGCAGGGTTCGGTGTCCGGCCTGTACGTCTGCGAGATGGTCACCGCCCGCGCCCTGGTGGAACGCCAGCCCGGGACGCTGCACATGGCCACCTTCGCCCCGGACGAGTCGCCGCGCAGTCTGCAGCTGTACACGGTCGACGCCGAGTACACCTACGCGGCCGCCAAGATGATCGTCGACGAGGACCTGGCCGATCACATCGACATCAACTTCGGGTGCCCCGTGCCCAAGGTCACCAGACGCGGTGGCGGGTCCGCCATCCCCTACAAGCGCCGGTTGTTCCGCTCGATCGTCGCCGCGGCGGTCCGCGCCACCGAGGGCACCGACATCCCGGTGACGGTGAAGATGCGCGTCGGCATCGACGACGCCCACCACACCCATCTCGACGCCGGCCGCATCGCCGTCGAGGAGGGCGCGCAGGCCGTCGCGCTCCACGCACGGACGGCCGCCCAGCGGTACTCCGGGGAGGCGGACTGGTCGCAGATCTCCCGGCTCGTCGAGCACGTCGGCGCGGTCTCGGATGTGCCGGTGCTGGGGAACGGCGACATCTTCTCCGCCGAGGACGCCGTGCGGATGCGTGAACAGACCGGCTGCGCGGGCGTGGTGATCGGCCGCGGTTGCCTCGGCCGTCCGTGGCTCTTCTCCGAACTGGCCGCACGGTTGGACGGTCGTGAGGCGCCGACCCCGCCCGCGCTGGGCGAGGTCGCGCGCATCATGTACCGCCACGGCGAACTCCTCGCGCAGCACCACGGCGAGAACAAGGGGATGCGCGACATCCGCAAGCACGTCGCGTGGTACCTCCGGGGCTTCCCGGCCGGATCGGAGAAACGGGTCGGCCTGTCCGCCGTCCGCACCCTGGACGACCTGGCCGAGCTGCTCGCGGACCTTCCCGCCGACGAGCCCTTCCCGGCCGACGGGTACGGACCGCGGGGGCGTCAGGGCTCCCCCTCCAAGGTGCTGCTGCCCGAGGGCTGGCTCGATGACCCGGAAGACGACGCCACCGCGCTCGAGGGCGCGGACGCCGAGAACTCGGGCGGCTGAGCCCGCCGCGGACGAATGTTCACCGGTCGTTCACCGCACCGGCGGTGACCGCCCTGACATGCGCGTATTCTGGCAACATGCGTCTTGTCTACTCCGAAGAACTCGCGGGCCTGGCCACGTCCATGGCCCGGATGTGCTCCCTCGCGACCGATGACATGGAGCTGGCGACCCACGCCCTGCTCCAGGTCGACCTCGTCGCCGCGGAGAAGGTCCTGGAGTCCGCGACGGAGATGTCCAGGCTGGCGACCGAGAACGAGGAGCGGGGTTTCGCCCTGCTCGCCCTCCAGGCGCCCGTCGCGCGGGACCTGCGACAGGTGGTCACGTCGATCCAGCTCGTGCAGGACCTCGTCCGGATGGGCACCCTCGCCGGACACGTCGCCAAGATCGTCCGCCGTCGCCATCCCGAGCCGGTCCTGCCGGAGCCCGTCAACGGCTACCTCGCCGAGATGGGCCGGGTGGCGGTCTCACTGGGGCGCTCCGCCACCGAGGTCCTCCTCAACCGTGATGCCGAGCAGGCGGCCACGCTGGCACGGCAGGATGATGCCGTCGACGACCTCCGGCGCCATCTGTTCACCCTGCTCACCGTCCGGGAGTGGAAGTGGGGCGTCGCCTGCGCGGTCGACGTCACCCTCCTGGGCAGGTACTACGAGCGCTTCGCCGACCACGCCGTAGAGGTCGCCCAGCGCGTGATCTTCCTGGCGACCGGCGAGTACGCCACCGTCCCCGAGGACGACCCCGAGCGCCCCTCCCCCTCCAGCGAGGAACTGGTGCGCCAGTTCAACGAGACGGACCGGACCTTCAAGGAGCGCATCGCCCGCCACGAGGCCACGGGCCGGGACGGCACCGCCGGGGACTCTTGACACACCGCGACCTGACGTGGGGGAACGTCACTGCCCCGGTGCCGGCCTCAAGGCCTGTACCGGGGCAGTGACGTCCGTGTGAGCGCCGGGACGGGTCAGCCGAAACGGCCGGACACGTAGTCCTCGGTCTGCTTGTTGTCCGGGTTGGAGAAGATCTTCTCCGTGGAGTTGACCTCGACCAGTTGACCCGGCATGCCGGTGGCCTCGAGGGAGAAGAACGCGGTCTGATCGGACACGCGGGCGGCCTGCTGCATGTTGTGGGTGACGATCACGATCGTGAACTCGTTCTTGAGCTCGGCGATGAGGTCCTCCACGGCCAGTGTCGAGATCGGGTCCAGCGCGGAACAGGGTTCATCCATCAGCAGTACCTGCGGCTCGATGGCGATCGCGCGGGCGATGCACAGACGCTGCTGCTGGCCGCCGGAGAGCCCACCACCGGGCTTGTCGAGGCGGTCCTTCACCTCGTTCCAGAGATTCGCACCGCGCAGCGACTTCTCGGCGACCTCGTCGAGGGTCTTCTTGTTCTTGACGCCCTGGAGCCTGAGCCCCGCGACCACGTTCTCCTTGATCGACATCGTGGGGAACGGGTTGGGGCGCTGGAAGACCATCCCGATGGTCCGCCGGACGGCGACGGGGTCGATCTTCTTGTCGTAGATGTCCACACCGTCGAGCTTGATGGAGCCCTTGACGTAGGCCCCGGCGATCTCCTCGTGCATCCGGTTGAGGGAGCGCAGGACGGTGGACTTGCCACATCCGGAAGGGCCGATGAACGCGGTCACGGACCGGGGCGGGACGTGGAGGTCGACGTCCTTCACCGCGTGGAAGTCACCGTAGAAGATATCGACGTTCTCGAGGTCGAGTCGCTTTGCCATCTGAACCGATGTGTCCTTACTTGGTCTTCGGCGCGAGCGCCTTGGAAGCGAACGCCGCGAGAACGTTCGCGAGCGCGATGATGAGGATGAGCGTGAGGGCCGCGCCCCAGATGCGGTACTGACCGGCGTCGTTGGGGTTGGACAGCTGGTTGTAGATCAGCAGTGGCAGCGAGGCCATGTTGCCCTGGAAGAGGTCGTAGTTGTAGCTCGCGGTGTACCCCACCAGGATCAGCACGGGCGCGGTCTCCCCCATCACCCGGGCGAGCGCCAGGAAGATGCCCGAGATCATCCCCGACAGCGCGGTGGGGATGACCACGCTGGTGATGGTCTTCCACTTGGGCACCCCCAACGCGTACGAGGCTTCACGCAACTCATCCGGGACGAGCTTGAGCATCTCCTCGGTGGAGCGGACGATCAGCGGGATCATGAGCAGGACCAACGCGAGTCCCACAGCGAAGGCGCTCAACTCGAACTGCAGCATCGTGATCCAGATGCCGAAGATGAAGATCGCCGCGACCACCGAGGGGACGCCGGCGAGGACGTCCACCATGAGGGTGGTGGGTCGCGCCAGCGTGGAGTCGGGATACTCCACGAGCATGATGCCGGCGGCGATACCCAGAGGGATCGAGATGACGGCCGCGATGAGCGCCTGGACGAGGCTGCCGTAGATGGCGTGACCGACGCCGCCGGCGAGCGACGACGGCGATACCAGGAAGAGCGAGTTCGTCCACCAGTTCGGGTTGATGATCGCCTCGGCCCCCGCGGAGACCACCTTGTAGAGCAGCGCGATCAACGGGATCACCGCGACGATGAACGACAGGGTGAACACGACCGTCGCCACGGAGTTCTTCGCCTTCCGCCCACCGGAGACGGGGAGGAAGGTCTCGGACGGCTTGGCCGGCCGTGCGAGGTCGGGGGTTACCTGGGACATCAGCCGTTGACCTTTCCACCGGACACCGAGCGCGCGATGAGATTGACGATGAACGTGAGGAGGAAGAGCACGAGCCCGGCGGCGATGTAGGCCCCGGTCGACATCGGGTTGTTGAACTCCGCGGACCCGGAAGCGATCTTGGACGCGAACGTAAAGCCCCCGTCGAACAGGGAGAGGCCGCTGGCCGAGCTCGAGGCACGGAGGATGATGAGCACCGCCACCGTCTCACCGAGCGCTCTGCCGAGGGCGAGCATCGACCCGGCGATCATGCCCGATTTGGCGTAGGGGAAGCACGTCATCCGGATCTTCTCCCACTTCGTCGCGCCGAGTGCCAGAGCGGCCTCCTGGTGCAACGACGGGGTCTGACGGATCGTCTCGCGGGACATCGAGGTGATGATCGGGAGGATCATGATCGCGAGCACGATGCCCGCGGTGAAGATGGTCCCGCCTCCGGCGATCGAGACGTTCCCGTCGGCGAAGAGGAAGAACCACCCCAGGTTCTCGTTGAGCCAGGTGGCGAAGGGGGTGATCCACGGGCCGAGGACGATGAGTCCCCACATCCCGTACACGATCGACGGGACGGCCGCCAGCAGGTCGATCATCGCCGACAGCGCCCGGGAGATCCGGGGTGGCGCGTACTGGACGAGGAACGTCGCGATCCCGATCGCGACGGGCACCGCGAGCAGCAGTGCGAAGACCGAGCTCAGGACCGTGACCTTCAACAGGTCGAGGATGCCGAACCTCAGGTTGTCGGGATCGGTCGTGTTCCACTCGGAACTGGTGAAGAAGTTGACCTGGTCCTGGAGGATGGAGGGCACCGCCTGGAGGACCAGCACGATGCCGATCAGCGCGATGAGCCCGACGATGATCGCGCCCGCCGCGACCGTGACCGACCGGAAGACGGAGTCGATATTCCGGGACGACCCGTTGGTGAGCAGGCCCCGTGGGCCGTCTCCCCGGCCCCCGGCCCCCGGGTGGTCGTCCTCCGACCATTCACCGCGGCGGCCGGCGGTCTTGTCGACGTCTCGTTCGACGGAGTCGTGCACAGTCATGGGACCTTCAGTCTTCCGGGGGTCTGTATGAGGTCGGTCGCTGTCCCCGTCCGCGGACGGGGACAGCGACCGGGCTATCACTTGATCGCGTCGATCGCGTCAGTCAGCTTGCCACGGAAGGCGTCGGGAACCGGAATGTAACCCTCGCCCTCGAGCTCACCCTGCACGGACTCGGAGACGGCGACGTTCAGGAAGGCCTTGACCGCAGCAGCGGTCTCGGCGTCGGGGTACTCGGAGCAGACGATTTCGTAGGTCGGCATGAGGATCGGGTAGGCCCCCGCGGCCTCCGGGACGTAGAAGGACGAGGTGTCGATCACCAGGTCGTTGGTCCCCTCGTTCTGCAGCTTGGCGGAGTCGATGGTCGTGCCCGCGGTCTCGGCGTTGAGCTCCACGCCCTCGGCGTCCGCCGGCGTGATGACCTTGGCCATCGACAGGCCCTGGTTCTTGGCGTAGGACCACTCGGTGTAGGTGATGGTCCCCGGGGTCTGGCCGATCGCGGCCGAGACGCCCTCGTTGCCCTTGGCGCCCTCGCCGACGCCGCCGTTGAACGTCTTGCCGGCCTCCTGGGTCCACGCGCCGTCGGACGCGGCCACGAGGTACTTCTGGAAGTTGTCGGTCGTACCCGACTCGTCGGAGCGGAAGATCACGGTGATGTCCTGCTCGGGGAGCTCCACTCCCTCGTTCTCCGCGGCGATGGCCGGGTCGTTCCACGTGGTGATCTCGCCGTTGAAGATCTGGGCGATGGTGGAGCCCGACAGGCTGAGCTCGACCCCGTCGAGGTTGTAGGCCACCGCGATCGGACCGAAGACCGCCGGAAGGTTCCACGCGGGGCTCTCACAGCGCTGCTCGGCCCGGGGGTACTCGTCCTCCTTCAGCGCCGAGTCGGAACCGCCGAAGTCGGTCTGTCCACCGATGAACTCCTTCACGCCGGCGCCGGAGCCGTTGGAGTTGTAGTCGATGGTCTGTCCCTCACAACTCGTGGCGTAGGAGTTGGCGAAGATCGTCATGGCGTTGTTCTGCGCCGAGGATCCCGAGGCATTGAGGTTGGGCTTCCCCTCGCACTCGACGCCCGCGACGTTCTGGGCGGTGTCGTTGGTCCCCGCGTTGTCATCGGAGCAGGCGGCCAGTCCGGCCGTCGTCAGGGCGGCCAGCCCGAGCAGGGCACCGGTGCGCTTGAGGTCCACAAAATCTCCTTGGTTCATCCGGTGGAGACCTCCACCGGGTCACGTTGTCGGCGACTGGGTCGCAGGGCCGGACCGGGACGCGCCGATCCGACGTGGAGAGAACCTAGGGTGCGGACGTGAACAACGCCGAGGACGTAGGTGAACCCGAGATGAACTCCCTGGTCATGGGTTGTTCACCCGGACAGACGTTTCTCCCCCCCGCGGTACCCCACCTGGGGTGATCCTGAGATCTCGTCTCCGGACCGCCGCGGAATTCAGCGTGAGGCGTACGTCACGTCTCGGTGCTCGACGGCGAAACCGAGCCTCTCGTAGGTGTGGATGGCCGGGAGGTTGTCGCCCTCCACGTAGAGGACGACCGATTCCGCCCCGGCCCGGCCCTCGAGGTGCTCGACCCCGACGGCGGTGAGCAGACCGCCCAGGCCCCTGCCCTGGTCAGACGGGTCCACGGCGACCACGTAGACCTCGCCCTCGACCGGCTGCCCGGGCTCGGCGACGGTCTTCGTCCAGTGGAACCCGGCCAGCCGCGGCGTCTCGCCCGCGGCATCCACGGCGAGGAAGACCGCGCCGGGATCCACCCAGTCGACGCCGAGCCGGTCGTCGAGCTGCTCTCGCGTCCAGCCCCCCTGTTCCGGATGCCACGAGAACGCGGCGTTGTTCACGCGGAGGAACTCCTCCCGGGTGTCCATCCCCGGCCACCGCGACCCGCCCTCCGACGCGGCCTCGGCGAGGGTTCCGGTCTCGATCCCCCCGGGCGGGTGCGGATCCGGAAGCGCGGGCCCGCCGGCGGCGCGCCGGCGCATCTTCAGCAGTTCGCGTGTCCGCGCCAGCCCGAGGCCCTCTGCCAGGGCCCGCGCGGACGGCATGTCACCGTGCGCCCACATCGCGGCGCCGGGCTCGGCTTCGAGGACCGCGCGGACGAGGGCGCTCCCGTGCCCCCGGCGCCGGTGCGAGGGGTCCACGACCAGTTCCGCCGTGGCCTCGTCCCCCGCGCCGACGAGCTGGGCGTAGCCGACGATCACGGGGTCGACGGCACCCCCGCCCGTGGCGGCACCGGCCGAGTCGGCGGCGGGCGAGTCGGCGGCGGTCGCGAGGAAGTGACGAACCCCGTCGGTCGACCCGCGGAGGGCCCGGAGGGGCTGCTCACCGAGGGGTGCGACCCCGTCGACCCACTCCGCCTGCCGGGCCATCGCCTCGATGAGGTCGGCGGCGCCCGCGTCCGGTGCGCGTTCGGTGACTGTCATGCGTCGCCTCCGTCCTCCCTGCGATCCGACGGCCGGACCGCTTTGTACCCGACGTTACGGACGGTGCCGATGAGCGACTCGTGATCGGGACCGAGTTTCGCGCGCAGTCGTCGGACGTGGACGTCGACGGTCCGGGTGCCGCCGAAGAAGTCGTAACCCCACACCTCCTGGAGCAGCTGCGCGCGGGAGAAGACCCGGCCGGGATGCTGGCACAGGTGCTTGAGGAGCTCGAACTCCTTGTAGGTCAGATCCAGGGGTCGCCCCTTGACGCGGGCGACGTAGGTCTCCTCGTCGATGACGAGCTCGCCGACCGTGAGGAGGCCACCGTCCGCCTCGCCCTGGGACGAGTGTCGCGCGGCGGCGAGGCGGAACCGGGCGTCCACCTCCGCCGGCCCGGTGGTCGGCAGGAGTATGTCGTCGAGGCCCCAGTCCCCGCTGACGGCGATCAGTCCACCCTCGGAGACGACGGCGATGACGGCGAGGTCCCCGCCACCGGACAGCAGCCTGCACAGTGCCCGCGACGCTGCGAGATCACTCCGCGCGTCGACCAGCGCGAGTGCCGCACCGGAGAGATCCCCCAGCGAGGACGCCAGCGGTGGGAGTACACGCACCGAGTGGGGGAGTAGAGGCAGCGCGGGGATGACCGCCTCCGGGTCTGCTTCAGCTGCGAGGAGCACTACGTCCATGTCGCTTCCTCTCCGTCCGGGGGCCGAGACGATACTAGCGACCCGCACCCCCGAAACGGGGATTGGAGTACACCTGAAGGCCATGAGACTCCCCCGCCCCGTCGTCATCGCGGCTGTCGCCGTGGCCGTCGTGGCCGGCAGCGCCTTCACCGTGGAGACGGTGTCCGCCTCACGGATCGAGGCCGACCTGTCGGGCCGGATCGACCCGGGAACCGCTGGTGTCGGGCCCCCGTCGGTGACGATCGGCGGGTCGCCGGGATCGCGGTGGTCCGGCCCGGACACCCTCGTCTCGGCGATGGTCCGCGTCGAGGGCGTCGACCGGCCCGGGCTCGGGCCCGTCGCGGTGGAGGCCGTGGCCACCGACGTCTCCGTGCCGGAGGACCCGTCCGGACCGCTGACCGCCGGCGAGGTGACGGTCTCGGTGCAGATCACCGGCGCCTCGCTCGGCCCGGCCCTGGGGATGCGGGACGTGCTGGTCGGCGCGGCCGATGATCCGAGCCTCGCCGGGGGTACCGAGACCCGGGCCCGGGTCACCGGGACACTCGAGGGATCCGACGTCCGCATCTCGGCGTTCGTCGACCTCGTCGTCGACGACCTCGGCGCGCGCCTCGTCCCCGTGGCACCCGCCACCGGGCCGGCGGGGTTCCCCGACGGCGACGGCGAGCTGGCCCTGCGCCGCACGGCACTGACGTTGGAACCGGACGTCCTCCCGCTGGGCGTGGCGGTCGAGACCCTCAGCATCACGGGCGGCACCATCACCGCCGCCGGTGAGGGCGGGCCCGGCACCGCGCCGCTCGACGGCCTCGCACGGACGGACCTCTAGACTCGGGCCCATGAGTCGCGACGACGTACTGGTCAGCACCCGCTGGGCCTCCTCGCGCCTGGCCGACGACTCGGTGGTCTTCCTCGAGGTCGACGAGGACGTGACGGCCTACCACTCCGACGGGCACATCCCCGGTGCCGTCGCGCTGAACTGGCGAACCGAACTCCAGCAGGAGTACACGCGCGATCTCGTCGACCGTGAGCGGTTCGGCGAACTCCTGTCCGTTCGGGGCATCACCCGCGAGCACACCGTGGTGGTCTACGGCGGTAATCACAACTGGTTCGCCGCCTACGCCTACTGGTACCTCCGGCTGTACGGGCACCCCGACGTCCGCCTCCTCGACGGTGGCCGTATGCGCTGGGAACGGGACGGCCTGCCACTGGAGACCGAGCTGCCGCAGCGCCCGGCGACCGAGTACGTCGCCGAGCCCCAGGACCTGTCGATCCGGGCGTTCCGCGAGGACGTGCTCTCGGGCCTCGGCAGTGACGCGCTCGTCGACGTGCGATCGGTCGACGAGTTCACCGGCCGGCTCGCCGCACCGGCCGGCCTGCCCCAGGAGGGCGGCCGACAGCGCGGGCACATCCCCGGCGCGGTGAGCATTCCGTGGAACCGAGCCGTCACCCGCGACGGTACGTTCCGGCCCGACGCCGAGCTCCGCGAGATCTACGCCGATCTTCTCGGCACCCCCGGGCAGCGCGTCGTCACGTACTGCCGGATCGGCGAGCGGTCCAGCCACACCTGGTTCGTCCTCCACGAGCTCCTCGATCAACCGAACGTCGTCAACTACGACGGCAGCTGGGTGGAGTACGGCTCCCTCATCGGGGTCCCCGTCGAGCGGTGAGCCGCGTGTTCACCCCGGCGGCCGGCGGGACTGGCTAATCTCGATCCCATGTCTCTCCTGTCGCGTGCGCTCGGTATGGCCGGGCGAGCCTCCGTCGTCGCCGTCGGCGCCGCGGTCGCCTCCACCGTCCTCGTGGGAATCGATCAACGCCGTGGGGCGACCCCGGCCGTGCCCGATCACCCCGGCCCCTACTCCCCCGAGGAGCGGGAGGCAGCCGTTCGGATGTACCTCACCGCGCTCACGGTCCCGGCCGCGGCGTTCCGTGTGCCGTTCGCGAAGGACTGTGTCCGTCGCGAGAACGGCCTGAAGACCGGGTTCGGGGCGGACCAGCTCCGGTGGGACCTCCACCTGCACCTGCAGTACTCGGTGATCCGCGAGGTCCGCGACATCGTCATCACCGTCGACCCCCCGGGGCGCGAGGGCGTCGTGCACGCGGACTTCACCCTGGCGACCGTCGTGGGCGTCACCGCGCGGGTCAGCGAGGACTTCGTCGTGCCCTCCGAGGACTGCCTCATCCACTCGATCGAGGCCCGCGTCTCACTCGGCTGAGAGGCTCGGGGTTAGGATTGGGCCATGGTGCTCTTCTTCGAGATCCTCCTGGTCCTCTGCACGCTGGCCATCCTGTGGGCCACCTGCTACATCGTGTACCGCACGGTCACCGACGAGTCGTGACGGAACGCGACCAGCCGAACACCGGTGACCCCGCGCCGCCCACCCCCTCAGGGGGAGGCGGCCGGTCGGTCGTGCCCGGATCCGGAAACGCGGCCGTCGACGCCGCGGCGGAGCGGTCGGAGGAGACCGCCCGTCGCAACATCGCCCCGTTCTCCGAACTCCCGGTCCCCGAGGACACCGCCAACCTGCGCTTCGGCCCCGATCTGCACCCGGGTCTGCTGGCCCTGCTGCCGCTCGTGGGCGTCTGGGAGGGTGAGGGCGAGGCCGACACCGAGGACCGCGGCCAGCACCGGTTCGGCCAACAACTCATCGTCGCCCATGACGGCGAGAACTACCTGACCTGGACCTCCCGCGCCTGGACCTTCGACGCCGGTGGCGCCGTGGACGACGCGGCCTACCGGGAGACGGGATTCTGGCGGATCTCCGCGGATGACCAGCTCGAGTTCCTCGTGGCCCACGCGTCCGGCGTGATCGAGATGTACTACGGCGCACCGATCAGTCAGTCGGCCTGGGAGATGACCACCGACGTGGTCCTCGCGTCCCCCACCGGACCCAAGCGTGGCGGCGCCAAGCGCATCTACGGGATCGTCGAGGGTGGCGACCTGGGCTGGGTCGAGGAGCGCGTCCACCCGGAGCGGGGCCTGGTGCCCCACATGTCCGCGCGACTGCGTCGGATAGCCGGCTAGCGGTTCCCCGCCCGGGTGGCGGGGCCCGTCACCCGCGGCCGACCGCGCGGTCGACCATGCCGACGACATCGATCCCGGGGTCCCCGGTCGACAGCGTCACATCGTCGACCCTGCGGACCCGCGCACACAGGGTCACCGAGGACAACAGCCACACCGCGTCCGCGGCCAACAGGTCGGTCAGCAGCAGCCGCTCCCGCCGCACGCGCACACCCTCGGCCCCGGCGATCTCCGCCATGGCCGCCAGGGTGGTGCCCTCGAGGATCCCCACCTCCGCCGGAGGGCTCACCAGCTCACCGCCGCGGGCGATCACCACGGTGGAACGGGGGCCCTCCAGCACCTCACCGTCGGAGGACAGGTAGACCACGTCGTCGAACCCGGCCGCGGCGGCGTGCCGCAGCGCCGCCATGTTGGCCGCATACGACAGCGTCTTGGATCCGAGCAGCAGCCACGGGGCGGACGCGGCGACGTCCGACGCATACCCCCGACCGAGGGCCGTCACCGCGATTCCCTCGGCCCGCGCCCGCAGGGCCACCCCGCTCACGGGCGCGACGGTGATGTAGGCCGTCTCCCGCCCGCCGCGCTCGGGCCCGCGGGACAGCACCAACCGCAGCATCGCCTCCGAGTCCCGCCCCCACCGGCGCGCGGCCAGGTCGATGCCCGCCAGCCACTGCTCCGGGGACGGCCCGGTCAGCCCCAGCGAGGCCGCTGATCTGGCGAGTCTCGCCAGGTGACGTTCCGGCTTGGCGGGGCGGCCACCGACGACGAGGAGTGTCTCGAAGCAACCGTCGCCACGGACGGCGGCCAGGTCGTCGGCCAACAACAGTGGCTGATCGGACGGGTGGACCCGGGGACGCGGCCCCTCCGGACCGCCCGCGACGAGGACGACCACCCGTGCGTCGTCAGTCCGATCGGTACCCGTTTCCACTGCTGTGCCCATGCCGCCCAACACTACGGCGGGGTACGTAGACTCGCGATCGTGACCGACCCAGTTGTGCCCGAGCGGACCGACAGCGGCTACCGCAGCCCGATCCTGACCCGCCCCGGAGCAGTGAACCAGGCCGACACCTCCCCCGACGTCGGGGTGCCGTACCACTATGGCGACCCGTTCGGGGAGCAGCGCGCGGCCGACTCCGCGCCGGTGGTCGTCGACCGCTCCCACCGGGACGTCCTGACCATCGGTGGCGGCGAGCGGCTGACCTGGCTGGAGGGCTTCGTCTCCCAGCACGTGTCCGAGATCCCGGACGGTGGCGGCGCCGAGACGCTGGTGCTGGACGCGAACGGGCGGGTGGAACACCACGCGGTCCTCGCCGACGTCGCCGGCACGCTCGTCGTGGACACCGAACCCGGCCGGGGAGCGGACCTGCTGCAGTTCCTCACCAAGATGGTGTTCTGGGCCGACGCGACACCGGAGACCGCGGACCTCGCCGTCCTCACCCTCACCGGCGCCGCCCTCCCCGCCACCCTCGAGGCCCCGGACGGCACCGAGGTGACCCTGCCGGTCGGGGACTACGCCGGCATCCCGCTGCCGGGCGGCGGTGTGGCCCGGCGGATGCCCTGGCCCCTGACCGGATCGATCGACCTGCTGGTCCCGCGCTCCGAACTGAGCGCGTGGTTCGACGCGGCGGTCGCCGCGGGAGCGCGTCCGGCGGGTTCGTGGGCGTTCGAGGCCCTACGGGCGGCGGGGACGACCCCGCCGCGCGGCCGCCTCGGGGTGGACACCGACGAGAAGACCATCCCCCACGAGCTCCCCACCTGGATCGGCGATGTGGCGCAGCGCGGCGCCGTGCACCTGGACAAGGGGTGCTACCGCGGCCAGGAGACCGTGTCCAGGGTCCACAACCTCGGACGGTCGCCCCGGGTCCTGGTCCGACTCCAGTTGGACGGCTCCGCCAGCGACGAACTGCCCGTGCCGGGCGCCGAGGTCCGCGCCGCCGGCCGCCCCGTCGGACGCGTCGGGACCGTGGTCCAGCACCACGAGGACGGCCCGGTGGCCCTCGCCCTGCTCAAGCGGTCCGTGGCCGTCGACGCCGCCCTCGAGATCGACGGGGTCCTCGCCGCCGTCGACCCGGACAGCGCCCCGGAGGACACCGGGACCCAGGCCGGACGAGAGGCCATCCGCCGACTCCGCGGCCAGGCCTGACACCCCCGCGGGGGTCGGATCACCCCCGCGGGTCACTGCCGGAGACGACTCCCTCGACACCCGGGCGGACATTCCGCGCCGGGCACGCTATCCTGTGGACAGGCAGATACTCACACTTGCAATGGGCACCCCCGAGGTGGCCCAGCACCGTTTCCGAGGGGGTCAGGTCAATGGGCCGAGGCCGCGCGAAGGCGAAGCAGACCAAGGTCGCTCGCGAACTCAAGTACAACACTCCGCAGACGGACCTAGAACGTCTCCAGCAGGAGTTGTCGGGTGGAGGGTCGCCGACGCGGCTCAGCACCGATGAGGACGATGACCCCTACGGGTCATGGTCCGACGGCGACACCAGGTACTGATCATCCCCCGTTCCCGGTAGACCCACGTGGGCCGGGCATCCCCGAGGATGCCCGGCTCACGCGTGTCACACTGGCCGGGACACCGCACTACGACACAGCGACCCGGCCGGAACTGCCCCGGCCGGGTCGCTGTCGTCTGCGAACGGTCAGAATCGGGCGTGTGAACCCTCGAGTGTCACGCGGGGGGCGTCGGCGTCCTCGCCGGCCTTCTCCACGCGCCCGATCACCCAGTTCTCGACGTGGCGTGCGGTGAGGACGGCCTGGGCCCGGTCCACGTCCTCCTCGGGCAGGACGGCGACCATCCCGACCCCCATGTTGAACGTGCGCTCCATCTCGGCCTGCTCGACGCGGCCGTGGTGGGCGATGGTGCCGAAGACGGCGGGAACGGGCCAGCGCCCCCGGTCGAGGCGCGCGACCAGGCCGCGGGGCATCACCCGGGCGAGGTTCTCGGCGAGCCCGCCGCCGGTGACGTGGCTGAAGACCCGGACGTCGGTCTCCGCGATGAGGCTCAGGCAGTCGAGCGCATAGATACGCGTCGGCTCGAGCAGCTCCTCACCCAGGGTCCGTCCGAACTCCTCGACGTGCCCCTCGAGCGGGAGTCGGGCGAGCTCGAGGAGGACGTGCCGGGCCAACGAGTACCCGTTGGAGTGCAGCCCCGAGGAGGCCATGCCGATGATCACGTCGCCGGGGCGGACCTTCTCGGCCTGGAGGATCTCGTCGGCCTCGACGATCCCCACACCGGTGGCGGAGATGTCGTACTCCCCCGGGGCCATGAGACCGGGGTGCTCGGCCGTCTCCCCGCCCAGCAGCGCGCACCCGGCCCGGACGCAGCCCTCCGCGATCCCCTCGACGATGTCCGCGACGTGCTCGGGGACGACCTTGCCGATGGCGATGTAGTCCTGCAGGAACAGCGGCTCGGCACCGCACACCACGAGGTCGTCGACGACCATGGCGACGAGATCGATACCGACCGTGTTGTGGACGTCCATCGCCTGCGCGACGGCGATCTTGGTCCCGACGCCGTCCGTGGACGACGCGAGGAGCGGTTGCCGGTAGGTGTTCTTCAGCGAGAACAGGCCGGCGAATCCACCGAGGCCTCCCATCACCTCCGGCCGGGTCGCCCGCTTGGCGTGGGGGGCGAACAGCTCCACCGCGCGCTCGCCGGCGTCGATGTCGACGCCCGCGGCGGCATACGAGGCGCCGGTCGGGGGGTGTGAGTTGTCGGTCATGTGGTTTCTCCTCGTCGGCGCCCCTGGTCGGGCGCCCGTTCAGGGTCGGCGGACGGGGTCCGCGATGTCACTGCGGACCGGGAAGCGATCGGCCTCGAGGCCGTCGACCTCGGCTGCCAGCGCGCGCACGGCCGCGCTCATGGGCGAGTCGTCGGGAAGCTCGATGGGATAGTGCCCGTCGAAGCACGCTGCGCACAGTTCGTCGCCGCGTTGGCCGCTGGCCTCGATCATCCCCTCGACGGAGACGTAACCGAGGCTGTCCGCACCGATGGCGCGGCGCACCCCCTCGAGCATCCCGTCCGAGGCATCGACGCCGTTGGCGATGAGCTCGGCGGGACTGGCGAAGTCGATCCCGTAGAAGCACGGCCAGCGCACCGGCGGCGAGGCGATCCGGACGTGCACCTCACGGGCTCCGGCCTCGTACAACATGCGGACCAGGGCGCGCTGGGTGTTGCCCCGAACGATCGAGTCGTCCACCACCACGAGCCGCTGCCCGCGGATCACCTCACGCAGCGGGTTGAGCTTGAGCCGGATCCCCAGTTGCCTGATGGTCTGGCTGGGTTGGATGAACGTACGGCCCACGTAGGCGTTCTTCGTCAGCCCCTGCGCGAACGGGATCCCGGACTCCTGCGCGTAACCGACGGCGGCCGGGGTGCCGGACTCGGGTACCGGGATCACCAGATCGCCCTCGGCGGGATGCTCGCGGGCCAGGCGGCGCCCGATCTCCACCCTCGCGGAGTTGACCAGGCGCTGGTTGATCACCGAGTCGGGACGGGCGAGGTAGACGTACTCAAACACGCACGTCTTGGGGGTCGGGGGCGAGAGCTTGCGGGACCGTACGCCGTCGGCGTCGATCGCGATGAGTTCGCCGGGCTCGATGTCGCGGACGAACGAGGCGCCGACGATGTCCAGGGCCGACGTCTCCGACGAGACGACCCAGCCGCGCTCGAGGCGGCCGAGCGCCAGCGGGCGGACACCGTGCGGGTCTCGGGCCGCGTAGAGCGTGTTCTCGTCGGAGAAGGTGAGACAGTAGGCACCGCGCAGCCGGGGCAGCAGACGGGCCGCGGCCTCCTCGAGTCCCCCGTCGCGCGCCTCGTGGGCCAGCAGGGTCGAGACGATGTCGGAGTCCGAGTGGGTGCTCTCCTCCGAGTACCCGCCGATCCCCAGGTCCGTCGCGTGCCGTTTGAGTTCCTGCGTGTTGACGAGGTTGCCGTTGTGGCCGAGGACGACGGAACCGCCGTCGATGATCGGCCTGAACATCGGCTGGGCGTTGTCCCAGCTCGCCGCGCCGGTGGTGGAGTAGCGGCAGTGGCCGATCGCCACGTGACCGTGCATCGACTCGAGGGTCTGCTCGTCGAAGACCTGACTGACCAGGCCGAGATCCTTGTAGACCAGGACCTGCTCACCGTCCGCCACGGCGATCCCGGCGGCCTCCTGGCCACGGTGCTGGAGTGCGTACAGGCCGTAGTAGGTGAGCTTGGCGACGTCCTCGCCGGGGGCCCACACGCCGAAGACGCCGCATTCCTCGACCGGGCCGATGCGCTCGGCGTCGACGGGCAGGCCTGCGGGGCCGGGGGCGGACGGATCGGGCAGCCCGAGCCCGACGGCGGAGCTGCCACCGGGACGGCGGAGTGACCCGGACGGTGCCGGTCGTGACGACGTACTCTCCACCTGCTGGTGCTCCCTCGCGACTTTCGGGGCGGTCCGCCCGGACGGACCCCGGCGGTGCGCCTGCAAGTCTACGGTCACCGACCCCCGCGGCCCCAAAGTCCGGCGCGCAGCCCCCCTCCGCCGGGCGTCCGCGCCCGCCCCGTCACGAGGCACCCGACCGAGCCCCACCCCCCGGCTGAGCCCCGCACCCGGTCGGGCCCCTCACCCCGGCCGGACGACCGGCAGCCCCGCGGCGACCGCCGCCGCCCGGGTCCCCGAGGCGCGCACCCGGCCCTCGGAGATCGCCGAGTCCCAGTCGAGCCGGCCCGTCGCCAACTCCAGCCAGGTGCGGGGGTCCGTCTCGACGACGTTCGGGGGGCTGCCGCGGGTGTGCCGGGGCCCCTCCACGCACTGCGCCGCGGCGAACGGCGGCACCCGGACCTCGACCGACCGTCCCGGCAGCTCCGCCGCGAGGATCTCCACGGTGCCGCGGACCGCCGCCGCCAACGCGGACCGACCAGGTCTGGCGGCCACCTCGTCGTCGTCGTCGAGCCACGGTGTCACCGCCTCGACGGCCGCGCGCACCGCCGCGGCGTCGGGGACGCGGCTCACGTCGGATCCCCCGCCGCCACGGTGACCGGGCCCTCGGCAGCCGGCAGTCCCCGCGCGCCCGTGCGCACGCCCCGACGGCGGTCGCGACGGTCCTGGGCGGTGCGCCGACTCCACGTCCGCGCGGCCAGGCTCGTGAGCAACAACATGATGAGGACGTTGACCGCCAGGACCGGGTACCCGCCGAGGAACGTGTCCTGCTCGGCATCGGTGGACACGCGCCCGTACTCGGTGGAGACGGTGCTCACCACGGTCAGTGTCAGCAACCACACGCGCGGCCGGGCATACCCCAGGTAGGTGAGCAGTGCCAGAACCCCCATCGCGCCGTAGGTCGCGCCGATGAACAGCGCGAGCGCCACGACCGCCGGCACCACCTCGGACTGCTCGAGCCCCGCGAACTCCTCCAGGTCCGTCCCACCCAGCAGGTCGCGCAACGCCAGCACGGTCAACACGAGGACGCTGACGGCGACGAGTGCGCACCCCGCGGTGAGCGCCGCCGGCCGCGGCAGGTGGCCGGGGTCGGGCGCGACGTCGTCGGCCGGACGGTCCGGATCCCCCGAGGCGACGCCGCCCTCGGCGACCGGGTCGTCGAACCCGCGGGCCGCGCGCACCACGCCCGGCGGCAGGTCGTCCGCCGACGCCTCGGGCACCGGCACGGTGCGCAGGTCCAGCACGGGCAGGTCCCCGTCGGTGCGGATCGCGTCACCGCCGCCGTTGCGGGAGTGGTAGCCGGTCGAGAAGTTCTCCAACACCCGGACCCCCACACCGGGGACGTGGTACCGGATCGACTCGACGATGTAGTCGCGCTCGACGTCGATGTCCGCGTCGATCTTGTGGGTCACCTGGAGGGTGAACAGCGACAGGCCCACCGCGCGGTCGTAGGTGCCGGCGCCGAGCCACTGCACCCGGTGCCCGCCGGGCAGCAGCCACCCGTCCGGGCACCGCCAGAAGCGCACGTGGTGGCGCTGCGCGGCGTTGCCCTCGACCTCCTGCTGATACGCCAGGCACTGCCGGCGACCGAAGAGCCGCAACGGACTGACCGGCGCCGACGGGTAGGACCGACGCAGGACCGAGGACATGATGATCCCCCACGAGGAGCGGACCGTGATGTCGTCGGCCAGCACCCAGCCGCAGGCGGTCATCGCCTCGTGGATCTGGCGGGCCGTGCCGTCGACGGCGAGGTTGACCGGATCCCCCAGCAGCCCGTCGGAGGTGCGGGTGCGGGCGATGAAGTACCCGGGCACGTACACCGACGTGACGAGCGTCTGCAGGCGCGGCAGCACCAGGTAGGCGACCAGCGCCCAGAACGGGATCAGCAGGAACAGATGCCACCAGGTGTGGTGCCAGACGTCGCCCAGCAACCGCCAGCCCAGCCAGCCCGCCGACAGGGTGGCGACCGCGAAGAACACGGTGTCCACCGCGAGCCCGGGCAGGGGTGGCCGCACCGTGTCGTCGCGGACCTTGGTCGGCGGGCTGACGTAGACGGGCGGTTCGGTCGGGCGGCCGGGCGCGACGGGGACTCCCGTCACGGCCGGAGCCGCCGGGTCGGCGCCGCCGCCCGCGACGGGCGTCGTGCGCTCGCTGGTGGACATGGATCGACGATAGCCGCCGGTCCGTCCCGTGCGGAGCCCGATCACTGCGAGAATGTGCGCGTGCCCACGCCCGACCCCACCCCCGCGAGCAGTCTGACCGCCCACGAGGACCACCTGCGCGCCCTGGGGTTGCCGCTCGTGATCGCCCCGGCCACGCGGCGCCGCGAGGTGCTCCCCCGCTCCGCCGGCCTCGGCGCCGGGCTCGCGGTGGCCGCCACCGGGATCGCCGCCGTGGACCGGTCGAACGACTACATGATCGCGTTGCTCGAGCGGGCCGGGCCGGGGGCGGAGCCGGATCTGCTCGACGCCCCGGAGCCGATCGCCGAACTCCTCCTGCTGGCGGTCGCGCTCTGGGTCGCCGCCCCACTCGTGGGATGGCTGGTGTCGACGGCGGCCCGTCGCGCGCGCCCGGTGGTCGGCTCGGCGATCGGTCTCGGGGCACTGATCGCCCTCGTCGTCGTCCCCCACGTCGTGTTCGACCCCCACGACGGCCCCTCGTACCGCACCACCGTCCTGCTCGCGGTGGGCGTCCTGGTGGGCACCTACACGGGGCTGGGCTCGCTGATGCGCTGGTCGGCGCGGCGCGTGCGGCGGGAACTGGCCACCATGGGGCCGATGGTGGCGAGGGTGCTGCCGATCCTCATGCTGGCGGTGCTGTTCCTGTTCTTCAGCGTGGAGATCTGGCAGGTCATGGTCGAACTGTCCTGGCCGCGGACGTTCGCCGTGTTGGGCGTCATGGTGGTGCTCACCGTGCTGCTGGTGGGCATCTCCACCCGCGACGACATCATCCAGGACCTGGGCGGGCGCGCGCCGGACCGCCCGCTGCGTCCGGGCGAGCGGGTGAACCTGGTGCTGGTGCCCGTGCTGGCGACCCTGATCCAGGCGGCGCTGTTCGCCACGCTCGTGTTCCTGTTCTTCGTGACCCTCGGGTGGATCGCCGTCCCCGAGATCACCGAGACCCGGTGGACGCTGCGTCCTCCCGACGAGCCGGGCGGGCTGCTGTTCGGACTCCCGGTCAGCGTCACCCTCGTGCGCGTGTCGCTGATGCTGGCGACGTTCTCCGCGCTCAACCTGGCCGCCGCGGCGGCCTCCGACGCCGCGCACAAGGAACGGTTCGTACGTCCTATGCTCGACGAGGTGGTCCGTGGCCTCGCCGCGCGGGAGGCCTACCTGGGGGCACGACGACGAGGGCTGCCGTAGGCCCGGGGCCCTGACGGGCCGTCAGGGGGTGCGGTAGTCCCGGGCGCGCAGCAGGACGGTCACGACCGCCGCGCCGATCACGACCGCCGCGGCCAGCGCGAGCGCGGTGGCGCCCATGGCCACGTGCAGCAGTGCGCCGGCGACACCACCGAGGACGAGCGCGGACCACAGGGCCACCTGCTGGCGGTACGGGGCCCACGATCCCCCGGCCAGCGCGTCGACCAGGCGGTGGGCCGACTTCACCACCGCGCCCGTCATGTACGTCACGCCGAGCGAGACCTCGCCACGGGAGTG
Source organism: Dietzia sp. MNB45 (assembly GCF_051994785.1). NCBI lineage: Bacteria > Bacillati > Actinomycetota > Actinomycetes > Mycobacteriales > Dietziaceae > Dietzia > Dietzia sp. MNB45. The sequence continues at coordinate 808,660 of NZ_CP163397.1, read as the reverse complement.
GAAGACGGAGTTCATGGCCCCCATCGATGCCGCCGCCGCCGCGACCGACACCGGCGCCCCGAGCACCGTGGCCGTGGTGGCCCAGTGCAGGACGAGCGAGAGCACGAGCAGGAACGCCACGAGGGACAGGACCGCCGGTCGGTCGTCGAGGTTGCGGCGTCGGGTCACCACCGCGCCCCCGACCGCCCCCAGGAAGAACGAGACCAGCACGACGGCGGCGATGGCGGCACCTGCGAGGTCACCGCCCGAGAGATCGACGACCATGCGGGTGGAGTTCCCGCTCATGAAGGACACGAAGTAGCCGCCCACCACGAGGAAGCCGACGGCGTCGACGAACCCCGCGGTGGCGGCGAGCACCACCGCGAGGACCCGCTCACGCCCGCGCAGGTCGCGCATCCGCCCGCCTGCCCCCGGTCCGGCCGTCCTCCCCGACGACTCAGACGGGGTCGACGCCGAACAGTGCCGGCAGCGTCCCCTCGTGGGCGGCGCGCAACTCGTCGGTGGTGAGGGTGAACTGGCCCTGCACCTCGAACGTGCCCGAGTCGGGGTCGGTCACGCCGACCCGCGCGTGCGGGATGTTCTGCGCGGTGAGCATCTGCTGGAAGCGGATCTCCTCGCCCCGCGGCACGGAGACGATCACGCGTCCGGAGGACTCTGAGAACAGCCACACGAACGGGTCGGCGCCCTCGGGCAGCACGACGCGGATGCCGCACTCGCCCGCCAGCGCCGACTCCACGAGAGCCTGCGCGAGGCCGCCCTCGGACAGATCGTGGGCGCCGGTGATGAGGCCGTCCTTCGAGCTGGTCGCCATGATGCGGGCCAGGGTGGCCTCCCACGTCAGATCCACCGTGGGCGGCAGTCCGCCGAGGTGGTCGTGGGCGACCTGGGCCCAGATGGACCCGTCGAACTCGTCCCGGGTCTCGCCGAGGAGGTAGATGCTCTCACCGGGGGTGTCACCGAACGCGGTGGGCGTGCGGCGGGCGACGTCGTCGAGCACGCCGAGCACGCCCACGACGGGCGTCGGCAGGATCGGCGTGGAGCCGGTCTGGTTGTAGAACGAGACGTTGCCGCCGGTGACGGGGATGCCGAGCTCGGCACACCCGTCGGCCAGGCCGTGGACGGCCTCGCGGAACTGCCACATCACGCCCGGGTCCTCGGGGGAGCCGAAGTTCAGGCAGTTGGTCACCGCGACCGGGGTGGCGCCGGTGACGGCGACATTGCGGTACGCCTCCGCCAGGGCCAGCCGGGCACCGGTGTACGGGTCGAGCTTGGTGTAGCGACCGGAGGCGTCGGTGGACAGCGCGATGCCGCGACCGGACTCCTCGTCGATGCGCAGGACGCCGCCGTCGGCGGCCTCCGCGAGGATCGTGTTGCCGCGGACGTACCGGTCGTACTGCTCGGTGATGAACTTGCGCGAGCACAGCGCCGGGCTGGAGATCATGTCCAGAAGGGTCTGACGCAGCTCGTCACCGGTGGCCGGGCGGGCCAGGTTCGCGGTGGTGTCGGCCTGCAGAGCGTCCTGGTCGGCGGGGCGCTCGACGGGGCGCTCGTAGACCGGTCCCTCGTCGGCCAGTGACTCCGGCGGGGCGTCCACGACGGTCTCGCCGCGGAACTCGATGGTGAGCCGGTCGCCGTCGGTGACCTCGCCGATGTCGGCGGCCAGCACGTCCCAGCGGCGGCACACCTCCATGAAGGCCTCGACGTTCTCCGGCGTCACCACGGCGCACATGCGCTCCTGCGACTCACTCGAGAGGATCTCCGCGGCGGTCATGCCCTCCGCACGCAGCGGGACGTTGTCGAGCACGATGTGCATGCCGCCGTCGCCGGCCGCCGCCAGCTCGGAGGTGGCGCACGCCAGGCCGGCTCCGCCGAGGTCCTGGATGCCCACGACCAGTTCCTCGCGGTACAGGTCGAGGCAGCACTCGATGAGGACCTTCTCCGTGAACGGGTCGCCCACCTGGACGGCCGGGAGCTTGCGGGGTTTGACCGGCGCGCCGTGCTCATCCACGTCGAAGGTCTCGGAGGCGAGCACCGACACGCCACCGATCCCGTCGAGGCCGGTGCGGGCACCGAACAGGATGATCCGGTTGCCAGTGCCGGAGGCGAACGCCAGGTGCAGGTCCTCGACGCGCATGACGCCCGCGCCGAGGGCGTTGACCAGAGGGTTGGCGGCGTAGGACTCGTCGAACACGGTCTCGCCACCGATGTTGGGCAGGCCCAGGCAGTTGCCGTAGCCGCCGACGCCCGCCACGACGCCGGGGAGCACGCGGTGCGTGTCGTCGGCGTCGGCGGGGCCGAAACGAAGCTGGTCCATCACGGCCACCGGCCGCGCACCCATCGCCATGATGTCGCGGATGATCCCGCCGACACCGGTCGCGGCGCCCTGGTAGGGCTCGATGTACGAGGGGTGGTTGTGGGACTCCACCTTGAACGTCACGGCCCAGCCGCCACCGATGTCCACGACGCCGGCGTTCTCACCGATGCCGGCGAGCATCGACGAGCGCATCTCGTCGGTGGTGGTCTCCCCGAAGTACTTCAGGTGCACCTTGGACGACTTGTAGGAGCAGTGCTCCGACCACATGACGGAGTACATGGCCAGCTCGGCGTCCGTGGGGCGGCGCCCCAGGATCTCCCGGATGCGGGCGTACTCGTCCTCCTTGAGTCCGAGTTCCGCCCACGGCTGGGCGAGCTCGGGGGTGTCGGAGGCGTGCGAGATGGAGTCCACGTGAGAGGTCACGGGGCCGAGTCTAGTCGGCCCCGTCCGGGTGGCGAATCGACGCCTTCGGCCCCACCTCGTGCGGGGCCACCCGGGGCCCGCCCTACGTCGACAGGACCTCGAACGTCAGGCCGCCGCGCTGGACCCGGTCCAGCAGGGCGTCACCCATGGCCTGGGCCGTGGTGAGCTGACCCGAGAGCGCGGGCAGGTCGTCGAACGCCAGGCTCAGACCCGACTCCGCGAGCATCATCGACGTCTCGGTGTACCCCGGGTCGCCCCCCGAGACCCGGGTGACGATCCGACGTCCTCCGGCGAGCGCGACGAACGTGACGTCGAACGAGGACCGGGCCCGGCGGGACTCGCTCGGCCCGGCCCCGCGGTCGATCCGATTGAGGATCTGCGACCGGATGGGGCCGACCTGCGAGCCGAGCGCGAGCGCGCCGACACCGACCATGCCGGCCGTGGCGGTGACGGGCGAGCCGACCGACGCGTAGTGCGAGTAGGTGAAGTCCGGCCCGTAGCTCTCGAGGGCTGCGGCCGACCGCAGGACGATCTGCGGGTCGATGGTCGGCAGCGGCACGAGCCACCGGCCCAGCACGCTGTCCCGGTGCGGCTTGCCCTGGACCGACTTGATCCGCCGACCGGAGACCCTGCCCTCCTTCTGTCGCCGGAGCTTGGCGGTCTTCGCCGCGTCCCGCAGGCGCGCGAACTGGCCGATGGCCGAGTGGAAGGTTCCGCCGGAGAACTGGGCGTCCGCATGGACGGCCCCGTACACCACCGCGGGCACGCCCTCGGGCACCTGCTTCATGGTGTAGAACACGCCCAGGTCGTGGGGGATCGAGTCGAAACCGCAGGCGTGGACGATCCGTGCGCCGGAGGCCACGGCCACGTCGTGATACTCGAGGTACATGCGGTCGACGAACTCGGGCTCCCCGGTCAGGTCCACGTAGTCGGTTCCGGCCTCGGCGCAGGCGGCCACCAACGGCTCGCCGTACTCGAGGTACGGGCCGACCGTGGTGATGATGACGCGCGCCGACCGCGCCATCTCCGCCAGCGATCGCGCGTCGTCGGTGTCCGCGACGACGACCCCGGGCGCGGGGACGTCCGGCATCTCGGTGGCCAGTCGGGCGACGATCGCGTCCAACTTGGTCCGGTTCCGGCCCGCGACCGCCCAGGAACCACCCTCGGGCATGTGCCGCAGCAGGTACTCGGCCACCAGTCCCCCGGTGAACCCGGTCGCACCGTAGAGGACGATGTCGAACGGCCGGTCGGCCTTGTCGGAGGCGGAGACGGGCTGGTTACTGGTTTCGCTCATCCCACGGTTCTACCGCATCGGCCGCGGTCGGCGGGCGACGCACGGGGCACAGCCGACCACGAGTGGCGCGAGTGACCTTTGTCACTAATGTGAAGAAAGTTGAACCATTGTCCACCAGATAAGGGCAAAATCATCTCGCGCGCGCGACCACCCGGGTCGCCGCACCGTGCCCCGGCTATCCCGGGGCAAACTTCATAAAGGAGACCCCATGGACCTCACCGGTTCGATCGCAGACGCCACCGTTCCCTTCAGCATCGAGACCTTCGGCAGCTTCGACGGCGTCGGCTCCTCCGCCGTGGACACCATCCTCGGCTTCGTCCTCGAGCTGCCCCTGACGATCCTCGGCCTCGTCGCCGGCATCGGTGGCGACCTGGGCAGCACCCTCGGCAGCCCGCTCGGCTGATCCACCCCTGCAACACCGAAGGGCCCGCCGGGAGCAATCCCGGCGGGCCCTTCGCTCTGAGCGCAGCGTGCTGATCAGACCCTGACGATCGAGTCCAGCGCGGACAGGAACAGGCCCAGTCCGTCGTCGGAGGGCCCGGTCAGCGGGTCGATCGCGTGCTCGGGGTGCGGCATGAGACCCACCACGCGACCGTCGGCGGAGCTGATGCCGGCGATGTTGTTGGTGGAGCCGTTGGGGGCGTCACCGGAGAAGCGGAAGACCACGCGCCCCTCGGCCTCGAGCTGCTCGATGGTCTCGGGCGTGGCCATGTAGCGGCCCTCGCCGGACTTGAGCGGGATGAGGATCTCGGCATCCTGCTCGAACCGGGAGGTCCAGGCGGTGTCGTTGTTCTCCACCCGCAGCCACTCGTCGCGGCAGATGAAGTGCATGTCGCGGTTGCGGCCCATGGCGCCGGGCAGGAGACCGGCCTCGCACAGGATCTGGAAACCGTTGCAGATCCCCAGCACGGGCATGCCGCCCTTCGCGGCCGAGATGACCTCACCCATGACGGGGGCCATCGACGCGATGGCACCGCAACGCAGGTAGTCGCCGTAGGAGAAGCCGCCGGGGACCACCACGGCGTCGACGCCCTTGAGGTCGGCGTCGTCGTGCCACAGGGAGACGGCCTCGGCCCCGGCCCGGGTGACGGCACGGGAGGCATCGATGTCGTCGAGCGTTCCGGGGAAGGTGATGACGCCGATCCGTGCGGTCACGAGGCCGCCTCCGCGGTGTCCACGCGGACGACCTTCCAGTCCTCGATCACGGTGTTAGCCAGGAGGGACGAGGCGATCTCCTCGAGCTCGGCCTCCGTCACGCCGTCGGCGACCTCGAGTTCGAACCGCTTGCCCTGCCGGACGTCGGTGACTCCGCCGTGGCCCAGACGGCCGAGGGCTCGGTGGATGGCCTGACCCTGCGGATCGAGGATCTCGGCCTTGGGCATGACTTCGACGACGACTCGGGCCACGGTGGGAACTCCTCGATCGGACGGCTACGCGGGACGATCCCGGACCGGCCGGGACTCACTGGTCGATCCTACCCGCCGCTGGTCGCCGGACCGAAAGCTCACGCGGCACCCACGAGGGCGACCGGAGACCACTCGTAGCGGGCGGGCCGCGCACCGTGCTCGCCGACCACCGCATCGACCGCGTCGAGCAGCGCCGACCGGGGTGCCCGGCGCGAGAGTTGCCCGGCCGCGACGTTGAGCCGGACCGTCCCGCCGGCCTCGGCGGTGCGCCCGGCCGCGGCGACGAGGGCCCGGCACCACCAGGCGTCGGCGACGAACCCCTCGCCGATCGAGAGCGCCCGACCCCGCTCGATGGTGCCGCGCGGGAGGTCGTGGATTCCTGTCAGCGCGGCACAGACGTGGAAGCCCGCCCCGGGGAGTGCCCTGAGGCATCCCGGGGAGGCGTTCCAGCGCGGCGGGGCGAACACCCGGGTCCGCAGGCCCATCTCCGCCATGAGCCGGTCGGCGGCGGTGAGACGCACGGCGGCCTCGGCGGGTCCGATCGAGGCGAACTCGGGCCTACGGGGCCTGGTCGCCGCGTCGTCGTAACCGCCCAGCACGATGGCGTCGCCGCGCCGCCGGCGATGCCGCAGCCACTCCTGGGTGCCGTCGTCGTCGGCGAGTCGGTACTCGCGCCCCCGCCGCGGGGCGACGAGCAGCGAGACCGGCACGGATCGACGTTCGAGGTCGCCGACCAGGTCGACGGCGTGGTCGAGGGTGGTGTCGCGGAGTCCCGAGACCGAGACGATGAGGCGCGGGGTCATGGGGGCATCGTGTCAGGGAGTGATGACGCGGTGACGACGGCGAGGTGTACTCCAGATTGCCGAGCCCCACACAGCACCGAGACCGACACAGTGCCGGCGCGACACAGTGCCGAGACCGATATCCCCGCCGGCGCGGTCAGATCGGAAGTGCCTCCTCGAGCGCGTCCACCAGTTCGGGGGCTCCGGGCTCGACCTTGGGACGGAACCGTCCGACGACCTCCCCCTCGGGCGAGAGCAGGAACTTCTCGAAGTTCCACTGCACGTCCCCCGCCTCACCGTCGGAGTCGGCCACCTTGGTGAGCTCGACGTAGAGCGGGTGTCGGTCGGGCCCGTTGACGTCGACCTTGGCCGCGAGCGGGAAGGTGATCCCGTACTTGCCGGAGGTGAACTCCTTGATGGCGTCCTCGTCACCCGGCTCCTGGCCCATGAACTGGTTGCAGGGGAACCCGATCACGAAGAGGCCGCGGTCGCGGTAGTCGTCCGCCAACTCCTGCAGCCCCTCGTACTGCGGGGTGAGCCCGCACTCGCTGGCGACGTTGACCACGAGGACCGCGTGGCCCGCGTAGTCGCCCATGCTGGCCTGCTCGCCCTCGATGGTGGTGAACGAGATGTCGTGGATGCTTCCGCTACTCATGTGATCCAGCCTACCCACAACGAACCATTGACAAATCGTTGGGTTTTCCCAACACTTAGATACATGAGCCCAGTCCGACGGGGAGAAAAGCTCCCCATTCACAACCGGATCGCCGTGTTGCGGGCCGAGCGCCGCCTGAGCCGTGCGGCGCTCGCCGAGCAGATCGAGGTCAACCCCCAGACCGTGGGGGCGCTCGAGAGAGGCGACCACTACCCGAGCCTGGATCTGGCCTTCCGGATCTGCGCGGTCTTCGACCTGCCGGTCGAGGCCGTGTTCTCCCGCGAGGAGTTCCGACCGATGTCTGCCGAGATCTACCGCCCCACCCGAGAGGACCGATCATGACCTCCAACCGCGTCGACACCCTCACCCGATCCGAGCAGCGATTCGAGAAGATGCAGACCCGGACGGAGGGCAGACTCCCGTCGTGGCGTACCCCGGCACGTCGCCGACTGCTCGTCCGCCTGAACTGGGCGAGCCTGGCGATCATGGCCGCGATCGCGGTGGCGGGGTACTTCTGGTTCCCGATCATCCTGGCCTGGCTCCCCATGACCGTGGTGATCTGCATGGTCTGGACGATGCTGCGCATCACCATCGACTCCAAGGACACCGCCCCCGCCCGATACCTGGACGAGTTCGAGCTGGCGACGCTCCTGCAGGCCCGCTCTCAGTCGCTCTCGCTGGTCACGGGCGGACTGTTCGTGATCTCGATGGTGCTGATCTTCGGTTCGAGCTTCGAGAACGGCGACGGGCACCGGCTCGCCTACGTGATGGGAGGTCTCGGCATCCTCACGTTCCTGGCCGGGGCGGTCATTCCCGCAGCCGCGATGACCCGCACCATGCCCCCCGAGAGCGGGGACGACTTCGGGCCCGCCGCCGACCACACCGCCTGACCCCCGGGAGATCGGCTACTCCGATTCCGGATCCGCTATCCCGATGGGACTAGCGGATCCCGAATTGGAGTAGCGGATCCTCGGGGTGGGGTGGGCGCGACTCCGGGTGGGCGCCGGGCGGGTCTAGCGGGCGGGCCGGGCGGGCCGGGCGGGTCTAGCCTGCGCCCGCCGTGCGGAGGGTCCACGCGTACTCGAACGCGGTCTGACGCCACCGCTCGTAGCGCCCGGACACTCCCCCGTGACCCGCGCTCATCTCACAGCGCAGCAACACCGGCCGATCCGCCGAGTTGGCCGACGGGGACACCGCCCGCAGCCTGGCCACCCACTTGGCGGGCTCCACGTACAGCACCCGGGTGTCGTTGAGCGAGGTCACCGCGAGGATGGCCGGATAGTCCTTGGCCTCGATGTTCTCGTACGGGGCGTACGAGGCCATGTAGTCGTAGACCTCCTCGGAGTGCAGCGGATCGCCCCACTCGTCCCACTCGATCACCGTCAGGGGCAGCTCCGGCATGAGGATCGAGGTGAGCGGGTCGACGAACGGCACCACGGCCTGGATGCCCGCGAACAACTCGGGGGCCAGATTCGCGACCGCCCCCATCAGCAGACCGCCCGCGCTTCCGCCCTCGGCGACCAACCGGTCCGGGGCGGTGAGCCCGGAGTCGACCAGGTGTCGCGCACAGTCGACGAAGTCGGTGAAGGTGTTGCGCTTCGTGTGCGTCTTGCCGTTCTCGTACCAGAGCCGGCCCATCTCACCGCCGCCCCGCACGTGCGCCACGGCGAAGGCCATCCCCCGGTCGAGCAGCGAGAGCCTCGCCACCGAGAACGCGGGATCGATGCTGGTCTCGTACGAGCCGTAGCCGTACAGCAGCGTCGGCACCTGCTCGCCGGCATCGACGCGGGCGGCGGTGCCGGTGGACATCACCAGCGAGATCGGCACCCGGGTGCCGTCCGCTGCCGTCGCCCAGTCGCGTCGCTGGACGTAGCCGCTCGGGTCGTACCCGCCGAGCACCTCCTGCTCACGCAGCAGCGTCCGCTCCCCCGAGGCGAGGTCGAGCGAGTAGACCCGGCCCGGCGTGACGAACGAACCGAAGCCGAACCGCAGGACCGGCGAGTCCCACTCCGGGTTGGACCCCGGACCGGAGGTGTACAGCTCCTCGTCGAACTCGACGGGCTCGAACCGCCCGTACGCCTCGACTCCCGCCGTGGACCCCTGCTCGAGCGGCATCAGCGCGAACCGCGGCAGCGCCGCTTCGCGGTACCCCAGCACCAGCACGCGCGCGAAGGCGTCCACGCCCTCCACCCGGACGTCGTCACGGTGGGCCACCAGCGTGCGCAGATCCCGCAGCTCGCCCTCGATCGGACCGACAGGCGCCTCGACCACCTCGTAGTTCGGGGCGCCGTCGTTGTGGGTGATGATGAACCGGTCCTCGCCACCGACGACCGCGTGCTCGACGTCGTACTCGACGCCCTCCTGCCGCGGCCGGACGCACCAGAACTCGCCGGCGGGATCGTTCGAGTCCAGGCACCACACCTCGGTGGTGATCTTGGACCCCGCCGCTATCTGCAGGAACTTCTCGCTGCGTGTCTCGCCGACCCCGATCCAGTAGGACTCGTCGGGCTCGTGGAAGACCTTGTCGTCGTCGTCCCTCGTCGTGCCCAGCCGGTGACGCCACACCGTGTCCGGCCGCCAGGCGTCGTCGACCGTGACATAGAAGACGTACCGGCCATCGCGGGACCAGGTCACGCCGGCGGCGATCCCGGAGATCTCCTCGTCCGGGGCCGTGTAGTCCGGGTCGAGCGAGCGGAAACGCAGCGTGTACCGCTCGTCGCCCTCGGTATCGGTGGCCCACGCCAGTGCGCGGCCGTCGTGGCTGACCGAGAACGCGCCCAGCGCGAAGTAGTCGTGACCCTCCGCCTCGGCGTTTCCGTCGAGGAGCAACTGCTCACCCGGCAACTCCACGTCCGGGGAGACCTCGGGCGGAACCCAGCCCGCAGGGTCCGACGGGTCGTCGACGAACTGCTGCGGGACCGGGACCCGACAGTGCCTGGCGTACGAGCGGCCCTCCTCGGTGCGCGAGAAGTACCACCAGCCGCTGGCGCGCACCGGGACCGACATGTCGGTCTCCTTGACGCGGGAGCGGATCTCCTCGTAGACCTCGTCCTCCAGGGGCTTGAGGTCGGCGGTCATCGCATCGGTGTAGGCGTTCTCCGCCTCGAGGTAGGCACGGGTCGCGGGAGCGTCCTTGTCGCGCAACCACTCGTAGTCGTCGACGAAGACGCGGCCGTGGTGCTCGCGACGGTGGGGCCGGCGCTCGGCCTGCGGCGGCGTGGGCGTCTGCCCCGTGGTGGTGGCTGTGGTGGCGGTCGCGGCGGCGGCGGTGTCGGTGGCTGCGGTGTCGGTGTCGGTCGTCTCGGCGGAGCTCACGCTGCGTCGCCCCCGATCCAGTCGGCGAACGAGCGGCCCGAGATGCGCTCGTAGGCCTCGATGTAGCGCGCCCGGGTCGCGTCCACGACCTCCTGCGGCAGAGCCGGTGGCGGGGTGTCGGCATCGGAGTTCCAGCCCGCCTCCGGGCCCGTCAACCAGTTCCGCACGTACTGCTTGTCGAAGCTCGGTTGCACACGGCCCGGCGAATACTCGTCAGCGGGCCAGTAGCGCGATGAGTCCGGGGTGAGCACCTCGTCGGCCAGGATCAGCTCCCCGTCGACCAGGCCGAACTCGAACTTGGTGTCGGCCAGCAGCACTCCCCGCTCGGCCGCCATCTCCGCGGCCCGCGCGTAGACGTCCAGCGTCGCCGTACGCAGCTGCTCGGCCAGCTCGGCCCCGACGATCCCGGTGAGCTGATCGAACGAGATGTTCTCGTCGTGATCCCCCACCGCCGCCTTGGTGGCCGGGGTGAAGATCGGCTCGGGCAGTCGGCTGGCCTCGACCAGGCCCCCGGGCAGCTCGATGCCACACACGGTCCCCGACTCCCGGTACTCGGTCATCCCCGACCCGGTCAGGTAACCGCGGGCCACACACTCGGCCGGAACCATGTCGAGTCGACGGACCACCATCGCGCGGCCGAGCACCTCGAGCGGGATGCGCTCGTCGTCCAGCGTCCCGGCCAGGTGGTTGGGCACGTCGAGGGCGTCGAAGAAGTAGGCGCTCATCGCGGTGAGCACGCGGCCCTTGTCCGGGATGGGCGTGCCGAGGACGTGGTCGTAGGCGGAGATGCGGTCGGTGGCCACCAGGAGGAGCGTCTCACCGTCGATCTCGTACAGCTCGCGGACCTTTCCGGAGACGAGATGGCGGTAAGAGGAGAGATCGGGTCGCATGACGGCCAGCGTAGCCGGACGCCCACGTCCCGAGTCGAGACCGTCGGCCCCCAACCGAGGTTGGTCGGACTCAGCCCAGTCGGGCCTCGAGCCACTCCCCCAACGCCGCGTACGCGTCCTCGGCGCACAGGTCGTTGAACAGCTCGTGGAGGCCGCCCTCGAACTCCCGGTAGGTGATCTCCGGGCGCGGGTCGTGGTCCGAACCGGCGATCTGCGCGAAGCGCCGCGCGCCCGACGGGTAGGTGATGGTGTCGGCCGAGCCGTTGAGGATCAGCGTCGGCAACCGCAGTGCCGGCGACCGCTCGATGAACTTGAGGCCGCCGGCGAGCATCGTCCCCGCCGTCACCGCGGGCACGCCCTTCTGGTGGACCAGCGGATCCGAGGTGTAGTCCTCGACGTACTCGGGCACTCGGGAGATATCGTGCGGGTCGAGCTTCTCCACCGGCAGGAACGGCAGGAGACGAGCGATCACGGGCGCCGCCACGCGCAGCGGTGCCGGTGTCCCCTCGCCCACGACGAGCCCGGGCGAGGAGAGGATGAGGCCCTTGAGGTCCCACGGCCGCCGGAGCGCGGACTCCCCCGCGATCAACCCGCCCATCGAATGCCCCATCAGCAGCCGGGGCAGGGACTCGGCCCCGCCGCCCTCGGCGGACCGGCTCCACTCCACCACCGCGTCACGCACCGCGAGGTTGTCGCGGATGTGCGTCTCTATCGACACCTTGGCGCGGGGCCCGGGAGCCGTGCCGTGGCCGCGCAGATCGTAGGAGGCAACACTGATCCCCCGGTCGGTGAGGAAGCGGATCGTCCGCCCGTACCGGCCGGAGTGCTCGGCGAAGCCGTGCACGAGCAGCAGCAACGCCCGGGGCTGGTCAGCGTGGTGCAGGGTCGCCTGCAGGCCGGAGGTGCCGGGGACGGGGATGGGGGTCTGGCGCATGCTGCACAGACTAGTGCCAGCCCGCCCGGGGCCGAGGCCGATCGCCTGGGGCCGATCGGGCAAAAACCTCAGATCCCGAGCTGGTCCAAGATGAGGCTGCCGGCGCCGAGCGGCATCAGAGAGAACGCGATCGGAACGTAGAACTGCTGCATGAACGCCCCCGGGTCGATCCCGACGGCCGAACTGGCGGTGGCGAGCCCGGCCTGGATCATCCCGAACACGTCGTACAGTGCGCCCCCGAGGGAGCCGCTGGGCCTCGTGACCATGCTGTGGTCCTTCCCTGTCACTCGGCGACGGGAGGGCCCCGCCTCCGTCGGTGTACAGGACTTATCGGGCGGGGGGCCCGGCGGGTTACGGACAGGCTGTCAGAGGATCGAACCCGGCGCATAGCCGGCCGCCTCCGGGTGGCGGGCCACGAGCGCCTCGACGCGGGCGGCGACCGCGTCGACCTGGTCGCCGGCGGCGCCGACGAACGCGGCACGATCCGCGAGCGCCTCCTCGAGCGCGGCGCGATCCAGCGGCAGCCGGTCGTCGGCGGCGAGCCGGTCCAGCAGATCGGGTTCGCGGCCCTCCTCGCGCATGGCCAGCGCCACCGCCACCGCGTTGGACTTGATCGCCTCGTGGGCGACCTCGCGGCCGACCCCGGCGCGCACCGCGGCCATGAGGACCTTCGTGGTGGCGAGGAACGGCAGGTAGCGCTGGAGCTCCTTGTCGATCACGGCCGGGTAGGCGCCGAACTCGTCGAGCACGGTGAGGAACGTCTCGAACATGCCGTCCAGGGCGAAGAACGCATCCGGCAGCGCGACACGACGCACCACGGAGCAGAAGACGTCGCCCTCGTTCCACTGCGCGCCCGCGAGTTCGGCGGCCATGGAGCCGTAACCGCGGAGCACGACCTGCAGACCGTTCACGCGCTCGCAGGAGCGGGTGTTCATCTTGTGCGGCATCGCGGACGAGCCGACCTGACCGGGCTGGAAGCCCTCGGTGACCAGCTCGTGCCCGGCCATGAGCCGGATGGTCTGCGCCAACGACGACGGGCCTGCGCCGAGCTGGACGAGCGCCGAGACGACCTCGTGGTCCAACGACCGCGGGTAGACCTGGCCCACCGAGTCGAAGGTGCGGGCGAAGCCGAGATGCTCGGCGATCCGCCCCTCGAGCTCGGTCATCTTGGCGGCGTCGCCACCGAGGAGGTCGAGCATGTCCTGCGCCGTGCCCATCGGGCCCTTGATGCCGCGCAGGGGGTACCGCTCGAGCAACGACTCCACGCGCTCCAACGCCACCAGCAGTTCGTCGGCCGCGGAGGCGAAACGCTTGCCCAGCGTGGTGGCCTGCGCGGCGACGTTGTGGCTGCGCCCGGCCATCACCGTGTCGCGGTGGGCGACGGCGTGCTCGGCCAGACGCCGGACCGCGGCGACGCCCCGGTCGCGGACGAGCTCGAGTGACCGCACCACCTGGAGCTGCTCGACGTTCTCGGTGAGGTCTCGGCTCGTCATGCCCTTGTGGATGTGCTCGTGGCCGGCGAGGGCGTTGAACTCCTCGATGCGGGCCTTGACGTCGTGCCGGGTGACGCGCTCGCGATCGGCGATCGAGCCGAGGTCGACGCGGTCGATCACCGCCTCGTAGGCCTCGATCACCCCGTCGGGGACGTCGATGCCGAGGTCGCGTTGTGCGCGCAGCACCGCGATCCACAGCTGCCGCTCGAGCACGATCTTGTGCTCGGCGGACCACAGCGTGGCCAGGTCGGCGCTCGCGTAGCGCGAGGCGAGGACGTTGGAGATGCGGGGCTTGCTGCTCTGGGCGGTCACGCCCCCCAGTATCGCAGCCCGGTCAGGAGATCATCGAGCCGCCGGTGGACCCGGCCAGGATCTCCCGGGCGTTGAGGTAGACCTGCTCCACCGTGAGCGGAGCCTGCGCCAGCAGCCACGGCCGGGTGACGTAGACGATGGCGGTGATGATCTCGGCGGAACCCATGCGCCGACCGTAGCGCTCCGCGGGCGCCGGCGGGGGCCGTACATCACAGCCGCCCGCGGGGCCGGTACCTACGGGGCGAGCACGGCCTCCAGCCGGTCCATCGCCTCGGCGATCTCCTCGGTGCCGCCGGCGAAGCTCAGCCGGACGGTGTGGCCACCGTCGACGGTGTCGAAGTCGACGCCCGGCGTCAACGCGACCCCTGTTCGCTCGAGGACCTCCGCGCACCACGCCACCGAGTCGTCGGTCCAGCGTGAGACGTCGAAGTACGCGTAGAAGGCGCCGTCCGGAGGGGCGATCTCCCCCACGCCCAGCTCGCCCAGTCTGCGCAGGACCAGGTCGCGGTTTCGGGCGTACCGCTGGACGTGGCCGTCCAGCTCGGCGGCAGCGGCTTCGGTGAACGCGGCGACGGCGGCGAACTGGGCATCGGCGGGCGGACAGATGGTGAGGTTGCCGATCATGCGGTCCACGGGGTCGCGCAGGTACTGCGGGAGCAGCATCCAGCCGATCCGCCAGCCGGTCATGGAGAAGTACTTGGACACCGAGCCCATGACCACGGCCTCGCGGCTGGTCTGCCACGCGCTCGCGCACTCCCGGCCGTAGGCGACGCCGTGGTAGATCTCGTCGCTGATGAGCAGCGTGCCGTGGGCCTCGCACCAGCGCGCGAGGGCCTCGAGTTCGCCCGCGTCGATGATCGTGCCGGTGGGGTTCGCCGGGCTCGCCACGATGAGGCCGGCGGGCGCGTGCCCCAGTTCCGCCGTGACCGCCTCGAGCTGCGCGACCGTGGGTTGGTACCGGGTCTCGTGGCCGCAGACGATCTCGTGGACCCGGCAGCCCAGGGCCTGGAGGGTGTTGCGGTAGGCGGGGTAGCCGGGGCGTGCCATCACGACGGTGTCGCCGGGGTCGAACGCAGCGAGGAACAGCACGGTGAAGCCGCCGGAGGACCCGGTGGTGACGACGACGTCGTCGGCCGTCACGTCCACCCCGTCCCGCCGCCGGTGGTACCCCGCGATCGCCTCGCGGAGCGGGCGGATGCCCATCGCCTCGGTGTATCCGAGGATCTCGGTGTCCAGGGCGTGGCGGGCGGCGGCGAGTACAGGGCCGGGGGCCGGGGTCGAGGGCTGGCCCGCGCACAGCGAGATGACGTCGCCGTGGGTCTCCTGCCGGCGGGCGGCGGCGGCGAGGACGCTCATGACGTGGAAGGGCTCGACGGCCGAGCGGCGGGAGGGTTCGCGTGCGACGGGCATGCCCCCGACGCTAGCGGGCCGGTCAGACGATCAGCCGGTCAGCCCGAACACCCACACCAACAGCGTCATGGTGACCGCGGTGATGGCGATCAACCCGATCAGGTTGAGCCAGATCCCGCCGCGGATCATCTGGCCGATGGTCACGTATCCCGAGCCGTAGGCGATCGCGTTGGGCGGGGTCGCCACCGGGAGCATGAAGGCGCAGGTGGCGGCGAGCGCGACCGGGACGGCCAGGAACATCGGATCCAGGTCCAGGCCGAGGGCGACGCCACCGGCCACCGGCAGGAACGTGGCGGCGGTGGCGGTGTTGCTCGTCAGCTCGGTGAGGAACAGGACCCCGGCGGCCGCGACGAGCACCAACGCGACGGTCGGCAGCGCGTCCAGCGCCGACGCCTGCTCGCCGATCCACCCGGTGAGTCCGGAACCTGAGAACTGCGCGGACAGTGCCAGTCCGCCACCGAACAGCAGCAGCACGCCCCACGGCAGTCCCAGCGCGGCGTCCCAGGTGAGCAGCCGCACCCCGCGCTCGGTGCCGGCCGGCAGCAGGAACAGCAGCAGCCCGGCCATGAGCGCGATCCCGGCGTCCGAGATCGGCGGGTCCTCCCACACCAGCGGCACGGCCACCCAGGCCACGGCCGCCGCGACGAACACCGCCAGGACGCGCCGTTCGCCCGACGAGGTCGGGCCGAGCCTGCGCAGTTCGTCGTCGAACAGTGCCCGACCCCCGGGGATCCGCTCGATCTCGGGACGGAACAGGACCTTGGTGAGGAGGAACCACGTGATCACGAGCATGACCACCGCCAGCGGCAGTCCGACCAGCATCCAGCGACCGAAACCCAGGACGATGTCGTGCTCACCCTCCAGATAGCCGGCGAGAAGGGTGTTGGGCGGGGTGCCGATGATGGTCGCCAGCGACCCGACCGACGCCGCGTAGGCGATGCCCAGCATCAGCGCCGTGCCGAAGTTCGACCGGATCACGGCCTGCTTCACCTGATCGGAACGCGGATCGGACGAGGAGTCCATCCGGGGGATCGCGTCCTCGTCGTCGTTCCCACCGGCTCCGCCGTTCCCACCGGCTCCGCCGTTCCCACCGGCACGGTCCTTCCCACTGAGCTCGGAGGCGAGCATCAGTACCGACACCCCGATCGGGAGCATCATCACCGCCGTGGCCGTGTTGGACACCCACATGCTCAGAAAGGCGGTGGCGATCATGAACCCGGCGACCACCCGGGTCGACCGGGTACCCATCGCGCGCACGGTGAGCAGGGCGATCCGCCGGTGCAGGTTCCAGCGCTGCATGGCGATCGCGATGAGGAAGCCGCCCATGAACAGGAAGATGATGTTGTTGCCGTACTCGGCGCCCACGTCGTTGACCGAGACGTCCTGACCCAGGACGGGGAACACGATGAGCGGCACCAGCGCGGTGGCCGGGATGGGGATGCACTCGGTCATCCACCAGATGCCGAGCAGGACCGCCACCGCCGCGGTGAGGCGCGCGTTGTGTTCGAGATCGCCCGGCATGACCAGGTACACGATCACGGCCGCCGCCAGCCCGGCGACGGTGCCGATCACGCTGCGGACGAACTCACCCCGCGGCACCGCGGGGTCGAGCTCGCCGGGCGACTTCTGGTCGATCTCCATCCCGCGGTCGGGGTCCGGCTCCAGACCCCTCAGGTGTGGTGCCATCACGATCCTGCGGTCGTCGGTGCCGCCCGCGTCCGTGCCCCCGCCGGTCATGGCCCGCTCCCTCCGCCGGTCACCCCGACGCCTCCCAGCGGGGTGCTCTGGCGATCACGGTAACCCCGGGACGGCGGCCTCACATCCGATCAGGAGCCGGTCGATCCGATCGGGGCGGATCCGAGTGCGCCCGATCCGAGTGCGCCCGATCCGAGTGACAGGGTGCCGTCCGGGGCGACCTCGAGGCCGAACACCGCCAGTTCCTGTGCCGCGCCGCCCTCCGCGGCACCGATCGAGATGACCAGCTCGTGGCGGCCCGGGGCGAGCGGTGCGGCCGGCCGCAGCGTCAGCGGGCGGTCCACCGCCGCCCCGGCGCCCACGCTCACCGGCACGGCCGGCAGGTCCCCGGTGCCGGTCACGATCGGCAGTGCGAGCCGTCGCTTGTCCGGGCCGGTGATGGTGGCCCGGACCTCGCCGGAATACGCCGTGCCGGTGGAGGCAACCCGTACCGACAGGTCGATCACCTCGTCGCCGTCGGCGGTGCCGTCGTCGCCCGGTCGCAGCGCGGCCTGCCCCACCGCGGTGAGGCGGACGGGGAGCGCGACCACCGGATCGGCGGGCCGCGTCTCCGGCGGCGTGCCGTCCCCGACGACCGGCCAGCCGTCCACCCAGTCGAGCCGGTCGAGCATGAGGTAGCGCCGCTGCACGCCGCTGGGCAGCACCGCGTTGCCGCGGGGCGCGGCGTGGTAGAGCATCCAGTCCCCGCCGGCGTCGTCGGTGGCCACGTCCACGTGCCCCGGGCCCACCCAGTCGTCGTCGCCGCGCAGGATGACGTCACCGGGCAGGGGCTCGCCCGGCGCCTGCACCAACGGGCGCCCGGTCCTGTCCTCGTACGGCCCGAACAGTCCGTCGGCGCGGCCGCCCAGCACGCGGTACTGCGAGGCCTCCCCGTCGCAGCACAGCCCGGCGCTGGTGAACAGGTGCGTGCGCCCCTGACGGGTGACCACGGCCGGGGCCTCCACGCCGGTGCCGGCGACGAGCACGGGGTCACCGTCCAGCACCGTGCCGGTGGCGTTCATCGGCACCGCGTGGATGCCCTCGAAGTTCCCCATGAGCATGACCGGGCCGGCGTCGGTGACCACCACCTCGGGGTCCATGGGGTCCAGGTCCTGATACGGCTCCGGGGCGCCGTGGCAGACGATCGGCGCCGGATCGTGCGTCCACGGGCCGTCGACGCCCGGCGCGGTGGCCCGGCCGATACAGGGCGCGGCGCCCCCGGTCGTGTAGTACATGACGGCGCCCGTCGCGGTGAGGTGAACGTCGGGCGCCCACAGGAACGAACCGGGCGGGGCCCACGAGGGCCGGGCGGCGAACGCGTCGCCCACGTACTCCCACTCCACCAGGTCGAAGGACCGGAAGTGCGGGATGAGGCGGGACCCGGCGCCGTCGCCCCAGTCGTCCGAGGTCGCGTGGACGTGGAACGCCCCGTCGGCGCCGCGCTGCACGGAGGGGTCGGGGGCGACCGAGGAGATCACCGGGTTGGCCGCCGCCGTCGCCGCGGTGGTCGCCGAGGCGAGAGGGACGACGACGACGAGCGCCGCGGACACGAGAGCACGGGCAGCCGCCGCCGGTTTCATGTGCTGAGGGTAGACCCGCCACGGGGTGTGTGAACCCCGTTCACCGCGTTCGGCCGGGGCGGATCCGGCGGTGGCAGCGTGCGGCGCGGGCCGCCTCAGGCCTGTCCGGCGCGCTCAGGCCTGTCCGGCGCGCTCCTTGCGCAGCAGGAACCGCTGGATCTTGCCCGACGGGGTCTTGGGCAGCTCGCGGACGAAGTGGATCCGGCGCGGGAAGGCGTGGGCGGCGAACTCCGTCTTGACCCACTTCTGCAGGCCGGACTCGGCCTCCGGGCCACCCTCCACGCCGTCGCGCAGGACCACGTACGCCTCGAGGACCTCCCCGGCCAGGTCGTCGGGGACGCCGATGACCGCCGACTCGAGCACGTCCGGGTGCTTGGCCAGGACGGACTCCACGTCGAACGGGCCGATGCGGTACCCGGACATGATGATCACGTCGTCGTCGCGGCTCGAGAAGTAGAAGTGGCCGTCCGCGTCGAGCTTGGCGGCGTCGCCGGTGTAGTACCAGCGCCCGTCCGCGCTGAAGCGCTCGGCGGTCTTCTCCGGGGCCTGGTGGTAGCCGGTGAACCACATGAGGGGGCTGGCGGGGACGTCGATCGCCACGCGGCCCAGCTCGCCCACGGGGGCGGGCTCGTCGGAGTCCGCGGCGAGCACGGTGCACGACCAGCCCGGCAGCGGCACGCCCATGGAGCCCGGGCGCACGTCCTCCCGCAGCGAGTCATGCCACGGGTTGATGATGAACATCCCGTGCTCGGTCTGCCCGTACTGGTCGCGCACCTCGACGCCGAACTGCTCGGTCGACCACTCGATCACCTCGGGGGTGAGCGGCTCACCGGCGGCCGAGGCTCGGCGGAGCGTGACGTCGGCCGGTGCGATGTCCCGCTTGGCCCGCATGGTGCGGTACACCGTCGGCGCGGCCGCGAAGTTGGTGACGTGGAAGTACTGCAGGACCGCGAACGCCAGCTCCGGGCTGTAGCGGGCGTGCAGCAGCAGGCTCCGACGGCCGACCGCCAGTGGGCCGAGGATGCCGTAGTAGAGGCCGTACGCCCAGCCCGGGTCGGCGCCGTTCCAGAACACGTCGTCGGCCCGCACGTCCAGGCCCGTCTCGATGTACTGGTGGAACGCGGCCAGGGCGCGCACCGGCACGACGACGCCCTTCGGGGTGCCGGTGGTGCCGGAGGTGAACAGCATGACCAGGCCGGCGTCCGGGCCGGTGACCGCCGCGGCGAGGCCGGGCTGCCGGGCGGCGGTGATCGCGGCCAGGTCGAGGTCGCCGTCTCGGGCCTCGGGGCAGTCCGCCAGGCCGGCGACGACCACCGGGACGGCGACGCTCTCGAGCTTTCCTCGCTGGTCCGCGTCGGAGACGACCACCTTGGCGTCGCCACCGGTGAGACGCATCTCGATGGCCGGCCACGCGAACGCGGTGAACAGCGGCATGTGGACGGCACCGAGTCGCCAGATCCCCATGAGGGTGAACACCAGGTCCGCGGACTTGGACATCAGCGTGGCCACCCGGTCGCCCTCGCCCACGCCGAGCTCGGCCAGCGCCGCGGCGACCTTCTCGCTCTCGGTCCGCAGCTCACCGTAGGTGATGTCCCGCCCGGACAGGTCGGCGTCGATGACGGTGAAGGCGACCGCCTCGGGGGCGTGGCGGTCGCACAGGAACTCCGCGGCGCTCGCACCGGGGACGTCGTAGATCGCCAGCAACTGCTCCGGCGACAGGGGCGTGGACGCGGTGTTCTCGGTCATACCGCCAGATTGTGTCGCACGTGACCCACGACGCACCAGCAGCACCCACCAACGGGCACCCCCACTATCGGGGCTGGGCGGTCCGTGTGGTGGCGGTGCACTCTAATGGGAGTCGACCGACCCCGGGGACCGCACGGTCCCCCACCCGCACCCGGAGGACCCCCATGGCCGTGGACCGCCTGCTCCCCAGCGACGAGGCGTACGAACTGCTCGAGATGACGCGTTCCGTCGCGGACAAACTCCTCGAGCCGATCGCCGCCGAGCACGAGCGGAACCACACCTACCCCGAGGGCCTGTTCGCCCAGCTCGGCGAGGTCGGGCTGCTGGGCCTGCCCTACCCGGAGGAGTTCGGCGGCGGCGACCAGCCCTACGAGGTGTACCTCCAGGTGTTGGAGGAGCTCGGCGCCCGCTGGGCGGCCGTCGCCGTGGCGACCAGCGTGCACGGCCTGTCCTGCTTCCCGCTGGCCACCGCCGGGACCGACGCGCAGAAGGCCGAGTGGCTGCCGGGCATGCTCGCCGGCGAGCAGATCGGCGCGTACTCGCTGTCCGAGCCGCAGGCCGGGTCGGACGCCGCCGCCCTGCGGTGCCGCGCGGAGCGGGAGGGCGACGGCCCGGGCTCCGTGTTCGTCGTCAACGGCACCAAGTCGTGGATCACCCACGGCGGGATCGCGGACGTCTACAACACCTTCGTCCGCACCGGCGAGGGCTCCCGTGGGATCTCGTGCCTGCTCATTCCGCGCGAGACCGAGGGCCTACACTTCGGCAAGCCCGAGGACAAGATGGGCCTCAACGGCGTCCCCACCACCACCGCCTCGTACGAGGGCGCCCGGGTCGACGCGGACCGCCTGCTCGGCGCGGAGGGCGACGGCCTGCGCATCGCGTTCTCGGCCCTGGACTCCGGCCGCCTCGGGATCGCCGCGGTGGCCACCGGCATCGCCCAGCGCGCCCTCGACGACGCGGTCGCCTATGCCCGCGAGCGCGAGGCGTTCGGCAAGACGATCATCGGCCACCAGGGGCTGGGCTTCCTCCTCGCCGACATGGCCGCCGCGGTGGCCTCGGCCCGCGCCTCCTACCTCGACGCCGCCCGCCGCAAGGACGCCGGCCGCCCGTACTCGCGGGAGGCCTCGATCGCCAAGCTCACCGCCACCGACGCCGCCATGAAGGTGACGACCGACGCGGTGCAGGTCCTGGGCGGTGTGGGTTACACCCGCGAGTTCCCGGTCGAGCGGTACATGCGCGAGGCCAAGATCACCCAGATCTTCGAGGGCACCAACCAGATCCAGCGGCTGGTGATCGCCCGCAGCCTCGCGGGCTGATCGACTGCCGGCGGCGCCCCGCGCGGCGGCCCTCCGGCTGCGCGCGGCGGCCGGGCCCGCCGGAAATGCCTAGGCTGGGCGGCATGTCCTCCCCTTCCGAGCCCCCCGCCACCGCCGGGTCCCGCGCCGCCGGGTCGCCGTCCGTGCCGACCGAGCTCGTCGTCCTCCTCGACGACGACGCCAACCCGATCGGTACCGCCGACAAGGCCACGGTCCACACCACGGAGACGCCGCTGCACCTGGCGTTCTCGTGCCATGTCGTCGACGACGAGGGGCACGTGCTCCTCACCCGGAGAGCTCTGGACAAGCGGACCTGGCCCGGTATCTGGACGAACTCGTTCTGCGGCCACCCCGGTCCGGGCGAGGATCCGGTCGAGGCGATAGTCCGGCGGGCCGAGCAGGAGCTCGGAACCCGAGTGGACTCGATCGAACCCGCGGTACCGGACTTCCGCTATCGGGCCGTCGACGACTCGGGAATCGTCGAGAACGAGATCTGTCCGGTGTTCACCGCCCGCATCCGCGCCGAGGTGAACCCGCGGGCCGACGAGGTGTGCGCGCACCACTGGGCCCGTCCGGCGGATGTCCGCACCTCGGTCGACGCCACCCCGTTCGCCTTCAGCCCGTGGTTGGTCGCGCAGGTGCCCCGGATGGAGCTCTACTCGCGCTGATCGCGCGGGGCGCGTCAGCCGGGGAGGCTGATGCGCCCCTCCTCGGCGGCCTGGCCGATGTCCCGGCGGAAATGCCCGCCGCCGAGCTCGATGCCGTCGAGGATCCGGTAGGCCTCGGCCCGGGCCGCTGTCAGGTCCGCCCCCGTGCCCACGACCGACAGGACCCGGCCCCCGGCGGAGACGAGCCGGCCCTCCGCGTCGCGGGCCGTGCCGGCGTGGAGCACGCCCGGCTGTTCGGCGCCTTCGATGAGGTCACCGCGCCGCGGCGTCGCCGGGTAGTGCTCGGCTGCCAGGACCACGGTCACGGCGGCGCCGTCACGCCACACCAGCGGCGGAAGGTCGGCCAGTCGGCCGGTGGCCACGGAGTGCAGGGTCTCGCCCAGCGGCGACTCGAGCAGCGCCAGCACGGCCTGTGTCTCCGGGTCGCCGAAGCGGCAGTTGAATTCCACGACCTCGGGCCCGGACGAGGTGATCGCCAGCCCCGCGTACAGCAGGCCGGAGAAGCCGCAGCCACGGGCGACCATCTCGCGGGCCACCGGCTCGCACACCTCGGTGACGATCCGGTCGACCATCGCCTGCGGCAACCACGGCAGCGGAGTGTAGGCGCCCATCCCGCCGGTGTTGGGACCGCGATCGCCCTCGCCGACCCGCTTGTGGTCCTGGGCGGGCAACAACGGCACGACGGTCTCGCCGTCGACCAGGCAGAACAGGGAGACCTCCGGCCCGTCGAGGAACGACTCCAACAGCACCGGGTGCCCGTCGTCGAGACAGGCGAGAGCGTGAGCGCGGGCCGCGTTGCGATCGGGTGTCACGACGACCCCCTTGCCGGCGGCCAACCCGTCGTCCTTGACCACCCAGGTCGGTCCGAAGCGGTCGAGTGCGTCGTCGAGGTCGGCGGGCGAGTCCACGATCTCGGCGCGCGCGGTCTTCACACCCGCAGCCGCCATGACGTCCTTGGCGAACGCCTTGGACCCCTCGATGCGCGCGGCCTCGGCGGACGGGCCGAACACCGGGATCCCGGCCTCGCGCAGGGCGTCGGCGACGCCCGCGACCAGGGGCACCTCGGGACCGATGACGACCAGTCCGGCGTCGAGCTTGCGGGCCAGGGCCGTCACGGCCGCCGGATCGGTCACCGTGAGTTCGTGACACTGCGCCTGCACCATGCCGGGGTTGCCCGGCGCGGCGTGCAACTCCGTCACCGCGGGATCCGCGGCGAGGGCGACGAGGAGGGCGTGCTCACGGGCACCGGAACCGATCACGAGAATGCGCACGACGACCACAGTAGCCCGGCCACTGCGCCGGGCTGGCCCGGCCCGGAACGAACGGGCCCTAGACCCCTGCGTCGGCGGTGATGTCGGCGGCGGGGAACGCCGCGTCGCGGGCCCGCAGCGCCTCGTCGGTGAGCAGGTCCGTCAGACACAGATCAATGGTCCGTGCGGTCGACCGTGCGGCGTCCGGGGTCCGCATCGGGCGGATCCCGAACATCGCCTGGGCGCTGAGGCCGTCGATCGCCGCCCACAGCGGCAGCTCGTCGTTCATGACGACCCCGGGCCGGAACGCCCCCGCCTCGATCCCGCGCTCGACGATCGCCTGCAATTCCACATTGATGGCATCGGCGTGCGCGGCGACGGTCTCCGACGGGCCCAGGTTCTCCATCATCGTGCGGGCCCACGCAGGCTCGTCGATCGAGAACTCCACCACGGCGAGAGCCGCTTCGCGCAGCTCGCGGTAGGCGGCGAAGACCGGATCGCACACCGCACCGCCGACGGCCGCGGCCGCCACGCGACCGACCAGCTCGACGAACCCGCGGGCCGCGACCTCCTCGACGAGCTGCTGCCGATTCGCGAAATGGCGGTACGCCGCGGTGGCGGACACCCCGATGTGCGGGGCGATCTCGCGGAGGATGATCGCCTTCTCCCCCGAGACCCTCGCGCGAGCGGTGGCCTCCTGGATGATGGCGTTGCGCAGATCGCCGTGGTGGTAGGCCTTCTTCTTCACCGCGCCCTCTGCCGTCGCAATACCTGCCTCGACCATGTCGATGCTCCTTCGCGTGTGTAGAGAGGACGGGGGCCACCCGGCGGGTGGCGGATACATCCATTAGACCACTTTTCGCCAGTCTGCCACCTGAGGCCATCGCCCCCGATACGTAGGCTGGGGTCCATGTCGACCGTTTTCAGCAAGATCATCGCCGGTGAACTGCCGGGCCGGTTCGTCTGGAAGGACCCCGAGGTGGTCGCCTTCCTCACCATCGCACCGGTCGCGCCCGGCCACACGCTGGTCGTCCCGCGCGCGGAGGTCGATCGGTGGACCGATCTCGAGCCCGCGCTGCTGACCCGGCTCAACGAGGTCGCACAGGCCGTCGGCAAGGCGGTCGTGGGAGGCCTCGGTGCGGCGCGCGCCGGGTATCTCATCGCCGGCTTCGAGGTGCCGCACACCCACATCCACATCTTCCCCGCCGACGACATGTCCGGATTCGACCTGTCGCTGGCGGACCCCGACGCGCCCGCCGAGGAATCCGACGCGGCGGCCGAGACCATCCGGCGGTCGCTGCGCGAACTGGGCTACGGGGAGTTCGTCCCGGAGGCCTGAACCCGGGGCCGTCCGCCCGGGGTCGGCGGTCGGCCGCCGGCGCCGGGCCCTGCCCGATCGTCAGTGTCCGAGCGCCCGGGTGACGTCCTGCATGTCCTGATAGTCGGTCCACGCCGCGACGAGACCGTCGCGGAGCGCGAAGAACGAGCCGACCTCCACCTTCAGGGCGACCCCACCGATGGTGAGGTGTGTGGTCCGGTTGAGCGCCGCCACATCGCCCGAGCCCAGTACGTGGTGGATGTCCACGCTGACGTCGGTCGAGACATCCTGGTTGAACTCGATCACATGGCGCAGGCCCTCGTGTCCCCGGACGGTCTGCGTGCCCTCGATCGTGAGAACGACGTCCGGCGTGCACCATGACTGCGCAGTCTCGACGTCCCCCGCGAACGCCGCCTCGACCAGCGCCCTGACCACTTCCCGGGGATCCACCTCCCCGGCTCCGCGTTCGCTCACGGCATCCGCCTCCCCGTTAGCCGACGATCTCGTCGATCGCGTGCATGCTCTTGTAGTCTGCCCATCGCGTGACCACCCCGTCCTCCACTTCCACGAACGAACAGCCCCGGATCTCGACCCCCCCACTGGGCAGCGTGTACCGCTCGATCCGGCGCAGCGCGACGACCCCCTCGGACTCCAGGACCTCCCCCTCCACCCCGACGGTGAGGAAACCGGCCAGTCGGGAGAGGTCGGACACGATGTCGCGGACACCATCGTGCCCCTCGTAGCGCCTGACCTGGCCTGTCGTATAGACGATCGACGGAGAAGACAGTGCGATGGTCCGCTCGGCGTCGCCCGAGGCGAGGGCGGCCATCCACGCAGTGGCGATCTCTGTTGCGGACTGCGTCATCTCGGCGGCGTCCTTCTGGCGACGGGAATGTTGAGAACATTCTACTCACCAGTAGACGGAGGCTAACAATGATCACTGAACTGGGGGTCCCGCTCAGGGCCGCATCCCGCGGCCACCACCGACGGCCCGACACTTGGCGTGCCCTCAGCTTCCGGCTCGAACGCCGACGCCACTCGAGAGCTGGAGACGAGACTTGAACTCGCAACCGCCCGATTACAAGTCGGGTGCGCTACCAATTGCGCCACTCCAGCACGGGCGGCGACACCGCCGCGGCCCGCCAGTCATCCTAACCCGGCCACCGTCGGGGCTCTTGACTACGGTGTGCACCGTGGAGACCCGCGACGCACCGGCACCGCTCACCCGACCCCTGGCGTGGATGGGACTGCGCAAGTCCGCCATGGACCTGGCGGTCGAGCCCCCGCTGTCCCCCATGGCGCCGGTCGACCTCGACGACGACGGCGCCGTCACCGATGTCCTCAACCTCGCCCTCGAGATCGGCGGGATCCTGCTGTCCTCCGGCGAGGGCGCGGCGGACACCGTCGCCCAGGCCGAGTCCGTGGCGGCGGCGTTCGGCCTGCCGGGCGCGACCGTGGAGGTCACCTTCACGTCGCTGACCATCGGGGTCAACCGACGTCGCGGCCGACCGCCGATCTCGGTCATCCGGGTGGTCAACTACCGCACCGTCGACATGACGCGCGTGACCCGCGTGTCCCGTCTCATCGACCTCATCGTGCGCCGTCAGCTCACCGTCGACCAGGCCACGGCCGAGGTCGAGAGGATCGTGGCCTCCCCGCACCCGCACTCCTTCCGCGTCGCGGTCCTGGGGTGGGCGATGCTGGGGTGCGCGGTCGTCATCCAGCTCGGGGGCAGCCCGCTGGCCGGCCTCATCTCCATGGTCTCGACGTTCGCCCTGATGTACGCCAACCGCTACCTGGACAGCCACCGACTCCCGAGCTTCTTTCAGCAGGTCGTGGGCGGGTTCATCGCGGCCGCGTGGGCCCTCGCCGCGTACGTGGCCGTGAGCAACAACTTCATCGAGGTCCAACCGTCCCAGCTGGTCGCGGCCGGGATCATCGTGCTGCTCGCCGGGCTCACCCTCGTCGGCGCCATCGAGGACGCCATCACCGGGTTCCCCGTGACCTCTGCCGGGCGAGGGGTCGAGACGATGGTCATGACCGGCGGTGTGCTGGGCGGGATCACGATCGCACTCGCCGCGTTCGAACGCCTCGGCATGTCCCCGCCCCCGATCGACCCGGCCATCGCCGGCAACGCCGCGGTGCACATCGCGGTCTTCGCCGCGGGCGTGGGCGCCGCCGGGTTCGCCGTGGCTAGTTATGCGACGGTGCGCGCGACCTGGCTCGCCGCTGCCGTCGGCGCGATAGGGATGCTCATCTTCCAGGCGGTCATGGCCACCGGCCTGGGCGTGGTGGTGGGGTCCGCGCTCGCGGCCTGCACGATGGGCCTGATCGGCGGCATCCTCGCCCGTATCGCGACCGTCCCGCCGCTGGTGGTGACCATCGCCGGCATCACGCCGTTCCTGCCGGGCCTGTCCGTGTACCGCGGCCTGTCGGCGCTGACGAGCGACCAGACGGGTATCGGTCTGGGCCTGATGTTCCAGGCGTTGGCGATCGCTGTGGCACTGGCCGCCGGGATCGTGTTCGGTGAGTGGGTGACCCGCAATCTGCGCCGGTCGGCGGCCGCGGACGGGTGACGTAGGATCGGCAGCGGACGATGTCGCCCGAACAGGGCGCGCGCCCCCCCACCGATCACAGGAGGACACCGATGGCATCCGCCGCCGCCAGCAAAGAACCCGAGCTCGACGACCTGGAGCCGGTCGCGGACGAGACCGCCGACATGGCCCGCAAGGTCGTGGCCTCGTACTCGGCCGACGCCGACGAGTGCCGGATGCTCCTCGACATGCTGGGGATCGGTCCGGAGCCGCAGGTGACGGCGGACGCCGAGTAACCAGACCACAGCGATCCACGCGAGGGGACAACCGATGACGAGCGGTGCCGGGCAGACGTCCACCGGAGCAGGTGCCGACTTCGTCGTCGTCGCCAATCGTCTCCCCGTGGACCTCGTCATCGACCGAGACGGCACCGAACACTGGAAGGCCAGCCCCGGCGGTCTCGTGACGGCGCTGGAGTCCATCCTCAAGGCCAACGACGGCGCCTGGGTGGGCTGGCCCGGCGTCCCCGACGCCGCCCCCGAACCGTTCGACACGGACGGCATCCGCCTCCACTCGGTCACCCTGTCCGCCCAGGACGTCGAGCTCTACTACGAGGGTTTCTCCAACGCCACCCTCTGGCCGTTGTTCCACGACGTGGTGGTGCCGGCCGAGTACCACCGCGAATGGTGGAACGCGTACCGCGAGATCAACACCCGTTTCGCCGAGGCCACCGCGGAGGCCGCCGCCGAGGGCGCCACCGTCTGGGTGCAGGACTACCAGCTGTTGCTGGTGCCCTGTCTGCTGCGCGAGCTGCGGCCCGACCTGACCATCGGGTTCTTCCTCCACATCCCGTTCCCGCCCGTCGAACTGTTCATGCAGCTGCCGTGGCGCACCGAGCTGGTCGAGGGAATGCTCGGCGCGGACCTGGTGGGTTTCCACCTGCCCGGCGGAGCGGACAACTTCCGGATCCTCGCCAACCGCCTGCGCGGCTACCCGTCCGTCCGACTGCGGTCGACGCGGGGCCGCGCCTCCGAGATCCGGGTGGACGACCGCATGGTGCGGGTCGGCGCGTTCCCCATCTCCATCGACTCCGCGGCCGTGGACGCCACGGCCCGCACGCGCGAGACCCAGGCCCGCGCGGCCCGCCTGCGCGACGAGTTGGGGTCACCGCGGGTCCTCCTGCTGGGCGTGGACCGTCTGGACTACACCAAGGGCATCGACGTCCGCCTGCGCGCGCTGGAGGAGCTGTTCGAGGAGGGGCGCCTGGAGCCCGCCGACGTGACCCTCCTCCAGCTGGCCACGCCGAGCCGCGAACGGGTCGAGCAGTACCAGATCATGCGGTCGCGGATCGAGGAGTCGGTGGGCCGCATCAACGGCACGTTCGGCGAGATCGGGCACCCCGTGGTGACCTACATCCACCGGCCCGTCCCCAAGACGGAACTGGCGGCGTTCTACGCGGCCGCCGACGTCATGCTGGTGACGCCCGTGCGGGACGGCATGAACCTGGTGGCCAAGGAGTACGTGGCCTCGTGCACCGACGGCGAGGGCGCCCTGGTGCTCAGCGAGTTCGCCGGCGCCGCCGCGGAGCTACGCCAGGCGTACCTGTGCAACCCGCACGATCTCGACGGGGTCAAGGACGCCATCATGGCCGCGGTCCACGACTCCCCCGATGACCGACGTCGCCGTATGCGGTCACTGCGTCGGCAGGTGTTGAGCAATGACGTCCACGCGTGGGCCCGCCGGTTCTTCAACACCCTCGACGCCACCTCGGACGACTAGGACCCCGTCCGCCCCGGGCGGCGCCCCATACCCGGGCGTCGGTTGGCGGTCAGAGCGCGTCCGGGTCAGAGCGCTTCCGGGTCAGAGCGCGTTGAGCTCGGCGAGCTTCCACGTCCCATCCTGGCGGACCATGTCCACGCTCAGCCGTGAGGCCGAGCTGGCCGCCTCGGGTGCGTCCTTGGTGGAGACCATCCGGTTGAGCATGACCAGCACGGTCACGCGCCCGGCGTCCGTCACCTCCTGCGGCGCGGCGGCGGCGACGGTCGCGTAGACGGTGGCCTCCTGCTCCTTGGCGGCGGAGGCGACGGTCGGCATGGACTGCTCGACGAACTCCGACAGCGCCGGGTCGGCGAGCCGTTCCCGTACCGCTCCGAGGTCCGCGTCCACCGTCCGGTGGTCGTAGGTGAACATCTGGGTGGTGATCTCGCGCGCCGCGTCGGTGGCCGCCCGGGGCGCGGCCGCAATCTGTTCCTCGATCGCCGTCGCCTCGCGGGCCTCGACGTACTGCCACGTGGCCAGGCCGGTGACGACGACGAGGACCGCCGACACCAGCGCCAGGGCGGTGATCAGGGTGCGCCGACGGGCCGGGTCGATCGGTTCCCGGGACGCCGGCGACGACGAGGGGGTCGAGGTGGCCGGCCGAGCGGTCGCGCCGCCGGCGGTGTCCTCGTCCGATCGTGCGTCGGCGGTCTCGGTGCGGGGCATGGCCTCCATGCCCTCGAACAGCCCACCGGCCCGTGCGGCCTCGAGGGCACGCTCGCGGGCGGCGTCGGCCTTGCGCTGGGCGCGGGCCGCGCGCTCGGCCTCGCGCTGGGCCCGACGGGTGGCGCGGATGTCGGAGTCGGGAGTGGTCATGGGATGAAGTTCACCCCCGTGACCTTCATCTCGCCGTCGTCGTGTCGGTTCACGGTCACGCGCACACGGTACTGGCGGTCCTGGTCCTCATCGGACTTCGGGTTGCCGATGGTCTGGTCGATCGCCATGATCACCTCGGCCCGGTCGGGGTAGGAGTGCTCGACGGCGGCGGCGGACACCACACCGTCGGCGACGACATTAGTGGTCTTGACGACGTCCTCGTACGAATCGCGGCGAGGCGCGAACTGCTCCGAGAAATCGCCGTCGATCAGGCCGACGATCTCGTCGACGTCCTCCGACAGCGTCTCCTGCCTGATGGTCATGAGCTTGGTCATCACGGTCGTCGCGAAGTCACGGTACGAGGCGTCGAGTTCGGCGGCGGAGGCCCGGTCGGCGCGCACGGAGGCCGCCGCGTTCCGCTCACCCAGCCACAGCGACGTCGCGACGACGGCTGCCACGAGGCAGACCGCCGCGACCACCGCGGTCACGGTGAGCCACAGGCGCCCACGGTCGGCGGGGTTGTCGTCCGGCTGTGGCACTAGGTCACTCCGTTCGTGAGGATGTCGGCCAGGTCGGCGTCCGCCGAGAGTCGTCCGGCATCACCGAGATTGAGCTGACGATACGTCTTGCCGTCGGCGCCCAGGTATTCGCCCGTCGACGGGTCGTACATCGCGGCCGACGTGCGGATCTCCTGTTCTCCGGTGTCCGACGACGGCACAACGTTCCACCCGTTGGGGTTGTTCCCGGGCGGACCGACCTCGCTCGTGTCCGGGGGGTTGATCCCCTCGGGTTGGTAGTCGTCCGCCGCACACTCGGCGGGCGACGCCGCCCGCCGGCCGGGGTACTCCATGCACGGCAGGTTGCGGGCGCCTCGCGCGACCTGCTGCGAGTCCTGGGGCACCTTGCAGTAGATGCCGTTGATCAGCGGCGGCACCGAGAGGTCCGCCGGCGAGCGGCGTTGATCGGCCGGGAGGAAGCCGGTGGTGCACGGCGGGGTCTCGTTGATCTGGAGGTTGAAGTCCACCTTGATCTCACCGGTGTCCTTGGCGCCGTTGATGGCGGTGATGAGCGAGGACACCAGGGCGGGGTAGATCACGAGGAGCTGCTCGATGGAGCGGTTGTACACGACGCCCACCTCGCCGACGCTCACCAGATTGGCGACCAGCACCGGCATGGTCGGCTGCAGATCGTTGAGGACCTTGGTCGCCCGCGCCAGAGAGTCCGGGCCGCGTTGGATGATCGAGGTCAGCTGGGGCTCGTTGGTCCGGAGCTGATCGGTCAGGTCCGCGAGGTTCCGGGTCCAGGCCCGGATCGAGTCCGACGAGCGGAGCTGGGAGTCCAGGACCGGCTCGGCGTCGGCGATGAGCTGACGGGTGACGTCCGTGTTGGAACGGGCCTCCTCGAGCAACAACTGGGCCGAGTCGAGGAAGCGCTGGAGGTCGCGCTCCGAGCCGTTGAACGCGTCGAACGACTCGGAGATCACGCGTCGCATCTTGGCATCGTCGATCGACGCCATGAGCACGGTGGCCTGGTCCAGTACCGGTCCGATCCCCTGGGGCATGTCGACCCGGTCCCGCCCGAGCACGGACCCGTCCGCCAGCTCGCCGCTCGGTTCGCCCTCCGGGACGAACTCCACGTATTGCTCACCGACCGCCGAGACGCTGCGGATCTGGGCCCGGACGTTCTCCGGGACATCGGCCCGCGCGTCGAAGTGCAGGTTCGCCACGACGTGCCCGGGTGTGAGGGTGACGGAGTCGACACGACCGATGACGTTGCCGAGGTACGAGACGTTGGCGTTCTGGTAGAGGCCGCCGGTGTCGGGCATCTCCAGGGCGACGTCCGTGCGCTGCCATCCGAAGGCCGTGGGCAGCTTGAGGTAAGACACCGACATGACCGTGAGGGCCAGAACGGTGACCACGGCGAAGATCGTCAACTGGATCCTGACCAGCCGGGTCATCGCGGTGCCTCCTCGGTCGTGGCGGCGGGCGGCTCCGCGGGTGCGGGGTCCCCGTCGGGCTGCTCCGGCGTCGGCGTGGCGGCGTCCCCCGCGGGCGCGGGCGCGCCGTCGGGTGCGGGCTCCGGTCGGGGCACGTCGAGGGAGTACGGGTCCGCCCCGGCGAGCGGATTCGGTGCGAGTCCGATGTAGCCCTCGACTCCCGCCATCCGGTTACCGAACTCGGTGCCCAGGAGCATTGTCTCCGCCAGGCGCGGCATCGTCGCGTCGGCGTGGATGTACAGGTTGGCGTAGTCCCCGCGCAGGAAGTTGTCGATACCCGCCTGCGGGAACGGGAACGTGATGAGCGAACTGAGCACCCGGGTCATGTCACGTCCGGCGTTCGCCAGCCCCTCGAGCACCGGGGTGAGATCGCGGAGGTTGTCCACGAGATCCTGTCCGCCGCCCGCATCGATGACCTGGTTGGCCTTGTTGCCGAAGTCGCCGAGCGAGACCAGGGCCGTGGTCAGCTGCTGCTTCTGGTCATTGATCAACGTCAGCGCCTCCGGCATCTGGGCCAGGGCCCGGGCGAGGGTGTCGTTCTGCTCGTTGATCTGTCGCGACAGACGGTCGAGCCCCTCCATCGCGGCGATGATGTCGGCACGCTGGTCGTCGAGTCCGCTGACGGTGGTATCCAGCTGCGTGAGGACCTCGTTGGCGTCGATCTCGCGGCCGTCCAGGGCGGTGTTGAGCTCGGTGGCGATGGTCTCGAACTGGGCCAGGCCGCCGTCGGTGAGGACGACCGACAACGCCGACAGCGTCTGCTCGGTGGTTGGGTAGACGCCGGCGCGGGCCAGCGGGATCACGTCACCGTCCGCCAGTGTGCCCTGCGGGTCGCCCTCCGGCGGCGGGAAGAGCTCGAGGTGCTGGGAGCCCAGGAGGCTGGTCTGCCCGATCTTGGCGTGGGCGTTGGCCGGGAGCCTGACCTCCTCGTTGAGGCTGATCGTGACGATCGCGGTGTAGTCCTCCACCCGCATGGCGGTGATGGAACCGACGTTGACATCGTTGACCCGCACCGGGGAGTTGCGGGTGATGGTCGTGACGTTGGGCATCTCGATCGTCACCTCGTAGGCACCCTCACCCTTGCCCTGGGCCCCGGGGAGCGGAAGGGAGTTGAGACCCTGCCACGAACACCCGGCCCCCGAGAGCAGGACCACCGTGCCGAGCGCGCCGACCGCCCGCAGGCGGGACCCGGATCCGTTGCCGAGCATCAGGCACCTCCCGTCACGAGCAGGGTGTCGGTGAGGTTGTCCCCACGGTTGACGACGTTGACCAGCGGGTCCGGGCGGTCCGACACCGGCTGCACACCGGGCGGGGTCCGGGTCCCGGGCTTCTGACGATCCCAGATCTGGTGGGGCTCGGCGGTCGGGGTGATCGGCGGGGTGACCGCGCCGTACGGGTAGTTGGAGGTCAACGAGTTGAACAGCGGACCCATGTACTCGGCGCACAATTGCGCATCGGACTCGGCGGTGTTGTTGGCCAGGCCGGCGATGGCGCCGCAGATGAAGTTGGTCGGGTTGGCCATCTGGTTCATGGCCAGGACACCGGTGAGCACACCCTGGTACGGCCGGTAGATGTTGTAGAAGTTCGACATCGCCGTCGGCCCCACGTGCAGCACGCCCTCCAGTTCCGCCCGGCGGTCGCGGACGACCTCGGTCGCCCGGCCCAGCTTGTCGACACCGGTGGTGACACGGTCGCCGTGGTTCTCCAGGAACCGGTTGATGTCCATCACCGCCAGATCGAGATCGCGCAGGGCCGCATCGATGTCCGCGGTCTGGTCGCCCAGCACCTGGGAGACGCTGGCGAGCCTGCCGCCGAAGGAGACGATCTGCTCCTCGCTCTGGGACAGGGCCGTGACGAAGAGCTGCAGGTTCTTGAGGGTGGTGAAGAGGTTCTCTCGGCCGTCGGACAGCAGCGACATGGTCTGCGACACCTCGCTGAGAGCATCGCGGATCTCGCCGCCGTTGCCCTCGAGCATCGAATCCGCCGACTCCACGAAGTCCCCGAGCGGACCGGTCTCCTCGTCGCCGGTCGGCCCGAGGGCCGAGGAGAGCTTCATGAGCTGCTCCTTGACCCCGTCCCACTCGACCGGGACGGCCGTCCGCTCGACGGGGATCGTCCCGCCGTCGGGCATCTCCTCCCCACCGGTGAAGGCGGGGGTGAGCTGGATGAAGCGCTCGGCGACCAGGGATTGCGCGACGAGCAGCGCGTTGGCGTCCGCCGGGATGGCGACGTCGCGATCGACCTCCATGGTCACCTTGGACTTGCCGTCCTCGGTGGCGATGTCGGAGATGCTGCCGACTCGCACACCCAGGACCCGCACGGTGTCGTCCTCGTAGACACCCCGGGTGGACGGGAAGTAGGCGGTGATCGTCTTGGTCCGACCGGTGAAGAACCACACCGCGCCCACGACGATCGCGATCACGGCGAGCAGCGCCACGATCTTGGCCAGCGGGGAAGACAGGATTCGACTCATCGCGGCACCCTCTTCTCGCCCCAGCCGGGGTGCTCGTCCATGAACGTCAGCTCGGGAGTACCCGGCATGGTGGGTTCACGGACCAGACCTGGTTCAGGCTGGACGCGGTCGTCGATCAGTGGCAACAGGTCCCTCACGATCGTCTGCTGGTAGTGGCCGAGGGACAGGTTGGATATGTAGGCGTTGAACCACGGTCCGGAGGCGACGGCCTCACTCAACGCCGTGGAGAACGGGACGATCCGACGCAGGCCCAGGTCGATGTCGTCCTTGTTGCGGATCAGTAGATCGGAGACCTGCTCGAGCTTGTCCAGGGCGGGCCCGAGTTGGGCCTCGTTGTCCTGGACCAGCCCCGACAGCTGACGCGCGAGTTCGTCGATGTTCATGATGAGCTCGCTGAGAGCACGACGCCGCAGGTCGAGTTGTGTGAACAGGGTGTTGCCGTCGACCATGAGCTGGTTGATCTGGTCGCTGCGCCTGCCCAGCACATCGGTGGTACCGGCCGCCTTCTCGAGCAGTTGTCGGACCCCCTCGTCGCGTTCGTTGAGGGAGCGGGACAGACGGGTGATCCCGTCGATCGCACCCCGGACCTCGGGAGACGACCCCTCCATGGTCTCGGCGAGAACGGTCAGGGCCTCGTCCACCTTGTCGGTGTCCATGGCCTCGACGGTGTCGCTGAGGTCGCCGAGCGCCGACGTGAGCGAGTACGGGACGGAGGTCCGCTCGATCGGGATCGTGTTGTCCTCGAGATCTCCCCGGCCGTCCGAGAAGACGCCGAGCGCGCGGCGGCCGAGAATCGAGTCCGTCTTGATCTGCGCGGAGGTGTCGGCACCGAGTTCGACACCCCGGTTGATGGCGAAGCGCACCCTCACCCGGTCACCGTCCAGCTCGATCTTGCGGACCGTCCCGACATTCATCCCGGCGACCTGGACGTGGTCCCCGGTGTCGAGACCCGCGGCGTCGGCGACGTAGACGGTCGCGTCGCGCATGCCGTTGACGTAGGGGATGCGGTCGTAGTTGAGGGAGATCCCCATCAACGCCACGGCGCCCACTGCTCCCCACACGCCGAGCTTCTTGGGATCGCGGTCTCGGAACCGGAGTTGACCGCGGGGCGCCTTGGGGGGCGCCTGGCTTGAATCGTCACTCATCGGGGAAGGCACACCGTCCCGTCGTCTGCTCGTACTGCGGCATGTAGAGCCCCTGCCCGGTGGCGGGGTCGGTGATCTGCACGATGTTGCCGCACAGGTAGAACTGGAAGAAGCTGCCGTAGATGCCGAGCCGTCCCATCTTCTCGAAGTCCGACGGGAGCCGGTTCATCACGTTCTCCACGAACGGCTCGTCCTCGTTGATGAGCGTCGCCACCCGGTCGATCTGGGCTACGTCCTCACGCAGGGCGGGACGGACGTCGGCCAGCAGGGTGGTCATGTTGGCGCTCGCGTCGTTGAGGCGGTCGACGGACTCGCCGATCGGTCCTGCGTTCGCGGACAGTCCGGAGACGAGCTGCTGGAGGTCGTCGACGATCGAATCCACATTGTCCTGGTTGTCCGCCACCGTGGTGAGCACCCCGTTGAGGTTGGTGATCACGTCGCCGATGAGCTGATCGCGGTCCGCCAGCGTCTGTGTCAGGGATGACGTCGCGGCGAGCAGGTCCTGGACGGTTCCCGCCTCCCCCTGGAACACCTTGACGATGGACTCGGAGAGCTGGTTCACCTGGCCGGGATCGAGCGCCTTGAACAACGGGCGGAACCCGCCCAGGAGCGCGTCCAGATCCAGGGCCGGCGACGTCTGGGACAGGGGCAGCGTCCCGCCGATCTCGAGCGGGGACTGGTCGCCCTCGCCCCGCTTGAGTTCCAGGTACCGGTCACCGGTGAGGTTCTCGTAGCGCACCATCGCCTCGGTACTGGTGTGGACCACTTGGTCCCCTGCCACCGAGAACTCCACCGCGGCGGTGTTGCCCTCGGCCAGCTCGATGCTGCCGACCGTGCCCACCTCGACGCCCGCGATGCGCACCTTGTCCCCCGGTTCGAGACCGGAGACGTCGGTGAAGGCGGCGTTGTAGTCCTCGGTGTCACCCGACCGGTACTCGCTGAATACCACGACCAGACCGATGAGGACCAGGGCCATCACCGTGGTGAACAGCGTCAGCTTCACCACGGTGGCGCGGAGGTCGCGCGCTGCCGCGCGGGCCGCGCTCACGGGGTGCCCCCGTCCATCCCGAGCATGACCTGCAGAAGGGTCGGGGGCGCGGGTACCCCGGGGACGGTCGGACGGAGCGGACCGAAGAGCGGCGCGGGGCGAGAGGTGAACACGTCGGGCATACCCTCCACGGGGTTGGAGCCGGTGTCGGTGACGACGAACGGGGCGTGGACGTCCGGGTCCGGGAACGGCAGTCCGTAGCAGTTGGGCCCGGTGCTGGCGTTGACCTTCGGGAGGTCCTTGGGGTACTCGTACGCGCGCGCACCCTGCTGGAAACCGGCCTTGAACACGAGGCCCGGCTGGTCCTTGCCACCGAAGGCGGACATCGCGCCCTCGACACCCTGGTTGAGCCCGACGATCAGACAGGTCAGCATGGGCGAGTACTCGGCGAGCAGGCTGGTGGACGCCCGCAGGTCCGACAGTGTCTTGACGAGCTCGTTGCCGTTCTCCGACAGCAGCCGCTTGCCGGTCTCCCCGGTTCCGATGCTGGAGGCCAGCAACTGCTCGAACCGGGCCTGGTTGTTGACCACGTTGGCGCCGACGTCCGTGCCGGAGTCGAGCAACCGCATCAGGTCAGGCGTGACGTCGGCGTAGAGGTTGGCCACGCGGGACCCCTTGGCCAGGTCGCGCTGGAGGGTCTCGATCTGCGGGTTGATCTCCTGCAGGTAGTCGTTCAGATCGGTGATCGTGCTCCCCACCTGCTCGCCCCGGCCGTCGACAGCGCCCGAGATGGCGCCCAGCGTGGCGTTGAGCTTCTCCGGCTCGATCGCCTCCAGCAGGACGGTGAGGTCCTCGAAGAGGGTGTTCACCTCGGTGGTGACGTTGGACGTCTCGACGACGGCCCCGGCCTCGAGGGCCGTCGGGGCAGGGCGCGCCGGGGGTTCGAAGTCGACCGACTTGGCTCCGAAGACCGTATTGGACCCGATCGTCACGACCGAGTTGGACGGGATCGCCTCGAGAGCGGCGGGATCCACCTCGATGTCGAGGGTCGCGCCGTCGAACTCCTGGCGGATGTCGGTGACATTGCCGATCTCGACGCCACGCGAACGCACCTTCGCGTCGGCCTCCATGACCAGACCCGCGCGATCGCTGCGCACGGTCAGCGGCACCCGGTCGTCGAAGGCGCGCACGAACATCAGGAGCGAGAGCGCGACCACGACGACGATGAACAGCGCCAGGCTCGCGGCCGCGACGCGCTTGGGCAACGCGTCGCTCTGACTCACCGTCCTCGCCATCTGTGTCTCCTATCCCGACAGGTTGAAGTTGCCGTCTCCGCCGTAGATCGCGAGGGAGACGAGAAGGGTTACGGTCACCACGGCGATGAGCGAGGTGCGGACGGCGTTTCCGACGGCGGTGCCGACTCCGGCGGGACCGCCGGCGGCGTTGTAGCCGTAGTAGGTGTGGATGAGCATGATCGTGATGGCCATCGCGATGGCCTGCACGAAGGACCACAGGATGTCCGTGGGGATGAGGAACGTCGAGAAGTAGTGGTCGTAGACGCCCCCGGACTGTCCGTAGATCTCCACGGTCGCGAACCGGCTCGCCAGGAACGAGGCGATGACGGCGAGGGAGTACAACGGCACCACGGCGATCATCCCGGCGACGATCCGCGTGGAGACGAGGTAGGTGACCGAGTCGATCGCCATCACCTCGAGTGCGTCGATCTCCTCCGACACGCGCATCGCGCCCAACTGGGCGGTCGCACCGGCCCCGATGGTGGCCGCCAACCCGATGCCGGCGATCACCGGGGCGGCGATTCGCACGTTGATGAACGCCGCGAAGAAACCGGTGAGCGCCTCGACCCCGACATCCGTGAGCGACGAGAACCCCTGGACGGCGATCACGCCGCCGGTGGCCAGGGTGAGGAACCCGACGATCACCACGGTGCCGCCGATCATCGCCAGCGCGCCCGTACCCATGGCGATCTCGGCGATGAGCCGCAGCGTCTCCTTGCGGTAATGCGTGAGCGCCCGCGGCGTGGCCAGAAGCGCTCGCCAGAAGAACAGGGCGATGCCGCCGAAATCGTCGATCCTGCCGACGGTGTGGTGCCGGGCCCGCGCGAGGCGCGGGAACCGGGTGGTCTCGATGACGGTCACCTCACGCCCCCAGGACCTTGACACCCACGGCGGTCACCACGGTGTTGACGACGAACAGCGCCATGAACGCGAAGACGACGGTCTCGTTGACCGCGTTGCCGACCTCCTTCGGACCACCGCGGACATAGAGCCCCTTGTAGCAGGCGACCAGCCCGGCGAGCATCCCGAACAACCCGGCCTTGACCTGCGCGAGTATCAACTCGCCGAGACCGGTGAGCAGCGTGATGCCGTTGACGAAGGCCCCCGGGTTGACTCCCTGGAGCAACACTGAGAAGAGGAACCCGCCGAGGATGCCGATGGTGCACACCAGCCCGTTGAGCAGGAGGGCGACGAAGGTCGACGCCGCGACCCGGGGCACCACCAGGCGCTTGACCGGATCGATGCCGAGCACCTCCATCGCGTCGATCTCCTCGCGGATGGTGCGCGCTCCGAGGTCTGCACAGATGGCGGTCGCGCCTGCGCCGGCGACGATGAGCACGGTGACCATGGGGCCCACCTGCGTCACCGCGCCGAGAGCGGCTCCGGCGCCGGACAGGTCGGCCGCGCCGATCTCGCGCAGCAGGATGTTGAGCGTGAAACTCACCAGGACCGTGAAGGGAATCGCCACCAGAACGGTGGCCAGCATCGAGACCCGGGCGATGAACCAGGACTGCTCGACGAACTCCCGGCCCTGTCGCACGATCGTCGGGAAGGAGACGAAGGTGTCCAGCGTCATGGCGACGAAGTCGCCGATCCCTCTGAGCGGCGCATCGATAACCCTCGCCATGGCGCCCCCTCCTGTCTTTCATCCCCCGGGCCACGCGCGGTCGGCCACCGTGGCCTGGACTACCCCGGCCTGAACAAGTGACCGCTTCGTGTGATCCCGATTACACAGTATCTAGAACGCGTTCTATCTGGCAAGGGCTTCCCCATCCCCCCGACCGGTGCCCCTGCCAGCTCGTGTCGGGGGAATCTAACACGCCCGACACACCAATAAGTCGTCCCCGGCGCGATCGATGTCGATCACGCCGGGGACGGGCCCGCCACTCAGAGCTTCATGATCTCCGCAGCGGAGAAGGACTTGCCCTCCGGGCGGCCTGACCAGTGCCCGGAGATCGCATCCGCGAACTCGCGACGGTCCCATACGCCGCCCTCTGCGTCGAACCTCTTCTCCACGACGGGCGCCTCCACGAGCGCCACCATCCCGCCGTATACCACGAACAGCTGACCCGTGACGTCCGCAGCAGCGGGCGAGGCCAGGTAGGACACGAGGTCCGCGACCCGGTCCGGCGAGAGCGGATCCGGCCCTTCGGAGGGGTCCCAGGGCTCAAAGACCGCCTCCGTCATCCCGGTGCGACCGCGCGGGGCGATCGCGTTGGCGGTGCAGCCGATGCGCTCCAGCACCCGCGACGCGGACAGCGTCAGCGCGGTGATCGCGGCCTTGGCCGCGCCGTAGTTGGCCTGGCCGGGCGGGCCGAAGAGCCCCGCCTCCGACGAGGTGTTGATGAGCCGGCCGTAGACCGGCCCCCCGGACTTCTTGCTCTCCTCGCGCCAGTGGGCGGCCGCATTGCGGGTGAGCAGGAAGTGACCGCGCAGATGCACCTTCACGACCGCGTCGAAATCCTCGTCGGAGAGGTTGAACAGCATCTTGTCGCGCGTGATCCCGGCATTGTTGACCACCACGTGCAGCCCACCGAGCTTGAGGGCCTCGGCCACCATGGCGTCGGCGGTCTCCCGCTCGGAGACGTCGCCCACGACGAGTGCCGCCTTGGCTCCGGCCGCCTCGATGTCCGCGATCACCGCGTCCGCGGCTTCACCGGCGCGGATGTCGTTGATGACCACCGCGGCCGCGCCCGACCTGGCGAGCTCGACCGCCTCGGCCGCGCCGAGACCCGAGCCGGACCCGGTGACCACGGCGACCCGGCCGTCGAGCGAGAGGTCCGCGTCGAGCATCTCCCGACCCATCCCCGCGGTCACTCCGCGGCCTTCAGCGCGGCCATCGGGCACTTCTCCACAGCCTTGAGTGCGCGCTTCTGCAGGTCCTCGGGGACCTCGTCGACGATCACACGCACGACCTCGTCGTCGTCGTTCAGCTCGAAGACCTTCGGCGCCAGGCCGACGCACACGGCCTGCCCCTCGCAGCGGTCGGGATCGACTTCAATCCTCATGCCGTCCTCCTCGGTCGCACCCACGGCCACCATGGCCGCGAGATGGTTGGATACTATGTGAGACACGACACTAGAACGTGTTCCACTCACCGATGAGCTTAGGGCATATGGACATCACCTACACCACCGACCAGGAACGTCTGCGCGGGGAGTTGCGCGAGTATTTCTCGGCACTGATGACCCCTGAACGACGCGAGGCCTTCACCTCCACCACCGGCGAGTACGGGCACGGCGACGCGTACCGCGAGATCGTCGCGGAGATGGGCCGAGACGGCTGGCTGACACTGGGGTGGCCCGAAGAATTCGGCGGGAAGAACCGGCCGATGATCGAGCAACTCATCTTCACCGACGAGGCCGCCATCGCCGGCGTCCCGGTGCCGTTCCTCACCATCAACTCCGTGGCGCCCACCATCATGGCGTTCGGCTCCGACGAGCAGAAGAACTACTTCCTGCCCCGGATCAGCCGCGGTGAGCTGCACTTCGGCATCGGCTACTCCGAGCCGGACTCCGGCACCGACCTCGCGTCGCTCCGCACGCGGGCGGTCCGCGAGCCCGGGACCGGTGAGCACGAGGGCGGCGAGGTCTACCGGATCAACGGTCAGAAGATGTGGACGTCGCTGGTGGCGTACGCCGACTGGATCTGGCTGGCCGCGCGCACCGATCCGGACGCCAAGCGCCACAAGGGCATCTCCATGATCATGGTGCCCACCGACGCCGAGGGCTTCTCGTGGACCCCGGTCCACACGATGGCCGGCCCGGACACCAGTGCCACCTATTACCAGGACGTGGTGGTCCCGGCGAGCAACCTCGTGGGCCCCGAGCACGGCGGCTGGCCGCTCATGACCAACCAGCTCAACCACGAGCGCGTCGCCCTGACCTCGGCGGGGCCGCTGCAGGCCTCACTGCGGCAGGTCGTGCAGTGGGCGCGCACCACCCGCTCGGCGGACGTCGGCATGCCCGGGGACGGCACCGTCATGGACAACGAGTGGGTGCGGACCCACCTGGCCCGCGTCCACGCGATGGCCGAGTACCTGGCCCTGCGCAACTGGGAGATCGTCTCCGCGGACACCGCCGCGCCCACCCGCATCGCCGCGTCGGCGACCAAGGTGTACGGGACCGAGACGGCGTGCGAGGCCTACCGGTTGCTCATGGAGGTCCTCGGATCGAGCGGCTACCAGCGCTCCCACTCCCCGACCGCCGCCCTGCACGGGCGCATCGAGCGCCTCCACCGATCGGCGCTCATCCTCACCTTCGGGGGCGGCACCAACGAGGTGCAGCGCGACATCATCGCCACCGCCGGATTGGGGCTGCCCCCGGCGCCACGTGTCGCCCCCGCGCCGTCCGCCAGCACCGCCCGGAAGGAGCGCTGACATGGATTTCTCCGTCGACGACACCACCGCGGAGCTGACCGCCCTCGTCCGTGACATGGGCGAGCGTCTGGTCACCGACGACTCCCTGCGAGAACTCGACGCCCGGTTCGGCCCCGGCACCGAGTCCGGCGGAACCGACCGCGACACCGCCCGGTTCCACGCCCGATACTGGGAGGAACTGGTCCGGGCCGGCGTCCCGGCCGCCCTCGCCCCGGAGTCGCTCGGCGGCGCCGGGCTGGGGGTGATCGGCGAGGCCCTGGTCCTACGCGAGTTGGGCCGGGTCGTCGCCCCGGTTCCCCTGTCCCCCGCGATACGCGCGGCCCACCTGCTCGAGGCGGCCGGGCGGACCGACCGCGCCACCGCCGTGGCGGAGGGGCGCGAGATCGCCGCCGTCGCTGACGGTTGGTCCGGCCCCGTACCGGAGGTGGACTGGGCGCCGATCGCCGATGTGATCGTCCGGAGGTCGGCCGACGGCGTACACGTGTCGGACGGCGCGGCGGTCACCGTGGAACGCACGGTCCCCGTCGACTACTCGTGCAGCGGGCTCGTCACCGGTGACACAGGTGACGCCACCGCGCTGGCCGCCGGGGCGCTCGAGTTCGATGCCCTGCGCCGCCGCGTCCACCTTGCCGCCCACCAGTGGGGCGTGATCGAGGCCGCTCTCGAGCGCACCGCCGCGTACGCGAGCACCCGCCACCAGTTCGGTCGCCCCATCGGCACGTTCCAGGCCGTCGCCGCCCGTCTGGCGGACGGGTCCATCGACGTCGACGCCGTCCGGTTGAGCACCCTGCGCGCCGCCTACGAACTCGACGCTTGTAGCGGCGACCCCGGCCCGACCGCACACGCAGCGGTGGCCTCCGCCCACTTCTGGGCCTGCGACGCCGGCCACCGCCTCGCCCACACCGCCGTGCACGTCCACGGAGGTGTCGGGCTGGACCGCTCCGAGCCCGTCCACCGCTACTTCCTCGCCGCGAAGGCCGGCGAGTTCCGCCTCGGCGGCGCCACCCGGCAACTGCTCGACCTGGGCGACCTGCTGGCCACCGCGGGCGACCCCTGGGAGTACTCGGCGTGAGCGGCGCGGTGAAGACGATCGCGGAGGTCGCCGCCCAGCCGTTCACCTCCGTCGCCGACGCGGTGCACGCCCTGCGCGCCGTCGGCGACCGCGGAATCTGGTCTGACGGCCGGCTCACGCCCTGGTCGGACGCCGTCGGCGCGGTGGCCGTGCGGATCGCGGCGCTTCGGGAACTGATGACCTCGTCGTCGCCGCCTTCGTCGTCGTCACC
The DNA here is from genome assembly GCF_051994785.1 of Dietzia sp. MNB45. Lineage (NCBI taxonomy): Bacteria > Bacillati > Actinomycetota > Actinomycetes > Mycobacteriales > Dietziaceae > Dietzia > Dietzia sp. MNB45. Next base: position 765,094 of record NZ_CP163397.1, on the reverse strand, counting down.
ATCGTCGTCGTCACCGTCACGCCCGCACATCGGCCTCCTCCTGGCCGGCACACCCGAGTACCTCCACCTGCTCGGCGCGGCGGCATGCTCGGAGCTCGTCGTGGCCGGGCTCAACCCCACCCGGCGCGGCGAGGCTCTGATCCGCGACGCGGCCCTCGCCGACTGCGCGCTCATCCTCACGGACACCGACAACGCAGCGCTGCTCGACGGGCTCGACCCCGGCGTGCCCGTGGTCTCCGTCGACTCCCCCGAGTGGACCGCGCTATTGGAGCGCCACGCCGACGCGGCGCTCCCCGAGGTGGCGGACGTGCCAGCCGGCCCGGACGACCTCGTCGCGCTGGTGTTCACCTCCGGCACCAGCGGCGACCCCAAGGCCGTCCGGATCACGCAGGGCAAGATCTCCGTGCCCGGCCGCATGCTCGCCGAGAGGTTCGGGATCGGCGCGGACGACTGCGTGTACAGCGCGATGCCGCTGTTCCACTCCAACGCCGTGATGGTGGCGTGGCCGATCGCCCTGTACTCCGGATGCTCGATCGCCCTGCGGCGTCGCTTCTCCGCCTCCAACTGGCTCGACGACGTCCGGCGACACGGATGCACGTTCGCCAACTACGTCGGCGCACCACTGTCCTACATCCTGGCCACCCCCCAGCGCCCCGACGACGCCGACAACCCGATGCGCGTGGTCTACGGAAACGAGGCCCCGGCCGACGTGCGCCGCGAGTTCGCCCGGCGCTTCGGCGTCACCGTGGTGGACGGGTTCGGTTCCAGCGAGGGCGGCATCTCCGTCACCCGTACGCCCGGGACCCCCGACGCCGCGCTCGGTCCACTGCCGGACGGGGTGCGGATCGTCGACCCGGAGTCCGGGGACGAGCGCCCCCGCGCCCGCTTCGACGACGCCGGTGTCCTGCTCAACGCCGACGAGTCCGTGGGTGAGATGGTCGCCGACGGGCCGGGCCTGTTCGCCGGGTACTACGGCGACACCGCCGCCGACGCCGAGAGGATGCGCGGCGGCCGGTTCCACTCCGGTGACCTCGCGTACGTCGACGACGACGGGTGGGTCTACTTCGCGGGCCGGTCCGGTGGCTGGATGCGCGTGGACGGGGAGAACCTGGCGGCGGCACCGATCGAACGCGTACTGCGCCGTCACCCCGATGTGGCCGAGGTCGGCGTGTACGCCGTGCCGGCGGAGACGGTGCGCGGCCCGGCCGTGATCGGCGACGCCGTCGCCGCGGCCGTGGTGCCACGCGAGGGTGCAGACGCCTCGGCCCTGGCCGACGGATTCGGCGATTTCCTCGCCGCCCAACCCGACCTCGGGCCCAAGCAGTGGCCGTCGCTGCTCCGGATGACCGCCGCGCTACCACGGACGGCCAGCTTCAAGTTCCGGGCCCGCGACCTCAGCTCGCTGGGCGCCGAATCGGCCGGGGACAGGGTCTGGGTCCGCGCCGACGGTGCGGGGGCCTTCACCCCCGGGTGAGGTCGTCGGTAGGTTTGGCGTGTGGACCACGCCGTGAACCCCGACCTGCAGCATTCCGCCGGCGACGGCATCAATGACGATGCCGTCGCCGCCGACGACGACTTCGGCATCTCCGCGCCCGTCCCGCCCAAACCGCTGCTGCGGGGGTGGATTCACGCCGGCACTCTACCCGTCGCGATCGCGCTGGGCGTCGTGCTCACCGTGCTCGCCGAGGGGACCGCGCTGACCTGGGCCTGCGCCGTGTTCCTGGCGACCTCGACCCTGCTGTTCGGGATCTCGGCCCTGTATCACCGGGTGAACTGGGGGCCACGCTCCGCAGCCCTGATGCGCCGGCTCGACCACTCCAACATCTTCCTGCTCATCGCCGGGACGTACACCCCCATGACGGTGGCGGCACTGGAGCCCCCGACCACCCAGATCCTGTTGACGCTCGTGTGGTCGGGGGCTCTGCTGGGGATCCTGTTCCGCCTGTTCTGGTTGTCCGCGCCGCGCTGGCTGTACGTCGTCCTGTACATCGGCCTCGGCTGGACCGCGGTGTGGTTCGCAGGCGACCTCATCACCGCCAACCTCGCCGCCGTCATCCTGGTGATGGTCGGTGGCGTCGCCTACACCGGCGGCGCGGTCGTCTACGGCCTCAAGCGACCCGACCCGGCCCCCGGCGTCTTCGGTTTCCACGAGGTGTTCCACACATGCACCGTGATCGCGTTCGCCTGCCACTGGGCCGCGATGCTGCTGTTCGTCCTGACCAGCTGATCACCTGCTGGCCCGATGGCCAGCTGGCCGGCGAGCCGCCCGATACAGAAACGAGAATCCGCTATCCCGATTCCGGATCTGCTACCCGAATTGGGCTGGCGGATCCGGAATCGGAGTAGCGGATCTGGCCGATGACGGCGAGACGGGCCCGTCCGGTCAGGCCAGGGTCGCGCGCAGCCGCTCGACGGCGGCCTCGTACTCGGCGACGATCTGCGCCATCGTCTCGGCCACGGGCACCACGCCCTCGAGGGAGCCGATGATCTGGCCGGCGGGCATGGCGACGACCTCGGGATCCTGCGCCTCGGAGATCCGCTGGTGGGCCTCCGCGACGAGGATGTTCTGCAGCGGCATGGGCAGCGGGTCCGGCGCGTCGGCGGCGGCCCACGCCTCGGTCCACTTGCTCTTGAGCAACCGCGCGGGCTTGCCCGAATAGATGCGCGTGCGGACGGTGTCGCGGCTGGTCGCGGCCACGAGTGCCTTCTGCATGGCCTGCGACCCGCCGTCCTCGGCGTACTCGGCGGCCGTGAGCCAGCGCGATCCCATCCAGGCGCCCTGCGCGCCCATCCCGATCACGGACGCGACCTGGGTCCCGTCGCCGATACCACCGGCGGCCAGCACCGGGGCCCGGCCGTCGAGGGCCTTGACGATCTCGGGGACCAGCACCATCGTCGCGACATCGCCGGTGTGACCTCCCGCCTCGCCGCCCTGGGCGATCACGATGTCCACGCCGTTGTCGACGTGGGCCAGGGCGTGCTTGGTGGCGCCGGCGAGGGCGGCGACCTTCATCCCGTTCTCGTGGGCGAGGTCGATGATGTGCTTCGGCGGTGAGCCCAACGCGTTGGCGATGAGCACCGGCCGGTGCTTGAGAGACATCTCCACGTGCGACTGGGCGACCGAGTGCAGCCACCCGATGACGCCTGCGTTGTGCTCGGCGTCATCGCCGAGCGGCGGGACGCCGAGGTCGTCGAGGACCCGGGAGACGAACGACTTGTGCTCCTCGGGGATCATCGCGGCGATGTCCTCCGGGCTCCCCTCGGTGGGGACCTTGTTGGGCATGACGATGTCCACCCCGTACGGCTTGCCGTCGGTGTTCTCGTCCATCCAGGTGAGCACCTCGTCGAGCTCCGCGGCGTCGTTGTACCGGACGCACCCGAGCACGCCCATGCCGCCGGCACGGGTCACGGCGGCCGCGACGGCCTTGGACGGGGTGAACGCGAAGACCGGGTACTCGATCCCGAACTCCTCCGTGAGGGAAGTGCGAATGCTCACTTGCTGATCTCCTGGCTGTCGTCTGCGGGGCGGGACGCGGCGATGTCCGCGGCCCACCGGTAGTCGGGCTTGCCCGCGGGATTGCGCTTGACCGAGTTCTCGACCCAGACCGCGCGCGGGCACTTGTAGCGGGCGATCTCCGTGCGCGCGTGCTCGTTGATCTCCTCGATGGGCGGGCACTTGCCGTCCCGGGTGTGCAGCACGGCGGCGACCTTCTGCCCCATCCGCTCGTCGGGGACGCCGATCACCAGCGCGTCGAACACGTCGGGGTGCGTCTTGAGGGCCGCCTCGACCTCCTCCGGGTGCACCTTCTCGCCGCCGGTGTTGATGGACACCGAGCCGCGGCCGAGCATCGTGACGGTGCCGTCGGACTCGACCCGGGCGTCGTCGCCGGGGATGGAGTAGCGCTTGCCGTTGTACGTCTTGAACGTCGCCGCGGTCTTGGCCTCGTCCTTGTAGTACCCCAGCGGGATGTGACCGGTCCGGGCCACCTTGCCGATGACATCCGACCCGGGCTGGATCTCGTTGCCGTCGTCGTCGAGGACCGTGGTCTCGCCGTCGATCTTCACGCGCGGACCGCCGGTGTGGGTCTTCCCCTTCTCCGCCAGTGCGATGCCCGAGAAGCCCGTCTCCGACGACCCGATGGAGTCCGAGATCATCGCGTTGGGGAAGGCCTCGATGAACTGGTCCTTGACCGAGGGCGAGAAGAGGGCAGCCGAGGACCCGATGTAGAAGAGCGACGAGGGGTCGTACTTCTCCGCGTCCCAGGCCTCGATCATCGGTCGCGCCATCGCGTCACCGGTGATGAACATCAGGTTGATCTTGCGGTCGGTGACCGTCTGCCAGACCGTCTCCGCGTCGAATTCCGGGATGAGCACACTCGTGTGACCGGCGAACAGGGCCATGAGGATCGCCCACTGGGCTCCGCCGTGGATGAGCGGCGGTAGCGCGGCCCGGACCAGCACCCCGCTGTCGACAGCCTTGTTCGCCAACTCCCACTCGTCGGCGACCCGCTCCCCCGTGAGGAAGTCGATGCCACCGCCCAGGACCATGAACACGTCCTCTTGGCGCCACATGACGCCCTTGGGCGAGCCCGTGGTGCCACCCGTGTACAGCATGTAGATGTCGTCGTTCGAGCGCTCGCCGAAGTCCCGCTCCGGGGACTGCGCCGCCAGGGCGTCCTCGTAGTGCGCCACGGAGACGCTCTCGGGGACCACCGGGTCCGGTCCGTCGGTCCCGTCCTCGAACACCAGGCAGTGCCGGACCCCCGGGGTCCTGGGCAGGGCCTCGGCCAGGGTCTGCGAGTACCGCCGCTCGTGGATCACCGCGACGGCGTCGGAGTTGTCCAGCAGGTACTCGAGCTCGGCCGGGACGTAGCGGAAATTCACGTTGACCATGACCGCGCGGATCTTGAAGATCGCCACCATGGCCTCGACGGCCTCGATGGTGTTGCGGCTGTACACCGCGACCTTGTCGTCGGGCCCCACCCCCACCGACTGCAGGTGGTGGGCGAGTCGGTTGGCACGGTCCTCGAGCTCCCGGAAGCTGAGCTCGCGATCACCCTGGACGAGCACGAGCCGGTCGGGGACACGGTCCACGCTGTGTTCTACGAGATCTCCGATGGTGTACGCCATGCCCCCAAACTAGAACGTGTTACCTTCCCGTGGTGTGGGTTACATCGAACCCGGCATAAAGAAATCCTCCAGGAGGCCGAAGATGACCAGCGCCGCAACCCCCGAGGACCAGCACCTGCTCACCGAGCGGCGGGGGCACGTCCTGATCGTCACCATGAACCGCCCCGAAGCCCGGAACGCCCTGTCCGGGCCGATGATGCGGGGCATGGAGGCCGCCTGGGACCTGGTGGACTCCGACCCCGACATCCGGGCGTGCATCCTCACCGGCGCGGGCGGGTTCTTCTGCGCGGGCGCCGACCTCAAGGCCATGAACTCCGACGCCCCGGGGGACAAGTTCGCCGGCGGCGGCTGGGATCTCACGACGCTCCCGGCCCTGCTCAAGGGCCGTCGACTGAGCAAGCCGCTCATCGCCGCGGTCGAGGGGCCGGCCATCGCGGGCGGGACCGAGATCCTGCAGGGCACCGACATCCGCGTCGCCGGACGGTCCGCGAAGTTCGGTGTCTCCGAGGCGCGGTGGGGCCTGTACCCGCTCGGCGGTTCGGCGGTCCGGCTCGTGCGCCAGATCCCGTACACCGTCGCGATGGAGGTCCTCATGACGGGCCGCCACCTCACCGCCGAGGAGGCCGAGCGGTTCGGGCTCATCGGCCACGTCGTCGACGACGGATCGGCCCTCGACAAGGCCCTGGAGATCGCCGACCTCATCGCCGCGAACGGTCCGCTGGCGGTCCGGGGGATGATCGAGACCATCCGTCGCACCGAGGGCATGCACGAGGAGGAGGCCTTCCGCGTCGACGCCGAGGTGGGCGGGCGGGTCTTCGCCTCCGCCGACGCGAAGGAGGGCCCGCGGGCGTTCGCCGAGAAGCGCAAGCCCGAGTTCCGGGGGGAATGACCTCGCCTCGGTCCGTGCCACTATAAGCTTTAGCTGAGAGATGTTGACACGGAGGGTGAGCCGAGCCAATGACTGGAACAGGGCCGAGGGTCGTGATCGCCGACGACGACGAGGACATCCGTGAGCTCGTCGCCTTCAAGCTCGACAACGCCGGATACGAGATCCGCACCGCCCGCGACGGGGTGGAGGCCCTCGAGGCGATCACGAGCTTCGCCCCGTCACTGGCCATCCTCGACATCATGATGCCCGGTCTGTCCGGGCTCGACGTCCTCCGGCGCCTGCGGGACGGTGAGGGGCCGGAGGACTGCCGCGTCCTGCTCCTCACCGCCCGCGCCCGGGATTCCGAGGTCGACGCGGGGTTCGCGGCGGGTGCCGACGACTACGTCATCAAACCCTTCAGTCCCCGGGAGCTACTCCGCCGGGTCGACGCGTTGCTCGGCCGGTAGAACTGCGGACCGCCCGGTGATCCTCTCGTACGACGACCCCTCGCCCTCCCTGCTCGACGACGTCGCGCCCGAGGTCGCGTCCGGCGTCCTCACCACATCGCTGTGGATCCTGGTCGCCTCCATCGCCGTGCTGATCCTCGTGATGGTGTGGGCTCACGCGGCGCGGATCAGCCGCGGTCGTCGCGTCGAGCGAATCCTGCGGCCGATCCGGCCGCGACTGCTCGCGCTCGCCGCGGACGAGGAGCCGACCGACGAGCCCACCGGCAGGCTGGGCGGGTACCGGGCGCGCGTGGTCGACAGGGCCGTTCTCGACCTGCTCGGCAAGGTCCGCGGCGGAGCCGTCACTGCGCTGGTCGACATCCTCGATCGTCACGGCACCGTCGACGGCGCGGTCCGAGGCACCAGCTCGTGGTCGTCCACCACCCGGGCCCGGTCAGCCCAGGTACTCGGGGCGACACGGCGCCGTGAGCACGCGTCCACACTGGCGGGCCTGCTCTCCGACCGGGACCGCGCGGTCCGCGCGACCGCCGTGCGCGCCCTGGGGGTCATCGGCGACGCCACGTTCTCCGACTCGGTGCTACGCGCTGTCCGCGAGGTCGACGGCATCTCCGGGGTGCCCGCCTACGTCGCCGCGGATGCCCTCTTGGCCATGGGCGACGACGTCCGCGAGGCGGTGCGACGGGGCCTCGACGACCCGGATCCCGGCGTACGGTACGTCGCCGCCACGGTCGCGGCGCGCGGTGGCATGGCCTCCCTGCTGCCCCGGCTCCTGCAACTGTTCCGCACCGACCGCGACGAGCGGGTCCGCGCGGCCGCCGCGCGCACGCTGGGGATGATCGGCGACGGCCGGGTCATCGACGACCTCGGGCGAGCCCTCGGGGCACACGAACCGGCGACCGTGCGGCTGGCCGCCGCCACCGCCCTCGGGGAACTGGGCGCCCCGGCCGCGATCCCGCCCCTGCGCTCGGTCCTGACCGACGCCGACCGGCGACTGGCCGAGGTGGCCGCCGGTGCGCTCGCCTCCCTCGGCCGGAGGGGTGAGGCCGTCCTCGTCGACGCCCTGGAACGCGGCACCATCCCGCCGGAGATCTCCGTCCGGGACACCTCGACCGTCTCGGACGACGACCTGGCGGCCCTCGCCTCGCTGGGCGCCGTGACGGCCATCGGCATCCGCGAACGCAAGCCCGACCTGTACGATCTCGCCACGAGCGCCCGGCGGGCCGGCGAGCCCACCCATCAGGATGCCCACCGGGACGAGGAGCCGGCCCCGTGATCGAGACACTCCGCGTGGTGATCGCGACGCTGCTGGACCTGATCGCCTGGCCCATCCTGCTCTACTTCGTGCTCATCAACTCCTCGTACCTGGTGCTCGTGATCGCCGCGGCCGTGGACTTCCGGAGCACGCGTCGTCGTCGTCGTCATTCCGGTCGCGTCGAACGTCTCGGCAGCCACACGGCGCCGGGGGTCTCGGTGGTCGTCCCCGCCTACAACGAGGCAGCCGGCGTCGTCGAGGCCGCCCGGTCACTCCTCGGACTGCGCTACCACCGCCACGAGGTGATCGTCGTCAACGACGGGTCCTCCGACGAGACCCTCCGCGTCCTCGTCGAGGCGTTCGACCTGGTCCGGGCAGACCGCGAGGTGCCCCACGACATCCCGACCCGGCAGGTGCCCCGCGGTCTCTACGTCCCGCGCGACGGATACACCCGGCTCACCGTCATCGACAAAGCCAACTCGGGACGCTCGGACTCCGTCAACGTCGGCATCAACACCGCGGTGGAGGACCTCATCATCTGCGTCGACGGCGATTCACTGTTGGACCCCGACGCGCTGCTCATCGTCACCGAGCCGTTCGCGGACGACCCGCTTCGCACCGCTGCCACCGGCGGTGTCGTGCGAGTCGCCAACGGGTGCACCATCCGGTCCGGGCAGATCGTCGACGTCCGGATGCCACGCAACCTCCTCGCCCAGATCCAGGCGCTCGAATATCTACGGTCGTTCTTCCTGGGCCGCTCCGGGTGGTCCAAGCTGCGGGCGCTGATCCTCATCTCCGGCGCCTTCGGCTGCTTCCGACGCGACCTGCTCGTGGAGGTCGGCGGACTCGACCCCGACTCCATCGGCGAGGACTTCGAACTCGTCATGCGCCTCCACCGTCTACTCCGCGAGCGCGACCAGGACTACCAGGTGACGTTCGTCCCCGAACCGGTGTGCTGGACCGAGGTGCCGGAGACCCTCAAGGTTCTCGGCAAGCAACGCGCGCGATGGCACCGCGGGCTCTGGGAGACGCTGGTCAAACACCGCGTGATGTTCGGCAATCCGCGATACGGACGGGCCGGCACGCTCGCCGTCCCCTACTACTGGGCTTTCGAACTGTTCGCCCCCCTCATCGAGGCGATCGGCCTGGTGCTCATGGTCCTGGGGTTCGTCCTGGGCCTGGTCAATCCCACCACCTTCTGGCTGTTCCTCGCGGTGGCCTACGGTTATGCGATCGTCGTCGCGCTCACCGCCGCCGCGGTAGACGAGGTGTACTTCTCTCGTTACCACCGGTTCGGGAGCATGCTCTCCCTCATCGCCTCGTCGGTCCTCGAGAACATCGGCTACCGCCAGCTCCACGTCATCTGGCGCCTCCGGGGCTGGTGGCAGGCACTGCGCGGGAGCGAACAGCAGTGGGGCGTCATGACGCGCCGCGGCTTCACCACGGAGGGGGCGTCGTGAGGGAGGACGGGATCCCCGCGGACTCCGGCCCGCCCGCCCAGAAGGTCTCCGAGGTCCTCCGCCGCAAGAGCCGCAGCATGCTGATCCTCGTGGTGGTGATCGCCCTGCTAGGCCCCGCGCTGCTACTGATCCAGTTCTACTTCTCCCAGCGCACCAGCACCATCTACACCCCCGTCGTCGACACCACCAGCCGGTTGGTGATCGCGATGCGTTGGGCCCAGTCGGATCTGCGGATGGATCGCGCGTACGGCCTGCCCGGCGCGGAGGACAGGTTGCGGGTGCGCGAGACCGACTCGCGGGAGGCCCTGACCGAGCTGCAGGGTCTGGTCGGGGACGACGACGCCTTCTCCCCCGCCCTCGGCAAGCTCACCGCGGCGTCCGAATCGTGGTGGCGCTACGCCGAGGCGGTCGTCGGGACGACACCCGACCTGCCGCCCGGGTCGACCCCGATCAGCCAGCAGGAGAACATCGACGCCGTCATGGACTTCACGGCGATGGTCACCGCCGCCGACACCCTGCTCTCCGCGGCCATGGACAAGCGGGCGGAGATGCGCACCTGGCGGACGGTCACGCTGTGGAGCGGGTACGCGCTGACCTTCGTGATCATCTTCCTGGCCTCCACCGCGATCATCCGTGACACCCGCCGGACCGCCCGGACGATCGTCGACCCCATCGAGAAACTCGCCGACGTGGCCCGGAACGACACCGAGGGCGGACGAGGGGCCCGCGCCCGCACCGACGAGGGCCCGACGGAGGTCCGCGCGCTCGCCGCGGCGTTCAACGTGCTGTTGGACGCCAGAGATGACTACGAGGCGGGCCAGGAGGAGCACGTCCGCAGGCTCGAGGAACTGGACCGGCAGAAGGACGACTTCGTCTCGACGGTGAGCCATGAACTCCGGACGCCGCTGGCCTCGATCATCGGCTACACCGAGATGCTCTGCGACGGCGACGGCGGCGACCTCACCCCCGCCCAGCACCGCCTGGTCTCGGTGGTCCAGCGCAACGCGGACCGGCTCAAGGGACTGATCGAGGACCTGCTCACGCTCAGCCGGATCGAGGCCAGGGGTCTCGACATCGACCACGACCGGCTCCGCCTCGACGCCGTGGTGGGCCACGTCCTCGAGTCGCTCGGACCCGTGGCCGCCCGCGCCGGGCTCTCTCTCGCGGAGCGGGTCGAGCAGGCCGAGGTCACGGGCGACTCATTGCAGCTCGAGCGGGCGGTGACCAACCTGGTGAGCAACGCCATCAAGTTCACCCCGGAGGGCGGATCGGTCACCGTGACCCTCACCGCGGACGACGACGCAGCGACCGTCACCGTGGCCGACACCGGCATCGGTATCCCCGAGGCCGAGCACGAGCACCTGGGTACGCGGTTCTTCCGGTCGAGCACCGCCCAGCGTGAGTCCATCCCCGGAACCGGGCTGGGGCTGAGCATCGTCCAGGCGATCGCCGAGGGTCACGACGGCGGCCTGGACTTCGACTCGGCGGAGGGCGAGGGCGCCACCTTCCGGCTCACCCTGCCGCTGTGTCACGCCGGAGACCCCGGGGGCCGCGGCCCGACTACAGCTTGAGCCGTGTCCGGACCTGCATCGCCCCCAGGTATCCCGAGGCCATCCGCTGCTTGTCCTTGGTGAACGGCGGCACCATCATCTCCGAGACGTTGTAGGCGAACGAGTGGTGCGCCACCGCCCGCTCGTGGGTGAACGTCCGGAAGCCGTAGTGGCCGTGGTACCCGCCCATCCCCGAGTTGCCGACGCCGCCGAACGGGATGGCGGACGAGGCCATGCCGATCCCGAAGTCGTTGCCGTAGATGTTGCCGGAGCGGGTGCGGTCGGCGACGGTCTCGAAGCGCTCGTTCTTGTCGCCGTACCAGTACAGGACCAGGGGGCTGGGCCGGTCGTTGACGTAGCGGATCGCCTCGTCGAGGCCCCTGTAACCGAAGACGGTGAGGACGGGCCCGAAGACCTCGTCGGAGTCGATCTCCATGTCCGGGGTCACGCCGGTGAGCAGGGTGGGCGCGATCTTGCGGCCGACCGGGTCGGGCAGCCGTTCGCCGGCCGGCGCGGCGTCGCGTTTGCCGGCGCCCTTCCCCACCGCGTCGTCGATCAGCCCGACGATCCGCTCGTAGTTCGAGGTGTTGACGGTCGCCGTGTACTCGGGGTTGCCGACGATGGCCGGGAGGGTGGTGCGCCACTGGTCGAGCACGGTGTCGCAGAACGCGTCCAGTCGGTCCTCGGGGACGAACACGTAGTCGGGGCACATGCACACCTGACCGCCGTTGACGAGGCGGGAGGACGCGATGCTGCGCGCAGCCCGGTCGATATCGGCACTGCTGTCGACGAGGACCGGGTTCTTGCCGCCCAGTTCGAGGGTGACGGGGGTGAGGTTCTCCGCGGCGTCCTTGGCGACGGACTTGCCGACCCCGGGCGAGCCGGTGAAGAACAGGTGGTCGAAGGGCAGGACCGAGAAGTCCGAACCACGGCCGTGTTCGGGTCCGGCGATCGCGAGTTCGTCGACGGCGAAATACTCCGGTGCCAGCCGGCACAGGGCCTCGGTGGTGTGCGCGGTGACCGAGGACGGCCGGATCATCACCCGGTTGCCGGCGCCGAGGGCGGAACCGGCGGGCACGATCGTGAGGTACAGCGGGAAGTTCCACGGTCCGATGATGCCGACGACCCCCTTGGGGTCGTGTCGGACCTGTTGGGTGAAGCCCACCGCCTCCAGGGCTCGGGACACGCGCGTGGGGCGCATCCACTTCTTGATGTTGCCGCGCTGGTGGTCCAGGTCGGGGATGGAGGAGGCGATGTCGGTGAGGGTGGAGAAGGTCTCCGGCCGGGAGCCGTAGTCCTCGCGCATCGCCTCGGTGAGGTCGGCGGCGTTGTCCAGGACGAGGCTTTTGAGGCGCAGGATCCGGTCCCGGCGGATCTTCACGCCCGGCTGGGGATCGGCGAGGAACGCCTGTTGTTGCCGCTCGAGGATCTGCGCGAGCGTGAGATCGCGCGCGGTGGGGGTTCTGGTCATGCGTCCAGGGTAGAACGCGTTCTCGACGCGCGTCGGGGATCCGACGACGACGAGGGCCCGCCCCTGCCCAGACCTACTTCGCGTCCGCCCAGTACGGATCCTTCAGCGTGCGCTTCATCAGTTTCCCGTTGGCCTGGCGGGGCAGCTCGTCCACCACATCGATCGACCGCGGCATCTTGAACTTCGCCAGCCGACCGGACAGGTCCTCGAGGATGTGCGCCTTGAGCTCGTCGGACTCGGGGTAGCCCTCGGCCAGTTCGATGACGGCCTTGACCTCCTCACCCCAGTCCTTGTGCGGGATACCGAACACGGCGGCGTCGCGGACCGCCTCGTGGCGGGTCATCTCCGACTCGATCTCTGCCGGGTAGATGTTCACGCCGCCGGAGATGATCATGTCGTTCTTGCGGTCGCACAGGAACAGGTAGCCGTCTTCGTCCACGTAGCCGATGTCGCCCATGGTGAAGAGCTCGCCGACGTAGGTCTTCGCGGTCTTCTCCTTGTCCTGGTGGTACTCGAACTTCGACCCGTGCATCTGCAGGTACACATTGCCGATCTCGCCGGTGGGCAGCTCGTTGCCGTCGTCGTCGAGGATCTTCAGGGTGGTGGTCTTCCACGGCCGCCCCACGCTGCCGGGCTTGCGCAGCCATTCCTCGCCGGTGATGGTGCACCCACCGCCCTCGGTCCCGGCGTAGTACTCGGTCAGGACCGGGCCCCACCAGCCGAGCATGGCCTGCTTGACGTGCTTGGGGCACGGCGCGGCGCCGTGGACGATCGTGCGCAGGCTGGACACGTCGTACTTCGCGCGCACATCCTCCGGCAGCTCCAGCAGCCGCGAGAACTGCGTCGGCACCATGTGCGACTGGGTGACGCCGTGGGCGTCGATGAGTCGCAGCATCTCCTCGGGCGTCCACTTGTCCATGAGCACCACGGCCTGGCCCAGATTGAGCGAGATGGTGACGAAGTTGAGCACGGCCGTGTGGTAGAGCGGCGAGCCACAGATGTGGACGTTGTCCGGCGCCTGGATGTCGAAGCCGGCGAAGAAGTAGTAGTTGGGGACCGTCACTTGATCCGGCGAGGCGCCGGTGAGGGGGCGCCGCACGCCCTTGGGGCGGCCGGTGGTGCCGGAGGTGTACAGCATGGGGCCGCCGAGGGTCCGCGACGACGGCAAGGGGTCCTCCCCCGCGGCTGGGACCGTGAGCTCGGGCAGCGGACGGAATCCGGGAACCTCACCGATGGCGTAGCAGCGGGCGGGGTCGAGCCCGGCCTCCCCGGCGGCTGCGGTCGCGACGTCGGCGAACCGGGTGTCCGCGATGAACACCGTCGATCCCGAATTCTCGAGGATGTACGCCACCTCGGGGCCGGTCAGGTGCCAGTTCGCCGGGGCCACGTAGAGCCCGATCTCCATGGCCGCGTAGTAGACCTCGAGGAATTCAATGCTGTTCGGCGCCAGCAGGACGATGCAGTCACCGGTCTCCAGTCCGAGCTCGCGCAGACCCCGGGCGTAGCCGTGGGCGGCGTCGGCGAGCTGGCCGAAGGTGACCTGCCGACCGCCCGCCTCGATTACGGCGATGCGGTCCGGATTCGCCTCGGCGATCCGGTAGACGCTGGTCACGTGCTCGCCGGTCCGCGGATCCAGGATTCCGGCGTCGGCGGGGACGGAAGGCGTGGGTGCACTCATGACCCCATAGTAGAACGTGTTCTATCGCGATGGCGGGCTTTCCCGGCGACCGTGACCAGACCACGGCGAGCCGCCGGTGGTTACCCTCCTGCCCATGGCGCAGCATCGGATCCGCGCGAGCGACCCCCAGCGCGTCGCGGCGTGGGAGCAGCTCGACGCCGCCGCTGCAGATGGGCGCCTCGCCCCCCTGGATCAGCTTCACCTCGGGTGGCAGGTGCGGTCGAGCGGATACGTCGATGAACTCCGGGCGATCCTCGCGGACCTGCCGGCCCCGGCCCGGTCGCCTTCCGAGGTGGCGGGCACCCGCTCCACTCCGGTCGCCCGGTCCCGCCGCGCGCCACGCGACCCGCTCGACACCGCCAAGTTGGTCGGCGCCTCGACCGTGGCGGGGCTCGCCCTTGTCGCCGGCGGGGTCCTCGCGCTGCGAGACGGTGCGTTCGCCGGCCTCGTCGGCGGCACCGAGGACACGATCACCTCGAGCAGCGTCGATGAGGTCATCTCGTCTGCGCGTGCGAGGTTCGGCGACGCTCGTGTGGCCTCGCTCGACATCAGGGGCGACTACGCCCTCCTCCTCATCGAGGATCCGACAGACCCCGGGGCGGTCGACTCGTGGCGACGCGACGACCTGGGCGAGTGGGCCGCCGAAGGGGAGGCTTTCCGCCCCGTTGACGACCTCTCCGTTGCAATGGAGTCCATCGATGTACCGGCCGCCCTGGAGGCGGCTCGGGCCTCCGCGGCGGAGAACGGGCTCTCGGACGCAGATCTCGTGGGGATCGACGTGGGCCCGGACGCGCTCGCCCAGCCCACATACGAGATCACCGTGAGTCGTGAGGGTGACCGCGGGCACATAGTGGTGGGGCACGACAGGATCGTGAGAGAAGTCGGCGTCCCCCGATGAGCGCATCGCCCCCGCCCCCCGGTGGGCCCGCCCCGGAGCCGGCCACCGAGGACCGCAGGCGAGCCGTGTGGCAGATCCTGGACAACGCCTACACGGACGGCCGGATCGGCCCCCTCGAACATGGCGAGCGCAGCCGCGACGCCGCCCTGTCGACCACCCGCGACGACCTCGACTCACTGGTGGCCGACCTCAACAGGCGCTTGTTCGAACTGGAGGTACGCAGCCGGGGCCTGTCAGCCGACACCCCGCTCTCGGTACGGCGGACCAACGCGCGCGAGCGGATCGTCGCGAAGCGACCGCCCGGGCCTTCGACGCGGGGGCCGGCGGGGCGCAGGCGCCTGGCGAGCGGACTGCTGCGCGCGGTCCTGGCCAGCGCATTGGCCGTCGGCCTCATCGCCGGCCTGGACCACCTCGCCGGGAACACACCCTCCCCGGCCGGCGACACGGTGGACCGCCCGGCCTCCGTCGAGGTGATCCGCACGGCACCGGGACCACTGCTCACCGCCGAAGGGATGACCCGCGTCATCGATGCCGCACGCGACCAGCTCGACGACCCCACCGTGGAGCGGCTCGTCATCGAAGGCGACACCGCGCACCTGAGCCGCCCCGATCCGGACGATGCGGAGGCGACGCTGCACCACACCTTCCACGGTCGATGGCGGGACGGGATCACCAGCCGGCTGCCCGCGTCGCCCGGTTTCCCTGTGGCCGCGGTGGACGCGGAGACCGTGCTGTTCGCGATCGAGGCGACGCCCGCCCTGTTGGGAGCGCCCGGGGCGGTTCCGGACAGGGTGGTGATCTCCCCGGGTCCACCCCCCTCCGGCTCCGGGCCCCCGCCCGTCTACGCGGTCAGAGTCTCACTCACGGACCGACCCGGCTGGGTCACGGTCGGCCCCGGTCGCGAGATCCTGGAGGTCGGCGACGGCGGTTGACCCCCGGGACCGGCCCACGTCAGTCGATGAACTGCGCGATCGTCTCGATCTCCTCGACCGACCGGGCGGTCACCACGAGCATGGTGATGCCCGCGGCCTCCCACTCGGCGATCTGCGACCGCACCGAGTCGGCATCACCGATGATCGCGGTGGCCTCGACCATCTCGTCCGGGACCGCGGCGGTGGCCTCGTCCTTGCGGCCGGAGCGGAACAGTTCGGTGATGCGGTCCACGTCGTCGCCGAAGCCCATGCGACGGAACGCCTCGGCGTGGAAGTTCTTCTCCTCGGCGCCCATGCCGCCCGCGTACAGGGCGGTGAACGGCTTGTACGCGTCGAGGACGCCGCGGCGGTCGTCCGTCACGTGGAGCTGGCACAGGAAAGCCACCTCGAAGTCCTCGCGGGTGCGGCGCGCCCCGGGTCGGGCGAACCCCTCGTCGAGCCACGCGTTGAACTCGTGGGCGGTGCGCGGCGAGGCCAGGAAGCCCAGCCAGCCGTCGGCGATCTCTGCGGCCAGGGCCACGTTCTTGGGCCCCTCGGCGCCCAGCCAGATCGGCACGTCCTCGCGCAGCGGATGCAGGATCGGCTTGAGCGGCTTGCCCAGCCCGGAGGCGTCCGCGCCCCGGTAGGGCAGGGCGTACGCGGGACCGTCGGAGGTCACGGGCTCCTCGCGCCGCAGCACCTTCCGGATGATGTCGATGTACTCCCGCGTCCGCGCCAGCGGCTTGGCGAAGGCCTGCCCGTACCACCCCTCCACGACCTGCGGCCCCGAGACGCCCAGCCCCAGGCAGAACCGGCCGTTCGACAGGTGATCGAGGGTCATGGTGCTCATGGCGGTGGCCGTGGGCGTCCGCGCGGAGAGCTGCACGACGGCCGTCGACAGCCGGATGCGCTCGGTGAGCGAGCCGTACCAGGCCAGCGGCGTGAAGGCGTCCGAACCCCAGGCCTCGGCGGTGAAGACGGTGTCGAAGCCCGCCCTGTCCGCCGCCACCACGAGGTCGGCATGGTTGGTGGGCGGCTGGGCGCCCCAGTATCCGAGCTGCAACGCGAATTTCATGGACACCAGTGTGACCCACACCTCTCCGCGGCGGGGGCGGCGACCCGGATCAGCGTGTCGGGGAAACTCACACACCGGCCGGTGGAACGTGTTCTACTTGTGCGCGTGACATCCAGAGAGATCGTTGTCGATATCACCCCACCGGACGAGCCCGTGCTCTCGGCGTCCCTGTCACCGTCGTTCGACTACACACGGTCGACCGGCCCCGTGCTGGGAGCGTTCTTCACCGGCCTACGCGAGCGACGCCTGGTCGGTAACCGCGATTCGGCCGGCACCGTGCACCTGCCGCCGGTCGAGTTCGACCCCCACACACGCCGGGCCCTCACGGAGTCCGTGGAGGTGGGTTCCGGTTCCGCGATCGAGGGCCTCGTCGTCGCATGGACCTGGGTTCCCGCTCCCACCGAGGTCAACCCGCTCGACACCCCGTTCGCGTGGGCGCTCGTGCGGTTCGACGGCGCGGACACCGCCATGCTCCTGCCCCTGGTCGCCGACGGCCCCGAGGCGGTGAGCACCGGCATGCGCGTGCGCCTGCGGTGGGCCGCCGAGCGCACCGGCACCATCCACGACATCGCGTGCGTGGTCCCCGCCGACGCGCCGGGTGACACCGGAGGCGACGACGACGAGGTCCCGCGGTCCGAGTCCGAGCCCGTCACCATCGTGGTGACGCCGATCGGACTGTCGGTCACCCACACGGCCGGACCCGCCGAGAGCGAGTACCTGCGCGCGATCGTGCAGGGCAAGGTGCTGGGGCGGCGCCGCTCCAACGGCCCCGAGGTCTACGTGCCCCCGCGTGACTACTGCCCGTCCGACGGCGTGGCCATGGGCGAGTACGTGGAGGTCTCCGACATCGGCACGGTGACCACGTTCGGCATCGTCAACGTGCCGTTCGCCGGCCAGGAGATCAAGCCCCCGTACGTCACCGCCTACATCCTGCTCGACGGCTCCGACGTCCCCATCCAGCACCTGGTGCTGGGCTGCGAGGCGTCCGAGGTGCGGATGGGGATGCGCGTGCGCGCCGTGTGGACGCCCGAGTCCGAACGGCCCGCCTCGATGAAGGCCATCGCCCACTTCGAGCCCACCGGCGATCCCGACGCCGATCCCGACACCTATGCCGATCACCTGTAGAGGACACCACCCGTGACCCCCAACGCTCCCCGGGACGTGGCCGTCGTCGGATTCGCCCACGCCCGCCACACCGAGTCCACCTTCGGCACCACCAACGGTGTCGAGATGCTCGCCCCCGTCTTCGCCGAGTGCTACCGGCAGACCGGACTGGACCGCACCGACATCGACTTCTGGTGCTCCGGCTCGTCCGACTACCTGGCCGGCCGCGCCTTCTCGTTCATCTCCGCCGTCGACTCCATCGGCGCGGTCCCCCCGATCTCCGAGTCGCACGTCGAGATGGACGCCGCATGGGCGTTCTTCGAGGCCTACCTCAAGATCGCCTCCGGCCAGGCCGACACGGCCCTCGTCTACGGGTTCGGCAAGGCCTCGGCCAGCACCGACCTCGACACCGCCCTGGCGCTGCAACTCGACCCCTACACCGTCGCCCCGCTGTGGCCCGGCCGGCACCACGTCGCCGCACTGCAGGCCCGCGCCGGCATCGACGCCGGCCGGTGGTCCGAGGCCGAGATGGCCGCCGTCGCCGCCCGCGCCACCGGCCGCGACGAGACGGACCTTCTCGCCGAGCCGTACGTGGCCGACCCGCTGCGTCAGCACGACTGCCCTCCCGTCACCGACGGCGCCGGCGCCATCATCCTCGCCTCCGCCGAACGGGCCCGTGAGCTGGTCGACACCCCGGCGTACATCACCGGGATGGAGCACATCGCCGACTCCGCCGAGTTCGGCGCCCGCGACCTGACAGACTCCCCGTCCGCACGCGCCGCCGCCGTCCGCGCGACCGGTTCGTCCGGGAACCGCCCCGACCTCGGCGGTGTCTCGGTGGCCGAACTGCACACCCAGTACACCCACCAGGAGCTGCTCCTGCGCGGCGCGCTGGGCATCTCCGACGACGTCGCCGTCACCCCGTCCGGCGGCTCGCTGCTCGCCGACCCGCTGTTCTCCGCGGGCCTCGAGCGCATCGGCTACGCCGCCCACAGCATCTGGGAGGGCCGCTCCGAGCGCGCCCTCGCCCACGCCACCAGTGGCCACCTGCTGCAGCAGAACCTCATCTGCCTCCTGGAAGGACGCACCGCATGAGCGCCCCCTCATCCGGAACCCACGGCTCCGGTCTGCCCGCCGCCGTCCTCGGGACCGGCCAGACCCACCACGTCGCCCGCCGCACCGACATCTCCATGGCCGGGCTCTGCCGCGAGGCCATCGATGCCGCCATGATCGACGCCGGGGTCGGCTGGGACGACATCGACGCCGTGATCGTCGGCAAGGCCCCCGACCTGTTCGAGGGCGTCATGATGCCCGAACTGATGATGGCCGACGCTCTCGGCGCCGTCGGCAAACCGCTGCTGCGCGTCCACACGGCCGGGTCCGTCGGCGGCTCGACCGCTGTCGTCGCCGCGTCCCACGTCCAGTCCGGCCGCTACCGCCGGGTCCTCGCCGTGGCGTGGGAAAAGCAGTCCGAGTCCAACGCCATGTGGGCGCTCAGCCTGCCGGTCCCGTTCACCGCACCCGTCGGGGCCGGCGCGGGCGGCTACTTCGCCCCCCACGTGCGCTCCTACATCCGCAAGACCGGAGCCCCCGAGCACGTGGGCGCGATGGTCGCGGTGAAGGACCGCCTCAACGGCTCGGTCAACCCGCACGCCCACCTCAAGCAGCCCGACATCTCCGTGGACAAGGTGCTCCAGGGACAGATGCTCTGGGACCCCATCCGGTTCGACGAGACCTGCCCCTCCTCCGACGGCGCGTGCGCGATCGTCATCGGCGACGCCGAGGCGGCCGAGGCGGTGGAGTCCGCCGGCCGACAGGTCGCGTGGGTCCACGCCACCGCGCTGCGTACTGAGCCGGGAACCTTCGCCGGTCGCGACTACGCCAACCCCCAAGCCAGCCGCGACGCCGCCGCCGCCCTGTGGGCCGAGGCCGGGATAACCAACCCGGCCGAGGAGATCGACGCGGCCGAGATCTACGTGCCGTTCTCCTGGTTCGAGCCCATGTGGTTGGAGAGCCTCGGTTTCTGCGCGGAGGGCGAGGGGTGGCGCATGACCGAGTCCGGCGCCACCGCGCGCGACGGCTCCCTGCCGGTCAACCCGTCCGGCGGCGTGCTGTGCTCGAATCCCATCGGCGCGTCCGGCATGCTCCGCTTCGCCGAGGCCGCCCGCCAGGTGATGAACCGGGCGGACGAGCACCAGATCCCCGGCGCGCGCAAGGCCCTCGGCCACGCCTACGGCGGCGGGTCCCAGTACTTCTCCATGTGGGTCGTGGGGACCGACCGTCCGGAGCGTCACTCATGAGCAACCCCTATCTGGACGCCAACGGGCAGTACCGCCCGCTCGAGATGAGCGACGCAGCGCTGGCGAGTCCCGCCTACACCGCCGCGCGCCGCTCGTGGGCCGCGACCAACGCCGGCGATCGCGACGCGTGGATCGCCGGCTGGAATCCCGAGGGCACCATCGAGGATCCCGTGGGACCGTCGATGTTCGACACCGAGGGCATCGGCCACACCGGCACGGAGAGGCTCCTGGAATTCTGGGAGAAGGCCGTGGCCACCCCGGATCACATCGAGTTCCGGTTCGACCGCGGGATCGCCGCGGGCGACGAACTCCTCTGCGTCGGCACCATGCGCACCCACATGGGCACCAGCATCATGGAGATCGACATCGCCGTGGACTACCGCGTCGACGCCCAAGGCCGGCTCGTGAACCTTCGTGCCTTCTGGGAACAGGACGTGGCCATGGCCTCAGGACTGCGTCCGCTGACCGACGACGACCGGGCGGCCATCACCGGTGCCGTCACGAAGGACGCCTGACATGGCACGCGTAGCGGACGTCGAGTTCTCCGTCCCCGTCTCCTTCTCCCCCGTCGACCAGTACCTCGACATCGCACGCGGCGCCGAGGCCGCGGGCATCGACCGGATCGTCCTGCCCGACTCGCTGTTCCACCCGCGGCGTCAGGACAAGGACTACCCGTACACCCCGGACGGCTCCCGGATGTGGGACGAGAACACCGAGTGGGTGGAGCCGCTCATCGCCTGCGCCGCCATGGGTGGAGCGACCTCCCGGATCCGCTTCTGCCCTCAGGTGCTCAAGGTGGGCCCGCGCAACCCCCTGCTGCTCACCCGGCAGGTGGGGTCGGTGGCGTTGCTCACCGGAAACCGGCTGGACCTCGGCGTGGGCATCGGCTGGGACCCCAACGAGTTCGAATGGTGCGGCGCGCCGTTCAAGGGCCGCGGCAAACGCACCGACGAGTCGCTGGCCATCCTGCGCGAGGGTCTGCGCGGCCAGTGGATGGAGTTCCACGGCGACCACTTCGACTTCGACGAG
This sequence comes from Dietzia sp. MNB45, assembly GCF_051994785.1. Lineage (NCBI taxonomy): Bacteria > Bacillati > Actinomycetota > Actinomycetes > Mycobacteriales > Dietziaceae > Dietzia > Dietzia sp. MNB45. Next base: position 743,901 of record NZ_CP163397.1, on the reverse strand, counting down.
CTCATCTTCACCCCGGCGCCGTCCGAGCAGGTCCCCTTCTACGTGGGTGGCCACACCGAGATCGCGCTCAAGCGCGCCGCCCGCGTCGGCCAGGGCTGGACCAGCGCGATGATGGGGTTCGACGACATCGGCGCCACCGTCACCCGCCTGGGCGAACTGCTCGAGGAGCAGGGGCGCTCGCTGGCCGACCGCGGCGACGGCAAGCGATTCGCCATCCAGGTGGTGTGCCTGGACCGCTACGGCTCGAAGGGCTTCGCCGAGCTGGCGGAGGCCGGCGTCACCGACATCATCGTGATGCCCTGGCTGATCGAGGGCCACGGGTACGACTGCACGGCCGAGCAGAAGATCGAGTCGATCGCCCGCTTCGGCGAGAAGTACGGCCTCACGCCCTAGTTGCACGGGGCGCTTCGGCGCGTGATGCCCCTCAGGCGGGCAGGTGCGCAGCGACGTCGTCCAGGCAGGCGAGGATCTCCCGGTGCGTGTCCTGCGTGGCCTCGAGGTGCATGAGGTGTCCGGCCGGCGCCGTGATCGCGCGGACCATCCGCACGTCGTCGTGGTAGCGGTCGAGCTTGGTCAACGGGTCACGGCCGTGGAAGCCCTCGAGGTCCGGGTCGTGCTCGGAGTAGAGAAAGTAGAAGGGCACGGGGTTGGTCTGCCGCTCGAACTCCTGTCGCGCGTGCCAGCTGACGTCCATCGCCCGGTACCACTGCAGTGGCCCCGCGAACCCGGTGCGCGCGTACTCCTCCTCGTAGGTGTCCATCTCCTCGACCGACAGCCACGGCCACGGCAGCGGTGGCGCCTCGGGCAGCGCGTCGAGATAGGTGGAGCCGGGCGGATGTTGCCACACGTCGAGGTAGTGATAATCCGCCGACAATGCCCAGAAGACGCGGGTGAGGAACTCACGCTCGCGCCCCGCCAGGTCGGCCTCGGCCACACCGGGCTGCGCGAAGTAGTGCAGGTGGAGGAAGTGCTTCCGCGCCATCATCGCCGACCCCTCCAGGGGCGGGACCGACCCGGCGGTGCTCATGAACGGGTTCTCCATCCCGATCACCGCGCGGACCCGCCCGGGTTCGAGGTGGCACGTGTCGTAGGCGACGCCGGCGCCGAAGTCGAAGCCCACCAGTACCACCCGGCCCGCGTCCTCGGCATCGCAGACGGCCACCACGTCGTCGACGACCTCACGCGGGGCGTACGCCGCGACGTCCGAGGGCGCGTCCGAACCGCCCATCCCGCGCAGGTCGGGGGCGATGACCCGCCATCCGGCCGCGGTCAGGTCGGGGATCAGGCGGTGCCACGTGAACCAGAAGTGGGGGAAACCGTGCAGGAGGACCACGGTCTCGGGGCCGTCGCCGGTCGGCGCCGTGGCGGACCGGGGGTCGGGGTCGGCGACCACGTAGTGCAGTCGGACGCCGTCACGGTCGACGGTGCGGTGGTCGATCATGGTGATCACCTTGCCTGTTCGATGGGGCCGACGGGATCGGTTCGGGGCTTCTGGGGTCGGACGACGATGACGACGACGAGGCCGCCCTCTCCCCGGAGACGAGAACCCCGGCCCGGCCTGCGGAACAGGCGGGACCGGGGCTGACCGGCCGGGGGCCGGGTGTGGCTGCTCGCGGTATCAGACTCGCTGTGTCAGGTCAGTGCATGACCGGGCATTTGAAGTCGACCTTCCAGTCCTGGATCGCGTTGAGCCAGCCCGAACGCAGACGCGTCGAGTCCCCCAGCGAGGTGATGTCCGGCATGTGGTCCGCGATCGCGTTGAAGATCAGCTCGATCTGCAGCTTGGCCAGGTTGGCGCCGATGCAGTAGTGCGGGCCGTTGCCGCCGAACGTCAGGTGCGGGTTCGGGTCGCGGGTGATGTCGAACGTGAACGGATCGGAGAAGACGTCCTCGTCGAAGTTCGCCGAGCCGTACATGATCGCGGCACGGTCACCCTTCTTCATGGTCACCCCGCCGATCTCCACGTCCTCGGTGGCGGTGCGCTGGAACGAGGTGATCGGGGAGGCCCACCGCAGGATCTCGTCGTAGGCGGTCGCCGGGCGCTCGCGCTTGAACAGCTCCCACTGGTCGGGGTTCTCGAGGAACGCGATCATCCCGTGGGTCGTGGCGTTGCGGGTGGTCTCGTTGCCCGCCACCGCGAGCAGGACCACGAACCAGCCGAACTCGTCGGAGGTGAGCTTCTCGCCGTCGACGTCGGCCTGGATGAGCTTGGTGACCAGGTCGTCACGGGGGTCGGTCTCGCGCTTGGTGGCCAGCTCCTGGGCGTAGGAGAGCACCATGGCGTTGGCCATCTGCGACTCCTCGACCTTGCCGGGGACGTCGTAGCTGGTCATCTGGTTGGACCACTCGAAGATCTGGTGACGGTCCTCCAGCGGGATGCCGATGAGCTCGGCGATCGCCTGGAGCGGGAGCTCGGAGGCGACGTCGACGATGAAGTCGCCGCTGCCCTTCGCCGCCGCGGTCTCGACGATGTTCTTGGCCTTCTCGGCGAGGTGCTCGCGCATCTTCTCGATGTTGCGCGGGGTGAACCCCTTCGAGATGATCCGCCGGTACTTCTTGTGCTCCTCGCCGTCCTGGTTGATGAACAGCAGGCGGGTGAGCTCGACGATCTCCCGCTCGGTGCCGGGGGCGAAGCGCGGGATGGCGGTGTTCTCGAAGGTGGAGAAGACCTCGTTGGTCCGGCGCGAGATCTCCTTGACGTCCTCGTGCTTGGTGACGACCCAGTAGCCGTCGTCGTCGAAACCGTCGACCCCGGGGTCCTTGGCGCACCACCAGATCGGCTCGGTCCGGCGGAGGTGGGCCCACTCGGGATGCGGTAGGCGCTTCTCGTAGAGCTCCGGATCCGTGAAATCGAACCCCTCGGGAATGGTGACTGGCTGCACTGGCACTCCTTGACCACGTCTGATTGCGTCTCGTGCTCGAACGGCGCCGGGACATCTCTGCCCTCACCCCGCAATGTAATCTAGAACACGTTATAGGCACCATACTGGAACACGTTCACTTCTGGGTCGTCGTTCCTGATCGCCCGGAGCGCCCGGTCGCCCCCCGCACCGCGAACTCGGAATCCCCCGCCGGGTGACGTAAACTAGAACTCGTTCTAACCTTGCTTCCAAAGGAGCGCATCCATGGGAAATCCCGTCATCGTCGAGGCCGTCCGGACCCCGATCGGAAAGGCTCGCGGCGCGCTGTCGGGCCTGCACCCCGCGCACCTGCTGGGGGCCTCGCAGAAGGAGGTCATCCGGCGCGCCGGGATCGACGCCGCGCTCGTCGAGCAGGTCGTCGGAGGGTGCGTCACCCAGGCCGGCGCCCAGGGGAACAACGTCACCCGCGGCGCCTGGCTCGCGTCGGGACTGCCGTGGCAGACGGCGTGCACGACCATCGACTGCCAGTGCTCGTCCGCGCAGCAGGCCAATCACTTCATCGCCAACCTCATCCACGCGGGGGCGATGGACGTCGGGATCGCGTGCGGCGTCGAGTCGATGAGCTGGATCGCGCTGCGCGCCGCCGTCGGCGACGGCTCCAACGGGATGCCGCGCCCGGACGACTGGGACGTCGACCTGCCCGACCAGTTCACCGCGGCCGACCGGATCGCGAAGCGCCGCGGGTTGAGCCGCTCCGACCTCGAGGAACTGGGTGTCCGGTCCCAGGCCAACGCGAAGCGCGCGTGGGAGGAGGGCCGCTTCGATCGCGAGACCTTCGCCGTCGACGCCCCCGAGCGCCTCAAGGACGGCACCTACACCGGTGAGACGGTGACGGTCACCCGCGACCAGGGGCTGCGCGACACCACCGCCGAGGCACTGGCGTCCCTCAAGCCCGTCATGGAGGGCGGACTGCACACCGCCGGGACCTCCAGTCAGATGTCCGACGGTTCGGCCGCCGTCCTGCTCATGGACGAGGACGTGGCCAGGGCGCACGGGCTGAAGCCGCGGGCACGGATCCTCCACCAGGCCCTCGTGGGCGGCGAGCCCGAGTACCACCTCGACGGCCCGGTCCAGGCCACCCAGCGGGTACTCGACCGCTCCGGCATGTCGATCTCGGACTTCGATCTCTTCGAATGCAACGAGGCGTTCGCCTCCGTGCTCCTAAGCTGGGCGCAGGTGCACGGGCCCGACATGGACAAGGTCAACGTCAACGGAGGGGCCATCGCGATCGGCCACCCCGTCGGCAGCACCGGGTCGCGGCTCATCACCACCGCCCTGCACGAGCTCGAGCGCACGGACGGCCAACGCGCCCTCATCACGATGTGCGCGGGAGGCGCCCAGGCCTCGGCGAGCATCATCGAGAGGATCTGACATGAGCAACGCCATCGAGACGGCCGCGAACCGCCGGCGGGAGGTCTTCGCCGCCGTGTCGTCGGCCGACGGCCCCGAGGACGCGGTCCGCGCCATCGCGAGCCTGCTATCGGTGTCCCCCGACGAGGCGGGCGAGGTCCTGCGGGCCCCACTCGAGGCGTTCGCCGGCTCCCCCTCCGGAGGGCCGGCCGGAGGGGCCGGACAGGGCTTCACCCTCCGTCCCTTCACGGAGTCCGAGGAGCACACGACCCTCTATCACGCACGCTCGTCCGATGAGACGTCCGCGACCGGCGGGACCTGGGACCGGGAGAAGACCGAGCAGGAGTTGCGGAACGGTCTGGACCGTATCGAGGCCGAGTCGGCGATGTGGTTCGTGGCGGTCGACACCGACCGTGACGCGCCCATCGGGCTCGTCTTCGGTGAGCAGATCGACAACGGCGACGTCGATGTGGCCATCTGGATCCGCCCCGAGGAGCGCAAGAAGGGCTTCGGGCTCCGGTCGCTCAAGGAGAGCCGCCGCGAACTCGCCGCGTTCTTCCCCGGCAAGCACCTGATCGTCCGCGCACCGATGGCCGGTAAACGGTGAGCGGAGCCGGTCCCACCCCCGAGACCGGCGTCGACGACCCGCGGCGCGGCGCGCCGTGGGTCGTGGGCGTCATCAAGGTGATGTCGCGGGTCAACACGTGGGCGTACCGGGTGTCCGGCGGGCGGGTCGGCGGCTCCTGGCGGGTGGGTTCCGCGCTGCGGGCCCCGGTCCCCGTGTGCCTCGTGACGACGACCGGCCGCAAGTCCGGCGAGCCGCGGACAGTGCCGCTGCTCCACCTCCCGGACGGGGACCGGGTCCTGCTCGTCGCTTCACAGGGCGGCCTCCCCAAGCATCCCCAGTGGTACTACAACGTGCTGGCCGACCCGAACGTCACCGTCCAGGTGGGTCGCCGTCGTCGCGCGATGACGGCGAGGGAGGCGACCCCGTCCGAGCGCGCCGAGTTGTGGCCCAGGCTCGTCGAGCGCTACGCGGACTTCGCCGACTACCAGGCCAACACCAGCAGGGTCATCCCGGTCATCATCTGCGAACCGCGGAACTGACCACCGCGACCGGCCGAGGCCGGGGCTCCCGACCGGGAGTCCCGGCCTCAGCTGATTCTTCGATGGAGTGTCTCTTCTCTGGTTCGCACGGCGCCGGTGACCCGCTGCTGCGGCTTCACACTGCGGCGTTCTCACGTGGGAGAATAACATTTTCGCCACTCTGGTCACTTCATTAACATCTTCTGAGAAGGGCGTTGACACCAGCGCTTTCTTAGAGGATTCTCATCGAAGTGAAATGGTGTGGCCGGCGACCTCGTGGTCGACACGGTTCCCAGGAAACCGCAATGACCCGAGAGGACCTTCCGTGAACAAATCAACCAGGGCCGCAGCCGTCGCTGCCACCGCGGCGCTCGCCATCTCCGGCGCGACCGGTATCGCCAATGCCCAGAGCGCCTTCCCCGACCTGGGGATCATCGGCGATCTGCTCGACCCGTTCACCGGCTCCGCCGGTGACCTCGCCGGCGGTTCGTCCGGCCTGAACCCGCTCGAAGGCTCCTCGGCCCTGCCTGGCTCGGGCGACTTCCCCGTTCTCAGCTCCGAGCCACTCGGTGGATCGTCGACCTTCGACTCGTCCGAACTGCCCGCTCTCAGCTCGGAGCCGCTCGGAGGCTCGGCGACCTTCGACTCGTCCGAACTGCCCGCCCTCAGCACCGATCCCCTCGGCGGCTCCGCGGCCCTCCCCGAGACCCTGACCGGGTCGCTCGGGACCGTTCCGCTGTCCTCCGAGCTCCTCGGCGGTTCCGCGGCGCTGCCCGCGTCGTCCGAACTCCCGCCGCTGTCCACCAACCTCCTCGGCGGCTCCGCGGACTTCCAGTCCACCGAGGCCGGCTCCACCGAGATGGCCCCGCTGTCCACCAACCTGCTCGGCGGCTCCGCCGAGTTCGGTTCGTCCGACCTCGCGCCCCTGACCGGTTCCGACGGCATGGGTTCCACCGGCATGTCGCCGCTGTCCACCGAACTCAACCTTCTCGGAGGCTCCGCGGAACTGCCCCCGCTGTCCGCCAACTTCCCGGACGGTTCGACCGAGGGCATCGGCGGCTCTGCGGAGCTCGTCGGTGAGGGCATCGCCGGGTCGCTGACCAACGGTTCCGCCAACCAGCTCGCCGGGTCGGTGGAGAGCAACTCCGCCGACCCGATCATCGGCTCGATCGCCGAGGGCGGCATCCTCCCGGCGCTGTCCGGTTCCATCTCGGAGACCTCCGGATCCCTCTCGGGCAACGGCGGATCGACGGGTCAGAGCTCCGATCTGATGACGGGATCGACCGGTGGCAGCGCCGAGGTCATCACCGGTTCGTTCGGTGAACTCACCGAGGTCAACGGCTCGCTCACCGCGCTCACCGGGTCTCTCGAGAACGGCTCCATGCAGGGCACCTTCTCGACCAACCTGGGTTCGGAGATGGGCGCACTCGCCTCCCTCGAGAGCTTCGCCAGCCTCGGCGAGAGCGGCACGGGGAGCCTGCTCCCGGTCCTCGCCCTGGGCGCGTCCGCCGGAGGTGGCGCCATGGTCGCGACGGCCGCCGCGAACGGGACTTTCGCTCTCCCGCCGCTGCCCGGCCTACCGCCGCTGCCGACCGTCTGCGACCTCCCGCAGCCCCAGGTCGACCAGTTGGCCGGCCTCGGTTCCGTCGGCGCGCAGCAGTGCCCGGAGCCCGGCGCCTGACCTCGCCTGCCCCAACCGGCTCGCGAAACGAGGAACCCCGCACCATCACGGTGCGGGGTTCCTCGTTGTCGTGGCGGAGTCAGCGAGCGCCGTAGACCGGCACCGGGGTGGGCGACTCGTCGAGCAGACGGGGCACGACCGACCCCAGCTCGGCGGGATCCCACTTGGCACCCTTGTCCTCGGACGCGGCACGCTGCCACCCGTCGCAGACGGTGACCTTGCCGCCCTCGACCTCGAACACGCGGCCGGTCACCTGCGCCGACTCCTCGGAGCCCAGCCACACGACCAGCGGCGAGATGTTGGCCGGGTCCATGGCATCGAAGGACCCGTCCTCGGGCGCGGCCATCTGCGAGGCCATTCCCTCCCCCGCGGAGGTGGTCATGCGGGTCCGCGCGGCCGGAGCGATTGCGTTGGCGGTGACCCCGTAGCCCTTCATCTCGGCGGCGGTCTGGATGGTCAGCAGCGCGATGCCGGCCTTGGCCGTGGCGTAGTTGCCCTGTCCTACCGATCCGAACAGTCCGGCGCCGGACGAGGTGTTGATGACCCGGGCCTGGCGCGGGCGACCGGCCTTGGACTCGGCGCGCCAGTACTCGGCGGCGTGCCGCAGCGGGGCGAAGTGGCCCTTGAGGTGGACGTTGATCACGTTGTCCCAGTCCTGCTCCCCCATACCGACGAGCATCTTGTCGCGCAGGAAGCCGGCATTGTTCACCAGGACGTCGAGTCCACCGAAGGTGTCGATGGCCTGCTGGACGAGCTCGCGGGCCCCCTCCCACGAGGAGATGTCGTTCCCGTTGACCACGGCGTCGCCGCCGGCGGCCTTGATCTCCGCGACGACCTGCTCGGCCGGGGACTCCCCGACGTTCGATCCGTCCAGGCCCGCCCCGAGGTCGTTGACCACGACCTTGGCGCCCTCGGCGGCGAAGGCCAGCGCGTGTTCGCGGCCGATCCCGCGGCCGGCGCCGGTGACGATGACGACGCGTCCGTCGCAGATTCCCATGGTTGTTCTCCTTGTTCGTGGGTGGTCAGTGCTTGTTGTCGGCGGTCGACGCCGAGAGGAACGCGGGCTTCTCGCCGCCGCCGTGGACCAGCAACTCGGCCCCGGTGATGTACGCGGCCAGGGGCGAGGCCAGGAATGCTGCGGCCTGGCCGACGTCCCGCGGGTCCGCCATCCGGCCCATCGGGATCGTCGCGTCGACGGCCGCCACGCCGTCGGAGTCCCCGTAGTGCATCTCGGCCAGCTCGGTTTTGACCGGGCCCACCACCACGGAGTTGATCCGGACCGCGGGCGCCCACTCCACCGCGAGTGACTGCGTGAGCGAGTCGACGCCCGCCTTTGCGGCGCCGTACGACGCGGTGCCGGGCGAGGGCCGGTGCCCGGAGACGGACGAGATGTTGATGATCGCCCCAACGGTCGGCTGCATGACCCGGTTGGCCTCCTGCGCCACGGTCAACGCCGACAGCAGGTTGAGGGCGACGATCTTGGCGTGGAAGTTGGCGCTGGCCTCCGCCGCCAGGGCGAACGGTGCGCCCCCGGCGTTGTTCACCACCACGTCGAGCCGCCCGTGGTCGGCGACGATGCCGTCGATCATCGCGCGCACCGCCTCGGCGTCGCGGAGATCGACGGAGTGGAACTCCAGATCGGCCACGTCGGAGCCTTCATCGGCGGGCCGGCGCGCGCAGGTGACGACCACCGCGCCGGCCTCCCGGAAGACCGTGCTGATGCCGGCGCCCACGCCGCGTACGCCCCCCGTGACGAGGACGACCTTCCCCGCCAGACCCAGATCGATGTTCGTCATGCGTGCTAGCCTACCAAGCAAGCGTTTGGTTAGTCACTGTGCCGTCCCGGACGGCGGTGGCGCGGGAAGGAGCTCCATGGGCATCAACGTCGACAAGGGCGCAGACGGGATAGCCACCGTCACGGTCGACTACCCACCTGTCAACGCCATCCCGTCCGCGGGATGGTTCGAACTCGGCGAGCAGATCCTCGCCGCGGGCCGCGACCCCGACGTCCACGTCGTGATCCTCCGGGCCGAGGGCCGGGGATTCAACGCGGGCGTCGACATCAAGGAGATGCAGGACTTCGAGGGGTTCGACCACCTGCTGGCCGCCAACCGCGGTTGCTACGTCGCGTTCAACGCCGTCTACGAGTGCGCGGTCCCCGTGATCGCCGCGGTGAACGGGTTCTGCGTGGGCGGCGGGATCGGCCTGGTGGGCAACGCCGACTGCATCGTCGCCTCCGACGATGCGGTGTTCGGCCTGCCCGAGGTGGACAGGGGGGCGCTCGGCGCCGCCACGCATCTGGCCCGGATGGTCCCCCCGCACATGATGCGCACCCTGTATTTCACGTCGCGCAACGTCACGGCGCAGCAGCTCCACTCGTGGGGCACCGTCTACAACGTGGTCCCCCGCGACCAGCTGGACGCCGCGGCACGCGACCTCGCGGAGACCATCGCGGCCAAGGACACGCGGGTCATCCGGGCGGCCAAGGAAGCCATCAACCACATCGACCCGGTCGACGTGAAGTCCTCGTATCGCATGGAGCAGGGTTTCACGTTCGAACTCAACCTCGCCGGCGTTGCCGACGAGCACCGCGACGAGTTCGTCAAGACGGGCCAGAACTTGGACAAACGAGACAAGCGATCCGAGAGGACGGGCGAGAACAAGTGAGCAGCACCCCCACCCCGCGCGACAAGCGCACGAGCCTGGACGAGGCCGTCTCGCGCCTCTCCAGCGGCATGACGATCGGCATCGGCGGCTGGGGTTCCCGACGCAAGCCGATGGCGCTGGTCCGCGCGATCCTGCGCCGCGAGGACCTCACCGACCTCACCGTCATCACCTACGGCGGCCCGGACCTCGGCCTGCTGTGCTCGGCCGGCAAGGTCTCCAAGGCCTACTACGGCTTCGTCACCCTGGACTCGGCCCCGTTCTACGACCCCTGGTTCGCAGCGCGCCGCACCGAGGGTTCGATCATCTCCCGCGAGATGGACGAGGGCATGGTTCGCGCGGGCCTCACCGCCGCCGCGCAGCGCCTGCCGTTCCTGCCGACCCGCGCAGGCCTCGGTTCGGACGTCTTCCGGTTCTGGGGCGACGAACTCAAGACCGTCGACTCGCCGTACCAGGTCGACGGCAAGACCGAGACCCTGGTCGCGATGCCCGCCCTGCGCATGGATGCCGCGCTGATCCACCTGGACAAGGCGGACAAACACGGCAACGCCGCGTTCACCGGCGCCGACGGGTACTTCGACGATCTCTACGCCATGGCCGCGGACACCGTCCTGCTCGAGACCGACGAGATCGTCGATTCCGCGGACGCCCTGATGAACGAGGTCGGCCCGCAGCGCATGCTGCTCAGCCGCATGTTCGTCGACACCGTCTCCGAGGCCCCGAACGGCGCCCACTTCACGTTCGCGGGTGGCTACGGCCGCGACGAGGCGTTCCAGAAGCACTACGCCACGTCCGCGAAGGATGAGACGTCGTGGAAGGCGTTCGTCGACGAGTTCCTGTCCGGGTCCGAGGAGGACTACCAGAAGGCCGTCACCGCGTTCGCGGAGAAGGTCGCTGCCGAGAAGGCCGCCCAGAAGGGAGCCAAGTGATGTCCGACGTCACCACCGAGTCCGCCACCACTCAGTCCATCAGCAGGGCCGAGTACTGCGCTGTCGCCTGCGCGGATATTTTCGCCGGCGCCGGTGAGATCTTCGCGTCCCCCATGACCCCGATGGCCACCATCGGCGCGCGTCTGGCCCGGCTCACCACCGAGCCGGACCTGCTCATCACCGACGGCGAGTACCGATTCCTCGGCCAGACCCCGCCGCTGGGCAAGACCATCGACTTCGAGGGGTACATCCCGTTCCCCCGCGTGTTCGACGTCCTGCAGGCCGGCACCCGCCACGTGGTGATGGGCGCCAACCAGATCGACCGCTTCGGCAACCAGAACCTCTCCGCGTTCGGTGACGACGTGCAGAAGCCCACCCGCCAGATGTTCGGCCTGCGCGGGGCGCCCGGCAACTCGATCAACCACGCCACCAGCTACTGGGTGGGCAAGCACTCCTCCCGGGTCTTCACGGCGAAGGTCGACGTCGTCTGCGGCGTCGGTTACGACCGCTACACCGAGGGTGACCCCGCCTTCCGGTACCACCACATCCACCGGGTGGTCTCCAACCTGGGCGTATTCGACTTCGGCGGCGCCGACCGCAGCATGCGTGCGGTCAGCCTGCACCCCGGCGTCACCGCTGATGAGGTCGCGGAGAACACGGGCTTCGAGATCGAGGGCCTGGCCGACGCCGCGGTCACCCGCGCCCCCTCGGACGAGGAGCTGCGCATCATCCGCGAGGTGCTGGACCCGCGCGGGTTCCGCGACCGCGAGGTGCCGGCCGCATGAACGCGCCGACACTGTCCACGGCCTTCACCGAGCTCGTCGGTGTCGAGTACCCGATCGTCCAGACAGGCATGGGCTGGGTCTCCGGACCCGAGCTGACCGCGGCCACGGCCAACGCCGGCGGACTGGGGATCATCGCCTCGGCCACCATGACCTACGCCGAGCTCGAGGACGCCATCGTGCGGACCAAGACGCTCACTTCCAAGCCCTTCGGCGTCAACCTCCGGGCCGACGCCGAGGACGCCGCCGAGCGGTGCGAGCTGATGATCCGCCACGGGGTGAAGGTCGCGTCGTTCGCTCTCGCGCCCAAGCCGGAGTTGATCGCCCGGCTGAAGGAGAACGGCCTCGTCGTCGTCCCCTCCATCGGCGCCGCCAAGCACGCCGTCAAGGTCGCCTCCTGGGGCGCCGACGCGGTGATCGTCCAGGGCGGTGAGGGCGGTGGCCACACCGGCCAGGTCGCCACCACCCTGCTCCTCCCCAGCGTCATCGACGCGCTCGGCGGCGCGGGCAACACCTCGATCCCCGTGGTCGCCGGCGGCGGCTTCTTCGACGGCCGCGGACTGGTCGCGGCGCTGTCCTACGGCGCCGCGGGCGTCGCCATGGGCACCCGCTTCCTGCTCACCAGCGACTCCCGGGTGCCCGATGCGGTGAAGACGCAGTACCTGGAGAAGGGCCTGCAGGACACCGTCGTCTCCACCCGCGTCGACGGCATGCCGCACCGCGTCCTGCGCACGGGCCTGGTCAACGCCCTCGAATCGGGCAGCCCACTCAAGGGCATGGCCGCCGCCGTGCAGAACGCGAATAAGTTCAAGTCCATGACGGGCATGAAGTGGCAGCAGCTCGCCAAGGACGGCCTCAACATGAGGAAGGCGTCCGACCGGACGTGGCAGCAGATCGTCATGGCCGCCAACACCCCGATGCTGCTCAAGGCCGGGCTGGTCGAGGGCAACACCGAGGCCGGCGTCCTGGCCTCCGGACAGGTCGTGGGCATGATCGACGACCTGCCGAGCTGTGACGAACTGATCCAACGGATCATGACCCAAGCTCACGAACGGCTGGACGCGCTCCGCGAACTCGGCTGAGACACCACCGGACGGACGCCCCCACCTGTGTTCACAACAGGTGGGGGCGTTCGTCTTCGATAATCCCCACGTATGGCGAACTCTTGGCTTATCCTTAGACAGTTCACATATCAGGCGGGCTCGGCCCGTCCCATCCCCTCCGGAGGAACCCCTCATGTCCCGTACTGCTCTCCGTACCGCCGCCGCCCTCGGCGCGGCCACCGCACTGACCGTCGCCGGCGCCGGCGTCGCGGCCGCGACCACGGCCGACTCGTCCGTCGACGGCAACACCGTGTCCGTGACGTTCGCGCTCGACAACGGTGGGCTCGCTGACGGCGACGCGTGCGGGGCGGTGCTGACGCCGACCTCCTCGGCGGCCACCTTGGCGGGCAAGCTCGCCAACGGCGACCTCGAGACGATCCTGGGTACGCTGACCGGCGATCCCAGCGTCACCGTACTCAAGAGCGACACCACCGGGCTCCCGTCCGTCGTCCTTGGTGAGGTCGCCGGGGTCGGCGTCAGCTCCGACACCGCGTCGGCCACCGTCGAGCCGGATGTCTACGCGCTCGTCACCTACTGCGCCACGGACGAGGAGCCTTCCATCGAGGCGCCGCTCGTCGTCGGCAACCCCGTCGATGCCATCACCGGCTCGCTGGCAGGGCTGACCGAGGGCGACGGCCTCGCCGTGCTCTCCTCGGTCCTCGGCGGCGGCGAGGCCGGCGGCGGCCTCGGCCTCGGCCTCGACACCCTCTCGTCCGCGCTCGGCGGTGAGGCCGAGGGCGAGCTCGACCTGGCCGTCCTGTCCTCCGCGCTCGGCGAGACCGATACCGAGAACTGACCCCTCACCGCGCCCGGGCCTACCGGCGCCAAGAGACGGGCTCCGCACCGGCTGGTGCGGGGCCCGTCCTGTCGTTCGGGGGTCGTCGCCGTCAGGCGTCCAGGCGCTCGATGATCGTGACGTTGGCGGTGCCGCCACCCTCACACATGGTCTGCAGGCCGTAGCGGCCGCCGGTCCGCTCGAGCTCGTTCAGCAGGGTCGCGAACAGCTTGGCCCCCGTGGCGCCGAGCGGGTGGCCCAGCGCGATGCCGCCGCCGTTGGGGTTGACGCGCGCCGGGTCCGCGCCGGTCTCCTTGATCCACGCCAGTACGACGGGGGCGAAGGCCTCGTTTATCTCCACCACGTCGATGTCGTTGATCGTCAGGCCGGTCTTGGCCAGCGCGTGCTTGGTCGCCGGGATGGGCGCGGAGAGCATCATCACCGGGTCGTCACCGCGGACGGTGAGGTGGTGGATGCGGGCGCGCGGCGTCAGTCCGTACTTCTCGACGGCCTCGGCGGAGGCGAGCAGCCCGGCGGAGGCGCCGTCACAGATCTGCGAGGCGACGGCGGCGGTGAGCGAGCCGCCCTCGGCCAGCACGGGCAGCGAGGCCATCTTCTCCAGGGTGGTCTCGCGCGTGGTCTCATCGGCCTCGAGGCCGGCCATCGGCACGTACTCGCCGGCGAACCGCCCCTCGGCGATCGCGGCGCGGGCGCGGGCGTGGGACTGCAGTGCCCACTCCTCCATCTCCCGGCGGGAGATGTCCCACTTGTCGGCCATCATCTGGGCGCCGTTGAACTGCGAGATCTCCTGGGAGCCGAAGCGCTCGACCCAGCCGGTGGAACCGGTGAACGGATCGTCGAAGCCGTACTCCCGGCCGGCGAGCATGGCCGACGAGATGGGCAGTGCACTCATGTTCTGCACCCCGCCGAACAGGATCACGTCCTGGGTGCCGGACCAGATGGCCTGTGCGCCGAAGTGGATGGCCTGCTGACTGGAGCCGCACTGTCGGTCCACGGTGGTGCCCGGGACGCCCAGGGGCATCGCGGCGGCGAGCCAGGCGGAGCGGGCGATGTTGCCGGCCTGGGGGCCGATGGTGTCGACGCAGCCGAAGATGACGTCGTCGACGACCTCCGGGTCGATACCGGTGCGTTCGACGACCGCCTTGATGACGTGCGCGCCCAGGTCGGCCGGATGCTGTCCGGACAGGCTGCCGCCGCGCTTGCCGACAGGCGTGCGGACGGCGTCGATAACGTAGGCCTCGCGGCCGGTCACGCTGGTCATGTGTCTCCTCGGGAAGGGATGGGAAGGTCAGCCGACGGCCAGGCCGTCGAGCACGATGTTGAGGTATTGGTCCGCGATGGCCGCGTGATCGTTCTCGTCGTCGGGCCGGTACCACCGCACGGCGACCCACACCGTGTCGCGCAGGAAGCGATAGGTGAGCCGCACGTCGAGGTCACCGCGGAAGTCGCCGGACTCCATCCCGCGGGTGAGCACGTCGGTCCACATCTCGCGGAACTCGGTGTTGCGCTCACGGAGGTAGTCGAATCGCGGGTTGCCGCGCAGGTGCTTGAGTTCGTCCTGGTAGATGGCGACCTCGTCGCGGTCGCGGTGGATGGCCTCGAACGAGGCGCGGACCAGCTGTTCCAGGGTCTCCCGCGGGCCGAGGCCGGCCTCCACGATCCGACGGTACTCGCCGAAGAGTGCGTCGAGGAACCCGCGGAGGATCTCGTCGACGATCGCCTCTTTTGACGAGAAGTGATGGTAGAGGCTCCCCGAGAGGATGCCCGCGGCGTCGGCGATGTCGCGGACGGTGGTCGCACGCAGGCCGCGTTCGGCGAAGAGCCCTGCCGCGATCGACAGGAGCTCCTCACGTCTGGTCGTGCTGGTCATACCCCGAGGGTACCAACCAAGCACTTGCTAGGTAGAGGTTCGGTCCTCCCCCGCGTCACCGAGCCCCCGGAAAGATGCCCGGGGGCTCGGCCACTGTCGCGCGGTCGGGTCAGGAACCGAAACCCAGGAGGACGTACTCCAGGGTCGCGATGATCGCCCCGGGGATGTTGAGGACCCCGTGGACGATGTCGCCGAGGGAGCCGGCCGGCAGGGAGGGAGCGAGGCCGTCGACCGATCCGTCGATCGTCTCGTGGAGGTCGTGCAGTGAGCCACTGAGCATGGTGTTCTCCGTTCGGTCGGATCAGGCGGGGCCGTGGGAGCCGAAGCCCCAGAACAGGTTGGACGAGCCGTAGAGCAGGGCTGCGGGCAGCTTGAGCACGCCACCGATAACGTTGCCGGCCGATCCGGCCGGAACGATGCCGTCCACGGATCCCCACAGGTCGTCAGCGAGCCCTCCGAGCACGCCGCTGAGGTCAATCATTCTTCATCTCCGATGGTCGAGGGGGTTGACGACACTCAGCTTAGTGAGGCCCCCGACCGCCCGCGGGGCAGTCCCCCGGATTGCCACGCGGGTGCCGGGCGCGGCGCACAGGCGCCGCCGCCCCGCCCACCTCGCCGCTAGACTCCGGCGCATGCGGACCACCTCATCACTGACCTCCCGCCCCTGTCGCACCCGTGCCCTCGTGGCGTCGGCGGTGCTCGGCCTGACGCTGGGGCTGGGCGCGTGCGCGACCGGGGAGGGGAACGACGACGAGGGCAGCACCGCCACCGCCACCGCCGCGGCCGAGTCGGCCGAACCGGCGGGGTCGGCAGCGTCGTCGGAGTCCGCAGTGTCGTCGGAGCCCGCCGATCCGGGGTCGACCCCGCCGCCCGGCAAGGTCGAGCAGCTCGTCCTCACCGCCGAGGACGCCCCGGAGGTCGGGCTGCAACCCGTCCCCGCGGATGAGATCGCCGGCGGGATGGACGCGCTCGGCGCGTTCACGTCCGATGTCCGCGTCGAGCCGGAGCAGTGCGCGGACATCAGTCAGGACGGGCTGGGTGCGCAGTCGGAGCCGGACGCGATGGCGATCCAGGCCGGCCAGGTCGGGGGCACCTCGTTCGCGGTGGCCGTGACCCGGGTGACCGACGGCCTGGCCGCGCGGGCGCAGCAGATCCAGGACTGCCCGGTCATGACGGTCGCGTTCCCGCTCCAGGGCGAGGAGATGATCACCGAGGCGCAGAACTCGCTGCTGGAGGTCGACGCCCCGGAGGGGGTCGAGGACTTCGCGGCCGTGGTCCAGGACAACTCGATGACCATGATGGGGCAGTCCATCCGGACGTCGAACGTGATGATCACGGGCGTCGTCCGCGGGCTCGGCATCTCCGTCACGGCGTCCGGCACCGACGGGCCGATCTCCAACGAGGCCCGGGACACCGCCCTCGAGCTCTTCGCAGCGCAGGCGGAGAAGGTCCGGACCGCCTGATGCCGCTGCCCGTCAGGCGCGCTGCGAGGAGATGGAGACGACCTCGCCCGTGAGGTAGGTCGTGTAGTCGCTTGCGAGCATGGCGATGGTCGCGGCGACCTCCCACACGTCGGCGGCCCGCCCGAAGGCCTCCTTGGCGGCGAGCTCGTCGAGCAGCTCCGCGGAGGCGGACTTCTCGAGGAACTTGTGGCGGGCGATGGACGGGGCGATGGCGTTGATCCGCACCCCGTAGTCGGCACCCTCGATGGCGGAGCAGCGGGTCAGCGCCATGACGCCGGCCTTGGCCGCGGCGTAGTGGGCCTGCGCCCGCTGCGCGCGCCAACCCAGCACGGAGGCGTTGTTGACGATCACGCCGTTGTGCTCCGCGTCGCGGAAGTACCTCAGCGCCGCGCGCGTCGCGCGGAAGGTGCCGTTCAGGGTGATGTCCAGGACCCGGTCCCAGTCCTCGTCGGTCATGTCGACGAGTTCGGTCTCGCCGCCGAGTCCGGCGTTGTTGATGAGCACGTCGATCCGGCCCAGCTTCTCCGCGGCACCGGCGATCAGTGCGTCGACGTCGGCGGTCGACTGGACGTTGCAGGTCAGCGACTCGATCTGCTGGTCCGGGAACTCGGCGGCGAGCGCGTCGCGGGCCTCGTTCATGCGGCGTTCGTGGAAGTCGGAGACCAGGACGTCGGCGCCCTCGAGCGCCGCGCGTCGGGCCGCCGAAAAGCCGATCCCGGTCCCGGCCGCCGCGGTCACCACGACCTTCTTTCCCTTGAGCAGTCCGTGTCCGGGGGTCTCCTCGGGGACGACGGCGAGGGGGGATTTCTGCTCGGTCATGACGGCCTTGCCTCTCGGGGTAGTCCGAGCACGCGCTCGGAGATGATGTTGCGCTGGATCTCGTTCGATCCGCCGTAGATGGTGTCGGAGCGGGTGAACAGGAAGAGCCGCTGCCACTGCGCGAGCTCGAGGTTCTCGGGGTCGCGGAGGTCGTTGGGCGCTCCCTCGGAGGTGCGGGTGGGACCGGTGAGGGACTGTGCCCCCTGCACCTCCATCGCGAGCTCGCCGAGGTCGCGGTGCCAGTTGGCCCACAGCAGCTTCGCGGCGGAGGCGTTGCCGCCGGAGGAGTCGCGCTCGGCGAGGGTCCGCAGCGCGTGGGCACGAATCACCTTGAGCCCGATCCACGCGCGGGTGATGCGCTCGCGCACGGCGGGCACCTCGGCGCTGCCGTTGGCGCGGGCCATCGCGACGATCTCGTCGAGTTCGCGGGCGAAGCCGACCTGCTGGCCCAGGGTGGAGACCCCCCGCTCGAACTCGAGCAGGGTCATGGCCACCTTCCAGCCGTCGCCCCGCTCCCCCACGATCATGCCGGCGTCGGTGACCGCATCGTCGAAGAAGACCTCGTTGAACTCGGAGGTCCCTGTCAGTTGCTGGATCGGGCGGATCTCCACACCCGGCTGGTCGAGCGGGACCAGGAGGAAACTCAGTCCCTTGTGCCGGCTCGTACCCGCTTCCGTGCGGGCCACCACGAACACCCACTGACTGAGGTGCGCGAGCGAGGTCCACACCTTCTGCCCGTTGAGGTGCCACCTGCCGTCATCCCCGAGTTCGGCGGTCGTCGAGACGTTGGCCAGGTCGGACCCGGCGCCGGGCTCGGAGTACCCCTGAGCCCACAGTTCGGTGACGTCGATGATCCGCGGCAGGAAGCGGTCTTTCTGCTCCCGGGTCCCGTGGGCGATCAGGGTCGGGCCGAGGAGCGTCTCACCGAGGTGGGACACCCGCGCCGGGGCGTCGGCCTTGGCGTACTCCTCGTGGAACCGCACCTGCTGACTCAGCGATGCGCCGCGCCCGCCGTGCTCGACCGGCCAGCCGACGCAGGTCCAGCCCGCCGCCGCCATGTGCCGCTCCCAGGCGAGGCGTTGCGGGAAGAACTCGTGTTCGCTACCGGGACCGCCGACGCCCTTGATCTCGGCGAACTCGCCGACGAGGTTGGCATCCAACCAGGTGCGGAACTCCGCCGCGAACTCGTCGTCGGTCATCTCCGACGCGGGCGTGCACTTCTCGGGTGCCGAACTCTCGGTCATACGCCCACACTACCAAGCACTTGCTTGGTTTGCCGGAACCGCCCTCCGCCCACGCCGGGATCGGTTTGGATGACGCCCATGACCCCCCCCTCTCAGCCCCTGTCCGGCAAGGTCGCCTTCATCACCGGCGCCGCGCGCGCCCAGGGCCGGGCCCATGCGGTCCGCCTCGCCTCGGAGGGCGCCGACCTCGTCGTCGTCGACGTCTGCGCGCCGGTGTCCGGGTCCGCCACCTATCCCGCACCCACGCCGGACGACCTGGCCGAGACCGTCCGCCTCGTGGAGGAGACCGGCCGGCGCGCGATCTCGGCGGTCCTCGACATCCGCGACCTGGGCGCGCTGCAGGATCTCGTCGCCCGCACGATCTCCACCTTCGGACGGTTGGACATCCTGGTCGCCAACGCCGCCGTGCTCAGCTGGGGGCGACTGTGGGAGATGCCGGAGGACGACTGGGACACGGTCATCGGCGTCAACCTCAGCGGCACGTGGCGGACGATCCGTGCGGCGGTGCCGGCGATGATCGAGGCGGGAAACGGCGGGTCGATCATCATCGTCAGCTCGTCCGCAGGCCTCAAGGCGACGCCCGGGAACGGGCACTACTCGGCCTCGAAGGCCGGTCTGGTGGCGTTGACCAACGCCCTCGCACTCGAGGTGGGCGAGTTCGGCATCCGCGTCAACTCGATCCACCCCTACTCGGTGGACACGCCGATGATCGATCCCGAGGGCATGGCCGACCTCTTCGGCCGCTTCCCGTCGTTCCTCCACAGCTTCTCGCCGATGCCCCTGAAGAACGCCCGCGTGGACGGCGCGAGCACGCTCGCCGACTTCATGCCGCCCGAGGAGGTCTCCGAGGTGGTCTCCTACCTCGCCGGCGACGGTTCGCGGTCGATCTCCGGCGTCCAGCTCACGGTCGACCGGGGAGCGCTCAAGTACTGACGGCGGCCAAACCAAGCACTTGCTTGGTAGGGTGCAGGCCATGAGCACCACCGTGGAGACCACCCCCGCCGCCCTGCGTCGCGCGGCCCGGTCGTGGCCGGAGCGCGAGGCGATCGTCGACGTGCAGCCCGGCCAGGACACCCGCTGGACGTGGGCCCACCTGCTCGACGAGGTCCGCCGGTTCGCCGCCGGCCTCGTCTCGCGCGGGCTCGCCCCCGGTGACCGCGTGGTGATCTGGGCGCCCAACACCCGCCACTGGGTGGTCGCGGCGCTGGGCGTGCAGTTCGCGGGAGGCACCGTCGTCCCCGCGAACACGCGCTACACCGGGAGCGAGACACTGGAGATCATCCAGCGCACCCACGCGGTGGCGGCCGTGGTCGCGGGGACGTTCCTCGGCACCGAGCGGATCGTCGACCTCGTCGACGCCGCCGGGGTCACCGACGCCACCGGGGCCACCGGGGCCGCCGCCGGCCCGCTCGCAGCGGCCACCTCCCTGCGCACGATCGTGCGCATCCCCCTCGACGCCGGCGACACGGTCCCCGCGGGGGCCGGCGCCGCCGGGGGCGTCGACGTCGTGGACTTCGACGACCTGCGCGCGCTGGCCACCGAGGAGCTGCTCGCCGCCGGGGACGCGCGCGCCGACGCGGTGACCGGGGACGACGTGGCCGACATCCTCTTCACCTCCGGTACCACCGGCAAGAGCAAGGGTGTGGTGGCCCTGCACCGTCAGACCGTCGCGGGTTCGCGCGCGTGGGGCGGCAACAACGGGCTCACGGAGCGCGACGGGTACCTCATCGTCAACCCGTTCTTCCACAGCTTCGGCTACAAGGCCGGCTTCCTGACGTGCGTGCTGTTCGGCGTGACGATCGTCCCCCTGGCCGTCTACTCGACCACCGAGACCATGCGGTTGATCCGGGACGAGAAGGTCACGATCCTCACCGGGGCACCGACGATCTTCCAGACACTGCTCGACGACCCCACCCGTGTCGACTACGACCTGTCGTCGCTGCGGGTGGCGGTGACCGGCGCCTCGGTGGTGCCGGTGGTGCTCATCGAGCGGATGCAGTCCGACCTGGGGCTGGAGACGGTGATCACCGCGTACGGCCAGACGGAGACGATGGGCTTCATCACCACCACCCGCACCGGTGACGACGACGTCACGGTGTCCACCACGTGCGGCCGCGCCTACCCGGGCATGGAGATCCGCATCGGCGAGCACGGCGAGATCCTCACCCGCGGCGAGATGGTCATGCAGGGCTACCTCGACGACCCCGAGAACACGGCCAAGACCATCGACCCGGACGGCTGGCTGCACACCGGCGACGTCGGCGAGATCGACGCCGACGGCAACCTGCGCATCAGCGACCGGCTCAAGGACATGTACATCAACGGCGGGTTCAACGTCTATCCCGCCGAGATCGAGCAGACCCTGGCCCGCCTGGACGGAGTGGTGGAGACCGCCGTGATCGGTGTCCCGGACGATCGGATGGGCGAGGTCGGCAAGGCGTTCATCGTCCGCCGCGAGGGCTCGACCCTCACCGAGCAGGACGTGCTGGACTTCTGCTCCGAGCACCTGGCCAACTTCAAGCGGCCGCGCACGGTCGCGTTCGTCGACTCCCTTCCGCGCAACGCCTCGGGCAAGATCGTCAAGACCGAGCTGCGATGAGTCCCGGCGCCGTCCTGGTCACCGGCGCCTCCGGTGGGATCGGCGGAGCGGTCGCCCGACGGCTCGCGGACGAGTTCCCCGACGCGCCCCTGGTCCTCGGCTACCGCTCGACCGAGCCCGAGGACCTGGCGCGGGAACTGGGGGTGGAAGCCGTGCGCCTGGCGCCAGGCCACGCCGACGGTGACGGCGACGGGAACGACGACGACGAGGTGGCCTCGGTGATCGACGGGATCGCCTCCCGACACGGCGGAATCCGCGTGCTGGCCCACTGCGCCGGTCCGCACGTGCCCATGGTGCACCTGTCCCGGATCGCACCGTCCGAGTTCCGTCGACAGCTCGAGGACGACGCGGTCGGGTTCTTCGCGATCGTGCGCCCCGCGCTGGAGCACCTGCGTGCGGTGGCGGGCAACGTCGTCGTCGTCACCACTGCGGCCACCACCCGCTATCCGGTGCGCGACGGACTGTCCGCCGCCCCCAAGGGCGCGGTCGAGCAGCTCGTCCGGGGCCTGGCCGCCGAGGAGGGGCGCTTCGGCGTGCGCGTGAACTGCGTGGGCCCGGGGATGCTCACCGACGGGATGGCCGAGCGGCTCATCTCCTCCGGCGACCTCGACGAGCGCGCGCTGGAGGTCACACGCGGCAACATCCCCCTGCGCCGGTTCGGTACGGCCGCCGACATCGCCGAGGCGGTCGCGTTCCTGGCGTCGGACCGCGCCGGGTTCATCTCGGGCCAGAAGCTCGACGTGGACGGGGGTTACGGGGTGTGACGAGAGCCGTCTGAATCCGGCTCGCCGCGCCCGTCCGGTACAGTTACCAACCAAGCACTTGCTAGGTAAGGAGAACCCCAGCTCATGACCGATGCACCGATCCCCCCGGTCCTCGGGGTCGACGACCTCGGGCCGGACACCCAGCCCGTCGCCTACGAGGTCACCGACGGCACCGCGTACGTCACCCTCAACCGACCGGACTTCCGCAACGCGCAGAACTCGGTGATGACGTACTCGCTGGACAACGCGTTCATCAAAGCCGTAGAGGACGATGCGGTGAAGGTGATCGTCCTCCGGGCCAACGGCAAGCACTTCTCGGCGGGCCACGACATCGGCACGCCCGAGCGCGACCACCACGTCCAGTACCCCAACCGTGCGGCGCTCTGGTGGGACCACACCACCCGCGGCGGCGGCGACCGACGCCTGGCCCGCGAGAGCGAGGTCTACGTCCAGATGTGCCGCCGGTGGCGGGAGATCCCCAAGCCGATGATCGCCCAGGTGCACGGCGCGTGCATCGCCGGCGGACTCATGCTGGCGTGGATCTGCGACTTCATCGTGGCCTCCGACGACGCCTTCTTCTCCGACCCCGTGGTGAAGATGGGCATCCCCGGCGTCGAGTACTTCGCCCACGCCTTCGTGCTGGGCCCGCGCCGCGCCAAGGAGATCCTCTACACCGGTCGCAGGTTCGGCGCCGCCGAGGCGCTGGAGTGGGGAATGCTCAACCACGTCGTGCCCCGCGAGGAGCTGCAGGCCAAGGTCGACTCGATCGCCGAGGAGATCAAGGCCATGCCGGCGTTCGGTCTGACGCTGGCCAAGAAGGTCATCAACTCGAACGAGGACCAGATGGGGTTGCAGACCTCCCTGGACACCGCGTTCGGCTGGCACATGTTCGCGCACTCCGCCAACGCCGAGCCGGACGACACCGACTCGTTCTCTGCCTCCCTGGGCGGTATGGACGCGCGCTCGATGCGCGACAGCGCGAACACCGGCTCGACCGGCGGCGCCGCCCCGACCGGCGAGAAGAAGGACTGACGCCGTGGATCTGGATCTGGACGCATCGACCCGCGAGTTCCGGCTCGAGGTGCGGCAGTGGCTCGAGGCCAACGTGCCCACCGAGCCGCTGCCCCACATGGACACCCGCGAGGGCTTCGAGGCCCACCGCCGGTGGGAGGCGACGATGGCCGACGCCCGCATGTCGGTCGTGTCGTGGCCCGAGGAGTTCGGCGGCCGCGACTGCGGGCTGGTCAACTGGGTGGTCTTCGAGGAGGAGTACTTCCGCGCCGGAGCCCCGCTGCGGGTGAGCCAGAACGGCATCTTCCTGCTGGCACCGACGCTGTTCGACCACGCCACCCCGGAGCAGCTGGCGCACATCATGCCGCGCATGGCCCGCGCCGACGACATCTGGGCGCAGGCCTGGTCCGAGCCCGAGGCCGGGTCCGACCTGGCGTCCCTGCGCTCGACCGCCAGGCGCGTCGAGGGCGGCTGGGTGCTCAACGGGCAGAAGGTGTGGTCCACCCGCGCCTCGTTCGCCGACAAGGGCTTCGGCCTGTTCCGCACGGACCCGGACGAACCCCGCCACAAGGGCCTGACCTACTTCATGTTCGACCTGCGGGCCGAGGGCGTCACGGTCCGCCCGATCGACCAGCTCGACGGCCTGCCCGGTTTCGCCGAGCTGTTCCTCGAGGACGTCTTCGTGCCCGACGACCCGGCGAACCCCGCCGAGTCCGGCGTGATCGGCGAGGTCAACCAGGGCTGGAAGGTGGCCATGTCCACCGCCAACAACGAGCGCGGCCTGTCGCTGCGCTCCCCCGGACGGTTCCTCGCCACGACCGACCGGCTGCTCGACCTGTGGGGCACCGCCGAGGCCGAGCTCGACGACCGCACCCGTGGGTCCCTGGCGGACCGCGTCGTGGACGCGTGGATCGGGTCGCGCGCCTACGAGCTGAGCACCTGGAACACGGTCACGAAACTCACCGGCGGCGCCAACCTCGGTTTCGAGTCCTCGATCAACAAGGTCTTCTGGTCGGACTGGGACATCGCGACCCACGAGACCGCCCTGGACGTCCTCGGCACCGCCGGCGAGCTGGCCGGTGAGCAGTGGATGGACGGCTACCTGTTCGCCCTCGCCGGCCCCATCTACGCGGGCACCAACGAGGTCCAGAAGAACATCATCGCCGAGCGACTCCTCGGCCTCCCGCGCGGCTGAGAAGGCGGTTTTCTGAACATGCAGTTCGCACTCGATCCCGAGATCATCGACTTCGCCGGCAGCATCGACTCCCTGCTGGCCAAGTCCGACATGCCCACCGTGATCCGCTCGTGGGCCGCCGGTGACACGGCCCCCGGCACCGCCGTGTGGGGCCGCGTCGCCGAGACGGGCGCCGCCGCCCTGCTCATCGACGAGGCCGCCGGCGGCGCCGGCGCCACCGCGGTCGAGGCCGTGGCCGCGCTCGAGGTCCTGGGCCGCCACGCGGTGCCGGGTCCCGTCGTGGAGACCGTCATGGTGGCGCCCCGTATCGCCGCCGCCCTCGGCGGGGACTCCGACGCCGGGGACGTGGCCGGGGAGATCGCCGGCGGGGCGCTGGCGTCCGTCGCCGCGCCCGGGGTCTCCCCGTTCGCCCCCGACGCCCACGTCGCCGGGTACCTGTGGGTCGTCGACGACGACGAGGTGTTCACCGCCTCCGCCGGCGAGACCCGTCGCTCGGTCGATCGCGCCCGCACTGTCACGACCCCGACCCGCGGGGCGCGGGTGGGCTCGGCGAGCACCGTCGACCTGGTCAACCACGGCGCCCTCGGCACGGCGGCCCAGCTCCAGGGCCTCGGCCAGGCGATGCTCGACATGAGCGTCGACTACGCCACGCAGCGCAAGCAGTACGGCAAACTCATCGGCGAGTACCAGGCTCTCAAGCACCAGCTCGCCGAGGTCGCGATCGCGCTGGAGATGGCCCGCCCGCTGCTGTGGGCCGGAGCCCTGGCGATCGCCGAGAACCCCGGCGCCCCCGACGCCGCGGTCCGCGACGTCTCCGCCGCCCGCGTGGCCGTGGCGGACGCCGCCTACCTGGCCGCCCGCACGGCGCTGCAGGTGCACGGCGCGATCGGCTACACGCTGGAGCACGACCTGGGCCTGTGGCTGACCAAGACCCGCGCCCTGCAGACGGCGTGGGGCACCCAGAGCTACCACCGCGGTCGGGTGCTGGACTCACTGCGCGGCGGCGTTGCCCGGGCCGCGGGGGCCGTGGGGGCCACCCGGTGACCGCGCCCGCCACCCCGGCGACCGCCACCCCCGGTGTCGATACCGAGGAGCAGGCCGCGTTGCGGCAGTCCGTGGCCGCGCTTCTGGAGAAGAAGTCCGACTCCGCGGCCGTGCGCGCCGCGTTCTCCTCCGACGACGGGTACGACCCCGCACTGTGGGCGACGCTGGTCGACCAGATCGGGGCCGCCGCCCTGTCGATCCCCGAGGAGCACGACGGCGCCGGGGCCACCTGGCTGGAGACCCACCTGGTGTGCGAGGAGCTGGGCCGACGCCTCACGCCCTCCCCCATGCTCGGGTCCGCCGTCCTCGCCGCCCAGGCCGTGCTCGCCTCCGGTGACGCCGACGCGTATGCCCGCCTCCTGCCCGGAATCGCCGCCGGCGACCTGTCCGCGCTGTGCTGGGCCGGGCTCGACGGCTGGGCCACCCCGGGGGTCCGCGCCGACGGCACGGCGCAGGGCAATGCGACGCTCACCGGCACCGCCCATCACGTCCTCGGCGCCGACACCGCCGCCACGCTGCTCGTCGTGGCGGTCGCCGGAGACGAGGTCGGCCTGTTCGAGTTGCCCGCCGACGCGGCCGGCGTCACCGTGACCCGCGTGCCGGTGATGGACCCCACCCGCACCTTGGCGCGCGTCGAGTTCGACGGCGCCGCGGCCACCGCGATCCCCACCCGTCCGAGCTTCCTGCCCCGCCTGCGCGCCGCCGGGTGGGCCGCACTGTCGGCCGAGCAGGTCGGTGCCGCCCGCGCCGTGCTGGACGCCACCGTGCAGTACACGCAGGAGCGCAAGCAGTTCGGCCGGGTCATCGGGTCGTTCCAGGCGCTCAAGCACCGGATGGCCGACATGTACGTCAAGGTCGAGACCGCCCGGTCGCTGTCCTACTCCGCCGCCGCCTCCGTCGCCGAGGCGCAGGCACTCGGCGACGGGCCCGCCGCCGACGAGGCGGCCTACGCGGCGGAGATCGAGGCCGCCGCGGCCAAGGTCTACTGTTCCGAGGCCCTGCAGTGGATCGCCGGGGAGTCGATCCAGCTCCACGGGGGCGTCGGCATCACCTGGGAGTACGACGCCCACCTGTACTTCAAGCGGGCCCACGGGACAGCGCAACTGCTCGGACAACCGCACGAACTCCTCGCCGCCCTGGAGGTCGCGGCGGGGCTGTAGCCGGGGCCACTAGAATCATCCGCATGAGCCCCTTCCCCGCGCACGGACGGACCAACGACCAGCGGTCGGCCGAGGACCTCGCGGCCCAGGCCGGTCGCCTGCTCACCGACCTGCGGGTCTCACGGGTGGCGCCGGAGGATCTCGGTGCGTTCGCGGAGGCCGAGGCGCAGTCCGTCATCATCGACCGACTGGCCGTGGCGAGGCCCGGCGACCTCGTGTTCGGCGAGTGGGACCCCGACTCCCGCGCCCGGCTGGAGGCCGACCGCGTGTGGTTCGTCGATCCCCTCGACGGAGTGCGCTCCTACGTGACCGAGGGCCGCCCCGACTGGGCCGTCCACGTGGCCCTGTGGGAGAAGGACCCCGAGGGTGTCGGCGGCATCACCGCGTGCGCGATCGCCATGCCCGCCTACGGCCGGGTCCTCACCGGGCGCGGCGCCACCACCTATCAACCCACGTCGATCATCCGCGGCCCCCGGCCCGGACCGCTGGTGCCGCCCCGCGAGGACGACCGCCTGCGCATCGCCGTCTCCGAGGCCGAGCCTCCCGCGTTCGCCGAGGAACTCGCCGAGGAGCTCGATGCCTCCCTGGTCCACCTCGGATCCGGCGGCGGCAAGACCGCCACCGTGCTCGAAGGTGAGTGCGACGCGTACATCCACACCAGCGGTCACCACCAGTGGGACTCCGCCGCCACTGTGGGCGTGGTGCAGCAACGCGGCCTGCACGCCAGCGCCCTGGACGGCTCCGAGCTGGTCTACAACACCGAGCAGATCGAGTTCCCGGACCTGCTGGTGTGCACGCAGGACGTGACCGAGACGATCATCGACGCGGTCCGCAGATACCTCTAGCGCTCCAGGCCGCGGTATCCGGCGAACCGCTCCGCGATCCGCTCCTCGCTGAGTCCGTAGTCGGCGAGCGTGTAGCGGTGCGCGGGGGCGCGGTCGCCGGACAGGCTCTTGTCGTTCTCGGCCACCACGCCCGCGCGCACGTCCTCCGGCAGCTCCGTGCCGACGGCGGCGTAGACGCGCTCCACCACGCCGGCCGGATCTGCCAGCAGCTCATGATGATCGACGTCGACGAACGTCGCCCGTGACGTCGGGTCCGCCTCGTGCCGCGCGCGGGCGGCGTCGAAGGTCTCGACGCCCCGCGCCCAGAAGTCCAACTGTGACTCACCTATGTACTCCGGGATGAACCGCGTGGACCATTCCGCGGCGGTCTTGTGGGCGAGCGAGCACATCGACGCCATTGACTTGCGCGGATCGCGATGCGTCTGCACCACGACCGCGTCGGGGTAGACCTCGAGCAACGCGTCGAGGGCGAACAGGTGACTCGGGTTCTTGAGCACCCAGCGTCGCTCGGGATCATTCGCCCCGATGAGCTGGAGGTTCCGCTTGTGCCGCCGGTACGCGGGCACCCAGTCGGCGCCGGCCAGCCACTGCGAGTAGCCGTCGAGCCGGGCCAGGCACTCGTACGACGCCGACGTGAGCGACTGCCGCAGCAACTGCCAGCACTCCTCGAGGTCGTCCGCGGAGATGTAGTGCACGCCGCCGTAGTCGGGGTTCTCCGCCATGAAGCCGGAGTACAGGTCCCGTAGACCGACGTAGGCGGGGTCGTCCTCCCACTTCTCGCGCGGCGGCCGCGGCTGCGGCACCTCGGTCAACCACAGTTCGAGCCCCTGGTTGGCGGGGTCCGCGCCCAGGAGCCGGTGCAGCGCCGTGGTGCCGGTGCGGGGCAACCCGGTGACGACGACGGGACGCTCGATCGCCACCTCCGCCCCGGCCGGGTCCGCTGAGAATCCCGCGTTCGCCAGCAACCGGGCGGTGAGCGCGCTCTTGAGGACCGACCGCCAGTACTTGCTGCCGGCCGGGGTCAGGCCCGCGTCGGAGTGCAGGGAGTCCAGCAGGATCCCCAGCGCCTCGCGGTGCCCGTCCTCGCCGTCGCCGAAGTCCTCGAGTCCGACCGTGCGCGAGGCGCTGGCGTGCAGGTCCTCGACGGTGCCGACATGCACACGGTCGGTGTCGCCTCCGGCCGAGACGGTCATGAGAGCCCCCTCCGGGCGAACGCGTCCTGACGGGCGGCGATCCGCTCGCGCCACTGCTCCGGCGTCACCCGCAACTCCTCGTACCCGGGCACCTCATCGGCGAGCCGCTCGAACGGCACCACCTTCACGGTGGGGCCCAGCTCCGGTGTGATGGGATCTCCCACCCGCTGCCAACGGAACTGCATGATGCCCTCGCGGCGGCCCAGCGTCTCGACCCAGTTGGCCAGCCCCGGGTCGCGCCCGGAGACCACCAGATGGATCAGTCCGTCGGAGGTGACGTGCGCCTGGTCGGCGGTGAGACTGGTCTGATGGTGCACGTACTCCAGCGAGGCGTACCACATGCTGCCCAGCTGGAAGCCCTGGTAGGGCACCCCGGCGACGGGCACAGAGATCACCATGGCCTCGTCCGGACCGAGCTCGAAGACGCCCGCGGACGAGAACTGCGTGGTGAGCCCACCCGGCGTCTGCCGCGGTTCGTTCAGCGTGTTGCGGGCCTGGTCGCCGAAGAACCACTCCGGGAACGCCAGCCACGTCCGCAGCCGCCCGACGAGCGCCTCGGCGAGTTTGGCGTAGAACTTCTCCTGCCCGGCGAGCGTCACCGGCTCCGGTGCGGTGCCGACCGTGTCGAGTCTGCGGATGATCGCCGACCCGGCCTCCTCACGGCTCCAGTCGGAGTACACCTCGCGGACCGCGATCATGGACGATCCCGGGTGGAGCACCACGTAGCCGGCGTCGCCCTCGTCGTCGTCGTACCTCGCCGGTCCCAATCGGAAGCGATACCGGCCGTCGGCGTCGATCTCCAAGGCACGGTCGTCGAACGCCGCGTGCGACGCGGCGCGCTCGTCGGCCGAATACGTCCCGGCCATGACCTGGAACGACAGGTCCGCGGTGGTACCGCGCCGACCCTCGATCTCGTACTCGGCGCCGTCGGTGAGGTTGGCGTAGAAGTACAGCGTGTCCGGGTTGTCCAGGCCCATCTTGGTGTACGGGCCCGTGGCCTGGAACAGCTGTGGGTGACTTCGCCCGCGGTGCTGGCCGGTCTCGATGGCCCCCCGGATGGTCCCCAGCAGGTAGTCCAGGCCCTCCGCGACGTCCTCCTCGGTGTGGACGTGCGGCGCCGAGCGGATGATCTCCTCCGCCTCCGCCAGCGCACCCGCCAGCGGTCCCGTCACGCCGCTCACAGCCACGTGTAGGAGTCGGCGGAGGTGATGAAGTTCTCCAACTCCTCCTGCTCGGGCGTCGGGTCGACCACGTCCTCCTCGATGCTGAGGTAGGCACCGCGGTAGAACAGCAACGGGCGGATGTCGCGCTTGGTCGGGCCGAGGTTGTCGACCCGCCCCAGCACGATCCAGTGATCGCCGCCGTCGAGGACCTGGTCGATCTCGCAGTCCAGCCACGCCATGACGCCCTCGATCACCGGCGACCCCAGCGGGCTGGGCGACCAGTCGATCTGCGCGAACTTGTCGTCACCGCGGCGACCGAACGTCGAGGAGACGTCCTCCTGGTCCTCGGACAGGATGTTCACCACGAACCGTCCCGCCTTCTCGATCCCCTTCCACGAACCCGAGGTCTTCATCGGGCAGAACAGCACCAACGGCGGCTCGAGCGACAGGGCCGAGAACGACTGGCAGGCGAAACCCACCGGCTTGTCGTCCTCGACAGCGGTGATGACGGTGATCCCCGTACAGAACTGCCCCAGTGCGTCACGAAGTTCACGGCTGCTGAAGGACTGGCCCTCCGGGCTCTCGTCGGTGCTGCTCATGTGGGTTGTCCTCCCTGGACTTTCGGCTCGCGAACTGTCTGCAAGGCCCAGCCTAGGCGGCTACTTGAACCCGACGGAGAAGTCGTGGCCCCACAGGCTCACGGCCGTCGACTCACGCGCCACCCATTTCTCGTCGTCCTCGACCTGCACGCCCTCACAGCCGTACTCGCAGTCGAAGCCTCCGGGCGTCTTCATGTAGAAGCTCAGCATCTTGTCGTTGACGTGCCGGCCGAGCGAGGCCGACATCCTCACCTTCTTACGCGTCGCCCGGTCCAGCGCCAGCCCCACGTCGTCCGCGGTGCCGACCTCGACCATCAGGTGGATGATCCCGGTCGGGTTGGGGAACGGGGTGAACGCCAGCGAGTGGTGCCGCGGGTTGCAGCCGAGGAACCGCAGCCACGCGGGCTCGCCGTCGGCCGGTCGGCCCACGATCTCCGGCGGCAGGCTCATCGAGTCACGCAGCGTGAACCCCAGGACGTCACGGTAGAACTCGAGCGCCGCGGTCTCGTCCGGGGTGGACAGGACGATGTGGCCCGCACCCTGGTCGCCGGTGACGAACTCGTGCCCGTACGGCGTCGGGATGCGACGGTGCTGCAGCGCGATGGTGTGGTAGATCTCCAGCGTGAACCCGGCCGGGTCCTGACAGGTGATCAGCCCCCGCACCTTGCGGTCGCGCGCCACCTCGGCCGGGGCGTCCTCCCAGGGCACACCGGCCGCGTCGAGGCGCCGCTTGACGTCCTCGAACTCGCCCTCGTTCGCACACTCCCAGCCCACCGCGGAGAGCGTGTCCTCCTCGCCGGGGACGATGATCCACCGGTGCGGATGATCGTCCATGCGGAAGTAGAGCGACTCGGGATCGTCGCCCGATCCCTCCACGAAACCCAGCACCTTCGTGCCGTACTCGTGCCAGGCGGCCATGTCCGTGGCGAAAACCCGGACATACCCGAAATTGCTGATCGCCATAATTGTGAGTCCTTTCGATCCGTGAGGTGGATCAGACCATCGAGTCGGTGACCTTTTCGCCGAACTCGTTCTGCCCATACATGATGTACGCCTTGGTGGCCTCGTTGGCGGCGTGGACCCGCCCGGCGTTGGCATCCCGCCAGAATCGCTGGATCGGCGAGGTCTCCTCCAGGGCGCGGGCCCCGGAGTTCTGGAACAGCAGACCGATGGCGTCGATCGACCGCTGCGTGGCCCGGACCTGATCGCGGCGGGCGCGCGTGCGGAGCTCCATGTCCGGGTACCCGCCGGCGGTGATGATGTCCTGCTCCTCGCGCACGTTGCGCATGAGCTGCAGCCACGCCGCGTCGATGTCACCGGCCGCCTCGGCCAGGCGCACCTTGGCGAACGGATCGTCCTTGACCGCGGTGCCGAACGCGGCGCGCACGCGCTCACGCTGGTGCCCGCGGTGCACCTCGTAGCAGCCGAACGCCATGCCGACGATCGGCGTCGAGATGGTGGTGGGGTGGATGGTGCCCCACGGCATCTTGTAGATGGGGTTGGTGTTGACCTCGAGCCCGGGGCTCTTGGTGGCCGCCATGAGACCGAAGGACAGTACGCGGTGCTCCGGGATGAGTGCGTCCTTGACCAGGATGTCGTTGGAGCCGGTGCCCTTGAGCCCGGCGACGTGCCAGACATCGAGGATCTCGTATTGGGACTTCTCGACCAGGAACGTGCAGAAGTCGACCATCTTGCCGTTGTCGTCGAGCACCGGGCCGCCCACGAAGACCCAGTCGGCGTGGTCGGAACCCGAGGACCAGGACCACTTGCCGTTGAGCACCAACCCGTCGGCGGTCTTCTTCGCCGCACCCATCGGCGCGTACGAGGACGAGATCCGCACCGTCGGGTCCTCGCCCCACACGTCCTCCTGCGCCTGCTGCGGGAAGAGCGCGAGGTGCCAGTTGTGGATGCCGAGGATGCTCGCGCACCACCCGGTGGACGGGCACGCCGTCGCGATGGTCTTGACAGCGGTGTAGAAGGTCTCCATGTCCGCCTCGTACCCGCCCCACTGGGCCGGCTGGCACAGCTTGAAGAAGCCGGCCTCGTCGAGTTCCGCGATGTTCTGGGGATGGACCTTGCGCAGGTCCTCCGTCTCCTGGGCCCGCTCGGCGAAACCGGGCAGCAGAGCCGTGATGCGGTCGATGACCTCGTGGGAGGCGTACTCGCTCATGTGAACCTCTCTGGCGTTCGTGGGGGTGATGCGGACTAGACTAGAACACGTTACAGTTTTGCACCAGGCAACCGCCGCCGGGCAAGAGCTTCTGGCACCCTGTGCCAGCACTTACGCACCCTGGTTGTGGCCTGCCCGCCCATTCTATAACCTGTTCTCATCCGGCTCACGCCCCTCAGGAGGAATCATGACCGCACCCGGCTCAGCCCCCGGAGCCGTCCGCGAGATCGATACCGGCAAGGCCCGGGATCGATATGCACGCGGCTGGCACTGCATCGGCACCGTCAAGGAGTTCTCCGACGGCAAGCCCCACTCCATCCACGCCTTCGGCACCAAGCTCGTGGTGTGGGCCGACGACGAGGGCGAGATCAAGGTCCTCGACGCGTACTGCCGCCACCTGGGCGGCGACCTGTCCGACGGCTCGATCAAGGACGGCAACATCGCGTGCCCGTTCCACGACTGGCGCTGGGGTGGCGACGGCAAGTGCAAGGGCATCCCCTACGCCAAGCGCGTACCCCTGCGCGCCAAGACCCGCGCGTGGATCACCAACGTCCAGTCCGGCCAGGTCTTCGTCTGGCACGACCACGAGGGCAACCCGCCCCTCGAGGAGGACGCCATCCCGGTGATCGCCGAGTACGACACCGGTGAGTGGACCGACTGGGAGTGGAACCGCCTCGTCATCGAGGGCTCCAACTGCATGGAGATCGTCGACAACGTCGTCGACATGGCCCACTTCTACTACATCCACTTCGCGTTCCCGACGTACTTCAAGAACGTCTTCGAGGGCCAGACGGCGACCCAGTACCTCAACACCAAGGGCCGTCCGGACCACGACCCGTCCGGCGGCAAGTACGGCGACACCCTCCTGGAGTCCGAGGCCTCGTACTTCGGCCCCGCGTACATGATCAACCCCCTCAAGCAGATGTACGGCGACTTCGTCACCGACGCGATCCTCATCAACTGCCACTACCCGATCGACCAGAACTCGTTCGTGCTCATGTACGGACTCTCGGTGAAGAAGCCGCAGGGCTTCGACGACGAGACGTCGGCGAAGATGGCGGCGAAGATCGCGACCTTCTTCGGCGAGGGCTTCCTCCAGGACGTCCGGATCTGGCAGCGCAAGTCCTCGATCGCCAACCCCCTCCTCTGCGAGGAGGACGGCCCCGTCTACCAGCTCCGCCGCTGGTACGAGCAGTTCTACGTGGACCGCGACAAGGTCGAGCCCGAGATGCAGGAGCGTTTCGAGTTCGAGGTCGACACCACCGCGGCCAACCAGTACTGGGAGAGCGAGGTCGCCGAGAACATGCGCAAGCAGGCGGCGGGCGAGGCGGAGATCTCCGACGAGCAGACCCAGTACACCGGCATGGCCGAGGTCGCCGGCGAGGCGGGCGCGGCCCCGTCGAAGAACTGATGTTCAAGAAGAACGATTCGCGGCGCGCGCCCACCTGGGACGAGACCGACCCGGCGCGCGCCGCGCGGCTCCACGAGTACACCGACCTGGATCGCGAGACCTACACGCGGGCCGGCTTCCAGCCCGTCGAGTGCCGCAGTTGTGGCACCAGCGTGGCCGTGCGCAAGAACAGCGAGAAGCACACCTCGATCCAGTGGACGGAGGGCGGCGACCGTAACTGCCCAGTCCTCAACGAGTGGCGCGAGGGTGGTGCACGGCCCGATGGCGAGGACACGTGCCCCCGGATGCTCGCGAGCATCCGCTACGCCTACGCCGAGGGTCTGCTGACCATCGCCGAGGGCGTCGACCCGGCCGACGACGAGCACATGGTGAACCCGCTCTACGTCCCCGAGTAACACCCCGACGTCCGGCGACTTCCCCGAGGCGAGAACAGCCCGGAGGAGGTCGCCGTCGTCTGGGACAGTGCGCAGAAACCCGTCCGCGCGTATCCAAGCGATAGGCTCCCGATCTATGACCGAAACTCCCCCGCTCGGCTCCTTCGTGCGCGAGCTCACGATCGCCGAGGTGATCGAGGAGACCGCCGACGCCAAGTCGATCGTCTTCGACATCCCCGCCGGTTGCGAGGACGACTTCCGGTACACCCCCGGACAGTTCCTCACCCTGCGAGTTCCCAGTGAGCGGACCGGATCCGTCGCGCGCTGCTACTCCCTGTCGAGCTCCCCCACCGAGGACGCCCGGCTCAAGGTGACCGTCAAGCGCACGATCGACGGATACGGGTCCAACTGGCTGTGCGACAACGCCGAGGCCGGTATGAGCATGCACGTGCTCGCCCCGTCCGGCATCTTCACGCCCAAGAATCTCGACCAAGACTTCATCCTCCTGGCCGCGGGTTCGGGCGTGACCCCCGTGATGTCGATCCTCAAGTCGGCCCTCGCCCAGGGCACCGGCCACATCGTCATGGTTTATGCGAACCGCGACGAGAAGTCGGTCATCTTCAAGGACGAGCTGCAGCGCCTCCAGCGGGAGAACCCCGACCGCCTCACCGTTCTCCACTGGCTCGAGTCGGTCTCCGGCATCCCCACCGCGGAGATGATCGGCAACCTCCTCCAGCCCGTCGCGACCAAGCGGCACTCCTACATCTGCGGACCGGCGCCGTTCATGGAGACCGTCAAGGACGGGCTCCGCCGCTCGGGCGCCGACATGCACCTCATCCACACCGAGGTGTTCTCCTCGATCGAGGGCGATCCGTTCGCCGAGATCGTCATCGACGAGTCGGCCGACGAGGACGGCGCCGGCCCGGCGACCGCGATCGTCGAGCTCGACGACGAGGTCCACGAGGTCTCCTGGCCCCGCAAGACCCCGCTCCTCGACGTCCTGCTCTCCAAGGGGATCAAGGCACCGTTCTCCTGCCGGAAGGGCGAGTGCTCGGCGTGCGCCTGCATCCTCAAGTCCGGTGAGGTCGAGATGATGCACAACGGGATCCTCGACCCCGAAGAAGTGGAAGAGGGGTACGTCCTGAGCTGCCAACTCCTCCCCAAGACCGACCGCGTCGAGGTGTCGTACTCCGAGTGAGCACGCTCGGAATCCAGCCGGGGCTGGCAGACTCGGTGGCGTGACCAGCCCCGTCGTCGCCTTCACCTCCAGGTACGGCTCCACCCGGCGCTACGCCACCGCGCTCGGGAGGCGACTCGGCGCGCCCGCGGTCGAGCTCGCCGACCTCGCCCCCGCATCCGACGCCGACCCGCTGATCCTGCTCGCGCCCGTCTACGCGACCCGGATCCTCGGGCGACGTCGGATCATCCGGGCTATCCGCTCGGCTCCCGGGCGGGTCGCCCTCGTCGTCGTCGCACTCTCCCCCGCGGACGACCCCGGGCGCGGCTCCCTCTCCGCCCGCCTGATCACCGCCACCGGCCGGGCCGTCACCACCTTCCACGTCCGAGGGGACCTCGACCCAGCCCGGCTCAACTGGGTCGACCGCACCCTCATGGCCGCGCTCCGCCGCCAGTTGCGCAGGACCCCCGACACGCCCGCCGCGCGGATGCTGTTGTCCGGCGAGCCCCTGCACTTCGTCGACGAGACGGCCCTCGACCCGGTCGTGGCCTGGGCGGACGGCAGCGACACCGCCCCCTGAACCGCCAGCAGCCGCGCACTCCGGGGGTCATCCGGGGCGCGCGGCTGCAGGCCGGGAGGATCAGGCGTTGGCCCGCTCCTTCTGGATCTCCAGCGCGATGTCGATGAGCTGGTCCTCCTGGCCGCCCACGAGTCGACGCTCACCGGCGCGGAGGAGGATCTCCGAGGCCGGCACGTCGTACCGCCGCGCGTGGCCCTCGGCGTGCTTCATGAAGGACGAGTAGCAGCCGGCGTAGCCGAGCATCATGGCCTGGCGGTCGACGACGCACTCGCTCGGCATGAGCGGGCGCACCACGTCCTCCGCGGCGTCGGCGATCTTGAAGAAGTCGACGCCGGTGGTGATGCCGAGCTTGTCGCACACGCCGACCAGTGCCTCGACGGGCGTGTTGCCCGCGCCGGCGCCGAACCGACGGGTGGAGCCGTCGATCTGCTGGGCGCCCGCGCGGATGGCCATGATGGAGTTGCCCACGCCGATGTCGAGGTTCTCGTGGCCGTGGAAGCCGACCTGGGCGTCGTCACCGAGCTCGGCGACGAGAGCCGAGACGCGGTCGGAGACCTGGTCCATGACGAGCGCCCCCGCCGAGTCGACGATGTAGACGCACTGGCAGCCGGCGTCGGCCATGATCCGGGCCTGCTTCGCGAGCACCTCCGGCGGCTGGGTGTGGCTCATCATGAGGAAGCCCACGGTCTCCAGGCCGAGGTCGCGGGCGTAGCCGAAGTGCTGGATCGAGACGTCGGCCTCGGTGCAGTGGGTGGCGACGCGGCAGATCGACCCGCCGTTGTCGCGGGCCTTGAGGATGTCGTCCTTGATTCCGAGGCCGGGCAGCGTGAGGAACGCGATCTTGGCCTGCGTGGCCGTCTCGGCCGCCGCCTTGATCAGTTCCTGGTCGTACGACTTGGCGAAACCGTAGTTGAACGACGCGCCGCCGAGTCCGTCTCCGTGCGTGACCTCGATGACCGGGACTCCGGCGCCGTCAAGCGCGGCGACGACGTTGCGAACGTCCTCGACGGAGAACTGGTGCCGCTTGTGGTGCGAACCGTCGCGGAGCGAGGAGTCGGTGATGCGGATGTCGAGCTCGGCGCTATAGGCGCGGGCGTGGGCGTTGTGCGGGTTGGTCGTATCCATGTCTGTCACACTCCGAGCTTGGTCTTGGCGATGTCCTCGCCGACCTTGGTGGCGGCGGCGGTCATGATGTCGAGGTTGCCGGCGTACGGCGGCAGGAAGTCTCCGGCGCCCTCGACCTCGACGAAGATCGCGACGCGGGCCATACCGCCGGTGATCTCGGTGGGAGGGTCGAACTGCGGCTCCTGGAGTAGGCGGTAACCCGGCACGTACTCCTGGATCTCCTTCTCCCGCGTGCGGATGGCGGTGGTGATGAGGTCGTGGTCCGCATCCTCGGGGATGGCGCAGAAGATCGTGTCGCGCATGATCATCGGCGGCTCGGCCGGGTTGAGGATGATGATGGCCTTGCCGCGCTTGGCGCCGCCGACCTTCTCGATCGCCAGCTTGGTGGTCTCGGTGAACTCGTCGATGTTGGCGCGGGTGCCCGGGCCGGCCGACTCGGATGACACGGAGGCGACGATCTCGGCGTATTCCACGGGCACAACCGAGGACACGGCGTGGACCATCGGGATGGTGGCCTGGCCGCCGCAGGTGACCATGTTGTGGTTGGGGGCGTCGACGTGCTCGTGGAGGTTCGCCGGCGGGATGACCATCGGGCCGACCGCGGCCGGGGTGAGGTCGATGGCGATGATGCCGGCCTCTTCGTACTTGGGCGCGTAGGCCTTGTGCACGTACGCGCTGGTGGCCTCGAACAGCAGGTCGGGCTTCTCGCCACCGGCTTCGATGGAGGTGAGCAGTTCGTCGGCGCCGCCCGCCATGCAGGTGAGGCCGTGGTCGGCGGCGCGCTTCATGCCCTCGGACTCGGCGTCGATGCCGATCATCCACTTGGGTTCGATGTACTCGCTGCGCTCGAGCTTGTACATGAGGTCGGTGCCGATGTTGCCGGACCCCACGATCGCGGCGGTGAGCTTGGTCTTGTCTGTCATGACGGAAGTGTCGCGCGGGCGGGCTCGTGCGACAACAGGTTGTGCCACTCAGTGAAATCGCGGCACTCCAGGGCGGTGCACGCCGACACTCAGGCCGGCCGTGCGCGCGCCCGGGCCGCGCCCGGAGGGTTCGTGAGGTGACCGTCTGCGCTGATGAGCCGGTCGGCGAAGGCGTTCCACTCGCGTTCCCGTATGGCGTCGCGCGCACGGGCCAAGGGGCCCTTGGGTCTGGTGCGGTGTTGGTGTCCGGTGTCGGTGAGGATGATCAGCTCGCCGAGTGGGCCGGGCCTGTAGGCGTTGGTCCCGAACGTCTTCTCCCGGTGGTGTTTCCGACACAGGCAGACGAGGTTCCACTCGGTGGTCGGCCCGCCGAGTTCGGGGTCCTTCGTGTTGAACGCGATCACATGGTCCACGTCACAGTCCTCCGCGGGAACCGAACACCCCGGGTGGCGGCAGGTGCCGTCGCGCATGCGGATGCGCTCCGCCATCGCGGGGGTGATCAGGTAGCGCAGGGCGTGTTCCGGGGAGTCGAGCACGCCGGGGGCGGGGTCGACGAGTTCGAACCGCACGCGTGCGTCGTCGCCCTCCAGCAACTGCTGGCACAACCAGGAGTAACTGCTGTATGCGCCGTGCACGAACTCCACGCGGTTGGGCAGCCCCTGCGCGGCCGCGGCGATCACGCTCACCCGGATCGGCCGGCCGGCTGCGGCGGCGTTACCGAGCGACGGCCTGGGCATGTCCGCACCCACGGTGACCTCACCCAGCTCGATCGATCCGCCGTCCCCCGGGCCGGAGTCCGTCCCGCCGGCGTCGGCGGGCGCCGGGGCCGGGGCGGGCGCCGGGGCGTACACGGCGAGGGACGCGAGAGCGTCGGCACGCAGCTGATCCAGCGTGCCGGGCACCCCGTCTCCGGAGGCAGCGCGGGCGTCGGTCTCGATACGTCCCCGCAGCAACTCCGCATCGGCCAGAGGCAGCTTCGCCCACATCGAGGCCATCCCGTCCCGGCCCGACCGGAACCGGACCGTACGCGTGAGCGCCGCCCGGGCCCGGGCATCCTCGGCGC
The DNA here is from genome assembly GCF_051994785.1 of Dietzia sp. MNB45. Taxonomy (NCBI): domain Bacteria; kingdom Bacillati; phylum Actinomycetota; class Actinomycetes; order Mycobacteriales; family Dietziaceae; genus Dietzia; species Dietzia sp. MNB45. The sequence goes on along the minus strand of NZ_CP163397.1, from coordinate 704,797 downwards.
CCTCCGGGTCGAGCCGGCCGACGGCCTCATCGATCCGGCCGTCCACCGAATTGCGAGTCGGCCGGTCACCGCCGTCCAGGTCGTCGACGATGCCCGCCACGACCTCGTCCTCCACGTCCGAGATGATCGAGTCGGGCACCTCGGCCAGCTTGCAGGCGATGTCGATGACGAGCTGTTCGGGAACGACCCCGCGCTCCACCGAGGCCCGCAGTCGCGCGAGCCGCGAATGGATCTGGACCCCGGCGTTGACCAGACGCGCGGCGTGCCAGCACGTGAGCTGACAGGCCGCCACGAGATGGTCACGAGCCCTGGACTGCGGGTCCAACCGTGCGTATGCCGGACGTGCACGACCACCGCTCCCGGCGACCCCTTCGGTGCGGTCGACGCCCGTGCCGACCTCATCCGCCCGGGACATCTGCTCGACCAGGGCCGCTGTCGCCTCCAGCCGGGTCGCACCTGCCCGGTTCTGCGCCAGGGTCGCGGCCCGTGCCGCCTCGCTCACCGCCGTCGAGTCGAGCCCGCCCAGGGATTCCGGAACCGCGAACAGTGACTTCGTCGTCGACAATTCCCCCACCCCCGTCGCGCTCGATTTAGAACGTGTGTTCGACAGTACGGCACTGCAGGCGTTAGCGCAAGCGTTCGATCCGCCCGGCCTCCGGTGTCCGACCCGCGCGCTACACTCACCGCATGACCGAGCCCCCCTCCTCTCCCGTCGACCGCGCCTTCGAGGTGCTACGCGTGACGGCGGGCGGGATAGGGATGACGCTCAGTGAGATCGCGCGCGAGACCGGGCTGGCCAAATCCACGACGCTGCGGCTCCTGGTCGCGCTCGAGCGCAACGACGCGGTGACGAGGATCGGGCAGCGCTACCGGCTGGGGCCGTTGGTGCACGAGCTGGACCCGATCCCGGTCTCGCCGGCGTACGAGCGGATCCGCCGGGTGCTCACACCGTTCCTCGCGCACCTCTTCGAGGCCACGCGCGCGACCGTTCACCTGGCCACCCTGCACGGCGACGAGGTGGTCTACCTCAACAAGTTGCACGGGCCGCGGCCGATTCCGTCGCCGTCGCGGATCGGCGGCGGCCTACCGGCGTACTGCACAGGGGTGGGAAAGGCGATGCTGGCGTTCGACGAGGCAGCGGCCGAGCGCGTGGCGCAGGGGCCGTTGGTCGAGTGGACGGACACCACTGTGACCTCCCCCGACGCCCTGGCGGTGGAGCTCGCCGAGATACGACGGAGGAGACGCGCGATCGACCGCGCCGAGCTCACGCCCGGCCTGTACTGCGTGGCGGCGCCGGTGTTCGACGACGACGACGACGAGGAACACGCCGGCCGGACGCGGGCAGTCGCCGCGTTGTCCGCCAGCGCGGCGGACGAGAGCGCCCTGGCCCGGCTCGAGCCGCTGGTCACCCGCGTCGCCGCGGCGGCCGGTCGCGCGCTGGCCGCGGACGCCTAGCGGAAGTCCATGGTGACGTCGCCAAGCCCGGCGAACTCGGCGCGGAAGCTGTCGCCCGGGGCGGCGTCCATCGCGCGGATCGCGGTGCCCGGCAGGATCACGTCACCCTTGCGCAGACGGACACCGAACTTGGCGACCGTCGACGCGAGCCACCCGACCGAGTTGAGCGGGTTACCGAGCACCGCGTCGGAACGCCCGGACGCGAGGAACTCGCCGTTCTTGTAGAGGGTCGCGTCGATCGCCGCGACGTCGATGTCCGCGAGCCGGACCCGCTGCTCGCCCACCACGTAGCCACACGACGAGGCGTTGTCCGCGATCGTGTCGGGCAGCGTGATCTTCCAGTCCCGGATGCGGGAGTCGATCAACTCGATCGAGGGGACGACCCACTCGATCGCCGCGGCGGCCTCCTCCTGGCAACATCCCTCCGGCGGGATGTCGGCGCCCAGGATGAAGCCGACCTCCACCTCGACCCGCGGGAAGCAGAACCGGGCCGCCTCGATCGCGGTGCCCTCGGGGTATTCCATCGTGTCGAGCAGATGCCCGTAGTCGGGCTCGTCGACGCCCATCATCTCCTGCATCGCCTCGGACGCCAGGCCCACCTTGTGGCCGGTCACCACCGCGCCGGCATCGAGCCTGCGGCGGATGTTGACCAGCTGGATCTCGAAGGCGTCGTCCGGGGTCATGTCAGGATGGTCGTCGGTCAGCGGCGCGATCGGCGCGACGTCCGACTCGGCGTCCCAGAGTCGCTGGGCAAGTGTGGCGCGGGTCTCCTCGTTGAGCATGAGGGGGATGCTACCTGGGCCGTCTGGCGCCACGGCGCTCAGTTCTATAACGTGTTCTACATGGCAGACCAGGAATTCGACGTCGTCGTCGTCGGCAGCGGTGGAGCAGGCATGACGGCCGCCCTCGCTGCAACAAAGAAGGGCCTCAGCGTGGTCCTCGTAGAGAAGGCCCCGCACTACGGAGGCTCCACCGCGCGCTCCGGCGGCGGCGTGTGGATCCCTAACAACTCCGTGCTCCGACGCGACGGCGTCCTGGACACCCCGGAGGCGGCCCGCACGTACCTCCGCTCGATCATCGGCGACGCGGTGGAGCCCGAGAAGATCGACACCTACGTCGACCGCGGTCCCGAGGTCCTGGACTTCGTCCTCGCCAACAGCCCCCTGCGGCTGGAGTGGGTCAAGGACTACTCCGACTACTACCCCGAGGCTCCCGGTGGGCGTCTCGGCGGCCGGTCCGTCGAGCCCAAGCCGTTCGACCTCCGCCAGCTCGGGTCCGAGGCCGACAAGCTGGAGCCGGGCTACGCCAAGGCGCCGGTCAACATGGTGGTGATGCAGTCCGACTACCGCTGGCTCAACCTCCTCCAGCGTCCGCACACCAAGGGCATCAGGCGTTCGATCCGGGTCGCCCTCCGGATGTTCCTCGCCAAGGCGCGCGGGCAAAACTCGGTGGGGATGGGTCGCGCGCTCATCGCCGCGATGCGCAAGGGCCTGCTCGACGCCGGCGTTCCGGTGTGGCTCGAGACCCCCATGACCGGCCTGGTCACCGAGGGTTCGGGCACCCAGGAGCGCGTCGTGGGCATCACCGTCACCCGCGGCGGCGAGGAGGTGACCCTCCGTGCGCGGCTCGGTGTGGTGATCGGGTCCGGTGGCTTCGAGCACAACCAGGAGATGCGCGACAAGTACCAGCGTCAGCCCATCCCCACCTCGTGGACGGTCGGGGCCGCGGCCAACACCGGTGAGGGAATCGAGTACATGGAGAAGACCGGCGCCTCACTGTCCTTCATGGAGGACGCTTGGTGGGGTCCGACGATCCTGCTGCCGCGCGGCCCCTGGTTCGCGCTGGCCGAGCGCTCGCTGCCGTGCTCGTTCATGGTCAACTCCCGTGGTGAGCGGTTCATGAACGAGTCGCTGCCCTACGTCGAGGCCGGCCACAAGATGTACGGCGGCGAGTTCGGACAGGCACCCGCCGGGCAGGAGGGGACGCCCGGCGAGAACGTCCCGGCCTGGATCGTCTTCGACCAGGAGTACAAGAACAGGTACCTCTTCGCCGGTCTGCAGGCCAAGCAGCCGCTGCCCAGGAAGTGGCTCGAGACCGAGAACTTCCACAAGGCGGACACCCTCGCCGAGCTCGCCGACCTCATCGGCGTGCCGGCGGAGGCGCTCGAGCGGACCGCCGAGAAGTTCAACGGCTTCGCCGACAAGGGCGTCGACGAGGACTTCAGCCGCGGCGAGTCGGGTTACGACCACTACTACGGCGACCCGACCAACAAGCCCAACCCGAGCCTCGGCCCGGTCCGCAAGGCGCCGTTCTACGCCGCCAAGATGGTGCCCGGTGACCTCGGCACCAAGGGCGGCGCGAACACCGACGTCCACGGCCGCGTCCTGCGCGAGGACGGCTCCGTGATCGAGGGCCTCTACGCCGCGGGCAACGCCTCCTCGCCGGTCATGGGCCACACCTACGCCGGCCCGGGCGCCACCATCGGCCCCGCGATGGTCTTCGGCTACCTCGCCGTGGAGAACATGCTGGCCTCCGCCCCCACCACCGCCACGACGGGAGTCTGACGTGCCGATCGACCTCGACAAGGCCCTCGGGGCCGAGCTCCCCTCGCAGGAGTTCTCCTGGACCGCCTCCGACGTGGCGCTCTACGCCCTGTCGGTGGGCGCCGCCGCCGACCCGATGGACACCACCGGTCTGGAGTACGTTCACGACACGGCGCCCAAGGTGCTGCCGTCGTTCGCCACCGTCGCCGCGACGATGAACGTCACCGAGGCCCCCCGCGTGTCCTTCCCGGGCGTGGAGATCGACCTGGCCAAAGTCGTCCACGGCAGCCAGTCGGTGAGACTGCACCGGCCCATCCCGGCGGCCGGAACGGCGACGACGACGACGACGATCGCCGAGATCCAGGACAAGGGCTCGGCCGCGGTGATCATCCAGGAGTCCGAGACGGTCTCCGCCGACGGTCAGAAGCTGTGGACCTCGCGCTCGGGCATCTTCGCCCGCGGCGAGGGTGGCTTCGGCGGCGATCGCGGGACCTCCGAGAAGGTCGAGTACCCCGAGCGGGAGGCCGACCACACGATCGAGGTGGCCACGCTCCCCCAGCAGGCGCTGTTCTACCGCCTCTGCGGCGACCGCAACCCGCTGCACTCCGATCCCGCGTTCGCCGAGACGGCCGGGTTCCCCCGCCCGATCCTCCACGGCCTGTGCTCGTACGGCCTGGTCCTGCGGGCGGTCGTGGATCAGGTGCTCGGCGGTGACGTCGCACGCGTCGGCGGGTACGGCGTGACCTTCGGCGGCATCTTCTTCCCCGGGGAAACCATGCGCATCCGGGTATGGGAGGAGGGATCGCGCCTGCTCGTGGCGGCGACCGTCGCCGAGCGCGACGACGCCCCCGTGCTAAAGAACGTGGTGGTCGACCTCGCCTGACCGGCGCTGGTGGAGCGGTTCAGCAGAGCTCGCGGAACTGCTCCACCAGCCGGAGGCGACCCGGGGCGTCGAGCGCCATCGGGGTGACGGTGAGGGTGGTGGCGCCGGCCTCGCGGAACGCCTCGACGCGCTCGGCCACGTACCCCGCCGGGCCGATCAGAGAGACCGAGCGGACCAGTTCGTCGGGCACGGCCGCGGCGGCCTCGTCCTTCTTGCCGTCCAGGTACAGGTCCTGGATCCGGGCGGCCTCGGCCTCGTAGCCGTAGCGGCAGGCGAGCTCGTTGTAGAAATTCTTGCCGCGCGCACCCATGCCACCGATGTAGAGGGCCAGGTGCGGGCGCACGAAGTCCAGGTAGCCGGGGACCTCGTCGTCCTCGCAGATCGCCAGCGCCGGCCCCGCGTAGACCTCGAGTTCGCCCAGGGACGCATCGCGCTTCTCGCTGCCGCGGGCCAGCGCGTCGCCCCAGGCCAGGTGCGCCTTCTCGGGGTGGAAGAAGAGCGGCTGCCAGCCGTTCGCGACCTCGGCCGCGAGCTCGACGTTCTTGGGGCCCAGGGCGGCGAGGATGATCGGGATGTCCTCGCGCACCGGGTGGTTGATGAGCTTGAGCGGCTTGCCCAGGCCGGTGCCCTGATCGGCGGGCAGGGGGATCTGGTACTTCTTTCCGTCGTGGACGACCTTCTCGCGGCGCCACACCTTCCGGCAGATCTCGATGATCTCGCGTGTGCGGGCCAGCGGGGCGTCGTACTTCACGCCGTGGAAACCCTCGACGACCTGCGGTCCGGAGGCGCCCAGGCCGAGGGTGAAGCGACCGTCGGAGACGTAGTCCAGGCCCGCCGCGGTCATCGCGGTGAGCGTGGGCGTGCGGGTGTAGATCTGCAGGATGCCCGAGGCCAGCTCCATGGTGGACGTCTTGGCCGCGAGGTAGCCGAGCTGGCTGACCGCGTCGAACGAGTAGGCCTCGGGGACGAACGCGATGTCCAGTCCCGCCCGCTCGAGGTCGGCGGCCTCCGCGGCCGTCTCGGCGAATCCGCCGCTGTAGTTGAGAGCCATTCCGATGCGCATGCGCGCAACGCTACCGGGGGGCCCGGTCACCCCGGATCACCACGTCGAGCTCGCTCCCGATCCGCACGAACACCCCGACCCGGCGACGCATCGGCGTATCGGCGCGTTCGTAGCCCACCAGCCGCATCCGCGCGTCGGAGGCGACCTCCAGGACGGTGTGCTCGGGCAGGTCGACGTCGGAGGTGGGGACGACGACGAGGTCGGCGGTCCCCAGCATCCGGGCCAGTCGCAGTCGGCGCGTCGGTTCGTCCCCCCGGCGACGCAGCCACCGGCGCACCGCGACCACACAGGCCGCGATCCCCCACGCGACGAGCGGGAGCAGCGCCACGAGCGTGAGCACCCAGCCGGGGCTCACCGCCGCACCGCCACGCGGGTGAACCGCATCGGGTCCAGCCAGGGGCCCCGCTGCACGAGTGCCCGCGTGCCCCCCACCGGTTCCAGGCCCCTGGACCGGGCCGCCGCGTAGACGACCGACCGGGGTAGCCGTAGCTCCCAGGGTCGGATGACCACCTCGTCGTCGTCGCCGTCGAGCCGCACCGCGAGCGCACGGGCGCGCCGACCGTGCCGGCCCCGATACCACCGCGCCGGGTCGATTTTCCGCATGCAACGGATCGTACGGGGCCGTAGGCTCGCCCCCATGGCACCGAAGCCCAGCCTTCAGTCCGAGTCACACCCCGCCGATCCCCGTGCGGCCGATCCGGAGCTCACCGACGACGGGCACGTCGTCGAGCCCAGCGCGGACGACTACCGTCACGCCACCGAACTCGAGATCAACCACGACTGGTACAAGTCCGCGGTGTTCTACGAGGTCCTGGTGCGGGCCTTCTACGATTCCGACGGCAACGGCACCGGCGACCTGCGCGGGCTCATCGAGAAGCTCGACTACCTCGAATGGCTCGGCGTGGACTGCCTGTGGCTGCCGCCGTTCTACGACTCGCCGCTGCGCGACGGCGGGTACGACATCCGCGACTTCCGCACCGTGCTGCCGGAGTTCGGCACCGTCGAGGACTTCGTGGAGCTCCTCGAGCAGGCGCACAGCCGGGGTATCCGGGTGATCACCGACCTGGTCATGAACCACACCTCGGACACCCACGCGTGGTTCCAGGAGTCCCGAGCGGACCCGACGGGCCCGTACGGCGACTTCTACGTGTGGTCCGACGACGACACGCGGTACCCGGAGGCCCGCATCATCTTCGTCGACACCGAGTCGTCCAACTGGACCTACGACCCGGTGCGCGGACAGTTCTACTGGCACCGCTTCTTCTCCCACCAGCCCGACCTCAACTACGACAACCCCGAGGTCCAGGAAGCGATGATCGACGTCCTGCGTTTCTGGCTGGACCTGGGCATCGACGGGTTCCGCCTGGACGCGGTGCCCTACCTGTTCGAGCGCGACGGCACCAACTGCGAGAACCTGCCCGAGACCCACGAGTTCCTGCGCAGGTGCCGGGCCGTGGTCGAGGAGGAGTTCCCCGGGCGTGTGCTGCTGGCCGAGGCCAACCAGTGGCCCGAGGACGTGGTGGACTACTTCGGCGAGTCCGAGGTGGGCGACGAGTGCCACATGGCGTTCCACTTCCCGCTCATGCCTCGGATCTTCATGGCGGTGCGGCGGCAGTCCCGGTTCCCCGTCACCGAGATCCTCGCCCAGACCCCGGACATCCCGTCGTCGGCGCAGTGGGCGATCTTCCTGCGCAACCACGACGAGCTCACGCTCGAGATGGTCACCGACGAGGAACGCGACTACATGTACGCGGAGTACGCCAAGGACCCGCGGATGAAGGCCAACATCGGCATCCGCCGGCGTCTGGCCCCGCTGCTCGACGGCGACACCAACCAGCTCGAGCTGTTCACCGCACTGCTGCTCAGCCTCCCCGGCTCGCCCATGCTGTACTACGGCGACGAGATCGGCATGGGCGACAACATCTGGCTCGGCGACCGCGATGCCGTCCGCACCCCGATGCAGTGGAGCCCCGACCGCAATGCCGGGTTCTCCCGCTGTGATCCGGGCCGGTTGTACCTGCCCGCGATCATGGACCCCCTGTATGGCTACCAGGGCGTCAACGTGGAGGCGCAGATGAACTCCACCGCCAGCCTGCTGCACTGGACGCGGCGCATGATCCACGTCCGCAAGGACCACCCCGCGTTCGGGCTGGGCGAGTTCACCGACCTCGGCGGGTCCAATCCGTCGATCCTGTCCTACCTGCGCTCGCTGGATTCCGACGGCACGGGCACCGACGTGATCCTGTGCGTCAACAACCTGTCGCGCTTCCCGCAGGCGGTGCGCCTGGACCTGGCGGAGTACGCCGGCCGCCAGCCCGTCGAGCTCACCGGCGGGGTGCCGTTTCCCGAGGTCGACGCCGACCCGTATCAGCTCACGCTGCCCGGGTACGGCTTCTACTGGCTCGAGCTGCGCAGCCCGGAGGAGGGACCGAGATGAGTATCTCCCCGGTTGACGACGACACGATCGCCCGACTGCTCACCGACTGGCTACCCGAGCAGCGGTGGTTCGCCGGCAAGGGGCTGGAACTCACCGGAGTGCGGATCACCCGGCGCGAGGTGTTCCTGGACGATCCCGAGGTCCTGGTCGAGCACCTGCTGGTGGATCTCGAGGTGGACGGTCGGCCCCAGCGCTACCAGGTGCCGATCGCGACCGCGGCCGAGTTGCCGGGTGACCGACGGGCGTTCCCGTTGACCCCGGAGGGCGCTTCCCCCGTGATCTACGACGGACTGCGCGACCCCCGCGGCACCGAGTCCCTGCTCCGCCACCTGGCCGGGCAGGACGAGGTCGGCGGGCTGCGGTTCCGACTGGTCCCCGGCGCCACGCTGCCCGAGCCCACGTGGGGGCGGCTGCTGGAGGGTGAGCAGTCCAACTCGTCGCTGGTGTACGGCGACGACCTCATGGTCAAGGTGTTCCGGCTGGTCCAGCCGGGCGTGAACCCCGACGTGGAGCTGCACGCCGCGCTGGCCGACCGGGAGTGCCCGGCGGTGGCGGCGCTGCGGGGATGGGTGGAGTTGGACGACGACGACACCGCCGCCGGCGACACCGGGGCCGGGCCCACCACGCTCGCCATGGCCCAGGAGTTCATGGCCGGGGCGGCGGACGGGTGGGCGATGGCCACGGCGAGCGTGCGTGACCTGTTCGCCGAGGCCGACCTGCTCGCCGAGGAGGTCGGCACCGACTTCGCCGACGAGAGCTTCCGGCTGGGCGCCGCCGTCGCGCAGGTGCACGAGGACCTGGCGGCGGCGACCGGGGTGAGCACCCGGGACGGCACCGATCTGGTGGCGTCGATGCGGGCCCGCCTGGATGCGGCGGTGGCGGAGGTGCCGGAGCTGGCGGAGTTCGCCGACGCGGCCCGGGCGGTCTTCGACGAGGTGGCGGGATTTGGCCCGGTGCGGGTGCACCGCATCCACGGCGACCTGCACCTCGGCCAGACGCTGCGGGCCCCGGACCGGTGGATCGTCATCGACTTCGAGGGCGAGCCGGCCGCGCCCCTCGCCGAGCGACGGGTGGCCGACGCCCCCGCCCGCGACGTGGCCGGCATCCTGCGCAGTCTCGACTACGCGGCACAGCACACCCTGGTCGGTGTGGAGGACCGGCAGCTGCGGTTCCGGGCCCGCGAGTGGCGCGACCGCAACGTCGACGCCTTCTGCGCGGGGTACGCCGAGGTCAGTGACTCCGACCCGCGCGAGACCGGTGCGCTGCTACGGGCCTACACGCTCGACAAGGCGCTGTACGAGGTCGTCTACGAGACGCGGAACCGACCCGGCTGGGTCGCGGTGCCGATGGGCGCGGTGCGGCGCATCCTCACCGCCGACTGACACGCCTGTCGCCCACCCGGCCGGTCGGGCGGGTGGGCGACAGGGGCGACACCGTGAGGCGTCAGTTGCTCGAGATCCGCTCCTTGGCCCACTTGTAGTCGGCCTTGCCCGCGGGCGAGCGTCGGATCTCGGGGACGTCGACGATCACCTTGGGGACCTTGTAGTTCGCCAGGGACTCGCGCAGGAACGCCGAGAGCTCCTCCTGCTCGGCCGACATGCCCTCGCGGAACGACACGACCGCGGCGACCTTCTGGCCGTACCGCTCGTCGGGAGCACCGGCGACCAGCGCGTCATGGACGGCCGGGTGCGCCTTGAGCGCCTGCTCGACCTCCTCCGGGAACACCTTCTCGCCACCGGTGTTGATGCAGCCCGAGCCGCGCCCCAGGAAGACGATGGTCCCGTCCTCGCGGAGCTGCCCCATGTCACCGAGCACCGCCACCCGCTGGCCGCCGACCTCCGGGAAGGTCTTGGCGGTCTTCTCCGGATCGTTCCAGTAGCCGAGGGGGACGTGGCCGCGACGGACGATGTACCCGACCTCGTCCGATCCGGGCTCGACGGGCTGGTTCGACTCGTCGATCACCCCGAGGCGCGGGGTGGGCGCCAGGAGCATCTCACCCTGCTCGTTGAGGTTCATCTCGCCGTCGTTGCCGGTCTCGGAGGCACCGAAGTTGTCGCGGATGATGACGTTCGGGAACGCCTCGATCAGCCGGTCGCGGGAGCTCTTGGACCAGATGCCTCCGCCGGAGGCGACCATGAACATGGCGCTGAAGTCCTTGGTCTCCTTGGCCGCGAGCAGTGCGTCGGTGATCGGGACCGCCATGCCGTCGCCGACGAACATCAGCAGCTGGGCCTTGTACTCGGCGGTGGCGTCCACGATCACCTCGGCGTCGAAGTCGCGGAACATGACCAGGTGGCCGCCCAGGTTGACGAAGGTCAGCAGGGTGAACAGGCCGGCGCCGTGCATGAGCGGGGCCGAGATGACGATCTTGAATCCGCCCTCGGGCGAGACGTTGTCGGCGACCTCCTGCGGGCTGTGCCGCTTGTCGCCGTACGGGTTACCGCCGGACAGGCACGCGTAGTAGTAGTCCGACATGTGCCACTGGACGCCCTTGGGGAACCCCGTGGTACCACCGGTGTAGACGATCCAGTGGTCGTCGCCGCGGACCGGCTCGAAGCCGCGCTCCGCGGACTGCTTCGGCAGCTCGGCGTCCACATCGACGACCGTGAGGCCGCTCTCGGCGCAGGCGTCGGCGAGGACCTGCGGGACGCCGCCCACCACGAGGACCGTGCGGGCGGTCTCGAGCTTGGGCACGGCGGCGGCCATGGTCTCCGCGAACTCCGCGTCGACCAGGACGGCGACCGACTGCGAGTCGTTGAAAAGGTAGACCAGCTCGGCCGGGGTGTAGCGGTAGTTGACGTTGATCCCGGCCACCCGGATCTTCATGGCCGCGACGATGGCCGCCATGTGCTCGGCGCTGTTCTTCATGTACAGCGCGATATGGCTCTGCGGCTCCGCACCGTGGGCCTTGAGGAGATGACCCATCCGGTTGGCGAGCTCGTCGATCTGACGGTAGGTGTAGTCGACCCCGTCCATCGTGAGCAGGAGGTTGTCCGGGATCTTGTCGGCCACGGCCTCGAAGACGGCGGCCTCGTTCATCTCCGGATTGGTCCCGGCGAGGGGATCGGTGGACTGGTCGGCTGCTGCATCAGTCATCGGGCGGGTCCTTTGCACGCGGGGGCTAACTGTGTCGTCTCTCACATTGTGACCTGAACTTGTTCTCGTGTCCAGACGCGGGTCTGACCTGCGCTGATTTCAGATTGCTGGAACAGGTTCTATTCACTATAGGCGGCCGCACCGGCAGGTCGCTGCAGCGGTGGGGCCGGGGAGGGCCTACATTGCGAACATGAGCGGATCACGGTCCAGAAATCCCGGCCCGCCGTACGACGGCGGTCTCCGGCTGCCGCGTTCGACGGGATCGGGTGACGTGCCGCAGGATGGCCGTCGCTCGTCGGCGCGGGAGGCCGACCGGCCCTCGCGGCGGAGCGGCCCGACCCTGCACGGCCCGTCCGAGCAGGGCACTCTGCGGTCCCGCGGGCTCGCGGGAGGGCTGCGGATGTTCGTCCGCCCGGCGCTGGACAGGATGCCCGCGACGGACGTCTCGCTCGGCCGCCTGCGTGCGCTGACCTCCGGCGCCGGGCGGGCGGCCGCCCTGGAGAGCACCAACGACTGGTCCGGGGACGGGCCCGTGCCCGGCCTCTGGGTGGGCCGCAAACGCTTCTTCGACTCGGACAAGGTCATCTACCACATCCACGGGGGTGGCTTCACGTTCGGATCGCCGTGGTCGCACAAGGCCCTGGCGTCGAGGATCGCCAGCGAGACCGGCGTCCCCGTGTTCCTGCCGGACTACCGACTCGCCCCGGAGCACCCGCACCCGGCGGCCACCGAGGACACGATCGCCGGGTGGGAGTGGCTACTGGAGATGGGCTTCCCGGCCGAGAACATCGTGGTCGCCGGAGATTCCGCGGGGGGCAATCTGGCGATGCAGCTGGTCGCCCACCTCGAGCGGACCGGGGCGGCGATGCCCGCCGGCGTCGTCCTTCTCTCACCGTGGGTCGACCTGGACTTCACCGACATGACCGCGCGGGACCGGGCGCGCAAGGACCCCTTCCTCGCGCTGGGACTGGCCGAACTGTGTCGTCGCCAGTACGCACCGGGTGTGGACACGGACGATCCGGCGATCTCCCCCATCAACTACGAGCCCTCGCCCGACTGGCCGCCGTTCCTCATCCAGTGCGGCGGCGAGGAGATCTTCAGCGGGGGCATCGAGGCGATGGCCGAGAACTTCGCCGAACACGGGGTGCGTCACGAGTTCCAGCTGTGGCCCCACCAGTTCCACGTGTTCCAGGTCTTCCACCCCCTCGTCCCCGAGGCGAAGATCGCGGTGCGGGACATCGGATCGTTCGTGCGCGGCTGCCTGCGGGGCTGATCAGACCGTGAGCACCAGGCCCGAGGTGGGCACGCCGGTGCCCGCGGTGACGACGAGCTTCTCGGCGCCGGGGACCTGGTTGACCGAGTCACCGCGGAGCTGACGGACGCCCTCGGCGATGCCGTTCATCCCGTGGATGTAGGCCTCCCCGAGCTGGCCGCCGTGGGTGTTGAGCGGGAGCCGGCCGCCCACCTCGAGCGCGCCGGGCTCGCGGACGAAGTCCTTGGCCTCACCGCGGCCACAGAAGCCCAGCTCCTCGAGCTGCATGAGCACGTACGGGGTGAAGTGGTCGTACAGCACGGCCATGTCCATGTCCTCGGGCCGCAGCCCGGACTGCTCCCAGAGCTGGTTGCCGACGATCCCCATCTCCGGCAGTCCCGCGAGCTCGGGGCGGTAGTACGAGGTCATGATGTACTGGTCCGGCCCGGACCCGGACGCCGCCGCCGCGATCGACACCGGCCGGTTCGGCAGGTCGCGGGCCCGCTCGGGCGTGGTCACCACGATCGCCTGACCGCCGTCGGACTCCTGGCAGCAGTCGAGCAGGTGCAGCGGCTCGGCGATGTACCGCGAGTTCTGGTGGTCGGCCAACGTGATCGGCTTGCCGTGGAAGAACGCGGCGGGATTGGCCGCGGCGTGCTTGCGGTCGACCACCGCGACCCGGCCGAAGTCCTCGCTCGTGGCGCCGTACTCGTGCATGTAGCGCTGCGCGACCATGGCCACGAACCCGGCCGGGGTGGACAGGCCGTGCGGGTAGGAGAAGGCGTTGTCCGTGCCGGAGGAGTTGACCTGCTGCACCAGCGCCGAGTTGACCTGGCCGAAGCGCATCCCGGAGCGCTCGTTGAACGCGCGGTAGCAGACCACGACCTCGGCCACGCCGGTCGCCACGGCCATCGCGGCCTGCTGCACGGTCGCGCACGCCGCGCCGCCGCCGTAGTGGATGCGGGAGAAGAAGTTCAGGCTGCCGATCCCGGCGGCCCGGGCCACCGCGATCTCGGTGTTGGTGTCCATGGTGAACGACACCAGGCCGTCGACGTCCGAGGGCTGCAGCCCGGCGTCGGCGACGGCCGCCTGCACGGCCTCGGCGGCCAGCCGCAGCTCGGAGCGGCCGGAGTCCTTGGAGAAGTCCGTGGCGCCGATGCCGACGATCGCCGCCTTGTCTGAGAGAGAGCTCATCAGGCCGGGTCTCCGTTCATGTAGAGGGTGGCCGTGGAGGTGACGTGCGCGCCCAGCGAGTCGGTGCCGACGATCTTCAGCGTGACCAGCCCGTCGGCGTCGACCCCGGTCACCTCGCCGGTGAGGGTGAGGGAGTCGTAGGCGTACCAGGGCACGCCCAGGCGCAGCTTGATGGACGTGATGCGGGCGCGCTGGCCCGCCCAGTCGGTGACGAACCGCTGCACCAGACCGGTGTCGGTGAGGATGTTGACGAAGATGTCCTTGGACCCCTTGGCGTGGGCCAGGTCGCGGTCGTGGTGGACGTCCTGGAAGTCCCGCGTCGCCAGGGCGGACGCCACGATGAACGTCGGTGTGCCCTCGATGGTCAGCTCGGGGAGCCGGTCCCCCACCGCCACGGCGGGCGGGGTGGCCGGACAGACGGTACGGTGCTCGCTCACTTGACGGCCCCTTCGGTCCTTGCGGGTGACCCCGCGGATTCCTGACGGTCGACAGGGCGTGCGCCGGCCGGGCGCCAGGCGTACAGCGTCCACGGCTCGGTGCCGAACGCGGCGTCGGCGGAGGAGTCGCCGGGCATGTCGAGGAACTCCACCTCGACCTCCATGCCGATCCGGACCTCCGCCGGCTCGATGTCGCGCAGCTCGCCGAGCATGCGCACTCCCTCCTCCAGCTCCACCAGCGCGATGACGAACGGGAACCTGGTGCGGCCCGGCACGCGCGGGGCGTGATGGACCACGAAGCTGTACACGGTGCCGCGGCCGGAGGAGACCACGTAGTCGGTCTGCTCGGACTTGTCCTTCCACAGCGCCGGGACGGGCGGGTGCTGCAACGAGCCGTCCTCGCGGGTCTGGATGCGCAGCTCGTGGGCGGCGACGCCGGCCCAGAAGAACTGCGTGTCGTGCGAGACCGACGGGCGCAGGACCTTGCCCACCACCAGGTCGTCGGTGGCCGAGCCGGAGCTGGCCACGATCTGGTCGGCGGGCGCCGGCTCGGGCTCGGCGGGCTTCGCCGCGGGGCGGAACTTGAGGATGCGGAAGTCCATCTCCGCGACGACCTCGTCACCGACGCGCCAGTAGTTGCGGGTGGTGAAGAACCAGCCCTCCCCCAGGCCCGTGGTCTTGGGGCCGAGCACGTCCACCAGGACGGACTCGATGGTCACCTCCTCGCCCGGGCGGGTGTATCGGTGGTAGGTGGAGTCGCAGTTGGTCGCGACGACCGAGGTGAAGCCCTCGGCGTCGAGGAGGTCGGTCATCCGACCCAGCGGGTCGTCGGCCTCACGGGTCTTACCGAGCCCGCGCATGGTCCACACCTGCGCCATGGCCGGCGGTGCGACCGGTCCGCCGTGTCCGGCCGCGCGTGCGGCCTCCTCGGAGGAGTAGATGGGGTTGGTGTCACCGATCGCCTCGGTCCAGTTCCGGATCATCGGCGTGTTGATCGGGTCGCGGCCCGCACGGCGGGCGCTCCCGCCGGCGGCGCGGACCTCCTCGGCGGCGGCGAGGATACGGGCGGCCTGCTCGTCACTCATGGGTACCTTCTCGGTGGATCAGGGGGATGGTCTCTAGCGGGCGGTGCGTGGCATGCCGAGGCCACCCATGCAGGTCAGTTCGCGCATGACCTCGTTGACACCGCCGCCGAAGGTGATCACCACGTTGCGCTTGTTCATCATGTCGAACCAGCGCTGCAGCGCCGCGGTGTCGGGATCGGTGGGGTCGCCGAAACGGCCGAGCAGCTCCTCGACGATCCGGCCGACGTGCTGGATCTCCTCGGTGGAGAACACCTTCGAGGCCGCGGAGTCGCCCATCGACGGGTTCTCGCCCATCGAGGAGACCTTCCAGTTGAGCAGCTCGTTGAGCCGGACGATCGCGAAGATCTCCGCGAGTCCGCGCCGCACCTCGGGCCGGTCCAGGTGGCGGACCCCGTCCGGGCCCGTGCCGCGGGCCCAGGCGGCCAGCTCGTCGTAGTACCCGCCCGGACGCCCGGACGGCGCGAGCATGACGCGCTCGTGGTTGAGCTGGGTGGTGAGCATCTTCCAGCCGCCGTCGACCTCGCCCACCACCATGTCCGCCGGGACGCGCACGTCCGAGTAGTAGGTGGCGTTGACGTGATGGGCGCCGTCGCAGGTGATGATCGGGGTGAACGAGAAGCCGGGGTCGGTGGTGTCGACGATGAAGATCGTCAGCCCGCGATGGCGCGAGTCCGGGGTCCCGGTGCGGGCGGCCAACCAGATGTAGTCGGCGTGGTGGCCGCCGGTGGTCCACATCTTCTGACCGTTGATGATCCAGTCGCCGGTGGCCTCGTCACGCCTCGCGGTCGTGCGCAGGGCGGCCAGGTCGGTGCCGGCGTCGGGCTCGGAGTAGCCGATCGCGAAGTGGATCGACCCGTCGAGGATGCCGGGGAGGAACTTCGCCTTCTGCGCCTCGCTGCCGTACTTCTGCAGGGTCGGACCAACGGTCTGCAGCGTCACCGACGGCAGCGGCACGTCCGCACGCGTGGCCTCGTTGGTGAAGATCTGCTGCTCGATGTGGCCGA
Source organism: Dietzia sp. MNB45 (assembly GCF_051994785.1). Lineage (NCBI taxonomy): Bacteria > Bacillati > Actinomycetota > Actinomycetes > Mycobacteriales > Dietziaceae > Dietzia > Dietzia sp. MNB45. The sequence continues at coordinate 688,348 of NZ_CP163397.1, read as the reverse complement.
AGCCCTTGCCGCCGTACTCGGCGGGCCAGCCCACGCCCAGCCAGCCGTCGCGGCCCATGCGCGTGATGATCTCGGCGTAGGTGTCGCCGTGACGGGTGGTGGCGATGTCCGCCGCCTCCTCCGGCGAGATGAGCGTCGAGAAGTACTCGCGCAGCTCTGCCTGGAGTGCGCGCTGCTCGGGCGTGAGGTCGATGAACGCGCCGTCGGGGTCGGCCGGGGTGGCGTCCGCGGCGGGGGCGGCACCGCCCGTCTCGATCCTGTCGACCGGGTCCGCGGCGAGCGCGGCACCGAGCGCGTCGAGGTGCAGCTGTGCGCCGCCGACGAACCGGGCCAGGTCCTTGACCGCCGAGGCGTACCGGAACATGGGGTAGGTGACGTCCACGCCCACGCCGCCGTGCAGGTGGTGCAGGATCTGGACGGCCCGTGGGCCCTCGGCCGCCAGCCAGTAGGCGCCGATCGTGGGGTCGGACTCGTAGCGGTCGCCGGACCCGGCCAGGCCCTCCGAGATCCGCCAGGACACCGACTGCGCGATCACGTGGAGCGTCTGCGAGACGATGTACACGTCCGCGAGCTCCTGCTGGACCGCCTGGAACGACCCCAGGGCCTTGCCGAACTGCTGACGCTCCTTGAGGTAGCCGGCCGTCATGTCCAGCGCGCCGGCGACGAGACCGTCCCCGTGCGCGATACAGGCGGACAGGACGAGACGTCGGAACACCTCGAGGACGGGCTCCGATCCCGAGCCGCGCAGGACGTCGTCGTCCTCGACCTCGGTGGCCTCGAACCGCATCGCGTACTCGGGCACCCCCAGGGAGCCGAGGGTGGGCGTCAGGGTGACGCCCGGGGCGTCGGGGGCGACGACGACGAGTGCGGCGCCCTCGGACGTGGACACCGGCACGAGGACCGAACGGGCCTGGGCCGCGTACCGCACCGACGTGGCGGTCCCGGTGAGCTTCCCACCGTCGAGCCGCACGGTGGGCTCGAGCGGCAGTGGGCGTCCGGGCTCGGCGACGGCGGCGGTGAGGATGCGGCCGTCCTCGATGCCCTCGAGAAGCCGGGCCTGCTGGTCGGGGGTGCCCAGCGCGACGATCGGCGCCACGCCGAAGCCCAGGGTCTCCAGGACGGGGATCACCACTCCGGCGCGGCCGACCTCCTCGAGCACCACCGCGATGTCGGCGGGCGTGAGGTCGTCCCCGCCGAGGGCGGAGGGCAGGCCCAGGGAGAGCAGACCGGACTCGGCGAACGCGGCCCACAGCCGCTCGTCGAAGCCGGCGTCGTCCACGCCGCGGCTGGGTAGCGCGGTGAGCAGTTCCTCGGCCGGGGCGGCCGTCGACAGTGCGCCGGCCACCGCCTCGGCGACGGCGGCCTGGGTCTCGGTACGGGTGAAGTCCACGGGGGTCAGTCCTTAATCGGGAGGGGGTCGGTCACGTGCTCGAACTAGTCCCTGGGCAGGCCGAGGATGCGCTCGCCGACGACGTTGAGCAGGACCTGCTCGGTGCCACCGGCGATCGACAGGCAGCGGACCATGAGGAACTTGCGTCCCTGCTCGGTGAATTCGACGCCGCCGGTGCCGGTGAGCTGCAGACCGAACTCGGCGATGTCCTGACGGTGGCGCACACCCACGATCTTGCGGACCGAGGACTCGGCGCCCGGGCCCGAGCCGGCGAGGCTGCGCAGCGCGGTGCGCAGGTCGAGGAGGTTTCCGACGACGCCGTCGGCGACGTGCTTGCCGAACTCGTCGAGCACGAGCGCGTCGTCGGCCACACCGGCGGCGTTGATCAGCCCGATGATCTCCTCCGCAGCGTCGCCGAGCGACGAGCCACCGCCCATGGCCACGCGCTCGTTGGCCAGGGTGGTGCGGGCGATCTTCCAGCCGTCGTTGACCGTGCCGATCTGGAACTCGTCGGGCACGAACAGGTCCTCGAGGTAGACCTCGTTGAACAGGGCCTCGCCGGTGATCTCCCGCAGCGGCCGGGTCCGGATGCCCTCCGAGCGCATGTCCACGAGGAAATAGGTGATTCCCTTGTGCTTCGGCGCGTCCTTGTCCGTGCGCGCCAGGCACATCGCCCAGTCGGCCTCGCGGGCCAGGGACGTCCACACCTTCTGGCCGTTGAGCTTCCAGCCGCCGTCGACCTTCTCCGCGGTGGTGCGCAGGGCGGCGAGGTCGGAGCCGGCGCCGGGCTCGGAGAACAGCTGGCACCACCTGATCTTCCCGGCCATGGTGTCGCGCACCAGCAGATCGGCGTGCTCGGGGGCGGCCTGCAGGATGGTCGGCACCGCCCAGCCGCCGATCGTGATGTCGTGGCGGGTGACGCCGGCGGCCTCGAGTTCCTCGTCGATGAGCAGCTGCTCGGCCGGGCCCGCGCCCAGGCCCCACGGCTCGGGCAGGTGCGGCATGAACAGGCCGGTGTCGGCCAGGGCCTGCTTGCGCTCGTCGCCCTCCGCCGCGGCGACCTTCGCCACCAGGGCGCGGATCTCCTCGCGCTTGGCGTCCAGTCCGTCGATCTCGGACAGGTCGATGTCCAGGTGCCGGCGCCGGCCGGCGAGGGTCAGCTCGGCCAGGCTGCGCCGCCAGCGGGCGGAGCCGCCGATGATCTGGCGCAACGCGCTCGCGCGCCGCATGTAGAAGTGGGCCTCGTGCTCGAAGGTGAAGCCGATGCCGCCGAGGATCTGGATGCAGTCCTGGGAGTTGCGCACGGCGTTGTCGAAAGCCAGCGCCCCGGCGACCGCGGCGGCGACGGGCAGCTCGGAGTCGGAGGCGGTGAGGTCCTCCGCCGCGACGGCGGCGTCCCACGCCAGCGCGCGCACCTGCTCGGTACGGCACAGCATGTCGGCCGCGAGGTGCTTGATGGACTGGAACGAGCCGATGGTGCGGCCGAACTGCTCGCGGATCTTGGCGTAGTCCACCGCGGTGGCGAGCGTGTAGTCGGCGACGCCCGCGGCCTCGGCGGCGGCCAGGGTGACGAACAGCTGGTGGACGTGCTCGGTGGTGATGCCCTCGAGGATCCTCTCGGCCGGGATCGTCACACCCTCCAGGCGGACGCGGCCGATCGACGCCGAGAGGTCGTAGGGCGTCGACGGGGTGACGGTGACGCCCGCCGTGCCCGCCTCGAGCAGCGCCCAGCGGGTGGTGCCGTCCACCTCGACGGGCAGCAGCAACCCTCCGCCGGGGGTGCCGCCGTAGGCGACGCCGGGATCGCCCGTGATCTCCCCCGACCCGTCCAAGGTCGCGGTGCCGATGCCCAGGCACACCCCGACGGGCAGGCCGCCCTCGGCGATCGTCTCACCCAGCGCGTTGGCGACGGCTCCGCCTGCGCGCGAGACCAGGACACCGGTCAGCGCGGTGGACAGGACCGGGCCGGGCGCCATTTTCGCCGCGGCCTCCTCGAGCATGCACGCCAGGTCGACGATCTCGGCGCCGGCGCCACCGTGCTCCTCCGCGATGGCTACGCCGAACAGTCCGAGCTCGGCGAGCTGGGGCCACACTGCCTTCCAGGCTTCCGGATCGTCCTCCTGGGCGCGTACCGTGGCCACGGGATCGGCGGACCTGGCCCAGGCCTTGATCGAGTTCTGGATCTCGGTCTGATCCGGGGTGGTGGCGATACTCACTGCTGGACTCCTCGGGCGCGACGGGATTTCCGTACTCGGCGCGGGCCCGCTGACCCGCGCGCTCCACGCCAGAATAGAACGTGTTCTAGGTATCGTGTTCTAGAATGCACCAGAAGGGTCCCCGACGCACACTCGGGTCCCGCCCCAGCCCGCCGGGATGCCCCGTTGACCCGATCCGACCAGCGCAGAAGGTTTCGCCTCCATGACCAAGAGCTCAGCCGAGACCCGTTCCGCCGCCGCGCCGGACCCCGCCGCCCGGAGCGACGAGCCCACCACGTCGTCGCAACGCGAGCGCCGTCGGCGGATCCTGGACGCGACCCTCGCCCTGGCCGCCAAGGGCGGCTACGAGGCCGTGCAGATGCGTGCCGTCGCCGAGAAGGCCGAGGTCGCGGTGGGCACCCTCTACCGGTACTTCCCGTCCAAGGTGCACCTGCTGGTCTCGGCGCTCGCCCGTGAGTTCCGTCGGCTCGACCAGCGCACCGAGCGGTCAGCCCCGCCCGGCGACACCGCGCAGGAGCGGATGAAGGTCGTGGTGGAGATGATCACCAAGTCCATGCAGCGCGACCCGAACCTCACCGAGGCGATGACGCGCGCCTTCATGTTCGCCGACGCCTCCGTGGCCAACGAGGTCGAGGAGGTCGGCTTCTACATGGACCGGATCCTCGCCCGCGCGATGGCCCAGGGCACCCCGGACGAGGTGCAGCTCTCGATCGCCCGGGTCGTCTCCGACGTGTGGATGTCCAACCTCGTGTCGTGGCTGACCCGCAGGTCGTCGGCCGCCGAGGTCGCCACCAGGCTCGGTCTCACCATCGATCTGCTGCTGGGCAGCGACGACTCTCCCCGCCGGGCCCGGATGCACACCGCGATCGGCAACGGCCACGACACAGACTCGGACTCCGACCCCGGCGAGATCGGCGAGGGCAGAGACTCAGCCGTCTGACAACCCGCCCAGAGCGGCACCGCATCCGCTCCCGCGGCTGGCGTCCCGCTCCCGCGCCTGACCGCCAAGACGGCCGCCGCTCCCGAAGATGGCGTCTCGCCTGCCCATCGGGGCACGCGAGACGCCATGTCGAGGGGCGACGGGCCCGGGCGGTTGCGTAGGGGGCGGTCAGGGCACGACGACCGGCGGCACCGTCCGGACCGGCCCGGAGACGTCGGCGATCCACCGCAGCGGGCCCCGGCTCGGATCCCAGCCGGTGAGCAGGTCGGCGACCTTGGCGGTCATCTCGCGGCCCAGGCGGAGGAACGAACTCTCCGGCTGGTCGTCGACCTCCCCGAGGATCAACCACCACGCCCAGGCGACGGCACCGGCGTTGGCGACGAAGTCCGGCAGCACCGCGATCCCGCGGGCCGTGAGGTCGAGTTCCGCGTCGGCCGTGGTGGCGGCGTTGGCCGCCTCGACCACGATCGGTGCGGTGACCTCGGTGCAGTTGTCCGCGGTGATGGCGTACGAGACGGCGGCGGGCACGAGCACGTCCACGTCCATGCCGAGGATCCGGTCGCGGTCCAACCGCTGCACCCGGGCGGGGACGGCCGAGCGGTCGATCTCCCCGAAGCGGTCGCGGGTCGCCAGCAGCGCCGGGACGTCGAGTCCCGCCGGGTCGTAGAGGGTGCCGGCGGCGTCTGCCAGTGCGACGACGCGCATGCCGGCCTCGTGGAGGTACCACGCGGCGCCGCCCCCCATCGTGCCCACGCCCTGGACGGCCACCGAGGTGCGCTCGATGTCCCAGCCCCGGACGTACGCCGCCGCGAGGCACGCCTGCGCGACCCCGTAGCCACCGATCACATCGCCGAGCAGCCCGCCCGGAACCCCGGCGTTCAGCCCGCGGAAGATCCGGTCGGCGGTGGCGGCGGGATCGGCCGACCGCTCGATCGCCGCGTGATAGGACTGCCGCATCCCCAGTCGGGCGAACACCTCGTCGATCAGGTGCTGCGGGACGCCCAGATCCTCGGCGGTGACCCAGTGTCGGTCGAGGAACGGCCGCATGGCCTCGCAGAACCGGCCGAGCACGTCGATGGCGCGGGGGTCCTTGGGGTCGAAGTCGATGCCGCCCTTGGCCCCGCCGATGGGCAGGTCGAACGCCGCCGTCTTGCGGGTCATTCCGCGGGCCAGGTCCTCGACCTCGCGGAGAGTGCACCCGGCGCGCATACGGGTCCCGCCGGTGGCCAGACCGCCGACGAGGGTGTCGACCACGAGGTAACCCCGCGCCCCGGTCTCCTCGTCCTCCCAGTGCAGTCGCAGGTAGGGCTCACGGCTCGATCGGCTCGCGCTCTCCGGAGCGGCGGGCACGGTCTGGGGGGCTGACCCGGTATGACCGGTGGTGCCCGGGATCTCGATGGACGTCATGGTGCTCGCCTCCTCGGCGACCTCGTCCGCCGGCGGGTCCGGCGGGGATGTCCCCAGCATGCGAGCATGCGTCCCGGGGGTCCAGCGAGACTTCGTGGACCTGACCGTTCACTTTTCCTGCACGATGCGGCCGCGCGCTCCTACGCTCGGGGAATGGAGCCGTCACTGCACCGGCTACGGCTGCTCGCCGAGTTGGAGCGCCGCAGCACCGTCACCGCGGTCGCGGCCGCGCTGGGGTACACCGTCTCGGCCGTGTCGCAGCAACTCTCGTTGCTCGAGCGGGAGGCGGGGACCCCGCTGTTCGAGAAGCGGGGTCGCGGGCTCGCGCTGACCGAGGCGGGGCTCATACTGGCCGGGCACGCGCGGACGATCCTGTCCGCCGTGGAGGACGCCGGTCACGCCATGGAATCGGCCCGTGCGGGCGTCGGCACGAACCTCACCGCCGGGGTGTGGGCGTCGGTGGCCGTCACGCTGCTGCCCGCCGGGATGCGGATCCTGGCGCGCGACCACCCGGGCATCGTGGTGCGGACCCGGGAGCTCGCCCCGGAGGACACCACCGGCGCGGTCCGGGACGGCTCGCTCGATCTGTCGTTCGTGCTGGACTACTCCAGCTACGTGATGGCGGACGTGACCGACCTGGTGCGGGTGCCCATCGCGAGGGAGTCACTGCACGCGGTCGTCCCCCGCGGCTTCGTGGACTCGACCCGACTGTCGCTGGCCGACCTCTCCGGGGCGCCGTGGGTCGTCGCGCACCCGCGGTCGCACTTCGGTCGCGCGGTGCGGATCGCCTGTCGCGAGGCGGGGTTCGAACCCGACGTGCGGCACGAGGCGGGCGAGCAGTCCACGGCGCTGTCCCTGGTCGCCGCGGGCCTCGGGGTCACCCTGGCCTCCGACCTCGGGCTGAGCACCTTCGGCGCGGACGTGGAGGTGATTCCCCTGACCGACGAGCTCACCAGGACGGTGTCGATCACCTATCGCCGTCGGGACGCCCGGCGGCGACCACTGCAGGCGTTCGTCGAGGCGTTCACCGACGGCGCGCGCGAGGTCGGCCTGGACCCCGCCTGACTCCGGCGCACCGATGCCGGGTCCCGCACCCGCGGGGCCCGGCACCGGTGTCCGGCTCAGGGCCGGCGCGCGAGGAAGTCCGGCCGCGGCGGGGTGCCCGCGAACGGCTCGGTCAACTCGTTCTCCACACTGTTGAACACGATGAACACGTTCGCCCGGGGCAGCGGCGTGATGTTGCCGCCCGAGGCGTGCAGGGCGTTGCAGTCGAACATCGTCATCGATCCCGCCCCGCCCGTGAGCACGTCGAGACCGTGGCGCTCGTACATCTCGGAGATGTGCTCCTCGGACGGGACGCCGATCTTCGGCGACGTCGAGACGAGCGATTCCTTGTAGTAGTTCTCCGGAGTCTCACCCGCGCACTGCACGTAGTACTTGTGCGTGCCCGGCATGATCATCAGGGGCCCGTTGTAGGTCTCGTTGGGTGTGAGCGCCAGGGAGGCGCTGCACGCACGCGGCCGGGGCATGCCGTCCTCGGCGTGCCAGGTCTCGAAGTCCGAGTGCCAGTAGAAGGCGCCGCCGGCGAATCCGGGCTTGTAGTTGAGCCGGCTCTGGTGGACGTAGACGTCCGAGCCGAGGATCTGCCGGGCCAGGTCGATCGCGCCGGATCGCTCGACCGCCTCCCACACGACCTCACTCAGGTCGTGGACGTCGAAGATCGAACGGACGGCCTCGCTGCCGGCCTCGCGGATGATCCGGGGGTCGCCGGCCATCTGTGGATCGGATCCGATGCGGTCGATCTCGGCCAGGCAGGCGTCGATCCGCTGCCGGTCGAGTGCGCCCTCACGCTGGATGTAGCCGCGCTCGCCGAACTGGAGGACCTCGGGATCCTCGCTGCGTCCCCACAGGACGGGGTCACGGCGCTCGACGATCTCCGGTCGCCCGCTCACGCGGGACTGGTAGTCATCTACGGCAATGGTCATTACGACTCCTTTCTCTCCTCAGCCTGAAAACCCCGGCTGACTCGGGAAAAGCGAGGAGTGCCACCTCTCGCGGAGCCGACCGTATCCGTCGAGATGACCACGGACAACCGCTCAGCCGCTGACGTATCCTCGACCTTTATCCACAATCGGGCCGGGGGTCCCGCCGCCGACCCACGTGCGCAGGTGGTCGAGGAACTGCCCGGACAGTGTGTCCCGCCACCCCACGACGTCGCCGGACATGTGGGGACTGATGTGCGCGCCGTCGAGGGTCCAGAGCACGTCACCGTCGGGGAGGGGTTCGACGACGAGGACGTCCAGGTGCGCCGAGAGCCTGCCCGTCCCGATCTCGCGCGTGAGGGCCTCCTGATCGACCAGCTCTCCGCGACCGACGTTCACCACGTGAGCGCCGTCGGGCAGGGCGGCCAGTTCCGCGGGGCCGAGCAGCCCCCGTGTGGCGTCGGTCAGCGGCGCCACCATGACGAGATGGTCCACGTCGCCGAGATGCTCGGACAGGTGCGCGGAATCCAGGACGCGGCCGAAGTCCTCGTCGTCGTCGCGCGGTCGACGTCCGGCCCCGCTGACGTCGAGCCCGACCGCCCGCAGTAGCCGCGCGGTGGCCCGTCCGATGCCGCCGGTGCCCACCACCAGGGCGCGCCGGCCGGCCACCCGGGTGGTCTCGCGGTGGCGCCACTGACCCGCGCGCTGCAGCGCCTCGGTCTCGTGGAGCCGTTTGTCGTGGGCCAGGACGCAGGCCAGGACGTACTCGGCGATCGGCCCGTCGAAGACCCCGCGGGCGTTGGTGACCAGCACGTCGGAGTCGCGCAGCTCGTCGAAGAGGAGCTTGTCCACCCCGGCGGCGGCCACGTGGACCCACCGCAGCGCGTCGGCGGCGTGCCAGGCGGAGGCCAGGGCGTCGGAGAAGATGTCCCACACCAGCAGGATCTCGGCCCCGGGCAGAGCCTGCGCGAGGGTGTCGGCCGTGCACTCGCGCACGTCGGCGAGCTCGCGGATCAGCGCGAGGGTGGTGGGGGGCTCGACGCCGTCCGCGGTGAGGACGACGACGGTCGGCCGGGTGCCCGGGTCATGGTTGCCCGGGTCGTGGTGGCCCAGGTCGCGGTGCGGCTGCGTCATGGCCCCACCGTAACGCGACGACCCTCCCGCGAACCAGAATCGTCGGATTGTTGACAATCGACCGTGGCGCGCCACACACTGGCACCCATGACCGCGCACCTGTCGCCCCATCTCAAGCAGGCCACGCCCGTCGTGGTGGACCACGCCCTCGGCTCGTGGATCCACGGCACCGACGGCCGCGACTACCTGGACTTCACGACCGGCATCGGCGTGACCAGCACCGGCCACTGCCACCCCGCCGTGGTCGCCGCGGCACGCGAGCAGTGCGGGAAGATCATCCACGCGCAGTACACGACCGTCATGCACCAGCCGCTGTTGGAGCTCACCGAGAAGCTGGGCGAGCACCTGCCCGAGGGGATCGACTCGGTCTTCTACGCCAACTCCGGATCCGAGGCAGTCGAGGCCGCGGTCCGGCTGGCCCGCATGGCCACCGGCCGGCCCAACATCGTCACCGTCCAGGGCGGCTTCCACGGCCGCACCGTCGCCGCCGCCAGCCTCACCACCGCGGGCACCCGCTTCTCCGCCGGGTTCTCCCCGCTCATGGGTGGAGTCGTGATGACCCCGTTCCCGCACGCCCTGCGCCACGGGTGGACGGAGGACGACGCGATCGACTTCGCGCTGGCCGAGCTCGACTACCTCATGGCCACCCGGGTCGACGCCCGCGAGATCGCGGCCTTCCTCATCGAACCCGTGCTGGGCGACGGCGGGTACATGGCCACTCCCCCGCGCTACCTGGAGGGACTGCGCGAGCGCGCCGACCGGACCGGCGCGCTGCTGATCCTCGACGAGGTCCAGGCCGGCATCGGGCGCACCGGCCGGTTCTGGGGTCACCAGCACACCGACGGGCTCGTGCCGGACATGATCATCACCGCCAAGGGCATCGCCTCGGGCTTCCCCATCTCCGCGATCGCCGCACCCTCCGCCCTCATGGCCAAGGCCTGGCCGGGGTCGCAGGGCGGCACCTACGGCGGCAACGCGGTCGCCGCGGCGGCCGGGGTCGCCACCCTCGGCGTGGTCGAGCGCGAAGGCCTGGTGGACAACGCCGCCGCCCGCGGAACCCAGCTTCTCGACGCGCTCCGGCGTACCCTCGGCGACGTGGGCGAGATCTGCGACATCCGCGGGACCGGGCTCATGCTGGGCGTCGAGTTCGGCGACGCAGGCGCGCCCGCCGGCAGCTCCGGTGCGCTCGAGGCCGCCCGCCTGGCCGCGGCGGTGCAGCAGGCGTGCATCGACGAGGACTTGCTCACCCTGACCTGCGGCCCGACCGGTTCGGTCGTGCGCCTCATCCCCGCGCTGGTGGTGACCGCCGACGAGGTGGACGCTGGTGTCGAGCGCTTCACCCGCGCCGTGCACCGGGTGTGCGACGGGGCGGCGTGACCTCCCACGTCGCACCGGACGCCCCCGGGCGGGCGCTCGTCGGCGCGCTCGTGGACGCGGGTCTGGCGCCCGAGTCGGACCCCCGCCGGATCGCCGAGTACTCCTACGACGCCTCGAACTACCGGGTCGTGCCCGCCGCCGTGCTGTTCCCGCGGTCGGAGAGCGAGGTCGCCACCTCCCTGGCCGTGTGTCACCGGCTCGGGGTTCCCGCGACCGCCCGTGGCGGCGGCACGTCGATGGCCGGGAACGCGATCGGCACCGGCCTGGTCCTGGACCTGTCCCGGCACATGAACCGGGTCCTCGAGGTGGACGAGGCGGCGGGGACCGTCACCGCCGAGGCCGGCACCGTGCTCACGGCCCTGCGCGCGGCCGTCCACGCCGCCACGGGCGACCGCCTGACCTTCGCCCCGGACCCCTCGAGCCAGTCCCGCGCCTGCCTGGGCGGCGCGATCGGCAACGACGCGTGCGGCAACCACTCCGTGCGCCACGGCCGGACCGCCGACCACGTCGAGGCGCTGCGGATCGTCACCGCCGACGGACTGCGCCTCACCGCCACCCGCAGCGGCGTCGAGGCCACCGATCCGGCCGACGCGCCCGCCGCCGCCCGCGCCGAGCACCTCACCACACGGTTGCAGGACCTGACCGCCGACCACCTGGCCGCCATCCGCACCGAACTCGGCCGCCTCCCCCGCCAGGTGTCCGGCTACCACCTGCGTCACCTGCTGCCCGAGGAGGGCTTCGACGTGGCGCGGTCCCTCGTGGGCTCCGAGGGCACGTGCGCGATCGTCACCGCCGCGACCGTGCGGGCCGTCCCCCGTTCCGCGCGCACCGGGCTGGCAGTCGTGGGGTACGCCGACGTGGTGGACGCTGCGCGGGACGTGCCAGCCATCCTGCGACACCGCCCCACAGCCGTAGAGGGTATCGACGAGGTGATCGTCGCGACGATGCGGCAGCGCCGCGGCGCCGACTCGGTCGCCGAGCTGCCGCGCGGCCACGCGTGGCTGTTCGTGGAACTCGATGACGACGGGAGTGACGACGACGGGGGCGACGACGACGAGGCCGGCGCCGGCGGTCGTGGGCTCGACGCCCGGGTGGCCGAACTGGCCGACGAGCTGACGCGGGACGGCCACGCTCTCGAGGTCCTCGTCGTGACCGATCCCGTGGCCCGCGCGGACCTGTGGCGCGTGCGTGAGGACGGCGCCGGGCTGAGCTCGAGACTGACCGATCCGGCGACGGGCGCGACCATCGAGTCCTGGCCCGGCTGGGAGGACTCCGCCGTCGCCCCCGAGCGGCTCGCCGACTACCTCGCCGACTTCCGCGACCTGCTTGCCCGGCACGAGCTCACGGGCGTCATGTACGGGCACTTCGGGGCGGGCTGTATGCACATCCGCATCAGCTTCGACCTGCGCTCGGACGCGGGCCGGGCCATCATGCGCGCGTTCTGCACCGACGCCGCCCACCTCGTGGTGCGGCACGGCGGGTCGCTGTCCGGGGAGCACGGCGACGGCCGCGCCCGCTCCGAGCTGCTGCCGGTGATGTACTCGCCCGAGATGCTGGACGCCTTCGCCCGCTTCGCCGGACTCTGGGACCCGGCGGGGATCCTCGCCCCGGGCGGCCTGACCGCCACCCGACCCCTCGACGCCGACCTGGCGCTGACCGGGGTGGGCAGGCGCGACCTGGGCCTGCTCACGTCGCCGGACGGTGCCCACCCGGTCCAGGCCTGCATCGGCGTGGGCCGCTGCCGCACCACCTCCGGTGGCGTGATGTGCCCGTCCTTCCGGGCCACCGGGGACGAGAAGGACTCCACCCGCGGTCGGGCCCGCGTCCTGCAGGAGGTGGTCCGCGGCACCCTGCCCATCGACGACCCCGCGGTGGAGGAGTCGCTCGAACTGTGCCTCGCGTGTAAGGCGTGCTCGTCGGACTGTCCCACCGGCGTCGACATGGCCACCTTCAAGTCCGAGGCCCTGCACCGTCGCTACACGCGTCGAGTGCGACCGACGGCCCACTACTCGCTGGGCCTGCTCCCGCTGTGGCTGCGCGGCACCGTCCGCGCGGCCGGGCCCATCAACGCCCTGCTGGGGACCCGCGCCGGCCGCGCCGCGGCACGGATGGGCGGCCTGAGCACCGAGCGCACCCTGCCCCGCTTCGCGTCCGCCCGTCAGCTGCGCGAGGAGCTCGCCCGGGTCCCGGAGAGCGTGTGGACCGTCCGCGAACCGGAGCCGGGGCGCACCTCCGCGGAGGTCGTGCTGTTCCTCGACTCGTTCACCCGCGGACTGCGCCCCGCGGTCGCCGGCGCCGCCGCCCGCGTGCTGGGCGGCACGCACACCTCCGTCGCCTGCACAGCCGACCAGTGCTGCGGGTTGACCCACGTCACCACCGGCCGACTCGATGCCGCACGCCGCACCATGACCTCGACCGCGCGCCGCCTCGACGCGATCCGCGGGCCGGGCGGGGAGGAGGTCCCCGTCGTCGTCGTCGAACCCTCCTGCGCCGCCACCCTCCGCGAGGACCTCCCCCGCCTGCTCGCCGACACCCCCCACGCGGACGCCGCACGCCGCGTGGCCGCCCGTGTCCGCTCCTCCGCCGACCACCTCGGCAGGCTCGCCACCGAGGGCCGCGCCCCCGCGTGGCCCGGCGGCGCGCCCCCGGACCGCGTCACCGTCCAGACCCACTGTCACGAGTACGCGACCTTCGGCAACCGCGTCCAACGCGCCACGCTCACCGCCCTCGGCGTGGGCTCGGTCCGCGAGGCGACCGGCTGCTGCGGCGTCGCCGGCGACTTCGGCTTCACCGCCGGCCACGAGACCGTCACCGCGGCCGTCGCCGAACTCGCCCTCGCCCCCGCCCTGCGCGCCGACACCGACGCCCCCGTCCTCACCGACGGGTTCTCGTGCGCCACCCAGGTCGACCACCTCGGCGCCGGCGACCCCACCACGGGACCCGGCCGCACCGGCCGCCACCTGTTCGAACTGCTCGACCCCGACCCCCGTCCCGACCCCCGCCCCGCACCCACCAGGAGGCCCACATGACCCGCTCCGCAGCCGACATCATCAGTGCCCTCGGGACCGGCATCCACGTCGACGGGGCCTGGCGCGACGCCGCCTCCGGCGCGACGTTCGACGTGGTCAACCCCGCGACCGGTGACGCGATCGCGACCATCGCCGACGGCGGGGCCGGTGATGCCGCCGCCGCGATCGAGGCCGCCGGTCGCGCCCAGCCGTCGTGGGCGGCGGTCCCCGCCCGCGAGCGGGCCGAGATCCTGCGCCGGGCCTACGAGCTGATCGTCGAGCGCGCCGACGAGCTGGCGCTGCTCATGACCACCGAGATGGGCAAGCCACTGGCCGAGGCGAAGGGCGAGGTGACCTACGGCGCCGAGTTCTTCCGCTGGTTCTCCGAAGAAGCCTGCCGCATCCGCGGCGACGCCCGCCGTTCCCCCGACGGCAAGACCCGGCTCATGGTCACCCACGAGCCCGTGGGACCGTGCATCCTCATCACCCCGTGGAACTTCCCCCTGGCCATGGCCACCCGCAAGATCGGACCCGCCATCGCCGCCGGCTGCACCATGGTCTTCAAGCCCGCCAACCTCACGCCACTGACCTCGCTGTACGTGGTGGACCTCCTGCGCGAGGCGGGGCTGCCCGACGGCGTCCTCAACGTGGTGTGCACGACCGACGCCGGCGGCGTGGTGGAGCCGTGGATCGACTCCGGCATCGCCCGCAAGCTGTCCTTCACCGGATCCACGCCCGTCGGCCGCACGCTCCTCGAGCAGTGCGCGCGCGGGGTGCTGCGCACCTCCATGGAGCTCGGCGGCAACGCGCCGTTCGTGGTCTGCGAGGACGCGGACATGGACACCGCCGTCGCCGCGGCGATGGCCGCCAAGATGCGCAACATGGGCGAGGCCTGCACGTCCGCCAACCGGATCCTCGTGCACCGCTCGGTACTGGACGAGTTCGGTCGGCGCCTGACCGAGAAGATGTCCGCCCTGACCGTGGGCGACGGCACGACCGACGGCACCGACGTGGGCCCCCTGGTCGAGGAGAAGGCTGTCACCAAGGTCGTGGACCTGGTCGACGACGCCGTCGAGCGCGGGGCCGAGGTGCTGACCGGCGGTTCGCGCCTGGAGGGCCCCGGCTACTTCTACCCGCCCACCGTGCTCACCGGTGTCACCCCGGACGCCGAGCTGATGTCGACCGAGATCTTCGGCCCCGTCGCCGCCCTCGTACCGTTCGACACCGACGACGAGGCGGTGGCACTGGCCAACGACACCGAGTTCGGACTGGTCTCCTACGTCATGACCGAGAACCTCGACCGCGCCATGACCATGTCCGAGCGACTCCAGGCCGGCATGGTCGGCATCAACGTCGGCGTCGTGTCCAACCCGGCCGCCCCGTTCGGCGGCATCAAGCAGTCCGGGCTGGGGCGCGAGGGCGGGCTCAGCGGGATCGAGGAGTTCGTCGAGACCAAGTTGGTCGCGATCCCCGTGCGCTGAGCCGACCCGAACCGAGCCGACCCGCTGGCTCCCCTAGCCGGTGCGCACGCGGCCGGCCCGGCGGTGACGCTCGGCCTCGGTCATCCCGCCCCAGACGCCGTACAGCTCACGCTGGGCCATCGCGTGCTGGCGGCACGCGTCGATGACGGGACACTGCCCGCAGAGCTTCTTGGCGGCGGCCTCCTTGCGGCGCCGCGTCGACTTGGCCTCGTCCTCCGAGTTGTAGAAGAGGTCCGGGATCTCGCGGCACATCCCGGAGTCGGCCCACGCCCACCGATCGTCGAGTCTGGTCATCGCTGTCTGCATCATGGTTCCCCTCGCCGTCCGGTCCAGCTTCCGATGTCCCCGGGGGATTCGGCACACCCCCAGGGGTGGGATGGGTCACAACTGCTAATGTCCCTTCATGAAGGTCCGGGTCTCGGTGGTCAACGACTACTCGCTGGTCGTCGCCGGTGTGGAGGCCCTGCTGGGTCCGTACGCCGACCGGGTGCACGTGGTGCCGACCCATCACGCGACCGACGTCGCCACGCCGGTCGACGTCGCCCTGTTCGACACCTTCGGCTCCGGCCCCGGGTGGCAGCAGCGGTGCGCCGAACTCGCCCGTGACCCGCAGATCGGCGCGGTGGCGGTCTACTCGTTCATCACCGATCCGAAGGCCGTCGACGAGGCGCTGGCGGCCGGGGCCCGGGGTTTTCTCGCCAAGTCCCTGATCGGGGACGAGCTGGTCAGCGGGATCGAACGCATCGCGGCCGGTGGGCGCGTCACGGTGATCGACCGGGAGGACTCCGGGCCGGCCGCGCCGTGGCCCACTGGCGGTGTGGGCCTGACCCCCCGGGAGGCGGAGATGTTGGCGCTCATCACCCAGGGTCGGTCGAACGAGGAGATCACCGCGGCCTGCTACCTGTCGATCAACACCGTGAAGTCCTACATCCGGGACGCCTACCGCAAGATAGGGGTGACGACCCGGCCGCAGGCCGTGGCGTGGGCACTGCGGAACGGCCTCGGGTCGAGCCACTGAGCTCCGTGCCCTGACCGCCGTCCCCCGAGCTACGCGCCCTCGCTGACCCTGGCCAGCCCGTCCCGCATGTGGTCGACGAGCAACGTCCGGGCCCGGAGTCGGTCGCCCGAGCGCACCGCGTCCGCGATCGCGCGGTGCTCCGTGAGCCTGGACGCGGCGTCGGTATAGGTGCTGCGCATCGCGTGGAGGCACATACTCGTCTCCACCACCACGGTCTCGTGCACCCGCGACAACCGCGGGCTCCGCGCGGCCTCCACCAGCGCGTGGTGGAAGTCCAGATCCGCCGCCACCATGGCCGCGGACCGGGGTTCGTCGGCCAGCGCCGCCATGGCGTCGACGGCCGCGTCGAGGGCGTCGGCAGTGGCCTCCCCCAGACCCAGATCGAGCACCCGCTCCAGAGCACCGGTCTCGATGGTCGTCCGCAGCAGGTACATGTCCTCGACGGCGTCGGGCGTCAGGTCGGCGACGAACAGTCCGCGATTGCGGTGCGAGACGAGCAACCCCTCCTGGGTGAGCCGCTGCATCGCCTCGCGCAGCGGGCCGCGACTCACGCCGAGCGAGCGTGCGAGAGCGGCCTCGCCCAGTTGTGTCCCGGGGGCCAGCGAGCCGTCCGCGATGCCCCTCCGCAGAGCGCGCGCGATGAGGGACGGCGTCGACTCCTGGACGACGGGTTCCAGTCCCGCGGTCGAGTCGATCACGGCCGACCGTCCCCCGGCCGCTCCGCCGCGTGGACCCGCGGGGTGGGCACGACCTGACCGAGCGCGGCTTCGAGTGCGGCACCGACCCGGACCACCAGTCGGTCCTCGAACCGCGCACCCACCACCTGCAGCCCCACCGGGAGGCCCGCGTCGGTCGTCCCGCAGGGGACGCTCAGCGCCGGCTGCTGGGTCATGTTGAACGGATAGGTGTACGGCGTCCACGACGTCCAGTCGGGACTGCCCCAGCCCGGCGGCACGTCCGATCCCGCCGCGAAGGCGGCGATCGGCGTGGTGGGCGTGATGAGGATGTCGTGGGCTTGGTGGAAGTCGGCCATCCGCGCGCCCAGGGCCATCCGCACCGCCACGGCGTCGAGATAGTCGGCGGCGGAGTAGTCGTGGTACCGCTCCAGCGCCTCGCGCATCGACGGGTCGACGTGGTCGACGGCGCCCGGCCCGTGGGGCGCGAGGACCGCGGCGAGTCCGGCGAACCACAGGACGTGGAACGCGTCGACCGGGTCGGTGATCCCGGGGTCGACCGTCTCGACCCGCGCTCCCAGCGATTCCAGTACGGCGACCGCGCGTCCGACCTCCCGCTCGACCTCCGGGTCGGTGGTGCCGAAACCGAGGTCGGGGCTGTACGCGACGCGCAGTCCCTCGAGTGGGCGGTCCCCGCGTGAGCCGTCGACGGCCGCGGCGAGGTACCCGCCCGGACCGGGGGTCGTCGCGCGCGCCGGCACCGCCGACCAGTCGCGGGGGTCCGGACGCAGGAGGGTGTCCATGAACGCGGCCGTGTCGGCGACCGTGCGGGTCATCGGCCCGGCGTGCGCGAGCGTGCCGAACGGGCTGGACGGGAACATGGGGATCACGCCGTAGGTGGGCTTGAGCGCCACGATCCCGCAGAACGCGGCGGGGATGCGCACCGACCCGCCGCCGTCGGTGCCCAGTGCGAGCTGGCCGAGCCCGGCGGCGACCGCGGCCGCCGCCCCGCCGCTGGATCCGCCCGGGGTGAGGCCCGGGTCGTGCGGATTACGGGTGATCCCGGTGAGCGTGTTGTCCGTGACCCCCTTCCACGCGAACTCCGGGGTGGTGGTCTTGCCGATCACCACGCACCCGGCCTCACCGACCGCCGATGTGACGGGGGCGTCGTCGGGCCACGAGGCGGGATCGGACGCACCGGGCTTGTCGGCCAGGAGCCGGGAACCCCGGAGCGTCGGGACGCCGCGGGTGTAGAAGATGTCCTTGATCGTGGTGGGGACGCCGTCCAGCGGGCTCAGCGGTTCACCACGGTGGTACCGCTCCTCGGACGACCGCGCGGCCGTCAGCGTCGCGTCACGATCGACGTGACAGAAGGCGTTGATCTCGCCGTCGACCCGATCGATCGCGGTGAGCACCTCCTCGGCGGCATCGACCGGGGAGAGTTCGCCCCGGCGGTAGCCGTCGGCCAGTTCGAGGGCCGTGTGCGACAGGGTCATCGGCGCGCCTTCCATGGAACCGTCTGATTGTCGACAATCCTACAGGCGGCCGGGTCACGGTCAAGCGTCACGCCACACGGCGCGGGTCACCGTTCGAGGACGGCCTTGAGGAACGTGCGTGTCCGGTCCTGCTTGGGATCGGTGAAGATGGCCTCGGGAGTACCCTCCTCCACGATCTTGCCCTGATCGAACACCAGCACGCGGTCGGCCACGTCGCGGGCGAACCCCATCTCGTGGGTCACGATGAGCATCGTGATGTCGGTGGACTCGGCGATCATCCGCAGCACCCCGAGCACGTCGGCGACCAGCTCGGGATCGAGAGCCGAGGTGACCTCGTCGAGGAGCAGGATATCGGGATCCATCGCCAGCGCCCGGGCGATGGCGACCCGCTGCTGCTGCCCGCCCGACAGCGTGGTCGGGTGGGCGTTCTCCTTGTCCGCGAGACCGACGGTGTCGAGGAGTTCGCGTGCCCGCTCCACCGCCTCCCCCTTGGACCGCCCCAGGACGTGGATCTGCGCCTCGGTGATGTTCTCGAGCACCGTCATGTTGGGGAACAGGTTGAACTGCTGGAACACCATCCCGATCTTCGAGCGGACGGCGCGCAGGTGCTTCTGGGAGGCCTTGACCAGCGTGTCGCCCTTGAATTGGTGGGTCAGGGGTTCGCCCTCCACCCAGATCACGCCGTCGTTCGCCTCCTCGAGGGTCATCAGCAGGCGCAGGATCGTCGTCTTGCCCGACCCGCTGGGGCCGATCAGCGCGACCCGCTCGCCCCGCCGCACGGTGAAGTCGAGGTGGTCCAGGACCACGTGGTCGCCGAACTGCTTGACCACCTTCTCGAACACCACCATCGGCGACTCGCCGCCTGTCGGCGTGCTCGGCCGCGTCGGCGTGCTGGGGTCAGTAGACAAGGGACTTCTCCAGTCTCCGGATGAGGATCGAGGTCGGGTAGCTCGCGAGCAGGAAGATCACCCCGGCGAGGGTGATCGGCTCGAGGTACTGGAAGTTGCGGGCGCCGTACTGCTGCGCGGCGGTCACCATCTCCACCACCGTGATCGCGAACAGGAACGGGGTGTCCTTGAACAGGGAGATCGCGTAGTTGCCGAGCGCCGGGACCGTGTTGCGGATCGCCTGGGGCAGGACGACGGCACGCCACGTGCGCCCCGCGGGGAGTGACAGCGCCCGGGCGGCCTCCCACTGCCCGGTCGGGACCGCGTCGATGCCCGCGCGGTACACCTCAGCCATATAGGTCGCGTAGTGGACGCCGATCACGGCGATACCGATCTGCAGGCCGGTGAACTGCGGGAGCAGGAAGTACGCGAACAACAGTTGGACGACGAGCGGGGTCAGGCGGATGAACTCGGTGACCAGGCGCAGGGGCACGGTGATCACGGCGGGCGCGGCGCGACGCACCACCGCGACGAGCAGACCCAGCACCGCCGCGATGAGGAAGCCGACGACGGTGGCCAGCAGGGTGATCCGGAACCCCTCCAGCAGGATCGGGATGCTCTCGATTGCGCGTTCCCAGCTCCAGTTGACGCTCATCGGCCCACCCCCACTGCTTCGTTGACCCGTTCGGGTCGCAGGCTGAGCACCTCACGGAGCGACGGCCCCGCCCCAAGGCGGGACTTCGCCCGGACCTCGAGGAGGTTCATGAACAGGGTGAGGACGTACGCGATGACGAAGTAGAGGATCAGCCCGACGCCGAAGGCGAACACCGTATCGCCGGTCACCCGGCGCAGCTCCCCGATGTGGAAGGTCAGGTCCTGCAGCAGGATGAAGCTGGCCAGGGCACTCCCCTTGAGGAGCTGGACCAGGAGGTTGTTCAGCGGCGGGATCATCTGCACCCACGCCTGCGGGAAGACGACCTTGGACATGCGATGCCAGGGCGAGAAGTTCAGGGCGACCGCGGCCTCCTTCTGCGGGGTCGGGACGGAGGCCAGCGAACCACGGACCACCTCGGCGGCGTACGCGCCGTAGTTGAGTCCCAGCGCCAGGATCCCGCAGAAGAGCGGATCGAGTTCGTAGCCGAGCAGCGGCAGCACGAAGAACAGCCAGAACAGCTGCACCAGCAACGAGGTGCCCCGGAAGAACTCGACGATCGTCCTCGACACCCCGCGGATCACCATGAGGCGGGACCCGGCCGCCACGCCGAGGACCAGCGCCATGGCGAAGCCCAGCGCCGCACCTCCCAGTGTCAGATAGATGGTGGTGACGATGCCTTCCTGGAAGCGGGGCCACGCCTCCAGGAAGGCCTCGATGTTACTTTCCACGGTCGTTCGTCACCGGACTCCGTGCACCGTCACTCGCCGGCGCAGAGGTCGGCGGTCGTCAGCGCGGGGTCGGGGAGCTCCCCCTCGGTGAACCCGAACTCACCCACGATGGAGAGGTACTTCTCCGGATCGGAGGTGATCTTGGCCAGTTCCTCGTTGTAGGCGTCGAGGAGCTCCTGGTCGTCAGTGCGGAACACGGTACCGCCCGCGCCGACCTGCGGCTCGCCGTTGATCTCCGCGACGAACGACTCGGTCACCTCGACGGGGGCGTCGGGGTTGTTGTTCTTCATCCAGTTCAGCGAGATGCCGGTCAGGGCGAAGACGTCGGCGCGCCCGGAGGTGACCGCGTCCATCCCGTCCTGGGGGGTGGCGACCTGCATGCTGTCGATACCCAGCTCGGAGGCGTAGTCGGACTCGATCGCGCCCGTCATCGTCGCGAGCCGCGCACCGCTCTCGGCGACGGACTGCATGTCCGTGAGGTTCATCGGGTTGCCCTCCTCGACCATGAGGGCGGTGGTGTAGTTGAACTCGGGCTCGCTGAACGCGGCTTGCTCGCAGCGCTCCGGGAGGATCGACATGCCCGCGCTGACCACGTCGAAGCGGTTGGCCTGGAGACCGGGGATGAGGGCACCGAAGTCCGCGTTCACGCCCTCGACGGTGTCGATGCCCAGATTCCCGAAGATCTCGCGGTGGAGGGCGACGGTGGCGCCGGTGAGCTCGCCGTTCTCCTGGAACGAGTAGGGCGCCTCGCCGGCGAAGCCGACCGTCACGCTGCCGCGGTCCTGCAGGGTCTCCAGCAGGCTCGAGTCGTCGTCGGAATTCGTCGATGTACAGCCCGTGAGCCCCAGGCCGATCACCGCGGCGGCGGCGATCACGCTCATCGGACGACGGCGTACGGATGTCCTCAGCACTGATGATGCCATGGTCTTCTCACCTTCCGGTCGCGGTCGGACACTGGGCGCACCCGGTGCCCGATCCTCTGCGCTCACCGGTACGTCCTTCAGACGCCCGACTTCAGCCTTTGAGTCTCCTTAACGTAACACGCGTCACATGACGCGCCGGGGGCTTTCGCGGTGCCCGGGTCCGGGCGGCGCGCTTATCCTGACGTCCATGACCACCGCCGAGACCCTGGACGAGGCGCTGCGCCGCGCCGCCGACGCCCCCACCCTCGTGGTGGCGTGCGACTACGACGGCACGCTCGCCCCGTTCGTCGACGACCCCACGAAGGCCGTGCCCGCCCCCGGTGCCGCGGACGCCCTGGCGAGACTGGCGGGGCTGCCCCGGACCACCGTCGCCCTGCTGTCCGGCCGTAACCGCGCGGCGCTGGCGGAGGTGAGCGGCGCCGACGCCCCGGTGGTCCTGGTGGGCAGCCACGGGTCGGAGTGGGAGGGTGGTTTCGACTCCCCCCTCGACGACGACGAGGTGGCGCTGCTGTCCCGGGTGCGGTCCGCCCTCGAGGAGATCGTCTCCCGCACCCCCGGGGCGCACGTCGAGACCAAGCCGACGGCCGCCGTCCTGCACGTCCGCCCGGTGGCCGATCCCGCGGAGCGGGAACGTGCGCAGGCCGAGGCGATGGCCGGGCCGGCCACACTCGACGGGGTGTTCGTCACCGAGGGCAAGAACGTCGTGGAGATCGCCGTGCGGGAGGCGAGCAAGGGCGCGGCCATCGAGACGATGGTCGAGCAGACCGGAGCGGAGGTGGCGCTGTTCATTGGCGACGACGTCACCGATGAGCGCGGCTTCGCGCACCTGCGACCGCAGGACGTCGGCGTCAAGGTCGGCGAGGGCGAGACGGCGGCCGCGCACCGCGTCGCGGACATCCCCGCCGTCGTGGAGCTGCTCGACACTCTCGCCGATCTGCGGGGCTGACACCCCCGGATGTGCACGCGCGCCGCGTCGCGGATCTACACTTAACGACAACGGTTCTCATTACTACGAGAGTGGTCCACACGATGTCGTCCTCCTCACCCGCCCGCACCTCCCCCGCCCGCACGCCCCGCGCGCTGGCCCTCGCCGCGGCCGCCCTCCTGGGCGGGGGCGTGCTCACCGCCTGCGGCACCGACGGCGACGCCGGCGCGGGCGACGACGGGCCCACCGTGGTCGCCTCGACGACCGTCTACGCGGACATCGCCGAGCAGGTCGCCGGCGGCAACGCCTCGGTGGAATCGGTGATCTCCGACCCGGCCGCCGACCCGCACTCCTACGAGGCCAGCCCTGCGGATGCCGCCGCGGTCGCGGGCGCCGACCTGGTCGTCTACAACGGTGCCGGTTACGACGCGTTCGTGGACATGGCCCTGGACAACGCCGGAGACGTCCCCGTCGTTCGGGGGGTCGACGAGTTCGAGCGGGTCACCGGTGCCTCCGTGGACGGGCACGACCACGCGGAGGAGGACCATGCCGACAGCGACGACCATGCCGACGGCGACCACTCGCACGAGGCGGCCGAGAACGAACACGTCTGGTTCAGCCTGCCGACCGCCGCCGCGGTGGCCGAGCGGGTAGCCGAGGAACTCGCCGCGATCGACTCCGGCAACGCCGAGCAGTACCGCGACAACGCCCGCGCTTTCGCCGACGCCCTGACCCCGCTCGAGGCCCGGCTCGACGAGATCCACGACCGCGGACACTTCCCCTACGCCCAGACCGAGCGGGTCGGCGCGCAGCTGTTTGAGGCCGCGCACCTGACCGACCTGACGCCGCGCGGGTTCCTCGCCTCCGTCGAGGACGACACCGATCCGTCCGCCGCCGACCTCGCCGCCATGCTCGACCTGCTGGCCGAGCGACGGGTCGCGTTCCTGGCCTTCAACACCCAGACCGAGACCTCCGTGACCGCCCGCGTCCGCGACGCGGCCGAGGACGCCGACCTCGTCGTCGTCGACCTCACCGAGACCCTCCCCGAGGGCGCCGACTACATCGGCTGGATGACGGGGATCGTCGACGACGTCTCCGGCGCACTGGCCGACGCGACCCCGGTGGGCGACGGTGGCCACTGAACCGGCGGGGGGCCACACCCGCGGCGCCCCCGGCCCCGGACCGGTCGTCTCGCTGCAGGGCGTGACGGTCTCCCGCGGCGGTCGCACCCTCATCCGCGACCTCGACCTGGAGATCGCCCCCGGCGAGTTCGTGGCCGTCCTCGGACCCAACGGCGCCGGCAAGACCACCCTGCTCAAGGTGCTGCTCGGCGAACACCGGCCCGACTCCGGCACCGTCCTCGTCGACGGACGCGCCCCCGGCGACCGCGGCACCCACCTCGGCTACGTACCGCAGCAGCGCGCCTTCGACCCCGGCATCACCCTGCGCGGACGCGACCTCGTGTCCCTCGGGATCGACGGCACCCGCTGGGGCCCCGGTTGGCCGTCACGGCGCGCGGGCAAACGCCGGATCGTCGACGACGCCCTCACCAGGCTCGCGGCCGGAAAGCTCGCCGACAAGCCACTCGGCCGGATGTCCGGCGGCGAACAACAACGCGTACGGGTCGCCCAAGCCATCGCGTGCGACCCGTGCGTCATGCTCTGTGACGAACCGCTGCTCAGCCTCGACCTCACCGGTCAACGCACCGTCGCCTCCGTACTCGACCACCGACGCCGCGAGCACGACACCGCGGTCGTGTTCGTCACCCACGAGATCAACCCGGTGCTGCCGATGGTCGACCGGATCGTCTACCTGGTCGACGGCCGGCACCGCATCGGCACCCCGGACGAGGTCTTCACCACCGAGGTCATGTCCGAGTTGTACTCCTCCCCCGTCGAGGTCCTGCGCGTGCGCGGACAGATCGTCGTGGTGGGCGACACCCAGCACCTCGTCGCCGAACCCTGGTCGAGCGGGCACCACCACCACGATGACGACGCCGCAGGCGGCCACGACCACGGACATGGAGCGCACTGATGGACCGACTGCTCGAGATCCTCGGGTCCATCGCCGACACCGAGACCACCGCGTACCTGCTGGAGCAGGACTTCGTGCTCTTCGGCCTCGCCGCGATCGCACTGCTCGGCCTTCTCTCCGGGGCGATCGGGCCGTTCATCGTGATGCGGCAGATGTCGTTCTCCGTGCACGGCGCCAGCGAGCTCGCCCTCACCGGTGCCGCCGCCGCCCTGTTGTTCGGGCTGAACCTGGGGCTCGGTGCGATCGTGGGGTCGGTGATCGCCGCCCTCATGTTCGGCCTCATGGGCTCCCGGGCGTCCCAACGCGACAGCTCCATCGGCGTGGTGCTGGCGTTCGGACTCGGCCTGGCAGTGTTGTTCATCCATCTCTACCCCGGCCGCTCGGGGACGAGCTTCTCCCTGCTCACCGGGCAGATCGTGGGTGTGTCCGAGCACGGGCTGGTGCAGATGGCGGTGGTCGCGGCCATCATCGTGAGCGCGCTGATCGTGCTGTACCGGCCGCTCGTGTTCTCCTCCGCCGACCCCGAGGTCGCCGAGGCGCGGGGCGTCCCGGTGCGGGCCATCAACATGGTCTTCGCCGTGCTCGTGGGGCTGGCCGCCGCGCAGGCCGTGCAGGTCGTCGGCGCGCTGTTGGTCCTGTCCCTCCTCATCACGCCGGCCGCCGCCGCGGCCGCCGTCACCTCCAGCCCGTTGCGGGCGATCGGGCTGACGATCCTGTTCGCCGAGATCGCGGCCGTCGGGGGGATGCTGCTCTCCCTCGCGCCCGGCGTGCCGGTCTCGGTGTTCGTCACCACCATCTCGTTCGTCATCTACCTCGCGTGCCGCGGTGTCGCGGCGGTGCGGCGATGACCGGGGGTGCCGGGCCGGACGGTGCTGAGCCGGACGGTGCTGAGCCGGACGGTACTGGGGCGGACGGTGCCGGGGCGGACGGTGCTGCCGTAGCGCCCGACGATGCCGCCGAACTCGAGGCCATTCGCGCCGCCTACCCCACCCTGACCTGGGACTCCGCCGAGCGGATCGACGAGGGCTGGGACCACGTCGTGATGATCTGCCGCGGGTGCTCCGGGCCGGATTCGCACGGCCACCGCGAGCTGGTCTTCCGGTTCCCCGCCGACGATCAGGCGCTCGCGCAGCTGCCGACCGAGATCGCGGTCCTCGACCACCTGGCGGGTGGCGTCGACGCCGCGCTCCCCCACTACTCCCACGTACCCGCGCACGGTCGCTTCGCCGGGTACCCGCTGGTGCGCGGGCAGCGCCTCACCCCGGAGCTGTTCGACAGCCTGCCCGCCACCGAGAGGACGACGCTCGTCGCCCAACTCGGCGCGCTGCTGGCCGCGCTGCACATCCAGGACACCTCGGCGCCCCCGATCGACCGGGTGCCCCACTCCTACCAGCCGGAGAACCTGGACTTCGTCCGCGGGATCGTGGACAACAACCTGCCGGCGGTGTTCACCGACGCCGAGATGGCCACGGCCCGGGAGATCTGCGACGAGGTCGGGGCGCTGCAGTCCACCCTGCTACCGCGGGTGCTGCTGCACAACGACGTCTACGTCCGACACCTGTACTGGGACCGCGGGCAGGCGGCCGGGCAAGCGGCCGGCGGGCTCGGCGCGGCCGGCGGGCTCGGCGGGGCCGGTGGGGTCAGTGGGCCCGGCAGGCTCGGCGGACCCGGCAGGCTCGGCGGACCCGGCAGGATCGGCCTCATCGACTTCACCGACATGTGCCTGGGCGACCCGGCCGTCGACTTCGCCGAGCTGTACGAATACGGCCCGCGCTTCGTCGAGGACGTGCTGGCCCACTACACCGGGCGGGCCGACGAGACCTTCCTCGACCGGGCGTGGACCTACCAGCGGTTCGCCGCGCTCTACATGATCGCCGGCCACCTGTACTACGGGGTGGAGTCCTGGGAGCACGCCCGGTCGGCGTTCGACCGGTGCCGCTCCCCGCGCCGGCCGCGGGCCTGACACCCTCCGCGGGACGGCCCCTGCGCCCGCATCTACAGCCGCTCCCGCGCCTGGCGTCTCGCTCACGCGCCTGCTCGGCCAGCCCACAGCCGCTCGTCGGCATGGCGTCTCGCGCGCGCATCGGGGCAGGCCAGACGCCATGCCGGCGAGCGAACGTTCAGGCGCGTGTGCGAGACGCCAGAGGCGGTAGCGGATGCCGCGGACCAGCGCGCTGGCGGGCCGGGCGGATGCCGCGGGCCGGGCGGACCGGGCTCCCGCCTCGGCGGGTCAGCGCTTGACGCGCCGCTGCCGCGCGAACTCCGAGAGCACCACGCCCGCCGCCACCGAGGCGTTGAGGCTCTCGACCTCGGACGCGATCGGGATGGACAGGATCGAGTCGCAGTTCTCGCGGACGAGGCGGGACAGGCCCTTGCCCTCGGAGCCCACGACGATGACCGTGGGGCCGGTGCCGTCGTAGTCGTCCAGCGAGACGTCGCCCCCGGCGTCCAGGCCGACGAGCTGCGCGCCCTGCTTGGCCCAGTCGAGCAGCGTCCGGTTGAGGTTGGTCGCCTTGGCCACGGGCAGGCGGGCCGCGGCGCCGGCCGAGGTGCGCCACGCCACCGCGGTGATGGACGCGCTGCGCCGCTCGGGGATCAGCACGCCGTGCCCACCGAAGGCCGCGACCGACCGGATGACGGCGCCGAGGTTGCGCGTGTCGGTGATGTTGTCGAGCGCCACCAGCAGGGCCGGCTTCGAGGAGTGCATGGCGCTCTGGATGAGGTCGTCCGGGTCGGCGTACTCGTAGGGAGGCACCTGGAGACCGATCCCCTGGTGCATGCCGTTGGAGGTCATCCGGTCGAGATCGTGGCGGGGCACCTCGAGGATCGAGATCCCCTTGTCGGCGGCGAACCGCACGGCCTCGGTGAGCCGCTCGTCGTTGTCGGCCCCCACGGCCACGAACAACGCCGTGGCCGGGACCCCGGCACGCAGGCACTCCACGACCGGGTTGCGGCCCACCACGAGTTCGGGCCCGTCGGCCTTCTTCTGGGCGTACTGGCGGCGCTGCTGGGCACCGTCCGACTTGCGCGACGCGGCCTTGGCCTTGCGGTGCGCCGGGTGGTAGGTCCGGTCCTCGGCCTTGGGGGTGGCGCCGCGCGCCTCGAGCCCGCGACGGCGCTGGCCGCCGGAGCCGACGACCTGTCCCTTCTTGGTGCCGGATTTGCGGATCGCTCCGCGCCGGCTCGAATTGCCCGCCATGTCAGTCCTTCCGGTTGGCGAGCGACCACTTCTGGCCGTCCGCGGTGTCGACCACCTCGATACCCGCCGCGACCAGTCGGTCACGGATGGCGTCGGCGGTGGCGAAGTCCTTGTTCGCCCGCGCGTCGGCGCGGGCCTCGAGTTCTGCGCGCACGAGGAGATCGAGTGCTGCCAACGCCGCGTCCTCCCCACCCCCGGCGGAGGTCCACTGCGGGTCCAGCGGGTCGACGCCCAGCACCGCGGCCATCGCCCGGACGGACGACGCCGCCGCGAGCGCCGCGTCGAGATCCCCCGACGACAACGCGGTGTTGCCGGCGCGGACCCGGCCGTGGATCTCCGCCAGCGCGGCGGGGACCCCGAGATCGTCGTCCATCGCGGCGGCGAACCCGTCGGTCCACTCGCCGACCGGGACGTCGCCCCCCGGTGCCGTTCCCGACCCGATGGCCTCGTTCACCCGGTGCACGAGCGCCTCGATCCGGCGATAGGCCGCGGCCGCCTCCTGCAGTGCCTCGGGAGAGTATTCCAGCATCGACCGGTAATGCGCACTTCCGAGGTAGTAGCGCAGTTCCACGGGGCGGACGGCGGTGAGGATGTTGGGCACGCTGAGCACGTTGCCCAGTGACTTGCTCATCTTCTCGCCGGCCATCGTCACCCAGCCGTTGTGCAGCCAGAAGCGGGCGAACCCGTCGCCGGCGGCATGGGACTGGGCCGCCTCGTTCTCGTGGTGCGGGAACTGCAGGTCGAGGCCGCCGCCGTGGATGTCGAAGGTGTGGCCGAGATACCAGGTGGCCATGGCCGAGCACTCGAGGTGCCACCCGGGCCGACCGTCGCCCCACGGGGTGGGCCAGGCGGGCTCGCCGGGCTTGGCGGCCTTCCAGAGGGCGAAGTCCCGCGTGTCGCGCTTACCGCGCAGGTCGGCGGACTCGCCCTGGTCGACCTCGTCGAGTCGGTGTCCGGACAGGTGCCCGTAGTCGCCCTCGGGCGCGGCCGACCAGGCGGCGACGTCGAAGTAGACGCTGCCCTCGGCCGGATACGCGAAACCCCGCTCGATGAGCCTCTCCATGTAGTCGATCATCTGGGTCACGTGCCCGGTCGCGCGTGGCTCGGTGGACGGCGGCAGCACGCCGAGCGCGTCGTAGGCGCGGGTGAACTCGCGCTCGTGGGTGGCCGCCCATTCCCACCACGGGCGCCCGTTCTCGGCGGCCTTGGTGAGGATCTTGTCGTCGATGTCGGTGACGTTGCGCACGAACGCCACGTCGTAGCCGTTGGCGAGCAGCCAGCGGCGCAGGATGTCGAACGCGACGCCGGAGCGGACGTGGCCGATGTGCGGGACCGACTGGGGGGTGGCTCCACAGAGGTAGACGGACGCGTGCCCTTCCCGGACGGGGGTGAACTCCCTCAGGGAGCGGGCGGCGGTGTCGTACAGATGGAGCGTCACGGGTGCCGAGTCTACCGGTGTCGGGCCGTCAGGCCCGGTACACCAGTGCCGTGGCCACGGCGGAGACCCCCTCACCGCGGCCGGTGAAGCCCATGCCGTCGGTGGTGGTGGCGGAGACGGAGACCGGGGCGCCGATGATCTCGGACAATCGCTGCTCGGCCTCGGCACGGCGCGGCCCCATCTTGGGCCGGTTGCCCACCATCTGCACGGCGGCGTTGCCGATCACCCACCCGTGCTCGTCCAGCTCGGCCACCGCTTCCCGCAGCAGGCGCTCGCCCGAGACGTCGTCGTACTCGGGTCGTCCGGTGCCCACCAGCGCGCCGAGGTCACCGAGGCCCGCCGCCGAGAGCAGGGCGTCGACCAGGGAGTGGGCGACCACGTCCCCGTCGGAGTGCCCCTCGCACCCGTTGTCCTCGGGGAAGTGCAGACACGCCATCATGCAGCGCTTTCCGGGATCCACGCGGTGGGCGTCGGTGCCGATCCCCACGCGGGGGATGACGGGTCCGGTCACGGGTCCTCCTGGATTCGGCCCGCGGGGACGGGGGGCGCCGAGCCGGGACGGGATCCGGCGAGTTCCGTCAGCGCGCGGGCATGGTCGGTGGCGGTGGTGATCTTGAACGCGAGCGCGTCTCCCTCGACGGTCGCGACCCGCTGCCCGATCCGTTCGACCAGGCCGGCGTCGTCGGTGGCGATGTCCCCGGCCGCGTCATAGGCGGCGAGCAGGACGTCGGGAGCGAATCCCTGGGGTGTCTGGACGGCGCGCAGCCCGGAACGGTCGGGGGTGCCCACGACGTAGCCGTCGTCGTCGACCTGTTTGACGGTGTCGACGACCGGGAGCACCGGCACCACGGCGACCTCGCCGGAGCGCACGGCCTCGACGACGCGCCGCGTCGGTGCGGCGGGGGTGAGGCACCGCGCCGCGTCGTGCACCAGCAGGACGTCGTACACCGCCGCGCCGGCATCACCGTGGGTGGCGGTCAGCGCCGCGAGCCCGTTGCGCACGGAGTCGGTGCGCTCCGCGCCGCCGGTGGCGACGACGACGAGGTGGTCATCGTCCCGGAGCCGGGCGAGCATCGACTCGGCTTCCCGGACGCGGTCCGACGGGACCACCACCACCACATCGTCGACGGCCCCCGAGTCCAGCAGGCCGGCGACGGCCCGCTCCAGCATCGTCCGGCCGTGGAGTTCGACGAAGGCCTTGGGCAGTCCCGCGCCGAGCCGGAGCCCGGAACCGGCCGCGGGAACGACGGCGGCCACCCTGCCCGTGGGGGCGGGGTGGCCGTCCGGACCGTGTCCTATCACTCCGACGGTCGCGTCACGCCGGTGCGGCGGAGCCGAGGACCTCACCGAGGAGGGCGTCAGCGCGTTCCTCGTCCGAGCGCTCGGCGAGCGCGAGCTCGCCGACGAGCACCTGGCGCGCCTTGGCGAGCATGCGCTTCTCGCCCGCGGACAGGCCACGATCGAGATCGCGGCGCCAGAGGTCGCGCACGACCTCGGCGACCTTGTTGACGTCACCGGAGGCGAGCTTCTCGCCGTTGGCCTTGTAACGACGCGACCAGTTGGTGGGCTCCTCCGCGTGCTCGGTGCGCAGGACCTCGAAGACCTTGTCCAGGCCCGCCTGGTCCACCACGTCGCGCACGCCCACGTACTCGGCGTTCTCGGCCGGTACCTTCACCGTGAGGTCGCCCTGTGAAACCTTGAGGACGAGGTATTCCTTCTCGGTGCCCTTGACCGTCCGCATCTCGATCGCCTGGATGGTGGCGGCGCCGTGATGCGGGTAGACGACGGTGTCGCCGACCTTGAACTCCATGAGTGGCTTTCCCCTTTCGACCGCCCTATCTTAGCACGCCCTCAGTGCAGGCGTTTTCCGTTTGCGCAGGTCAGCAACGTGTACAGGCTGACGAGGGAATCCCACGGGTGTGAGGGGGCCACTGGAACGCCGGTCTGGACGGGCCGTGGACTACGATGAGACCGGCCTGAGAGACGACCATCCCCGAGGAGCCTGACGTGACTTCATCGAACACCGGCCTGCGCCGCACCGCGCTCGTAGTCCTGGCCGTGGGCGCCGCCCTCGGGGCGTCGGCCTGCAGCGCCGGCCAGGTCTCCCAGACCGCCAACCAGGTCGCCGCGGTCGACGGTGGACGGGGTTCCGCGGGCGACCTGCACGTCAACGACCTGCAGGTGGTCGTCCCCGAGAACGGTGGCGAGGCCCGCGTCGGATTCGTCGCCTCGTTCACCGGCTACGGCCTCGGCGAGGCGGTCTCCCTCGACCGGGTCGAGATCGACGGCACCCCGGTCCAGCTCGGCGAGACCCGGCCGCTGCAGCGTGGCTGCACGATCGTCGTCGACGCGACCGAGGGCGCAGAGCCCGCCCCCGCACCGGAGGGCGTCTGTGTCGAGCAGACCACCGCGACCCTCCCCTCGGCCGACGACCTCGACGTCGGGGGCTCCGTGCCCGCCACCGTGAGCTTCTCCAACGGCGACCGGATCGAGACCGAGGCCGCCGTCGTGGGCGAGCTCGTCGAGGCCGGCGAGTACACCCGTCCGACGGAGTACGCCGGCGAGTCCGAGGAGCACTGACACGTCCGCCCTCTCCGCCCGCTCGGCCGACGGTTCACCGGTCGACCCCGACATGCGGGCCGTCCTGCGGCGACTCGCCCCGGGCACCCCGCTGCGTGACGCACTCGACCGGATCCGCCGTAGCGGCACCGGGGGGCTCGTGGTGCTCGGTGACGATCCCGCCGTCCGGGCCATCTGCGACGGCGGTGTCGACCTCGACGTCGAGTTCGCACCCGCCCGACTGCGGGAACTGAGCAAGATGGACGGCGCCGTGGTGCTGTCCACCGATGGCTCCCGGATCACCCGCGCCAACGTCCACCTGGTCCCCGACCCGTCACTGCCGGCCGTCGAGACGGGCACCCGTCATCGCGCCGCCGAGCGCACGGCGCTGCACACCGGCGTCCCCACGGTGGCCGTGTCGGCGTCGATGACCACGGTGACCGTCTACGCCGGCGGACTGGCCCGGGTGCTGGCCGACCCGGTGGTCCTGCTGGCCCGGGCCGACCAGACGGTCGCCACGATGGAGCGGCACGGCGCCCGCACCGCCCGTGCCCGCGCCCGGCTCGACCGGGCGGAGATGGGCGACTACGCCTCGGTGCGCGACGTCGTGACCATGGCCCAGCGCCTGCTCAGGCTCGAACGCCTGGGCGCCGAACTCGCCGAGCTCACGGTGGAGATGGGCGAATACGGGCGCCAGACCACCCTGCAGCTCGAGGAGCTGCTCTCCGACACCCCCGATGAACTGTGGGGCCTGGTCGCGGACCACCTCCGCGTGGAGGCCGTCGACGGCGATGCACGCCCGATACCGACACCGGAGCAGGTCACCGCCGGGCTCGAGCGACTGGCCGCGTTGACCGACGCCGACCTGCTCCTGCCCGCGCCCGTCGCCCGCTGCCTGGGGCTACCGGCCGAGCCCGAGGACCTGGACGAGCACGTCACCGCCCGCGGACACCGCATGCTCGCGCACATCCCTCGTCTGCGGCCGGTGCAGATCACGGCGCTGGTCGAACGTTTCGGATCGGTGCCCGCACTGCTGGCGGCCGAGCAGTCGGACTTCGCCGACGTCGAGGGCGTCGGCGCGCTGTGGGCCCGCCACGTCCGGCAGCGCCTCACCGGCCTGGGCACCGGCTGACGACCACCGCGGCGCCCCATCGCTCGGCGCGGGCCCGGTCAGGACCCGGTCAGGACTCGGGGGCCTCGACCACGTTGAAGGTGGAGGCCGGGCTGAAGACGTTCCCGACCAGTGCGTACACCTGGTAGGCGCCGACCTCGACCGGCGTCCGGTCCGACTCGGAACACGCGCCCTCGGCGGACCGTCGGCCGGTCCAGTCGATCTGACGCGGCTCCGGCTCATCGGGGCGCAGCTCGACCTGGTCCTCCTCGCGCGGCGTGGTGCAGTCGATGCTCGACCACACCTTGGAGTTGTCGTCGAGCCGGTAGACCTCGAACGACAGCGGCGCCTCCGACAGGTCCCGGTCGCACGTGGTGTCCGAGACGTTGACGATGTTGACGAAGAAGCGCACGTCGGAGCCCACGGGCACGTTGGGCTCGGCCGGCCACACGTCCAGACGGAGATCCTCGTCCGCGCACCGGCCCCGCGAGGCGCCTCCGTCGTCGTCCCGCTCGGTGGTCGCGGAGGTGGACGTCTCCGAGGTCTCGACGGCCCCGGTCGTGCCGTTCTCCCCGCCCGCGGCGGTCTCCTGGGTGTCGGTCCCGCTGTCGCGGGAGGCGAGGAACAGCGCGAGCACCACCACGACCACGGCGACGACGGCGACGACGACCGCGGCGACGCGGCGACGCACATAGACTTCGCGCGGTAGGGGGCCCTGGGGTTCCTGCACGGGTCCAACTCTAGAGCCGCGCGGGTGCCCCACCTGCCCGTCGGCGCGGCGTGTCCCTCAGACCGGGTGGCCGCCGGGCGGCCGGGCCGCCGGAGGGCGTCAGATCGCGACCATCTCCTCGCCGGGACCGCGCGCGACGTCCTCCACATCGCCGAGGACGCTGCGCAGGTAGGCGCGGCCGTCGGAGAGCTTGTAGGTCACCCCGACGATCGCGAGCTCGCCGCTGTCGATCCGCTCGCTGATAATCTTGGAACGCTGCTGCAGCAGCTCGCCGGTCTCGAGCACGTGGCGCGCCTCGAAATCGTCGATGCTGCTGAGCCCCTCGCGACGCCCGTTGAGGATCGACGGCGACACCTTCTCCACCACGTCCCGGAGGAAGCCGGGCGGGATCTCCCCGGTCGCCAGCGCGTCCACCGTCGCCTTGACGGCGCCGCAGCTGTCGTGACCGAGGACCACGATCAGTGGCGTGTCCAGCACGTGAACGGCGTACTCGATCGACCCGAGCACCGCGGTGTCGATGATGTGGCCGGCCGTGCGGATGACGAAGAGGTCACCGAGCCCCTGATCGAAGATGATCTCGGCCGCCACCCGGGAGTCCGAACACCCGAACAGGACCGCCTTCGGGTGCTGCGCGGCGACGAGCTGCTCGCGACGCTGGGTATTCTGGCTGGGATGACGCATCTCGCAATCGACGAAGCGGTGGTTGCCGTCACGGAGCGAGGCCCATGCGCTGATCGGGTTGGTATGAGGCATGGCTCATATTGTGCCCCGCCGACCCAGGAAGACTCGCGTTGACCTCTCTCGACACCTCCGCACTCCTCTCCTGGTTCGCCCGCGCCGGCCGCCCACTGCCGTGGCGCGGTGGGCAGGTCGGCGCATGGGAGATCCTGCTCTGCGAGGTCATGAGCCAGCAGACGCCCGTCGCCCGGGTCGAGCCCGTCTGGCGGGCCTGGCTCGACCGCTGGCCCGGCCCCGCGGAACTCGCCGCCGCCGCCCCGGCCGACGTGATCCGCATGTGGGGCAAGCTCGGCTACCCCCGCCGCGCGCTACGGCTCCGCGAGTGCGCCCTCGCCGTCGTCGACCTCCACGACGGTCGGGTCCCCCACGACGTCGACCAACTACTCGCGCTGCCGGGCGTCGGCGACTACACCGCGCGCGCGGTCGCCTGCTTCGCGTACGGGCGGCGCGTCCCCGTGGTCGACACCAACGTCCGGCGGGTCGTCGCGCGCGCCGTGCACGGCGCCGCGGAGGCCGGGCCCCCGTCGACGCGACGCGACCTGGCCGCCGTCGAGGCGCTGCTGCCGGACGACCGCGAGCGAGCCGTGGCGTTCTCCGTGGCCGTCATGGAGCTCGGTGCGCTCGTGTGCACTGCCCGGGCCCCCCGCTGCGACGACTGCCCCCTCGCCCCCACCTGCGCGTGGCTGGCCGCGGGCCGACCCGAGTGGGACGGCCCGCGGCGCAAGGTGCAGACGTTCGCCGGCACCGACCGGCAGGTGCGGGGGCTGCTGCTGGACGTCCTGCGCGACGGCGACGGTACCGCCGCCCGCAGCGCCCTGGACGCGGTGTGGCCCGACGCGACCCAGCGCGACCGGGCACTGGACTCGCTGCTCGGCGACGGGCTCGTCGTCCGCGTCGGCGAGCACTACTCACTTCCCGCGTAGGCCCGCCTGGGTAGGCTCGGCCCATGGCCGTCGTGAAGATCAATGCCCTGAACGTCCCGCCGCAGGCCGGCGCCGAGCTCGAGCGCCGCTTCTCCGAGCGGGCGCACACCGTCGAGAACTCGCCCGGATTCCTCGGTTTCCAGCTGCTGCGCCCCACCGGCGGCGAGACCCGCTACTTCGTGGTGACCACCTGGGAGGACGAGGAGTCCTTTGCCGCGTGGCGCGACGGGGACGCCCGGGCCGCCCACGCCGGCGAGCACGGCAAGCCCGTCGCCGAGGGCGCGAACCTGCTGGAGTTCGACGTCGTGATGGACGTCAAGCCCTCCGCCTGACACCCTTCGCCCGACACCCTTCGCCCGACACCGCCGCCCCGTTCCCGAGCGGGGAGAACGAGAACGACCCCCGCCTCATGGCGGGGGTCGTTCTCTGCGTCAGCCGCTCGGGTTCTGCGTCAGCCGCTCGGGGCGGACCGGCGTCCGGTCAGGTGGTGGCGGGAGCCGCCCCGCCGCCCGAGCCCGAGGGCCCGCCGGTGGAGCCGCCACCGAAGCCACCGGACGTCGGCGGCAGCGAGTCACCCGGGCCGGCCTCGCCGGTGGGCGCGACACTGGCCGTGATCTCCTCGCCCTCGCGGTCCGTGGGGGCGTCGGGACGCGGGGCGCCCGAGAAGGTGAACTTCGCGTCCTCGGTCTTGTCGGACTCACCGTCCCAGCCCTCGACGTCGACCGTGACCAGCTCGCCGGCCGCGACCTCGCCGAAGAGGATCTTCTCCGAGAGCGTGTCCTCGATCTCGCGCTGGATGGTGCGACGCAGCGGCCGCGCACCCAGGACCGGATCGAAGCCCCGCTTGGCCAGCAGCTGCTTGGCCCGGTCGGTGACCTCGATGGTCATGTCCTTGGCCTTGAGCGCCACGCCGACACGGCTGACCATGAGGTCGACCATCTGGACGATCTGCTCCTGCGTGAGCTGGTGGAACACGACGATCTCGTCGATGCGGTTGAGGAACTCCGGGCGGAAGTGCTTCTTCAGCTCGTCGTTGACCTTCTGCTTCATCCGCTCGTAGGCGTCCTCGGTGTTGTCGGAGGACTGGAAGCCCATCCCGACGGCCTTGGAGATGTCCCTGGTCCCGAGGTTCGAGGTGAAGATCAGCACGGTGTTCTTGAAGTCCACCATGCGTCCCTGACCGTCGGTGAGACGGCCGTCCTCCAGCACCTGGAGAAGGGTGTTGTAGATCTCGGAGTGGGCCTTCTCGATCTCGTCGAACAGGACCACCGAGAACGGCTTGCGCCGCACCTTCTCCGTGAGCTGGCCACCCTCCTCGTAACCGACGTACCCGGGGGGCGCGCCGAAGAGCCGCGAGGCGGTGAAGCGGTCGTGGTACTCACCCATGTCGATCTGGATGAGCGCGTCGTCCTCGCCGAACAGGAAGTTGGCCAGGGCCTTGGACAGCTCCGTCTTACCGACACCGGACGGGCCGGCGAAGATGAACGAGCCCGAGGGACGCTTGGGGTCCTTGAGCCCCGCACGCGTGCGGCGGATCGCCCGCGAGACCGCCTTGATGGCGTCCTCCTGGCCGATGATCCGCTTGTGCAGCTCGTCCTCCATCCGGAGCAGACGGGTGGTCTCCTCCTCGGTGAGCTTGAAGACGGGGATACCGGTCCAGTTGCCCAGGATCTCGGCGATCTGCTCCTCGTCGACCACGGCGGCCACGTCCATGTCGCCCGCGCGCCACTGCTTCTCGCGCTCGGCACGCTCGGCGATGAGCTTCTTCTCCGTGTCCCGCAGTCCGGCGGCCTTCTCGAAGTCCTGCGCGTCGATCGCGGACTCCTTCTCACGGCGCGCGTCGGCGATCTTCTCGTCGAACTCGCGCAGGTCCGGCGGCGCGGTCATCCGCTTGATGCGCATGCGAGCACCGGCCTCGTCGATGAGGTCGATGGCCTTGTCCGGCAGGAAGCGGTCGTTGATGTAGCGATCCGCCAGCTGGGCCGCCGCGGCCAGGGCCGAATCCGTGATGGTGACCCGGTGGTGGGCCTCGTAGCGGTCCCGGAGTCCCTTGAGGATCTCGATGGACAGCTCGACGCTCGGCTCGGGCACCTGCACCGGCTGGAAACGACGCTCGAGCGCCGCGTCCTTCTCGATGTGCTTGCGGTACTCCTCGAGCGTGGTGGCACCGATGGTCTGCAGCTCACCGCGGGCCAGCTTGGGCTTGAGGATCGACGCCGCGTCGATCGCGCCCTCGGCGGCACCGGCCCCGACGAGGGTGTGGATCTCGTCGATGAACAGGATGATGTCGCCGCGCTGGTTGATCTCCTTGAGGACCTTCTTCAGGCGTTCCTCGAAGTCACCGCGGTACCGGGACCCGGCCACGAGCGAGCCGAGGTCCAGCGAGTACAGCTGCTTGTCCTTGAGGGTCTCGGGGACCTCGTTGTTGACGATGGCCTGCGCCAGGCCCTCGACGACGGCGGTCTTGCCCACGCCGGGCTCACCGATGAGCACCGGGTTGTTCTTGGTACGCCGGGAGAGCACCTGCATGATGCGCTCCACCTCCTTGGCGCGACCGACGACCGGGTCGAGCTTGCCCTCCATGGCGGCCTGGGTGAGGTTGCGACCGAACTGGTCCAGGACCGTCGACGACGACGGGGTCCCGGCCTCGCGGCCACCGGAGCCGGCGGGCGTACCCGAGGCCTCGGCCTCCTTGCCCTGGTACCCGGACAGCAGCTGGATGACCTGCTGGCGCACCCGTGTGAGGTCCGCGCCGAGCTTGACCAGCACCTGGGCGGCGACGCCCTCGCCCTCACGGATGAGGCCGAGCAGGATGTGCTCTGTGCCGATGTAGTTGTGGCCGAGCTGCAGCGCCTCGCGCAGGCTCAGCTCCAGGACCTTCTTGGCCCGCGGCGTGAACGGGATGTGCCCGCTGGGCGCTTGCTGGCCCTGGCCGATGATCTCCTCGACCTGACTCCGCACCGCTTCCAGCGAGATCCCGAGGGACTCGAGGGCCTTGGCGGCCACTCCCTCGCCCTCATGGATGAGACCCAGCAGGATGTGCTCGGTGCCGATGTAATTGTGGTTGAGCATCCTGGCCTCTTCCTGGGCCAGGACGACGACGCGACGCGCGCGGTCGGTAAACCGTTCGAACATCGTGCTACCTCACATTCCTCGGTTTTTCACCACTGTAGTGGCCGGTTCTGACGCTCTGCACCGCAGGAGCAGCACGAGGCCCGTCACCAGTGTTCAACGCGGCAGGTCGGGGATCGATTGCATAATCGTGTACGCCGTCAGCGAACGCCCCGCAACGGGCCGGATCCCCGGCCACTAGGGTCGTCGCCATGAGCTACGCGATCGGCGGCCGGGCGCCGTGAGCGCGTTCGATCTCGACCGCATCGGCCGCGGGCTGCCGTTCGCCCGGGCCCTGCCCGCCCTGCGGGACGCCCTCGCCACGTCGGGCACCGCGGTGGTCCAGGCACCACCCGGCACCGGCAAGACGACACTCGTCCCGCCCGCGGTCGCCGACGCGGTGTCGGGGCGGGTCGTCGTCACCCAGCCCCGACGGGTCGCCGCCCGCTCGGCGGCCCGGCGGCTGGCCGCGCTCACGGGGACCGGGACCGGTGACGTGGCGGGCTACACGGTCCGTGGGGACTCGCGTGTCGGCAGGGACACCCTCGTCGAGTTCGTGACGCCGGGGGTGCTGGTGCGCCGACTGCTCGCCGATCCCGACCTGCCCGGTGTCGGGGCCGTGGTGCTCGACGAGGTCCACGAACGCGACGTCGAGTCCGACCTGGCCTTCGCACTGCTGTGTGAGGTGCGGCAGCTGCGCGACGATCTGCCGGTGGTGGCGATGTCCGCGACGGTGGAGGCAGGGCGCTTCGCCCGGCTGCTCGGCGGCGGGACCGCGGCCGGGGACACCGCGGCGCCGGTCGTCGACGTCCCCGCGGAACCGCACCCCCTGGAGATCCGGTACGCCCCGCCGCCGACCGCCCGCCTGGACGCCCGCGGGGTCACCGACGCCTTCCTCGACCACGTGGCCGCGGTGACCGCGCGCGAGGTCGCCGCGAGTGGCGTCGACGCACTGGTATTCCTGCCGGGTGTGCGCGAGATCGAGCGGGTCGTGCGCGCGCTGTCGGTGAGGTCGGGCGACGCGGTCGAGGTCCTGCCCCTGCACGGCGGGCTGGAAGCCGCGGCCCAGGACCGGGCGGTCTCGGGTTCCGGGAGACGGACCGGGGCGGGCGACACGGCGCTGCCGCGGATCGTGGTGTCGACCGACCTGGCGGAGTCCTCGCTGACGGTGCCCGGGGTACGGCTGGTGGTGGACGCGTGCCTCAGCCGTGAACCGCGCCGGGACACCGCGCGGGACATGACCGGGCTGGTGACGGTCTCGGCGTCGCGGGACTCGTGCGTCCAACGCTCGGGACGGGCCGCCCGTCTCGGCCCCGGTGTGGCGGTGCGCTGCCTGACGGAGCAGGAGTACTCACACCTGCCCGACCACCGCACCCCGGCGATCGCGACGTCCGACCTGACGACGTTCGCGCTCGATGTGGCCTGCTGGGGTGCGCCCCGCGGCGAGGGGCTGGCGCTGCCCGATCCGCCGCCGTCCGGGGAGATCGCCCGCGCCGAGGGGGTGCTGCACGGCCTGGGCGGGGTCGACGACGAC
This sequence comes from Dietzia sp. MNB45, assembly GCF_051994785.1. NCBI lineage: Bacteria > Bacillati > Actinomycetota > Actinomycetes > Mycobacteriales > Dietziaceae > Dietzia > Dietzia sp. MNB45. Next base: position 648,730 of record NZ_CP163397.1, on the reverse strand, counting down.
GGCCGCGTGACCGACCGCGGCCGCGACCTGGCACGGGTGCCGGCCGATCCGCGTCACGCCCGGGCGCTGCTCGACGGCGCGGGGCTCGTCGGGGCGACGACGGCCGCCGAGGTGGTCGCGTTGTTGGCCTCGGGTCGGCGCTCGCCCGGCGGTGACCTGGTGGCGGACCTGCGGGCGCTGCGGTCGGGACGCGCGCCGGACGCCTCGTCGTGGGAGCAGGAGGTCCGCCGCCTCGAGCGGATCGTGCGGGGCGACCGCGGTGCCGGCCGGGCCGACGGTCGGGCCGACGGCCGGGGCGGGAATGGCGGGCGCGGGAGCGGCGGGCGCGGGAGCGGCGGGCGCGGCCAGTCGGGAGGAGGGATCCCGCTGGCGGACGCCGTCGGGACGGTCGTGGCGCTCGCCCACCCGGACCGCATCGCGCGCCGACGCGGCGACCAGTACACGTTCGCCTCCGGGACCGGCGCAGTGGTGCCGCCGGGTTCCGCGCTGGCGGGCCACGAATGGCTCGCGGTCGCCGAGGTCGGTCGCGCCTCCGGGCGTGCGGCGGGAGAGGCCGGCGCGGTGATCCGCGCGGGCGCCGCTGTGGACCGGCCGACCGCGGAACGTGCGGCGTCACACCTCCTCGACGACGACGAGACGGCCGTCTTCGACAGTGGTTCGGTGGCAGGGCGACGCATCCGGCGGCTCGGCGCGATCGAGCTCTCCTCCACACCGGTCCGGCCCTCCCCCGCGGCCGCCGGGCGGGCGGTGGCGGCGGCGGTCCGGGCCGGCGGACTCGCCGCGCTGGGGCCCGACGACGACGCGGTCCGGCTGTGGCGCCGTCTCGGGCTCGCGCACCGGGAGCTGGGCCTGCCATGGCCGGACGTGTCCGCCGACGGGCTGGCGGAGCGGCTGGACGACTGGCTCGGTCCGGAGATCGACGCCCTCGCCCACGGTTCCCGGCTGGCGGGACGGGACCTCGGACCGGCGCTGCGCCGACTGCTGCCCTGGCCCGAGGCCGGTCGGTTCGACGAGCTGGTGCCCGACCGCCTGCAGGTGCCCTCTTCGTCGTCGTACCGCGTCGACTACCCCGAGATCGGGTCCGATGGCCCGCCGGTGCTGGCGGTGAAGTTGCAGGAGTGCTTCGGCTGGACCACCTCCCCCCGCGTCTGCGACGGCCGGGTGCCCGTGACCGTCCACCTGCTCTCGCCCGCCGGCCGGCCGCTCGCCGTGACGCGGGACCTGGCGTTCTTCTGGCGCGAGGCCTATCCCGGGGTGCGCGCGGAGATGCGGGGGCGGTACCCCAGGCACCCGTGGCCGGAGGATCCCATGTCCGCGGAGCCGACCCGCCGGACGAACCGGCGGCGGTGATCGTCGGTGGTGATCGTCGGTGGTTGCCGGGGCGATCCGGGGCTAGGATGTGATGTACACCACAAGTGCACATCCGTGCCGGAAGGGTGATCGACATGACCGCGTACACGCCTCGCGCGCCCCACCGCGAGGACCGCTCCGCGACGTCCCCCTCCCCCGACGGGCTCATCCCGCACGTGCGGAACCGGATCGGCGCCCTCATCGCGGTGGCGGGACTCGGATCGGCGCTGCTCAGCCTGTACCTCCCCTGGCTCTCCGCCGCCGGGGGCGGACAGATCACGGCCATCGGCATCACCGAGATCATCGACGTCCGCGGCGTCGCCCCGGCCCTCTTCCTCGGGCTGGTCCTGATGTCCTTCCTGGTGGCGGTGACCACGGTGACCCGACTCGGCGCCTTCGCCTACGCGAGCGCGATCGTGGCGCTGGCCGTGCTCGCCGCCCACCTCGCATTCGTGTGGACGCTCGGCTCCTCCACCGGCAGCGCGGACCCGATCCTGGCGGGGCTGCCGTCCGACGCATCCGTGACGTTCGGCCCCTACGTGGCCGCGCTGGGGTTCGTCCTCGTGGCTGCCGGGTCCGTATGGGCGGCCCGCGCCGCCGACTACCTCTTCCCGGACGTCGAGGCGGGGCGACACCTCCGCGACTGAGCGACACCGGCCGACGCGGGCCCGCCGCATCGGGTGGATGCACTGACGGTTCGGGCATATCATCAGGTCAGGACCACACAGGCGGCCCGGCGTCGCCGAAAGGCGATCCTCATGGCCGCGTACACACCTCCCCCACCCCACCGGATCCCCCTCCCCACGAGGACCCCCACCCGGACCAAGGTCATATCCCGCGGACGGAGTCGACTCTGCGCACTGGTGGAGGTCGGAGGCCTGGCCGTCGCTCTGCTCAGCCTCTACCTGCCCTGGTTGAGCACCGGGCGGGGCGAGCAGATCACCGCGCTGGGGATCACCGACCTCATCGACGTCCGCAGCGTGGCACCCGTGCTCTACCTGGGCCTGGTGGGAATGCTCCTGTTGGTGGCGGCGACCGCGGTGACGCGACTGGGCGCGTTCGCGCTGGCCGCCGCGGTGGTGGCGGCGGGCGCCCTGGTCGGACACCTCGCGTTCGTGTGGATCCTCATCGCCTCCACGGGGGAGGCGGAACCCATGCTGTCCGGCCTGCCGGCGGACGCGTCGGTCACCTTCGGGCCCTACGTGGCGGCCCTGGGCTTCGTCACGGTGGCGGCGGTGTCGGCGTGGGCCGCCTTCACCGCCGAGTACGTCCACCCCGACCCCGGTTCGGGCCACCGGACGATGGACGCGCGGGTGATCTAGTACGGGTGATCTAGAAGACCACCACCGTGTCGCCGACCTGCAGCCGATCGAAGAAGGTGGCGGCCGCGGGCTGGTCCAGGCGGATGCAGCCGTGCGACTCGACCGTGGGGTCGCCCTCGTGGAACGCGATCCCCCCGACGAAGTACACCGCGTAGGGCATGGGCGCGTTGTCGAACAACCGGCTCACCTCGTGCCGCACCTTTCGCGTGACCTGATAGGTCCCCCTGGGGGTCTCCCAACCGGCCATGCCGTGGGACATCCGCACCGGCCCGTAGCTCAGACGCTCCCCGGACTGCAGCCACGTCCGGTTCCCGTCCAGGTCCACACACGCCGCGGCGGTACGCGGGCACGGGCTCTGCGGGGTCGGGTCCGGAGGCGGAAGCGGGGCGGGCTGCGGTGAGCGGGCCTGGGACGGGGCGAGGCCGGGTGGCGGGGTGATGCCGGCGGCGGCGAGCGAGCCGCCCACCGAGGTTCGCACCTGCTCCTCCGCCTGCGCCGAGCCCGCCTGTGCCTGGTCCACCACCTGCTGCACCTCTGCCGGGAGGCCGACCGGTAACTGCGCGGACGCTACCGGGGCCGCCCCTCCGACGGCGATCAGCGCGGCGGCCACCACCGCTCCCGCGCGCGATAAGAGTGTGTCCATACCCGGATTATCGCTCACCCGGATCGCCCGGACGGGCGACTCGCAATCACGTTCCGGTCTCGTCCCCACGGACGGGCCCGCGGCGGGAGGGTGCCGAGCGGGGTCCGGGAGTTCGCGGGCCAGCTGACCCGCGGGCGGGGAATGGATAGGGTCGCGGCATGGCCTCTCGGAGTAGTACCACCGGCCGGGTCCGCCTGCTGGCCCTCGGCGCCGCCGCGCTGCTCGGCGCCTCCGCCGCCGGGACCGCGTCCGGGGTGTCGCCCTCGGCCACCCCGCCCGCCGACGCCGCCGGTGTCACGGAGACGGACACCCGGATCGTGACCGATGCGCCCCCGCAGCCGGTGGCCGTCGACGAGCAGATGGTCCGCTCGGTCGCCCACCGGGTCCTGGAGGAACAGGGGCGGCCGGCCCACCTGACCGACGTGGACCTCGTCGCCCGCGACGTGCTGGCCGGCGGCCCCGTCGAGGCCGGAGAGGTGGACGAACTGACGCGTCAGATCCTGCTCGGGAACGGTCCCGGCGCCCCGGACGCCGTCGGCGAACCCGCGCCGTCCCGGTGCCCACCGACCGCCCGGGCGTGCGTCGACGTCGACGGCAAGCGGGCCTGGATGGTCGACGACGGGGAGATCACCTACGGTCCCGTCCCCGTGACCACCGGCATGCCCGGCTACGAGACCGCGCGGGGCGCGCACCGGATCCTGCGGCACGTGCGCCACGACCACAGCCGGGTCTTCGACTCCCCGATGCCGTACTCGACCTACTTCACCGTGGACGGCATGGCATTCCACCAGGGTCGGCTGGACGAACCGTCCCACGGGTGCGTCCACCTGGGCCAGCAGGCGGCCGCACACTTCTTCGAGCAGCTGAGGGTCGGGGACGAGATCGTCGCATTCTGACCACGGGGCGGGGCGATCGTTGTGCACCTGAACCTGGCCCGGCCGTGCGTGTCGGTCTAGCGTCGTGGGCATGACAGGTCCCCCGCTGCCGCTGCCACGGCTCTCGGCCCCGGCGACGCGCGCCCTGGCCACCGCGGGAATCACCGACCTGCGGCACCTCGACGGCACCCCGGAGAAGGACGTCCTCGCGCTCCACGGGGTCGGACCGTCCCAGCTCGGCGTCCTGCGCGAGGCGCTGACCGCCGCCGGGCTCGCGTTCTCCGCCCCCGTGTCCCGGCCCGCGGCCACCGGCCGCAACGACAACACCGCGCTACTACCCACCGGGGCGCCGCCGAGGCAGTGGATCGAGGGCCTTCCCACCGCTCGGCGCGTCGACGACGGCCTGCGGCTGCTCGCGATGTTCGACGAGATCACCGGGGAGCCGGCCTCGATGTGGGCCGGTTCGATCGTCGGATACGGACACAGCCACTACGTCTACGACAGCGGCCGGGAGGGCGACACCTTCGTGGTGGGCTTCAGCCCGAGGTCGTCGGCGACATCCCTCTACGGGCTCCTGGGCGGGCCCGGCGAGGCGGAGCTGCTCGACCGTCTCGGCCCCCACAAGACCGGAAAGGGCTGCCTCTACGTGACCAGGCCCGACCGGATCGACGCCCGCGCGCTGCGCGACATGGTCGCCAGCGCGTGGGACCGGCGGGCGGCCGGCGCGGGGGCGCCTTGACCGGCGACCCGAGCGCCGACCGGGCCGCAGCCCCACCCGGCCGCCGCCGTCAGTCGCGCGGCAGCGGCTTGACCATCGGGAACAGGATGGTCTCGCGGATGCCCAGGCCGGTCAGCGCCATGAGCAGTCGGTCGATCCCCATCCCGAGCCCGGTGGTCGGCGGCATGCCCTGCTCCATCGCGGCGAGGAACTCCTCGTCGAGCACCATCGCCTCGTCGTCACCCGCCGCCGCGAGCCGTGCCTGGTCCTCGAAGCGCTGACGCTGGATGACGGGATCGACGAGCTCCGAGTAGCCGGTCGCCAGCTCGAAGCCGCGGACGTACAGGTCCCACTTCTCGGTGACCCCGCGGTCGGTGCGGTGATCGCGGGTCAACGGCGAGGTCTCCACGGGGAAGTCCCGCACGAAGACCGGTCCGTCGAGCTGATCGCCGCACAGGTGCTCCCAGAGCTCCTCGACGAGCTTGCCGTGCAGCCACCCCTGGCCACTGGGGACCTCGAGACCGACCTTCCCCGCCAGTTCGGTGAGCTCGTCGACCGTCGAGTCGACCGTGACGGGGTCCTCGTCGTCGTCCCCCACCACCCCGGGGTGCTTGGCGCGCAGCGCCTCGTTGAGGGACGGGTACATCCGCATCTCGCGCCACTGCCCGCCGAGGTCGTACTCGGTGCCGTCGGCGAGCGTGACCGTCGTGGAGCCGAACACCGCGTGCGCGACCTCCTGGATGACCTCGCGGATCATTGTGGCCGAGGTGTCGTAGTCCCCGTAGGCCTGATAGGTCTCGAGCATCGCGAACTCGGGACTGTGGGAGGAGTCCACGCCCTCGTTGCGGAAGTTGCGGTTGATCTCGAAGACCCGCTCGATCCCGCCCACCACGCACCGCTTGAGGAACAGCTCGGGGGCGATGCGCAGGTACAAGTCCAGATCGAGCGCGTTGGAATGGGTGATGAACGGCCGGGCCGCCGCGCCGCCGTGCAGCGTCTGCAGCATCGGCGTCTCCACCTCGAGGAAGCCGCGCCTCTCCAGCGCGTCACGCAGGGCGCGGACCACCTTGATGCGGGTGATGGCGTTGCGGCGGGCGGCGTCCCGCATGATCAGGTCGGTGTAGCGCTGGCGGACGCGCGTGTCCTCGCTCAGCTCCTTGTGCGCCACCGGCAGCGGGCGCAGCGACTTGGCCGCCAGCACCCAGGAATCGGCCATGACGGACAGCTCACCGCGCTTGGACCGGACGACCCGGCCGGTCACCGAGACGTGGTCACCCAGGTCGACGTCCTGCTTCCACGCGTCGAGCCGCTCCTGGCCGACGGCTGCCAGCGAGAGCATCACCTGCAGCTGCGGCGTGAGCGGTCCCACCTCCCCCTCCGCCACCGGGGCGGACAGGTCCGCCGACGGGTCGAGACCGTCCTGCAGGCGCACGAAGCACAGCTTGCCGGTGTTGCGGATGAACAGGACCCGGCCCGCCACCGAGACCCGGGCGTCGGTCTCCTCACCCGGCTCCAGCGCGAGGAAGCGGGGGTCCGAGGTGATCTCGGCGAGCCCGTGGGTACGGGGGACCTCCACCGGGTAGGCCTGCGCCCCGGAGTCGAGGATGCGCTGCCGCTTGTCGCGGCGGATGCGCAGCTGCTCAGGGGTGTCGTCGGCGGGCTCACCGGTGGCGGCCCCGGGCGCGGCGGGAGTCGAATCGGTCACGACTGTCGAGGATAGTCGTGACCGGCCCGGGGACCGAACCCGTGGGCTGCGACCCATCGGCCTCAGGCCATGTCGAGGACGTGCAGCTCCAGTCGGTCGGACAGCGCCTCGATCGCGGCGGCGGCGCGCACACTGTTGCCGTGCTCGTCCAACCGGGGCGAGTACGCGGCCACCCCGAGCCGGCCGGGCACCACGGCGAACAGGCACCCCGAGACGCCGCTCTTGGCGGGCAGACCCACCTGGTAGACCCAGTCCCCGGCCGCGTCGTACATGCCGCACGTGAACATCACACTGTTGGCGTAGCGCACCGCCCGTCGACCCAGGACCTGCTCACCGTCACCCGGCAGCCGCCCGCCGCCCGCGAACATCGCGGCCATGTGCGCCAGCTCGCGGGTGTCCACCCGGATCGCGCACTGCCGGCCGTACCCGGACACCACCTGGTGGGGGTCGTCGGCCAGGGTGCCCTCCTCCGCCAGCAGATGCGCGAGCGCCTGGTTCCGGTGGGCGCTCCGGGCCTCGATGTCGATGATCTGCTGGTCGACCTCGACCTCCCGGCCCACGAGGCGGGAGAACATCACGCGGATCTGTTCGAAACGGGTGTCCTCGTCGTCGTCCTCCTCCCCCACAAGCGCGTGCGCGGCCAGCGCGCCGGCGTTGACGAGGGCGTTGGGGGCGCGGCCGGTGCCGGCCTCGAGGGAGATCTCGTTGAACGGGTCCCCGGAGGGTTCCACCCCGATCCGCTTCGCGACCACGTCGACGCCCTTCTGGTCCAGCGCGAGCGCGTAGACGAACGGTTTGGACGCGGACTGCAGGTCGAAGAGCGTCTCGTCATTACCGGCCGAGACGACGTGGCCGTCCAGGTCGCAGACCGCCAGCGCGAGGGCGTCGGGGTGGGGGTGCTCGTAATCGCCGAGGTGGGGGACCACGTCGCCGGAGGCGTCCTCCCGCACCTCGTCGAGGATCTCGGCCAGCAGGTCCGCGGAGATGTCCGTCATGGTGCGACCGTACCGGCGCCGGCGTGCCGACGCCCCCGGTCGACCAAGCTCAGTGTGCCGAGATGGCCGAGCGCTCCCGCAGCAGGTGGTCGGCCCCGGAGAGCAGGGCCAGCGCCCGGGCGGCCCGGAGTGCGTCGTGGCCGCCGTCCACCGCGCGGACCCCGCGGACGCCGCGCGAATGGAGCTCCAGGGCGAACAGTTCGGCGTCGAGGCCGTCATCGCTGACGAGGACGACCGCCCTGCCGTCGGTGACGGCGGCGAGCGGCGCGGCCGATCGGGGGTCGAGGAGGTCGACGACGGGCCGGGCCTCCACCGCGACGGCGCCCGCGAGCACTCCCTGGCGCTCACGCTGGGCCCGGGACCGGATGTCGACGACGAGGGCGCCCGCACGGACCGCCGCGGGGTAGTCGCCGGCGGCGAGGCTGGTCGCGGCGCCCGTGCTGGACGACGTCGCCGTGGCGGGGGTTCCCGCCGTGGCGGAGGTGGTGCTGAAGCTGGTGGTCATGCGGTGCTCCCGGGAGAGGTGAGGGCGGCTGGGGTGTGGCGGGGGCCTGCCGGTCGGGGACACCTGTGCTGGACGCGCGCGGAGGCCACCGGACCGGCCGGGGGCATTCGTCGCGTTGTCATGCGGCCATAGTAGACAGACCGGTCTATCTACCGCAAGGATCGCTCGCGCACGGGGTGGGCACCCGGGGCCGGCGTGGCAGTTGGCGCTGGCGCCCGACCGGGTAGTTGATGCATCATGTAGGTGAGAGAAGGAGAACCATGACCGCCCCGTCCCCCTCGACCGCCCGGCAGCCCGCCGTCTTCATCGGACACGGCGTTCCCCTCAACGCCCTCGAGGAGAACGAGTGGACGCGCCAGTGGGCGGCCCTCGGCGATTCGCTCCCCGAGCGGCCGCGGGCCGTACTGGCCGTGTCCGCGCACTGGTACATAGGCGCCACCGCCGTCACCGCGATGTCGGCGCCGCGCACCATCCACGACTTCTACGGCTTCCCCCGCGAGCTCAACGAGTTCGAGTACCCCGCCGCGGGCGCCCCGGAACTCGTGGACGAGGTGGCCGAAGCCGTCAAGCCCACCTGGGTCGGCGCCGACCAGGACTCCTGGGGCCTCGACCACGGGACGTGGTCCGTTCTCACGCACGTGTTCCCCGACGCGGACGTGCCGGTGGCCCAGTTGTCCGTGGACGCGTCCAAGCCGGCGGGTTACCACTTCGACCTGGGCACCCGGCTGGCCGCCCTGCGGGATTCGGGCGTCCTCGTGCTGGCCAGCGGCAACGTGGTGCACAACCTCGCGGCGGTGGACCCGTCGCTCGGCGACGCGGGCACCGACTGGGCCCACAGGTTCGACGACCACGCCCGGGAGTTGCTCACCACGCGCCCCGAGGACGCCCTCGCGCTGACCGAGCACCCGGACGCCCGGCTGGCCGTGCCCACGGCGGACCACTTCCTGCCGCTGCTGTACACGGCGGGAATGGCGGCGGGCTCCGGCGAGACGCTCGACGCGTTCACCAGGGGCTACGCCTGGGGTTCGGTCTCCATGACCAGCTACCGCTCAGCGGCCTGAGCCCTGAGCCCCGGGCCCAGCCTCCCTCCCGCGTCCGGCGGCCGGGCGGGCCTGAGCCACGGCCCCGGCATCCGCTCGGCCGCCTGCTCGCCCCCCGACAGTCGCTTCTCTCGACGGCGTCTCGCGCGCCCCGCGGTGCAGGCCAGACGCCATCGCCGCGGGCGGCTGCGTTTCCGGCGGACAGGGGCGCGAGCGAGAGTCCATGCGCGGGAGCCCCTGCGTGTGAGGGAGAACCTCGGCGAGCTGCTCAGCTCAGGAATTGCGCTCGAACACCAACCGCAGGCCCTCCAGCGCCAGTTCGGGCTCGACGTCGGTGATGGTCCGGGATTCCTCCGCCACGACGTCCGCGCGCAGCCCCGTGAGGACGACGGAGGCGTCGGCGAGCTCGGGGACGTCGGTGCGCAGCCGGTCCACGAGTGCGTCGATCTGGCCGGCGAACCCGATCACGATGCCGGCCTGCAGTGCCGCGACGGTGTTCTTGCCCAGGGCTCCCTTCGGCCGCACGACCTCGATCTTGCGCAGGGCGGCGGCGCGCTCGGCGAGGGCGTCGACGGAGATGTCGATGCCGGGCGCGATCGCCCCACCGAGCAGCTCGCCGCGGGCGGAGACGGCGTCGACGGTGGTCGCCGTGTCGACGTCGACGACGACGACGGGCCCCTCGAACAGCGTGTGGGCGGCCAACGCGTTGACCACGCGGTCCGAGCCCACCTCCCGCGGGTTGTCGACCTTGAGCGGCACCCCGGTCTTCACCCCGGGCGCGACGACGACGGCCGGAAGTCCCGGCCAGTAGTCGGCGGCCATCCGGCGCAGTTCCCCGGTGACAGACGGGACCACGGACATCGCGGAGATTCCGGTGAGCTGCTGCGAGCAGTCCCCCAGCAGGCCGCGGATGGTCAGGGCGAGTTCGTCCGAGGTCACCGCCGGTGACGTGCGCATACTCCAGGTGCGCACGAGCGGCCCGCCGCCCGGGGGGAAGATGCCGAGCCGGATGTGGGTGTTGCCGACGTCGACGGTGAGCAGCATCTTCTGTCCGCGCTGCCTAGACGGCGGCGGGCTCCGGCACGCGGGGGTTCTTCAGACCCGAGCCCTCGGGCACGTCCGCGGGGTCGGTGCCCTCGGTGAGCATGCGGTTGTCGCCGTCGACGAACACCACGCGGGGGGAGTAGGCCCGCGCCGCGGCGTCGGACATCTGGGCGTAGGCGATGATGATGACCAGGTCGCCGGGGTGCACGAGGTGGGCGGCGGCGCCGTTGATGCTGATCACGCCGGAGCCGCGCTCGCCGGTGATGGCGTAGGTGGTCAGGCGGGCGCCGTTGTCGATGTCGACGATGTCGATCTGCTGGCCCTCGAGCAGGTCGGCGGCATCCATGAGGTCGGCGTCGATCGTGCAGGAGCCGACGTAGTGCAGGTCGGCCTGGGTGACGGTGGCACGGTGGATCTTGGAGTGGAGCATGGTGCGCTGCATCTACTGGCCTTCCTCGAGGTCTCGGGCCATCTCGGCCTGTTGGGCGGCGACGGTGGCCTCGGCGGCGGCGACGAAGCCGGTACCGATCGCCACGCCGACGTTGTCGATGAGTCTGGTGGTCCCGATGCGGGCCGCGACGAGAAGCCTGCCGGGACCCTCCTCCGGCGGTTCCCCGAGGTCCCCGGCGCGCAGCTCGAGGTAGTCGATCGAGATCTGCGGCCGCTCGTCCAGGACCGCGCGGGCGGCGTCGACGACGGCCCGGCGTCCGCCCTTCGCGGCGAACGTCCCCGCCACGAGGGCGGCGTTGAGGACGGTGGCCAGTTCCCGCTCCTCGGCGGACAGGTAGCGGTTGCGGGAGCTCATCGCCAGCCCGTCCGACTCCCGGATGGTCGGGACGCCGACCACACGCACGTCCATGTCCAGGTCCGCCACCATCTGGCGGATGAGCACCAACTGCTGGTAGTCCTTCTCCCCGAAGAACGCCTGGTGGGGGGAGACGATGTTGAACAACTTGTTCACCACGGTGAGCATCCCGGCGAAGTGGCCGGGTCGCGCGGCCCCGTCGAGGATCTCACCGGTCGGGCCGGGCTGCACCGTCGTGCGGGGGCCGTCCGGGTACATTGCGGCCGCGCTGGGCGCGAAGACGAGTTCCACGCCGGCGTCGGCGAGCCGGGCCACGTCCTCGTCGAGGGTGCGGGGGTAGGCGTCGAGGTCCTCGCCGGGCCCGAACTGCAGCGGGTTGACGAAGATCGACACCACCACGACCGACCCCGGCGTGCGGCGGGCCGCCTCGACCAGCGCGAGATGCCCCTCGTGGAGGGCGCCCATGGTGGGGACGAACGTGATCTGCTTGCCGACCTTGCGCAGCGACTCGGTGACCGCGCGCAGCGAGGACGGGTCGTGGTGGATGGTCAGCTCACCCCGGTTGTATCCGGTGTTCGGGCGACCGGGGACCGCGGTCCGGACCGCGAAGGTGGCGGGGGTCATCGAAGCTGCTCCGTGAGGTCGGGGGCCAAGAGGTCGGTCACGTCGGCTCCGGCCCCGACGCGGTCGGCGGTGCGCAACGCGAGCGCCCGGTAGCCGGCGGCGATTCCCCCGTCGACGTCCTCGAGGGCATCGAGGTGGCGGGAGACCGTGACGGCGTCACCGCGCATCACCGGACCGGTCAGGGCCGAGTCCCCGGAGGCCAGGACGTTGTCGAGGGCGGCCCGCAGGAGCGGCTCCAGGGTGCGGCGCGCGAGCGCCTCCGCGTCCTGCCCGAGCATGCCGTCGGGATCGCCCTCGACTCCGCCCCCGGGCAGGACGGCGAACGACGCGGCGAGCGCCTCGGCGGCGTCGTTGACGAGGGTGACGAGGTGGTTGGCGCCGTGCGCGAGGGCCGCGTGGTAGAGGGCCCGGTGGGATTCGGCGACGGTGACGGGTAGGCCACCGGTCTCCATGACCAGCATCTGGCCGACGACCAGTCCGATCTCGTCCGGGGAGGTGAGCGCCCACGAGCACCCCTCCATGCGGTCGATATCGGCCGCTCCCCCGGTGAAGGTCATGGCCGGGTGCGCGGCGACGACCACGGCACCGGCGTCGGCGGCGGGGCGCAGGACTTCCGCGCCCACTGCGCCGGCCACGTGGACGACGATGTGGCCCGGACGGAAGGCGTTCGCGTCGGCGAGCTCGGCCACGACCCCGGGTAGGGCCGAGTCCGGCACCGCGAGGATGAGGAGTTCGCCCGCCGCCGCCGCGTCGGCGGGATCGGTGATGCGGGCCTCGGGGAGGCGGCGGGCAGCGAGGTCCCGCGACTGCGACGAGCGTGCGACGAGGGCGGAGACGACGTGTCCCCGCCGCTCGAGCGCGGCGCCCACAGCGGTGCCCACGCGACCCGCGGACACGAGGCCGATGGACAGGCGGGCAGGGGGTGTTCCGGTGACGCCGTGGTCGGACATCTCAGGGTGCTCCAGTGCTCGATCCGTTCCAGGCCCACTCACTGATGGTGGGTCCCGGACATCTCGCAGGCGAGACTAGTCGCGGCTGCGGCCACGAGCAGCATCGAGTGGCGTACTTCACACAACCGGTGCGAGGGGCGGCGCCACCGTCGGCGCGGCTCAGTCCTCCGCGCGACGGCGGCGGCGGCCCGAAGTGGATTCGGACCCCTCCCCCAGCCGCGCCATGAGTTCTGCCACCGACAGACCCGAGCCCTCGCCGTGGCGACTCGGCGAAGCCGACTCGGTGGCCGGGGCCGGCGTCGACTGCGACCGCGGCTGCGTGGCCGTCTCGCCGGCCGTGGCGGGCGACTCGTGCTTGCCGGCCTTCTCGGAAGGGGTGGGCGACTCGTGCTTGCCGACCTTCTCCGAGGAGCCGGGCGCGGCCGCGCCCCCGGACGCCGCCGGGGATCCCGACGCGGCGGTCTTGTCCGACGTGGCGCCCTCGACGGCCGACGCCGCGGGCCGGGAGCTCGTGCTCGTACTCGCGGGCGTACGCGCGGGCTCGGGCCGTGCCTCCGGTCGCGAGGTGGCGCCGGAGCCGAAGCCGGAGCTGCTGCCGGCGGCGCTGCTGGCGGCGCTGCTGCCGGCAGCGGAACGCGCATCGCGCGCGCCGGACGTGGGGCGCACCGCCGGGCGACGGGGGCCCCCCGCCGGCGTGTCGGACCGGGACTCCCGATCGGAGACCGGGGACAGTCGCTCGGTGCGCTCGGTGCTCGGGGTGACGTCCGGACCGACGCCGGAGGCCGATGATGCGGGGGACCGCGTCGCGCCGGAAGCGGAACGGGGACCCGCGACCGGGCCGGAGTCCGATCCCGGGGCACGCCGACGGGGCGCCACCCGCTCGGACGGGACGGACGGCAGCGACGATCCCGCACCCAGCTGCCCGGCGGGACCGAGCCCACCGACCGCGAAGCGGTCCTCGGGGAGACTGACGCCCAGTGCGCCGAGCTGCTCGCGCAGCGCCGCGATCTCCTGCCGCAGTGCGACGATCGAGTCACTGGTCTCGGCGCGCACCGAGGCCCGCAGGTCCCGCTCCACGACGAGCTCGTGCTCCCGGCGGGCGGAGATCTCCCTCTCGAGCTGCAGTTCGTAGACGGTGTGCAGGTCGCGGACCCGGGCGGCCTCGGTGGCGGCCTGCCGCCGGTACCGGGCGACGAGGAACGCGCCGATGAACGCGGCCCACAGTGCGGAGAGTGTCCCGATGCGCATCCAGACGGGATTGTCGGAGAAGACCATCACGACCGTGGCGATGATCGCCAGGAGGAGCAGCACCCCCAGGGCGATGTTCGCCAGTCCACGATCGTCGCCTCGCGCGGGGCGAGCTGACCGGGGCTTGTCCATCGCGCCGTCGGAACTCATGCCCCGCATGATACGCGGAGAATCACGGGTCACACGGGTAACCAGCGCGTGTCTGCAGTAACGGGGGCGGGCATGAGAGGACCGGTCCGGCTCGGGCCCCTCAGGCGGGGTCGGCGAGGCCGCCGTTCTCGTCGTCGTCGGGGGGCGTCTCACACGCCGATTCGAGGAAGAGTCCCCCCGCCACCAACACCGCGCCGGACACCAGGACAGCGACTGATGCGGGCAGCTCCGCGCCCGCCACCGCGAGGTCGCCGAGCCGTGACAGGAAGTACAGCGTCAGCCCGGCCCCTGCCCCGGCGCCCGCGGCGCCGAGCACGGCGGAGGCCTGTCCGAGAGCGGCGCTGCGGGCGATGGTGAGCGGGTGCATCTGGCTGCGGTCCTGCCCGACGCCGCCGTCGGAGATCGCGGCGCGGATCCGCAGGGACAGCAGCACGTCGACCACCGCGATCGCCACGAGGGTCACCCAGCCGAAGCCGATCGGGGTCACAGCGCCGAGGAAGGACCCGGTGAGAACGTAGGCGGCCACCGCCGCGACGAGCGCCACCAGGACGAGGGTGGACTTCGCGACACGCGTCATGTCACTCCCCCCGGGCCGCCGGGAGCCAACGGATCGGGCAGCCGGCGCACCGCGGCGACGTCCCCGGGATCGAGCGCGTCGAGACACTCCCGGACCGGCACCCCGTCCAGCCGGGCGGCCGGGTCGATCTCCAGCCACGGGACCATCACGAAGGCCCGCTCGGCCGCGCGGGGGTGCGGCAGCGTGAGCCTCGGGTCGTCGGACGCCACCGGCTCACCGCCCAGCTCGGCGGTCACCACGTCCACGTCGAGGGTGCGCGGACCCCAGCGCACCTCGCGGGTCCGGCCTGCGGCCCTCTCGCGGGCGAAACCCCACTCGAGGACGTCGGTCGGGGAACCGGGATGGTCGACGACGAGGACGGCGTTGAGGAAGTCGTCCTGCTCGACGCCGCCCCACGGCGGGGTGGCGTACACCGACGAGACCGCGCGCAGGATGCCGTCCGCGGCCGCGGCGTCGACGACCCCCCGCAGCAGCGAGAGAGCGTCCCCCTGGTTGCCGCCGATCGACAGCACCGCCCGGCAGCTCACCGCGCTCCCCCCGCGGCGCTCCCGCCCGCGCGCGAGCGGTGGGCCACGACGGCGACGTCGGCGAACTCCGCCGGGATCGGCGCCTGGGGCTTGTGCAGGGTCACCTCCACCGCGTCCGCACCAGGGGCCATCTCCATGATCCCGTCGGCGATCCGCGAGGCGACGGTCTCGATCAGGTCGAGCGATGGTCCGGCCACCACATCACGGGCGAACAGGGCCAGCGCCCCGTAGTCGACGGTGTCGGCCAGGTCGTCGGACGCGGCGGCGGCCGTGAAGTCGGTCCATAGGACGAGGTCGACCAGGAAGTCCTGGCCGTCCCGCTTCTCGTGCTCGAAGACCCCGTGCGTGCCGCGCACCTTCAGGCCCCGCAGTTCGATCCGGTCGAGTTCGCTGCGATCCGCCATCAGTTCACCCCCGCCCGTCCGGCCGCCCACGCGGCGGCCACTCGCACCGCGTCCGCACTGGGGGCCACGTCATGGACCCGGACCGCCCACGCGCCGGCGGCGGCGGAGAGCGACGTGATCGCGGCCGTCGCCGGATCGCGGCCCGCCACCTCACGCGGCCGGGCGTCCGATCCGGGCAGCAGCGACCCGAGGAACCGTTTGCGGGACGCGGCGACGAGTACCGGGAACCCCAGCTCGATCAGTCGGTCCAGCCCGTGCAGGAGCGCCCAGTTGTCGTCGGCGTCCTTGGCGAAGCCGAGGCCCGGGTCGAGCACGATGCCGGCGGCGTCGACCCCCGCGGCGATCGCGGCGTCGGCGCGGCGGGCCAGGTGGTCGCGCACCGCACCCACGACGTCCCCGCCGTAGTCGGATCGGCCTCCCGCGCCGGCGCGGTACTCGTCCGGAGACACCCAGTGCATGAGGATGACGGACGCTCGGTGATCGGCCACGACCCTCAACATGTCGGGGTCGGCGAGCCCGCCCGAGACGTCGTTGACGATCGCCGCGCCCTCCTCGAGGGCACGCGACGCCACCCCGGCGCGCATGGTGTCCACCGAGACCGGCGCGAGGCCGGACACCGCACGGACCAGCGGGACGACCCGCTGCTCCTCGTCCGGCTGTTCGACGCGGAGGGCGCCGGGCCGGGTGGACTCCCCACCGATGTCGATGAGGTCGGCGCCGTCGGAGACCATGCGCCGAGCGTGCGCGACGGCGTCGTGATGCGCGAGGTGGCGCCCACCGTCGGAGAAGGAGTCGGCCGTGACGTTGAGGACGCCCATCACCGCGCACCGGTCCGGGCGGGGCAGCAGACCGGGCGCGCTCACGTCCCGCGCAGGAGGCCGAGCGCCTCCGCCCTGGTGGAGGCGTTGGTTCGCATGTTGCCGCGGACGGCCGAGGTCGTGGTGACCGCCCCCGCCTTCCGGATCCCCCGCATCGACATGCACAGGTGCTCGCACTCGATCACCACGAGCACGCCCGAGGGTGCGAGCCTGTCGACCAGCGCGTCGGCGACCTGACTGGTGAGCCGTTCCTGGACCTGCGGCCGCTTGGCGTAGAGATCCACCAGTCTGGCGAGCTTGCTCAGACCGGTGACCGCCCCGGACTGTCCCGGGATGTAGCCGATGTGGGCGACGCCGTGGAAGGGCACCAGGTGGTGTTCGCAGGTCGAGTAGATGGGGATGTCCCGCACCAACACGAGCTCGCGGTGGTCCTCGTCGAAGGTCCTGGACAGCACCTCCGACGGGTCGGTGTACAGCCCGGAGAAGACCTCGCGGTAGGCCCTGGCCACCCGCGCGGGTGTGTCCTGCAGCCCCTCGCGCTCCGGGTCCTCGCCCACGGCGATCAACAGCTCGCGGACCGCGGCCTCGGCGCGCTCGGCATCGAAGACCCGCCCCGTGGGGAGCGACCGGGCATCGGCGGCGGGTATGTGGTCAGGCGTCGTCATTCATTCCTCTTCTCGCACGGAGTCGACCGTGCGGTCAGTCCTCACGTTCCCACGGCGCACGCCAGTCGGCGTCCTTGTCCTCACGGCGGTGCGAACCGCGGTCCACGGGGCCCCGGGTCGACCCGCCGGACGCGTCGCCGTCACCGCCGTCACCCACCGCCGACCACGCCCGGGTCGGGGCCTCGGACGGCCCCTCGCTCCGACCGGCCCGTTCCGGACCGTCAGCGCTCCCGGATCGGTCCGTGCTCCCGCTGCCGTTGGTGGTCCCGGAGCCGTTGGTGCTCTCGGAGCCGTCGTTGCTCTGCAGGCCCTCCGGCGCGGCCGGCAGGCGGGTGGTCTCGGCCCCGCTCGGCCCCCGGTCACCGTGGTGCGCGGGCTGACGCGGGGGCCAGCCCGGCGCCGACCAGCCCGGGGGCGGCGGCGTGCCGTAGGCCGGGATACCGGTCGGACGTTGCCCGCCGCCGGCGGTCGCGCCGCGGCCCGAACCGCCACCGGGCATCCCCACAGGGGCGCCCACGCCGTTGCGGTCACCCCCGTGGTCGCCGGGGCCGTCCGCCTCGCCCGGATCACGGGCGTCCTCGGCGTCGCGGCCGGCCGGGAGGACCGGCATGGCGAACGGATCGGTCACCGGCGGGGGCCACGGCTCGCCACGCTCCCTGGCCAGTTCCCCCGGGGTCTTGATGGGCGGACGGGCCGACGGGATGCGTCCACCGAAGTCGTCGAACTCGGTGATCCGCGGCCGCTTGACCACGTCGGCGAACAGCCTCTCGAGGTCGTCCTGCCGCAGGGTCTCCTTCTCGAGGAGCTCGCCCGCGACCGCGTCGAGGATGTCGCGGTTGGACTCGAGGACCTGCCAGGCCTCGGTGTGGGCGGAGTCGATGATGCGGCGCACCTCGTCGTCGATGATCTTGGCGACCTCGGGCGAGTACTCCCCCGCCGCGGAACCGCCGCGGCCGAGGAACGGGTCCCCGCCCTCGCCGCCGTACTTCACCGCACCGAGCTTCGCGCTCATGCCGTACTCGGCGACCATCGTCCGCGCGATCCGGGTGGCCTGCTCGATATCCGAGCTGGCGCCCGAGGTGGGCTCACCGAAGACGTACTCCTCGGCGGCGCGGCCACCCATCGCCATGACGACGCGGGCGATCATGTCCGCCCGGGTCATCAAGGACTTGTCGTCCTCGGGGACCACCAGTGCGTGACCACCGGTACGGCCACGCGCGAGGATGGTGACCTTGTGGACGGGCTCGAGGTCCTCCATCGCCCACGCCGCCAGCGCGTGGCCGGACTCGTGGTACGCGGTGACCTTCTTCTCGTGCTCGCTGATCACACGGTGCTTGCGGCGGGGTCCGCCCACCACCCGGTCGGTGGCCTCCTCGAGGATGTCGATGTCGATCTCGTCGCGACCCAGCCGGGCCGCGAGCAGGGCGCCCTCGTTGAGCACGTTGGCCAGGTCCGCGCCCGACATCCCGATCGTGCGCCTGGCCAGCGAGGTCATGTTGACGTTCTCGGCCAGCGGCTTGCCCGCGGAGTGGACGGCGAGGATCGCCTCGCGACCCTTGAGGTCGGGATTGGTCACCGGGACCTGGCGGTCGAAACGGCCCGGCCGCAGCAACGCCGGGTCGAGGACGTCCGGACGGTTGGTCGCGGCGATCATGATGACGGTCTCGCGGTCGCTGAATCCGTCCATCTCGACGAGGAGCTGGTTGAGCGTCTGCTCGCGCTCGTCGTGGCCGCCCCCGGTGCCCGAGCCACGGTGCCGACCCACCGCGTCGATCTCGTCGACGAACACGATGCAGGGCGCGTTCTGCTTGGCCTTCTCGAACAGGTCGCGCACCCGCGAGGCGCCGACACCGACGAACATCTCGACGAAATCCGAACCCGAGATCGAGTAGAACGGCACCCCGGCCTCACCCGCGACCGCGCGGGCCAGCAGGGTCTTGCCCGTTCCGGGCGGGCCGTAGAGCAGCACACCGCGCGGGATCTTGGCGCCGAGACGCTCGTAGCGCGCCGGGTTCTGGAGGAAGTCCTTGATCTCGTTGAGTTCCTCGACCGCCTCATCCTCGCCCGCGACGTCGGAGAACGTGGTCTGGGGCATGTCCTTGGTGAACTCCACGGCGCGCGACTTGCCCACGCCGAACAGTCCGCCCTTGCCGCCCTGCATGCGGGACATGAAGTAGAACAACAACCCGAACAGGATGAGCATCGGCAGCAGGAACGAGAGCATCTGCGACAGGAAACCCTGCTGGTTGACCGCGGTGTCGTACTTCTCCGGCTCCGCCGCGGCCACCCGGTCGAAGACCTGGTCCGCCGCCCGCTCCGGGTACTTGGCGAGGAGCTTGTCGGTCTCGTCCGCACCGTCCTCCGGGGCGATCGGGGTCTCGAGCGTGAGCCGGAGCTGCTGCTCCCGGTCCTCGATCAGCGCCTCTTTCACGTTCCCCGCGTCGACCTGCGCCAACGCCACCGACGTGTCGACCTCGGCGTAGTCGCGGTCATCGCCCGTGAAGAACGAGAAGCCGACGATCGCCAGGATGATCACGCCCGCGATCGCGACGTTGCGGAAGACGGTATTGCTCTTGCGTTCCATTCGGTCCTCGTGTGGAAGGACGGCCCAGCCGGTCGACGGGCCCGGTCGTGCATCCGACTTCGTCGGTATCGCCCCAGGCTACCCGCCGAGCGGGGCCTCCCACCGTGATGATCGCCATGGGCGGACACCGCCGGGGTCGTACGATCATGGCCGTGACCACCGACCCCCTCTCCGCCGCCGAGACCGCCGAGGCCGTACGCACCGGTGCCGTCGGCGCGCTGGCCACCCTCGACGCGGCTTTCGACCGGGTGGGCGACCTCGACCCCTCGCTGCACGCCTTCACCTCCCTGCTGCGAGCGGACGGCCGCGCGGCCGGGGCCGCCGTCGACGCCGCGAGCCCGGCCGACCGTGCGGCACTGCCCCTGGCCGGGGTACCGCTGGCCGTCAAGAGCACCGTCACCCTGGACAACCCGGTCGTCGCCCCCCTGTTGACCGCGGGCGCGGTGCCGGTGGGCATCACCGCGGCACCCCAGTTGTGCGCCTGGGGGATGACCGATTCCGACGCCCACGGCATCACCCGCAATCCGCGCGACCTCGCCCTGTCCGCCGGCGGGTCCTCCGGGGGGTCCGCGGCGGCGGTGGCCTCGGGCATGGTCCCGCTCGCGGTGGGTGACGACGGGATGGGGTCCCTGCGCATCCCCGCCGCGGCGTGCGGGATCGTCACCATCAAGCCGGGGCCCGGCGTCGTCCCCACCCGCCTGGCCGGCGACAACTGGGGCGGCCTGGCCGAATCCGGTCCGCTGGCCAGGACCGTCGGCGACGTCGCGCTGGCCCTGTCGGTGATGGCCGGTCGTCCGGAACTCGCGGACGTCGGACCCGTCCCCGGCGGGACGCGTATCGGCATGTCCGTGGCCAGCCCGATCCGGCTGCGCCGCGATCTGGTACGCATCCACGCCCCCTGGACGCGCGCGGCCCGGGAGGCCGCGGAGGTGCTGCGGGGGGCCGACCTCGTCGTCGTCGACACCACCCTGCCCTCCCCCACCGACCCCGTCCTCTATCTCGCGCGCTGGACCACCGGCGTCGCACGGGCGGCGGAGGACGAGAACCTGCCCCTGTCCGCGATGGAGCGACGCACCCGGCACCACGCACTGCTCGGCCGGACGGTCTTCCGTCGCGGCGGCGCGGGAGACGGGGACACCCGCTGGAACCGTGGCGTGGAGACGCTCCGCGCGGAGGTCGAACGGGCGATGGACTCGGCGGGGATCGACGTGTGGCTCACCCCGTCGCTGGCGGACGTGCCACCCGAGGCGACCGACTGGCACCGACGCTCCTGGGGCCGGTCATTGTGGGCGTCGATGAGGTTCTCCCCGTTCACCCCGCTGGCCAACGTGCTCGGTTGGCCCGCCGTGTCCGTCCCGTGCGGCACCACCCACACCCCCCTCGGCCGGGTCCTGCCCACCTCGGTCCAGCTCGTCGGGCGGCCCGGTTCGGAGGCGACGCTGCTCGCGCTGGCGGCGGTGATCGAGAGCGGCGGTCGCTGACTCCGGCCGGCAGGGGCGGGTCGGCGGGCCGCGTGGCGTCAGTCCTCCGGCAGGTCGGCGAACCTCTTCTTGACGTCCCGGTACCACCCGAGTGACTGCCGCGGCCGCCGCCACCGGCTCTTCATGTCCTCGCGCGCCGGCACGTGGGCGTCGTCGCCGGCCCCGACGCGCTCCTTGAGGTGGGCGTCCTGGGCGTTGATCACGTCGTCCGCGGTGTCACCGCGGTGCGGCAGATCGCAGGGCCCACCCAGGTCCTTGCAGGTCATGGTCTTCATGGGGTCGATCCTCCCTGTCCGGGCGACGCCGGAGCGCGTCGCCTCACCCTGATGACGAGCAGGCGGCCGGAAGTGTGACCGCCCCGCTCATCTCGGCTCGCCGTCGCTGCGGCGGCGGATCTCGGAGAGCACGGCCGGGTCCGCACGGAAGTCGATGCGGCTGACCACGCCGCCGGCGATCCGGAAGTCGAACGCCACCCGGGCCACTCCGCGATCGAACCAGGCCGCGCCCGGCCGCCCGTGGACGAACACCGGCAACGCCGCGGCGGCGGCGCCGTCGAAGAACTCCGCCACCGCGTCGCTCCCCTCGATGCCGACCGGGGTACCGAGCCCGACGGCGATCGGGTCACCGACCACGACGACGTCCGGCGCGAGGAGCCCGAGGAGACGGGCGAACTCGCCGTTGCGCGCGCGTCGAGGAAGGCGTCGACGACGAGCCAGTCCGCCTGCTCCACGCCGGGTCCCGCCCCCGCGATCTTCGCTCGCGCCCTCGACGCGAGTTTGCGGGCCGCGGCCGGTGAGCAGTCCAGCACATCAGCGATCGTGGCGAAGTCCACCGAGAACGACTCGTGCAACACGAACGCCACCCGCTCGGCCGGGGCGAGGCGGTCGAGCACGACGTGCAGTGCCGCGCCCATCGAATCCACGAGGAGCACCTCGTCAGACGGGTCCGGATCCGGTGCCGGACCGTCGACGGGCTCCGTCGGGGGCGGGACGACGGCCTTGAGCCGATCCAGGCAGAGGCGGGTCACGACGCTGGTGAGCCACGCCGGGAGTGAGTCGACCGCCCGGGTGTCGGCCCGCGCCAGCCGGAGCCACGCCTGCTGGACCACGTCCTCCGCCTCCGCCGGGTCACCGAGCACGCGGGCGGCAATCCGGACGAGCCGGGGTCGTTCACTCTCGAATTCGGAGGTCCGGTCCATACCCCTCGCTAGACGCTCGTGTACTGCTGCACGATCCGGCGCTTGACCAGCTTGCCGGTGGGGGTGCGGGGCAGTTCGTCCACGAAGTCCAGGCCCCGCGGGATCTTGAAGTCGGAGATCCGCCCGCGCAGGGCGCCGAGGATCTCGTCGGCGAGGCCGGGGTCGCCCGCACGGTCGGCGGCCGGTACCACCACGGCGTGCACCCTCTCGCCCATTTCCTCGTCCGGGATCCCGATCACGGCGACGTCCTCGACCGCCGGGTGCAGGACCAGGGCGTTCTCGATCTCCTGCGGGTAGATGTTCACCCCGCCCGAGATGATGGTGAACGCCTTGCGGTCGGTGAGGTAGAGGAAGCGGTCCTCGTCGAGGTAGCCCACGTCGCCGAAGGTGGACCAGTTGGGGTGCTCGGGGTGGAAGACGGACGCCGTCTTCTCCGGGTCACCGTGGTACGAGAAGGTGCCCTCGTCCTGCTGCCAGTAGATGGTGCCGATCTCGCCGGTGGGCACCTCGTTGCCCTCCTCGTCGCAGATGTGCGCGATGCCCTTGAGTCCGTCGCGACCCACCGAACCGGGGCGTTCGAGCGCCTCCTGCGAGTTGATGAACGTGATGCCCATGCCCTCGGTGGCCGAGTAGTACTCGTGGATCACCGGGCCCCACCACTCGATCATCCGTCGTTTGACCTCGGGCGGGCACGGCGCGGCGGCGTGGATCGCGTGGGTCATGCTGGACACGTCGTAGCGCGCCCGCGTCTCCTCCGGCAGCTTGAGCATGCGCACGAACATCGTCGGCACCCACTGCGAGTGCGTCACCCGGTACTCCTGGATGAGCCGCAGCGCCTCCTCCGCGTCGAAGCGGTCCATGAGGATCACGGTCCCGCCGACGGAGTTGACCACGCCGCAGAACCGCAGCGGGGCCGCGTGGTACAGCGGTGCCGGGCACAGGTAGACGCTGTCGGCGTCGAAGGCGTACAGGAAGCTGAACACCGGCGTGTAGCTGTCCGGCACCTCGTCGATCTGCCCTTCGGGCGGGTCGACGCGCACGCCCTTCGGCCGGCCGGTCGTGCCGGAGGAGTAGAGGAAGTCGTGGCCGCGGGGCTGGTCGGCGGGCGGCTCGGTCGACCTGCCCTCGAGCAGCGTCCGGTAGTCCTCGAACCCCTCCAGCGCGCCGCCGAACACCACGCGGTGCTCCACGCCCGGATGCGCCTCCGGGGAGACGTCGACGTGGTCGGCGACCGGGGCGGAGACGAACAGCGCCCGGGCCCCGCAGTCGCCGATGATGTACGACGACTCGTCCGCAGTGAGGTGGTGGTTGATGGCCGCGATGTACAGGCCGCAGCGCAGCGCCCCCCAGTAGATCTCCAGCATCTCCAGGGTGTTGTCCGAGACCACGGCGATCGTGTCGCCGGGACGCAGCCCCCAGTCGTCGGTCAGGAGATGCGCGAGCTGCGCGGAACGCGCCTCGAGCTCGGCGTACGTGATCTGCTCCCCCGTCGCCGGGCGGATGGCCGCGGGCTTGTCGGGAGTGGTGGCGGCGAAGGTTCCTGGAAACATGCTGCCAGGCTAACCGCCGAATGTGATCTGGATCACGAATTAGACAGACACGTGTCCAGCAGTCCTCGCGTCAGGAGTACATGCGCGGGTGCAGCCTGCCGATGTACGGCAGATCGCGGTAGCGCTCGGCGAAGTCGAGGCCGTAGCCCACGACGAACTCGTTGGGGATGTCGAACCCGATCTCGAGGATGTCCAGGTCCGCCTTCACCGCGTCGGGCTTGCGCAGCAGGGTGACGATCTCCAGCGACCGCGGGTTGCGGGTGCGCAGGTTGCGCATGAGCCAGGACAGGGTCAGCCCGGAGTCGATGATGTCCTCGACGATGATCACGTCACGGTCGGCGATGTCGCGGTCGAGGTCCTTGAGGATCCGCACCACACCGGAGGAACTGGTGGAGGAGCCGTACGAGCTGACGGCCATGAACTCCATCTCGGACGGGATGGGCAGGGCCCGGGCGAAGTCGGAGACGAAGATCGCGGCGCCCTTGAGGACGGCGACCAGCACGACCTCCTTCTCGACGTCCGCGTAGCGCTCGCCGACGGTGGCGGCCATCTCGGCGATCCGCTCGCGGATCGACTCCTCGTCGAGCAGGACCGATTCGATCTCGTCCGCGTACTTGTCCGTGGTCATCTACGTCCCCGCTCCGCTCGCCCGGTCGTTCTCCAGGACCACCTTTCCACGTCGGCGCCGGGCGACCAACCTGGCCGAGGGCCCCGCCCCACCCGCGCCCGCGGGCCCGGTGCCACCGACCGCCACCCCGCCCTGCCCGCGCCAGTCGGTGACGAGCGCGGCCACCGCCGTCAGGTGCGCGTACGTGGGTGAGGTGACTCCCCGCGCCAGCAGCCAGCGGCGCAGGACCCGGGTCAGCACGGCCGTCGGCAGGGGTTCCAATCGGCTCACCTCCAGAGCGCCATCGGAGCCGACGGGCACGGCCGCCGCGAGACGGTCCAGCTCGTCGTCGTCGACCCCCAACAGCGACGCGGTGCGCGCCAACCCCTCCGCGACACCGCCACCCAGCACGTCCTCGAGCAGCGGCAGGACCTCGTGCCGCAGGCGCACCCGGGTGAACGCCGGGTCGGTGTTGTGCGGGTCCTCCCAGAACCCCAGGCCGAGGTCGCGGCACGCGGCGCGGGTGTCGGCGGCGCGGACCCCCAGCAGCGGGCGCCCCCACGGTGCGTCCCACGGCGCCATCCCGCGCAGCGAGCGGGCGCCGGAGCCGCGGCCCAGCCCCAGCAGGACGGTCTCGGCCTGGTCGTCGAGGGTGTGGGCGAGCAGCACGGGCCGTCCGCGGCGCGCGGTGTCGAGCGCGGTGTAGCGCGCCGCGCGGGCGGCGGCCTCGGGGCCGGAACCCCTCTGATCCACGACGACGACGAGGACCTCCGCCTCTGCGCCGAGCCCGCGGGCCGCGGCGGCCGCGTCCCGGGCCACGGCGTCCGACCCCTCCTGCAGACCGTGGTCCACCACGAGGGCGGTCACGGCGGCGAACTCGACGGCGGCCGCGGCGGTCAGCGCCAGCGAGTCCGCTCCCCCGGACAGTCCGACGCACACCTCGTCGCCGAGCTCGGGGTGGGCGCGGCGGAACGCCCGCAGCGCCGCGCGCACGGTCCAGGCCGGGCCGGTCCAGGCCGGGCCGGTCCAGGCCGGGCCGGGCCGGTCCCCACCGGGCCGGGCGGGGTGCCGGCGAGCGGGGTCAGCGGCAGCCACAGGCGCTGATCTCGGCGGCGATCCGGTCGAGGACCGGGCGCGCGACGGCGGGGTCGGTGCCGGAGGACAGCAGGGCGAAGCTCATGGTGCGGCCGTCGGTGCTGGTCACCGAGCCCGCGAGGGTGCTCGTCCCGGCGAGGGTGCCGGTCTTGGCGCGCACCCAGCCGGCGCCGGCGGCGGCGGGGCCGGTGAACCGGTCGACCAGCGTCCCCGACCCGGCGGCCACGGGCAGGGTGTCGAGCAGGTCGCGCATCTCGCGGGTCGCGTCGGGCGCGGAGGCGGTGCGCAGGACGTCGGTGAGGACGGCCGCCGAGATGCGGTTGCCGTTGCTCATCCCGGAGCAGTCGTCCAGGCGCACCCCGGACATGTCGAGACCGCGCTCGGTGAGCGTGTCGAGCACGGCGGCGGTCCCGGCGGCGAAGTCGGCCGGACCGTCCGGGTCGCGGTCCAGGGCCACCTCGCGGCAGATCGCCTCGGCCAGCACGTTGTCGGAGTGCACGAGCATCGAGCGGAGGCGATCGGTGAGCTCCGCCGACGACACCCTGCCCAGCTCCTCGGTCGTCTCCACCGGGTCGGAGGCGACCCGCACGCGCTCCGGGTCCACGCCCAGTTCGCGGGCCAGGGCCCTCCCGGCCGCGAGGGCGGGTTCGGTCGTGCGGGGCGAGTACTCGTCAGCCGGGTCGAGGCGGCCGGAGTCGAGCATCCACGCCTCGATGGGCGCGATGTTGCCGGCCGGGATCTCCGACGGGGGCCAGCCGGGGCCCAGTCGCGGCCCCGTGTACGGGCCCGGGTCCACGACGATGCGCGCCGGGGTGAGCCCGGCATCGCGGACGACGTCGGCGGCCTGTGTGAGCGTGGCCGCGCCGGGGAAGAGCGGACCGGGCTCGGCGCCGCCGGACATGGTGGGGTCGCCGCCGGGGACCACGACGAGCGTGTCCGGCTCGGCGCCGCGGGCGAGGACCGTGTCGACGCGGGTGTCGCCGGGCAGTCTGCTCAGCGCGGCGACCGCGGTGAGCAGCTTGGTCGTGGACGCGGGGACCTTGGCGTCGCGAGGGCGGCGCCCCCACAGGACCTGTCCGGTCGCGTCGTCGACCACGCTGGCGGTGAGGTCGCCGACCGCCGGGGACGCCGCGAGGGGGCCGAGGATCTCCTCGAGGGCGGCGGGGTCCGGCAGGGGCGCCGAGTCGTCCGCCGCGTGCAGTCCGGGGTTCAGTTCCGCCGTGGTCTGCGCGGGGGCGCCGACGACCGCGCGGACGTCGTCCTCCACGTCGGTGAACAGCGCCGCCGCGACGAGCCCCGCGACCAGGAGTACGACGACGACGAACACGACCCCCGCCCGCCACACGAGCCCACGCCCGCGCCACACTCCGCGCTCGGTCACTCGTGCCCACCCTCCCGGACGCTGTCGCCTCCACTGTCACCGCCACCGGTCGCCACCGGCGGCTGCCGACGCTACCCTCGCCTGCCGTGCGTCGGACCCACGCTAGCGGCCCGCGTGACGGCGGCCACCCCCGGCGCCGGGGCCGCCTACTAGAATCGGCCCGGATTGTCCGGGAGAGCCGTCCCGGGTCCGGAGAATGACGATTTGTGAGGTAGCCCGTGACCGTCGAAGTGACCATCGAGATCCCCAAGGGTTCGCGTAACAAGTACGAGATCCACCACGAGACCGGCAAGATCTATCTCGACCGTTTCCTCTTCACCTCGATGGGCTACCCGGCCGACTACGGCTACATCGACAAGACCCTCGCCGACGACGGTGACCCCTGTGACGCCCTGGTCCTGCTCGACGAGTCCGTCTTCCCCGGCGTGATCGTCAAGTCGCGCGTCGTGGGCGTCTACACCATGTCCGACGAGGCCGGTGGCGACGACAAGCTGCTGTGCGTCCCCGCCCTGGACCCGCGCTGGGAGCACATCCAGGACGTCGACGACGTCCCGGACTTCGAACTCAAGGCGATCGAGCACTTCTTCCTGCACTACAAGGACCTCGAGCCGGGCAAGCACGTCACCCCGGGCGAGTGGCGGGACAAGGCCCATGGCGAGAAGCTCATCGCCGAGGGCCTCGAGAACTTCACCGAGCACCCCGAGGAGAAGGCCGAGCCCTTCCGCGGCTGACACCGTCTGGCCCGGCACCGGCCGCCTGCCGGGCCGTGCCGTGCCGGGCCGTGCCGTGCCGTGCCGTGCCGTGCCGTGCCGTGCCGTGCCGTGCCGGGACGCCGAGAAGAGCATTTCGCTCGTGTCGCCCGAGTAGCGATGTGCGAAACACTCTTCTCGGCGGGGCTGGCTCCTCTGTGGGGCGCGCGGTCAGCGGCCGGCGGCCGGCGGTCCTCGGTCAGCGGCCGGTGTACCTCGCCTCGCGCTTCTCCAACGTGGAGCCGATGGCCTCCATCATGTCCGCCGAGGCCAGGAAGCCGGCGTTCCACGTGGCGACGTAGCGGTTGGACTCGTAGATCGGCCCCTCGATCGCCCGGTTGAGGACCTCGCGGGTGCCGCGGACCACCAGCGGCGGGTTGTCCGCGATCTCGGCGGCCGTGGCGTGGGCCGAGTCCAGAACGCCGGCGGCGTCGTCGGCGACGTGCGTGACCAGTCCGTAGCGCAGCGCGGTCTCCGCGTCGATGTCGCGCCCGGTCAGCGCCAGCTCGCGGGTCAGCCCGGAGCCGATGATGTACGGCAGCCGCCCCAGCGAGCCCATGTCGGCGACGATGCCCACCTTGACCTCGCGGACCGAGTAGCTCGAGTCCGCCGAACCGTGGCGGACGTCGCAGGCCGAGATGAGGTCCATGCCGCCGCCGATGCAGCGGCCCTGGATCGCGGCGACGGTGGGCGTCCTGGCCGACGCGACGGCGTCGACGGCGCGGCGCATGTTCTCCACGAAGTCCAGGATGCGCTCGTTACGCGAGGCGTCCGGGGTCGTGTCCTCGGGCAGGAACTCCATGAACTGCGGCATCATCGCCATCAGGTCCAGGCCGTACGTGAAGTTGCGGCCCTCGCCGGCGAGCACGACGGCGCGGACCTCGGGGTCGGCGTCGAGCTCGGCCATCACGCGGGGCATCTCGGCCCAGAAGTCCGGGCCCATCGCGTTGTTGCGCCCCGGGCCGATCAGCGTCACCTGGGCGACGTGCGGGTGACGGGCACCCTTCTCGATGCGGACGGAGGCGTACTCGCCGGGAGCGGCTGAGGTGTCTGGAGTGCTCATGACCCCAGCCTGCCACGGGCCCCTCAGGCGCGGGCTCGCGAGGCACGGGAATCGGGCATGACGAACCACAGGATCACGTAGATGAGCAGCTGCGGACCCGGCAGCAGGATCGAGGCAACGAACAGGATGCGGACCAACGCCGGGTCCAGCCCGAAGTAGTCGGCGAGCCCACCGCACACGCCGCCGATCCAGCGGTCCTCCGACCGCATCAGTCGCTTGGGCCCGGAATCTGGGGAGTAGGTCATGACGTCACACCTCGTCGTCGTCGGGAAAGGGGGATCGGGGACCTCTCCCCGGTGACCTCCACTCTCCTCCCCGAGCACCCGCTCCGCATCGGGGAAAGACCCGATTCTCAGACCCTGATCCGGCGTCGGGGTGCGGTCCGCCCGGTTCAGGTGTGGAACTCGCCGCAGTCCACCGTAAGGGTCTGGCCCGTGACCGCCGAGGCGGCGTCGGAGAGCAGGAACAGCACCGGGTCGACGATCTCGCGCTCGGAGGGCAGGCGCCGCAGATCCATCTTCTCGGCGGTGTGGGCGTAGACGTCGTCGACCGTGCCGCCGTACTTGGTGGCCAGGTGCTCGAAGTACGCCTTGAGCGTCTCGCCGTAGATGTACCCGGGCGCCACGGTGTTGACGCGGATGCCCCGCGGGCCGAGCTCGGTGGCCAGGGAATGGCCCAGCGCGACGAGGGCGGTCTTGGCGATCTTGTAGCCCGCGTAGCGCTCGCGGGAGTGGTGGATCACCGCTGAGGCCATCATGACGACGGACGCGCTGGCGGGGGCCGCGCCTGTGGCGGAGTCGGCGGCGGCAGCGGAGCCGGCTGCGGTGCCGGTGGCGGGAGCGGTGCCGGTGGCAGGAGCGGCGCCGGCCTCGAGCAGCGGGGTGAACTCCTGCGTGGTGCGCAGGGCGCCGAGCACCGACAGGTCGATCCCGCGGGAGATCTGGTCGTGGTCTGTCTGCGCGAGCGGCTTCATGCTGGGCACCGCGAACGCGCTGTAGACCAGACCGTGCACCGCATCGGTGTGACCCTCCACCGTCTCCCGCAACGCTCGCACCGACTCCGGGTCGGTGGCGTCCACGGCCGCGGCGATCGCGCTTCCGCCAGCCGCACGGACCTCCTCGGCGATCTCGACGACCCGCGACTCCGTGCGGGCGGCGACGACCACCGTCGCCCCCTGTGCGGCGGCCTGCAGGGCGAGCGTGCGGCCGAATCCCGGACCCGCTCCCACGATCACGATGGTCTTGTCACTCAGGCTCTCTGTCATCCGCCTCACTTAACCAGCCCCGGGTGACCGCGGCGGGCAGTTCACCTACGCGGGATACGATCCGCGGGTGGCCACCATTCCCGCGCAGTATCTTCGCAGTTCACACGCCGCGGAACCCCGGACACTCCTCGACGTGTTCGACGCCGCGGCGACCCGCCACCCGGACGCGCCGTGCATCGACGACGGCACCCGCGTCCTGAGCTACGACGAGGTGGCGCGGACGATCCACACCTCCGCCCGGTGGATGCACGACCAGGGCGTCGTCGCCGGCGACCGGGTCGGCATCCACATGCCCTCGGGCTCCGCGGACCTCTACCTGGCAATCCTCAGCACCCTCGCCGCCGGCGCGGCGTACGTGCCCGTCGACGTGGACGACCCCGCCGAGCGCGCCGAGCTGGTGTTCGGTCAGGCGCAGGTCGCGGCCGTCTACACCGCCGACGGCATGCTCGTCACCGATCCCGGCCGCACCACCGCACCCTCGCGACACCGCGGCCCGACGGTGGACGACGACTGCTGGATCATCTTCACCTCCGGGACCACCGGCCTGCCCAAGGGTGTGGCCGTGACGCATCGCAGCGCCGCGGCGTTCGTCGACGCCGAGTCCCGGCTCTTCCTCACCGGCGCGCCGCTGGGCCCCGGCGACCGGGTCCTGGCGGGGCTGTCCGTGGCGTTCGACGCCTCCTGCGAGGAGATGTGGCTGGCCTGGGCCCACGGGGCGTGCCTCGTGCCCGCGCCGCGCTCGGTCGTCAAGTCCGGCCTCGACCTCGGCCCGTGGTTGCGGGATCGGCGGATCACCGTCATCTCCACGGTGCCGACCCTGGCCTCGATGTGGCCCGATTCGATGCTCCGCGACATCCGGATGGTGATCCTCGGCGGCGAGGCGTGCCCGCCCGAGCTGGCCGAACGCCTGGTCGGCGAGGCGCGCGAGGTGTGGAACACCTACGGCCCCACCGAGGCGACCGTCGTCGCCTGCGCGGTCCGGCTGGACGGCGTCGGTGAGGTGTCGATCGGGCTGCCGCTGGACGGCTGGGACCTCGCGGTGGTCGATGCGGCGGGCGATCCGGTGGGCTACGGGGAGTCCGGCGAGCTGGTGATCGGCGGAGTCGGCCTGGCGCGATACCTGGACCCCGAGAAGGACGCCGAGAAGTACGCGCCCATGCAGACCCTGGGCTGGGAGCGCGCCTACCGCTCCGGCGACGTGGTCCGACTCGAGGCCGACGGCCTGTACTTCAACGGCCGCGTCGACGACCAGGTCAAGATCGGCGGCCGCCGTCTCGAGCTGGGGGAGGTCGACACCGCCGTGTCCGCCCTGCCCGGGGTCAGCGCCGGCGCCGCCGCGGTGAAGAAGACCGACGCCGGCCAGCCCGTGCTCGTGGCCTACCTCGTCGCCGAGGACCCCGGCCGCTTCGACCTCGCCGACGCGGCCGGGCGCCTGCGCGAGCACCTGCCCGCCGGCGTGGTCCCGCGCCTGGCCCTGGTCGACGAGCTGCCGACCCGCACCTCCGGCAAGGTCGACCGCGCCGCCCTGCCGTGGCCGCTGGCCCAGACGTCGGCCGCCGAGTCCGAACTCGACGGTATCGAGGCGTGGGTCGCCGAACTGTGGTCGGCCGCCCTCGGAGCCGACGTCTCCGGGGTCGACGAGGACTTCTTCGCCCTCGGGGGCGGCTCGCTCGCCGCCGCGCACGTGGTGGCCCGCGTCCGGGAGCGCTTCCCCGCGGTAACCGTCGGCGACATCTACGACCGCTCACGCCTGGGCGACTTCGCCGGGTTCCTGGACGAGCTCGAGCCCGAGGCCGAGGTCGAACCGCGACACGTCCGACCCGTCGGCCGCGGCGCGCAGCTCCTGCAGATGCTCGCCACGATCCCGCTGCTCACCCTGACCGGCTTGCAGTGGCTCACCTGGGTGGGTATCGCCAACAACGTCGCCGTCGGCCTCGGGCTGCCCTGGGCGCGGCCGGTGTCGTGGTGGGTGCTCGGGATCATGGTGGCTCTGCTCCTGCTGCCCGCCGGCCGCATGCTGGTCACCGCCGGCCTGTGCCGGGTGCTCACCGCCGGCGTGGCGCCGGGGACGTACCCACGGGCGGGGTCGGTGCACCTGCGGATCTGGGCCGCCGAGCGGTTGGTCGAGGTCTCCGGGGCCGCCAACCTCGAGGGTGCCGGGTGGCTCACCCACTTCGCCCGGTTGCTGGGGGCGCAGATCGGACACGGTGTGGACATGCACACCCTCCCACCGGTCACCGGCCTGCTCCGGGTGGGCGACGGGGCCTCGATCGAACCCGAGGTGGACCTGGCCGGGTACTGGATCGACGGCGACCTCGTGCACGTGGGCTCCGTGGAGATCGGCGAGAACGCGGTGGTGGGCGCCCGGTCCACCCTGCTGCCCGGCGCGGTGGTGGGCCGCGGGGCCCACGTGGAGATCGGGTCCGCGGTGGTCGGCACGGTCAAGGCCGGTAAGCGCTACGCAGGCTCGCCCGCGCTCAAGCGCGGCAAGCGCGGATCGAGTTGGCCGGCCGAGCCCGCGCCCCACAACCGGCTCTGGAGCCTGGTCTACCAGTTCTCCGCCGTCGCGCTCGGTGCGATGCCGCTGGCGGCCCTGCTCGCCGGCCTCGCGCTGGTGGCCTGGGGAGCCCGCGGCGCGGGCAGCCCGGGCGAGATGGTCCTGCTCGCCGCACTGTGGTCGGTCCCCGCCACCCTCCTCGCGCTCGCACTCTTCGCCGCGGCCACCCTCGGGGCGGTGAGGCTGCTGTCGATCGGCCTGGACCCCGGCTTCCACCCGGTCCACTCGCGGATCGCCTGGCAGGCCTGGTGCAGCGAACGCCTCATGGACGCCGCCCGGAACTGGCTCTACCCGCTCTACGCGTCCATGCTCACCCCGGTCTGGCTGCGCCTGCTGGGAGCCAGGATCGGCAAGGACGTCGAGGCCTCGACCGTGCTGCTCATCCCCGCGCTCACCACCGTCCGCGACGGGGCGTTCCTCGCCGACGACACCATGGTCGCACCGTACGAACTGGGCTCCGGATGGATGCGTCTGGAGCACGCCCAGGTCGGCAAGCGCGCCTTCCTCGGCAACTCCGGGATCGCCTCCGCCGGGCGGAAGGTGCCCGCGCGCGGCCTGGTCGCCGTGCTCTCGTCCGCCCCGCAGAAGGCCAAGAAGGGCACGTCGTGGCTGGGGTCGCCGCCGCAGAAACTGCCTCGCGCCGTCGCCGACACCGACGACGTCCGCACCTACCAGCCGCCGCGACGCCTCAAGGTCGCCCGGGCGGCGTGGGAGACCCTGCGACTGGTCCCCGTCTGGATGTCGTTCCTGCTCCTGGTCAGTGTCCTGGTGGTGATGCAGGAGATCCACCTGGAGTGGGGCTTCGGCGTGGCGGCACTGACCTCCGGGCTGACGCTCGCCTACGCGGGTCTGGTCGCCCTGGTGGTCGCCGCGCTGGCCAAGTGGATCCTCGTGGGCCGGATCCGCGCGGGCGAGCAGCCGCTGTGGTCGTCGTTCGTGTGGCGCAACGAAGTCGCCGACTCGTTCATCGAGTTGCTCGCCGCGCCGTGGATGGCCCGGCCCGCGTCGGGCACACCGGTGATGAACGCGATGCTGCGCCTGCTGGGCTCACGGATCGGCCGAGGCGTGTGGTGCGAGTCGTACTGGCTGCCCGAGGCGGACCTGATCTCCCTCGGGGACGGCGCCACCATCAACCGCGGGTGCGTGGTCCAGACCCACCTGTTCCACGACCGCATCATGCAGATCGACCGGGTGACGATCGAGGCCGGCGCCACGCTGGGGTGCCACTGCGTCGCGCTGCCGGCGTCGTCGATCGGTGACGGCTCGACCGTCGGCCCGGCCTCGCTGGTGATGCGCGGCGACCGCATCCCGCCCGGCACCCGCTGGCAGGGCAATCCGATCGCACCCTGGCGAGGGTGAACCGGTGGGCGGGTCAGCCGCCGGCGATGGCCCGCAGCGCCGCCAGGTGGGACTCGTAGGCCCTGCGTCCGTCGCGGGTGAGCGACAACCACGTCCGCGGTCGCTTGCCGACGTACCCCTTGCTGACCTTGACGTATCCGGCTTTCTCCAGCACCGATGCCTGCTTGGACAGTGTCGAGTCGGTGACCTCGACCGCGTCGCGGATGGTGGCGAAGTCCGCGTAGTCGACGCCGGCCAGGGCCGCGACAATGGAGAAGCGGACGGGCGCGTGGATGACCTCGTCCAACCGGTGGCGGGCGTGCCCTCCCGATCCGCCGCCCGCCCCCGGGGCGGAGCCCCCCGATGCAGCCGGGGTGCTCGTCGTCGTCTCGTCGCCCGTCATATGACCGCCCGTCGTCTCGCCGCCCATCTTCTCTCCGCTCACCGCTCGGATCCCCGCCGGTCGATGATCGCGGCGGCCACCAGGCCGGGCAGGGCGACCAACAGAACCCCGAGGAGGTACCACCAGGCGGTGAGCCCGATCGTGGTGCGGATGACGTTGAGGCCGGTGACGACGACGAGGATCATCACCCCCGATCCCGCGACGCCCCACGTGTAGGTCCGTCCCGATCCGCGGGGGCCCGCCTTGATCGCACGTCGCTGCCAGAAGATCGCCACGAAGAGCAGCAGTACGTACGGCACGAGCGCCCAGTTGGAGAACATGAGCGCGACTGTCCCGATCCCCATCAGAAGCGAGATGGCCGCGGCGAACGCCGCGAACAGGCGGGCGTCGTGCCGGGAGCTGACCGGTGGGCGTCCCTCGGCCTCGGCGAGCATGCGGGCGGCCTCCGCTCGATCGACCTCGCCGGTGCTGGAGTTCTGCGGGTCCATGGGTCTGCCTTCCGTCGGTGCCCCGGGGGAGTTTCCGCCGCGGAGTAGTCTTGATAGTAGGCAATTACTTTCCAGTTTGGCAACAACTTTCTCGGGATCGGCCACGTCTCGCGTCGAGAAGGGCGTCGCCGGACGCGGGTCCTCTAGACTCGCGCAGGTCATGGAATTGAAGGCAGTGAAGTCAGACCTCGTCGCCAGGATCGCGTCCCCACGCACGCCGTCGGGCGCCGATCCGGTCGACCCCTACCTGCCCGGCGCGGGCAACCACGGATATCGCGTCACGCGCTACGAGCTGGGCCTGAGCTACAAGGTGAGCCCCAACAACCTCCGTGGCGAGGCGGTGATCACCGCGACCGCCACCGAGCCGCTGGAGACGATCCGGCTCGACCTCTCCCCACACCTGACCGTGTCCAAGGTCCTTCTCGACGGAGACCGCGTCGCCCGCTACACCCGGCCCCGCGGCAAGCTCTCGATCACCCCCGCCGAACCGCTCGCCGTGGGATCCGCGTTCACCCTGACCATCCGCTACTCCGGCAACCCGAAGCCGATCCGCGGGCCGTGGGGCGAGGTGGGCTGGGAGGAACTGACCGACGGGGTCCTCGTCGCGGGCCAGCCCAACGGTGCCGCCAGCTGGTTCCCCTGCGACGACCACCCCTCGGCGAAGGCCCCGTTCCGCATCAGGCTCACCACCGACTCGCCGTACCGCGCCGTCGTCACCGGCACGCTGGTCGGCAAGAAGCGCAGTGGCAGCACGACCGCCTGGGACTTCGACCTCCCGCACCCCACCTCCCCCTACCTGGTCACCGTCAACCTCGGTCAGTACGACCACCTCGAGTCCACCGACGGGCCGGTGCCGTTCCACGCCTTCGTCCCCGCCGACCTCAAGCGGGGATTCCGGGAGGCCTTCGCCCGGCAACTCGAGATGATCACCGTGTTCTCCGATCTCTTCGGCCCGTACCCGTTCGACAGCTACAAGGTCGTGGTGACCGACGACGAACTCGAGATCCCGCTCGAGGCGATGGGCATGTCGACGTTCGGACGCAACACGTGTGAAGCCGCGGGCCGGCCGGACTCGGACGAGCGACTCATCGCCCACGAGCTGGCCCACCAGTGGTTCGGCAACGCCGTCACCATCGCCGAGTGGAAGCACATCTGGCTGCACGAGGGGTTCGCCTGCTACGCCGAGTGGCTGTGGACCGAGTTCTCCGGCGGCGCCGACGCCGGAAGTCACGCCCTGCGCTACTACTCCAAGCTGCAGAACTCCCCGCAGGACCTCCTCCTGTCGGACCCCGGACCCGAGGACATGTTCGACGACCGTGTCTACAAGCGCGGCGCCCTGACCCTGCACGCGCTGCGCCTGACGATCGGCGACGACCGCTTCTTCGATCTCCTCCGCGCGTGGGTCGCGACGTACTCCGGCAGGACCGTCACCACCGACGACTTCCTCCACCTGGCCGCCGACCACTCCCCCGTCGACCTGCGGCCGCTGTGGAACGCCTGGCTGTTCTCCGAGCCCCTGCCGCCGACCCTCGGTATGCCCGATGACGACACCGGCAGCCACTGAGCCGACACCCACCACCGGCCGGTCGGCCGCGGGCGGGATGCGGGCACTGACGCTGGCGACCCTGTTCGCCGCGGCCTCCGGGTACCTGGTGATGCTGGTGGCCGGCCGCGCGCTCGGCCCGGCCGACTATCCGCTGTTCGCCACCTACTGGGGAGCGTTCTTCGCCCTCGGCGGCGTCGCCAACGGGCTGATGCAGGAGGTCACCCGCGCCGTCCGCTCGGCCCGCGGGGGTGGGACCGGCACGGTCGGCGCGCGGCCGCCGCGGTCGGCGGTCCGGTTGCTGCCGGCCGGGCTCACGCTGGGCCTGGTCCTCGCGGCCGCGGTGGCCGTGAGCGCGCCGGCCTGGCCCGCGCTGGGCCTGCCCACGTTCTCCGGCGTCGGCGTCGCCGTCATGGCGTTCGGCATCCTCGGCTTCACCCTCCAGGCCGCCACCGCGGGCGCCCTGTCGGGAACCGAACGCTGGGGCCTGTACGCGGTCCTGCTCACCGTCGACGCGGCGGTGCGCCTGGCCGTGGCGGGCGTCGCGTGGTGGCTCGGCGACGCCGGTCTCGGATTCGCCGTGGCCACGGTCGCAGGCGCCGTCACGTGGGCGCTGCTCATCGCCCTGTCCCCCGCCACCCGCGACGCGCTGGCCTCCGCCGTCGACGCCGGTCGCCGGCGCTTCTGGCGCAACACCGGGGCAGCCATGCTCGCCTCCGCCGGCACCTCGGCCTTGGTGACCGGGTTCCCGCTGTTCGTCACCGCCACCGTCCGCGCGGACGATCCGGCCCCACTCGTCGGCGCGGTGATCCTCGCCATCACTCTGACCCGCGCGCCGTTGCTCGTGCCGCTCACCAGTTTCCAGAGCGCGATCATCGTCTACTTCGTCCAGCGCCGCGCCCGCGGACCGCGGTCGCTGGCCGCCCCGCTCGGCCTGGTGACGGCGGTGGGGATCGTGGGAGCGGGGGCCGCGTGGCTGGTCGGCCCGTGGCTGATCCGCGTGTTGTTCGGAGGCGATTTCGAACTGCCCGGTGCGGTACTGGCCGCCCTCACCGCCGCGTCCGTGGGCACCGCCGCCCTGATGGTGACGGGCAACGCGGCGCTGGCCTTCGACCGCCACCTGCTCTACAACGCCGGGTGGTGGGTCGCGGTCGTCGCCGCGGCGGCGCTTCTCGTCGCCGTGCCCGGACCACTCGACGTGCGCGCCGCGATCGCGCTCCTCGCCGGCCCCGGCATCGGGGTCGCGGTCCACGTCACCGGCTTGGCCGTGACCGCGCGCCACCCGGAAACCGACGCATGACCGACGTCCGTCTGCTCGCCCGCCGGGGCGGCGAATTCCTCGCCGCCCTCTTGGTCGCGGCCGTGGTCGGTGCCCTCACGTTCGAGGGAGTCGACGCGCTGCCGTTCGTCGAACCCAGCTGGCTGCCCGAGACCTTCGGCGCGACCCTCGCCGCGGGGGTCGTCATCCTCGCCGGGTGGCTGTTGCTGCGCAGGGCCACTGGCGGCCGGGCCCTGTGGCTGCTCGGAACCGCCGGGCCGGCTTTCCTGGCCTCCTCCCACCTCGGACTGCTGCTGAACGGCACGCCGCACTACCTGTTCGGCCTCGGCGGCGACCAGCTCAACCGCGTCGCCTACGTCACCCGCTTCGCCGACTCCCCCGCCCTCGCCGACCCCTTCTACGCCGACGCCGCGCCCTTCTACCCGCCACAGTGGTTCTGGGTGGGCGGGCAGCTGTCCCGGATCACGGGCATCGACGGCTGGGAGTTCTACAAGCCGTACGCCATCGTCACCATGGCCATCGCCGGCGCGATCGCGTTCGTGGCCTGGCGATGGCTCGTCCCCGCGCGGCTTGCCGTCGTGTTCGGTCTCGTCACCTCGGTCATCGGCGGGCACACCAACGCCTACGAGCCCTACTCGTGGATCCTCATCTGCCTGCTCCCGCAGGTCGTCGTGGCGACGTTCCTCCTCTGCGCACGGGTGGCCGCCGCAGCCGGATCCCGGACGAGCCGCGGACCCACGTGGCCGCTGGTCGCGACGACCGGCCTGTACCTCGGCTGGGCTGCGCTGGGCTACACCCTCATCGCGGGTGTCGCGGCGCTGCTGGTGGGCCTCGTCGTCGTCATCCATTCCTGGCGATACCGCACCGATCGTGCGGTGGTCCTCGCCCTGCTCGGCCGCCTGGCCGCCATGGCGGCGATCTCCGCGGCGATCGCACTGTTGTTCTGGCACCGATTCCTGCTGGCCGCCCTCGGCGGCG
This sequence comes from Dietzia sp. MNB45, assembly GCF_051994785.1. Classification (NCBI taxonomy): domain Bacteria; kingdom Bacillati; phylum Actinomycetota; class Actinomycetes; order Mycobacteriales; family Dietziaceae; genus Dietzia; species Dietzia sp. MNB45. The sequence continues at coordinate 610,207 of NZ_CP163397.1, read as the reverse complement.
CGGACACCGAACCCTCGGTGGCCAACGACTTCGCGCCCGAGATCGCCTCGCGGTGGCCGCTGCCGATGCTCGAGGTGTCCGCCGTCGGGCTACTGTGCCTGATCGGCGTGGTGTGGCTGGTCGTCACCGTCTGGCCCGACGGAGCCGGCCGGGCCTCCGAGCGCGCGGCGGCGACGTTGCGAACGCGGATCGGCACCGAGCACGACACGGACCACGTCGCCGACACCGACGCCGACGGCGCTCTCCCCCCGGCCGATCGACGGCTCGTCCTCGCACAGGCCCTGGGCCTCACGGCGGTGACCGTCCTCGGGTGGTACGTGCTCTCGGGGCTGCGGGCGGTCACCGGCAGCACGCTGCTGCCGTTCCGGATGATCCCGATCATCACCCTCGTCCTCGCCCTGGCGGGCGTGGTCGGCGCGCTGACGCTGGCCCGGTGGGCCGTGCGGACCTCTCCCGACCGGTCCCGTGGCCGCGTCACCGCCGCGGCGGTGGTGGTCGCGGGCCTCGCTGCCGTCCAGATGGTGCAGCACGTCTCCGGGGAGGATGCGGAGTTCGCCGCCGAAGCCCGCGCGTTCCCCGCGGTCCCCCGCGACGTGCTGGACGCTGTGGACGACATGACCGGCGACCGGGCACCCTCGGACCTCGTCCTGCTGACCTCGGATCCGACCCTCTACGCCTACCGGCCGTACTTCTCGTTCCAGGCGCCGGCCCAGGCGTACGCCACGCCGGCCGGCCGGTACGAGGAGCGCCTCGACGAGATCCGGAGCTGGGCGGACACCGAGACCCCCGGAGAGCTGACCGCCGCGCTGGACTCGAGTGAGTTCCGCAGCCCCGACGTTCTGGTCCTCACCCGCGAGGGGTCCCGCCGCTGGGTTTTCCCCGCGATCGTCAACCAGATGCCCCGGGTCCAGAACAACGCGCGCGAGGAGATCGTCTTCCGGCCGCGGCAGTTCGACGATCCCGCCCGCTTCGACGTCCGGGAAGTCGGGGAACGGATGGTGATCGTGCGACGCTGAGGCCCCGGCGGGCGCGCCGGGGAGCACGGGCCCACCCGGGCCCCGGCAGCAGAGAGTCGCTATGCCCTCCGCAGCGATGCCTGCGCCGGGAACGGCACGACGATCTCGCGACCCACGTCCTCCACCGCGTGGGTGAGCGCAGTGGTCAGCACGATGCGGTCGTCGTAGACGTGGGCGATGCGGACCTCGGTGTCACGCCCGTCGTCGTGGACGACGTACCGGTCCATGAGGAAGCGCAGGCCGACACCGTCGAGCGCGGCCTCCGCCTCGTGCCACTCGTCGACCGGGCTCATCGGCCGGCCCAGCCTGTCGATCGGCACGAGGGCCGGCTCGGCGACCGTCGTGTCGACCCAGCCGACCACCTCGCCGTCGTCGCGACGGTGCGGGATCCACGTCTCGGGGATCACGCGCCACGCGCCTCGTCAGAACTTGCGGAACGTGTGCCCGAGCAGCTTCTTGCCGCCCTCGGTCAGCTTGCCAGCCCTGGCCGCGGTCGGGATCAGCGACAGCGCGTTGAGCCGCGAGGTGACGTGCAGGCGCGCGGCACGCTCGGCGCTCTTCCAGCCGCGGGCGGCGAACGCGTCGGCCTCACCGGCGAAGAAGCGGGCCTCCTCGTCGAACCGCCGACCGTCGAGGGCGCGGACCGACGAGTCCGACGCCGAGTGCCGGCGGTAGAGGAACGCCAGCGTGGGGTCGTAGATCATGTGGCCGCCCCCGGTGATGACGTCAACCAGCAGCGCGAGGTCCTGCACCACGTCCAGACCCTCACGGAACCCGATCCGCTTGACCCACTCGGAGTTCCACGCCAGCGACGGGAAGTAGGTCCAGTTGCCGTGCATGAGCGAGGTCATGAGCTTCTCGCCGTGCAGCACGGTGCGGCCCTGCGCCTTGGGCTGGGTGAACGCCTTCACCGAGTCGGACAGCCCCCGGACGGGCGCGCCGTGCTCGTCGATGACGCTGACCCCCACCTCCATCACGGCGGCGTCCGGCACGGCGGCGAACCCGTCTGCCACGACCTGCAGGTAGTTGGGCAGCATGATGTCGTCGGCGCCCATGATCACCACGGTCGGCGCGGTGACCATGTCCACGCATTTGCGGTAGTTGCCGTTGGCGCCGAGGTTGGTCTCGTTCTTCTCGTAGGTCACCCGCTCGTCGCGCGCGGTGATCTCGCCCATGTAGCGGGCCGGCTCCGGATCCGGGTAGCCGTCGTCCACCACGACCAACCGGAAATCGCGGTAGCTCTGCGCCAGGACACTGTCCACGGCCTTCTTGAAGTGGTCGACGTCCCCGTAGTAGGGGAGCATCACGTCGATGGCCATCAGGGGAACCGCCGTCCTTCTCGTCACCGGATTGTCCGTCCGGTCGCATAGTATCGACCTCCGATGAGCAGTGACAGCGTGCGGGATACGGGGCCGAGTGTGGCGGGCGGAGATTCGACCGTCGGTAACCACGACGTGTGGCTGATCGTCCCCTGCTTCAACGAGGGCACCGTGATCGAGGAGGTGCTGCGTTCGGCGCGTGGGACGTTCCCCAACATCGTGGCGGTGGACGACGGGTCGGCGGACAACTCGGCCGCGGCGATCCACCGCGCGGGTGCGCACCTGGTCCGCCATCCGGTGAACCTGGGCCAGGGCGCGGCCATCCAGACCGGTGTGGAGTACGCCCGCGCCCAGCCGGGGGCCCGCTACTTCGTCACCTTCGACGCCGACGGGCAGCACCAGGTCAAGGACGTGCTGGCCATGGTGGGACGGCTGCGGTCCGAGCCGGTGGACATCGTCGTGGGCACGCGCTTCGGGCGCCCCCGCCGCGACGACGACCAGGTGCCGCTGATCAAGCGGCTCGTCCTGCGCACGGTCGTGCTGCTCAGCCCCCGCACCCGCCGACTGGGCCTGACCGACGCCCACAACGGTCTGCGCGTGTTCAACCGTCGCGTCGCGGAGGACCTCAACCTCCGGATGAACGGGATGAGCCACGCCAGCGAATTCGTGGAGCTCATGGACAGCCGCGGCTGGCGGGTGGCCGAGCAGCCGGTCGACATCCTCTACACCGAGTACTCGATGTCCAAGGGCCAGTCGCTGCTCAACGGCATCAACATCCTCTCCGACGGGTTCGTGGGAAAGAGGCTGCCCCGATGATCAAGGTCCTGCTCCTGCTGGCCGGCGCCGCGCTGGTCGTGTTCTTCCTGGCCAACCGCCGCAAGGCGCGTGCGAAGGCCGGCGTGAAGATCGGCTTCGTGCTGTTCGTCGTGTTCATGGTGTACGCCGTGATCCGCCCCGACGACCTCACCGTGGTCGCCAACGCGCTCGGGGTGCAGCGCGGCACGGACCTGGTGCTGTACGCGCTGGTCATGGGCTTCGCGTTCGTGACGGTGTCCACCTACGTTCGTTTCCGCGAGCAGGAACTGCGGTACTCGCGCCTGGCGCGGACGATCGCGTTGCAGCACGCGGTGCGGCCCGATGACAAGGTCGACGCGGTGGTCATGAAGCCGGCCCCGGACGACGACGACCCGATGCGGTCCTGACCGCAGCCGTGGACGAGGGCGCGAACGAGGACGTCCGCGGCGAGGCCGCGCGCCTGCGACGCCGCCTCAAGCTGGCGCGCGGACGACTCGACGCGGTCCTCCATGCCGGTGACCAGCCCGGAACGAGCAGGGTGGGTGACGCCGCCGGTGTGTACGCCGGGGCGCGCGGGGGTCTCGCCCGGATCGACGACGACGACGAGGTCCGCGCCCTCCTGCGCCCCGCCTCCGATCGGATCGCGCGCCTGCTCGAGCTGACCGACGGTCTCGCGGACGGCACGCTGTCCGAGGCGCCGGCTGGCGACGCGGCCCGGGCGGTCGCCGACACCCAGCCGTTCCGGCGGCCGCGGTGACCGGCGCACTGCCGGAGACCCCGCCGCCGGCCCGGGTGATCCGGTTACTCGACCTGGCCGCCGGCCTCGTCTCGGCGCGGGATGCCCTGGCGACCGCGCGCGACGCGCTCCTCACCTCCACGACCCGCTCCCCCGCCCTGGACGCGCTGGCCGACGCCGTCGGCGGCGAGGCCCGCGGCCTGACCGAGATCCTGGCGGGCGTGTACCGGCTGGTCGAGCTCGCCGAGGACTCCTGGGACGACCTCGACGGGCCGGACCCGCTTCCCGAGCCCGGGCGCGCGGCCCTGAGGGCGACGCTGGACCGGGCGGCGGACAACGCGCTGGCCGACCTGGCCAGGCTCGCCGGGGTCGCGGCGGGTGGGACGGACGGATCCGGCGGCCTCGACACCGCCGCGACCGTCGCCGCCTGGGACCCGGACCCGGCCGAACCCGATCCTGCCGACCCCTCCGATGTGTACGCGACGATCGAGCACATGCCCGTCGCCGACCGGCGACTCCTCGCGCTGGCCGAGACCGAGGCCGTGGGCGGGACGTACGGCGTGCCCTGGCCGGTGCGGGCCCGCGCCAACGCGGTGGCCGTGCGCGCCGCGCTCCACCGCGAACAGCTGGCGGGTACGCCGTGGAGTCCGCGCATCGGGCGTCTGGAGACGATGGCGCGGCGTGATGCTCGTCGTCGTCGTCGTTCCTTCCCGGCGTTCTCACCGCGCCGCGGTGGGCGGATGATCGAGGTGGTGGGCGAGCTCGGCCCGGACATCGAGGCGGTGGCGGTGTACGTGCCCGGCACCGGCACCAACCTGGACATGTCCCACGTCAACACCGACGTCGCCGTGGACCTCGTAGAGTCCGGCGGCGGGCGACTGGCCGTGGTGACGTTCCTCGACGGCGAGTTCCCGCAGGACATCATGGCCGATGCCGGCGATCCCCGGTTCGCCGACGCCATGGCGCCGCGCCTGGTCCGCTTCTGTCGTGAGGTGGACCGGGTCATGGAGATCGAATGCCCCGGTGCGGCACTGACCGTGGTGGGGCACTCGTACGGCGGGCGGATCGTGGGCACCGCCGAACGGCTCGGCCTGCGCGCCGACCGGGTGATCTACGCCGAGTCGCCCGATCTCGGGGTGGGCGTCGCGGGGCCGTCGGACTGGCGCGCCCCCGGACCGGTACGCAGGTACTCCCTCACCGCACCCGGCGACCCCGTGGAGCTGCTGCAGATCCGGTTCGGCCTGCGACAGCGCTGGTCCCACTCCGACCTGGGCGGCGGCGCCGTCCGACTCGACACCGGCTACTTCGCCGACGGCACGCCCGTCTACGGCACGCGCGGTCACGGCGGCGTGTTCGACCGGGACTGCGGGGCGTTCCGGGCGATGCTCGCCGTGATGCTCGGCGGACAGGTGCCCCTGTGGCGGGAACGGCGGATCCGGGCGCGCCACACCGGCGTGGACCGCGGTCAGGAGGGGCGCGTCCTGCCCGTCCTGCGCCGACATGCCGTGGGCCTGTTGCTCCGTCGCGATCAGGACCCCTACGGCGAGGCGGCCGTGCTCTGGGAGGGGCCCGAGCGACTGACGACGGTCCCTCCGGCGACGCGCGCGGCGAGGGAAGAGGTTGGCGTTCCCACGGACGCTGTCTGATACTGGGGCCCATGGCTTCGCTCGACACCCGGTTCACCCCACCGTCTCTCACCACCGTGGGGATGGGCGCCCTGGGCGTCCTGTCGGTCGGGTTGATCTCCGCCGGCCTCTGGTACGACTCCCACCGCAGCGCCGAGGCCGTCGAGCGGGCCCGCGCGCAGGTCGAATCCGCGCAGACCACCGGGCCCACCGCCGAGCCGATCGCGAGCACGGCCTCGGAGACCAGCACCGAGTCGAGCACCGCGGAACCCACCAGCGAGGAGTCGGCCGAGGTCTCCGAGGAGACCGAGCCCGCCGACGACCGGGCCGAACAGGCGGTCGCCCCGGTGGCCCCCGTGACCAGCGTGCCGACCGTCGCGCCGGTTCCGCGGGCCGCCGCCGTCCAGCCGGTCCGTCAGGCGCCGGTTGTCCCGGTCGCGCCCGCAGCCCCCGCCCCGGTGGCGCCCGCTGCGCCGGCGGCGCCCGCGGAGGGCGACGGTGTCGCCGGTGGCGGAGCCGAGGGCGGCACCGCGGGTGACGCCACGGGTGACGCCACGGGCGGCGCGGACGACGCCGGTCAGGGCGAGGGAGAACTCGAGGTCACCGCGCCCGACGGCGCCCGGCCCGCGCCCGGATTCCCGGACCTGCTCCGCCCGTTCCTGCCCCGGCCGAACTTCGCCCCGCAGCAGGACACCGTCGGCGCCGCTGCCGTGGGCGCCGACGCGGTCGGGACCGCCGGCGCCGCCGGGGCCGACGGCGACGCGGGTGAGGACGGAACTGCTCGCGCCGACGGCGACGCTGGCGGGGACGGCACCGCCGGCGCCGACGAGAACTAGCGCGTCAGTCGCTGAAGGACGTCAGTCGCGGAAGTAGTCGACCGTCCGGGCGACGCCCTCGCGGATCGTCACCCGCGGCGTCCAGCCGAGCACCTCGGCGGCGCGCTCGGCGTCGAGGGCCGAGCGGGCGACATCCCCCAGGCGGGCGGGAGCGTACTCGGGATCATCCGTCGCTCCCGCGGCCTCGGCGACCAGGGTGTGCAGCCCACGGTCGGTGGTCTCCACGCCGGTGCCCACGTTGAAGCGCAGCCCCGCCGCGGCCGGGACCTCGGCGGCGCGGACGAAGACGTCCACCACGTCGTCGACGAACACATAGTCGCGCGTGTTGCCTCCGTCGCCGAACACGCGCGTGGGCTGACCGGCCAGCAACCGCTGGGAGAAGATCGCCACCACCCCGGCCTCGCCGTGCGGGTCCTGCCGCGGCCCGTACACGTTCGCCGGCGCCACGCCCGCCCACTCGATCCCGTACAGGCGCGAGAACATCTCCAGGTAGATCTCCCCGGCCACCTTCCCGGCGGCGTACGGGCTCAGCGGGTCCACCGGTCGGGTCTCCGCGACGGGCAGCTCGGTCACGGGCCCGTAGATGGACCCGCCTGAGGAGGTGAAGACGATCCTGCGCACCCCGACCTTGCGGGCCGCCTCGGCCAGCCGGACGGTGCCGACGACGTTGACCTGGGCGTCGTGGACCGGATCCTCCACCGACAGCCGCACGTCGATCTGCGCGGCCAGGTGGAAGATGACCTCGGGCCGGGCGGCGGCCACCACGTCCTCGATGGCGGGGTCGGTCAGGTCGAGCTCGCGGAACTCGAACCGGTCACCGGCCTCACGGGCCGCCGCGAGGTTCTCGAGCCGACCGCGGGACAGGTTGTCCACCACGGTCACGTCATGGCCCTCACCGAGCAGCCTGTCCACCAGGGTCGACCCGATGAACCCGGCCCCTCCCGTCACCAACGCGCGCATGTGATGCCCTCCCCTCGTCTGCGACGACACCGCCGCGGCTCCCTCACCTTCAGGCCCGTGCACAGGATACGACCGTGGGACCGGTGGCGAGGTCACTCCGGCCCGTATGTCCCGGTCGCCCGGGTGAGCGGGGACCGCCGCTCGGGCGGGAACGGGGAGTCCTCCACTATCTGCGCCAGTTCGGCGTCGGTGAACGCGCCCCGCACCGCGTAGATCCGCACCTGCGACTCGGCGTACACCTTGGCCAGGCCGGGCGTGCCGTCGAGGCGCAACAGGTGCTCGTTGGGCTTCTGGAACCCCCAGTAGTTGGGCGGGCTCACGTACACGTACGTCACACCGAGCTCCGCCAACGCGCGGTCGACCCGGGGGTTCACCCCGGCCTCGTCCATCCGGGAGAACAGATAGGTGGTCAGCGGGGCCGTCGCACCGGGTTGCAGGTAGTGCCGCGAGGTCGAGGGCAACCCGTCAGTGGCGTACATCCAGCCCGAGCCCTCGTCGGGATTGGTGTAGATGAGACCCGAGTAGGCCTGCGGCTGCTCGGACAACCAGCGGAAGGCGCGCAGGTCGTGCTCGTCGACCATGCGGTTCCACCGCTGATTCACCCCGGCCGCGACCGCGTACTCGGGCGAGGCCTGCACCACCCAGGACCCCACCCCCACCAGGGCGGCCAGCGCCACGGCCACCCGGGCGAGCCGGACGCCGCCACCGTCCGGGTCGGTGAGGGGATCGACCAGCCTGCCCAACCATCCCGCCAGCGCCTGGACGGTCGCCCCGACGCCCACACCCACCGCCGCGGCCACGACCACGGCCAGCACCACCCCGATCCGGCGGGGGTCGTTGTAGTAGATGCTGCCGATCCCGCGGAGCACACCGCCGGTCCAGTTGCCGAACACGCTCATCGAGTTGACGCACACCACCAGCAGCCCGCCCCACAGCAGCAGCGGCCAGAACACCTTGCGGCGCAGCATCACCACCAGGCCCAGCGCGGCCAGGGACAACAGCACCCACCGCACGCCCCAGTCCTCCACATGACGCACCTGCAGGGCTACCGCCTTGCCCCAGGTGGCGGCGCGGTCGGCGTCGATCTGGAACTCGAAGGCCGAGATGTCGTCGGCCTCCTCGGACACCGTGAGCACCTGCGGCAACAAGGTGAGCACCCCGGCCAGCCCGATACCGGCCAACACCACGAAGTCGCGCACGCGGCCGCGGACCGGCCGCCACAGCCCGTCGAACAGCCACCAGAACAGCACGAACACGGCCGCGGTGACCATGGCCGACGGATGGACGCCGCCGATACCGACCAGCCCGAGCGCGGCGGCGGGGATGAACCGCCGATCGGCCAGGGCCGCCACCACGACCGCGGCCCCCAGACCGGCCATACCGTTGGCCACGGCCGACGGGGTGGCGGCCACCATCACCTCGACGAACGGCAGACCCGGGAACAGCGGGGTGGCCATCGCGGCCACGGCCGCCGAGGTGGCCACCACGGGCCGGGAGAACCGGCGGTGGGTGATCAGCCACGCCAACGCCGCCACGCCCAGCGGGAACACGAGCGCGACGCTGCCGATCTGCACGAGGTTGTACGTCTCGACGGCGCCGATCCCGCGCAGGCCCATGACCAGGGCGGCGATCGAGTGCCACGTGCTCGGGTAGTAGAGCGTCGCACCGTTCTCCGGGTAACGCAGCTCCCCGGCGAGGTCGGGCGACGCCACGCCGAGGTCATGGATGAAGCGGATGTAGTTGGCGTGCCAGTGGGCGTCCCAGCCCTGGAAGATGTTCGCCGTGCCGCCGGGGGTCGCCGAGAGTTCGGTGAGGATCATCTGGCCGATCAGCCAGGCGCTCGCCAGGATCGCCGCGCCCGGCAGCAGCCACCACCACGAGCGCCGCCCGGGCCGACCGTCCACCCCGCCGGGGCGCTCGACCCCGGCGGTCCCGCGAACCCTGCGGAGTCGGCCGACCCGACCGGTTCGGCGGCGCCGGCGACGGCGTCGCCCGTCCGCCGGCGTGGCGTCGCGGCCTCGTCGTCGTCGTCGCCACACCCATGTCGCCCCGGTGATCAGCAGCCCCACCACGCCGACCACCGCGGCGGTCGCGGCCGTGGCGACCACGTAGGCGCCGAGCGACCACGGCACCCCGACCCGGCCGTAGACGTAGCCGGCGATCGCGGCGATCCCGAACGAGACCGGGATCGACGTGCCCAGCGCGAGACGCAGGGGCAGTTGCGCGGCGGCGCCCACGATCGCGCCGGGCACCACCAGGAGCGCGGTGAGGGTCATCATGACCAACGCGATGTCGATGACCCGCCTCCGTTCCTAGTCCTGCCCGTGTCCGTGGCCCTGTCCGTGTCCCTCTCGGCGTCCGCGGCCCCGCCGTCCGACCCGCCCATTATGGTCCACCGGACCGTGAAACCTCAGCGCGGCACCAGCACGCCGACCGGTCCGCTGCCCACGCACAGCTGGGAGGCGCCCCCGCCCGGGGAGACGGTCAGGCCCGTCCCCCCGCCCTCGAGGCGGACGTACACCGTCCCCGGCCCGGCCTGGACGGGGGCCGTCACCTCGTCGCCGTCGTCGAGGCGGACCACGACGTGACCGTCCGCGTCCGCGAGGAGGTGGAGCCGCACCACCCAGTCGCGCCCGATCAGCGGCCCGTCCAGGGCGATCCGGGCGCCGTCCGGACCGACCCGGTGGCCGCAGCCGGGCGCCGGCCCCTGCGGGATGGTGCGGCCCGGGACCACGTCGGCGGGATGCAGCGCCCCGTGCGCGTCGATCGCCACCGGGTCGCGGGTCCACGCCCCCACCGCCGGGACCCCCGGCACCCCGGCGAGCAGCGCGGACAGCCGGTTGGCGGGCGTCGTCAGGGGGAGCAGCACCTCGAGCGGGACCTCCTTGTCGAGCAGGGGCTCGGTGCGCTCGCGCAGCGCCGCGAGCAGCGGCTCGGTGTAGTCGCGGGACGGCTGCTCCGACCACACCTGGCGGTACGAGACGGTCGAGACGGCGGAGGAGGCGAGCAGCGCGGCCAGGCCGAGCGCGCCCGCCATCGGCAACCAGATCCCCGCGCGGCCGATCCGCGGTGCGGGGTCCCCCTCGGGCGCGGCGTCCGGCAGGCGCGGTGCGGCGATCGCCAGAGCGGCGGCCGCAGCCAGCACCACCGGCAGTTCGGAGTGGTACCGGAGGGTCTGCACGATCTCCGTCGCGGTGTCCGGGCCGGTGCGCCCCACCGCGACCAGGACCACCGTCACCATCGGGTACAGCGCAGCGGCCACCCAGATCGCACCGGTGCGCCGCCGGGTGAGAACGGACCACGCCAGGACCGCCGCGACCGCCAGGGCGCCCACGACGACGGCCATCGTCGACGGGTCTGCCATCGGGGGTCCCGGGTGCCAGCGCTCCCAGCTCCACGGTCCCCCGCCCAGCGTCGGCACGACCGTCAGCCGGTAGGTGTGGTCCACAAGGTCGACGAATCCGGGCCCCGGGCTCCCGGCGCCGGTGCCGCCGGTGTCGTCCCCGCCCTCGGTCCCGGCCGGGAACCCGCCCGACGATCCTCCCCCGAGACGGCCGACGACGACGAGGAACACCGCCCCCCACACCACGACGATCGCGGCCAGTGCCGACCAGGCCCAGCGGGTCCGACGCCACAGGGCCCGCAGCTCACTGCGTGTTCCGCCGCCCGTCCACCACGACCCCAGCAGCACCGCCGCGGCCACCACCGGGATGATGAGCGCCTTCTCGACGAACAGCAACCCCAGAGCCGTGGCCACCGCGGCACCCACGGCATGGCGTCGGCGACCCGAGCGGGCGAGCAGGATTATCGACGCCACCGTCCACGCCATCGCGGCGGCGAGCGGCAGCGCGTTGAGGGCGGCCGCCCACCACGTGGCCGACGGCAGGCCGAGCGGGATCGCGAGCGTGGCCACGAGTGGGACCAGCAGGATCGCCCGGCCCGCCAGCAGGACCCACAGCATCCGGGCGAGCGCGGCGCCCGCGACCAGCTGGAGCAGCGCGATCTGTACCAGCGGCACGCGGAAGTCCAGCGGCGCGACGTGCGCCGCGACCCAGGTCAGGGCCATCGCGCCGGGCATGAGGTGACCGTCGTGGTCCGCGAACAGGAACGCGGGATCCGGGAACGCCTGCGCGGCCGCCCTGCCGTGCAGGAGGAGATCGTCCCAGTAGAACCAGCCCGCCGCGGCGACCCAGGTGCGCACCGCCGTGGCCGCCACCACCACCAGCGCGCAGGCCGCCAGGACGAGCCGACCGCGATTCGTCGGCCGGGCCCGCGCGGGAACGTCGGGCGTGCCCGGGGTGCGGTCGTCGGGCGTGCCCGGGGCGGGTCGGCGGCTGGACGTGGCGGGGGGCATCGCGGGCCACGCTAGTCGGCCCGGCGGGAGCGCACGTGCACTCCCCTGAGCGGCAGGGCGCTCGGGAACGATGGCCGCTACGCCTGCGCCCCCGCAGACCCGCATCGCCGCATCGCCGCATCGCCGCGCAGCCGCTCCCGCGCCTGGCGTCTCGCTCGCGCGGCTGTACGCCCGGGCCACAGCCGCACGTCAACATGGCGTCTCGCCTGCCCCGAAGCGGGTGCGAGACACCACCCCGGGGAGCGGCTGCGATGCAGGTGTACGGGCGCCACGACGATCATGGGCACAGTCGCGCCCGTGGGTGCGCTCCGGCCTGCGACGATGCTCGGCCGCGGGCGGGGGTGTCGGAGGCCCTCGATAGGGTGCCCCGCATGAGTTCCGGAACCCCTCGTGCAATCGGTGCCGTCGTCCTCGGGGTGGCCGTGCTGGCCGGGATCGGCTGGTGCGCCGAACCCGAGGAGGGCGCCCCGGGCACGGTCGGCGCTCCGGGCACGGTCGGCACTCCCGCGACGTCGGCGGTCGACCCGGAGAGGAACGCCTCGCCGTCGTCGCCGGTGGAGCCCCCGCCCGTCGACGCGCAGCCGGCGCCCCCCGCCGAGCCCGCGCCCCCGGTCGACCCCGACGCCGGCGAGCCCGTAGATCCCCTGGTCGCGGCGGCCCGCGGGGCCCTGCCGCAACTCGAGGTCAAGGGCCGGGCGCCCAAGACGGGGTACGACCGCGACCTGTTCGGGCAGTCGTGGACCGACGACGTGTCCGTGGAGTTCGGCCGCAACGGCTGCGACACCCGCAACGACATCCTCCAGCGCGACCTCCGGGACATCACCTTCCGGCCCGGCACGCGGGACTGCGTGGTCCTCACCGGCGTCCTGGAAGGGCCGTACACCGGGGAGCGGATCGACTTCGTCCGCGGGCAGGACACGTCATCGGAGGTCCAGATCGACCACGTGGTGGCGATGTCGGACGCGTGGCAGAAGGGCGCACAGCAGCTCACCGAGGAGCAGCGGCGTGACTTCGCCAACGACCCGCTCAACCTGCTGGCCGTGGCCGGGTGGGCGAATCAGCAGAAGGGCGACGGCGACACCGCCACCTGGCTCCCGCCCCGTCGCGAGTTCCGGTGTTCGTACGTCTCGCGCCAGGTGCTGGTCAAGGACCGGTACGGCCTGTGGGTGACGCCGGCCGAGCGCGAGGCGATGGACCGGGTCCTGGCCGGCTGCTGAACCCGCCGCGGCGCACCGCGACCGGGCAGGGCGCACCGCGGCCCGGTCAGAAGTCGAAGAAGCCGCCGCCGTCGCCGCCGAAAAGGCCACCGTCGAAGAACCCGCCGCCGCCGTCTCCCCCGCCGTCGCCGCCGAACAGGCCACCGTCGAAGAAGCCTCCGCCGTCGCCTCCGCCATCGCCGCCGTCCCCGCCCATGAGTCCGCCGTCGAAGAACCCCTCGCCGCCGTCGCCGCCGCCCATGTCACTGACGTCGGCGCCGCCCTCGCCGACCCCGGACGCGAAGTCCTCACCGGAGTACCCGATGCCCGACATGCCGGCGAACATCATGTTGAACATCATCATCGAGCCCATCATCCACACGCCCGTGGTCAGGGCCGACGCCCACCAGGGCTCCGAGTACCAGCCGGCGGGGACCGGTCGACCGGCCACGACGCCGCCCGGATAGTAGTGCGGGGTCTCGTCGCTCGGATCGGTCGCGGCCTTCATGGTCCGGCCCTCGACCTCGACCTCGCGGTCCTCCGTCACGCGGCCGGCGCGGTCCTGGCCGGGGGTCTTGGGCAGCTCGGGGCCCGGGTCCAGGCCCATCGCCGAGCGGGCGGCACGCACGTAGTACAGACCCTCCAGCGCGGTGTCCTTGGCCAGCTGCGCCTGTACCGGGGTGCGGGCATTCTCCAACTCGGAGACCGCCGCCGTGTAGCGCTCCGACGCGTCGGCCATGGCCTGTTTGGACGCCTCGTCGGTGCCATCCAGGTTGAACACCTGGCCCCCGAGCCGCTCGACCCATCGGGCCGCCTCGGCCCGGTGGTCGGCGAGGTGGTGATTGTGCTGCGCCTCCAGCTGGGTCTGGCCCTTGTTCTGGCTGCGGGAGACCACGGCGACGGCCACCGCGATCACTGCGGCGATGAGGAGGAATTCCACGACACGACCTTTCTCGGTACTGGTGTCGAGGGTACCGAGATCGCGGCCCGTGGCGCGCGGTGCGGCGGGGTCAGGAACGGTCGTCCGCGCCGCTCACCACGTCCGCCTCCCGTAGGCGGGCCACCTCGGCCGGGCCGATCCCGAACCCGGCCAGCACCGCATCGGTGTCCGCTCCGCGGGGGCGCGGTCCGAAGCGTACGGATCCGGGCGTGTCGGACAAGGTGACGGGGATCCCGACACCGCGGTATCCCTCCCGCTCGACCACCATGCCCCGATGCATGACCTGCGGCATCGCGAGCGCCTCCCCCACATCGTTGACCGCGCCGGAGGGAACCCCCGCCGAACGGAGGCGGTCCGCCAGGTCGGCGCGATCGATGCCGCCGACGAGCTCCCCGAGGAGCGACCGGAGTTCTCCGGCGTGCGCGAGACGGTCCGAGTTGGTGAGGAACCGCGGATCCTCGGCCAGTGCGCGTTCACCCAGCGCGACGGCGAGGGAGCGGAACTGCCCGTCGTTGCCCGCGCCGATGAAGAAGGGGCCGTCTGAGCAGGTGAAGGTCTCGTAGGGGCAGATCGTCGGGTGGGCGACGCCTGTCCTGGCCGGGGGCTCGCCCGTGGCGAACCACTTCCCGGCGTGTGGGTGCAGGATCGACACGGCGTTATCGAGCAGGGCGAGGTCGACGAGCTGCCCGCGCCCGGTGGTTTCTCTGACGTGCAACGCCATGAGGATGCCGGTCATCGCGTTGAGGCTGGTGACGATGTCCACCAGGGGGATACCAATGCGCATGGCCGGCCCGTCGGGCTCCCCGTTGATGCTCATGAGCCCCGACAGCGCCTGGAGGACGGCGTCATAACCGGGTGCGCCGCCCAGCGGACCGTCGACGCCGTACCCGGTGATGCGGCAGTGGACCAGGCGGGGGAACCGCACGGCGAGCTCGGCGTCGCCGAATCCCCACGCTTCCAGGGTCCCGGCTTTGAAGTTCTCGATGACGACGTCCGCCTCCGCGAGCATCCTCGCCAGGAGTGACTGCCCCTCCTCACTGCGCAGGTCGATGCTGATGTTCCGCTTGTTGCGGTTCAGACCGTCGAAGTAGGCGCTGTGGTCCTCCCGCACGAACGGCGGACCCCAGCCCCGGGTCTCGTCCCCGCCCGGTGGCTCCACCTTGACGACATCAGCACCGTGGTCGGCGAGCATCTGACCACACAGAGGTCCGGCCAGGACCCGGGACAGGTCCACGACACGGATGTCGGTGAGAGCCCCGGTCCGCGGCGTATCCGCGTACGGCGTGGCGGCCACGACTCAGGGGCCCGTCACACGGTCGAGCCAACCGGCGGCCGCACCCTCGACCCGAGCGCCCTCGACGACCATGGGCCATGCCCCGTCCATCCCGCCCGCGAGTGCGACGTCGGTGAGTCGGCTCTCCCAGAACGCCGCGGAGCCGAACTCACCGCGCCACTGCAGAGCGGGCAGGGTGAGGCGGTGCAAGGTGTGCTCGTGCGTGGTGCCGATGGCGCCGTGCACCTGATGGGTGTTGCGCACGGCGACGGCGACGGTCTGCGAGGCCACGCTGCGGGCCACGGCCACGCGGAATCCCGACAGCGGCCCCCCGAGGTCGGTGTCGAGCGCGTCGGCGACCGCTTGGTCGACCGCCGCGCGGGCGAGGACGGTCTCGGCCGCGATGTCGACGACGAGGTTCTGCACCGACTGGAACTCGGCCAGCGCCCGACCGAACTGGTTGCGCTCGGTGCTGTGGGCGATCGCCGCGTCGAGCATCCCCTCGGCGGCGCCCACGGACTGGACGGCCCGGGCGAGGGCGCCTCGGAGCACCGCCGCTTCGACGGGAGCGGCGTCGACCGGGGTCCACGCGGCGTCGTCGGGCGCGCTGAGGTCGCCCAGTGCCACCGCGGAGGTCCCGTCGACGGGTGTGACCGCCGCCCGGTCGGTCGGGATGTCCGCGACCTCGAAGCGGGGTCGCCCGTCGTCGTCGGCGGCGGACCGGCGTACGAACAGCACGGAATCGGTGGACCCGGCCCAGGCCACGCGCCGGGCGCGGGAGTCGGACCCGAGGACGGCGAGGGTCGCCGTCCCCGGGGCGGAGTCGTCCAGGCCGACCGCGCGGCGCAGCGGCCCGACGACGAGGTCGGTCTCCGCATACGGGACCGCGACCCCGGCGGCGGCGGCCAATCTCAGCAGCGTGGCGGCCTCCGCCCAGCCCGCCCCGCTGCCCCCGGTCTCCTCCGGGCCGGTGAGCCGGCCGATCCCCACCTCGGACAGGGCCCGCCACACCGCAGTCGCGTCGGGGTCGACGGTGGGCCCGGAGAACTGCGCCAGGACACCCGCCATCATCGACTCGAGGTCCTCGTCAACGGCCAGGTCGACGGCCTCGATGGTCCGGTCGGAAGCGGTGCGCCCGTTCATCTCATCCCCATTCCCCGCGCGATCACGCCGCGCAGAATCTCGTTGGTCCCGCCGCGCAGCGTGAAGCCGGGGCGTTGATGGAGTCCGGCACGGAGCAGATCCGTGAGTTCGGACGCGGCCGCGTCCGCCTCGCCCGGCGCGAACTCGTCGCCGAGCCTGGCGGAGACCACGTCGACGATGTCGCCCTCGGTGGTGGTTCCGAGGAGCTTGACCAGTGCCGCGGCGTTGTCGGCGGGCTCGCCGCGCTGCAGCGCCCCGGCGATGTTCTGGCTCAGGGCGTGAAGCCCCGCCATCCGCGCGACCGAGCGGCCGAGGTCGGTGCGGGCGGGCAATGTCCCCTCGGCGATCGCGCCGATCTCGGCGGCGAACAGGCGGAAAGAGGAGAGGAACCGCTCGGGGCCGCTGCGCTCGAAGGCCAGCTCGGAATTGACCTGCTCCCAGCCCCGGCCCAGGGAACCGAACACGCGGGCATCGGGGACGAACACCTCGTCGAGCACGACCTCGTTGAAGTGGTGGTCGCCGGACAGGGAGACGATCGGGCGGATGGTGACGCCCTCGCTGCGCAGGTCGACGATGAACTGGCTCAGCCCCGCGTGCCGGTGGGCGGTGTCCAGCGGCTCGGTGCGGGCGAGGGCGATGAACGCCTCCGCGTGCTGGGCACCGGAGGTCCACACCTTGGTGCCGGAGACGGCCCAGCCGCCGTCGACCCTCACACCCTTCGTCCGCACACTGGCCAGATCGGAACCCGAGTCCGGTTCACTCATCCCGATGCCGAAACAGCACTCTCCCGCCGCGATGCGCGGCAGGTACTCGCGCTTTTGCTCCTCTGTGCCGTACCGCAGGAGCGAGGGGGCGATCTGCCGATCGGCGACCCACTGCGCGGCCACGGGCGCCCCGACAGCGAGGAGTTCCTCGGTGACGACGAAGCGCTCCAGGTGCGTGCGTCCTCGGCCGCCGTACTCGGTGGGGATCGCCATGCCGACCCAGCCGCGCTCGGCGAGACGACGGGTGAAGTCCTCGTCCCACCGGGTCAGCCAGGTGTCGATCCACGGTGTGAGACGGCCGGCGGCGATCTCGCCGCCGAGGAAGTCGCGGACCTCCGCCCGTAGGGCGTCCATGTCCGCCGACGCCAGGGTGGTCGGTGGTGCGAGTGCGGACCTCATCGGGCCTCCTCGAAGGGGATTGGGGTGTCGGCTGCCGGATCGGGGCCGAAGGGTGACCCGGACCACGTGTTCGAGAATCGCACGGTCGGCGCTTTTACGCAATAGGGGATTCCACTACGCTCTCTCGTATTCGCCCGGTCGTCCCGCAGGGGCGGATAGTCTTACCCCATGACGCAAGCGGACGTGGGAGGCGACGGGGCGGTGGACGTGCCCCGCATGGACAAGGTCCCCGAGCGTCCCCGGCACCGGATGGTCGACCGGGTCGCGGCGATCATGGAACTCGTCGCCCGATCGGGATCCGGCCTGACGCTCACCGCGGTGGCAAAAGCGCTCGAGGCCCCGATCAGCTCCACGCAGGGCCTGCTCAACGGGCTCGTGGCGGTGGGATACCTCGACGAGCGCAACCGCGTATACACCCTGGGTACGGCACCGTATCTACTCAACGTCATCGCTGGTCGCCCGCCCGTGACGTCCGTGTCGCGGGACCAGCTCCTGGCCCTGCACGCGGAGACAGGGCTCACCACCGCCCTGTCGACCGATGTCGGTGACGACTTGTTCTACGTGGACCACGTCTCCAACGACCCGCACTATTCGTACATCGCGGAGAACCGCCTGCGGCGTTCACTGCTGCGGACCTCGTCCGGCTGGCTCTTGCTCGCCGACCGCGAGAAGCGCGACATCTGGGCCTACCTCAACGCCCGGCCGTCCGCGGAATCCGAGTTCGTGGACAGGTTTCTCGATTCCCTGGAGGAACTCCGCGAGACCGGGGTGTGTACCGCCCCCGGCGTGGCGGTCGACGGCGGGGACGGCGTCTCAGTCGCCCTGCGCGAGAGGGGCCGCACGATCGCGACCGTGGGGGTCATCGCCGCGCGCGACCTCATCGTCGAACGCAGCGAGGAACTGGCCCGCATCTGCCTCCGCCACGCGACGGAATGGGGCCTGCGCTGAGCCTGGTCGCGTGTCGGAGCCAGACCCAGCCCCGGCCCGGCCGAGAGACGGAGATCAGCGACCTGTGTACTCGCCGGCGCGCTTGTCCCCGAACGCCGCGAGCGCCACGCGGTGATCCTCGGCGTGGTGCGCCAGCGCCTGCATCGCCGCCGACAGCTCGAGGAGCGACTCGAGCGACTGGTGCTGTGACTCGCGGAGCAGCTTCTTGGCCATGCGCACCGAGTGCGGTGGATTCTTGGCCACCCGCGCGGCGAGAGTGTGGGCCGCCTCCAGCAGCTGATCGGGTTCCACGACCTCGTTCACCAGCCCCCACGCGGCGGCCTGCTCGGCCTTGACCCGGTCGCCGGTGAGCGCCATCTCGGCCGCCCGCGCCGGGCCGATCGCCTTGGTCAGCAGCCATGCACCGCCGTCGCCCGGGATGATCCCCAGCTGGACGAAGCTCTCCGCGAACCACGCCCTCGTCGACGCCACCCGCAGGTCGCACATCACGGCGAGGTCGCATCCCGCACCGACGGCCGGCCCGTTCACCGCGGCGACCACCGGCACTTCGCAGTGATACAGGGCGCGCGGGATCCGCTGGATACCCCGGCGGTACCCGTCACGCAGTTCATACGGGCTGCCGCCGAACATCCCCGCTCTGTCCACCATGTCCTTGACGTTCCCGCCGGCGGAGAACGCGGAACCGGCACCCGTCAGGACCACGGCCCGGACGTCATGATCCCCGTTGACCGTGGCGACCTGATCACACAGCGCGTCGACGATCGCCGGATCGGAGATGGGATTCCGGGAGTCCGGCAGGTTCATCGTCCACGTCTCGATGTGGTCCGCTCGCTCGACGAGCAGGGGCGCAGTGGTCATGGGAGTCCTTTGATCGAGGGGCGAACAGCCGACGATATGCAACTACGTAAACTGTTACCTGACAGTAGCGAGTGATCGTCGTCACCGTCAATGATCGCGAGCGCAGGACATTCGGGCGGGCCCCGGGAGCCAGGCATCATGTCGCCCCCGGGAAGCGGACCGGACGACAGAAAACCCCGGACCTGGGAGGGCGGGGGTTGACAGCGTTCGGCGTTCCGATGGAGCCGCGTGTCGGAATCGAACCGACGACCTTTTCATTACGAGTGAAATGCTCTACCGACTGAGCTAACGCGGCGAGCCCTTGTGGGGCGACGCAACTATATCCGACGGACCCCCGTCGCCGGAAAACGACCCGCCCCCGCCCCGGTTGTCAGCCCAGTGCCTCGCGGATCGCGCCCACCATGGCGGACACCGCGAACTTGGGTTTGACGTTGACCTCGATCGCCGCCCGGCACTCCTGGATCGCCTCGATCGCGCGGAGGATCGCCGCAGCCGGGTAGTGGCCGCCGAGCCTCGCGGCCTCCTCCGCCTTGTCCGGATGGACCGGGTCGACCTCGCGGGCGCCGAGCGCCGACATGAGCGCATCCCGGTAGAACCCCGCCAGGTCGACCAGCGCGAGGTCCAGTGAATCGCGGGTGGACCGGGTCCGTCGCGACTTCTGGGCCTTCTCGAGCTCCTTGACCGCGCCCGTCGCACCCCGCCCTGCCGACGCGGTGCCCTTGCCGGTTCCGCCCGCCCCCAGCGCGGTGCGCAGCTCCTCGACCTCGCGCTCGTCGGATTCACTGTTGCGGGCCAACGCCTCCTGCTCAGCGGCGCTGACGAGCCGGTCCGCGAGAGGGAACGCCCGGCCCGGATTGTGCATGACCATGGGCAGCTGGAGGACGACGTCCCGCCGCTCCCGGGTCGCCTCGTCGGTCGCCAGCCACCGGGCACGACCCACGTGGCCCGAGGAGACCGACGCCGCCCACCGGGCCAGATCGGGGTCTATCGGGTCCCCGCCGGCGAGCAGCGCACGCTCGACCGCCGCCGCGTCCGGCTGACGCAGTGCGACGTTCCGCGAGCGCGACCGCAGGGTCACCATGATGTCCATCGGGTCGGTGGTCGGCGAGCACAGGAGGAACACGGTCCGACTGGGCGGCTCCTCCACCACCTTGAGCAGGGCGTTCCCGGACTGCTCGGTGAGTCTGTCCGCCTCCTCGACCACCACGATCTGCCAGCGCCCGGTGCCGGGGCGGCTCGCCGCGCGGTGGATGGTCTCCTTGACGTCCTTGAGCAGGATGTTGACGCCCTGCGGGGCGAGCAGGTGCACGTCCGCGTGGGTGCCGGCCAGCACCGTGTGGCACGCCCGGCACTCCCCGCAGCCCACCACGTCCGGGTCCTCGCACTGCAGGGCGGCGGCGAACGCCATGGCCGCCACGCTGCGGCCGCTACCCGGCGGACCGGTGAACAGCCAGGCGTGGACCATCCGGGCGTCCGAGGCATCCCACCCCTGCCCCGGCACGCGGGCACGAGCGGCCGTGGCGGCAGCGGTCAGCTCCGCCACGACGTCGGCCTGTCCGGCCAACCGATCGAACACCCCGGGCATGGCCCCCACCTTATCCCCGCCCACCGACACACCTGCGTTCCCGGCATCACCGGCGCGAACTAGGCTTGGGCCGATGGAACGATGGGTCAGGTTGTTCAGGTGGCTGTGGGCCACCCCCTGGCCCGTCTATGCCCTGACGATGGTGCAGGCGAACATCATCGGCGCGGTCTTCGTGTTCTCGTTCCTGCGCTTCGTCCTGCCGATGGACCGGTTCCTCGACCTCGACCAATTCCGCTTCCTCAACCAGTACCTGTTCATCGGCTATCTCGTGTTGGCCTTCGTCGGCGGCGTCATCGCCTCGACGCTGCTCCTCCTGCCCGTGTTGCGGGTCGACCGGTCGGGGGCGGACTTCGACGGCGCGATCCGCCGGCGCACCCTGCGCCTGCCGTTCCACCAGGCGCTCATCTCCGGCGCCATGTGGGTGACCGGGACGCTGCTGTTCGTCGCCGTCAACGTGGGCCACTCCCCCAGGTTGGCTCTCATCGTGGCGGTGACCAGCCTGCTCGGCGGCAGCACCACCTGCCTGATCTCCTACCTGCAGGCCGAGCGGATCATGCGACCGATCACGGTCCGCGCCCTGTCCAGGGGGGTGCCGGAGAGCCGCCATGTCCCCGGCGTGCGTCGCCGCATCTTCCTCGGCTGGTCACTGACCACGGTCATCCCCATCGCCGGCATCCTGCTCATCCTCACCGGACACTGGTTCGGCCTGTTCGGCGACGACCCCGGTCTGATCCTCGTCGCCCTCGCGGTGCTGGCGAGTGTCGCCGTGATCGCCGGCGCGATCGGCATGGGGCTGGTCTCGGACTCGATCGCCGACCCGGTGCGCGAGATGCAGGCGGGCGTCAGTCGCGTCAAGCAGGGCGATCTCGAGACCCGCGTGACGATCTATGACAGCTCGGAGATCGGCCAGCTCGCCCAGGGGTTCAACGAGATGGTCACGGGCCTGCAGGAACGTGAGGCCATCCAGGACCTCTTCGGTCGCTACGTGGGCGAGGACGTCGCACGCAACGCGCTCGAGCGGGGCACCGAACTGGGCGGGCAGGAACGCCAGGTCGCGGTGCTGTTCGTCGACCTCACCGGTTCGACGGAGTTCGCTGCGGCCCACGAGCCGGCCGAGGTGGTCTCCGTGCTCAACGACTTCTTCCGGATCGCCGTCGAGTCCGTCGACACCAACGGCGGGTACATCAACAAGTTCCAGGGCGACGCCCTGCTCGCGGTCTTCGGGGCGCCGCTGGAGGTGGACAACGAGGCCGGCCGTGCGCTGCGGGCCGCGCGTGCACTGCAGAGCCGACTCGCCGACCTGGCCCCGCTCACGGCGGGGATCGGCGTCTCCTACGGCACCGTCATCGCCGGACACATCGGCCATGCCAAGCGGTTCGAGTACACGGTCATCGGCGACCCGGTCAACGAGGCCGCCCGCCTCACCACGCTGGCCAAGATGGAGCAGGGACACGTTCTGGCGTCGGCGGCCACGATCCACCGGGCCGACGCACCCGAGGCGGCCAGGTGGGTGCTGGGCCGCAGCGTCGAACTGCGCGGCCGGGGCATCATGACCCAGCTCGCCCGACCCCTGCGCCCCACCCTCGCGGACCGGTGGCAGGCCGGCTCCGTGGCGTTGCGCCCGGCCGACGACCCGGCGCACTGACCGGCGGGCCTCAGCGGCGCGACGCGGCCGTCTTCTTCGCGGGCGACTTGCGGGCCGGGGCCTTCTTCGCGGGCGCCTTCTTCGGCGGCGACTTGGCGCGCCGCTCCGAGAGCAACTCGGAGGCGCGGGCGTCGGTGAGGCTCTCCACGGTGTCGCCCTTGCGCAGGGAGGCGTTGGACTCGCCGTCGGTCACGTACGGGCCGAAGCGACCGTCCTTGACCAACATCTGCTTGCCGGAGACCTCATCGACCCCCATCTCACGCAGCGCCTTGGGGGCGGCGGCCTGCCGGCCCCGACGCTTGGGCTCGGAGTAGATCTTCACCGCGTCCTCGAGCGTCACCGTGAACACCGCGTCCTCGGACTCCAGGGTCCGGGAGTCGGTGCCCTTCTTGAGGTACGGCCCGTAGCGACCGAGCTGGGCGGTGATCTCCTCACCGCTGGTGGGGTCGACGCCCACCACGCGCGGCAGCGACAGGAGCTTGAGCGCGTCCTCCAGCGTCACCGTCGCCGGCTCCATGGACTGCATCAACGACCCGGTCCGGGGCTTCGGCCCGGTGGGGCTGTCGGCCTCCTTCTTCGCCCGGCGGGTCACGGCGGCCTTGGCCTTGGTCGCGGCCTTCTTGGCCTCGGCCCTGGCGTCGTCGTCCTTGGCGGCGGCGATCGCGGCGTCGCGCTCGGCGTCGATCCGCTTCTTCTCCGCCTCCGCGTCGGCGAGCACCTTCTTGGCCCAGACCGCCTTCTCGGCGTCGGTGGCCTCGGGGAGCTTCTCGGTGACGTAGGGGCCGTAGCGCCCGTCCTTGACGACGATCTCGTGTCCGGTCTCGGGGTCCACGCCCAGCGGGCGGCCGTCCTGAGGGGTCGAGAAGAGCTTCTCGGCCACCTCGAGTGTGAGCTCGTCCGGGCTCATCCCCTCGGGCAGGTTGGCCCGCTGGGACTCCTCGGCGCCGTCCTCGCCGGCGACCATGCGCTCGAGATACGGACCGTAGCGACCGACCCGGACGTGCACCGGGCGGCCCTCGGAGTCGTCGAACACCCGGATCGAGTTGATGCTGCGGGCGTCGATCGCCTCGAGGTTGACGTCGACGAGGTTCTTCAACCCCACGGCGTAGTTGGCCTTGTCCTCGTCACCGGAGCCCTCGGTGGCACCGAAGTAGAAGCGCCGCAGCCAGTCGTCCCGGTTCTCGCGTCCCTCGGCGATCGCGTCGAGTTCGTCCTCCATCAGCGAGGTGAAGTCGTAGTCGACGAGCCGGCCGAAGTTCTGCTCCAGCAGTCCGACCACGGCGAAGGCGACCCAGCTGGGGACCAGCGCGTTGCCGCGGACGTAGACGTACCCCCGGTCCTGGATGGTGCGGATGATGCTGGCGTAGGTCGACGGGCGGCCGATGCCCATCTCCTCCATCGCCTTGACCAGGCTCGCCTCGGTGTAGCGGGCGGGCGGGCTGGTGGTGTGCCCGTCGGGGACCAGGTCGGTACCGGTGAGCTGCTGTCCCTCGTCGAGGCGGGGCAGGCGCCGCTCGGCGTCGTCCGCCATCTGCTTCTCCGAGCCCTCGGCCGGGTCATCGGTCGCCTCGACGTAGGCCTTGAGGAAGCCGGGGAACGTGATGGTGCGGCCCGAGGCGGCGAAGGTGGCGCGCTCGTAGCCGGAGGCGTTGTCGCCGGCGTCACCGCTGATGCGGATGCTGACGGTCGTGCCGCGCGCGTCGGCCATCTGGGAGGCGACCGTGCGCTGCCAGATGAGCTCGTAGAGCCGGTATTCCTCGGCGTCGAGGGCACTGTGGAGCTGCCCGGGGGTGGCGAAGGTCTCGCCGGCGGGCCGGATGGCCTCGTGGGCCTCCTGCGAGTTCTTGACCTTCCGGGTGTACTGCCTGGGCGTGGGTGAGACGTAGTCGCTGCCGTACAGCTCCGTGGCCTGCGCGCGGGCGGCTGCGATGCCGCCCTCGGACAGGGTCGTGGAGTCGGTACGCATGTAGGTGATGTAGCCGTTCTCGTACAGTCGCTGCGCGATCCGCATGGTGCGCTCGGACGTGTACCGCAGCTTGCGGCCGGCCTCCTGCTGGAGCGTGGAGGTCATGAACGGCGCGTAGGGGCGCCGTGTGTACGGCTTGGACTCGACGGAGTCGACGACGAAGTCGGCACCGGTCAGCGCGTCGGCCAGCGCCCGGGCCGCCGGTTCGGCGAGGACGACGGAGTCCTTGGCCGCGCCGGTGGACTTCAGACGCCCGTCCTGGCCGAAGTCGCGGCCCTGCGCGACCCGGGCGCCGTCGACGGCGGAGAGGCGGGCGGTAAAGCTGCGGGGTTCACCGGCGTCCCCGCCGGCGGATCCCTTCGTTGCCAGGGTCGCGGTGATGTCCCAGTAGTCCGCGGCGACGAACGCCATGCGCTCGCGCTCACGCTCAACGATCACGCGGGTGGCCACCGACTGCACGCGGCCGGCGGACAGTCGCGGCATGACCTTCTTCCACAGCACCGGGGAGACCTCGTAGCCGTAGAGACGGTCGAGGATCCGGCGGGTCTCCTGGGCGTCGACGAGGTCGGTGTCGAGCTCGCGCGTGTTCTCGGCGGCGGCGAGGATGGCGGGCTTGGTGATCTCGTGGAACACCATCCGCTTGACCGGGACCTTGGGTTTGAGGACCTCGAGCAGGTGCCAGGCGATCGCCTCGCCCTCACGGTCGGGGTCTGTCGCCAGCAGAAGCTGGTCCACGCCGGCGAGTTCCTTCTTGAGCTCGGCGACCTTCTTCTTCTTGTCGGCGCTGACGACGTAGATGGGTTCGAAGTCGTCGTCCGGGTTCACCCCGAGCCGCGCCCACGGCTCCTTCTTGTACTTGGCCGGGATGTCGGCCGCGCCCTTGGGCAGGTCGCGGATGTGTCCGACCGACGCCTCGACCACGTAGTCGGACCCCAGGTAGGGCTGGATCTTGCGTGCCTTGGTGGCGGACTCGACGATCACCAGGCTCCGCTTGCCGCCCGATGCTGCCTTCTTGCTCGCCACTGGAGTGCTCCCAACCTGCGCTGATTCCGTCGTCGACGCCCTTCACCGACCACCGGTCCCGGCTACGGTACGCGTGCCGGGGCCCTTCTATAGGAATTCATACCAGGCGGGATGCCCTCCACGAGAACCGTCGAGTCACCCCTCCGGCACCCACGGTGGGCTTCCCGGCGCGGGGCGCGGGGTGTCCAGATACTGCCCGGGTTCCGCCTGACCGGTCTCGAGATACCGCAGGACGATCTCGTCGACCGCCTCGTTGCCGGTGTCGAAATGGCAGTGCACGGTGCCCCGGATCCGGACGAGTGTGCCTCCCGTCGCGTCGGCGGTGGCCGGACCGAACATCCCCGGGGTGTTGGGGTCGTGGTCGGACTGGATGATCAGGGGCGGCGCGGCCATCTCGCGTGCCTCGATGCGCGGCGGGACCGCGGAGGGCGGGTAGAGGCAGTATCGGGTCTGCTCGGTCAACGCCCACACGTCCTCGCCGGTGCTACCCGCCGGGTCGCTGCTGCCGATCAGGGCCGGGGCCGCCAGGTTCGTCCGGGGCGGCGCGGTCTCGTTGCAGTTGATGATCTTCAGGTAGGTGGCCTGGTCGGACGTCACCGGGGGCCGGCCGGTGCGCTCCTCGGCCTCCTCCTCGATCCGCTCGTCCAGCTCCTCCGGTGTCTCGACGTCGGGCGCCGTGCCGTGCACCTTCGCCGAGATCGCCCAGGCGATGTCGGGCCAGGCGTCGGGGGACCGGCTGTAGAAGTCGAGGACCCGGAAGTAGCCCACGGCGTCGTCCGGCGTCGAGTCGAACCCGCCGGTGGACGCGACGGCGGCGTTCTCCGCCCGCACCGACCCGGTGTTGAGGGCGTCGAGGGAGCCCGCCGCCAGCGATCCGGTGGGAACCGACCCCGGGGCGTCATCGCCCGGCACGGCGGGGGGCGGAAGGAACCGGCCCGCGGCCGCCCCCTCCGACAGGTCGAGCTCGTGGATCCGCCGGTACACCTTCAGGGCGGTGTCCCCCAACGCGTAGACGTCGTCGTACTCGGCGATCCACGCGAGGACGTAGTCGCGCGCCCGGTGCCGATTCTCCGCCTGCCGCTGGTGGAACTCGTACCACCACGTCTCGGACGGTCCGACCGAGGAGTCCAGCACCATCCGGTCGAGGCGCTGCGGGAACAGGGTCTGGTACATCATCCCGATCGCGGTGCCGTAGGAGTACCCGAGGAAGGAGATGCGCTCCAGGCCCATGCGTTCGCGGACCACCTCGTGGTCGCGCACGACGTTCTCCGTGGTGATGGACCGCACGAACTCCGGGTCGGTGGCCATGCACCGCGCGGCCTGCTCGTTGAGGTCGTCGTCGTCGTCGGGGTCGGAACGGTCCGGGGCCTCCACCTCCGGCCCGGGGAGACACTCGAGCGCGCCCGATCCCGCCAGGCCCCGGGGCTGCACGATCACCAGATCGTGGGTGCGACGGATCTCGTCGACGGCGGAGTCGTCGTCCCTGTCGAGTGCGGTGTACCAGAGGGTGCGGGCGTCGCCTCCCGGCCCGCCGGGGTTGGAGAACAGTGCCCCCTGACGATCGCCCGTGGCGGTGATCCTGCGGACCTCGATCCCCACGGTGCGACCGTCGGGGTCGGCGTGGTCGACGGGGACCGTGACGGAGGCGCACAGGACGTCGGGGCGGGGCAGGCGGTGGAGGACGTCGGCCGCCGACTCCGCGGGGCACGGGGTCCAGGTCACGACGTCAACCCCGGTCAGGGTGGAGGTGGGTGTGGGCGTGGCCGGGGCGACGGGTGGTATTACGACGACGACGAGGGCTGCGGTCGCGGACGCGACCAGGCGTCGTGAGAAGTGGGGCATGATGACGAGTTTTTCATCTCCGCTGCGTTCCGGGGGGTTTTCCTGCGGGGGGACCGCCCGACTGGCAGCAATAGACAGATCGGTCTAGGGTGAGGGAAGAAGCCACGTCGCCGAACTGGAACCTGTTACAGTCCCGGTCACACGGTCGTGGCCGCGGGCTGCGCCGGAATCGGCGTACCGTCGAGGGCTGAACGGGAGCCGCGACAAGCCTCGATTCATCACGACTTTCTGGAGGTCAGCACCGGTGGGCAACTCGTCCAAGACCAAGCTGGACAAGGTGGTCATCCGCATCGCGGGTGACTCGGGCGACGGCATGCAGCTCGCCGGTGACCAGTTCACCTCCGAAGCCGCCGCCTTCGGCAACGACCTGGCGACCCAGCCCAACTACCCCGCCGAGATCCGGGCCCCACAGGGCACGATCCACGGGGTCTCGAGCTTCCAGATCCAGATCGCGGACTACGACATCCTCACCGCCGGTGACCGTCCCGACGTGCTGGTGGCGATGAATCCGGCGGCGCTCAAGGCCAATATCGAGGACCTGCCCTCGGGCGGCATCCTCATCGTCAACTCCGACGAGTTCACCAAGCGCAACCTCACCAAGGTCGGGTACGAGTCCAACCCCCTGGGGTCGCCGGCCTTCGAGGCGTTCCAGGTGCACGAGGTCGCGATGAGCACCCTGACGATCGGTGCAGTCGAGTCGGTCGACCTCGGCAAGAAGGACGCCGAGCGCTGCAAGAACATGTTCGCCCTGGGGCTGCTCACGTGGATGTACGGGCGCACGGTCGACTCGATCGAGAACTTCCTCAAGGACAAGTTCGGCAAGAAGCCGACCATTCTCGAGGCCAACATCCTCGCCCTGCACGCGGGCTGGAACTACGGCGAGACCACCGAGGCCTTCGCCTCGGAGTACGAGATCGCCCCCGCCAAGCTGCCCGAGGGCCGCTACCGTCAGGTCACCGGCAACACGGCGATGGCCTACGGCCTGGTCACCGCGGGCCGGTCCGCCGACATGCCCGTCTTCCTGGGCACCTACCCCATCACCCCGGCCTCGGACATCCTGCACGAGCTGAGCAAGCTCAAGCAGTTCGACGTCACGACCTTCCAGGCCGAGGACGAGATCGCCGGCGTCGCCGCGGCACTGGGCGCCTCCTACGGAGGAACCCTCGGTGTCACGTCCACCTCCGGTCCCGGTCTGGCCCTCAAGTCCGAGGCCATCGGCCTGGCCGTGATGACCGAGCTGCCGCTGGTGGTCATCGACGTCCAGCGTGGCGGCCCCTCGACGGGCCTGCCGACCAAGACCGAGCAGTCCGACCTGTTGCAGGCCCTGTTCGGGCGCAACGGCGAGTCCCCCGTCGCGGTGATCGCCCCGCAGTCCCCCGCGGACTGCTTCGAGATCGCCCGCGAGGCCGCCCGGATCGCGGTCACCTACCGGACCCCGGTCATCGTGCTGTCCGACGGCGCGATCGCCAACGGCTCCGAGCCGTGGCTGCTGCCCGACGTCGCCGCCCTGCCTGCGATCGAGAAGAACTTCGCCACGGCCCCCGAGGCCGAGGGCGAGGGCGACGACGGCAAGTTCGCCTCCGAGTACCTCCCCTACGCCCGTGACCCGGAGACGCTGGCGCGCGACTGGGCCATCCCGGGCGAGCCCGGACTCGAGCACCGCATCGGCGGACTGGAGAAGGCCAACGGCACCGGCAACATCTCCTACACCGCCGACAACCACGACCTCATGACCCGGACCAGGGCCCTGAAGATCGCGCTCATCGACGTGCCCGATCTCGAGGTCGACGACCCGTCCGGTGAGGCCGACGTGCTGGTGGTGGGCTGGGGTTCGTCCTACGGGCCCATCGGCGAGGCCGTACGCCGCGCCCGCGCGAACGGCCACCGCGTGGCCCGCGCCCACGTGCGTCACCTCAACCCGCTGCCGCACAACATCGGTGAGGTGCTCGAGCGGTACCGTCGGATCCTCGTCCCGGAGATGAACCTGGGACAGCTCGCCATGCTGCTCAAGGCCCGCTTCCCCGCCGACATCCAGCCCATCACCAAGGTGCACGGTATGGCGTTCTCGGCCGAGGAGCTGCAGACCGCCATCGAGTCCGAGTTCGCCGGCCGCCTCGCCCACACCGAGCACGACAAGTACCGCCTGGCGCTCGACGGGGTCATCACCACCACCGGCGAGCCCGCGGCCCGCAACCGGCGGATCGGGCACACCGCCACCGGCACCACCACCGCCAACCGAACCCGCTGACCTGCGAGCGAGGAGAGGAACCCCATGACCACCACCGAATCCGGCCTCGTCGGCAGCGCACTGCCGCTCGATGCGTTGGCGTCCGTGCCCAAGACGGATGCTCCGCAGAAGCCCAAGGACTACACCTCCGACCAGGAGGTGCGCTGGTGCCCCGGCTGCGGCGACTACGTCATCCTGGCCACCATCCGCGCCCTGTTGCCCAAGCTCGGGCTCAAGCGCGAGAACATCACCTTCATCTCCGGCATCGGCTGCTCGAGCCGTTTCCCGTACTACCTCGAGACGTACGGGATGCACTCGATCCACGGCCGTGCCCCGGCCATCGCGACCGGCCTGGCCACCGCGCGCCCCGACCAGTCGGTCTGGGTCGTCACCGGTGACGGCGACGCCATGTCCATCGGCGGCAACCACCTGATCCACACGCTGCGCCGCAACGTGAACTTGAACATCCTCCTGTTCAACAACCGGATCTACGGGCTGACCAAGGGCCAGTACTCGCCCACCTCCGAGCCCGGCAAGGTCACTAAGTCCAGCCCGATGGGCTCGCTGGACCACCCGTTCAACACCCTGTCGCTGGCGATCGGCGCCCAGGGCACCTTCATCGCCCGCGCCCTGGACTCCGACCGCAAGGGCCTGACCGAGGTCCTCGACGCGGCCGCACGCCACCGCGGCACGAGCTTCGTGGAGATCCTGCAGGACTGCCCGATCTTCAACGACGGTTCCTTCGACCTGCTCCGCAAGGAGGACGCCGGCGACCACCTGATCCCGGTGCGCCACGGCGAGAAGATCATCTTCGGTGACGACGGCCAGCACTGCGTCGTGC
The DNA here is from genome assembly GCF_051994785.1 of Dietzia sp. MNB45. NCBI lineage: Bacteria > Bacillati > Actinomycetota > Actinomycetes > Mycobacteriales > Dietziaceae > Dietzia > Dietzia sp. MNB45. Next base: position 579,916 of record NZ_CP163397.1, on the reverse strand, counting down.
GCCGCGGTTTCTCCCTCGCGGTGGCGGCGACCGCCGACGTGGACGAGGCCGACATCGTCGTCCACGACGCCCACGCCGACGACCCGACCTACGCCCACGCCCTGGCCAACCTGTCCAGCCAGGACCTCGAGTACACGGTCACCGGCATCATCCGGCAGGTTCGCCGCGACACCTACGACGACCTCGCCCGCGGGCAGGTCGCCGCCGCCAAGGAGACCTCACCCACGGACCTGCAGGCGCTGCTCGACGGCAGCAACACCTGGACCGTCGGCTAGGGCCGAAGGCACCACCCGCGCCGCGTCAGCGGCGTCGGAACCAGCCGCCCGCGGGGGCGGTCACCGGCTCAGATGCGCCTGGTGACCGTCCCCGTGATCCGTCCTCGGGCGTCCCACGTGCGCTCGACCACGTCGGCCACGCCGTGCTGGTCGACGCGCACGGCGGTGGTCGACCGGGTGCCGTACCGCCGGCCGATGCGGACGAACCTCGACGACAGCCGCCACTCGTGCGTCAGCGGCACGCCCGTGCGCGGCATCGTCCACGGTGTCGCCGGGCGACGATCGGCCAACACGTCCAGCAGCGCCCCGGACCAGTCCGGGCCTGTCATGACGTCGGTGCCCATGAGCGCTCTGACGTCGTGGACCGCGCCCACCACCTTCGGCCAGGGGGTGTCCAACGAGGCGTTCGACAGCCCGTGGACGCCGGTGCCGAGCGCAACCGGGCCGCGGGTGGAGCGGTTGGACGCCCACCACATCCGGTCGAGGTCGCCGGCCAGGAGGTTGACGCCCCCGTAGCGATCGAGGTCGTCGACGACGTGGTGGGCGAACTCCGCGACGGGCACCGGCCCGGTGAGCGCGTCGATGGGCAGCTCGCCGCGGGAGGCGGCTGCGGGGAGCACGGGTCCGGGCTCGCGCACGTTGGTCACCGCCGAGAACCGTCCGCCCGGGGCCACCGCGAGCCAGGTCCCGCCCGCGGTGACGTCCCGGCCGGCGACGATGCCCTCGGCGCCACCGGCGTCGGCGGTCCACTCGTGCAACGGCTCGGTGGGCCGGCTCAGGACCTCGTCCCGGTTGGCCACCACGATCAGCGGGTAGTGGGGGTGGACCCGACGGGCGACGACCAGCATGCACATACCCCCACGGTACTTCGGGCGGCGTCCGCGCAGCGCAGGGCCGACGTCCGGCGCGACGGCGCCAACTATGAGGTCCAGCTAGCCGGGCCAGTGCTGCGGCGGGACCCCGGCGGGCGCGGGCCCGATGCTCTGCGCCAGACGCGTGCGAGCTCGGGCCGTCCCGAGCCGCAGCAGCGGCCCGCCACCCTTGGAGCCGACGTAGGTGGTCCGGATCCCGACGCGGTCCAGCGCCGCGCGCAGGGCGTCCCGTCGAGGCGCATGGTGTTCCATCGCGGCGTCGATGCCCAGCTCGACCGCTCCCCCGTCGGTGACGTGGCCGGCGGTGAGCACCCAGACGCGCAGCGCACCGGCGGAGGGCGTCCACCCCTCGGGCACCGCGGTGACCGCGCCCCGCCGCCAGCGGCGCACCACCGGTACCAGGGCCGGGGTCCGCGCGGTCGACACCGTGCAGCGGCCGTCCGGGCCCGCCTCCGAGCGGATCGGATCGAGTCCCGCCTCCGCCAGGAGGGACTCCAGCGCGTCCGCCCGCCAGGCCGCGTCGAGGGCCACAGAGACCTGCGCGAGCTCGCCGGCGAGGGTGGACTGACCCCGGGCGGCCAGCGCCCCCTCCAGGTCCGAGGGCTCGGGGACGTGGTCGTCCGCGGCGAAGAACGACAGCTGCGTCACGGTCCAGAGCCTACGGTCGACCCCCGACACATCGCGAGGCCCCCACCGCGCGTGCGGTGGGGGCCTCGCCGTGATCGAGCGGAGCGCCTCAGATGGCGCGGACCTCCTGGGCCTGCGGCCCCTTCTGGCCCTCGCCGACCTCGAACTCGACGCGCTGGTTCTCCTCGAGCGACTTGAAGCCCGAGCCCTCGATGGAGGAGTAGTGGACGAAGAGGTCGGCCGAACCGTCCTCAGGGGCGATGAACCCGTAGCCCTTCTCCGCGTTGAACCACTTGACGGTGCCCTGTGCCATTTTTGATGTGTTCCTTTTCCGTACTGCCAGGTGCGACTCGCGGGATGGCCACGCGTGTCGGGCCGGCGCCCCCGACCACGGGGTTCCCGTGGACGATGATGACGACCGGGTCCAGTACATCACGACCGCGGCGCCAGGAGAACAGATCCGGGGCAGGCCGATCCGGCGCGCGGGGTGATCAGCCCTCTACGGTCGAGGGGTGACGACCTACGGACGCGAACTCCTCGGCCACCTGCTCGAGCAGCTGCCGGCCGGGGCGTCGCCGCTCACGCACGCCGTCGACCTGCCGGCGCGCGAGGCCCGGCACGCCGACTGGCCGGCCTGGGCGCACCCCGGTCTGGTGGACGAGCTGCGTGGCCGCGGGGTCGAGCGCCCGTGGGCCCACCAGGTGGCCACCGCCGAGCACGCACACGCGGGCCGCAACGTGGTGGTCGCGACGGGGACGGCGTCCGGCAAGTCCCTCGGCTACCAGCTGCCCGCACTCAGCGCGCTCGCCGCGGACCCGGGCGCCTGCGTGCTCTACCTGGCCCCGACCAAGGCACTCGGGCAGGACCAGCTGTCGTCCGTCATCTCGCTGGTGGACGCCGTGCCCGAGCTCTCCCACGTGGCACCTGCGTCCTACGACGGCGACACCCCGACCGACGCCCGACCCTGGATCCGGGAGAACTCCCGGTGGATCGTCACCAATCCCGACATGCTCCACCTGTCACTTCTCGGCCGGGCCCGCCAGTGGACACGGATCCTGCGGGGGCTCCGCTTCGTCGTCGTCGACGAATGTCACTCCTACCGGGGGGTGTTCGGCTCCAACGTCGCCCTCGTCCTGCGCCGGCTCGACCGTCTCGCGCGGGCGCTCGGCGCCGCACCGACCTACATCCTGGCCTCCGCCACCACCTCCGACGCCGGCGTCGCCGCGACCACGCTGGTCGGGCGCGAGTGCGTGGAGGTCACCGAGGACGCCTCCCCGCAGGGCGGACGGACCGTCGCACTGTGGGAACCACCGCTGATGGAGGGCCTGTCCGGGGAGCACGGCGCGCCGGTCCGGCGGCCCGCCCCGGTCGAGGCCTCCACCCTCATGGCCTCCCTCGTCGCGGAGGGTGCGCGGACCCTGACCTTCGTCCGGTCGCGGGCCGGTGCCGAGTCGACCGCGTTGCGGGCCCGCGAGCGGCTCGCCTCCGAGCACGGGGAACGCGGCCGCGAGCTGGCCGGACGGATCGCCGCCTACCGCGCCGGCTACCTGGCCGATGACCGCCGCGAACTCGAACGCGGCCTCGCCGAGGGCGAGCTGGTGGGCGTGGCCTCGACCTCGGCGCTCGAACTGGGTGTGGACATCTCCGGGCTCGACGCCGTGGTCAGCGCCGGCTTCCCGGGCACGATCGCCTCGTTCTGGCAGCAGGCCGGACGCGCCGGACGCCGAGGACAGGGCGCCCTGGTGATGCTGGTCGCGCGCGACGACCCGCTCGACACCTACCTCGTCCACCATCCCGAGGCGCTACTGGGCCGCCCCGTCGAGGCCACCGTCACCGACCCGCGCAACCCCGTCCTGCTGGCCGGGCAACTGAGGTGCGCCGTGAGCGAGCGGCCCATGTCGCACGACGAGGCCCGCGCGTGGGGCGCGACCGACGTGCTGGAACGGCTCGCCGCCGACGGACTGGTGCGGCGCCGACCGGCCGGCTGGTACCCGGCCGCCGACGACCACACCCCGCACGCCGAGGTCGACATTCGCGGCAACGGCGGGGCGGAGGTGGTGATCGTCGACGCCGTGGACGGCCGCATGCTCGGCACCATCGACTCCGTCCGGGCCCGCTCCCAGGTCCACCCGGGGGCGCTGTACCTGCACCAGGGCGAGTCGTTCGTCGTGGACGAGCTGAACCTCGAGGACGGCCTGGCACTGTGCCACCCCGAGGTGCCGGACTGGACGACCAGCGCACGTGAGCAGGTGTCGATCGACCTGATCGAGACCCTGGAGTCGGTACCCGCCGGTCCCGTCACCCTCTCGCTGGCCGACGTCGAGGTGACCACCCGCGTGACCGGCTACCAGCGGCGGCTGCGTGGCGGCGAGATCCTCGACGTCACCCCGCTCGATCTGCCCGAGACCACTCTGGCCACGCGGGCCGTGGTGTACACGCTCACCCCGCAGTTGCTGCGGGTCGCCGGGCTGGAGGAGGCGGACTGGCCGGGGGCGCTGCACGCGGCCGAGCACGCGGCGATCGGGCTGCTGCCGCTGGTCGCGACGTGCGACCGCTGGGACATCGGCGGCGTGTCGACCGCCCTGCACCCGGACACCGGGTTGCCCACGGTGTTCGTCTACGACGGCTACTCGGGCGGCGCGGGCTTCGCCGAACGCGGGTTTCGGCGCGCGACCGCGTGGCTCGGCGCGACGCTGGCCGCGATCCGCTCCTGCGAATGCGAATCGGGCTGCCCGTCCTGCATCCAGTCCCCCAAGTGCGGCAACGGCAACGACCCACTGTCCAAGCCTGGCGCGATCGCGCTGCTCACCGAGGTGGTGGGACAGCTGGGCGGCGTGGGTGTCGGGGAGCCCGCGCCGGCCGGGCCCGCCGCCGGTCCCCGCTGACCCGTCAGGCCGGCCCCGCCCGGGCCACCGCCGAGCCCGACCGCACGCCGAACACCCCGAGATCCACGCGCACCTCGGCGCGGGCCACGACGTCGTGGCCGTCGACCCGGCAGACCGACAACTCCGCACTGTTGGAGGCCGCGATCCCGGCCGCCGCGGCACACGCGTCCTGCCCCGCGCGCAGGGCGTGCGCGCCGGCCAACGCGGCCAGGTCCGCGGCGGCCCGGGCCGCATGCGCGGCCACCGCGGCCCGTCCCACCAGGAGAACCGCCACCGTCAGTGCCAGAACCGCGGCGACGGCGAAGGCGGTCATGACGGTCATGGCGCCCTCGTCGTCGTCGACCACCCGCCGCCACCCCGGCGAACGGGGCGCGGCCGCACCGGATCGGTCAGGTACGGGGCGCGTCATCCCACCACCCCCGGCTCGGTCCGCGCGACCGCCCGGCCACGGAGCTCCACACCGGGCAGGCCCCGCGCCGGGGCCACGACCGCGGCCGTGACGAACGAGCCGCCGCCGTCCACCGACACCTCCGCCCCGGGAGCCACCGCCCGTCCGGCCGCGACCCCGTCGCCCGGGCCCGCCATCGCCGCCACCCGGGCGGCCTCCCGCGCCGCGTCGACCACCCGGATCTGCGTGAGCGCCGCGCCGGCCCCGGCGGCGGCGACGCCGAACACCAGCACCAGGGAGGCGATGCCGAGGGCCGCCTCCACGGTCACCGAACCGTCGTCGCGGGCCGACGCGGTCCGGAGCCGCCGCAGCGCCATCACACCGAGGTGTTGAGGGCTTGTTCGATGATCCCGCCGAGCGCATCGGGGATCGAGTCGCCGCTGACCACGGTGTAGAGCACCGCGCCGAACGCGGCGGCGGCGATCGTCCCGACGATGTTTTGTCAATCCCTGCCTAGAAACATGCAGGTCAGGACCGTCAGCTACGATTGCGGCATGGGTTTGACACGTGCCGAGCGGTTCAAAATCAAGTCAGCGCTGGTGGATCTGATCAACCAGGACTTCGATCACTGGGATCTGAAACGCCAAAACATGCTGCTCGGCGAGTTCAAGCTCGACCTACTCGATGACGACTACAACGGGTCGACTTTCGGTGACGCCATCAGTGACGCCTCGGACGCGGACTTGATCGAGCTGTACACGATCGTTGCAGGCCAGGAACCGGACGAGCTGACAAACAAGGCGCTTGAGACGCAGATAGGCAACTGGCAGCCAGGGATGATCAGACTGTTCATCTCGCACTCTGCGGTGCACAAGGAGTTCGTTGGCGGGGTCGCAAGGGAGCTCGCGGTAGTTGGCATTCACGGCTTCGTGGCACACGACGCCATGGAGGTATCGAAGCCATTCCAAGCACAGATCGAACAGGCCCTCGCCACGATGGATGCGTTCGTTGCCCTCGTGCACACTGAGTTCAACGAGAGCGCCTACTGCCAGCAGGAGATCGGATGGGCGAAGGGTCGACACGTCCCGTTCTATGCGATCCGAATGGGCGCGAACCCGAAGGCACTTGCAGCCAACGATCAGTGGAACAGCAGGCAAGGAGATAGGCCGCGCGAGATTGCGGATGAAATCAGCGAGTGGATTGGCAACCAGCCTGGCCTTGGCGAAAGCGTTACAGAAGGCATGTTCACGTCGCTACGTAAAGCAACCAACTATGAAAGCGCGGGAGCAACGGCACGTCAAATCGCGCGCCTGACGAACCTCTCCGAAGACCAGTGGACTGAGCTTGACGAGATCTACCACGAGAACAACCAAGTCCACGACGGCATACTGCCGACCGGCGCGCTTAGGCCATTTTACCAAAGCCACGGCCGCACATGGCCGCCAGTGGATGCTAAGGCCCTCGCAGCCGAGGCCCCGTTCTGAGCCACGCGTAGCCACCACTCCCCTACTCCGGACTCCTACGCGCAAAACTGCCCATAAACGCTACGCATAGTGTCCCGAGGGCGGTAGGGGACTGGATATATAGCGTTTAGGCCAAAAACCCCTCCCCCGCAATGAAGCAAGCGGAGAAGGGGTTCGGAGCAGCAAAATCAGTTCGCAGCGCGGTACGCGTCCACAATCTCCTGCTTAATACGGCCGCGGTTCGAAACCTCGTAACCATTCTCGTTCGCCCAGTTTCGGATGGCCTGGAGCTCGTCCTTACTCATGCCGGTTCCACTCGACTGACGGCCTCCACCCGACTTACGCACACCGCGCCCGGCGGTCTTAGTCGCAACGTCTATGTATGGCTGGAGCGCCTCGTGGAACGCTGCGGCTTCGTCATCGGACAGGTCGACCTGGTACTGGTCGGAGCCGATAGAGAACTGGATGCTCTCGCCGGATTCGCCGAGCTCTTCACCCGACAAGTCGCTGATGCGGATGACTTGGTAACGCTGTGCCATGATGCCCCCTGAATAGTGCGAATAACGTTCGTGTTCGCCTCACGATACACAAAGACCCACGCAAAACCCTGAGCGATTCAACATGAGGATGGCGTCTAGTCTCCGCGGTTGTTTTTAAACGATGTAAGGCGGTAGAACGGGTCGACTCGTTGGGGAAGCAAGTTCGCCAGGTGGAGCGCCGTCACACCAATCGCCGCATATGTAGCGGCGCGATGACTCTCGATCCAATCATCACACCGTTCACTTAACGTCTCACCGTTAGGCGAGAGCAGGTCGTAGGCCAGCACTCCGCCAGCTAAAACGCCCCACGCCGCCGTACTTGGCCTAGGACGTTCCACGTCAGCGCTCAGCCTTGTAGCTAGGCTTCTTGCTCGATCCAAGCATGATGGCTTCGACCTTTGGGTAGCGACGGCCAATAAGTCGAGCCAGCGCGTAGTAGGCCGCACCAGCTACCACGATGATCAATCCTGTTAGATGCTCCAGCCCGGCCGAGATGTCTAGGCCAGCTTGTGCCGCCAGACCAATTATTGTTCCCGCCAAGAGTGGCGCGTATGTCCTAATGTATGCAGTTGCTGTGTCGTTCATATCACCTCCTTATTTCTTAAACACCATGTCGAGCAAGCGACCGAAGAACCCGCGCACGGCTTCCTCTTCGCCAACAGGGCGGTCGACATAGACTTCTTTTTCTACGATCTTTTCGACTTCTTTTACGACTTGCATCGGCGGTTTCGACTTCTCATTAGCGAGAGCCGCTTTCACGTCCGAGAGCTGCTTGCTGAGTGCGCCGATGTCCCTGTTCGCTTTTTGCATTGCGCTTCGATAATCGCGGTTGTTCTTCACCGCCCACGAGTAGCGCTCCCCGACTACCTGGTCGGCAGTCTTCTTGCCGACCCAACTTAGCTCGGTTTTTGTAGGCTCGCGGTTTAGTACGCCCCGAATAATTTTCGTGAGTGTTGTCTTGCCAATCATTCCACCTCCTTTATGGTTAATGTCCCATGCTTTGGCACTGTCGTAGTTGTAGGTGGTTTGCCCATCGCCTACGTCAGCATTGCCGACTGATATGTGAACGTGTTGTGTGTGCCCGACACTCGGTTGCCACTGCCAGCCTGTGTGCGCCCCAGCGATCCGAGCGTTGCTGATGATGTAGCGCAGGTTCGGGTGACGGTGAGTACGCAGATGCTCCGCGAACTTGTGTGCGTCAAGACCGTTCTTTGGATCGTGCGTTATGTCCAAGGCACACACCACGCCATCGGGGTTCGGGTTGTGGTCGCTGGCGGTTGCAGCATGAGCAGCGTCACCAATCGTGCCGTCGCTCACCTTGCTCCTGTTTGGATAGGCAGCGTTGACTTGGCTGCGTAGTGTTATCAAACTTTTTGCTAATCTCCAGTTCATAGTAACGACCTATGCATACGCTTCGTACGCAACGGACCATATGCCATTTGAGCTCGTTACATTTATCGTGAAACCGTCTGCGTCCATACTTACATAACTTGCTAAAATTCCCGGTACCGTTGATCCGCTAATCCAAGCGATACAATTGCTCATCGAGTGATAACGACCACCCGCAGTTGCCGTTGAGTACGAAGCGACGGCGTACTGATCAGTCGTCGTCATAACACCTGACCCCTCGTTGCCCGAGTCGCTATTGGTCGAAAAGAGAACCGTGAACTTCACCAACTTAGGCCTGAAACCCACTCCCGTGATGGACTTGTTTCCAGTGCTACTAAATGTGGAGCCAGGCATTACGCCCATCTTGAAACCACCGCTCCGCTTTTCCGGTGTCACCACGCCTCCAGCAAGAGAGCCACTTGCCATTTCTCGCATGTCTGTTAACACAGTCACGCCACTAGACTGCGTAGTGCTGTCGTGTGTCATTCGCCCCAGTCGAATGAAAGGCTTGTTGCTCACAGCCGTCTGTACCTGCCCGTCAGTTGGAGCCGACGGTGAAGCGTTTGGCGTACCCGCGACGGCGACAAGCTCCCACGTCCCTGGATTGTTCGTATCTGAAACCGCACCGATGGCGGGGATGTCGAGCGCTGCAACAATGTCCACGATCATTGGTAGGGACTGAGCTGGCGGCAGTGCCACCACCTCCCCCCCGGTCGTATTCAGGCAGATGGGGTACGCGTAATGACTCGGGGGTGCACCCGTGCGAATGAACGCGGACCCAGGCTGCACGACAACGCTCGTGCTTGTTGGCGTTGTAGGGACCACCTTCAGTCCCTCAATAACTTCTCCACTAAACAGTCGACTGAGCGGGATCATGAACCCCATCTCGTCGATGGTGTCACCCATTAGGGTTAATCTAGACATTCTATATCTCCTTCCTTAATAGAATTACAAGCACAAACGAAACAATTAGCAGCAGCTCGAGAATTACGATCGCGGCGGTTGCCACTTTTGGTGTAGCTATACGCATGCGGACCTCCCGCTGATCGTCAGTAGGTCAGTCCACTCCGTCTCGCTGGGTAGCTTGAACTGGATGGTCGACCCACGCAGGGTGCCGACGCAGCGCAGTTGAGGTGACTCGCCATCTGAACCAGGTGTGCCGTCACTGCCGGCTGGCCCTGTCGGCCCGCGTTCGCCTTCTGGCCCCTCGGGACCAGGTTCGCCATCTTCTCCACTTAGTCCTGGGACACCTTGCGGACCGGGTTCACCCTGAGGCCCCGGCTCACCACGATCCCCCTGCTCGCCTTGCTCACCCTCTGATCCACGCTCGCCATCACGCCCAGGAGCACCAGCTGCACCACGCAATCCGGCGTTGCCGATTACGCGACCGACGTTGGAGACATCGCCATCAGAGAAGGTGAGGACCAACTCGCCCTCAGCATTGATCTCGACGTTCTCTACTTCGCGGCCTGGGACTGGCTTAGGCAGGGCTGTCGTCGTCGCAACCCGCGGTTCACTTGGAGCGCGGTGCCAGTTAGTCCAGACGGCCACCGAGTACAGCACGACCATGAGAAGCAAGGTCAGTGCCATCGCCACATTGAACACTCGCTGTCGGCGCGTAACGCTCATCCTTGCGCCCCCACGAGGCCAACAAGCAGCTGGTAAATCGTTCCGACTAGAAGTGTTGCCACGGCAAGTGCCAACCACTTCACCATCGCCACTACCTGCTCCACCTTGTTAAGGCGATCAAGCAATGGTGCGAGCTTGGAATAAAACATGAGCTCAAGGAGCTTGTCTAGCTCCTTATCGGCAAAGCGTTCGATTCTACTGTCTACCATCTCCTGGATCTCTAGTTTTGTAAACTCTGACATTTAATATTCCTATTGGGTCTTTTTTCTTATCATAATGTAGTCCCGGTGAATGTTCCAGAGCCGATCGTTTCAAAGTAGAAGGTCAAACGTGCCCACTGGGGCGGGGAAGAATCATTGCCGATTAGATAGACCCTCCACTTTTGAACAGGAGACGGCCCCGGCGCCTCCCGCTCGATCATGACTTGTCCGGTGTTATAGAGGTCGTGCCACTCGGCGTATAGGTAGAAGTTCAACACGGTGCCTTGACCTTCAAACGTCGAATCGTTCGGGGTATAGGAAACCTCCACAACGCGGTTGTTGAACCCGACGTTGTTGACCTGAATGTCGTAGCTATTTCCGCTCGTGACGATGTTTGTTAGGACAGAATCGCTACCGAACGCTTGAATGCTGGTCTTCTGCTCAGAGCTAATACGAAGCAGCTCCTCCAGCGCACTACTGAAAGCGTTCTCTGGTAGATCACGTAGCTCCCTCATGCGACCACCTCCACCGTGTGACTAAAGGTGTCCGGTGCGTTGACGAAGAGCCGTAGCGAGCAGCTCCCTCCGCTGGGACCGCTGATATTGAACAGCCACACGCGCTTGTTGGGTGAATTGTCTGGCGGCATCTCGGCATACGTGCTGAGCGAGTACGGGTTGGTTTGCCCGGCTTTCATTGCCGCGAGGTAGTCAGATGGCCGGTACCTGCTTCCGCCTACGTACAAGTGACCGAAGGCGGTCGCATAGAAGACCTCCATGTTGTCAGCAATGGCCGTCACGCGCAGCACGCGCCCCGCAGAGCCCCCACCTTGACCACCTGACACAAGACTTCCGCTCCAGGCGGTCCCCAGATCGACAGAGCGAATGATCACCCCGGCATCACCGATGGGCTGCGGGTTCACTTTGCGTTGCTGCAATATCTCCTGGCGGCTTCGTATCCACCCGCTCAAGCTCTCATCCGGTGATCGTCGTAGTACGCGGGTCATATGAGCGTCACCTCGGTGGTGAGTGTTCCAGGGCTCGTGCCGAACACCCACGACTTAATGCCAATAGTCACAGAGCCAAACACCACCGCTTCCGATGTCCACCTTCGTGAGTACGAAGTGTTTAGGTTCATTCCGTCCATCACAAGGAGGGATTGCAGGCGAACTGATGAGCTGCCGTTAGTCCAGTACCAGGTGCGTGAGTCGATCTTCTCGCCATTGGCAAAGAAGTTGACGAACGGGCTTGTGAACGGAAACTCCTGCGACCCATCGGCCTGCCAATCCGTAGTGAGACGAACCGAGCGGCCGTAAGTAGAGCTTGGAGAGGTGACGACTTGCTCGTAGTCCGTACCGGGGTTCTCCGTGTTGTACGCCTTCATCCCCGACGCCCCTGAAAGCGCCTGCTTCGACTTGAACTCGTCGATATTCCTGTCGATCTGCTCCATGATCCACAGCAACCTGGCGTTCGGATCGTTCTTCGTCTCGATCTGTCGCAGGTAGCTGACCATGACTAGGCAGCCCCCAGATAGATGCTTATAGCCTCATGCGCGTTTTCATCCAGCCCAACGTCGAGCTTGATTACTCGATACATCCCCGAATACTCGGCAACGTAGGGAACGCCAGTCAGGTCAAGACCAACCGTGTCCCCTAAGTGAGGCATCACCCCGCCGAGTTTGGTGGTGTTCGTTTCGACAATAGGGATGGCGGGAGAGGTCGCAAGCAATAGTTCGGAGATGGTGTTCTGCAGGAGGGTGTTGGGGTTCGTGACACCGTTGAACTGCACCGACTTCTCGCGCAGGTAGTGCCGCTGTTGATCAACCGCGTCTTCAGCTACTTTCCGGAGCATGTCTGAGCCGAACCCACTACCGAGGCCGTGGATGAAGTTGTAGCGCCGTGAGCCGAGCCTGTCGAGCGTGACGCCCGTCAGATTGTCCCCGTGACGCAGGATCAGCCCGTCATCGCTGCCTAGCCGTTGGTACGTCTGGAACTTCTTGTCAGGTGAGAAGCGGAACTCGAACGGGCCATAGCCACTCTCGGCTAGGTCAATGATCTCGCGCTTGATCTCGGCGTCCTGGTAGTTCATGTCGCGCAGCACGCCGCTTGAGTAGCCGTTCGGCTGAAGTTGCACCCCAAAGCTCCCCCGCGGCCGGCTCTGGGTGTTCATGATCATGTCGCGGGCGATGGAGGTCGAGTCTAAGGTCAGCGGGTACTTCTTCGTGATAAGCCGCTTGTCAAAGAACTCCAGGTACCCAAACGCCGTCACGGATAGCGTGGCGCTATCTGGGCCAATATCTATGCCGATGGAATCAACGTGCGTTCCGAGTAGGTACTCGCCGTTGCGCTTGATCTTCACGTCGGTGGCGTACTCAGCGAGCAGCACTTCAGGGTCAGCGACACCGAGGCGTTCAGCGATGTCCTGGAACTTGAACAGGTCGAGCGAGAAGGTGAGCTCCTCGGACTCATTGAGCTCCATGGAGTAGTGCGGCTTCTCTACGTAGGGAGTGATGTCAGCCAGCGCAGTGCCCGTATTGTCGAATAGTTCGAACTGGTAGAACGGCGGTTTCGAGCCGATCATATGCTCTGGTACCCGCTTCTCCAGCTCACCTCCCCGACCACACTGTCGCTCGTTGAGCCAGTCAAGAGTTCAAGGTCGTTCGCTCCGCGTGTCAGGGTGATCCAGTCACCCGACTTGCTGCCGTAGATGCTGTACCCATTGAGCATCACGCTGTGCGGTGCCAGCTTGATCCCGTTGTCCATCACGATGTCGTGAGGCGCGTTGTTGATCAGAACTACGTCGCTCGGACCTGTGTTGAGCCCCAGGCTGATGACTTCGCTCGTGGTGTTGTTCCGGATGGTCGGTGACGTCATGCTGCCAGTGAGCTTGATGACCGGGTAGGCCTCGACGGTCCCGCTATTGACCACCACGGGAGTGGTGACCCCAGGCGAGAAGACGAGTGGGAACGTAGCGGGTGAGGTGTACGCGCCACCGCCCTTGCGCTTCACGAGTGCCGTGGTGAAGCTCGCCCCAGGCGTGTCGTCGTAGATGATTGGATTGTCTGCCACCAGCTCGAGACTGAACTGCGTGTAGACCGGATTAGGGCCGTATGGGATGTCAGGGTCGCGCACGTAGCAGTAGAGGATGCGGGCAGCACCGTCGTTGCGGATGAGGCGAAGCGTCACCTCGCCATCGCGTTCGAGCAGCGCCTCCAAGAGCCCATCACGAGCAGTCTCGAACTCTGGAATGCTGCGAGCCCCGATCGTCACTGGAATCCCGATGTTGCGCGAGTCAAACAGCGCCTTGCCGTGCCATGCGCCGTTCTGGCCCATGTTCTTGCCCGTCGGGCGACGGATGGCTGGGACCGACAGTCCTTCGATGCGGTCGTGAATAAACACCGCCGTATCGAGGTCGTTTAGAGGGAAGTCATTGATCCAAGCCCTCATATCTTGAGCCTCGCTCCCAGGCTGCGTGCCCAGTACTTCGCGTCGGCTTCGTTGTGGATGTGCTGCTCAGCAACGTTCACTACGACACCACTGCCACCACCGCTCTTGCTCATCTTGTGACGGCTCTGGCTGTTCGTTAGAACCTGTGATCCTCGCGGGAGGTTGACCAGCTCTGGACCGCGCTCACCAACCCATGTCATGCCACCAGCGGCGTAGTTGGTACCAGTAGCGAGTCCACCGCCACCACCGCTCTTGCGCTTCATCTCGCTGTACTTTCGGGCGGACTCGGAACCCGCAAGGCTGTCGAGCCAGTGACGGACGGTGCCAATAGCTCCTGAATATGTGTTCTCGATCTGCTGTGATTCGTGCTCAGCTACCCGAGTACTCGTGCGCATATACTCTTGGTACTGCTCCTGGGTGATCTTTCCATCCTTTAGCCGTTGTTTCATCGCCGCGTCGAGGTCAGCTCCGAGCCGGTCATTGCGCCGAATCGCGTCATTGGTTGTTTCAATCACCTGCTGCGTTTCCTGATGCTTCTTGATCACCGCAGCCAGTGCCGCAATGGCTGCACCAATAACGATTGCAGGCATCACAATCGGTGCCAGAATTGCCGCCTTCATAAGTCCGATAGAGGTCATCACGCTAGGAATCGTTACCAACCTCAGAGTTGCGAAGCCGAGAGTTAATGCGTTAAAGATCGCATTGAACGCCATCGCCACCTTCAATCCAGCAAAAGCGCCAATCAACGTCCACACGATCGGGTTACCCCGCTCTAATTCGTTGAACAGCCAAGTCAATACCCCCACCGCCCCGCTGACTATCCCCGTAATTATTCGCAAGACATCAATGGCCAGACCGACCGCGCCAACGAAAGCGACACCGAGCACCGGCAGCAGCGGTTCAATCACTTCGCGCCAGAGACGGCCGAGCGCTGGCATAAGGTCATCGCGGACCACTCGCACTAGCTCAGCGAATTTCGGCCCGAGGTATTCTCCGACCTGAGTAGCCATCTCTTGGATGTGGGGAAGCATGCCCATAAAGCCCTCAGCTACCCGAGTGCCCATATCAATGACCGAGGCAGAGATAACCTTCCCGTTGTTGTCTATCCACTGTGTCGCGCCACCCATGGCATCGCGGAGCTTCGGAAGTACCGAACCAGCTATGTCAGCACCTACGCGCGACATGGCGGCTTTCATGTTTTCCCAGGCGCCGCGAGTAGTCTTGCCGGATTCAAGCGCTGCGCCGCCGATGTTTTTCTCGATGGCTTTGAAGTAAGTCTCGGCGTCCACTTCGCCGGCCGCGACCATCTCGCGCAGCGTCTCTTGAGTGACGCCCAGTTCTTCCTGGAGCCACTGGTAGATAGGGATGCCCCGGTCGGCCAGCTGGTTGAGCTCTTGGGTGTAGGCCTTCTGTTGTGTCTGGACCTTGCCGAACACCGAGCCCATCTCCCCGAAACCAACGCCCGCGATCGTGGCGGCGTCACCAACCAGACTTAGGTAGCGGGCTAGGTCCTTGCCCGGCTTCACTCCAGCGGCTACTGCACCGGCTGCGGCGGTGGCTGCGGCGTCTAGCCCGAAGGCTGTTCCCTTCACCGAGGTCAGCGCATCGCCCATGATGGCTTCGACGGACTTGGCGTCGTGTCCAAGCCCTTTGAGCTTCGCCTGGGCGTCCTCGATATTGAGGGCGCGCATTGCGCCGTTCCAGAGCACGAACTTGGATGCAGCAGCTCCTGCGGCTGCGCCAGCCGCTATTGCTGCGGTCCCTACGACTTTGCCGACCGCCGCGAATGCCGTAGCGAGCTTCGCGCCCTTACTAGCGGTCTGAGTGGTCTCGTTCCCTGTTGCTGCAATCATTTTACGTACTGCGTCTAGCGTCGCGGACGCTTGATCAATTGCTTTAATTTTTAGGGTGAGATCATTTGCCACTAGATTCGTTTTTTGCCCGTTCTATGGACCTTTCTAACCCAATATATTCTAGGTCTCTAAATATAATGTCAAGCGGGGTCTGCATCGCTTCGAGATACCCGACACCCATTTCCTTGCGCCAGCGATATACAGCGTAATCAAGCGACGGCGCTTGACTGACTTTCCGCCCGTCATACGCCGCCGTGAGAGTCAGGGTTAGCCTTTTACCTCTTCAGCAGGAAGCTTTGCATCCTTCGAGTCAGTCGCTAGCTCTGTTACGTACTGGGCAAGCTGAGTGAAGTCTTCAAGCGACAATTGCTTGAGTACGTCCACTTCGATAGTCAGCTTCTTTTGATCTTCGTCAGTGAAGTCCCAGTCGATGATGAGGTCTTCTAGCATCTCCAGGACGCCTGCGACATCATCCTCGGCTTTGGCAGCTGCCAGAGCGGTCCCGGCCGCAAGTCGCTTTGAGATCGTCACCCTAGCGCCAGAGTCTTTCAGTGTTAGTATTTCGTATTCAGTTTTTAGTACCGGCATAGACCCCCTTACGCTTCAGGAAGCTTGCAGATTACTTTGACATCGAAGGTCTGGCCGTCGGTGCGGTCGTAGTTCGGCACGTACTCTCGCTCGTAGTAGAGCGCCTCATCGGCCTTTACTAGTGGCTTGTCGCCACCCTTTGTGCATGCCAGGTTGTTGAAGGTCAAGCGAACCTCTGTGCCGTCCACGCTGAACGAACGAACAACAAGTGCCTTCTTCGGAATCGCGTTGTACTCCGCAGCCTCTTTGTCGTTGTCGTAGTAGTTGTTGACCTTGATTGTGGCGTCGATGCTCTGAGAGCGAACGAGCATGTGACGGTCGAACGAACCGCTGGCGCTGTCGCCTTTCTCGTCCTCGAACTCGTGCATGATCGCGTACTCGCTGCCCTCTTCGGACGGCACGTGATCGGCTGCAAGCGCAGCAGTTGCCGTCTCTCCCCAGCGGAACTCTGTACGGCTCCATAGGAACGGGAACAAGTCGTCGAGGGTCGGCGTGGTTGGTCGTAGGTACACGACGTCGCCGGCCGCTACCGTTGAAGGCGCGACATCTAGCGTCACGGTCGTGTCAGTGACATCCGTGATGGTGTGCGAGCTGTGAGTGCCGTTTGCGCGGCGGATGCCAACGCTGTCCCCAACGAGCAGCAACTCAGCAGGTTTATCGGTGTAGCCCTCTGTCGAGAGCGTCACGACTGCGCCGTCCACGCTGGCTACCGCCACGGAGTGGAACGCTCGCAGAGCAGTAGCTTTGACCTTCCACTGCTGACGATTCTCGGACCAGGCAGGGCTGACCTCGCTGAACTGCACGCCAGCGAAGCGGCTCACGCTCACGCCCTTCGAGACGTCGATTGTGTAGCTGCTGGTGGCGTTGAATGATGTCGAGTTGAACGCCCACTCGTACGTGCCGTCCTGGTTGTCGGTGACGCCTGTACGCGGGAGCAGTCCATCGAAGAACATCGCCGTGCTGTTTGGCTCAGCCATGACGGTGATGTCGCCGTTGTGCGAGCGCTTGCCTGGGGTAGTCAGGAGTCGAGCCCCCTTAGAGCCGAAGACCATATTGTCGGTGTTCGGGTTGAGCTCGGTGGTGAGTGTCTCTTCGTACATAGGGATGACGTTGACCGGGCGTACCGCTACGCCAGGCGTCGTCTCGCGGACCATGCTGAGATAGCCGCTGTTACCGCTGATGCCGTTCTTATTGTCCATCTTTCTTCTTCTCCTTTACTGACTTCACCTCCTTGAAGGCTGGGTGGTTGATTTCTCCCGTAGTTTCAATCGTGACGCCTGCAGCGACAATGCCGAAGCCAACAAGCGCTTGATCTATCTCGGATACGTTCTTGTACTTGCGTTTAATCATATTGGTTCCTCTCTTTTAATTCTTATGCAACTTAGCTACTTTGTAAAGAATCACGGGGGTTCTGCATTAGGTAGGTGTACGTCAGCGTCAAGTGGCCTTCTGTCGTCAGTTGGTAGTCAGGCCGCTCGGCCACGCCGTACTGGACCCTCATAGTGCTGTTCGTGGCGATCCCTTCAGCCTCGAACCTGTTGAGGACCACTCTTCGCAGTGAGCCCTTGGCGTACCGCTGCCGGGACTCAGGGTCGCGTCCCTCGATGAACTTGCGCAGGCGTCGTCCGGTGAGGTTGGCGGTGTCCGCCTGGGTCGCCTGGGGGTCGGGGAAGTCCTCCCGCTTATCCATCACGACCTTGATCACCAGGCTGTCTCTGACTTCCTGCAGGCCAGTGGCTCCGTTAGAGCTCTCATCTTCGAGCTTCTCCACGATTAGGCACGGCATGTCGAACTGGGGAAGGGCGCCAGGATCGCCGTCCATGACGGTCTTGATGAAGCCCTTGCCGACGTACTCGTCCTTGAGGAACTTGATCACGAGGTCTACTGGGTCGTTCATCGCTGAGCCTCCCGCACCTTCTTAGCCAGCGTGCCGGCGAGGGTGTTGGTCACCCGCTTCTGCAAGCTCGGGCTCATGCCGAGCATCTGACGGCGAGGGATGCGCTTACGAGCGCGACTGGACTGGTGGTACTTGAACTTCGGGTCGGTGTTGCTGATCGTGACGCTCATTGAGTCCGCTTCGGAGTCGAAGCTCTTACGCATAGTTCCGCTGGCGACCAGCACGCCTCGTCCGGGGAAGCGCTTCGCTTTGGTGGCGGCGTATGACGTCGAGAGACGCGGCCACGTGGCGTCGATTGCTTGGCCTCGGCTGGCAAAGACTGGACCGCTGAAGAACTTGACGGCATCTGAGCCGACATCCTCCATGCCGCTCTTGAGGTCGGACATAGCCAGACCAAGTGCGCCGAGCATTCGTCGAACAAGCACCTCGTTCTCTAGCTCCATCGTGATCGACAAGCTGCCGTCTGCCATAGCTAGAACCTCTGGTCCATGCGGAACGCCCGCGGTGCGGTTTCATCAGGCCAGAAGCCAATGGTGGTCGTGCCACCTGGCGTCGCTCCAGGAATGTCGATCGTCTCTTCGCGTGACGCAATCGCTTTGAGGCGAGTGCGTACGGAGCTGGTCAGATCGTTGCCTCGGGTGCTGTCTTCACCGAACGTGACGAGCAGCAGTAGTCCTGCCGCAAGCTGGATGGTCAGGGACCGAACTATCTCGGGTACCGGGCTGAACGGTAGGTGCGCACCGTAGATGCCTGAGACAACCGCGTTGATCTCCGCCTCAGCAGCACGACGCTGTTGTTCCACGAGTGTGTCCTTGAGGTTCACCGCGTTGAGGAACCCGGCCTCTTCGCGTATCTCCCGCAGTGAGCAGTAGCGCTTGTAGTTAGTGCCACGGATAGGGGTTGATGGAGCGGTCTCTACTGAGTCGGACGCGTCCACGTAGGTGTAGCGGTACCAAAAGTCGGCACCACCGTCGCTGTCTGTGTAATAAGTGCTGTGCTGGTCGAAGTCGATCTCTCGATCGCCCAGGACGGTCCAAGCCTCGTCTGATTCGGGCGGCTGGTTCAGCAGGTCGCTGGCGCGGTAGGTGCGAACACGGTCCGCCTTGAGGGCTGTGAGCGCTTCATAGGCCGCGTGTGGCAGTTTCAGCGGCTCAGCCAGTGCCAGTTGCGTCTCGGACGTAACGGTCTCCACAACGGCTCTCTCGCAGCCGTCCAGGCCTGGTGTGCCCACCAACACCACGTCGCCGTTGGCGATTCCCTGCGCACTCACGACTGTGAGGGACGCACCTCCTACCAGAACACCCTCCCGAAGTTGGGTGCGCTCCTTTACGATTACTTCTTGGAACGATTCGCATTGAACATTATATGCCATATGTCTCTAATATGGCGGAAGTCGAAGGAATAGTAAAGTGGAAGACTTCGTGTGGGTACTGCCATTGATCGGCACCCTTGTTGGCGCGCTGATAACTGGAACAGTTACGTGGATAATCGCCGCTAGGGCCCACAAGGCCGAGGACCGAAAGCAGTTACGAGAGTGGGCCACGGAAGTCCTCATAGTCTGCGAAGAAGTAATTTCGGGCGCGCTACACCGTCGTGGACACGATAGCGACGCAGGAGACGACCTACCGATGAGGCCAGAAACTCTATGGTATCCCGTAAGGCGCGTGGTACGCCAAGGAGACCTCTTTGCACCGCCGGACATCCTAGAGAACGCATCGAATTTATCCAATGCGCTGTTTGAACTTATCATGGCTGCCGAAAAGAAAAAGAACGTCGGGAAGCACCTTAAGGATGTCTTCAAGCGCCGAAACGACTTCGTTAACTCGATTCGCAAACTACACCACCTCAAATCAAGAAATAGGGTTCGCCCGGAGTTTAGAAGTAAGTCGGGCCTCGCAGGCACGCTGGCCGAAAATCAATCCAAAGAGATAGAGTGGAACGAGAAGAGCGCCCCCTCACAGGAGCGCCCTTCTTCCGAAAAGCCGGTTGACTAGTCTTTCTTAGCCTTCGCTTTACTCGGTGCTGATTTTGGTTGTTCATCAGATGTTTGTTTTTCAATCACGCCAAGGCGTTTGAGTTCTTTGGCACGCTCTTGGCTCACCTCGATCTCTTCGCCCCGGACAAGCACCTTGCCCTCAAGCATGATGTCGCGCTGTAGAACTACCTTCATAGCCCTACCTACGCCGCGACAGCGTTCTTGATTAGGTAGTACACGTCAGTTGAGAACAGCACCTGGTCGTAGTAGTCGCGTTGGCGGATGTACTCACCGATTGGGTCTTTAACGTCCCAGCGATCGACGAACTTCTCACCTTCGAGGTAGAGAGTGTAACCACCATTGATGGTGTTCAGAGCAGGTCGTGGTGTCACGTGAGTGATCAGTACGTCCCGGCCCCATAGGTCGATCAGAGAGCCGCCCTCGTTTGGATTCTCTGTGTCTACCAGAGTTCCGCGAGCCTTAGCGATCTCGATGTTCTCTATACCGTGAGGTGCGAGGATAGCCAAGATTTCAGCTTTACCGATGATGCTGGCCTGTACGTACTTGAAACGATCAGTGATTGATGGGTGCTCAAGTAGTGCGTTCCATGCCTTGCGTGAGAAGACAACAGTGTTCGGAGAGACGAATGATGCGTCTTCTACCGCACGGATACCAGTCACGATGGTCTTGATTGGATCAGCAGCTTCGTCGTTGAACTGTGAACCGCTAGTCAAAGTCACGTTGTTAGTGATGAGGCTCGTGCTTGTGAGTGTCTGCGCAGCCTGGTACTCCTCGGCTAGCAACATCTGTTGGTTGAGCACGTTGAGCGCCTGTGTCTGGCTTTCAAGCGGTGTGCTGTACATGCGGGCTTCGTCGCGTGAGAGGAAGTACTTGAGAGCCTTCTCTGTTAGCGGTCCCCATGTGCCAGTGCTTCGAGTGATGCCGATTTCACGAGTGAGTGATCGCCCTGTACGACGTAGGTCGCTCTGGATGACCAGTGCTTCTTTGCCCCACTTCGGGAAGACACCACTGTTTTTCGCGACTGCGACGCGAGGCAGAAGCTTTGACGCCAGGAAGGAGTCATCGCTGTTCTGCATGGATTGGCTCATGTTAGTGAGCACTTGATCTGTATAGTTTTCCATATTCAGTTTTCCTATTAAGTTGTTTTAGTTGTTAAGCTGTTGTGTCGAGCTTGTCGTACTCAACAACGCTGTCAGCTTCACCAGCCACGTTTGCTCGACCAAACACCGTGTCGCCAGTAGTCGCAGTAACTGCGAGTCCGCTGGCATTGCTAGTTAATAGTGCATCCTTGGCTACCGCTGTACCGCCGACGCGGACCTTGAATGTCCCGCTGCCGTTGACGCGAGCGTATGAGACTGAGTCTCCCGCTTTGCCGCCTTTTTCTACCACGCCCCGGATAAGGTCAGTGCCGGCTGCTGCCTTGACTGCTTTTCCATCGGCGTTGTGTTTCACGATTGTGTATGGCGCTAGCTCGACTGCCGCTTCGACAGTGTTGTAGTCACCTTCTCGGAATGTTGCCATTACTGGTTCCTTTCTGCTTCAAATTTAGTTGCTAGATCTTTGTCCTCTTTGAGCACTTTCATAATCGCATCGGTGCGCCTGAGGCCTGCATCAGCTTTGACCATCTCGTCTGCTTTCGCGTAGACCATGTTGATCGCTGACGGTGCACCTGCTTGGCTGTCTGTGCCAGCGGCTGATGCGTTGAGGCTCTCGTTCTTCGGGAGGCCCTCGATGAACTTCTTGACGGCCGCTGCTTGGCTCTTGCTTGATGCAGTGATCAGGCGGACCGCTGCGTCCTCTTGGTCGCTTTTGATCTGTCCTGCCTTCACGCTCGCCTGGACGAACTCACGTGCGTCACGGTCTGCAAGTGCTGCGGTTGCTGCGGTTGCGCTGGCGCGTACGGCTGCGAGCTCTTTCTCAAGTGCTGCGATGCGGCCAGTGGCGCTTGCTTCGACGTTCTTACCTTCATCACCAGTGCCTTCGCCCTGGTCTCCGCCTTGGTCTTGGCTTTCGCCTTCACCAGCACCTTCACTCAGTTCGAACTTCGTCAGCTCTTCCTCGGTGAGGTCGGCTTTGTGTTCCGCTAGGAACGTCTTCTCTTCTGCGGTGAGGTCTGAAACCTGCTTCGCTCGGATTGCTTCTAAATCCATACCTTTCCTTTCATTATGGTTATCGCTTTCTCCGGCCCTGGCGCTTGCCATGACGGGTTTCAGCTTCTTGAACAACGGATCATTGGTCAGTGTCCCGCCAGTGATCACGTTCGCTAATACTTGCCCGGCATCTTCCGGATTCGTCCACGGCATTGAGCGTGGGAAGTACTCGATAGAGAAGTACCGGTACTCGTCACGGTCAAGCTTCTCTTTGCCGAGTTCAGTCCACTCGACTGATGCATAGAGTGAATCGCCCTCTACCTCGAAGGCGGTCATGCGGAACGCTGCAGGCGTGCCACCGCCCAGGTGGTCGAGCGTTCCCGCGATTGGCTCTGTGCCGTTCACGCGATAGATACCAGCATCGAAGTTGGCTTTCGCTTCGAGCAGATCGCCACGAGTTACTTCAAAGTCGCCGTGATACGGAGCGCACCACTCACCAACTTGAATTGCCTCGATACGGCTTGGATACTTACCTCCATCGGTGGAGGCATTGAGTTTTACTTGAAAAAGTGTTGGCTTGGTTTTCATCTAACTTGTAATATGCTGAAGTGCATTTTGTTTGTCAACAGGGTTAATACTCCACGTAGACACCGCATCGGCAGCGCACGTGCGAAGTAGGACCGTCTACCTCAGTGCCATCGTTCAGCTTGAACTTCTCGCTCAGTTTTATCGTCTTGCCGTCGAGGGGCGCACAGACATCACAGGCATCCACGAGCGCTTCCCAAGTCTTTTTCTTCGCGCCAGTCTCTTCGGCATATGCGAGCGTGCCCATCGTGTAGGCGTTGACGCTCTCGGTCTGGGCGATCATCTCGGCGCGGACCGGGTTGTTGATCGTCTTCATGATGCGTTCCATGGCGAGGTCCGAGGACTCCCCACGCGCCAGGCTGTCCCGCAGCGCACGGCGTATCTGGTCACGTGACGTCTCAGTCACGCCGGACACGAGAGTCGCTACGTGATTGCGAGCTGCGTCGGATACCAGGTCGCCGTAGTCGGAGACAGTGAGCGGGAGACCATAGCGCTCATACGCTGCTTCTGCGCCGATGGTTGCCACGATCGTGATGGCGTCGATGACGGCTCGCTGGAATTCGAACGCTTCCGCTTCCCACGGTTCGCTACTGACCGGATCGGCTGCGGCCTTGATGCCCGCCTGGAGCTTGGGCTGCTTGGCTAGCTCCCCGGCATACACGGACCAATCGACGTAGGCCGGCGCTCGCCTTGAGAGGTTGTAGAGGTACTCGGCAGCAGACGTTTCAAGCGCGGCCTCCGCTTCCGTGAGACGACGAAACAGCGCCTTGTTGCGCTTATAGCTCGAGTGCCACGGCTCCCCCGCCTTCGCAGCCGCTAGGACTAAGCGACGGGACTCAAGCAGCGCGGCGCGATCCATAGAGCTCCTCTGCCAGCTGATCACTGAGGCGCTTGGCTTGGGCGTGGAGTGCTGAAGCTTTTGTTCCGCCCTCGTCAGGAAGATCGCCGTAGTTGATCCCCGTGGCCTTGATCTTCTTACCGTTGTAGACCTTGCCGAGTTGCGATACCCATCGGTCCACGTCCGCAGACTTCTCCAGGTATGCGAGCGTCAGGTGAGGCTTGTACTCGCTGAACGTAGCCACATGCGGCAGGAGAGTCAGACGTTCGTGCCCATCAATGAGCTCAGGCGTCTTCTTGACGTGCGCTACTACGGCGTACGAGTCAGGGGTATCAAAGTAGTCAACTTCCTCGATCTCGATGTTGTCCATCTTCCAGCCCTTCAGGACCGTATCCACCTCCTTCTTCCAGAGGTTTCCGTTCTCCAGCAGCCCGAACAGTAGCGTTACGTGGGGCTCTTCCTCTGCGACCGCACCCATTTTGTGATCATGCCTATCGGTGGAATGGACAAGGTCGTCCTCAGCACCCTCGATGTGCTTCGTGATTTCAAGCTTCTCTGTGTCGAGCATGATGCATCCGAGCTTCTTCGTATCTATGCCTAGCCCCTCGTGAAGACCGGGGAACTCGCGCGCACTTACAGACGCTTCTACTTTTCCACCGCCGTCGACCGAGTCGTCCACATCCTCTTCCTCTGATGCAGTCGGCTTCTTCTTTCCTGTGGATAAGTTCGTTGTGGAATCGTCACCATCTATGTCTTGAGGGAGTGGAAGGTGCAGTAGCTTTCGCAGGTGCTCTTCGTCTTGCTCGTACGGGTTGATACCGCCAGCGTCCACGAGTGTCTTAAAAGTCTCGGCTAGTTCCTTGGTGTTCTCACGGCCAACGCGGGAGACGACGACCTGCGGGTACGAGGTGACGTTGAAGTTGTGGTCGACAATCTCCTTGACGACCTGGGCATTGAAGTCTGCGGCGATATTGTCGGCGATCGCCTGGTTAGCGAGCTCGAACATGCTCGACTGGTCCTCGCCCGCTGAGCGGGTGCCACTGCCGTTCTCTGCGCCGATCATGAGCCACTGGGCCATCGCTGAGAGCGTGATCTGGCGGTTGTGGTGCGAGACGGACGGTCCGATGTCCTTGAGCGTGTGTGCCTTCATGTCCATGAAGCCAACGCTCCAACCCTCAGGGTGAGAGATGTACGCCTCTTCGTTGGCGCGGACGTTGCGAGCTAGGCGCTCAACCTTCTGGATGTCCTTCTCGCTCGCACCCTTGGGGTACTGCACATCCACCACACCGAGCGCCTGGCGTTCATGGCCGATGGCGTCGATCTTGTAGAGCTGGTTGATGATGTACCAGCTCTGGTAGGCGGGACGCAGGATGCTGACGCCCTCGTAGTTCTCGCCCTCCTGGGCGTTGGTAGTCACGAGCAGCTTCGATGCAGGGATGCTGTAGGTCTTGCCATCGGCACTCATCTGAGTGATGCCAGGCTTGCCGTCCTCGGTCTCCCACTTGTAGACGGTGGTCTGCTTGCGGAACGCGAGCTTGTTGAGCACGACGCGCCACTTGCCGTCGATCTCTTGGACTCCCCAGCACTTCTCGAACACGGCGAAGCCGAAGTCCAGGTGTGTCAGAGCCTCGTTCAGGATGGACTGGAAGTTGAGCACCTCCATGAGGTTGGCCTCCACCAGGTCCGCGGCCTCAATGTCGGTCTGGTCATCGCTAGCTGGCTTGACTCCCCAGGTCGCGGAGAGGATCGGCAGCTTCATTGCGGAGAGCGTGGCCTTGACGGTGGCATTGCCACGTCGCATCTCTTCGTAGATTTCGTACATCCGACGACCGCGTAGGTCGGCGTTGTACTCCTCACCAGTAATAAACCCATTGATGATGCGAGTACCGCTCTCGCCTATTTCTTTAGAACCTTTCGGTAGATTCGTTTTGCTTGCATCTGCCATATGAGTTTAATGTAAAACAATTAGAATCTTTTGTCGAGAAGTCCAGATGTGTAGATGGTGTCAATGTCGTTTTCTTCGCTCGGACGCTCGTAGCGCAAAGGACCCGCATCATTGCCCACTAAGTCGGTGATGGCATACCGCGCAGCGTCCATACCGTGATTCCAGTTGTCTATTGGCTCATTCAACGCCTCACCATGGCGGTTCTTCTTCCAGGTGTAGTTGCGGCGCTCTTTGATCAGGTTGAGGCTGCGCTTCGTCACGTAGATCTTCAGGCCGAGCATGGTGTCGATGCCGTTGCGGACTGAGTCGGCGCCCTTCTCCGCGCCAATGATCGGCACGCCCTCGTCTTCGATGTCGTCGATGCTCTTTGGCTCGGAACTGTCCCCTACGACCAGAGTGTCGGGGTCGGGCAGTCCCTTGATGTGCCCAGCGATGTGACGGTTGCGCATCCCGGTCTGGTAGCACTCCTCGTCGAGGATGTAGCCGCCGTTCCACTCGTAGACCGCCACGATGGCCGTGGGGTCGTTGGTGTAGCCGAAGTCCAAGCCCCGCCGGCGAAGACGTGCCTCGTCCGGAATCTGGTCGATCTCCTGCCAGTCGCCGAAGATGACGCCCTCCAAGACGCCCACTTCACCCAGGCCGTAGACCTTCCAGTAGTTCGGGTCGTTCTTGCGCGACTCGATGGACCGCACGATGGCGGGCTCCAGTGCTTCGTTGTCCTTGTACGTGAGCTTGAGGAAGTCATGGGGCATGTGCGGGATGACCCGCTCGTGAATCCAGAAGCTCGCTACCGGGTTGAAGTCGACGATCACCAGCTTGCGAGTACGCGTCTCTAGCTGCGTGAACACCTCGTAGCTGACGTTGTTGCACTCGTTGAGGAAGAGGATGTCACGGCGGGGTCCGTGCGCCTTTGAGCTGTCCACACTGAAGAACTCGATGATCGAGCCGTTCGGGAACGTGTAGATGAAGTCACCCTTGCTCCACGCTTCCTCGTCCCAGTAACGCTGGGCTTTCATGATCAGCTTGAAGTCGCGGATGGCACCGAGCTTGAGGTGCGGCAGAGACTCCGAGACAACTGACGTGAGCAGGTCGGGGTTGGCCTGCGAGACGTGAATCAGGTAGGCGAGGATCGAGAACGTCTTCGACGCGCTAGTTCCTCCCTGGATAATACGAAGTCGCCGCTTGAGGCTACTGATCTTCGTGAGAGCTGTCGTCTGCTTGAGCAGTGCCGCCATCGTCGTCTACCTCTAGCTTTGCTGGAGCGAGGCCTGCGAGTAGGGGCATGGGCTGGTCTTTGGTCGTGTGGTCAACCTCCTGGCGGTCGCGCCATCCAGCGTTGTTCTTGAGCCAGAAGATGAAGCCTGTCGCAGGCATACCAGACATCAAGCGAGACTCGGCATCCTCCTGCACACGAGACTTGGCTTCTTTTACTGCGTCAGAAAACCGCTGGTCTGCACCGTCGAAATCTCCCGCCTTTTCGTCATGCTTTCCAGACTCGTAATCGAGGAGAGTTTCTCGGCTGGTCCCAAGCGCACGAGCGAGCCCAGTGATGGTGTAGGGCTTCTGATCGGTCATCACTTCGCGGTCGCCGAAGATCGCTTTTCCCTCTTTGTCGTTACCTACAGGGACGCGGCGCATCTCCGTGTGGGGATCGCAAGCGTTGAAGTAGTCGCTAATTCTGCGCTGCAACTCCTCCACTGTTTGAAACTTTAGTGGTCGGCCGCCCTTGTTCTTTTGTTCGACTTCTTGCATATACCACCATTTATGCATAAACGGCGCGTTTAGTCCAGAGTCTTTACGAAGCGCACCGCTCGAGCTTGACTGTCGGACCTACGATGTACGCTGGCGCCAACTTGAACGACCGACCTAGGAGCGCCGCCGTGGGACTGTTGGATGACTGGGACCTGAGCTACAACGACATCAACGAGTTGCTCACAAACAACCCCAGCCTCGTGTCCTTCGTGAAGGGCTACGCCGCGGAGCTCAAGTTCCGGAACTTGTACCTGCAGAACTACCCGGAGATCAGCGACTTCTATAAGCCCGACGACCATGACCGCGTAGAGAAGGGCGATTGGATCGTCTCCTACAAGGGTGAGCGCATCGGCATCGAGGTAAAAAGCCTCCAGAAGAACCTCGTACGGAAGAAGGCCGACGGCACGTGGAAGCTGCCGTACCAGTGCGATGCGTCCGACGCTCGCCCCGTCCAATTCGACGACGGCTCTTCAGTCCACACAACGTCACTTGCGGTCGGCGAGTTCGACATTGTTGCGGTGAATCTGTTTGACCGATACCAGAGCTGGCGTTTCGCCTTCTGCAAGAACGAGGATCTTACGACGCTCGAAGGCAACAACCGCGGCAAGGCGATTGACTACACCGATTACCAGAAGGAGAACCTGCTCCGCACCGGCCAGGTCGTACCTGACCCGCTCGCCCCTCCCTACACCGAAAATCTCTACGCCCTCATGGACGAGGTTGTCGAACAGCGCAGGAAGGGCATCCAGATAAGCCACGTCGACAAGGTGGCTGGCGAGGAAGTCGAGGAGCGCTAGGGTTATAGCGTCGTGCTGCCCATCCGAGTAGGAGGATGATGAGCGAGTACCTAGCCCGCGTGAAAGACCTGGACCTTGCGGTGATCAAGACCGCCGAGGGCTACGACCTGGTCGAAGGCGGGACCGTCGTCCGCAGCTGCAAGTCAGACACCCTCGCTATCGCTCTCATGGAAGCGCTTGAGGATGAACGTCTGGAGCAGCGTCCCGAAGTCAAACAGGCAAGGGAGAAGCGGAAGGCCGATCGCGCCGACTTCGACTACTACGCCATGCGACGAGAGAGCAGCGGTCGCGCCCAGTCCAAGGCCAGGGGCACTGGAGGCAAAGGCGGGCGCGGCGGACTCTAGGTCAGAACAGCCCGTTGTTCTCCTGCTCTAGAGCTGGCATTGTCTCGGGCCACTCGGGAGCATCAGCGATCCCTAGCGCTTCAGCCTCACGCTTCGTCGGACGTATGCGCTTCGGGTACTCAGGGTTCCGCTTCACGAAGACCAGGAAGTAGGAGTGGTTCTTGCGTGCGTGCTCCTGCTTCTTGACCCGCACGATCCCCGGGCGGTTGCCTCGGGTGACGACGTAGAGGTCCTTGCAGTAGAAGTCTTCCGCCCATTCGTTGATCAGCTCGACGTGCGTGAGCCGCTGCCGGTTGGCTGACACTTCGTCCTGGCACTTAACGATGAACACACCGTAGTTGCGCAGCACCCGCTTCGCCTCTTGCGCTGCCTTGAAGTACAGATCAAGCACCGCATCGTGGTACTTCGGAGCTCCCTCGACGTGTTCCGTAGCTTGGCTGTCGCTATAGCGCTCCCGGAAGGCGGAGTGACTACCGCCGCCGGCCATGTGCCCAGTGGACTTGCGGAACAAACCCTCCATGTAAGGAGGGTCAAGAACCAAGGCGTCAATCGAGCCGTCTTCGTACGGAAGGTCCCTGCAGTCCACGCCCATCTGGATGTCGGTGGCGCGCACGTCATAAAGACCGTCTGGAACCAACGACCAGAAAGCACCCTTGCCCCAAGTCACGTCAGCGACGGTTGAACCTACGGGGACAAAGAGTCTAAGAATGTCCCGAAAGACCGGCGCGTTATTGCCCAGCGAGGACGAGAGCACTACGGAGTTCGTAGACTTTCCCTCAGGTCGTTTGCGCTTCTTTGGCAGTGCCTCTGTCATTACCAATCTTTCGCCAGCCGAATATGCATCGAGTACCCGCGACATACTACCATAAGTGAGCCGAGAAAGGCCTATTGCTATTGACTAAACTCGCGGTTTATGCTTAAATAGTTATGTAATGACGATAAAGATAAACAACAAACCAGCATACAAACTTACGACGTACTACATTGCGCGTGACTACTACCGCACGATTCGCACGTGGGTTGATTACCAGTTCACTCGCCCGCTATAGCATGCTCACTACATAGTCCACGCGACGCTTCGCATGGCACTTCACGCAGCCACGTACGACGAAGTGGGCAGAAGAGCCCTTAAAGCTCGTCGTATGGCCGTCTAGCGTCCTTAGCTGGTGTCGTAGGCGTTCAGGCACGATCGTCTCGCGGAACGTCTGCCAGTCATGCTCACAGGGCTTGGCCTTGTCCTGGTTGGCTATTGCTGCGGCACGTTTGGCCCGGTTGCGCTCTAGACGCTCAGTTAGTTGGTCACGATAGCTACTTACTGTACTCATATTGCTTCATTTTCTCCTTAACCCAATATCAAGCTTTATCCCTCCCTGATTATTAAATCTTACGAGGAACCCTCTCTAACGCAGTCTTGTACAGTGCTTTCAATATCAGGGCGCGGACTACTGTGTTACCGCCTTTAGCTCTAAGCCCTCCGCTTTCGCGTCCTCTTCCCACATCTTTATTCGCACCTATTGGGATCAAGTGCAGAGGGAGGACCAGGTTGTCAGCTTCCGACAGCGCCTGGTATTGGCTCCACACTCGATCTACGTCTTTGTTGGTATGAGATCGTATAACTCATTTGTACAAAAAAGGTCTTTGCAAACAAGTCAAAACGAGATATAATAGTATCAGGTTTATTTAGTGAAACACTTAGCAGTAGCGCCCTTTACCCGGGCGCTTTTGCATTTCTTGCTTACCCCTCACCCCCTAGGTTTATTTAGTGAATGAGTTGCCACCATTTAAGCATTTCGCTTACAGCTTTACAATACCCAAAACAAAAAGCCCCACGTTAAACAAAAAGCCCCACGTTACTTGTTCGGTCGTGGGGCTTCTGAATTGGGGGTAAAACGCACCGTGGAGGTGCGAAAAAGTGCGGAAAGTACTACCTACCGGAATGAGTACTCCGACTAGGCCACCTACATAATACAACAATCTTCTATTGTTGGAAATAGTTTCTTGTGCGATACTGGTGCCATATATGGGCATCAACAACAATAGCGGTAGGACATTGGACCCCTCCGAACTAATCGGCAGAGTCTACGCCGCCCCCACCTATGTTGTGCCCCGCATTCCCGGTGAACTCCATCACGAGCGCCAGCAGTCCAAGAACCGCGTCATGTATATAGCCCGCTACGTGATCGGCGCAGAGGACAAGCGTTGGCGCTACGACGCTAAACGGCAGCGGATGGTTCCGAAGTACCCAAAAACGCCCCGCGACTAGACGAGGCGTTTGGACTTAGGTCCGGACTTGGACCCCAGCGCTATCGGCGGTAATCCTCCAGGAAATGAAAGGCCCCCTTCATTACTCCCCCGGCGCACTCACGCTCTGCCGGGCTTGTAGAGTTCCAAATGTTCTCGATCTCTTCGGTCTGATATTTTCCCGCGTTCGCTACGTTGTAGATCACGCCGCCGAATGAGTCGCGCATGATCTCCTGATAGACAGGTGACTTTTCTATAGCTTCCAAAGTGGACACGTTATTCATGTTGATGCTCCTATTTAGTTGTTATTCCACTTACTATTATGAAGCCCCACCTCTTTATTTGCAATAGTAAAACGCTAGATTGCGACAGTTTTCCACAGGTTCTCGAACTCCTCCGGTAATAGAACCCGGAACAGCTTCGAAGCATTCGCATTCTGAGCCGTGATCTTTACCAGTTCCCGCTTGCGCTCTTCATCCACGGCGACAAACACGACCAGTGGGAACGGTTGGCCGGCGTGCTCCGTGTTCCAGTGTTTATACGCGTGCCAGTAGCGCGTGAGCTTCTCCGTGACTTGCTTCGGGCGCTCCGTGCCCATATCCACCTCAAGCCACAGGTAAAGCCGCGCCTGCTCTAGCTTCAGCTCTAGCGCGAGGTCTGGGCGTACCTCAGCGCCGCCGACGGTCTGCCATGTATCCGGCTCGCAGGTGTAGCCGTCTATCTCTAGCAATCCGTCATGTGACGCTTCTACTGCCTGGACATACACCCCAGCAGTCGCCAGGCGGTGAAGGTCCACTGCTCTATACGGCCAGTACTTCCCGTCGCGCCGCAGCGCAGTCCAGCCCTTGCTCCCGAGCTGATAGACGTACTGCCCACTCCCGCCCTTCCAGCCGCCCACGGTGCGCGTTTCAAAGCGTCGGAGGCACTTGGTATCGACTAGACGCTTTAAGACGCGCTCAGAGGCTGTGGGTGACTTATTCGCAGCGAAGCAGCAAGTGCGGAGTTGGCTCGTGGTCATCTGCCCGAACCTCCCCACGAGCCTCAAAATCTGCATGTCGCGCGGCGAGAGAATCATGAACCACACTATGAAGCGAGCAGTCCGCGGCGTCAAGCGCTTAAACACCCAGGTAAACGGCGGTATGGGCGTGGGTCGAGTCCCAGTGTTTCCCGCGAGCGATCCGCACGTCAGATTGTACTGTTGTAATTACTACTTAGTTTTACTATTGCAATGCCTAACATAACCGTTCATACTAAAAACACTATCAAGTTAAACGGGAGCGAGCATTGAATGGACAATGAGCACTAATGAAACAACCTGGTACAGAGCACCCAAGCGGAACGGCACGAGGAAAAAGCAGCTAGTAATACACCTGCACTCGGAGGACCGGGAAGCCCTACGGCGACTCTCTGCCAAGTACAAGAACGGCTACGAAGCCAGCATGAACAACATTATCGTCACGGGTCTACGAAAGATACCCGAGTACAGGGCGATGCTTAAACAAGTAAAGAAGGAGCTAGAGGATGGAGAAGGAAACAAGGACTGATTCCGCACCAGACAACAAAGAACTCTACGCCGCACTAGTGAAGTTTCAGGGGTCGTGCCCCAATGTCGAGAAGACGAAGACGGCTAATGCTGGCAAATACGGCTACAGCTATGCCGATCTCGGGATTATCCGAGACACGATCAGGAAGCCACTAGAACAAGCAGGCCTCGCGGTAATCCAGCATCTTGATGGTGGACGCGACGAGTGGACCGTGCTCACTACGACGCTCGTGCACACTTCAGGCCAGTCGATTAGTTCGCGGCTTGATATTGCGACGAAGCAGAAAACCGCTCAGGAGCTCGGCTCGCTATACACCTACATGAAGCGCTACGCCCTGGGAGCAATCCTAGGCATCGCAACTGAGGACGATGACGATGGCCAGGCTGGCAACAGCAAGCCCGCAAGCGCCCCTCAGACAGCGCCCCGCGCTAGCACGAAGAAGGAAGCGAGCGAGAAGCAACTCGCTGCCATTAAGCGCATGGGACAGCAGCTCGGTCACGATGACGAGTGGTACGCAACGGTCATGATGAAGATCGACACCTCAGCCGACGCGTCAGCGGTAATCGAGAAGCTCAAGGAAAAGCTAGCGGAGCAAGAGGCCACCAGTGAGTGATTTCTACGGCCCAGAAGCCTACGACCGCCACGATCAAGATGCAGAGGGAAAGACCGTCTTGTTCGATGAGTTGTGGGCGGACACGCCGCACGCGGGAAGGTGTGTCGTCTGTCTCTCCCCCACCACTACCTATCCAAACGTGTGTGGCACCTGCATCCGTTTGAACGATGACACCTTCAGCCTCACGCTTGCCCTTGTGGCTGGCCCCTACCGAGGCACCGAGATAACCGAAGATTTGAAGCAACAACGTAAAGCGGCGCTCAGCGCCAGGAACGACTATGTCTTACAAAGGCACTAAACGAATCAATGAGAACGCATTCAAGAACCTGAAGGCCGTGATCGCCGCTCAAGGAGTCACCGCGACGCAGGCCGACACTGGCTACTCGCTGCGCACCATTAAGAGCATCAAGAGCGCCAAGGATTACGAGACGTGGCGAGCGAAGCGCAAGCGCACGGCTAGCAAGTCTGAGGCGAGCAGTCCAGCTGTAGCGAAGCCTGATCAAGCACCTACGGCTAAGGAACTCCCTCAAGCCCCAACCACACGGGAGTTCAAGCGACCAGGCCACGCGTTTAACCCTGCATCACGGCGGGATGAACCCAGTGTCGCAGACAGGGCGGCACACACGGTCACAACAGATATAGCAGAGCTTCAAACGAAGCTAGAGAGCCTCGACTCCAACGTGCTGTCAGTGTCCAGGAAGCAGGAAAAGCTAGAGGACCGCGTTCAAACCCTTGAAGGGGACAATCAGGCGCTAGACCTCTCCTGGTTCGATCGGGGACAAGACGATCGGCCCTGGTGGCGCAAGCTTATGGACAAGATCGGAGGGCGCCTCTAATGCCGGGCACTCTCCAGGGTGGAAAGAAGGCCGCACAGACGAATATGAAGCTGCACGGCGCGGACTTCTATAAGCGGATCGGAGCCCTGGGTGGCAAGAACGGGAACACCGGAGGCTTCGCCGCGAACCCCAAGCTGGCGAGCATTGCCGGAACTAAGGGCGGCCGCATTAGCCGCCGCCGAAAACCACAAGAGTTAGAGGAGGTGGTATGACACAGCAAACAACTAAGTTCAAAGTTGGCGACAGAGCAAGAATGGTCGGCGAGGTGTGCGAGGTGGCCGATCCCGGGGAATTAGTAACGATTACCGAGATCGACTCTAACGGAGACATCCATATTGAGGGTCCTCACGGAGGCGAATGCTACTCAAAGCACTGGGGACAACAAAACGGTCACTACCTCGAACCCGTAGAGCGCACGCTTCACGACCTTCAACCGGGCGACATCCTTCTCGATTCAGATGACGATGAGTTCCGTGCCATCGACGTCCTGCCCAACAGCGTGCTGCTCAGCAGCTACGTCAATAAGGACCGGGCGGGTGCTTGGTACACCCCAGATGAACTGAACGAGCGTGGCTTCAAGTTCAAAGATGCTCCCGAGACTGAGACCACAGAGCTATCCGTAGCCGAGCTCGAAGAGAAGCTCGGCATCGAAGCGGGCACCTTGCGGGTGAAGAAGGACTAGATGAGCCGGGTCATCGCCTACGTCCGTGTCTCGACAGACAAGCAGGACCTGGAGAACCAGCGACACGAGATCGAGCGCTACTGCTCGGCTCGTGGGCTGGCCATCGAGGAGTGGGACGAGGACATAGCGAGCGGGACTCTCCAACTCAAGGACCGTAAGGTCGGCGCCCTGATCGACCGGCTTAGAGCAGGCGACACCCTCATCGTGAGCGAGATCAGCCGCATCAGCCGTAGCGTCCGAACGCTCTTAAACGTGCTGGAGGACTGCATTGACCGCGGCATCGTCGTTGTCTCCGTGAAGCAGGACGTGACCTTCGCAAAAGGCCTATCGAGCAAGATCATGATGATCGGGCTCGGCCTGGCGGCGGAGGTAGAGCGCGAGATGATCAGCGCCAGGACGCGGGAGGCGCTCGCTCGCAAGAAAGCCGAGGGCGTGAGGCTTGGCCGGCCACCCGGCAGCCACCGTGCAGAAAACCGCAAGCTTCACGGCAAGTCCGACGAGATTCTCGGCTACATGCGAAAGCGCGTCCCCAGAACCGCGATTGCCCGCCTGCTTGAAGTGAACATCAGTACGTTGCGTCGCTACATTCGGGACGAAGATTTAGACACTCAACTACTGATTGAGCGATTCAGGAAAACGGACGTATAGAAAAAACGTAGCGCATTCGGCGCATTTGACAACAACTTAATATGGAGGTCTGAAATGACTAAACGAAAATCAGCATATAGGCAGGACGTCAAGCCGGGTCCCGCTTCACTCATAATCTGCGGCTTGGTCGTGTTTCTGTTGGTGCACTACTTGTACGGCATCTTCATGATGTGCGCCGGGATCGTGTGGCAGGTCGTGGCAGTTGAGAAAGAGGAGCGCAGGTGACATGCCGCTCTTGAACTACACAACTAAAGTGCCCGTAGAAAAAAGCGTCCAGGACATCACGAAGTCTTTGGTAAAAGCTGGCGCGAGCAGCATCATGCAGGACTACGACGAGACCGGCCAGGTCGTGGCCGTGAGCTTCCGCATCATGCTCGAAGGCAACCCGATTAACTTCCGACTGCCAGCCGACTGGAGGAGCACCCAGCAAGTCCTCAAGAACGACCGAGTCCGCTACGAGGAACCACACGCTCGGCGCGTCGCCTGGAGGATTACGAAGGACTGGGTCGAAGCCCAGATGGCGCTACTCGCAACGAAAAGCGTGGT
This sequence comes from Dietzia sp. MNB45, assembly GCF_051994785.1. Taxonomy (NCBI): domain Bacteria; kingdom Bacillati; phylum Actinomycetota; class Actinomycetes; order Mycobacteriales; family Dietziaceae; genus Dietzia; species Dietzia sp. MNB45. The sequence goes on along the minus strand of NZ_CP163397.1, from coordinate 544,412 downwards.
GCTGCCGCAACTGTTCCTGCCATACGCAGTGGACGACCGCGGTGTGACGTTGTTCGAGAAGATAGCCGCCGATCCAAAGATGCTGCTCGGAGACGGACGATGACCTGGCTCCAAGAGATGATCGGTCTCCTGCTCGCAACGGTCCAGGTGCTCGGCTTGACGGTCATCGTCGCGGTCTGCGTCGGGCTACTGATACTCGTCGTGGTGGCCGTCGCACTGTTCGTGCGTAGCGCCATCAAGGCATGGCGGGATCACAACTGATGGTCGTCGCACTGAACCGAGAGGCGCTCTTCAGCGACACCACGATGCGCAAGTGGGACTACGCGAAGCACGCGTACGAGCCCTACGCGGTCCCCGCTGAGTGGCACTGCCCGCTTCTGACAGACCTGTGGGTCGTCGTGAACTGCGCCTCGTGCGGCACCACTCAGGAGTACGGCCGCTGCTACACCTCGCCGACAATCCACAACGGCTACGGGCTGGGATTCGGCGTATGCCGTGAGTGCTACGAGCTTGATCGGTCCGAGGGGATTACTACGAATAACAAAGTGAAGGAGGTGATGTGAAAGAAGAATTCAAACCAAACCAAGAGCAACCCCGCCGCGTCTACGACGACGAGCTAGTCACTAGTTCCATCGAGCAGGCCGCTTCCCAGGAACGCGGCATTGATGACGCGACGAGCCGCATGATCGCCACCATGCTCCACACGGGGCAGACGAGCGCCATGTACGCCTTCGCGTCTACCGGAGAGATCACACCGGGTCTCCAGGATGAGATCGACCGGGAGCTGCTCGAGGCGGAGGAAGCCCACGCCGAGGAGATCGCCATATGGATGCGCAGTCTCTCCGCGTACGTAGCGAGCCGCGAAACCCCCGAGGCAATCGACGGATGGGGCGGTCTTTGGCTTGAGCAGCCTAGTACCGCCGTAGAGGCAGAGCCCGCGGCTGATGAGCTGTCCGAGGCAATCCGGCAGAAGTTCCTCGGAGTATCTACACCAGCGCTGATCCGACGACTGGAGGCGGCAGACGACTTTGGAGCGGATGACGAGGAGTACGAGCTCAATCGCAGGCTGAGCGCCGAGGGCAAGACCTGGCGCTGGGCGGGTGACTTCTACCGACCACACGTGGAGATTGTTGAGGGCGAGGGATGAGCAAGCAGTACCTCGACGCTTGCTTCTACTGTGGCGAGAACAAGGATGCGGTACGAGCGAGCCAACGTCCTGGTGGTGCGCACATAATCTGCGGTGTGGTCGACGGATGCACTGGCGAGCTTCTATCAGAGATAAAAGGCGGTCGACATACGTTCGTTGTGACCGAGAAAGACCTCAGGGCTCAAGAAGAGGAGGCTCAGGCTCTCGCCGACCACTTTGCTGAGATGGACAAGCTGTACGCGGCTGACCCATTCTCGGAGGCAACTACGTAAGTGGCCGGCCGTCGCCGACCAGCGGAAGTCCCCGAGGCAGTCGCCAAGCTGACACCTGCGGACCTGCTGCACGAAGCCCTGACGCTTGAGCCAGGAGAGCTAACCACCTACAACCGGGCACACACCTACTCCATCCGGAACCAGATGCTGCTGCGCATGCAGGGCGTACGGGAGCCCGTGTGCAGCTACGAGGGTTGGAAGGAGTTCGACCGTCACGTGGTGAAAGGTGCGAGCGGCAAGTACATCTACCGCCCGATCACGGTGAAGTCGAAGGACGAGCTTGACGAGAACGGCGACCCCAAGAAGTACATGCGCTTCAAGCCCGTGAAGGGAGCGTTCGCCTACTCCGACACCGAGGGCGAGCCACTCCCCGAAGTCGAGCACCCCACTTGGAGCAAGGAACGTGCCTTGGGAGCGCTGGCTATCCGTGAGGTCGCCTTCGACCAGATCGACGGCAACCTTCAGGGCTTTAGCTTTGAGCGGAACATCGCCGTCTCCCCCATCGCCCGCTACCCGATGAAGACGACAATCCATGAGCTCGGGCACGTGGTTCTGAACCACACCGTCCGAGAGGCTCACGCCGAGTACGTGCAGCACCGGGGCGAGAAAGAGTTTCAGGCCGAGGGCACGGCGTACATAGTCATGAACGAGCTAGACCTACGTGATGAGTTCGACCCTGCCGAGTCCAGGGCGTACATCAGCAGTTGGCTCAAGGACGAGACGCCAAACGAGCAGGCGATCAGCCAGGTGTTCAAAGCGTCAGACGAGATACTTAAAGCGGGTTATCCACAGTTGTAAACGCTACACCGCTTTCACGCGATATTACTATTGCAATTAGTATCAGAAAGCGCATAATAGTAATGGAACAACTAAACGGGAGCATTACATGAAAGACGAAAGCGAATTATCAAAGTTTGAGCTTTACTACGAGGACTTGCGGCATCCATCCGAGCTGCGGGCGATCCTTTACCGGGTGAAGCACCGCATCACAAGGATGCTCGGACGCCATGCTCTTTAATGTAATGCTCGCGGTGGCAATCATAGTCACTCCGGTGGTCACGCTATACCTAGTCACACGGCTACCGGACGAGCTAGACGAACAGATGAGATAAGAAGCTTGCTCGTTGCGGTGGATCACTCCACTGCACGGCCGTTAGCCAAAGACCTAGGCAAGCTGTTTTTCTCAGTTGATTCACTCCAGGGCGACTGCGAGCGTCCTGGAGTCAGCACCTTGAAAAGTAGATTGAGCGTAGTAGCCAGGGGTATAGCCAAGAGCAAGGCAAGGTTAGCGTTCTGGGCCTCACCGCACGGAGGACTACGGAGTCTAGTAAGTCTCGGACACCTTATGCGGAGTGTAGCGAACTCCTACCCCTGACTCATACGCTCAACCATCCCCCATCGTCACTGTTGCTTGTGATGGTGGGGGATGGCATCAGAAGCGGGAGATATTCACTCTGCGCAGTGCACTGCTCACGAGTTCCGATTTTAGCGGGTAACTGTCAGGGCTTCTGGTGTCAATCGAGACCACAGTACTGGCGTGGAAACAGAAGGGCACGCTCCCAGTAGTTATTCCATCCACGCCGGTACTGCGATCTCGATCGCAACAATTATGGAGAAGAAACCACACCTATATTCGGCACCGTTCTGGGCACACAAGCGAGCTCAGTTCTTGGAGTACGCCCACCTGGACAACAACGACGTCTGGCGTGACATGCTCCGCCGCCACCAGCGCGAGCTGATGGCTCGACGGGCGCTGTTCGAGATGGCAATGACATCAGCGGACAACGGCGAGATCAGCCGCGAGGAAGCGATCGAGGGAGTTGGAGCACTAGTAAAGGAAACAATTGGAGGGGACCATGAGTAGCGAGGAGAGCAAACCGAAAGAATCACAGACCGCACGGATACTGCGGATGTTAAAGAAGCACCGCCGCGTCACCAACGTGGTCTTGAACAACATCTGCTTCCGCTACGGCGCGCGCATCCACGACCTTCGCCAGGAAGGTCACATCATCGCCTCTGAGCGCAGGAAGGACGGTGTCTGGGAGTTCGTCTACGGAGGACACCGCGATGAGTAGGTTCGAACACCCACCTCGCGAGATTCACGTCGTCTACGACCCAGAGGATGACGACCAGATACCGCTCGGCAGCGAGCGAGACTGGCTCGACCTGCAAGACCCCGATGTCATCCGAGGCATAGGACGCACGGCCATGCTGCGCGCTCAGGAGCTCGTAGAGCTGGCCAACCACTGTCAGGATGCCCTGGTTTCTTGGGGACAACTTGATAAGCCACGTGGCCGGCGCGTGACCTTAGCGGGCAGAGAATCGCTGTTCGAGAAGGGGTCAGGTGATGGCGCTTAACCCCTGCCCTACTGAACAGCAAGAGGGCGAGGCTCTCGTGGCCTGGCTGCGCCTGAAGGGCTACTGGTTCTTCCACGTACCGAACGAGACGGGTAGTGATCCCGCGGCCAAACGCCGAGCAATCCGCATGAAGCGGGCTGGCGTGCAGCGTGGTGTCTCTGATTACTTCGTCTTCGCTGAAGGCCACCGCATAGCGATCGAGTTAAAGCGCCAGAGAGGCGGACGAGCGACCCCCGAGCAGCTGGAATGGTTGGACACCCTGGCCGAGTACGGGTTCCGTGCTGCGGTCTGCAAGGGCGCTGAGGACGCGATTGGGTTTGTAGAAACTGTAGTGACGAAGAAGCCGAAGGAAGAAACGCGATGAGTTATTGGCAAGCAATCAATAGGATAATGGAGAACGCTTACTTAATCCGCACATTAACAAACAAGTACGGAACCACCGTGGACGTCCTTGATTCGATCCTCCAGCAATCAACCTCTTTTATGGCTGTGGGAATGACCGAAGATGAGATCCGAACAGTCCAAAGAGCGTACGCGATGGGACGGCTCGACATCGACACCTTGAAAACTATAGAGGCCGTTGAACGCAGCGAAGTCCGAGCCGGTGCGACTGGGCAAAGAGGAAGGATCGACGGATGAGCAAGGACACTGACGAGCTACGAAGAGATATTGAGCATACGATACTTGCGTGGTCATCAATGACAACTGGGGAGCAACGCACGAAGCTCCACTCAGAAGCAGACCAGTTTGTATTGATGCTGATGGACCTTTTTCACAGCCACACCGAAAAGCAGATCGACTCGATTATCGCTGCAATACAAAAGTACTACGGCAAGGGGTTGAACGGCTACGAAGAGCGCTTGCTCGACTCGATAATTAGAGACGTCAAAGCCGAACGTGACCGCGTAAAGCAAGGCCAGTGAGCGCCCACGTCTCCGAATCCTAGGGCTCCCCGAGCCCCTGGACTCGGTGAGGTACGGCCTCCTCCCGAGCGAGCCACAAGGCCACTAGGGAGTCGAGATGACAACCATCACCGGACTGTTCATCCCCTGCGACGGCGAACTACCCATAGAGGAAGTCACATTGGAGGGTGGGGACTACCGCCTCATCAAAGGGCTCATAGGCGGGCTCTTTCAAGTGGTGGAAGTACCCAACCACCCCGCGTCGTTCTTCGTTGACGAGGAAGGCATGCTCAAGACCCTCCCTGTGAACAATCGAGGCACCCTGCTCCTTTGGGAACTTTGCTTCGACATGCACGTCAACCTGCTGATCCTGCTTGGCAACGTGCTGGTACTCGGCAAGCCCGACGCAGTTGGCAACACAACCAGTGCACCGCAGGACCTGATCGACGAGGTGCTGTCTCGCTAAAAACAGCAACCCCCGTACATCCAGTGCGGGGGTTTTAAAAGCCCCCCGACCGCGAACTCATGGTTCAAGCGATCGGGGGGATGTAGGTGGTGCGAGCGGATTAGCGCCTTCACCACGTCTGTCACGAGCCGTTGAGCCGTACTCCTTTGCGTCGGCCGCGAATGGCGTCGGCATGCTGCAACACGTCGAGCGGCACCAGCTTTGCCAGCTCCGCCTTCGTCACGAACTCCGTGCGGGGTTCGCCGTTGGCGGGCCTGATCTCCAGTTCCACCAGGCCGTCGACCGTCTTGAGGGACTTGATCTCCTCCTCGCTCGTGTCGATCTGCTTGGCCTCGTCCAGGTCGGGATGGTTGCGAACGACGATGTTCAGCACTTCGCCGTCCTCCAGTTCCTTCCCCGAAATATCGCTGACTCGCTTCGAGATGAAAGCCATCTCAAACACCTCCTCATGTACTGCTATATCGGGCTGATATAACTGCAATTAGTTAATTACACATTGCAATAATTGTAAAGAGAGCGCATAATAAAAGGGCTTGAAGTGAATCGAGCGCCAGAATAACCAGCAGTCCACCAGCCGAGTTTCTAGCTCCACTTGGCATAGGTGGATTGTTGGATTAAAGACCACCATTTATGCAAGACCCACTACTCGAAGACCTAATAGAACGCAGCACCGCCGAAAGCGGTGTATCTCTCACCGTTTCCGACGATGCTGCGTTGGTTCGAGTGGCGGGCCTGATTCGCAGCTCCTAGAAGTGGAGCGATCTCAGTGTGTTCAGCGCACCCTGCAGATGGTCTCGATACACGTGCTCCAGCTCGTCAACCGTCCCTGTGAGCCGCTGGAAGGTTCGGTCGTCCACGTCCCCGCTACGGATGCGATCCATGGCGTAGCCAAGCTCTCTCGTCTCCACAATCACGGCCTCAGCACGTCCCGCGATGTCCATGGCCAGTCGGCGCACATCATCGGCAAGGCTGTGCACCTGGTTCGCGTCATCACTGTTCATTGCAATCACTCTCCTAGTGGTGCGAAGCCGACGTCCGGCTCCTCGAATTTGGGACCGTCTGGTGCGACCCTGCGAGCTTTGATCTCTTGCTCTACTTCCTCACTCGTGCGCGAATAACGACTCAGACTCAGCGCCAGGGCTTCTGCACCGTCAGAGTGACCGCGGGGGTCAGGAATTGTCTTGAGGGTTAGTGGAGCACTCACTCCGGCATCCGTCACCACGCGCCCGATGGCGTGGTAAGTGGCGAGGTTCTGAATGTGCTCGGCTTTGATGCTTGGATCAGCGAAGTCGCGTACATGCACCTGTGAGGCACCGGGGCCGCTCTGGAACACCAGCTTCGTGCGGCAGTTGGTGCCGATCGCGTCCTGCATCTTCCGCTCCAGGCGGTCGATGTACTGCGTAGCTAGTACGAGTCCGAGGTTGCGCTTACGGGCGGTCGCCAGCATGTCGATGAACTCATCGTTGAGATGGCTGAACATCTGGAACTCATCCGCCACCAGGAAGTTGGGCTTCTCAGGGTGAGACCTTTTCGCCGCGTCCCACATGACGCCTAGCAGCAGCGTCCCGGTGATCTCAGCGACCTGTGCGTCCACGCCGGCCAGGTTCACGAAGAGCAGCTTGTTCTTTTCGATAATCTCCGTCGGGTTGAAGGTCGACTTCGACTGGCTCAGCATGTATCGGGTCTGAACGGGAAGCATGAACTCCCACATACGGTTCAGCAACGGGGCGATCTCTCGTATTGCATCCCCGCTCTTCTTCGAGGCCTGTGAACGCCACGCGTCCATGAAGCTCTTGATCTCGGAGTCTTTGATGTTCGAGTCCACCGACTTGGCCCAAGCAGTCTCTCGTGGCGTCGACGGGTTCAGATAGGGAACCAGGTCACCCACCGTGAGGCCTGGTGTGTCCCCCATCGCCCGTACCGCGTAGTTGATGTACTTGCGCAGCATCACGCTGCGGCCGCTGTCGCTGTAGACCTTCTCGAAGATGGACACGAGCCGTGAGGCAACACTCCCCGGTTCCTCAATCTCCAGAAGGTTCAGCCCGAGGTGACGATCCTTGTTCTTGAAGTCCACCACCACTACGTCTTGAGCACGGTGCGGAGGAACTTGGCGTAGCCCTCGCTCAATGAGGTTGCCGTCGTACTCGATGACAATCGCTCCGCACCCGTTGGCGAAGTCTTGCGCCAGCAGGTTCACGAGGACTGTCGTCTTGCCAGTAGTCGTACTGCCCGAAACGTAGGCGTGCTGGACCGCAGCCCTGTAGTCCATGGCGATAGGTCGCTCGTTGCCAGGCATGGTCGACGTGCCGATCACGCGCCCCTCACGAGGCACAGACTCAGGGGCGGGGAGATGCCGGGTGCTACGCCTGTCGAGGCCTGGCACATAAGGCAAGTCGATCGGGTAGCCAATAAGCGCCACTAGCTCCGACACCATCAGTTGCGCCGTCGCACGACGGGGCGTGCCGCGCATGTTGATCGCCCGGTTCAGCTTCTCGACGGGGACCTTCCGTGCCCCGAACGCCGCGGGACCGATGTTCTCGGCTTTGAGCGCGGTGATCACGTTTCCGGCGAGGCCCTTGGCTCGAGGTAAGCCTTTGGCTGCCGTGGCTACACGGATTGAAACGGCATAGTTCTGATCGTCGAGCTTCTGGGATCTGAAGGCCTTCTCGTCGCGGGTCGCTTGGTTTGCTCCGACCAACACGCGCAGCATCGAGGCACTTGTCGAGGTGAGCTGTTGCTCAGCGACCGGGCGTTTGAGGCGTGGGGTAGGCGAAACCACGAGCTGCACTAGGACTCGCTCCCCTTTGCCGATGCCCACCATCGAGGCCAGGAGCCGTCCGGCGAAGTCCTTGGCGCTCTTGATGACGAGGGGGCGATCAGGGTAGTTCATTCCCACCTCCACGCCGTAGTCGAAGTACCACGGGTTAGGCGCTGCTTTGAGAAGCTCGTAGTCGATGGACGGCACCGCTGCACGGAGCTGAGCGATGACGTACTCGGATTGCAGTGACGGGATGTGCAAGTAGTGAGAGATGCCGCGTGTGTCCGCGAGGGTCTCGAAGACAATGGAGTCCACCCCGCTCACACGTCGCACACCAGTCGGGGCCACCGCAGACATAGAGCGGAGCCAGGACTCGACCTGCGCCTGGGCGAGATCGCTGGGGAAAGTCAGCTTGTACGAGCGTCGATCGTTGTCGCGCAGCTGTTGCTTGGCATTGGAGAACATGACCACTCCGATGAGGCTGAAGGAAAAGACGAAAACGAGGGCGACAATGGAGGCCATGTACCATCATTATCGCACGTCAGACGCATAAAGCGGGGCCGCAATTACGCGACCCCGCCTCATGCCTCAGTGGTTGAACTTGCCGCCCCCGTAGAAGAGACGGACTATCCAGATCACGAGCACGACGGTTAGGAAGAACGCCAGACCGCCGAGGATGTAGGGGACGTAGGGGCGAATCAGAGCGATCAACACTTGGGCGCCTGCCAGGATCGCAATGAACCCGATGAACGCCCCCAAGAGACGATCTGTCATCCGCCTCATGACTAATCCCGCTCGTCCCAGTACTCGTCGTACGCTTCATCGGCCAGGCGGTTGTAGCCCTCCTGAATCTCGATCCGCTGGCGCAGCTCCCGCTTGAGTGCCCACCGCTGGTAGCGGAGGACATACGGTCGCATGAGGATGCTGAGGCCAATCACCACCACGCAGAAGAAGACCAGATAGAAGAGCCCGAGAAGGCTTGTGCTGCTCATTGCGATCACCTGACGTTTCTGTACTCAGCGAGCGCTTCACGCGCCCGGAGCCGTGTATTGATGCTGTCGAGCTGCTGCTCAAGTGATGCCTCGAACAACTGCTCCGCTGCGCGCTCATGCGCTGCCTGTTCAGTCGTGTTCCCAGGGCGTTGGCCTCCCGAGGACCCGAAGATCGTCCGTAGCGAGCTGACGAGCAGTACCGCCAGGACAATCAAGCCGGCCAGGACGAAGAACGTCATGGCTCTTACTGCCCGAAGCGCTGCACTCGGTCGTGCGAGCGCTGGTAGTACGGCTCGAAGATGCCCCAGAGCAGCTTCAGTTCCGTTTCGTCTTCGGCCATTGCGCTCATGCCCCGTGCCGTCGAGATGACATCCGCCCCGACCAGCCGAGTGACTGAGCCGTGGAGTGCCTGCAATGAGTCGAGTGCATGTGCGTCTTCCGTGAGGCGATCGAGCTCAAGGCTCCGATTCACCTGCTCCAAGGCGCGTTCCATCGCCATGTCGTGGACGCTCTGCCGAGCCATGTCCTGTCCGTTCCGACGCTTCCCGTTCGTTGCCACCGCGACCAACTCCTGAGAGGTTGCCTGCCCTGGTGCCAGGTTAGTCACCATTCGGGTAACGACAGAGTGCCCTGTGGTCGCTTGCCTGTCAAGGTGGTAGGTTGCCCGTCATGCAGATACCCGAAGAGACCGTTCGCAGGCGCGTCGATGCCCTGACCAGGATGGCGAAGAACAACGCTGTGGCCGACGAAGACTTAGAGCCGTTCGAAGGGGACCACCCCGAGCAAGCGTTCAGGATTAACTTTGGGCCAGCATTGAGAAAGACCTTTTCGTACCTCGAACTAGCGAACCAGCTGGGCGAGTTCGATCACGACGTAGCCGAAGAGGTAATTGCCGCTGCGGCCGCCCTATCATTCATCATTTCCCCAGAATGGGTACCTTCTCCCCTAGGGGAGCGAAGGAGACGAGTTGCGGAGGATCTGCAGGCGTCCGAGAGCACCATCATTCGCCGCGAGCGCGCCGGGGCAGAGCTATTTGCGAGGTCGTACGAAGCTGGTTTTAAGTCTTACCTAGAGTGGCGCACCCTAGAGAAAGAAGATGGTCGTCCATTCTGGGTGGCCCAGAACCTCGTGACCACTCTGAGAGAGACTCTGGGCGATCCAGAACTTGTCGAACGGGCTCAGCAAGTCGCTGACACCCTACTATCTTGCCTTCGCGATCGAGATTTACTTAAGTTACGGATCGAGGCAGCCGCTAAAGAACTCGGCTATTCAAACCCGCCACCCGACGTCGACTAGCGAGGGATCGAACCTGAAACCCTCCCACATCACCCGCGGATGGCCCTGGGGAAGCGGATGCACGGTAACACGCTCAACCAGCAGGTCAACCAGGTTGCGGCGGAACGCGATGCCACCAGACTCCCACTGAGTAGCTAGGTCACGCGTGAGGTCGATCATCGTCATGGTGCCGACCACCTGGACGCGGGCGAGCTGTTGGTCGATGTTGTCCAAGGTTGCGTCTGCGAGTTCTTTGGCGCTGCGGAACTGGCTCGCCGTGAGCAAACCCGTGGCGTAGTCGTTCACGAGTTCATCCACCCGCTGTTGCTGCGCCCCTCGGCGCTCTACAAGCGTTTTCACGGCGCTTTCGTTGCTGGAATGAGTATTGATGACCTCCAACAACTTCGGGCTTTCTAGGCGCTTTAGAATGGCCTTCTTTGTAAGCAGCTCCAGCGCGGCGATGTTCCGGCTTACTTTTCCACAGCCTATGCGGCGGTGATCATTGGACAAGTAGGTCTTGCAGCGGTACGCAGGTTTGCGCTCACCAGACCCGACCGTGGCGCTTATTTTGTTGCCGCATTCACAGTAGACCAGGCCCGTCAGCAGGTACTTGCGGCCCGTCGAGCGGCGATAGTGAACAACTTTCTTGCTCAAAACGCTTGTGACTTGCTCGTACTCTTCGCGGGTAATGATCGGTTCCCATTGCCCGTTGTAGTGGAGCCTGCCGTTGTGCTCACGTATAGCCGCGTTCGATGCCCGGCCCGCGCACTTGCGGACGCCGATGCCGGTCCAACGGGCTCCACGCACCGTAGGGATGCCACGGTCGTTCAAGTCCGCAGCGATGGCGGTAGGGGTCTCTCCCGCGATGATCCGACGCACTAACTCGCGCACCACGTCAGCCTCGGCCGGCTCAATCTTGTTGCCGCCGTCTTGCCACCCGTAGACGCGACCGCACGAGTGGCGCTTGCCAGCTTCGGCGATCTGCCGACGAGCACGCTTGTTCTTGAGCCGCGCTTCGGAGACGTAGGCTTCATCCACCGCGCCTTTGATCTGAGCCATCATGATGCCGCTCGGCGTGGATAGGTCCAGGTCGCCTGACTTCACGGTGAACGTCAGGACGTTGTGGCCTGTGACTACATCGCAGTACTCGACAAGCTCTCTCAGCCGCCTATGGAGTCGGTCGGTGTGCCAAGCCAAGACGTAGTCCACCTGGCCGGACTTGATGAGTTCCAGAAGGCTTCTATATCCAGGTCGAGGTTTTCCGCTGTAGGCGCTGATGTCGTTGTCGGAGAGTTCAGCCACGACATCCCAGCCGCGCTCCAGCGCGTAGTTCCGGCAGTCTTCGAGCTGTCGGGCAACACCTAAACCAGTCCTCTTGGGGTCTTCAGAAATCCGAGAATATATTGCCGTTCGGTGTTGCATGTACATCCCTATTATCGCAGGTCAGGGCAGGGATTACAACAACACCATCCCCACGGCGTACTCGACCGTCGACATGCCGGCGTCCGGTCTGGTCACGGCGCTGAACCGTCGAGCCAGGGCGGCACGGGCCCGGGCTATCGGCGCGGCGGAGACCGCTGGCGTGCGGGCGGCGTTCTCGGTGGCGTTCCGGGCGGTGGAGTGGGCCGTGAGGTGGGTGTTCATCTGGGTTCTCCTTCTTCGGTGACCGGGGCGGCGTCTCCGTCCCGGAATCGGTGTGGCCGGCCGGTCCGCTCACGGCAGGACCCCCGGCAGCATCCCGTCGGCCAGGCCCACGACGACGGGGAGGACTCCCAGGCAGACGAACGCCGGGAGGAAGCACAGGCCGAGCGGGCCGGCGACCATGACGGCGGCCCGCTCGGCCCGGGCGGTGGCGTCGGCGTCCGCCTCGGAGCGCAACTGGTCGGCGGCGTGGCCGAGCGCGGCCAGTACCGACCCACCCCCGTCGGTCGCGCGGGCCAACACCGGGGCGATCGGGGCCAGCCGGGCGGCGTCCGGGACCTCCCGCCAGGCCTCGGCCGGGGCGGCCCCCAGCCGCATCCGCGCCGCGGCCGCCCGCAACGGACGCGCCGACGCGGGATCGGAGTGGTCGACGGCGTCGGCCACCGCGGCCAGTGCGTCGGGCACGGGCAGACCGGACTGCAACGCAACCGCCAGCAGGTCGACCAGCTGGGCCAGGGCTCCGGTGTCGGCCCTGGTGGGGCCGCGGCGCGTGATCGCGGCCAGGGCGCGGGCGGCCACCTTTGAGGCGAGCCTGCCGCCGGGTCGGTCGCTGTCCCGGGCCCGGGGTGTCGATCCCTCGGCACCGGCCGGGAGAGCCGTCACCCTGTCGGCGGCCCGCGGGCGCCACGGCGCCACGCACAGCGCGGCGGCGAGCAGGAGGACGGCCGCGGTCATCGGGCGGCACCGCCCGCGATGCGGTCGGTCCACAGCAGTCCGGCGGACAGCAGGACCGCCCCGGCCAGGCACAACCCGCCGCCCAGCGCGCCGCTGCCCAGGACCCCCAGCGGGTCGGCGCCGAAGCCGGACCCCAGGAGCACGCCCAGTCCGGGGAGCGCGGTGAGGATGACGGAGGTGGCTCGGGGTCCGGCGAGGGTGGCGTCCACACGCAGCGCCCGCTGCCGCCGCGAGGCCACGTCGGCCCGCAATCCGTCCACGACGTCGGCCAGCACCACCCCGTGTCGGGTGGCGAGGAGCCAGGCGCCGGCGAGCTCCCCGGCGACGCGGTCCCCGTCCGGGCCGTCGCCTCCGGCGGGTCGCAGGGCTGCCGCGACGTCGCCGCCCAGGCGGGCGTGCGACCCTGCCGCGGCGAGGATCCCGGCCACTCGCCGGTCGTGCGCGGCCGCGGCGTCGGCGGCCTGCCCGAGGGCGCCTCCCGGCCCGGCGCCGGCACGCAGGGCCGAGGAGGTGTCGTCGAGCGCACGCTCCCACGCCCCCAGTCGCGAGAGACGCTGTCGGCGTTCGGTGGCCCGCCCGCGCAGGTCGGCCGCGGCGCCACCCAGCACGGCGGCCGCGCAGGCGTGGATCGGGCCCGCCGCCACGAGCGCGACCGTGCCCGCGGCGACAGGCCACAGCACGCCGATCGGCACCTGCGCGAGGGCGTACCGCAGCCGGGCCACGCCCGCGCCGCCCGCCTGCCCCGCGCCGCCCGCCTGCCCCGCACCGCCCGCCTGCCGCGCACCGCCGACCCCGAGCGCGCGTACCCTGCCGGCCGCGATCCCGCCCGGCCACACCAGCAGCGCGGCGGCGAGGAGCACCGCGGCCGTCATGAGACCCTCGCCCCGAGCACCGCGTCCAGGCCCGCGCGGCCGGGAACCGCCCCACCGTCGGCGCGCCAGGCCGGGTCCACGACGATCCCGTGCGCCTCGCGCCGCACCACCCCGATCGAGTCGACGCCCCGCCGCCCGTCGGGCAGCCGGCGCATCCCCACCACCACCCGCAGGGACGCCGCGACCTGTGCGGACAGGGCCGCCCTGTCGAGTCCGCCCAGCGCGCCGAGCGCCTCCAGCCGGGCGGGCAGCTCCGTGGGCGAGTTGGCGTGGACGGTGCCGGCGCTGCCTTCGTGGCCGGTGTTCAGCGCGGCCAGCAGGTCGGCGACCTCGCCGCCACGCACCTCCCCCACCGCGATCCGGTCCGGTCGCATGCGCAGTGCCTGCCGGACCAGGTCGGCCATGGTCACCTGTCCGGCGCCCTCGACGTTGCCGTGCCGCACCACCAGTCGCACGACGTGCGGGTGCGCGGGTCGCAGCTCGGGGGAATCCTCGACGCACAGCAGCCGCTCGGTCGCCGGGACCAGCCCCAACAGCGCCGCGAGCATGGTGGTCTTTCCGGAGCCGGTGCCACCCACCACGAGGTAGCCCACCCGGGCGTCGACGAGCCCCCGCAGCAGCGGCTCCGCGGAGGCATGCACCGTCCCCGCCTCCACCAACCGGTCGAAGGTCACCTGCGCCGGCCGCGACACGCGCAGCGACAGGCAGGTCCCGTCCACGGCCACCGGCGGCAGAACCGCGTGCAGTCGCCACGCCATCCCGTCGCGGGAGCGCACCACGCCGTCGGCCCAGGGTCGGGCGTCATCGAGCCGCTGACCCGCCCGTCCGGCCAGGCGTACCGCGAGCGCCCGCAGCTCGGCCTCGGTGGGTACGACGACGTCCGTCTCCTCCAGGCCGCGTCCGCGGTCCACCAGTGCCGGCCCCGGCCCGTCGACCACGACGTCGGTGACACCGGGGCTCGCGAGGAGCGCCTCGAGCGGCCCGGCCCCGGCCAGGTGCTCGCGGACCAATCGCGCTGTACGCAGCAGGTCGAGGTGGCCGTGCAGCACCCCGGACTCGGCCCGCACCGCGCGGACCACCTCGTCCGGCTCGGGCTCCACGCCCAGGCCGGCGAGCCGCGCGCGCACCCTGTCGACGAGGTCGGCCGGCGGTGCGACCACCGCCGGATCGTCACCGTTCATCGAGGTCCACCTGCTCCAGCAGTGCGTCGGCGAGCGCGGCCAGTCGTCGCACCCGGCCCGCCCGTCCGCGATGGAGCGCGGCCGCCAGCTCACCGGCGCCCGCCGCACGGCGGACCGCCCGGATCTCCGGCAGGACGTGCCAGTTCCTCGCCCCGGCCACGTCGGCGACATCGGCGGCGTGCAGGGGGTCGCCGCGTCCGGTCCTGATGACCAGGACCACGCCCGGGTGGTCGCGCACCGCGTTCCCGGCGGCGACAGCGCCCTGGAGGTCGGCCCTGGTGACGACGACGACGAGGTCCGCACCGGCGAACACCGGCCCGCCGTCGGCGAGCCCACCGCGATCGCTCACCACGAGTCCCCCGGCCGACCGGTGGGCCTGCTCCGCTCCCGGGGCGCCGTCGAGGGCGCGGACAGGGTCGGCCACGACCGGTCCACTCCTGGACCGCGCCAGGACGCCGAGTCCGGGCAGGGCCTCGGGCACCGCACCCCACAGGGCCTCCGGATCAGGTCCGCCCAGGTCGGCGCGCACGTCCTCGACCCGTAGCCCGGGCCGCTCCTCGACGCCCAGCACCAGATCGACGCCGGTGCCGTGCGGGTCCGCCTCGACCAGCAGGGTCCGGAAGGACGGCGCAGCCCGAACCGCCAGCGCCGCCGCGAGGGTGCTGGCCCCGCAGCCGCCCACCGCGCCGGCGACCACGATCAG
The DNA here is from genome assembly GCF_051994785.1 of Dietzia sp. MNB45. NCBI lineage: Bacteria > Bacillati > Actinomycetota > Actinomycetes > Mycobacteriales > Dietziaceae > Dietzia > Dietzia sp. MNB45. The sequence continues at coordinate 529,110 of NZ_CP163397.1, read as the reverse complement.
CGGACCCGACCGCGTACGCACCGGCGCGAGCAGCGCACCCACGAGATCGCCGGTGCCGGACGGCAGGCGGACCACCTCGTCGTCGTCGTCGCCCCGATCGCGGTCGGATCCCACCCGCACGACGCGTGAACCACCGGAACTCACGGCGGCGTCCGCGCGATCGGTGACCACCACCTCGGAGTGGTTCCCGCCCAGGGGGCCCGTGTCCAGGGCGAGGGCGGCCAGCACGGCGCGCACGTCGGCGTCCAGATCGGGGTCGGCGACGTCCACCGCGACGGACCGCGCTCTCGTAGTCGTGTTCACGAGGCTCAGCCTCGCGCACCCACCCGCCCTCCGGCCGCTCCGCGAAGGCTCACGGCGGTCCGCCTGTGGAGGGGGACGGGGCTGTGGACAACGTGCCGCGGGGAAAGCTCGCGAGGGCACTGTGCGGTGGACGCGTCGGCAGCTGTCCGGTACAGCCGAGCCCGCGAAATGCGAGAGACCGCGGCAGGGGGTGCCGCGGTCTCTCAGAAGTGTCAGTTCTCGGGGGGATGAACTGAGCACCTTAGGGGGATGCCCATCACGGGCACCGTCAGTATCGCCCATCTGCATGGCCAGCACAAGAACCGTATCGTTGGGGCGTGTCCGCCCCACGCCCACCGGGCCCCAGGATGTCGCACCGGCCTCGTCGGGTCGCTGCGTTCTTCGACCTGGACAAGACGATCATCGCGACCTCCTCGGTGTTCGCGTTCAACAAGTCGTTCCTCGGCGAGGGACTGCTGTCGCGACGGTCGGTGATCGATCTGGCCTACACGCAGCTGGCGTTCAGCCTGTCCGACGCCGACGACGAGCAGATGCAGAAGGTGCGCCAGGCCATGGCGACCGCCACCAAGGGGTGGTCTCCCGAGCAGGTCGAGCGGATCGTCACCGAGGGACTCAAGGAGACCGTCTCCCCGACCGTGTACGCCGAGGCCCAGGACCTGCTCGCCGAGCACCGCGCGCTGGGCCACGACCTGGTGATCGTGTCCGCCTCGGGCGAGGAGTTGGTGGCGCCGATCGCCCGGATGCTCGGCGTGGACCACTACGCCGGCACGCGGATGAACCGGGACGCCGACGGCCGCTACGGCGGATCGATCGAGTTCTACTGCCAGGGCCCGGGCAAGGCGGAGGCGATCAGCGCGTTCGCGGAGCGCTACGGTTACGACCTCGAGGCGAGCTACGCCTACTCGGACTCCTCCACCGACCTGCCCATGCTCGACATGGTCGGCCACCCGACGGTCATCAACCCCGACCGCGCACTGCGGCGCGAGGCGCTGGAGCGGGGCTGGCCGATCCTGACGTTCGAGAACCCCACTCCGCTGCTGCCCACGCTCGAACGGGCGACCGGGCCGATCGTTGGGGTGGCGGCCATCGTCCTGGCCGTGGGGTCCGCCACCGTGTCGTTCGTCCGGGCCGCGCGACACGCGGGGCGGTAGCGCGGCCCATCGGGTGCGCGCGGCGGCGGGGCGGGCCCGTGCGGTGCGTCGGCAACACCTCATCATCGGCGTCGGCGACGGGCACGGGCGATAGCCGGACTCCCCCACGAGTTCTGGTGTTCCTTGTGCGATCCCACCATCGCCCCGGGCCGGTCACAGGCGGCATGCTCAGGGCACGGTGGTGAAGACGCCAGGACCGGGACGGAAGAGAAGTCACGGCCCCCCGCCCTCCTCACCGTCATCGACATTCGGAAACCCACGCGACGGATAACGCCCGAGAGGCAACACCAGCCGTGGGTCCGCGCCAGCCGTCACCGACGGTTGTCCCGGGCCGGCGACACGGCGGACCACAGGACGCTTGGTACCCGGATCTCTCGATGGACCGCAGTGAATTGGCGGGTCGACTCCGGTCGGCCCGCCATTCGCGCGCGCCCGGCCCGTTCGGCCACCGGCGCGCTCCGCTTAGCCCCCGGCTGCGTCGGCGATCGAGGTGGCCTCGCGCGCGCCGGCCTCGAGGGCTCTACAGCAATGGAGGAGCCATTCGGTCACGCCCTCCTCGGTGCCGCTCATGTATCCCTGCAGGGCGGCCCGGTGTGCCTCCGGGTCCCGATAGAAGGTCACCTCGGGCACGCCCAGGCAATGGGGGTCGAGCCCGGTCGACACCCCGACCAGGCGGAACGCCGCCCGGGCGACGATCCCGTCCGCGGACCCGAACGGTCGCAGGCCCGAGAGTTCGCCGAGGACGACCGCGGCGAGGACGGGCGCCGGCGCGCGAGTGCCTCCGGTGACCAACTCGGCGAGGCCCTGGAGACGCTCGGCGACTCCCTCCTCCGGGCGCGGCCGGCCGAGACCCTGAGGGTCCACCCCGGGCCCGGACGCCGCGAGGAGGTGCAGATGGGCGAGTTCCTGGAGGGGCGAGCGGGTCCACACGGACACGGCGCGGTCGAGCGACTCGCCCGTCAGTTCCCCGGCCACGCGCAGCGCTGCCGAGAGCACCTCGTCCTGCTCGCCGTCGGTGTCCAGGCGGACGGACGCGCCCTCGACGCCGGCCGATGCGCGCGCACCCCGCAACACCGATTCGGCGGCGGTGGTGGGCCATCCGCGGCGGTTGGCGGGGTGTCGGTGCACCGAGGCGAGGGCTGCCCGGGCGGCGTCCGCGGCCTCGGCCACACCGGGCAGGGCGAGGAGCGGGGCGAGCGGGTCGGGGGCGGTGGAGGTCACGGGTCGAGGTTACCGACCCGGCGCGAATCGGCCGACACAGGTGATTTTCAGCTGCCTCAACCGGTGTCGAGCTGGTGTAATCAGCCCAATCCGTCGGGGCACGCGCCCGGCTCAGCCCCTACACCTCGATCCCGGAGGCCCTCGTGAATCTCAAGGACCAGCTCGACGCGCTGCTCGACGCGACCGCCTTCGACTCGACCGGGGCCAAGGTCGGCGCCGTGCGCCAGATCTACGTGGACGATGCCAGTGGCAAGGCCACGTTCGCGACCGTCGCCACCGGGATCTTCTCCGCCGACGCGATCGTCCCGCTCCACGGCGCGCGACTCCTCGACGACGAACTCCATGTCGACCACACCCGCGCCGTCATCCGCGATTCCCCGCGCCCCGACAACACCGAGGACGCCCTCACGCCGGAGCAGGAGGCCAGGTTGCTGGAGTACTACGGCATCGAGACCCCCACGCGGCTTCGCGGAACCGCCGCGTCCGGGCCCGGGACGGCGACCGGGGAGTCGGCGCCGAGCGGCGGAAAGGAGACGAGCGCGGGCAAGACGGCAGGCGCCGGGAAGGCCGAGGGCACCGGCAAGCCCGAGGGCACCGGCAAGACAGCCGTCGCCGACAAGACAGCCGTCGCCGACAAGACGGACACGCCGGAGGGTGCGGGCAAGACGGACAGCGCCCGGACGACCAGCAGCACGCCGGCGAGCGGGGGCGGGGCCGCGGTCGGAGCCAGCGCAGAGGGAACGAGCACGTCGTCGGGCACCGGCGCGCCGCGCCGGCCGGCTACCCCACCCGCATCGACCGGGGCCACGGCGCCGAAGGGCGCGACGTCGGGGGGCGGGAACAAGCCGACGACGACGACGAACTCCGCTGCCTCGTCCTCGTCGACCGACACCCCGGAGCCCGCGAAGTCCTCCGGCCCGGGGCCCGCCACACCCGCCGGGCCGCCGTCCGACGGCGGCTCCACGAAGGGAGAGAACCCCCCTCGCGAGTGAACGGGATCGGGCGGGCCTCCCCCGGCCTCCCCCCGCCGGGCCAGATCCCGAACACGGTGCGCCGCATGTGACTACGCTCACATACATCGGTCCGGTCGCTTCCGCCGTGACGATCCCGGCCGTCCGTGAAATCTGATCCCGAGAGAGAGCCGCTGATGACCGCTCCCGAGCACGACCAGTCCTTCGCTCCCGACCCCGACTTCGCCGCGCAGGCCAATGCGCAGGCCGACCTCTACGACAGCGCGTCGAGCGACCGTCTCGCCTTCTGGGAGGAGCAGGCTCGGCGACTCGACTGGGACACCGAGTGGACCGAGGTCCTGGACTGGTCTGACGCGCCGGTCGCCAAGTGGTTCGTGGGCGGCAAGCTCAACGTGGCCTACAACTGTGTCGACCGCCATGTGGAGGCCGGCAACGGCGATCGTGTGGCCATCCACTGGATCGGCGAGCCCGGCGACGACGCCCGCGACATCACCTACGCCGAACTCAAGGACGAGGTCAGCCGGGCGGCCAACTACCTCAGCTCGCTCGGCCTCGTCGCCGGTGACCGCGTGGCCATCTACATGCCCCTGCTGCCCGAGGTCTACATCGCGATGCTCGCGTGTGCCCGCCTGGGCCTGACCCACTCCGTGGTCTTCGCCGGTTTCTCGCCGAACGCGCTGCGCTCCCGCATCGACGACGCGGAGGCGAAGCTCGTCATCACCGCCGACGGGCAGTTCCGGCGCGGTAAGCCCGCACCGCTGAAGGCGGGAGTCGACGACGCGCTCTCCGGAAACGGCGTCGATGCCGACGGCGACGCCGAGTCCGTGCAGAACGTGCTCGTGGTCCGCCGGACCGGTCTCGACGTGGACTGGACCGACGGCCGTGACGTCTGGTGGGACGAGGCGATGTCCGAGCAGTCCGCCGAGCACACGCCGGAGGCTTTCGACTCGGAGCACCCGCTGTTCCTGCTCTACACCTCCGGCACGACCGGCAAGCCCAAGGGCATCGTCCACACCTCGGGCGGGTACCTCACCCAGTCCGCGTACACCCACCACAACGTCTTCGACCACAAGCCCGGCGAGGACGTCTACTGGTGCACGGCGGACGTCGGCTGGGTCACGGGCCACACCTACGGCGTGTACGCCCCGCTGGCCAACGGCGCCGAGTGCATCGTCTACGAGGGAACCCCGAACTCGCCCGACGAGCACCGTCACTTCCAGATCATCGAGAAGTACGGCGTCACCATCTACTACTCCGCGCCGACCCTGATCCGGACGTTCATGAAGTGGGGCAACGAGATCCCGGCCTCGCACGACCTGTCCTCGATCCGCCTGCTCGGTTCGGTCGGCGAGCCGATCAACCCGGAGGCGTGGCGCTGGTACCGCGAGAACATCGGCGGCGGCAAGGCTCCCATCGTCGACACCTGGTGGCAGACCGAGACCGGCGCGATCATGATCTCCCCGCTCCCGGGCGTCACCGAGACCAAGCCCGGTTCCGCCATGCGGCCGCTGCCCGGTATCGAGATCGCCATCGTGGACGGCGACGCCAAGGAGGTCGCGACGGACGAGCAGGGCTTCCTCGTGATCACCGAGCCGTGGCCGGCCATGCTCCGCGGCATCTGGGGCGACATGGAACGCTATCGCGACACCTACTGGTCCCGGTTCGCCGAGGAGGGCTACTACTTCGCCGGTGACGGCGCCAAGTGGGATGCCGACGGCGCCCTGTGGGTCCTCGGCCGCGTCGACGACGTCATGAATATCTCCGGTCACCGCATCTCGACCTCCGAGGTCGAATCGGCCCTCGTCGGTCACCGCGCGGTCGCCGAGGCCGCGGTCGTCGGCGCCAACGACGAGACCACCGGCCAGGCGATCGTCGCGTACGTGATCCTGCGGGGCAACGTGGACGCCGAGGAGGATCGTCAGAAGCTCATCGACGAACTGCGGGCCGAGGTGTCGCGGGAGATCTCCCCGATCGCCAAGCCCCGCGACATCACGATCGTGCCCGAGCTGCCCAAGACGCGGTCCGGGAAGATCATGCGTCGCCTGCTCAAGGACATGGCCGAGGGCCGCGACGGCGGCGACACCTCGACCCTGTCGGATCCGACGATCATGGACCAGATCCGCGAGAAGGGCACGCGCGGCTGACGGGTAGCGGGTGAACACCGCCACGTGACGTGGCACGATGGACGACGGTGCATCCGTCGCCGGACTATGGAGGAACAACCGTGAGCCACGCCCAGGGAACGCACAAGCCGACCGAGGCCTCGATCCCCCTGCATGACGCTGACTCGATCGGCCGTGGCGACGCCAGTATCGGCACCCTGGTCAAGAACGCCACGACGCAGGTGTCGACACTGGTTCGTGCCGAGATCGAACTGGCGAAGACCGAGGTCACCGAGCAGGTGAAGAAGGCCGCGACCGGGTCCGGCTTCTTCGTCGCGGCCCTCGTCCTGCTGCTGATGTCCTTCTTCCCGTTCGTGTTCATGTGGGCCAAGCTCATCTCGATGTGGTTCGGCACCAAGACCTGGGACTGGATGGGCTTCCTCATCGTGTTCGTCGTCCTGGTGCTGCTCGCGGCGGTGTTCGGACTACTCGGCTACCGCAAGGTCAAGAAGATCCGGAAGCCGCAGCGCACCATCGACTCGGTGTCGGACCTCAAGCTGGCCATGCCGAAGGGCAACGAGCCCCGGCCCGGCACGGTGCGTGTCACCGAGACGCCCTTGCCCGCGTCGAAGTCCTGAGAACTCCCGCTCACCGGCCGCCCGACCCGTCGATCGTCAGGATCGACGGGTCGTGGCGGCATCGTGACGTCTCGGCCAACGGCATCCGCCTGCACATCGCCGAGGCGCTGCCGGCCGACACCCCGCCGGGCCGACTCCCCCCTCTGGTCCTCCTGATCCACGGTCTCAGTGGAATCTGGTGGACGATGCGGGCGCCCATGCTCGCGCTGGCCGACGCCGGGTTCCATGCCGTTGCCGTCGATCTCCGGGGCCACGGCGACTCGGACAAGCCGCCGCGCGGTTACGACGGGTGGACCCTGGCCGCGGACATGACCAACCTCATCCGGGCCCTCGGTCACTCCTCGGCGGTGGTCGTCGGCCAGGGCGAGGGCGGATTCATCGCATGGACCGCCGCCTACCGCCGGCCACGCGCGGTGCGGGGCCTCGTCGTCGTCGGCTCTCCCCACCCGGTCGCCACCCGGCGCGCCGCACTGCTCGACCGCTCCCAACGTCGTGCGCTGGTGCCTCGCCTGCTCGCGGACCAGGCGCCGCGGTTGCCCGAGCGGCACCTCACCCGCGACGGCGCCGCAGTGGTCGAGGAGATGCTCCGCAGTCGATCCGGGCCCACGTGGCCCGACACGGAGGACTTCCGCGAATCCGCCGACCTGCTCAGGCGGTCCATGCTCATCCCGAAGGTCGCCCACCTGACCCTGGAGAGCCGCCGCTGGATGGTGCGGAGCCAGTTCCGTCCGGACGGCCGCGACTTCCGCCGCGCGGTCTCCGGCGTCCTGCCGCAGCCCGTGCTGGGGATCAGTGGAGCCGAGGACAGGTTCATCCTGCCGGCCACCGTCCGCGCGTCCTCGGCGTGGGCGCGCGACTTCACCACCGAACTGGTCCCGGGGGCCGGGCACTATCCCGCGATGGAGGCCCCGGACGCCACGTCCCGGCTGATCGTGGACTTCGCGCGGCGCGTCACCCCGCTCTGAGCCGCCGGGACTCCGACCCGCCGGCCAGCCCCGCCGGCCGGGCCCCGCGGTGATCAGCTGGGCAGCCCCACGCACCGCCCCGTCGAGACCGACTCCTGCGCATCGACCGCGAGCTGGAGCTGCGGCAGCACCTGCTCCACGGTCAGCGCGTACCCGGTGTCCGCGGCGTCCATCGCGGCGCCGAACACCACACCGGCGACCTGCCCCTGCGGGGTGACCAGCGGTCCGCCGGAATTGCCCTCGCGAACGGAGCCCCGCAGGATGTATACCTCGCGCTCGACGGTCTGCTCGCGGTAGATGTCCGGGCCGCGCAGGGTCACACGCTCGCGGATCCGTGCCGCGTCCGGACGGTAGGGCCCGTTGCCCGGGTAGCCCACGACGATCGCGTCGTCGCCGGTGCGGGCACGATTCTCGGCGAAGGGAAGAACCGGAGCGTCCAGACCGTCCACGCGCAGCACCGCGATATCCACTCGGGGGTCGTAGACCACCACCTCGGCGTCCAGCTCGTCATCACCGGACACCACGGTCGCGGACTCGGTGCCCGCCACTACGTGCGCGTTGGTCATCACGAGCCCCGGCGCGGCCACGAACCCCGACCCCTCCAGCGCGCGGCTGCAGGACTCGGCCCGGCCGCGGATCTTCAGCACGGACGGCTGTACGCGGGCCACCACCTCGGAGCCGGCGAGGACCGGATCGGGCGGTGGGACCTCCTGCATCGGGGTGGTCCCGAAGGGGCCGAGGATGTCCGGGAAACCGGTGGTGCCCAGGACCGAGGTGAACGTCGCGGGGATCCGTTGCAGCTGTTCGGGGGCGACGTCGTCGATCTTGGCCAGCACGGACGACCCTCGCACCGCCTTGCCCAGCCCGGGTCCCTCCTGCGCGGCGATGGGCACCGCGACCAGCCAGGCCACGAGCAGCATGGCCGCGGACTGGAGGACGGCGCCCACCGTGCTGTCGAGGAGTCGTGCACCGGATCCGGCGATGTAGCGCCTGGCGGCGCGGCCGATCGTGACGCCGGCGACCTGCCCGATGATCACCATCACCGCGATGATCGCCAGCCCCGCGGACAGCCTGCCGAACGGCGAGTCGATCTCCCGCACGAGGTGCGGGGCCACCAGCAGTCCGGAGGTCGCGCCGATGCCCACCCCGAGCAACGCGAAGCCCGACGCGGCGGCCCCGTTGATCCATCCCGAGATCGCCGCGGCCGCGGCGAGTGCGAACAGTGCCAGGTCGAGCCATTGCGAGCCCGTCACCGGTACCCCCTCCGAGGATTGTCCGCGGGCAGGTCGAGCGACTCCTCGCCGTCGGCGGGCTGCTCGCCGTCCCCGGCCAGCCCGCCGTCGGGGGCCGTGCCACCGGCGACGGTGCCGTCGGCGGCGCGCGCGCTCAGCCCGGGCACGCCGGCGACGGTGCGATCGGCCAGTGGGTCCGCGGATTCGCGGCGGGCCTCCTCCGCCGACATGCGGTGCTGCTCCCCGTTCGCGGACGCGGCCAGGGTCTTCTCGAGGTCCCGGATGTCGGACGTGTCCCAGTCCAGGTCCCATCCGGCGGAGTGGAACATCGCGGCGAGGATGCCGGCGGTGAAGCCCCACACGACGAGGTCGTCGTGCTGGAACGCCGGGCCGGTCCACCCGGTGGTGTGCCGGAGCAGGAATCGGTTGGCGGGATCGAGTAGCTCGTCGACCGGCACGGTCATCACGCGCGCGGTCTCCCCCGGGTCCACGACGTCGACCTCCATCGGCTCCCGCCAGTATCCGAGCACCGGTGCGACGGAGTAGTTCGAGACCGGGATGTACAGCTCGGGGAGCACCGCGAGCACGTCCACCCCGTGGGGGTCGAGGCCGGTCTCCTCCCACGCCTCACGCAGCGCGGCCTCCACCGGGCCGCTGTCCGTGTCGTCGACGCCGCCGCCGGGGAACGAGATCTGACCCGAGTGGTTGCGCAGCGTGGGGGCCCGGTGGGTGAGCAGGACGCGGGCATCGCTGGGTGGCTGGGGGCCGGGCGCGTCCTCCGAGCCGGAGAACAGCACCAGGACGGCGGCGTCGCGGTGCGGCCGGCCGACCTCGTTGGGACCGCGGTCCTCGGGCGGGCGCCGTCTCGGCAGCAACCCGTCGAAGCTGCCGTCGGTGCACGCCGTCATGAGGGGGTCCATCCAAGCGGGGTGCGGGACGCCGGTGACGTCGCCGGGCCGGGGCACGGGCCCGTTCGCGGGGTTGCTCACGCGGTCACTCCCAGGTGTTCGGCGACGGCGTCCAGCACGTCCTGTTCGCTGTCCATGGGCTCGACCAGCACGTGCGCGATCGTCCCGTCGGCGCGGACGAAGAGCGTCAGCGGCAGGACGGGTGGCGCGCCGAGCACGGCCGGCAGCTCCTCCTCCTGGTCGGAGACCGAGATCAGTTCCTCGATGCCCAGCGCGGCGAGGGTGTCGAAACCCTTGGTCTCGGACGGGTCCGTGTGCGAGAGCACCACCCGCACCTCGTCACCGAGGGTGGCCTGGGCGTCACGGATGGCGGGCAGCTCACGGCGGCACGGTTCGCACCAGTAGGCCCACATGTTGACCACCATGGGCCTGCCGGCCTGGATCTTGCCGAGCGTGGTGGTGGAGCCGTCGTCCATGCAGCGCACCATCAGTCCGGCGACGGGGCCGGTGGTGGTGGCGGGCACGGCGCTGTCGCGGCAGGCGGGGAGCCCGGCCTCGGCGCGGACCGCGGGGTCCACGACGGTGCGCGGCTCGTCCGCGGGCGGGGCGCCCACGGGAGGTGCTGTGGGGGCGGCGGTCGGGTCGCCGGACCCGTCGTCGGTATCACCGAACGTGGAGAGAAGTGCGACGACGACGCCGATCATCGCCACGAGAGCGACCAGCGACCACCGGGCTGAGGCGCTCACGCCTGGTCCCCCAGTCCGACCAGTTCCAGCAGGTGGTCGCGCTCGGGTCCCGCCACGAGGCGGGCGGCGGCGACCGGCTCGAGCGGGCCGGCCTCGCCCGCGGACGGGCAGTCGTCGGCCAGCACACACGCCCCACAGGCCGCGGTCCGGGCGTGGCACACCCGGCGACCGTGGAAGATGATCCGGTGGCTCGCGTCGGTCCAGGAGGCCCGCGGCAGCATGCGCGACACCTCGCGCTCGATGCGGACGGCGTCCGTGGCCTCGGTCCACTTCCAGCGGTTCACCAACCGGATGAAGTGGGTGTCGACCGGCAGACCCGGGATCCCGAATGCGTTGCCCAACACCACGTTGGCCGTCTTCCGTCCGAATCCCGGGAGGGTGACCAGGTCCTCGAGCCGCTGCGGCACCTCGCCGTCGTACCTCTCCACGAGCGCCGCGCCCAGGCCCTGGATGCTCCGCGCCTTGTTGCGGTAGAAGCCCGTCGGCCGGATGAACTCCTCCAGCTCCTCCCGGTCCGCCCCCGCGTAGTCGGCGGCGGTCCGGTAGCGCGCGAACAGTGCCGGCGTGACCTCGTTGACCCGCTTGTCCGTGCACTGGGCGGACAGGATCGTCGCCACGCTCAGTTCCAGCGGGTTGGTGAAGTCGAGCTCGCAGTAGACGTGCGGGAACGCCTCCTCGAGGGCGCGGAGCATGCGTCTCGCGCGCCGGGTGCGCCCGAGGTCGGTCTCCACCCCCCTCGCGGCCACCCCTCGTCTGCGGCGCTTCACGGCTGGAGCTGGGTCGGGCATGAGTCCACATTACGGCTCGGCGCCCCCGCGGCGCGGAACCGCCGCCCCGGGTGCGTGTGCGTCCCGCGGTCCGGGGGTGGATAATCGGACAGATGCAGGGAATCCTCGTCGTCCTGGTGCCGGTCCTCCTCGCCGGATTCGCACTACTCATGGACCGTTTCGAGAACGCGATCCTCGACGAACCCGAACAGATCGACGTCTGAACCATCCCGCTGATCGCGCGTCGCCACCACCACCGACGCGCTTACGACTACAGTGGTTTTCGCCACACGCACGCCATGGCACGGACACGCATGTCCGCGCCCGAACGGAGGGTCACAGACTGTGACGATTGATCGCCGCACGGACCAGTCTGCCGACGACGTCCTCACCAGAGCCGGAATCTTCCAGGGCGTGGAGCCGGCGGCGGTCTCCGCCCTGCGTTCCGACCTGACCAGCGAGGAGTACTCGAAGGGTGACGTGATCATCCGCGAGGGCGAGCAGGGCGACAGCCTGTACATCGTCACCTCCGGCAAGGTGAAGCTCTCCCGGAAGGCCCCCGACGGTCGCGAGAACCTGCTCTCCATCCTCGGGCCGTCCGACATGTTCGGCGAGCTCTCCATCTTCGACCCCGGCCCGCGCACCTCGTCGGCCGTGTGTGTCACCGACGTGTCTGTGCAGGCCATGGACCGCTCGGCCCTCAAGCGCTGGATCGCCGAGCGTCCGGAGATCTCCGACCAGCTGCTGCGCGTGCTGGCCCGCCGCCTGCGCCGCACCAACAACAACCTCGCCGACCTCATCTTCACCGACGTGCCCGGCCGCGTGGCCAAGGCCCTGCTGCAGCTCGCGCAGCGCTTCGGCACGCAGGAGGGCGGCAACATCCGCGTGACGCACGACCTCACGCAGGAGGAGATCGCCCAGCTCGTCGGCGCCTCCCGCGAGACGGTGAACAAGGCGCTGGCCGAGTTCGCGCACCGCGGCTGGCTGCGGCTCGAGGGCAAGAGCGTCATCATCTCCGACACCGAGCGGCTGGCCCGCCGCGCCCGCTGACGCCCCGGCCCCGGCCCCGGCCCCGGCTGCAGACCCAGCCCCAGCCCCCGCCCCGAGATCCGCTACTCGGAATAGGGATCCGCTAGTCCAATCCGACCAGCCGATCCCTATTCCGAGTAGCGGATTCTTGGTTGCCGGCGGGCGACGCTCTCACGCCGCGCGGCCAAGTCCGAGTTGCTCCTGCCGACGCATCGCGTCCTTCACCCGCCGGACGATCACGTCCGGACGCCGCAGGTCATCCCATACCCAGCGAATCACCACGTAGCCGGCATCTTCCAGATCGCGCTGCCTCTGGCGTTCACGGCTCTGTGCTTCCCGTATCTCCTGCGGGCTGTTCCCGTATTTGCCGAAGCCGTCCGCCTCGCCGATGAGCCTCCATTCTCGCCAGTAGAAGTCCACGCGGAACCGCTTGCCGCTCCGGCCCGACAGCCACACCTGCATCTCGGGCTGCGGGAGACCCGCGAACACCAGGATCAGCCGTATCAACGATTCCAGAACCGATTCCGCCAACCCGCATGTCAGCTCCGGCAGCGCCCGCGCGCGCCCGACACCCGTGCGCCCCTTCGCCAGACCCGCCTCGTCCTGGAGTTCTGGGCGCGACAGCATGCCTCGGCGGATGGCCTGGTCGGCAGCAGCAACGCCGCTCTCCAGGCTCACCGTCCGTGCGACGTCGATGATCGTCCTGGCGGGAGAGGTCAACTGGATGCCGTCGACGAGTCTGGTCGCCCCCTCCACGGGCAGGGTGAAGCACACGAGCGCCGAACTGCGCCGCGTTCCGCCGCCCTCGCGTGGCCGGGTGGCGGTGGGCCGGTCCAAGGAGATCCCGTGGAGCGGCAGCCCGTAGAGCGCGAGGGCGGAACCGTGCGACATCACCGTCCCGGGTTCCACCGCGAGCGCGGCCGCCCGAGTTCGTTCGAGGAACTCCCGCTCCCTGCGGACGTAATCGGGCCCGGTCCCGGCGGGCGCCTCCTCCGGCTCGTGGGCGTAGACGCCGGACCGCACCCGCCGTAGCGTTCCGGCGCCGATCCGCCTGTTGATCTCATCGTGGTCCAGGCCGCTGCGGGCGAGCTGCGCGAATGTCGAGAGAAAGGGACTGTCGTGGTCGTCTGTCTTTGATGCACCCATGTTCGGCAGTCTCGCCCACGCCGACACGCGCACTCCCGCTGTAACCCGCGATATGCAGGCCGCCTGTGGAGAAATCCTCCCTGTGGACAATCTCCCCCGCGTCCCCGCGCCCCACCCAAATCCGCTAGCCGGAATCCGGATCGGCGACTCCAATTCGACTAGCCGATCCCTATTCGGACTAGCCGATTTTCGCGAATGGTCGGACCCGGCGGGCGTTGCGGGCTGGGCGGGCTGGTCAGGTCGCGGGCGGGTCAGGCGTTGGCCGCGCTACCCGTGCCCTCCGTGCCCCCTGTATCCAGGCGGTCGAGGTAGCGCAGCGCGACCTTGGTGGACTGCTCGGCCACCTTGAGCAGGAACGGCGTCACGTCGCGGTAGATGTGCTGCGTGATCGCCTCGGCCGAGGCGTCGCGCCCCAACTCGGCCCGGGCGGCGATGATCTGGTCGAGTCGATCGCGCCGGTGCCGACCGAGTACCTGGGCGGCGCGGCCGGTGTTCTCCACGTCGGGCCCGTGCCCCGGGATACCGATCACCCCGTCGGCCCGCGCCGCGAGGAGATCCATGCTGCCCAGGTAGTCGCCGAGATCGCCGTCGGTCGAGTCCAGCACCGTCGAATCCCGGCCGAGGATCGTGTCCCCGAGGACCACGCAGTCCGGCGGGGCAGTGAACCCGGTCCCCGCGGCCCGCACCTCGAGACTGATCGAGTCGGCAGTGTGCCCCGGGGTGCCGAGCACGATGATGTCCAGGCCGGCGGCGTGGATCACCTCGTCGTCGTCACCGCCCGTCACCAACGGCGCGGCGTCCCGGCAGAACCGTTCCTCCACGGCCCTGACGGGGGCGGAGGTGAATCCGCGCAGGTGATCGATGCCGTCGGTGTGGTCGCCGTGACGATGGGTGACGACGACGAGCTCGATCTCTCCCACGATGGCCGCGATCCGCTCGGCGTGCGCGAGGTCGTCGGGTCCGGGGTCCACCACCACGCAGGTAGGCGACCCCGGGGCCCGCAGGATGACGGTGTTGGTCCCCTCGAAGGTCATCTCGGAGGGGTTGTCGCAGAGGATGACCCCGGACAGCTCCGTGACGGGCCGGAGGGTCTCGTACGCCGGGAAGGTGATCGGGGCCAGGCCTGCGGACATCGCGGCTATCCCTCGACCTCGACCACGAGCTCGACCTCGACGGGCGCGTTCAGCGGCAGCTCGGACACGCCGACCGCCGACCGGGCGTGGACGCCGGCGTCGCCGAAGATCTCACCGAGCACGTCGGAGGCGCCGTTGAGGACACCCGGCTGCCCGCTGAAGCCGGGCGCGGAGGCGACGAACCCGACCACCTTGACGACCTTCACCACCGAATCGATCCCGACGAGCCCGTCGACGGCCGCCAGCGCGTTGAGGGCGCAGGTGCGGGCCAGCTCGGCGGCCTGCTCGGCGGTGACCTCGGCCCCCACCTTGCCCGTGGCCGCCAGGGCGCCGTCGACCATGGGCAACTGCCCGGAGGTGTACACGAACGCGCCGGTACGTACTGCCGGGACGTAGTTGGCGACCGGCGGGACGACCGTCGGCAGCTCCAGACCCAGCTGGTCGAGCTTGCGGGTCCAGTAGCCGGCGGTCTCGGTCTCGGGCATCAGAGCTGTCGCTTCATGTAGGCGACGTGCTGCTCACCCGTGGGGCCGGGCAGAACGGAGACCAGCTCCCAGCCGTCGCCTCCCCACTGGTCGAGGATCTGCTTGGTGGCGTGCGTCAGCAGCGGGACCGTCACGTACTCGAACCGGGCTGCTCCAGTGGATTCGCTCATGTGCCCCACTCTAGGTAAGTCACGAGCGCCCCGCGCGCGGTGGTGTGAGCGCTTAGTGTGGAACGCATGCCGTCCACGATGAGTCCAGGTACCCGGTCGACACGATCGACCATCGCCGACGAGCTGTCCACCGGGTGGTCCGACAGCTCCGAACGGGCCGAGTTGCACTACGTCTCGGGGAAGGGCGGCACCGGCAAGACGACCGTCGCCACCTCCCTCGCACTGGCGCTGGCCTCCACCGGTAAGCGGGTCCTGCTGGTGGAGGTGGAGGAACGTCAGGGCATCGCCCGGATCTTCGACCGCGCCCCCCTGCCCTACCGCGAGGAACTCGTGGCCAGGGTCGACGGCGGCGGCAAGGTGTTCGCGCTGGCGATCGACATCGAGGCCGCGATGCTCGACTACCTCGACACCTTCTACCGCCTCGGGGTGGTGGGCAAGGTGATGAAGTCGGTCGGTGCGATCGAATTCGCGACCACGATCGCGCCCGGGCTCAAGGACGTCCTGCTCACCGGCAAGATCTATGAGGTCGTCGCGCGCGAGCACGCCAAGCGTGAGGTCGTCTACGACGCCGTGGTGGTCGACGCCCCGCCCACGGGCCGGATCGGCAAGTTCCTCGACGTCACCACCGCGATGGCCGACCTCGCCGGCGGGGGCGGGCCCATCCGTCGCCAGGCGGAGGCCGTGGCCGAGCTGGTCCACTCCACCCGCACGGTCGTGCACCTGGTGACGCTGTTGGAGTCACTGCCGGTGCAGGAGACCATCGAGGCGATCGCCGAACTCAAGAGCCACGGACTGCGGGTCGGCCAGGTGATCATCAACCGCGCCGAGACCCGTCACCTCGACGACGATGCGCTGCGGCGGATCGCCGAGGAGGACATCGACGCCGAGGCGGTCGCGGACGGCCTCGACGCGACCGGCGTGGAGGTCGACGACGAGGGACTGCAGGGCCTGCTGGTGCAGGCGATCGAGCACGCCCGCGTGGCCCGCGGCCAACTCCGCGCCGGCGAGACGCTCACCTCCGCCGCCTGCCCCACCCTCGTGCTGCCGGCGCTGCCCAACGGGGTGGAGGTCGCGGACCTCTACGACCTCGCCTCCGCCCTCGTCGACCAGGGAGTCCACTGACATGACACGCCGCCTCGACATCACCGCCATGCTCACCGACCCCGCCACCCGGGTGGTGGTGTGCACCGGCGCCGGCGGCGTGGGCAAGACGACCACCGCCGCGGCGGTCGCCCTGCGGGCCGCCGAACTCGGCCGCGACACGGTCGTGTTGACCATCGACCCGGCCCGTCGCCTCGCGCAGGCCCTCGGCATCGACGAGTTGTCCAACGAACCCTCCCCCGTGGACCTCGGGCAGGAGAAATCCGCCGCCGGCGGGTCACTGCACGCGATGATGCTGGACATGCGCCGTACGTTCGACGAACTGGTGGTGGCCAACACCACGGAAGCCAAGGCCCGGGACATCCTGGACAACCGCTTCTACAAGACGATGGTCACCTCCTTCGCGGGGACCCAGGAGTACATGGCCATGGAGAAGTTGGGGCAACTTCTCGACGACTCCGCGTGGGACCTCGTCGTCGTCGACACTCCCCCGTCGCGCAACGCACTGGACTTCCTCGACGCACCGCGCCGCCTCGGCGCATTCCTCGACAGTCGGCTCATGCGATTGCTCTCCACGCCCGGCCGCGGGGTCGGACGCCTGGTGACCGGCGCGATGAGCACCGCGATGCGCGGCGTGTCCACGGTGGTGGGGTCCTCGATGCTCAAGGACGCCTCCGAGATGGTGGTGGCGCTGGACTCCACGTTCGGCGGGTTCTCCACCCGCGCGTCCCGGACCCAGGCGATCCTGCGCCGCAAGGGCACGGAGTTCCTGGTGGTCTCCTCCGCGGAGCGGCCCGCCCTGCGCGAGGCCGCGTTCTTCGCCGAGCGACTGTCCGAGGAGAAGATGCCGCTGGCGGGGGTCGTGGTCAACCGCACCCATCCGCGACTGACCGACCTGAGCGCCGAACAGGCCTGCGCGGCCGCCGACCGCCTGGCCGGGGAGAACCCGGAGGCCGAGGCGGTGCTGCGCATCCACGCCGACCGGGCGGGCACCGCCAAGCAGGAGGTCCGGCTGCTCGAGTCGTTCACCGACACCCACCCGGACGTGCGGATCGTCGGCGTGCCCTCACTGCCGTTCGAGATCTCCAACCTGGAGGCACTGCGGTCGGTGGGCGACCAACTCTGCGGCTGACGGATACGAGCGCGGCCCGCGGCGGGTGCCGCGGGCCGCGCTCGAGGTGTCCGGGCCTCGACTCGCCAGGACTCGTTGGACCTCAGGACTCAGTAGACCGCGGTGTGCCGCTCGATCTGCTGCGCGAAGAAGTCTGCCCAGGAACGGACCTCGGGGTGCTGCTTGAGCAGGGCGCGGCGCTGCCGCTCGGTCATACCGCCCCAGACACCGAACTCGACGCGGTTGTCGAGTGCGTCGGCCCGGCACTGCAGCAGGACCGGGCAGTGCCGGCAGATGGACGCGGCCTTACGCTGCGCCGCGCCGCGGACGAACAGCTCGTCCGGATCGATGTCCTTGCACCGGGCCTGGGCCACCCATTCCTGGCGACCCTCCCCGATGATGATCTCCTCGGAGCCGAGGGGGTTGCCGGCACCGGGGCGGACCCCGTGGTCGGAGGAGTGGGTGGTCCCGGGGAGGGTGGACGTCATCGAAGTGCCCCTAGCGTGAGTGGAGTCGTGGACGGGTTCACCGCCCACGTCTCCGGCCTTCTGAGCCCGCCCGACGCGGCGGACTCACTGTGTCGGCGGGCGTTCGCACCTGGGATTCGTGTATCGCGATCCCATTCCGGTCCGATCCGTCCCGCGTTCCCCCATATTGTTACCGCAGTCACACAACAGAAGTAAAGAGTCGACACATGATCGCCGCGCGACGGGTGGTCCCGGAGGGGTGGTCACGTACCCTGTGCGTGTGTCGGCTATGAGTTCGCTGGGAAAGCTGGTCGCGACGTGTGTCGCCGCCGGGGTGGTCACGGCGGGGTCGCTGTTCCCGATCGCGGGGGCAGCGGGGCTGGCATCCAACAAGATGGCCGACACGTTGGCCGGGACGTCCGCGGACCTCATCAAGGGTGACCTCCCGTCGATCTCCACGGTGACCGACTCGGCCGGCGCCCCCATCGCGTGGCTGTACGACCAGCAGCGCGTGCCGGTGCCCAGCGAGGAGATCTCGCAGCAGATGAAGCTGGCGATCATCGCCATCGAGGACCGCCGGTTCGCGGACCACAACGGTGTCGACTGGCGAGGCACCGTCCGCGCGGCCCTGACCAACGCCACCTCGGGCGAGGTCGAGCAGGGCGCGTCGACGATCGACCAGCAGCTGGTCAAGAACTACCAGTTCCTCGTCTCCGCCGAGAACGACGCGGAGCGTCGCGCCGCGGTCGAGACCACGCCCGCGCGCAAGATCAAAGAGATCCGGATGGCGCTCACCCTCGACGGGGAGTTGAGCAAGGACGAGATCCTCACCAAGTACCTCAACCTGATCTCGTTCGGCAACGGCACGTTCGGCGTCCAGACCGCCGCGCAGACCTACTTCGGCGTCGACGCCCGCGACCTCAGCGTCCCCCAGGCGGCGATGCTCGCGGGCATGGTGCAGTCCACCAGTCGGTTCGACCCGTACACCAACCCCGAGGGCACCACGCAGCGCCGCAACACCGTCATCGACACGATGGTCCAGACCGGCGCCATCACCCCGGCCGAGGGCGAGGCCTACGCGGCCGAACCGCTGGGCGTGCTCAAGCGACCGAACCCGCTGCCCCGCGGGTGCATCACCGCCGGTGACAGCGGATTCTTCTGCGACTACGTCCTCCAGTACCTCGAGGAGAACGGCCTGAGTCGCGACATGGTGGAGCAGGGCGGGTACACGATCCGCACCACCCTCGACGAGACCGTCCAGTCCAACGTCCAGCGCTCGGTCGACACGTACGGCAACCCGACCGCCCAGGGCGTGGCCGAGGTGATGAGCGTCGTCCGGCCCGGCAAGGACGCCCACAAGGTCGTCGCGATGGCCTCCAGCCGCCAGTACGGACTCGAACTGGGGGACAGCCAGACCGTGCAACCGCAGCCGTTCTCGCTGGTCGGTGACGGCGGGGGCTCGGTCTTCAAGGTCTTCACCGTCGCCGCCGCCATGGAGAAGGGCATGGGCACCAACACGACCCTCCCGGTGCCGCGTCGCGTCCAGGTCTCCGGACTCGGCGCCGGTGGCGCCGCCGGGTGCCCGCCCGCACAGTACTGCGTGGAGAACGCCGGCTCGTACCCCTCCTCCCTGTCCGTGACCGACGCCCTCGCGCAGTCGCCCAACACGACGTTCGTGAATCTCATCAAGGACGTGGGCGTCTCGCCCACCGTCGACATGGCGGTCCGCCTCGGCATGCGTTCCTACGACCGCAAGGGCACCGCGCCCGGAGGCGACTCGATCAGCGAATTCGTCAAGAAGAACAACCTCGGCTCGTTCACCCTCGGGCCCACCGCCGTCAACGCACTGGAGCTGTCCAACGTCGGCGCCACCATCGCCTCCGGCGGCGTCTGGTGTCCCCCCAGTCCCATCGAGTCGATCACCGACCGCACCGGCGCACCCGTCGAGCTGAACGAGCCGGAGTGCGAGCAGGTCGTCGAGGAAGGGCTCGCCGACACCCTCGCCGTCGCCATGTCCAAGGACCACGTGGGCGCCGGCACGGCGGCCGGCGCCGCATCGGGCGCGGGGTGGAGCCTGCCGATGTCCGGCAAGACGGGCACATCCGAGGCCAACCGGTCCTCCGCCTTCCTGGGCTTCACCAACAACTACGCGGCGGCCGTCTACGCGTTCAACGACGGCACCACCACCACCGAGCTGTGTACCAGCCCCCTGCGCCAGTGCTCGTACGGCAACCTCTTCGGTGGCCTTGAGCCGGCACAGACCTGGTTCTCGGCCTTCTCCCCGATCGCCGACATCTACGGCCCGCTCCGACTGCCCGCACCCGATCCCGCCTACCAGGCCGGGACCAGCGGGGCCGCCGCCCCGGACGTCGCCGGCATGAGCCAGTCCGCCGCGACGTCGCTGCTCACCAACGCCGGGTTCGTCGTCAACACGCAGTTCGTCTCCGGCACCGGCCGTCCGTACGGCACCGTCATCGGCGTCGACGGCAGCACCGGCATCCCCGGGTCCCAGCTCACCCTCCGCGTCTCCGACGGATCGGGCGGCGGCGGGGGCGGGGGCACCGGCGCGCAGGGTCAGGGCGCCTCCGGCCCGGGGGCGCCGGTCGGGGACGAACCCATCGTGCTCAACGTGCCGGGCCTGGCCCCCATCACCATCTCGCCGCCGCGGTGACCCCGCCCGGCGTCGGTAGTCTGGACTGATGTCACGCCCTTCACGCAAGACCCGGGTTTCGACGACCTCCCCCGCCCGCGCGGCGGCCGTCCTCGCCGGGGCGGTCGTGGCGGGAACCGTGTACGCCACGGGCTGGGAGCGCAACGCCTTCACGTTGCGCCGCCACTCCCTGCCGCTGCTCGCGCCCGGCTCGCGGCCCCTGACGATCCTCCACGTCTCGGACCTGCACATGATGCCCGGCCAGAAGCGCAAGCAGCAGTTCGTCAACTCGCTGGCGGAGTTGGAGCCCGACCTGGTCGTCAACACCGGTGACAACCTCTCCGACGCCCGGGCGGTGCCCTCCGTGGTCCAGGCCCTCGGGCCACTGCTCGACCGGCCCGGGGCGTTCGTGTTCGGCTCCAACGACTACTACGCCCCGGTCCCCAAGAGCCCGCTGCCGTACATCGGGATAGGCCGCCAGAAACACTCGGCCGTCCCGTTGCCGTGGCGGGATCTCAGGGCCGCCTTCACCGAGCGGGGCTGGGTCGACGCCACCCACCAGCGCGCCGAGATCGCGGTCGACGGCCGTAGCGTGCTCGTCGCCGGTGTCGACGACCCCCACATCGGACGGGACCACTACAACGAGATCGCCGGACCCGCCGGGCCCGCCTTCGACCTGCGGATCGGGTTGCTGCACTCCCCGGAGCCACGCGTGCTGGACCGGTTCGACGCCGACGGGTACGACCTCGCCCTCGCGGGGCACACCCACGGTGGTCAGCTCTGCCTCCCCACCGGTGCGATCGTCACCAACTGCGGCATCGACCGCTCGCGGGCCCAGGGCCTGTCCGCGTGGGGGCGGAACCTGGTGTTGCACGTCTCCGCCGGCCTGGGCACCTCCCCGTTCGTACCGGTGCGGACGTTCTGCCGCCCGGAGGCGACCCTGCTGGAACTGGTCGCCGCCCCCGGTGGTGGCGGCGAGGGATCCGAGGTCCCGGTGACCCCGCAACGGGTGAAGGTGCCCCTGCCGGTCTGACCCGGTTTCGCGATTCCGGCGACGGGGCGCTAGAGTATCCCTCGTTGTCGACCGGGGTGTGGCGCAGCTTGGTAGCGCGCTTCGTTCGGGACGAAGAGGCCGTGGGTTCAAATCCCGCCACCCCGACAATGCGAGGGCCCGGATCACGTCAGTGATCCGGGCCCTCGGTCTTTTCGTGCCCTCGGCCATTTCGTGCCGTGCCCTCGGGTTCCCCCTGCCGTGGTGCCGCCGACGTGGGGCCGCTCTTCCGGTGCACAGCGGCGCGGACTCTCCGTAGAGTCGTGTCATGACCTCCGAGACCGACGTCCAGAACGCCGCCGCCGCAGGGGACAGTGCACCCGGGACCGGCCCGGCCGTGCACCCGAACTACGGCCGCATCACCACCACCGGGGCGGGGGACGCGGTCCTCGCGGCCTCGCTGCAGAAGGTCCTCGACGGGACCTGGGCCGATGCCCGCGAGTTCACGCGCGAGGCCATGACCCCGGACATGCTCAACCCGATCGGGCTGGGCATGGAGGAGCATCGCGACCATGTACTGGCGCAGCTCCAGCGCCTGGCCGACTCCGGGATGCCCAAGCTGGGGTTCCGCGAGGAGGACGGTGGGACCGGTGACACCGGCGGGGCGCTGACGTCCTTCGAGATGCTCGGCCACCTCGACCTGTCCCTCATGGTCAAGGCCGGCGTCCAGTGGGGCCTGTTCGGCGGCGCGATCGCCAACCTCGGCGACTCCGAGACCCGTAAGAAGTACCTGCCGGACGTCATCTCCCTGGACCTGCTCGGCTGCTTCGCCATGACCGAGGTCGGCGGCGGCTCGGACGTGCAGAACCTGGAGACGACCGCGACGTTCGATCGTGGGACCGGCGAGTTCGTCGTCAACACCCCCACGCCCAGCGCGGAGAAGGCCTACATCGGCAACGCCGCCCGCGACGGCCGGATGGCCGCCGTGTTCGCCCAGCTGATCACGACCGCGGACGACGGCGGGGAACTCCGCCACGGCGTCCACTGCCTGCTCGTGCCGATCCGCGACGAGGCCGGAAACGACCTGCCGGGCGTCCGCACCACCGACCACGGCCCCAAGGGCGGCCTCGCGGGCGTGGACAACGGCAAGATCTGGTTCGACGACGTGCGGGTCCCGCGCGAGGCGCTGCTCAACCGCTTCGGGGCTGTCGACGCCGATGGTGAGTACTCCTCCCCCATCGATTCGGTGGGCGCCCGATTCTTCACCATGCTCGGCACGCTCATCCGCGGCCGGGTGTCGGTGGGCGCGGCGGCCGGGGCGTCCGCGCGCACGGCGCTGGCGCTGGCAGTGCGGTACTCACTGGTCCGCCGGCAGTTCGACCACCCGGAGACCGGCAAGGGCATCCCGCTGTTGGAGTACCGGGAGCACCAGCGCCGGCTCATGCCGCGGGTCGCCCGCGCGTACGCGTTCGCGTGCGCGCAGAACGCGATCATCCTCGAACTGGACGAGTTCGAGAAGAACCCGGAGGCCTTCGACGAGGTCCGTCGCCGCGAGATGGAGACCCACGCCGCGGGCATCAAGGCCTCGGTCACGGCGTTCGCCAACGACACGATCATCGAGGCCCGCCTGGCCTGCGGCGGCGCCGGCTACATGGCGGAGAACCTGCTCACGGAGATGCGCAAGGACTGCGACGTCTTCTCGACCTTCGAGGGCGACAACGTGGTGCTCACCCAGTTGGTGGGCAAGGAGCTCCTGAGCTCCTACGCCGCGGACTTCGGCGACATGGACCAGCGCGAGACCGTCGCGTTCGCGCTGAGCACGGCCGTCGACGTGGTGCAGGAGAAGGCCCGCGCCTCCACCCTGTGGCAGAAGCTCGTCGACGCCGTGACGGACCGCGAACACACCGACCTGCTCGATCGCGGCAACCAGCTCCAGCTCCTCGTCGACCGCGAGGAGCACCTGCTGGAGACGGTCGCGCGACGGCTGCGCAAGGCGCAGGGCCAGGACGGTTCGGCGGCGTTCAAGGTCTTCAACTCGGCGCAGGATCATCTCCTGCAGGCCGGTCGCGCCCACATGGACAGCTGGGTGTTCGCCCGCTTCGCCGAGGCCGTGGAGGCCTGCGAGGACCCGGAGGCCAGGGAGGTCCTCGGGATGTTGTGCGACCTGTACGTGCTCGACATCGTGGACGGCGACAAGGGCTGGTTCCTCGAGCACAACCGTCTGACGACCGAGCGGACGAAGGCGGCCACCGCGGCCCGCAACCGTCTCTGCACCAAGTTGGCCGGCCGGGCGCGCACGCTGGTCGACGCCTTCGCGATCCCCGAGTTCGTCTTCAGCGTCCCCATGCTCACCGACGGCGGCGTGGACGCGATCACCGACGAGCCCTCCGACGAACACGAGGTCGTCGGCCTGGCCGACTGACCTCGCGCGACCCCTTCATCCCGAAGAGCGTTCCGCACACGTTTCCCGAGAGGGAGGCGTGCGGAACGCTCTTCTCGTTGCGGCGGGAGCGGGTCCGCCTCGGCGCGACGTCTACCGGCGGGCGCGGGGCCGACCGGCGACGATCACCGCCAGGAGCGAGAACACCGCGACCGCCAGAAGGACCGCCGCACCGGTCCACGCGACGGAGGCGGGCCCGGACAGGAGCACGGCGTCGAGCGCCGCGGTGGCCTGCCCGGTCGTGGTCGCCGAGGTGACGGTGACGATCGCCGCGGGCGCGCCGCCGGCGACCCACACCCACCACGCCGCGCCGGCCGACGCGGCGGCGAGGATCACCGCCGTGATCCGACCGGGCCACGGGCCGAGCACCGCGACGAGGGCGCGCCACAGGGCGGAGGAGGCGACGACGACGAGGGCGACGAGAGCCACGGCGGCAGTAGCCCCGCCCGCGGTGGGGCCGTCGGCGGTGGCCAGCGCCCACGCGGACAGGCCCGCGGTGAGCAGGGTCAGCGCGAGAACCGACTCGGCGATCGACGAGCCGGGCCGGCGGACGAGCTGGACGAGCAGTGCTCCGAGCATCGCTGCGGCGGCCACGCCGAGGATTCCGGCGGAGGTGCGGCGCTCGGAGTCGTCGGCGGCCGCGGCGGCCTCCAGCCCGGCGTCGCCCTGCTCGACGGCCAGGGCCCGCCCGGTCTTGCCGATGGACTCCTGGGTGCGGCCGGCGGAGTCGGCGACGCTGGCCGCACCGTCGCGGAGCGTGTCGGCTCCCGTGGCGAGCTCGCCCGCGCCGCCGGCGAGTTCGCGGGCGCCACGGGTGGCGGAGTAGACGCCGTCGCGCAGCTCGGCGCCCGGGGCGGAGAGTTGGCGGGCGAGTTCCGCCGCGCCGGAGTCGAGCTGGTCGAGGTTGCTCAGCGTGTTCTGGTCGAGGCCCTGGGTGGCCAGCTGGTCACGGAGCCCGGTCAGGGCGTTGCGCGCCTGGACGACCTCGGGGGCGTCGCCCTGCAGCCGCGACAGGGCGTCCTCGATCGCGGTGGAGACCTGCCCCTGGATCACGGCGACCCCGCGGACCGCACCCACGACCTGACGGACGCCGCCCGCGACCTCCTCGGCCCCGGATCCGGCCTGCCCCATCCCCGCCTGCAACTGCTCCATGCCCGTGGCCAGCTCCGCGGAGCCGTCGCGCAGCTGCCCGGCACCGTCGGCGAGTTCGGCCGTCCCGGAGCGCAACTGCTCTGCTCCGGCGACCGTGAACGACGAGTTGGCCGACGCCTCCGACAGCGCCGAACGCAGCGGCCCGCCGGCGCCGGGGGCGGCGTCCTCCTGCTGGGGGGTCGGCCCGACCACCGCCCACAGTGCGGCCAGGACGAGGGGCAGGACGATCAGCGCCAGGCCCAGCAGCCGCCGCGCGGGTCCCCCGCGGGCGGCGCCGACCTCGTGGCCCGGGGCGTCCGGCGCGTCCGGGGGGTCTGATCGAGGGGAGGTGCCGGGGTCGGTGACGGGCAGGATGTCGGTGTGCGGCGAGGTCTCAGAGGGGGCGTCCGAGGAGGTCATGGCCGGATCGTAGCCCCCTGGAACCGGTGTTCCCGCAGGTCACTCGGCATGCCCCCGCATCGGTGTCCGTGGCTGTTGATAAACTTCCGTGGAAACCTTCGCACCCCTCGCCACCCGCTGCCGCGCAGGAAGGAGCCATGAGCCCCGTCCTCGCGATCGCTGCTGCAGGTCTGGCCACCCTGCTCGCATGGCCGCTCACACGGTGGTTGGGCCGGGGCGCGGGATGGCCGCTCGCGGCGCTCTACCTACTGGGGGCGTCCGCGCTCCTGTGGCCGCTCTCGCTGGCCCTGTCGGGGAGGCCCACCGAGGTCGTACGCATCCCCTGGGTGCCCGCCCGCGACTGGACCCTGGACCTGTTCGCGGACCCCACGGGCCTGCTCTTCGCGATGCTCGCGTTGGTGATCGGCGCGATCGTGTTGATCTATTCGTCGTCGTATCTCTCCGGCGGCGGTGACCACGGGCACGGGCGTCGGCACGCCCGCGGGCGGCGCCCACAGCACTACGGCTTCTACCAGCTCATGACCCTGTTCACGGTCTCCATGCTGGGGCTCGTCCTCACGGACTCGATGGTGCTGCTCTACGTGTGCTGGGAGCTCACGTCCCTGGCGTCGTTCGCGTTGATCGCCAACTCGGGCCGCCCCGCCTACGCCGCCGCGCTGCGCACCCTCACGGTGACCGTCGTCGGTGGCCTCGTGCTGCTGGGCGCGCTCGTGGCCATGTGGTTGCGCACCGACACCACCTCCATCTCGGAGGCCCTCGCGCACGACGTGTGGTCCACCGACCCCGGCTTCACCGCAGCGATCGCGGTCGCCGTGGCGGTGGCCGCGTTCACCAAGTCCGCCCAGTTCCCGTTCCACTTCTGGCTGCCGGACGCGATGGCGGCGGCGACCCCGGTGAGCGCGTACCTGCACGCCGCGGCCGTGGTCAAGGCCGGGATCTTCCTGTTCATGCGGTTCTCCCCGGCCTTCCACGACGTGCCGGTGTGGAACGCACTGCTCGTGTCCGTGGGCATGGGAACCGCCGTGATGGCGGCCGTGTTCGCCCTGCAGAAGACCGACCTCAAGCAGCTCATGGCCTATTCCACCGTGAGCCAGCTGGGGTGGATCACCGCGGCGATCGGCGTGGGGACGCAGGAGGCGCTCGCCGCCGCCGCACTGCACACCGTCGCCCACGCCCTGTTCAAGTCCGGGCTGTTCATGCTGGTCGGCGTGGTCGACCACGAGGCGGGGGCCCGCGACATCCGCGACCTCGGCCCGCTGTGGCGCCGCATGCCGTGGACGTTCGGCGCCACCGTGCTCGGCGCGGGCGCCATGGCCGCCGTGCCGCCCACCCTGGGCTTCGTGTCCAAGGAGTCCATGCTCATCGCGTTCGGCGACGTCGCCGGCGGGAACACGGTGGCGGTGACCGCCCTGCTGACCGCCGCCGTGATCGGGGCGATCCTCACCTTCCTCTACTGCGCCCGGATCGTGCTGGGCGGCTTCCTCGGCGTCTACCGCGACCCGGCCCGGACGGCGGCCGACCCGGACGAGGTCCACGAGGCACCGGTCCGGCTCTGGCTGCCCGCGGCCCTGCCCGCCGCGATCGGGTTGCCGCTGGCGCTCGTGGTCTGGGTCTTCGACGTGCCGATGTCCGCGGTCGCCGAGGCCGCGGCCGGTTCGTTCGGCTGGCCCCCGAACGAACCGGGCACCGCCGTCGTCTACGGCACCGCTCCCGCCGGGACGATCGACGACCTGACCTACGAGGCCCACTTCGTCCTGTGGCACGGGCTGACCCTCGAGGTCGGGCTCACCGCCCTGATCCTCGTCGTCGGTGCCCTGCTGGCCTGGAAGCGCACGCCGATCGACCGCGCACTCGACCGGGCGCTGCTGCCCTTCACGGGCGCCTCCGTCCTCGAGGGCCTGACGTCGGCGGCCACGCGCGCCGGCCGCGCGCTGGTCCGTCCCACCGCGTCGGACTCCCCCGCTCGGCACGCCGGCGCCCTGCTGGCGGTCCTGAGCGTCTACGCGGTCGGGATCGGCGGCTGGGCACTGGCGACGGGCAGTGAGATCCCCCCGCGCGTCGGCGGGCTCGAGAACGCGATCGACGTCGTGTTGCTCCTCGTGGTCGCGGTGGGCGTGCTGGGGCTGTGCGTCACGCGCTCGCGCCTGTCGGCCGCGGTGCTGCTGTCGGCCGTCGGGATCGCCGTGACCATCCAGATCTTCGGCCTCGGCGCGCCCGACGTCGGACTGACCCAGCTGCTGGTCGAGGCGCTCACGATCATCATGTTCGTGCTCGTCCTGAGGCGGTTGCCCCGCGACTTCATCACCGCCTCCCGCCCGAGGAACACCGCCGCCATCGTGCTGGCCGTCCTCACCGGCATCACAACCACCATCGGTGTGCTGGTCTTCACCGGGCGCCGGGAACGCTCCCCGATCGGCGTGTACCTGCTGGAGAACAGCCCCGAGATCACCGGCGGGAGCAACATCGTCAACACGATCCTCGTGGAGTTCCGCGCTCTCGACACCTTCGGCGAGGTGGCCGTGCTCGGCGTGGCCGGCATCGCGATCCTCGGCGTCCTCGGCTCGGTCCGGGCCACCGCCCAGACCATGGATCCCGAGTCCGTCCGCGAGACCCTGCCCGGTTCCGCGAAGAGCACCGGCACGGCCGCGGAGGCGTTGGAGGACGCCGCCCGCAACACCGTGCCGTTGAAGCTGCTCGCACGGGGCGTGACGCCGGTCCTCGCCGTGGTCTCCGTGATGCTGCTGTGGCGTGGCCACAACGAGCCCGGCGGCGGTTTCATCGCCGCCCTGGTCGCGGCGTGCGCATTCGCGCTGGTCTACCTGGCCCGCGAGTCGGATCGCCCCGTGAGCCGACCCTCCACCCCGGTCGCGCTCATCGGCGGGGGGCTGGTGGTCGCCGGACTCACCGGGATCGGCGGCTACGCGCTCGGGCAGTTCCTCCAGCCCGCCCACGGGTACTTCCTGGGCCAGCGCCTCTCCAGTGCCCTCATCTTCGACCTCGGGGTCTACGCCGGCGTCCTCGGACTGGTCATGACCGCGTTCAACACGCTCGGCGCGGGCCGCGCCCCCGCAGAGGTCGTCTCCGGCCCCGACGCGCCGGACACCGGCCGCCGGAAGTCAGGCCCGCGGAAAACCAGTGGTGGGGCCGGTACCGGCGTAACCGGGGGCACCCCGGGGACTCGTCGCGGAACCGACGAGGAGGTCGCCCGGTGACCATCGCGATCATGATCGGCGTCCTCACCGCGGGCGGCGTCTACCTGATGATGCAGCGCGGCATGGTCCGTGTCGTGTTCGGTCTCGCGCTCATCAGCCACGCGGTCAACCTCACGTTGCTCAGCGCTGGCGTGGCGGCCTGGCGGGCCGAGCCACTCGCCGACGTCAACGCAGTCGACGTGTCCGCCGACCCGCTCCCCCAGGCGTTCGTCCTCACCGCGATCGTCATCACGCTCGCGGTGACCGTGTTCATGCTCTCGCTCGCCGTGGTGAGCCGCGACGACGACACCCACAACGTCCCGCCCACCGGTGAGGAGTACGCGTCGTGACCGCCCTGCTCCTGCCCCTGCTGGCAGCCATTCCCGTGATGGCCGCCGCCGTCACGGCGATCCTGCCGTCCCGGCAGGCCGGCCGTCTCGTGGCGCTGGCGGTCCCGGCGGCCACGGCGGTCGCCGGGCTCGTGCTCCTCGTACTGCACCGGTCCGAACCGGTGATCGCCGCCTCGGTGGGCGGCTTCGTGCCGGGCGTCGCGATCCCCTTCGTCTCCGACTCGTTCGCCGCGCTCATGCTGGTCACCACCGGTGTGGTGGCGTTGATGTCCCTGGTGTTCTGTGACCAGACCGGGGAGTTCGGCCGGAGCCGCTACTTCGCCCCGCTGGCCCTGCTGCTGCTCGCCGGCGCCAACGGCGCCCTGCTCACCGGCGACCTGTTCAACCTCTTCGTCTTTGTCGAGGTCATGCTGCTGCCCTCGTACGCGCTCATCGCCATGACGGGCACGTGGCGCCGCCTCGGCGTGGGCCGGTTGTTCGTCGTGATCAACCTCCTCACCTCCACGCTGCTGCTCGCGGGCGTCGGCTTCGTGTACGGCACCGCCGGAAGCGTCAACCTCGCCGTGCTCGCGGGAGCGGCACAGGAGGACGGCCGGGTCGCCGCCGCCCTGGGTGTGGTGCTCATGGCCCTGTGCATCAAGGCCGGCGCCGTACCCGTCCACGGGTGGCTGCCCCGCGCCTACCCCGGCACCTCCGCCGGGGTCATGGCGCTGTTCTCCGCGCTGCACACCAAGGTGGCTCTCTACGCGGTCATCCGGATCTGGGCCACCGCCTTCGACCTCGATCCGGCATGGGGCCGCGTCCTGTTGGTCGTGGCGCTGGTGACCGCGCTGTGGGGTGCCGTCGCCTCGGCGTCCCCCGTCGGCGCCCGCGAGATCCTCGCCTGGCAGATGGTCTCCGGGGTCGGCGTCATCCTCGCCGCGCTGGCGGTCGCGCAGGCCCCCGGCGGTGCGATCGTCTACATGATCCACCACATGGTCACCATCGGGGCGCTCGTGATGCTGATCGGTGCCGCCGAGCACGTCTACCGCAGCGGACAGCTGGCTGGGCTGTCGGGCCTCTGGTACCGCGTACGTCCGCTAGGGGTGCTGCTGGTGCTCGCCATCGCGGCCCTCGTCGGACTGCCGCCCACCTCGGGGCTGACCGGCAAACTCGAGGTCGTGACCGCCGCCCTGGGGACGGGTGGCGCATGGGGAGTCGCCACCGTCGTCGTCGTCCTGGTCTCCTCCCTCATCGGGCTCGTGGCCATGCTCCGGTTGTGGCGCGGCATCATGTGGGGCGGACCCGCGCCCCGTCCCGGCGATGACGACGGTGACAGCGACGAGCGCCAGCAGTGGGTTGACGAGCACGGCGACGACGATGACGACGACGACAACGACGTTCGCCCGTCTCCGCGCGTGCCGGCGCGCCTGCTCGTGCCCGGGGGCGTACTCGCGGCCCTGTCGGTGGCCATCTTCCTGGGGTACGGGGCGATCGCCCCGGAGGTGGACCGGGCGGTGGCCGGCCTCGTCGACACCGACGCGTACGTCTCGGCCGTGCTCGACGGCCCCGATGCGATGACCGACTCGACGATCGGGGGACGCTCGTGATCCGCCGGGTACTCCGCGCCCCGGTCGTCCTGGGATGGTTGCTGTGGAACGTCGTGCTGTCGTCGGTGGCCCTGGCCAAGGAGGCCGTCACCCCCGGTCCGATCGGCACCCCGGTGCTGGTGCGCTATCCCATGCGCTGCCGCACCGACGTGGAGATCACGGCCCTGGCCTGGGCGATCACCGTCACGCCGGGGACACTGGTGACGGTCATCGGTGATGACGAGATGTGGGTCCACGTCGTGCTCGGCGGGCCCCGTCAGGAGATGATCGAGTTGCTCGGTCGGACCGAGGACCGGGTGCTGTCCGTTCTGCGAGGTGAAGACGAATGAGCCCGCTGCTGACGGTGCTGCTGGCCGTGTCGACCGTGATCGTCGTCGCGAGCATGGTGGTGGCGGCGGTCCGCGCGGTACGCGGACCGGGCGATGCCAACCGTGCCGTCATGGCTGATCTGAGTTACTTCTGCGCGGTGGCACTGTTCGTGCTGTTCGTGATCCGTCAGGGATCTGCGGTGGCACTGGACGTGGTGATGCTCGGATCGCTCATCGGTGTGCTCTCGACCGTCGCCCTCGCACGGTTGCTCTCCCGAGGACAGCGGTGACGGGGATGGAGGGCTCGATGATCGCGGACCTGGTGATCGGTGTACTGGCGCTGCTCGGGTCGCTGTGCTTCCTGGTGGCCGCTGTGACCATGTCCCGGGCCGGCGACGCGCTGACCCGGATCAACATCCTGTCCGTGGCGACCGGCCTGGGGATGATGCTGTTCATCTTCTCGGCCTACGGGCACGAGCTGAGATCCGGGTTCTCCTGGGCGCAGCTGCTCATGGCGTTGGTGGCCCTGGGAGCGACGGTGGTGGTGACGACGGTCGCCTCCATGACGCTCGCCCGCGCCGCCTACCGGGCAGACGGCAGACTCGACCCGTTGACCGCGTATGACGACATCGCCGAGGAGACCGGGACATGACCGGGCCGGGTGACGCGCGCGACGGCCGGGACCAGACCCTGCGTGATCCGGCCGACGCCGCCCGACGGATCGATTCCCTGATCGACAGCGGTGACCTGCGCACGGCCTCCGACATGGTCGAGGAGATGCCGCCCTGGCTGATCGTCGACGTCCTCGAGCGCAGCGGCGCCAAGGACCGGGCCGTGCTGTTCCGGTTGCTGTCCAAGGGCACCGCGCTGGTGGTCTTCGAGGCCCTCGACCCGCCGCTGCAGTCCGAGCTGATCCGCGCGCTGCACACGGACCGCGTCAGCCAGATCTTCACCGACCTCGACCCCGACGACCGGGCCGGGCTGATCGACGAACTCCCGGCGCGCGTGGCCACCCGGCTCATGCGGGAACTCGACCACGACGAGCAGGCCCTCACCGCAGCGGTGCTCGACTACCCGGTCGGCTCGGTCGGTCGACGGATGAGCCCGGAGTTCATCTCCACCCACCCCGACGTCACCGCCGGCGAGACCCTCGACCGTGTGCGCCAGCGGATCGACGAGGCCGAGACGATCTACGGCATCCCGGTGACCGACGACCAGCGTCGCCTGGTGGGGATCGTGGGCCTGCGCGCGATCATGCGCGCCGAGCCGGGGACACCGGTCCGCGACCTGATGAACGACGCGATCACCGCGCGGGCACGCGAATCCGCCGAGACCGCCGCGCGAAGGTCAGCGGAGGAGCGCCTCATCGTGATGCCGGTCGTCGACGACGAGGGCCGGCTGGTCGGGATCCTCACGTTCGACGACGCCCTGCGGGTCCTCGAGGACGCCGAGACCGAGGACACCGCGCGCGCCGGTGGTGCGGAACCGCTGCGCGCGCCCTACCTCGCGACCCCGGTGCGATCGCTGGTGCGGTCGCGCGTGGTGTGGCTGCTGGTCCTCGCCCTCGGCGCCGCGCTCACCGTCCAGGTGCTCGAGGTGTTCGAGGGGACGATCGAGCAGGTGGTGGCACTGTCACTGTTCGTGCCGCTCATCATCGGCACCGGCGGCAACACCGGAAACCAGGCGGCCACCACGGTGACCCGCGCGCTCGCGCTGGGGGACGTGCGTCCCCGGGATGGGCTGCGCGTACTGGCCCAGGAGGTGCGGACGGGGTTCACGCTGGGTCTGGTCCTCGGCGGGGTCGGGGCGCTGGCCGCGGGACTGATCTACGGCACCGATCTGGGACTCGTGATCGGGTTGACGCTGCTGGTGTTGTGCACCGTCGCGGCGACCGTGGGCGGTCTGATGCCGCTCCTCGCGCAGGCCGTCCGCGCCGACCCGGCCGTCTTCTCCAACCCGTTCATCACGACGTTCGTCGACGCCACCGGGTTGATCGTCTACTTCCTCATCGCGCGGGCGGTCCTGGGCCTGTAGGCCGAACTCCCCGGTGTGCTGCGGTGCGCTGCGGTGCGACGCCGACCCGCGACACCGTAGGGCGACCGTGCCGACGGAGCGCGGGAACCGCCGCTGCCGGACACCACGTGGCGTTACGGTGACACATGTCACATCCGGTTCGTCCGGAGTCCCTCGCCCCGAAGGTGCCCATGGCCGACGACGCCGCCCGACCGCCTGCCGCTCCCCCCGCCCTCATGCCCGAGCTCGCCTGCTACGGGCTGGCCGGACACAGCGCCTCCCCGGCGGATCTCATCGCCGAAGCCGCGCGGGCCGAGGAGCTGGGCCTGGGGTCCATCCTGCTGTCCGAGAGGTTCGCGCTCAAGGACGCCGCGGTGATGGCGGGCGCGGCGGTGGCGGCGACCTCCCGGATCGGAGTGGGCACCGCCGCGACCAACCACAACACCCGCCACCCGCTGGTGACCGCGACCATGGCGACGACCCTGCACCGGATGTCCGGCGGGCGCTACGCCTTCGGACTGGGCCGGGGCATCCCCCTGCTCTTCGACATCATGGGCCTGCCACACGTGACGTCGGCGCAGCTCGAGGACGCGATCGGCATCTATCGCACGCTGTGGGGCGGCGGGGCGGTGGTCGGTCACGACGGCCCGGCCGGCAGCTACCCGTACCTGATGCAGGACGCGTCGTTCGACGAGGACATCCCGGTGCTGATGATGGCGATGGGCGACAACCAGCTGCGGTTGGCCGGGCGGATCGCCGACGGCGTCGTGCTCCACACCTTCATGTCGGATGCGGCGGTGCAGCGCTGCGTCCGCCTGGTCCGGGAGTCCGCGGAGCAGGCCGGCCGCGACCCCGCGGGCGTGCGGATCTGGTCGGTGATGGCGACCATCGAGGACTCGCTCGACGAGACGGCCCGGTTGCGCAAGCTCGTCGGGCGATTGGCCACCTACCTCACCGGCTACGGCGATGTCCTGGTGCGGGTGAACGGGTGGGACCCGGCGGGGCTCGAGGCGTTCCGCGCGGACGAGCGACTGTCCTCCCATTCCGGCGCGCTCGACGCCACCGACGATCTCGACCTTCTGCGCCATGCCCGCGAGGTCCTGCCCGACGCGTGGCTCGCCACGGCCGCCGTCGGCAGCGCCGCGCAGTGCGCCGACCGGATCGAGGGCCAGCTCGCGCTCGGCGCCGACTCGGTGGTCCTGCACGGTGCCACTCCCGACGAGCTCGCCCCGGTGCTCACCGAGTGGCGCGGGCGCCGGGACCCCGACCGCTTCGCCCACCTCGAGCCCAATCCCGGAAGGATCTCCCGTCATGACTAGTGTCGCGTCGAACCCGCAGGTGGTCTGTACGCCGGAGGAGGTCACCGCGCCGTGGCTGTCGCAGGCCCTGGGCACCGAGGTCCGGTCGGTGCGGACGGAGCTGGTCGGCACCGGTCAGATCGGATGCGGCCTGCTCGCCCACGTCGACGGCGACGGGCTCCCGCCGACGCTGTTCGTGAAACTGCCGAACCCCGACGAGGGCATGCGGCCGCTGTTACACGGCGTGTACCGGACCGAGGTGCTGTTCTATCGTGACCTCGCGCCGACCGTGGCCGTGCGGGTCCCGCGGGTCCGGTTCGCCGCACTCGGCGAGCGGGAGGGCGAGTTCACGCTCATCCTCGACGACGTCACCCCGCTCGTCCAGGGCGACCAGCTCGCCGGGCTGACGATCGACCAGGCCCGCGACTGCGCCGTCAACCTCGCGGGACTCCACGGACCGCGCTGGTGCGACCCCACGCTCCGGAGCATCGAGGGCCTCGCGGCGCCGACGGTCGAGGACAACGTCACTCTCCAGGAGCTCGGCGGGCCGGCGCTGGAGGCGTTCCTCTCCGAACTCGGGGGAAGACTCGACGACGACGAGCGCCGCATCATGGCGGAGATCGCCCCGCTGATCGCCCGGTGGGCCAACGGGCGGGCCGAGCGGTTCGCGCTCCTGCACGCCGACTACCGGACCGACAACATGCTGGTGGACCCGACCGGGAACCGTCCCTCGCTGGCCTGCGACTGGCAGACGCTCGCGGTGGGCCTGCCCGGGCGTGACCTGGGCGGATTCCTCGGTTCGAGCCTCACCGTGGACGACCGGCGGGCCGCCGAGCGCGACATCGTGGCGGACTACCACCGGGCCCTGCTGGGTCACGGTGTCACCGACTATTCCGCCGACGCCTGTTGGGACGACTACGTCTACGGCCTGCTGCAGACGCCGGTGCTGGGGATCTTCGGCTGGATGTACGGCACCCGGACGGATCGGGGTGACGAGATGTTCGCCCTGCTGATGCGGCGGGCGTGCCGCGCCATCGCGGATCACGACGCGCTGGCGGTGGCCCGGGCCGGTTGACCGACGACGACACAACGAAATCCGCTACCCCGCCCCCGGATTCGCTAGTCCAATCGGAGTAGCGGATCCGTAGGGGGAGTAGCGGATGTTGGCGTGCTACTGGCCGGCTACCGGGGTGTCACTCCTGCAGCGTGTGGTTGCCGCGGGGGCTCGCCTCGACGCCTGCCTTGACGGCCTCGCAGAGGCCCTGGTCGACGGCGGCCCAGTAGGCATAGACGCGGTCGAGCAGCTCGGTCTCCGACGGGTCGATCGCCGAGACGTGACCGGCGATGTTGGCCGCCAGCCGCTCGCGGGCGGCGTCGTCGAGGACCTCGCGGTACAGGATGGAGGCCTGGACCGAGTCGGTGTCCTCGGCGTGCGGGCTCACGTCGCCGCGGTGGATGTCCGAGCCCTTGGTGTCCCAGGCGCCGATGTCGAACGCCTTGGACGCGTCGGCGGTCGGACCACCCAGCGAGTTGGGGTGGTACTCGGCCTGCGCGGGGTGCGGGTACTCGTACTGCATGGCGCCCTCCTTGGAGTAGGAGTTCACCGGAGACAGCGGACGGTTGACCGGCACCTGCTGGTAGTTGGCGCCGATGCGGTAGCGCTGGATGTCCGGGTAGGCGAAGACGCGGCCGAGCAGCATCTTGTCGGGCGAGAAGCCGATGCCCTTGACGATGTTGGTCGGCGCGAACGCGGCCTGCTCGATCTGCGCGTGGTGGTTCTGCGGGTTGCGGTTCAGCGTCATGGTGCCGACCTTGCGCAGCGGGTAGTCCTTCTGCGACCACGTCTTGGTGAGGTCGAAGGGGTTGTACTTGTACCCGTCCGCCTCGTCGACCGGCATGACCTGGACGTGAAGGTCCCAGGACGGGTAGTCACCGTTCTTGATGGACTCGAACAGGTCCTGACGGTGGTAGTCGGCGTTCTCGCCGGCCAGCTTGTCGGCCTCGGCCTGCGTGAGGAAGTCGATGCCCTGGTTGGTCTTGAAGTGGAACTTGACCCAGTGGCGGACGCCGGCGGCGTTGATGAACTGGTAGGTGTGCGAGCCGAACCCGTCCATGTGGCGCCAGGTCTTGGGGATGCCGCGGTCGCCCATGAGCCAGGTCACCTGGTGGGTGGACTCGGGGCTCAGGGTCCAGAAGTCCCACTGCATGGCGTGGTTGCGCAGGCCGGAGGCGTTCTTGCGGCGCTGCGAGTGGATGAAGTCCGGGAACTTCATCGCATCGCGGATGAAGAAGATCGGCGTGTTGTTGCCGACCATGTCGTAGTTGCCCTCTTCGGTGTAGAACTTCAGGGCGAAGCCACGCGGGTCGCGCCAGGTGTCCGGGCTGCCCTTCTCACCGGCGACGGTGGAGAAGCGGGCGAGCATCGGGGTCTTGACGCCCTTCTGGAACAGGCCGGCGCAGGTGATGTCCGAGATGTCCTCGGTGGTCTCGAACTCGCCGAACGCGCCCGAGCCCTTGGCGTGGGGCAGGCGCTCCGGGACGTTCTCCCGGTTGAAGTGGGCGAGCTTCTCGATGAGGTGGAAGTCGTGGATCGGCTGCGGACCCTGCGGGCCGACCTGGGCGCTGAACTCGTCGTGCGGGACGGGCTGGCCACTGTCGGTGGTGGTGTGGGAGTTCGGCTGGAAGTCGCGCACGCCGCGGTCTGCGGGATGAATGGTCACGTCAGTTGCTCCTCGAGATGGGGTGTGGAGTAGAAGGTGCGGAGTAGTGGTGTGGTCCAGGTCTCAGTATCAGACACGCGAGGCCTGCCCTGCCTGGCATTCGGGGCAAGTTCCCCAGTAGTTGACCTCTGCTTCATCGATCTCGAAGCCGTGGTCCCGGTCGGCGGTGAGGCAGGGGGCGTGTCCGACCGCGCATTCGACGTCCTCGATGCGCCCGCACGTCCGGCACACGAGGTGGTGGTGGTTGTCCCCCGTCCGACGCTCGTACAGCGCCGGGGAGCCGGCGGGTTCGATGCGGCGCATGAGGCCGACGTCGGTGCACACGCGCAGCGCGTCGTAGACGGTCTGCGTGGACACCGCGCCCAGCCGTTCCCTGACGAGAGTCGCGACGTCCTCCGCCGCGATGTGGGGACGAGCGGCGACGACGGCGAGGACCGCCAGCCGCGGCGAGGTGACCCTCAACCCGGCTTCGCGGAGCGCTGCCCCCTGGTCCTCGGTTGCTGTCGTCATGGGCATCACCCTAGCCCACTTTCTGGAACAGGTCCAGAAAACGAGGGCTTCTGTTCTAGGAATCCCTCCGGTCGACCCGGCACGCATCCGGGGGTCCGCGGAGCACGGGCGACCGTCGACGGGCTGCGACTAGGCTGGACCCGGACCCTGGATCGCCGTCACCGCACCGCGGCGGCCCTGACCGCGTGCCCCCGAACCTGCAGGAGGAACCCATGTCGGAGACCACCACCGGACCGGTCGTGTGCGGGTACGACGGTTCGCGTGACGCCCGCAGAGCCGTGGCCTGGGCGGCCGCCTGGGCCCGCGACCACGGCACGTCACTCGAGGTGATCTCCGCCGACCGGGCGGTGGGCCGCGTCGTGGCGTTCGACGAGACCGCCCGCGCGAACGTCGAGGGCGCGATGCGCGACCAGCTCGCCGACCTCACCGCCGACGTGCCGACCACCCACCGGGTGATCGCGGACAGTCCCGTCAGCGCGCTGGTCGGGGTCGGCCGCGACGCCTCGGCGATCGTCGTGGGCAGCCGCGGCCTCACCGCGCGCGAGGACTTCGCGATGGGGTCGACCTCCGCCGGCGTCGTCGAGCACGCGACCTGCCCGGTCCTCGTCATCACCCCGCGGACGCCCGAGAGCCCCACCGGGGGCCCGGTCGTCCTGGCCGCCGACGGTTCGGCGGCGAGTGACCCCGCCGTGGCGTTCGCGTTCGCCGAGGCCGAGCGCCGGGGTGTCACCCTGCGCGCCGTGCACTCGGTGGAGGTGCCCAGATTGCCGGGCACGTCACTGTTCGACCTCGATCAGCTGGCCGAGAGCGTGCTCGCCGAGGACGAGAAGGACATCCTCGACTCCCTCGCCCCGCACGAGGCCCGCCACCCGGAGGTCAGCGTCGAGCTCATCCTCGTCGTCGGCGAGCCCGCCGTCACGGTCGCTGACGAGGCCACGGGGGCGTCACTGCTGGTCACCGGCTCGCGTGGCCACGGCGGATTCGCCGGATTGCTGCTCGGGTCGGTCAGCCGCCGCCTGCTCCAGACAGCGCCGTGCGCGGTCGCGGTCGTCCGCCCCGCCGACTGACCCCCGCCGCCTGACCCACCCACCGCCTGATTCGCGCGCCTGACCCACGCACCGGCTGACCCCATCCGCCGACAAGAGGATTTCGCGTGTATCGCCCGAGAGCGGCCGCGCGTTTTCCTCTTGTCGGCGGCAGGGTCGGCTTGTCGGCGGCAGGGTCGGCTTGTCGGCGGGTGCGCGGGTGCGCGGGTGGGCGGGAATACAGTTCGGCGCGGGTGGGCGGGCGTGCGTTGCAGCGGTCGCGCGGTCGGCGTCAGGCGGGGCCGATGCGGAGCATGCGCGTGAGGGTGGGTTGCCACATCACGCCGGGCGCGTCGCCGCGGGAGGCGATGGTGCCGGTGAGCTCCATCGGTTCGTCCAGCGGGGCGTGGCCGAGGAAGCTGCGGGCCACCTCGCGGCCGGTCTCCACGTCGGTCGAGGTCACGTCGACGGGCCCGAACTTCTGCGCGAGCCCCTGATCGAGCGCCGAGGCGAGCCCCTGATCGGTCGCCGAGCCGGGCGCGGACAACACGCGGGGCGGGCCGTAGGCCAGCGCGTGGATCTGCCCGTCGCCGGTGGTGAGCTTGGGCAGGGACGCCGTCCGGGACAGGGAGGTCCACGCACGCGAGCACGCGTCGTCTCCGGCGCCGACGCCGACGCTGACGCCGTCCGGTCCCCCGGCCCCGTCAGCCCGCACGTCGATTCGGGTCATCCCACCCGTGTACGGAGCCGACGAGGGCACCGCGGGACCGTCGACGGCGAACGGCGGGTATTCGAACCCGTACGTGTTGACCAGCACCAGCGCGTTTCCGGTCGCGATGATCGAGTTCTCGGTGCCCGCGGGCCCGTCGATGAGGACCCCGTCGGCGGCGGCCGAGTCGGGCCGCAGGGTCGTGGCGAACGCGGGCATCCGGCACACCTGCGACCCGTCGTCGCGACGCAGGACGATCAGCTCGGGGTGCTCGGCGTCGTCGGTCATCGCCACGAGCGAGTCACCGGGCCCGAAGTAGGTGGGCGTGGTCCCCGACCCGTGCGCGAGCAGGCCCGGTTTCCGCGCCTGCCCCACCGCGTAGCCGCGCCGCCAGCGCACGCTGAGGGTCCCGTCCTCGGAGCTGTCGATCTCGTAGAGGGCGCGGGTGGTGATCACCGACGCGCCGCCGGGCCGGACCGTCAGCCCGTTGGTGATCTTCTCCCCTGCCGGCAGGGCGAGACTGCGGAGCTCGTCGTCGTCGCCCCCGGGCCGCACGGTCCCCACCACCCCGCCGGAGGTGGCGAACCACACCCGCCCGTCGAAGGCGGGCATGAGGCCGGTGACCGCGTCGCCGGCCGGGACAGCCCGGGAGAGATCGGCCAGGACGTCGACCGTCATCCGCCACGGGCCGGCGTCGGTGCGTTCGTGCCCGACGGCCAACAGCCTGCGGTTGCCGTCCGCGACGACCACCCGGTCGCGGTCGTCGAGGTACCCGTAGACCCCGCCGAGCAGCGCTCCCTTGGCCAACTGCACCTCCGCCAGCACTGCCGCGGTGTCGGGGTGGAACAACTTGACCGTCGGCGCGAGCGGGGTGGGCGGGGTGAGTCCGACGTACGAGGTGCACAGCGCGACCGGGAGGCCGTCCGTGCCCACGAAGACGGTCGAGCAGGTGGCTCCGGTGAGCGCTGACGCCACCGCCGGGGTCGTGCCGGGACCGCGGCCGGGCAGGGTGTCGGTCGAGGCCGCATCGCCGTGGACCGTGGCCGTGCCCGCGGGGCCGAGCCCGGGCGGGGAGGCCGCCTGCGGCGCGGCGACGGCAAGCGTCGACGGTGCTTGCGCGGTGGCAGGGGCGGGCAGCAGGGCCGCGCCGGTGCCGAGCCCGACGACCATCGCCGCAGCCGTGACCGCCCGGGCGGCCGAGACCCTCCGGGCAACCCGAACCGTCGCCGCCGCCGGGTGCTTCCGTCTCATCGAGCGCATGGGGTTGATTCCATCACCGCCGGGGCCGCGGTGTCCCCGGATCTGGTCGTGAGACCATTCCAGCGTGGCGCCGAGGCACGGGCATGCACCGGGGTGGTCGAGCAGATGAGCCGACCCCCGACGCCGTCGCGCACTCCCGCCCCGTCGCGCACACCGGCCCGCAGCGCAGCCGGCGACTCCCGCCGCGCGCCCAGCGAGCCCCGCCGCGCGCCGGGCGTCGGCCAGATCCTCGGCGAACTGCTGCTCACCGTGGGCGTGGTCCTGCTGCTGTATGTGTTCTACGAGGCGTTCTGGACGAACCTCGCCTCCGGGCGACTGCAGGCCGAGGCCGCCGCCGGGCTCGAGGAGAAGTGGAGCGACGGCCCCGTCCCCGACGCGAGTGGCCCCGACGCGGCCGGTCGGCCCGCCGGCGATCCGGTCCCGCCGCCCGGGCCGACGCTCGGCGACCCCTTCGCCCGGATCCACCTGCCGACGCTCGGCCCGGACGCGGTCTACGCGGTGGTGGAGGGGACGCGGGCCGAGGACCTGCGCACCGGGCCGGGCCACTACCCCGGGACCCAGCTGCCCGGCGAACCGGGCAACGCCGCGCTCGCGGGCCACCGCAACGGCTCCGGCGCCGTCTTCGAGCACCTCGACCGGCTGGACTCGTGCGACGCGATCGTCATCGAGACCGAGACCCAGTGGCAGACCTACCGGCTCCTGCCGGTGGAGCGCGGCGGCGCGGAGCGGCTCGCGGCCGCCCGCGACTGCCTCACCCCGCGGCAGGCCGACCGCGTCGCCGTAGGCGACTACGCCCACGTCGCGGGCCGGCACATCACGACCCCCGACGCGGTCGAGGCGATCGCCCCGGTGCCCGGTGCTGCGGGCGCCGGCGCGGCCGGCGCGGCGGGCGAGGCGGGCGAGGCGGTGGCGGGCGCGGACGACGCGACCGAGGCCCCCGAGCGCCTGCTCACCCTGACCACCTGCCACCCGATGTACAGCAACGCCGAGCGGCTCATCGTGCACGCCGCCCTGGTGGAGACCACCGCGAAGACCGACGGCCGCCCGGCCGCCCTGGAGGAATGAGCCGATGTACGCCTACCTGTGGCGATCCCTGCCCGGCCCGCGGCCGGTCAAGGTCGCGCTCGTCCTCATCCTGCTGACGGCCGTGTTCCTGCTGCTCATGGAGGTCGTGTTCCCGTGGGTGGCGCAGCAGCTGCCGCACACCGACGTCACCGTGTAGGCAGAACCGCCGCGCAGGCGCCGTGACAGTGGCGGCGACGCCACCGCGGCGGGACCACTAGATGTGGACGGTCACGTCCGCATCCGCGCGCAGCTTCTGCGACAGCTCCTCCATCGCGCCGGCCTCCTTCTCGGCCCGCACCTGCTCCTCGACCTGGCCGCGCACCTGCTCCAGCGGCGGCAGCCCGCCACCGCCGGCCGCACCACCGCCGGACATCGCCTGCTGCTGCGCGACCTGCTCGTAGGCGGCCTGCACCTCGGCGTCGGTCGCCTCGAACACCCCGTACTCGTCGGTGATCAGCTTCTGGACGCTCAACTGCTTGTCGATCTGGTCCAGCACGGCCGCGCGGTCCAGGCCCTGCCCGCCCATCGCCTCGACGAACTCGTCGGTGCTGACCTGGTTGCGCTCGGCGAACACGGCCAACTCGGCCTGGATCTCCTCATCGGAAACCTCGATCCCCCGAGTGCCGGCCTCCTGCGTGAGCAGTTCGGTGCCGATCAACCCGTCGGTGGTCAGCTCCTTGAGCTGGGCCTCGTCGACGGGCTGGCCGGACATCTGGGCCTGCATGCTCATCTGCTGGTACTGGTTCTCGAACACCGACAGGAACTCGTCGCGTGAGATCTCGGTGCCGTTCACCTCGGCCACCGGGTCGGGGATGTCGGAGGTGTCGGGCCCGTCCGCGGACTGCTCGCTCTCCTGCCCGGGCTCAGCTGCCTGTTCGGACTGCTCGGCTGCTGCCTGCGTCTGGGCGGCGCCGCCCTCGTCGTCGTCGCCCCCGGCGCCGCACCCCGCGACCACCAGTACGAGTCCTGCGGCGGCGACCGCCGACCTCCATGTTCGTGAGCGCACTCGATCTCCTGACGTTGACGTGTGCGTGAAGCCGCGACGCTACACATCCGAGTTGAGCGGGAGCTGTGCACGAGACGCCAGCGGGTGCGGGCAGCGCGCCGTCACGCGCCGCCCGCACCCACGTCGGCGT
Source organism: Dietzia sp. MNB45 (assembly GCF_051994785.1). Classification (NCBI taxonomy): domain Bacteria; kingdom Bacillati; phylum Actinomycetota; class Actinomycetes; order Mycobacteriales; family Dietziaceae; genus Dietzia; species Dietzia sp. MNB45. Next base: position 486,658 of record NZ_CP163397.1, on the reverse strand, counting down.
CGGGGGCCGGCGTCGGGGGTCAGAATCGGAGGATCGCGCCCTCCGCCACGTCCTTCGGCAGGGAGTCCACCACGACCACCGATCCGGACGTGGCCAGGACCTGACCGACCGCGGTGTCCAGATCGTCGGGGCCGTGCTCGGCGGTGCAGCGACGACGGGTGAGCAGCAGCGTCTCGACGCGTCCCTCGCGGGCGGCGTGCAGGATGTCCGACCCGCCGCCTGCCAGTGCGCGACCGGCGCCGATCGCGTCACCGAAGCGTTCCGCGACCGCGTCGGACTGCCGTTGCATCGCCGGCCGGACCACCGCCCACGCGCGCTCGTGCAATTCGGCGGGCGACAGGGCGTCCGGGTTGCCGGCGGCCACCTCGTCCACCAGGTGTTCGTAGTTCAGGTACCCGCGGAACTGCGGGAGATGCTCGGTCACCGCCGCCAGGACGACGGGCCGCCGATCGTTGGGGCGCAGCGCCTCCTGCAGTCCCTTCGCGATCTGCCGCAGGAACTTCTCCCGCTGCACGTCCCCGACCTCGGCGCCCGTGCCGTGACTGTGCACCATCCCCCCGCCGGCCCTGTTCGCCCCGGGGCCGGCGCCGGCGGCCCCGCTGAACCGCTGCTGCTGGTGCGAGGGCGGCTGGATATCGCCGGCCATGTCGTCGATCGAGGACGGGATCGAGCCCAGGTCGAGCTCGCGGATAGTCGAGGCGGTGCCCTCGAGCAGGCGGACCTTGTTCTGACTGCCGGCGAGGACCAGGAACTCGCCGTCACCGACCGCGGCCGGCACGATCGGCCGGACGGCGAACCGGTCGCTCACGTGGACCGCCTCGGCGACGTCCGTGGACAGGCGGTACGCGCGCCAGAACCCCTTCGACGCGAACAGCGCGAGACCGTCGGACAGGCGCTGCCAGTACGCGTCGTCCTCCAACAGGGCGACCAGCGGGCCGAGGATCTCGTCGGACTCCTCCTGGGCCACGCCGTGCGCCTTGAGTCGGGTCTCGGCGTCCTTGATGAGCGACTTGGCGCGGATGGGGTTCTCGCGGACCTCTGCCCCGGCCCGGGCCGTGGGCAGGAAGATCGACACGGCCCGGCCGCTGGCGGTGCCCAGCTCGGCGAGGTCGGTCAAGGGGATCGGATCGACTTCTGCGGTGCGGGTGACATCAGCCATGACCCGACGCTACTGACCGCAGCGGCGCACGGGTAGGTCGTGACAGGGTTGTTGCGCGCCCGTGACCTTCGGGCCCGGGGCGTCCGCCGTGGATACCATCGCGGAAGTGACCGATGCGCCCGTGACCCCCGCGACGACCCGGCCGGTTAGCACCGCCCGGGTCCTCACCACCCTGATGGTCCCGATGTTCATGGCGCTGCTCGCGCTGTCGGTGATCAACGTGGCGCTGCCGGTGATCGGCACCGCGCTGGACTCGGATTCGCAGGGCCTGCAATGGGTGGTGTCCGGGTACGCGCTCGCGTTCGGGCTACTGCTCGTGCCGTCGGGGCGGCTGGGCGACGCGACCGGGCGCAAGCGCCTGTTCCTGGCGGGCGTGGCGGTGTTCGTCGGCGGCGCGGTGGTCGCCGGGTTCGCGCAGTCGATCGAGATGCTCAACCTGGCGCGCCTCATCCAGGGTGTGGGCTCGGGGATGCTCAACCCGCAGACGTTCGGCCTCATCCAGAAGTACTTCAGCGGCGGGGCGCGGGCGCGCGCGTTCGCCACGCTGGCCACGACGGTCTCCGTCGCCACCGCCTCCGGGCCGCTGGTCGGCGGGGTGCTCATCGAGGTCCTCGGCGACGACCTCGGCTGGCGCGCGATGTTCCTGGTCAATGTGCCGCTCGGCGTGCTGGCGCTGGTGTTGGGGTGGCGCTGGTTGCCCGACGACCGCCGCCTCCCGCCCGGCGAGGCGGGGCCCGACGTGGGCGGGTCCGCCGCGCGCGCCGGCGCCATGGCGCGGCTCGCCGCGCAGGGTGACGGTGGAGCGCGGGGTGATGAGGCCGCACGTAGGGGTGAAGCGGCACGTGGGGGTGAGAGTGGATACGACGACGAGGCCAGCCGCGCATCCAGGATCGCGGCCGCCGTGAACGCAGGCCTGCCGAGGCCTCGGCACCGGGGCCGGCGGGATCGCCTGGACCTCGACCCGGTCGGCATCGTTCTGCTCGGCGTGGCCGTGCTGTCGCTGATGCTGCCGTTCCTGACCCGTGGCGGGAACCTCGCCTACTGGGCCCTGGTGCCGGTGGGGCTGGGCCTCATGGCCGCGTTCGTCTGGTGGGAGCGGCGGTACGAGCGGATCGGGCGGCCTCCGCTGGTCAACCCGGACATCTTCCGGGATCCCGCGTTCCGCAACGGCATGGTCATCGTGTCGATCTACTTCGTGGGCGGCACGAGCCTGTGGATCGTCATGCCGATGTACCTGCAGTTCCACCTGGGTTACGCGCCCATCGATTCCGCGTTCGTCAGCCTGCCCGCTTCTGTGCTCGCGGCCATCTCGGCACAGGTGGCGGGGCGGTTCGTGCTCCAGCTCGGGCGGCGGATGGTCATCGGCGGCTTCTGCCTGACGATCACCGCGCTGCTCACGTTCATCCTGCTCGCGGGCGTGGTGGACTCCGGGGCGGTGAGCTATCTGATTTTCATGGTTCCCGCCGCGATGATGGGCACCGCGCAGGGCATGACCATCTCCCCCAACCAGACGCTCACCCTGCGCGCGGTGGATCCCGAATACGGTGGGGTCGCCGGCAGCATCATCTCGCTGGGCCAGCGCATGGGTACCGCGGTGGGCACGGCGATGGTGCCGGGCGTGCTGTTCTGGATCGTCGAAGAACGGGACGACTGGCTGCTCGCGTTCCGGGTGGCGCTCGGCGTGATCGCGGTGTTGGCCGCGGGCGCGTTGGCGTTCAGCATCGTCGACCGCCGCCGCGAAGTGCGCTGAGGCTGACCGGCCTCGGCCCTCACCGCTGACCGCCGTGTGCCCGGCCGGTATGGGTGCTACCCGATTTTTGCCACTGTCAGGAGGACGACCGAGTCCTCTTCAGCCTCGAGTCCGTGCCGACTGTCGGGGATCCGGAGCAGGTCCCCCGGTGAGCCGTTCCACGCGTCATTCTCGACAGTGAGCGACACCCTGCCCTGGAGGACGTAGACGGTGGCCTCCCCGGGGTTGTTGTGCTCGGTCAGGGCCGTTCCGGCGGTCAGCGCGATGAGCGTCTGGCGCATGACGTGCTCATGGCCGCCGAACACCGTGTCCGCACTGCGGCCACTCGTCGACTGTTGCGCGGTTGCCAACAGATTCCGCCCGAGCGCGGTCAGGGAGTTCTTCTTCATGTGGGTTCTCCTGTCTCCTACGACCCACTGTGCCAAGAGGGCGCAGGGTCCGTTGACGGAATGGCCCACTCGGATCACAAGGTTGCTGCCAGCTCCACGCCCTGCTTGATGGCGCGCTTCGCGTCGAGTTCGGCGGCCACGTCCGCCCCACCGATCACGTGGACACGCGAGCTCCGCCCGTGCGGGCCACGCTGCGCCTCCAGCCCGGCGACGAGATCGCGGACCGACTCCTGCCCTGCACACACGACGACCGAGTCGACCTGCACGACCCTCGAGAGTCCCTGCGCATCGCGGATGTGCAGCCCGTCGTCGTCGACCTTCACGTAGGTCACCCCTGTGTGCTTCCGCACGCCGCCGGCCTCGAGCTCGGCGCGGTGCACCCAGCCGGTGGTCTTGCCCAGGCCCCGGCCGATGCGGGAGGTCTTGCGCTGGAGCAGGTGCACCTCGTGGGCCGGCTCGGCGTGCACGGCAGTGCCCAGTCCCGCGCGCTCGAGCGCCGGATCGGTCACGCCCCAGTGGCGCCGCCACGCCTCCACATCCGTGGAGTGGCCGCTCGGTTCGCGGCCGTCGACGGCGATCCCGGGCCCGCCCGCCAGCAGGAACTGCGAGACGTCCACGCCGATGCCGCCGGCGCCGATCACCGCGACCCGGCGGCCGGGGGTACGCGCGCCGGTGAGCAGCTCGGGATAGGTCATGACCATGGGGTGATCGGCGCCGGGGATCGTGATCTCGCGCGGCCGCACCCCGGTGGCGATCACCACGTGGTCGAAGCCCGCGAGATCGTCCGGGTGGGCGCGGCGGCCGAGGTGCACCGGCACGCCGAGGACGTCCAGGCGCCGGCTGAAGTAGGCGATCGACGCCGCGAACTCCTCCTTGCCCGGCACGCGCATCGCGTAGCGGAACTGCCCGCCGAGCTCGTCCTCCGCCTCGAAGACCTCCACCGCGAGCCCGCGGGACGCGGCGGCCTCGGCGCACGCCAGCCCCGCGGGTCCCGCGCCGACCACCGCCACCCGACGCCGGGTGGGGGCCACGGTGAGCAGGAGCTCGGTTTCGCGGCCGGCGCGCGGATTGACCAGGCAGGAGGCACGTTTGTTGGCGAAGGTGTGGTCGAGGCAGGCCTGGTTGCAGGCGATGCAGATGTTGATCTCGTCGGCCCGCCCCTCGGCGACCTTGGCGGCGAACGCCGGGTCCGCCAGCAGCGGCCGCGCCATGGACACCAGGTCCGCCTGACCGCGGGCGATGATCTGCTCCGCGATGTCCGGAGTGTTGATGCGGTTGGACGCGATCACCGGGACACCGACGGTCTGCTTGAGCCGGGCCGTGAGGTCGACGAACGCGGCCCGCGGCACGGAGGTGACGATGGTGGGGATGCGGGACTCGTGCCAGCCGATGCCGGTGTTGAACACGTCGACACCAACGGCCTCGAGGCGCTGCGCGAGTTCGGCGGTCTCCTCCCACGACTGGCCGCCGTCGACCAGGTCGAGCAGGCTGATCCGGTACTGCAGCAGGAAGTCGCGGCCCACCTCGGCGCGGATGCGGCGCACGATCTCCTCTGGCAGCCGCATCCGCCTGCTCGCGGTGCCGCCCCACGAGTCGGTGCGGTCGTTGGTCCGGGCGGCGAGGAACTGGTTGATGAGGTAGCCCTCCGAGCCCATGATCTCGATGCCGTCATACCCCGCGCGCCGGGCCAGGCGGGCGGCCCGGACCCAGTCGTCGATCGTCCGCTCGACACCCCGGGCGCCCAGGGCGCGCGCTCTGAACATGCTGATCGGCGACTTGGTCGACGCGGCCGAGCGGACGAACGGCTGGTATCCGTAGCGGCCGGCGTGGAGGACCTGCAGGAGGATGTGGGCGCCCTCGGCATGGACGGCGTCGGTGAGGCCGCGGTGCTTGTCGGCCATCCGGCGCGAGGCCATCATCGACCCGGCCGGCAGCAGCCACCCCTCCACGTTGGGCGAGTACCCGCCGGTGACCATGAGGGCGGCCCCGCCGCGCGCCCTCTCGGCGAAGTAGGCGGTGAGCTCGGGCAGGTGCTTCGAGCGGTCCTCCAACCCGGTGTGCATGGACCCCATGACCACGCGGTTGCGCAGGGTGAGATGCCCGACGGCGAGGGGACTGAGGAGGTGAGAGTGACTGTGGCCCATGGGGGCTGATTCTGCCCGGTATCCGGTCCCCCGACACCGCCGTAGAGGAATTTTCGCTCACCGGGGCGTCCGGACCGCCCGTGGCGATGCGGGCCGATCAGGGGCACGCCCGAACATCGATCCGGAGGCGTCGCACGCCTTAACTGGACGAACGTCTGTGTGACGAGTCAGCAACTTGGGCGCCTGACCTGCAGTTTTGAGGGTGCACAAACTTGTGTCGCGGGGGTCGATAATGCGTCGATCTCGAAGAACTGACCTTATCCTCAGATTCGTGGCTTCCCTCGGTCACATGTCCTCCCCCGACGTTCCCCCAACCCCTCAGGAATCCCCTCAATGCGAACCATCGTCAGGCGGCGCATCGGCGCCGTCGCCGCCGCTGCCGCCACCTTCCTCGCCCTGGCCGCCCCCGTCACCGCCGCCCAGTCGCTCCAGTTCACCGTGGGCGCGCCCGCCCCCTGTGAGCAGGCGACCCCGGCGGAGACCGAGCAGGTGATCGCGGACATCCACGAGTACACCAACCGCGAGCGCGTCTCCCGCGGCCTCAACCCCGTCACGCGCCTCGCCAGCCTGGACCGGATCGCCCAGGACTGGAGCGAGCAGATGGCCAGCGTGGACAAGATGACCCACAACCCGCAGATCGAGACGCTGATGGAGATCACCTACGACGGATCTCCGCTGAGTGACGGGGACTGGAAGAGTTACGGCGAGAACGTGCTGCAGAACTGGTGCGGCGCCTCGGGCGAGGCGCTCGTCCAGCAGTGGATGAACTCGCTTCCGCACCGCCTCAACCTACTCAACCCGTTGCACACCCACCTCGGTGTGGGCGTGCAGGTCGCCGACAGCCGGAAGCTGTACTCCACCCAGAACTTCGCCCGACTGACCTGACCCCCGCGGCCCCCTCGGTCGTCGCCCCCTCCTACGGCGCCCCCACCCCCGGTCCACACCGGCGGCGGGGGCGCCGTCGTGTCGGCGCCGTCTCGCGCGCCGCCATACGAATGGGAATCGCATCGGTGTAACGCATGTGACTAGAGTGACGACAGAGGCAGGAGTGAACCGGCTCGGGTGGCACCGTCCGATCCGGCACACGCTCCACACGCAGGCCACGGCGCGAGCCGCGGCCCGAGGAAAGGACCATCGCGTGCGTCATCCCCTTCGTTCCGCCGTCGCCACCGGCGCGGCCGCCCTCCTGCTCGCCTCCGGCACTGGCACGGCGGCCGCGCAGGGCTCGCTGGAGCTCGCGCTGCCGGTCTTCGCCACCATCCCCGGCCTGGCCTCCCTCACCCCGGACGCCCCCGGGGCACGCTCCGCCCCGGCGGCCGACCCGGCTGCCGCGGCCGCGGACGATCTGCTGCCCGAGGAGATCAGGCTGATGGCGTTCGAGGGCAGCGTGGTGGCCGCCGTCAACGAGGCCCGCCTCGTGGTGGGCGCCGACCGGCTCGTCACCGACCCCCGACTCGAGGCGTCAGCCCGCGAGCGGGCCGCCCAGCTCGCCGCGGGCGACCCCACGACCGGCGAGGTGACCGTCCCCGCGGATGCGCGAGTCGACGCCGATACTCCCGGCGCGGACGCTCCCGGCGAGGCCGCGGACGTCGACCAGTCCGGCGACCGCACCGTTCTCGCGCTGCCCGCCGGCGCGACCCCGCAGAAGGCACTCTCGGCCCTGCTCGCCGACACCGGCATGCGCGAGCGGATGCTGGACGGCCGGTTCGTCCGAGTGGGCGTGGGCGTGGCCACCGCCGAGGACGGCACCGTGCACGTGGTGCAGGACTTCGCCCGCGACTGACTGCCGGACGATCGTCCAGCGGGGGTGGGGTGGATAACGCCCCTCCCCTGCTCACGGTGGTTACGGGGTGATGACGGCTGGCTTAGGGCTGGAGCCGGTTCCTACCGTTGCGCTCGGCGACCCGACAGTCGGGTCCCCAGCACCCGAAAGTTACCGACACTCGTGACCCGAGCCCTCCAGCACCTGCGTCGTGGCCTGATCCTGGCCGCCGCGGCTTCCGCCACCCTCGCCCTGAACGCGGCCCCGCAGGCCTCGGCCCAGGCGCCGCAGATCCAGCTGCCCCAGATCCACCTCCCGGGCCTGACGATCGGTTTCGCCAACCCCGCCCCCGCCGGCACCGCGCCGACGATCGACCCCGCCTCCGCCGAGTACCGGGCCCAGCTCGAGGGCGCCACCAACGCCGCCCGCACCGCACACGGCCTCGCCCCTCTCGCCGTCAACGGCGGCCTCACCGCGGTGGCCACCAACTGGAGCGGCACGCAGGCCGCGCAGAACCGCATGTTCCACAACCCGGACGTGGGCGCGCAGATCCCCGCCGGGTGGGGCCACTACGGCGAGAACGTGCTGCAGAACTACGCGCACGCCACCCCGCAGCAGCTGGTGGACCAGTGGATGGCCTCCCCCGGCCACCGCGTGAACCTGCTCAACCCGGGCCACACCTCGATGGGCGTCGGCGCCGCGGTGGCCGCGGACGGCAAGCTCTATGCCACCCAGGTCTTCGCCCGCTACTGAAGCGCCCAGCCCCCGCCCCGGACGCTCTTCTCGATGGGAGTCGTCAGGCCTGGACGCCGGCGAGCATCGCGTCGAGACCCTGCCGGAAGCGCCGATCGAACTCGACCGTCGGCGTCGCGGGGTCGGCGACCGTGAGGTTGTGGTGGGTCTGTTCCTCCAGGCTCAGGCCCACCACGTAGCCCGTCAGGGCCGTGGTCAACCCCGGCGCGCGGCCCTCGAGTCCGTGGCGGGAGCACGCCGCCTCGACCACCTCGGCGACCGGATTCACCGCACCCGCCGCCAGACCCAGCGCCACGATCTCGGCGCCGTCCGGAACGCCCGTGACGGCCGCGCGCAGCGCCTGACCCACCGCCCGTAGTTCGTCGGCGGCCGAGTTCCCCTCCCCGACGGGACCCATCGTCGCCAGGATGCGCTCCGCGACGACCGTGAGCAGCGCCTGCTTGGACGGAACGTGCCAGTACAGCGCGCTCGGTTGGACCCCCAGCCGGGTCGCCAACGTGCGCATCGACATGCCGGGTAGCCCCGACTCGCGGAGCAGTTCCAGGGCGGTGTCGACGACCGCCGTCTTTGTCAGGGCCACGGGCGCCGATCCTACCGGCCGACACAACCCTCTCCTGAACGCTGTACAAGTCGACGACCGTGCGCTAGCTTGAACGGCGTTCAATGAACGGCGTTCAGGAGGAACCATGGCCATCACGACCCCCCGCTGGCACGAGCTCGCGGATCACGTACTCGACGGCGGAGTCGTCACCGCGGCGGACGCCCTCGCCGTGCTCCGGTCCCCGGACTCCGAGCTCATGGAGGTGGTCGCGGCCGCGTCCCGGCTGCGGTTCCAGCACTTCGGCAACAAGGTCAAGGTCAACTACCTGGTCAACCTCAAGAGCGGCCTGTGCCCGGAGGACTGCTTCTACTGCTCGCAGCGGCTCAACTCCACCGCCGGCATCCTGCGCTACACCTGGCTCAACACCGAGGAGGCCGTCACCGCGGCCAAGGCGGGCATCGCGGCCGGCGCCTCCCGCGTGTGCCTGGTCGCCAGCGGCACCGGACCCAGCAATCGCGAGGTCGGCAAGGTCTCCGACATCATCGAGGCCATCAAGTCCGACACCCCGGGCGTCGAGGTGTGCGCCTGCCTGGGTGCACTGAAGGATGGCCAGGCGGAGAAGCTGTGCTCCAGCGGCGCCGACGCCTACAACCACAACCTCAACACGGCCGAGAGTCATTACGAGGACATCTGCACCACCCACACCTACGCCGACCGGGAGCACACGGTCGCCCAGGCCCACGGCGCCGGACTCTCGGCGTGCTCGGGCTTCATCGCGGGCATGGGTGAGACGCACGACCAGCTCGTCGAGCTCGCCTTCGACCTGCGCGCCAAGGGAGTCGACTCGATCCCGGTCAACTTCCTGCTGCCCTTCGACGGCACCCCGCTCGAGGGCGTGGACACCCTCAACCCGCGCGACTGCCTGCGCATCCTCGCGATGGTCCGCTTCGTCGCCCCCGACACCGAGATCCGGATGGCCGCCGGCCGCGAACGACACCTCGGCTACCTCCAGGGCATGGGCCTCTACGTGGCCAACTCGCTGTTCCTCGGCGACTACCTCACCAGCGAGGGCCAGCCCGGCGGCGAGGACCTCCAGATGATCGCCGACGCCGGCCTCGAGGTCCTCCAGATGGACCACCTGGCCGGGGACACCGGGGACGGGACGGTGGAGGCCGCCACCGCGAACGCGCCCGCGAATGCCGCCGGGCCGGCCACGCCCGTCGCCGCCACCGGGCGGGACAAAAAGGTGGCCATCCGCACCCGCGGGGCCGGCACCAGCGAGCCCGCGAACGCCTGACATGTCCGCCTCGGTCCACTCTCCCGGTGCCCGGGACCTCGTCGTCGTCGACACTCCCTCCTCCCCCTCCACCCCGGACGACGCCGCGGCGATGCTGGCCGCCGACGCCGGGCAGGACGCCACCACCGCGCTGCTCGCCGCCGACGCCGAGCACGTCTGGCACCCCTACGGCGGGTTTCCCGCGAGCACAGAGCCGCTGCCGGTCGTCTCCGCCTCGGGGGTCCGGCTGCGGCTGGCGGACGGGCGCGAGCTCATCGACGGGATGAGCTCGTGGTGGGCGGCCATCCACGGCTACCGGCACCCGCACCTCGATGCGGCCGCGCACCGCCAGGTCGACACGATGAGTCACGTGATGTTCGGCGGGCTCACGCACGCGCCGGCCGTCGAACTGGCGACCCGACTCGCCCGCATGGCGCCGGGCGAGCTGAACAAGGTGTTCCTCGCGGACTCGGGTTCTGTGTCCGTAGAGGTGGCCGCGAAGATGGCGATCCAGTACCAGCGCTCGCTCGGCCGCCCCGAACGCACCCGGCTGGCGACGTGGCGCGGCGGCTACCACGGCGACACCCTGTCGCCCATGAGTGTGTGCGACGCCGACGGCGGCATGCACTCGATGTGGCGCGGCGTGGTGGCCGAGCAGGTCTTCGCGCCCGCTCCGCCCGCCGACTACGACCCCGCTTACGTCGCCGAGCTCGAGCGGGTGATCCGGAGGAGCGCCGACGAGCTGGCGGGGATCATCGTCGAGCCGGTGGTCCAGGGCGCGGGCGGGATGCGCTTCCACCACCCCGGTTACCTGCGCGACCTGCGCCGGTTGGCCGACGAGACGGGCACGCTGCTCATCTTCGACGAGATCGCCACCGGCTTCGGCCGCACCGGTGAGCTGTGGGCTGCCGACCACGCGGGCGTCGCACCGGACGTGATGTGCGTGGGCAAGGCCCTGACCGGCGGGTATCTCACCCTCGCCGCGACGCTCACCACCGACCGGGTGGCCGAGGTCATCAGCGCCGGTGAGGCGGGGGGCCTGGCGCACGGGCCGACGTTCATGGGCAATCCGCTGGCGTGCGCGGTGGCGTGCGCGTCGCTGGACCTGGTGGAGGCCGGCGGGTGGCGGCGCGACGTGCCACGCATCGAGGCGCGCCTGCGCCACGGGCTGGCGCCCGCGCTCGACGTGCCCGGTGTGGTGGACGTGCGGGTGCTCGGGGCGATCGGGGTGATCCAGCTGGCCGCGTCGGTGGAGATGACGACGACGACAACAGCGATCACCTCGCACGGCGTGTGGCTACGCCCTTTCCGCGATCTCATCTACACGATGCCGCCGTACACCTCTACGGATGACGAGATCGATCGGATCTGTGCGGCGGCGGTGGCCGGGGCTGCAGCGGCGGGAGCGGGCCGATGATCGGGCAGAGCTCACCGGTCGGGGCAACGCCCGTCCTGAACCCCGAGCCCGACCTGAACCGCGCGCCCGACCGCTCCCCCGCGCTGGACTGGCTCGACGACGCCACCGCCGACCGGGCCGCCCGGCATGTGCGGCGGGTGCTGTCCCCCCGCGCGGCCGAGGACGGCGTGATCGACCTCGCCTCCAACGACTACCTCGGGCTGGGGCGGCACCCCGAGGTCGTGGACGCCGCCGTGGCGGCGACACGCCGCTGGGGTGCGGGCGCGACGGGATCAAGGCTGGTCACCGGCACGACGGAGGAGCATCTGGCGCTCGAGGACGAGCTCGCCGAGTTCACTGGCAAGCCCGCCGCGCTGGTGTTCTCCTCCGGGTACACCGCCAACCTCGGCGCCGTGGTGGCGCTGTCCGGGCGGGGATCGCTCATCGTCTCCGACGGTGGCTCGCACGCCTCGCTCGTGGACGCGTGCCGGCTCGCGAGGGCCCGCGTCGTCGTCGTCGACCGGGGGGACGTCGGCGCGGTGGCCCGGGCCCTGGCCGAGCGCACCGAGGAGCGCGCGCTGGTCGTCACCGACTCGGTGTACAGCGCCGACGGTGAGCTGGCTCCCCTGCTCGCATTGCACGGCGCCTCCCGCGCGCACGGCGCGGTCCTGCTGGTCGACGAGGCCCACGGCCTCGGCGTGCGCGGCGACCGCGGGCGGGGGCTCGTGGACGAACTGGGGTTGAGCAGGCACGAGGACGTGGTCGTCACGGCGACGCTGTCCAAGGCGCTCGGGTCGCAGGGCGGGGTGGTCCTGGCGTCCGAGCGGGTGCGCGAGCACCTCATCAGCAGCGCGCGCACCTTCATCTTTGACACCGGCCTCGCCCCCGCCGCGGTGGGCGCGGCCCGCGCAGCCCTCGGCGTCCTGCGCCGCGACCCCGGGCTCGCCTCGCGCGTGGTGGGGGTGGCCGAGCACCTGGCCGCGGTCACCGGCGCCGAGCAGCCACGCTCGGCGGTGGTGTCGGTGATCCTCGGCGACCCCGCCCGCGCGGTCTCCGCCGCCGGCAGGTGCCTCGAGCTGGGCGTCCGGGTGGGGTGCTTCCGCCCGCCGTCGGTTCCCGAGGGCACCGCGCGGCTGCGCCTCACCGCCCGGGCGGACCTCTCCGGCGCCGACCTCGCGCGGGCGAGCGACGTGCTGTCGCAGGTGTTGGGCGAGCACGGTCACCCGGTTGGCGCGGCCGCGCGGCTCGAGGGGGCCCGCGCATGACCACCTCGTTCGCCTCCGCGTCCCTGCCGGGTTCGCCCGGCTCCGCATCCCCGGCCGCCCCGGCGCCGATCGTCATCACCGGCACCGGCACGGACGTGGGCAAGACCGTCGCCACCGCCGCGCTGGCCGCCCACGGCCTGTCGGAGGGCCTGGACGTGGGGATCTGCAAGCCGATCCAGACGGGGCTGGGCCCGGGCGAGCCGGGCGACGCCCACGAGGCCGCGCGCCTGTCCGGTGTGCGGCGGGTGCTGGAGGTCCGTCGGCTGCCCGATCCGCTGGCGCCCGAGACCGCCGCCCGCGTCGCCGGCCTGCCGCAGTCCACGCTGCCCGAGTTGATCGATCCGATCCGCGCGTGGCTCCGCGCGCCCGGCGGGTCGGTGCCCAACGCCCCGGCGACCTCCGGACCTGCACGCGGGCGCCTGGATCTGGTCGAGGGCGCCGGCGGGGTGCTCGTTCGGCTCGGCACCGACCTCACCGTCCTCGACCTCGCGCGGTCGCTCGACGCCCCGGTGGTCGTGGTCGCGAGGGCCGGACTGGGCACGCTGTCGGACACCGAGCTCACCGTCCGCGCGATCGAGGCGGCGGGTCTGCGGTGCGCGGGGATCGTCATCGGGTCCTGGCCGGCCGACCCGGACCTCGCCGAGCGCTGCAACCTCGAGGATCTGCCCCGCCTGACCGGGGTTCCGGTGCTCGGCCGGGTGCCCGCGGGTGCAGGGGCGCTGTCGCAGGCCGAGTTCGGGCGGCGCGCACCGGGGTGGTTCGAGTCGGGGCCGGTGACCGCCCTCCGGCGGGACGACCCCAGCGCGCAGGTCACTCCTGCGGTCGGTACCTGACGGAGGCGGTGGGGCTGGCGGAGGCGGGGCTGGCGGAGGCGTCGGGAATCGGGGTGACAAGGACGGCGGCAGCCACGACGCCGTCGACCATCAACCACAGCTCGAGCAGGTCCCCCGCGCGCCGGCGCCGGACGGTCATCGTCGCCCCCGGTGTCACCGGGCGGAGGTACTCGATGACGACCCGGTGAGGACGCTGCAGCAGATCAGGGTGCTGGAGGAGTTCGTCTTCGACCACCGCCAGGTACGCGGCGTTGTTGACATGCTGCAGCGGGTCGAAGTCGGTGCTGCGCAGGAGGTGCGGCCTGTCCTGCGGCTCGCCGGGCCGCTCAGGTGGGCAGTCCTGCGTCAGGCCGGCCCACCGGAGGCGGTGGATGTCGGTGGTGCCGGCCAGGCTGGCCATGCCGGAGTCGCTGATCCGGGCGGGCAACCCGGCCGCGGTGACGTTGATCCAGAACGCCTCGGTCTCCACCAGCCCGCCACGGGCAGTCGGGGGGCCGGGTGCCGCGGTGCCGGGTGCTGGCATGCCGTCGGGGCCCTCAGGGTCCTCGGAGGCCTCGGAGTCCTCGACGGTCAGCCGCACGCGCATGTTCGCCCACCGGCTGGACAGGCCGGAGCACCACCGCTGGAGTCCGACGGTGGCCGGCCACGAGATCGGTTCGATCACGTCGATCACGGTTCGGCGCACGATCCAGAACGGGTCGGTCCGGGCATGACCGGTGGCGTCGAGGTTGTCCGCGGCGATGTCCTGGAGGTAGCGGGCGACGCTGTCCAGCCGGAGCCTGCGCTGGGGATCGACGTCGCCCGTCCGCACCCGCCGGCGAGTGGAGAATCCCGCCTCCGGCGAGGGCGGCGGTTCAAGGGCGTGCATTGACGCACCCCGATCGAGATCGTCCATTCGAGGGACCCCTTCCACACCGTCGAGCACCACAGCTCGCCGGCCACCGGGCACACAGAGCGGCGGACCGCTGTGCGGGTGAGCTCGGGCGGTGGTGAGAGCAGAGTACCGATCAACGGGCCGTGGCGGGAGCACTCGCTCGCGCCGATCCGGGCTCGTCCGATCCGAGTGCTCTCGGTGAACCTCCCTAGGCTGGTCAGCGTGACGTCTGACAACACCGGCCCAGAAGCCGACCCGGAAGTCGAGCCGGTGGCCGACCGGGGAACCGACCGGGACGGGAACCTCGTCGGCCGGAGCCTGGTACGCAGATCGGTGTCGGCTCTCGCGGTGGCCGGGCTCGCCTTCGTCGTCCCACTCCTGTTCTTCGTCCTGCTCGCGGAGGACGTGGCCGAGCAGGAGATCTTCCCCTTCGACCGACCGGTGATGCTGTGGCTTCATTCGGTGTCGACCCCCTCGCTCACGGCGGTGATGGAGGCGGTGACGCTGCTCGGGGGGATCGTCGTGGTCCCGGTGGCTGCGACCGGAGCGGCGGTGGCACTGTGGTGCCGCGACTCCCGGCGGAACGCCACGCTGCTGGCGGCGGCGGTCGTCGGATCGACACTGCTCAACACCGCGCTCAAATCGGTCTTCCAGCGGTCCCGGCCCGATTTCTGGGAACACCTCGTCACGGAGAACTCCTACTCGTTCCCGAGCGGCCATGCGATGGCCAGCATGGCGCTCGCGGCGTCGCTGGTGGTCCTGGCCTGGGGGACGCGGTGGAGGTGGAGGGCCGTGGTCGCGGGGGCGGTGTACGTGCTCGCCGTCGGGGTCTCGCGGATGTACCTGGGAGTCCACTACCCGAGCGACGTGATCGCGGGCTGGTGCGTATCCGTGCTGTGGGTCGCGGTGGTCGTCATGGTCCTGGATCGCATCGTCCTGGATCGCATCGAGGCGTGGCACCACCGGCGGGGCGGCGGTACCGATCTGCTCGCCCGAACACCCCGTCGGGAGCGCTGAGTGCCGGCCACCCCCATCACCGTCGAGGTCCCGCCGCACAGTTCGGGTCACAGATGCCCTTCAGTGCCGCTGAGCAGGTAGAATCGGCTGCACGTCGACGCAAGGAGACTGTGTGGCCACCCGCATCCGCCCGACCACCGACCAGGCACTCGCAGGAGCCGCCGCCGGCCATCGCATGGCCGGCATGGAGCCGTCACCCGAGGCCCTCGAGATCACCCGCCGGTTCGCCGACGGGCTCCTCACCCGCGACCGGGCTCTCGCCGAGATCCGCGCCGCGGTGCGTGAGCGCACCGCTCCCTGACGCTGCCCTCACGCCCATGAACCCCCGAGATCCGTACAAGGAACCCTCGGGGGTTCTGCGTAACCGGCTGGGCATCTCCGACCCCGCCGAGCTGGCGGAATACGAGCGCGACCTGGCCTTCTTCCGGGTCGTGGAACTGGAACTCAGCCCGCTGGAGGGTCGATTCGATTTCGAGCACCTCCGCGCGATCCACCGCTACATCCTCCAGGACATCTTCGACTGGGCCGGCGAGCTCCGCACCGTCGACACCCGCGCCCTCGGCATCCCTCATGCCCGCCCGCAGTTCCTGCCCGACGAGCTCGACCGGGTCTTCCGGCAGATCTCCACGCGACCGCCCAGCACCACCGACCCCGACGCGGCCACCGACACCATCGCCGGGCACTGGTCCGAGCTCACCCTCGTACACCCGTTCCGCGACGGGAACAGTCGCACGCAGCGAGTCTTCTTCGACCAGATGTTCCGCCACGCCGGGTGGGCCGTCAACTGGGCCGGCATCGACGCCTCAGCGGCCCACGCCGCCCGTCACATGTCGGTGTACGGGCGGCCGGACTACCTCGCCGACCAGCTCAGACACGCCGTCCACCCGGCCACCGAGCTCGCCGAGGGCCGCCTGGCCACCACCCTGGGCAACCGCTCGCTGCTCGACTCCTCCGCGCACTTCCGCGCCATGCGCGAGCACCACAGGGCCGCGGTCATCACGCCCTACGGCTGCCCTGGGCTACTGACTGTCGCCAGGGCTCCCCACCCGGCTCCCCACCGCGTCGTCGCGCCCGGTCAGGACAGGTCGAGGAAGCTGCGCAGGTCGTCGAAGGACTCGCGCACCACCGAGTAGTGCGCCCACTTGCCGCGCTGCTCGCGGACCAGCAACCCGGCCTCGACGAGCTTCTTGAGATGGTGGCTGATCGTCGGCTGGCTGATGTCGACCACTTCGAGGAGGTCGCACGCGCACACCGAGTCACACCCCTGAGCCGCGATATGCGACAACAGGCGCAGCCGCATCGGGTCCGCGAGCGCCTTGAGTCGCGCCGACATCCGCTCGGCGGTGGGAGCGTCCACCGGCCCCGCCGACATCGAGCAACACGCGTCCTGCACCGGCGCCGACAGGCCGGGTTCCACTGTTGTCATCGTCCACCTCACCTGACCCCGAAGATACATTGACACTCACCGATATGTCAGCCTAGCCTCCCCATAGACAATCATCGATCTAAGGACGTTCCCCCGGATGAGCACCATGATGACCGGGCCCGGCGTGGCACCGGTCGCCAAGAAGATGTCGTTCCTCGACCGCTGGCTGGCCCTCTGGATCCTCACGGCGATGGCCGTCGGGCTACTGCTCGGACGGTTCATCCCCGGCCTAGACCGAGCGCTGGATTCGGTGAAGATCGGCGGGATCTCCGTCCCGATCGCCATCGGCCTGTTGGTGATGATGTACCCGGTCCTCGCGAAGGTCCGTTACGACGAGACCCACCGGGTCACCGGTGACCGGAAACTGCTCACGCTGTCGCTGTTCCTCAACTGGATCGCCGGTCCGGCGTTCATGTTCACCCTCGCGTGGGTCTTCCTACCCGACCTGCCGGAGTTCCGTACCGGGCTGATCATCGTGGGCCTGGCCCGCTGCATCGCCATGGTGTTCATCTGGAACGACCTGGCCTGCGGCGACCGGGAGGCCGCGGCGGTGCTGGTGGCGATCAACTCGGTGTTCCAGGTCGTGGCGTTCGGCGCCCTGGGCTGGTTCTACCTCCAGCTTCTGCCCTCCTGGCTGGGGCTGGAGACCACGACGGCCGAGTTCTCGGTGTGGGCGATCGTGCTCTCGGTGCTGGTGTTCCTCGGTATCCCGCTGTTGGCCGGCTTCCTCACCCGAGTGTTCGGTGAGCGGGCCAAGGGCCGGGAGTGGTACGAGGAGACGTTCCTCCCCCGGATCGGCCCGTGGGCCCTGTACGGGCTGCTGTTCACGATCGTGTTGCTGTTCGCCATGCAGGGCGATGCCATCACCTCCCAGCCGCTCGACGTGGCGCGGATGGCCGTGCCCCTCCTGCTGTACTTCGTCCTCATGTTCCTCGTCAGCCTGTTCGCCTCGCGGGCGGTGGGGTTGAACTACGCGAAGTCGACCAGCGTGGCCTTCACCGCGTCGGGCAACAACTTCGAACTGGCGATCGCGGTGTCGATCGGCACCTTCGGCATTGCGTCCGGCCAGGCCCTCGCGGGCGTGGTCGGGCCGCTCATCGAGGTCCCGGTCCTCATCGGGCTCGTCTACGTCGCCCTGTGGGCCGGACCGAGACTCTTCCCGGGCGACCCGACCCTGCCCGATCGTTCGGTGACCGGGACCCGCTCATGACCGGGGAGCAGCAGGCGCATCACGTCCCCAGCGTTCTGTTCGTGTGCGTGAAGAACGGCGGCAAATCCCAGATGGCGGCGGCGCTCATGCGCCTGCACGCTGGCGACGCCGTCGCAGTCCATTCGGCGGGCACCGCGCCCGGCTCGGCGGTCAACGCGCTCGCCGCGGAGGCGGTCGCCGAGGTCGGCGCCGACATGTCCGGCGAGACCCCCACGGCCGTCGACCCCGACCTGGTGCGACAGGTGGACCGGGTGATCGTCCTGGGCGACGAGGCCGCCGGGGAGATCGACGACGACGAGGTCAGCGCGCTCGAAATCTGGCGCACCGACGAGCCGTCGCACCGGGGCATCGAGGGCATGGAGCGGATGCGTCTGGTCCGCGACGACATCGATCGTCGCGTGCGCGCCCTGCTCGCCGACCTCGTCGACACCAGGCCCCGGGTGCTGTTCGTCTGCGTCCACAACGCCGGGCGCTCCCAGATGGCCGCCGGCTACCTGTCCCACCTGGCCGGAGGACGAGTCGACGTCCTGTCGGCCGGGTCGGCACCCAAGGATCAGATCAACCCGGTCGCCGTCGAGGCGATGGCCGAGGACGGCGTCGACATCACCTCGGCCACGCCGAAGGTCCTCACCACCGACGCCGTCCGCGCGTCCGACGTGGTCATCACCATGGGCTGCGGCGATGCGTGCCCGGTCTTCCCCGGCAAGCGGTACGAGGACTGGGAGCTGGCGGACCCGGCGGGCCAGGGAATCGAGGCCGTCCGGCCGATCCGTGACGCGATCAAGCGGCGGGTCAGCGCGCTGATCTCCGAACTGCTCGAGACCGAGTCGTAGCGGACGGGCAGGGGGCAGGCCCGCTCCCCCGGGCCACCTCGCCGACCGGGCGGTTTCAGCCGACGTGCCAGTGACGGCGGATGAGCTCCTCCCGGTCGGCGTCGCCGTTTCCGGAGTCGCCCACCTCGTCGTCGTCGCCGTTTCCGGAGTCGCCCACCTCGTCGTCGTCATCACCGCGTAGCCCCGCGAGCACCGAGTCGATGAGCGCGGCGGGGAACACACCGTCGGCCTCGAACATCTCTCGCTCGGCCTCCAGCACGTCGGCCGACTCCGCGCACGAGGTGGGCAGGGTCTCGAAGTCCTCGCCGACGTCGGCGTTGAGGCGCTCGGCCTGCTCCAGGCTGCCCGGGTCGTCGAGCCCGCGCCTGGCCGCCACTGCCATGCCCGCCAGGAGCAGGTGCACGTCGGCTGAGCCGTCGCCGAGCCGGAACTCGACGGTCTGGGGGTGCGTGGCGGGCTCGGGGATCGGCTCGGAGCTGCCGGGGTTGGCGTGGGCGACCATGTCGGCCAGGACGTCGCCGCCCCAGGCCAGCGGGACCCGGACCAGGCCGGTACGGTCCTGCATCCCCCAGCAGATGTCCTCGGGCGACTCGTCGCCCTCGGCGAACCGCAGGTAGGAGGTGGGGACGGTGTTGCCGAACGCGGACAGTGCCCGGGCGGCCGAGAGGTAGCCGGCGATCAGTCTGCGCGCGGTGTCGGTGATGCCGGCGTCGTCGACGATGACGTTGGTGCCGTCGCGCACCAGGCGGCTGTGGATGTGCAGTCCGTTGCCCGCGCCGTCGCCGCTCACCAGCGGGGCGAAGGTCGCCTCGAGGCCGTGGGCGTAGGCGACCTGACGCACCACCCACTTGGTCAGGACGATGCCGTCGGCGGCCTGCTCCAGGGGGACGGGCTGGAGTTCGATCTCGTGCTGGACCAGCTGTCGGTCGTCCTCCAAGATGTTGCCGACCTCGCCGTGGACGTACTTCATCGCGACCCCCATCTCGCGCAGGTGCCCCAGCACCTGCTCGCGGACCCGCTCGTGCTTGGAGAAGGGCGCCGACTCCTGGTAGCCGCGTTCGGACTCGACGGGGTAGATCGGCTCGGGCTCGGCGGCGAGGTAATACTCCAGCTCACCGAACGCCTCGAGCGTCATGCCGGTCTCCCGTGTCAACACCTCAGCGGCGCGGCGCACGACCTGCTCGCGCGCGTAGGGCAGCGGCGTGCCGTCGGGAGCATAGAACGAGCAGAGCACGTCGAGGGAGGTCCGCTCGCCGAAGGGGTTGAGGAAGGCGGTGCGGTGGCGCGGGACGATGTAGACGTCGCTGGCCTCGGTGTCGGTGCCGGGGAAGACGCTCGAGCCGTCCACCCGCTCGCCGCGGGTGAGCACCTCGTGGAGGTGCTCGCGCGAGTTGATGGGGAAGGCGAGGGTCTTGAGCCGGCCGTCGCCGCCGACGTAGCGGAGGTTGACCTGGCTCAGCTCGAGCTGTTCGGCGGCCCGCACGAGGTCGGCGGCGGTGAAGTCGGCCGTCGGTGTGCCGAGTAGTCGGACGAGCGGGTGGGGTTCCAGTGCGTCGATGGCCATGCCCCGTTCTACCAGCGGCGGGGCCCGGGCGCCTCCGGTCGACCGGGCGTCCGCGCGGCCGGGGACGCGCCGTCGTTGACGAGCCCGATGTGTCAGTCCAGCTCTCTAGACGAGACCCGGCTCCAGCGGTGCCGACGACGTCCGGGTCGACGGTGCTCGATCTCCTGGTAGTCGAACACCGGTAGTGAGAGTCTGAAGCGGATCGCGGCCACTCGCAGACCGAACCCCACGACCAGAGTGATCGCCGCGCCCCAGTTCTCCGGGACGCCCGCAGCCGCGAGACCCACGTAGACGAGCGCGGCCAGGATGGCGACACTGGCGTACAACTCGTGCCGGAACACGAGCGGCACCCGGTCGCACAGCAGGTCACGCATGACTCCCCCGAACACGCCCGTGATGACCGCGGCAGCGACGGCGATGACGACGCCGTGGCCCATCTCGAGGGCGATCCGGGCACCGAAGATCGCGAAGACGGTCAGTCCGAGTGCGTCGAGTCCGAGGAAGAGCACCCTGAAGTGCCGCATGAGCGGGGCGACGAACACGGTCACGACCGCGGCCAGCGCGACGAGCGCGAGGTAGGACGGATTCTCCACCCAGATGAGCGGATAGTGGCCCAGCAGGACGTCCCGGATCGAGCCACCGCCGATGGCCGTGACGCACGCGACGATCACCACCCCGAACAGGTCCATGCGCTCGCGACCGGCGGCCAGCGCGCCGGTCATCGCCTCGGCTGTGATACCGATGAGGAACAGTATGGTGAGGAATTCCATGGGTTCGGCGCGCTACGAGAACCAGAGGTCGGCGAGCAGTTCGATCGACCGGTTCCGCACGGCCGGGTCGTAGGCGTAGGTGACGGTGATGAGCTCGTCGGCGTCGGTGCGCTCGACGAACTGCTCGAGCTGCGCCTTGACCGTCGCGGGCGAGCCGACGGCGCTGATCTCGAGCATCGCGGGCGTGCTGCCGGCGAACTCCGACGGGTCGACGGGCGGCTGGATCTTGCGGCTGCGCCCGGCCCGCAGGTCGAGGAACATCTGCTGCAGGGTGGTGAACTGCCGCTGCGCCTCCTCGTCCGTGTCGGCGACGACGACGTTGATGCCGGCCATCACCTGGGGCTTGTCGATGCGCGCGGTGGGCGCCTCGGTGCTGAACGAGTCGCGGTAGACGCGGATGGCGTCGTCGATCTGGTCGGGCGCGAAGTGGGAGGCCAGCGAGAACGGCAGTCCCAGCTGCCCGGCGATGGAGGCGCCGTTGACGGTGGAGCCGAGCACCCAGATCGGCACCTCCGTGTTCTGCGAGACCGACGACAGGATCGGGGTGCTCCGCGCCGTGCCCTCCTCGCCGAACCAGCCCTGCAGGTCGTAGATGTGCCGGGCGAAGGCCTGCGGCTCGGCAGACGAGCGGCTCAGCGCCTGGGCGGTCATGCCGTCGGTGCCGGGCGCGCGGCCGAGGCCCAGGTCGATGCGGTCGCCGTGGATGTTGGCGAGGGTGCCGTACTGCTCGGCCACCATGAGCGGGGCGTGGTTGGGCAGCATGACGCCGCCGGAGCCGACGCGGATCCGCTCGGTCACCGACGCGGCCTGGGAGATGAGCAGCGCCGTGGCGCTGGAGGCGAGGTTGGGGGTGTTGTGGTGCTCGGCGAACCACAGGCGCGAGTAGCCGAGCCGGTCGGCGAGTGTGGCGGACTCCATCGAGGCGGCGATGCCCTCACGCGCGGTGGAGCCTTCCGAGATGGAGACCAGGTCGAGGATGCTCAAGGGGACCGACACAACACACCTTTTTCTACGTTCACCGTTGCATTAAGGGCCGTGGTGGCCCACGCCCAGAGGTTACCGATCCGCCCATGTCGGTGACGGATCACCGATCTCCCCACCCCCTGTCGGTCCAGGGAACTACGGCGAAGCACTGCGACGAAGTACGACGACGAAGTACGACGACGACGAGGGTCCCCGCCCCAGACCGCGTGGGCGACTGCGGGGATGCGCATTTCAGATCCCCCAGATTGTGCGTTGGGTCACACTGTGCTCATCGCGGGTCCCGCCCGCGCATCAGGTCCGCAGGAAGGGTCCGAACCACATGATGACTATCGCATGACCACCGCACGCTCCGACGAACCACTCCACCAACGGGTGACCTCGGGCGAGGCCGACCTCGACGAGTTCCGCGAGCGCCTTACCGCCTGGTTCGCGGGCCGCGACGGGGTGGACGCCTCCGCAGGTGTCGAGGTCTCGGCCGTGAGCAGGCCGGAGAGTTCGGGGATGTCCAACATCTCGGTCCTCTTCGACGCCACCTGGACCCCCGCCAACCAGGCCTCGCCAGGGGGCACGGCCGAGCCGCAGTCGGCGCAGCTGGTGGCCCGGATGTGCCCGCAGGACGACGCGTTCCCGGTATTTCCCGTCTACGACCTGGCCAAGCAGTTCGACGTGATGCGAGTGGTCGGCGAGAACACCGACCTGCCGGTCCCCGGTGTCCGCTGGCAGGAGCAGGACCCGGCCATTCTCGGCACGCCCTTCCTGGTGATGGACCGCGCCACCGGGCAGGCACCGGTCGACAATCCCCCGTACGTCTTCGACGGCTGGTTGCTGGAGATGGACCCCGAGCGGCGGCGGAAGTTCCAGCGCGAGTCTGTCGCCGTGCTGGCGGCGATCCACCAGATCCCGCGGCCGGCCGAGCTGGTGTCGTCGCTCGCGCCCGCGCCGGGCATGAGTTCGCTGCGCGCGCACGTCGACGAGCAGCGCGCCTACTACGAGTGGACGACCCGCGAGGACGGGCTCACGATCCCGGTGATCGAGCGGGCCTTCGACTGGATCGAGTCCCACTGGCCCGGCGAGACCGGGCCCGATGTACTGAGCTGGGGCGACGCCCGCATCGGCAACATCCTTTACGAGGGCACCGCCCCGACGGCCGTGCTGGACTGGGAGATGGCGGCCATCGCTCCGGCTGAGGTCGACCTCGGGTGGTTTCTGTACTTCCACGACCTGTTCCAGGAGCTCGCGGTCGCCTTCGACTTCCCCGGCATCCCGGACCTGTTCGACCACGGCGAGGTCGTCGAGCAGTACGAGCACCTCACCGGCTCCACGCTCCGGGACCTGCCGTTCTACTACGTCTACGCGGGGCTGAGGCAGGCGATCATCCTGTCGCGGATCACCCGCCGTCGTATCCACTTCGGGGAGCAGGAGGCACCCGCGAGCCCGGACGAGTACGTCCTCCACCACGCCATGCTCGCCCGGCTGACCGCCGATTGAACACCACCCTGGAGGCGTTCCACCGGCTTGCGCCCGGCACAATTCGGCGGGGTTCAGCGCAGAGTTCGGTATGGCTAAGCGTCTTTCTGCAGATAATGTCTACTCCCGGATGTGACGCGCGATGACAAGGGAGAGCAAGTGCCGCGAATCGAAGTGGTGGCGGCAGTTTTCATTCGGGATGGCAAAGTGCTCGCCTGCCGACGGGCTCCTGGGAAGTCCGCGGAGGGCCAGTGGGAGTTTCCTGGTGGAAAGATCGACGACGACGAGACTCCCGAACTCGCACTAGTTCGCGAGATCCGGGAGGAACTCGGTATCTCGATCTCGGTTAACGCTCTCGTCGACAGGACCGTTACCCCGGTCGGCAACCTCGAGATTGACCTGGCCTGCTATCTCGTCTCGTCGTCAGAAGCACCCACCCGCAGCTCCGACCACGACGACCTACGCTGGCTACCCGCGACGTCGCTGACATCACTTGATTGGGCGGCTCCGGACCTTCCCGCGGTAGCCATTCTTTCCTCTCCCTCCTACATGCCAGGGGCGGAGCGGCCGTGAGTTTGCCTTTGCCCGACGGGCTCTATGAATCGGTCATAACTCCCCGCCTTCAGCGGCGTCTCGACGCGACTACCGGGTCCCGAGCTATCGCCGAATTGGACCCGACTCTCGCTCCCGAGGTACTTGGTCGGCACGTTGGAGACGCGGTACGCAGACACCTTGAGTCCGTGGACCCGACCGAGCGATTAGAAGTCGCTAAGCGGCTTCTTGACGTTCTCGACTCTGAGGGCGACGACCTCGCAGGTGGGTCGCTACTTCAGGCGGTATACCCCACAGGGAAGGCAGCACCGCGTCGCCCGTCGACCCCACTCTCGGAAGGCGCCCTTCTCACTAACGCTCGAGACGAGCCCGGCCTCGGCAACGAACTCGCACTCGAGATGGAATCAGCTGATGAGGTCGACTTGCTGTGCGCATTTGTGAAGTTCACTGGCGTAACGGTCTTGGCTCCGCAGTTCGAACTGCTCGCCGATCGCGGAATAACCCCTCGGGTGCTCACGACGACGTACATGGGCGCGACTGACCGACGAGCGCTCGACGTCCTGGTCAAGGACTACGGCGCGCGGGTCAAGGTGCGGTTCGAGAAAGCGTCAACTCGCTTGCACGCTAAGGCCTGGCTCTTCCGACGTCAGTCTGGATTCGATACCGCCTACGTCGGGAGTTCGAACCTCTCCCGCGCTGCGCTCGTGGATGGACTCGAGTGGAACGTGCGATTGTCCTCGGTCGCGCACGCGGCTCAGATTGCCAAGTTCCGGACGGTCTTCGATTCGTACTGGAACCTGGCGGATTTCGAACTCTACAACCCGGACACAGACGCCGAGAAACTCGATAGAGCGCTCGAGGAGGCGGGTGGAAGGAAATCGAGTTCGGTCTTAGTCACGCTTTCCGGCTTGGAGGTACGGCCGTTCGGCCATCAACAGTTGATGCTCGATGCACTTGCGACTGAACGGGAAGTGTTTGACCACCACCGCAACCTTCTGATCGCGGCCACGGGAACCGGAAAGACTGTCGTGGCAGCGCTCGACTACCGAGCGCTTTCCGAGCAAGCCGACGGCAGGTTGCCCACGCTGCTCTTTGTCGCCCACCGCAAAGAGATCCTTGTTCAAGCATTGCGGACCTATCGCGCAGTGCTTGGGGACGGCTCGTTCGGCGAGCTATTCGTAGGTGGCGAACGGCCGCGCCACTGGAAGCATGTCTTCGCCAGCGTGCAATCACTTAACCGGGACAAGCAGGCATCTGAGGAGTGGGAAGTCCTCGTCATTGACGAGTTCCACCACGCCGAGGCGGCCAGCTACAGACGGTTACTTTCCAGCATTACAGCGCGGGAAGTGCTCGGGTTGACTGCCACTCCTGAGCGCGCAGACGGCGTCGACGTGCGAGAACTTTTTGACGGGCGCACGGCGTATGAACTGAGACTGTGGGACGCCCTTGAGCAGGACTTGCTGTGCCCGTTTCACTACTACGGCATCTCCGACAACACCGACCTGCGTGACGTGGAGTGGACTGCCGGCCAATACAGTCCCGGCGCACTTTCGGATCTATACACGGGAAACGATGCTCGCACCCTGCTCGTCATTAAGGCGCTCCGAGAGAAGGTGCTAGATCCGACTCGGATGCGGGCGCTTGGGTTCTGCGTCACGGTGGACCACGCAAAGTACATGGCCGAAGCGTTCACCGCGCGCGGACTTCCATCCGCCGTCATTGTCGGTACCACCGACGCGGACGAACGCCGGGCTCTAGTCGAGCGCCTACGGTCCGGCGAACTCCGGTGCATCTTTACCGTTGACGTTTTTAACGAGGGCGTCGACATCCCCTCGGTTGATGTTGTCCTCATGCTTCGGCCAACCGCGAGTTCCACGGTGTTCATTCAGCAACTCGGCAGAGGCTTGCGTCGGTCACCGGGCAAGGCCGTGCTAATTGTCCTGGACTTTGTCGGCCAGCATCGCGCTGACTTCGATCTTGCTGGGCGGTTCCACGCCATGACCGGCCTCTCACGACGACGGCTTGAGTCCGACTTAGACGTGGGTTTCCCATCTCTTCCCGGCGCCTCTCGCATTGTCCTCGACGAGGTGTCACAAGAGGAAGTGCTCCGGTCTATTAAAGCGGCGGTGAAGGCTAACTCGAAAAACGCTCTGGCGAAGGACCTGCGGTCTCTCGGTGCAGTCCCCAGGCTCACCGAGTTCCTTAACGAGACCAACCGACAACTGGACGACATCTATCGCACTGATCGTTCCTGGACGACGATCGTGTCAATTGCGGCCGGAATACCCGAGCCCGACGGGCAGGAGAAGAAGCTCCTCAAGAGACTTCAGCGGTTGAGGACGGTCGACGATCTCGATCGGATTCGGGAGTACACCCGCGTGAGCGAAGGCATCTTGAGCGGCCAGCCCTTCTCCCGGGATGACGTATGGGCGTCGATGCTCATCGACTACCTCCTGCCCTCGCAATCGACGCCCGACTTCGAGCACACGATCGCGGAACTCGCTACGTATCCCCGCTTGTTCGAGGAGATTGTTCAGCTGATGGAGGCGTCTACGAGGAACATTCACCACGTTCCCCTCCCGCTGGATGGCATCCTCGCAGATCTGCCCTTGCGCTCCCACGCGAGCTATAGCCGCGAAGAGTTGCTGTCAGCGCTGGATTGGCGCGGAAAGGACGGGAGGCCGCAGGGTTCTCGCGAAGGTGTCGCCTGGTCAGAGATTCATCAGACGGACATCTTCTTTATCAACCTCCACAAGGACGAGAGAGTCTTCAGCCCGTCTACGATGTACCGCGACGTCCCGGTCTCGCCCACTCTGTTCGACTGGGAGTCGCAGTCGAACACCTCCCAGGAGTCCAAGGCCGGACGACGCTACCTCGCCCAACGCGAAACAGGGACTAACGTGTTGCTCGCGGTCCGCAACTCGCCAAAGGACGACGTTGCGACCGCGCCTTTCGTGCTTCTAGGCAACGCGGACTACGTGTCCCACTCCGGCGAGCGGCCGATTCAGATCCGCTGGGAACTTCGGCGCCCGATGCCGACCGACATCCTGGCCCAAGCCTCCGCCTTAGGAGTTTGAGGATGCGCAATCACTCACTTGCCGGCTTCCGACGGCTGCTCGTGCGTTAGCTGGTCTTTGACTTCTCGGCCCGGCCACTCCCCTAAAGTCGAGACTTAGAGGATCAAAACACGCCACTTCGAGAAATGCGGACACGTCTCCTAACGCATTGATTTCCTCACTTCTACCCACGATGCAGTTTCGAAATCGACTGCTCACTAGATTTGACTGACATATACTTCTGCGCATGCCTATTTGCGCCACCAAGAATGCCCACTTCGAACCCAGCAAGGCTATCGCAGGACGACTTGCACTGAGTCTCGCTTCAACGTCAGCCCTTCTCCTACTGGCAGCGTGTGGCGGGTCCGATGGCGCAGACGAACCAATCGGCGCAACAACTGGAAGCTATTCAGCACAGCCCGAATCGCTGCAAGTCGATGCGCCGATTGGCAGCAATTCGGCACCGTCTGAATCGGCTTTAACGCCCGCCATTGCCGGTCCTGGCATTTATACTTTCGAGTACGAAGGTGCGACCGGAAATATCCTGGTCCCAACACCGACCACCGACCCGCGACTAGCAGAATTCGAGTCCTATCGCAAACTCGCTGACGGGGCGCCTGCCACCTACTTCGTTGTCGAAGTCGACAATATGAATGGTTCGGAGAACCTTAACCTGTACCATGCCGCGATTACGACTGACACAGGCGCGCAATTTGAAGCGGAAAACATCGGAGACCTAATTGACGAATGGCGAAACGCCTTTTCTACCGATACCGAAGAAGGACGCGATAACTACAATATCGGCGTCAACCTCAGCAACGAAAACATGTTTTACCTTAGGCCTGGCGCAAAGGGTACGGCGGTTCTGGCATTCAGCGGAGAGCTGGAAGGGACGCCAGCTCGGGTCTACGTCTCACCAGCAGGTGCAATGTCAGAGGTTGAAGCGACGAAAAAGGAAGGATAGCGACGCGTCTCTGACTACCGATTTCTACGCTGCGCCGAAAACACTTCTACCAACTCGTGGCACACCCCCGCTCACGACGTGCTGGACCTGGGGGGTGTGCGCCGAAAGGCCCCTGCCGGCTCGCCGCGCTCGGCGCACACCCCGTCGATGTACTGCACCACCGAGGCGACGAGGCCGGCCGGGCGGTCGGGCAGCTCGTCGTCGTCACACTCCCACGTCAGCACGTGGAACCGGTCCCCCAGCCGCGCCGCGACACCCGCCCACAGCTCCCGCGCCGGCACGCCGGGGCCCGGCCCGCACACGAGCAGCGGCAGGTCCGGGGTGCCAGCGAGGGTCTCGCCGGTGATGCGCAGCGGTCATGGTCGTCCTCCTCGGGTGCGGTCCGCGCGCTGCAGGACCACGTCGATGATCAGGTCGGTGGCGCCGACTTATCTGGCTCTTCGCATCTGAGCGTGGGTGAGGACGACACGCCGGTGAGGCGGTAGGGAGACGAGAGGGTCGAGGCCCTGAAGGATTGGAAGTACCACTACATCCGATCCTGAAAGGGCCTCGACCCATGTCTGAGCCTATCGGGTGCTGCCGGTCTGCCACCGGAACCGCACCTGCGCCCCGTTGTGTCCGCTGCGATCTTCTCGTCGGGCTCGACGACGTGTACGTCCTTGATGCGCGTCTGCGTGGCGAGCACCTGGAGGTGACCGTCGAATCCGAGCCGGGACCGGTCGGATGCCCGGACTGCGGCGCCGCCGGGGTGGGGCATGGACGGCAGGTGGTGCGTCTGGTCGACATCCCCGCGTTCGGCCGCCCCGTCACGATCATCTGGCGCAAACGCCGCTTCGTCTGCCCAGGCGGGGCGTGCGAACGTGTGACGTTCGTGGAGAACCTGCCTGGGCTTGCCTCGCCGCGGCATGCCACCACGGCCCGCGTCGTGGAGTGGGCAGTGGGACAGCTGCGCCGGGAGCACGCCACCGTCAGCGGACTGGCTCGTCAGCTCGGTACCGCGTGGCACACGGTGTGGACGCCGGTCAAGGCTGCATTGGAGGCGTTGGCCGATGATCCGGCCCGCTTCGACGGCGTCCGCACCCTCGGCGTCGATGAACACATCTGGCACCATGTCTCCCGGCGTAAGCGCGGCCCCAAGGAACTGACCGGGATGGTCGACCTCACCCGCGACGGGGACGGCAAAGTACAGGCCAGGCTGCTCGACCTCGTGCCAGGCCGCTCCGGGGTGGTGTTCGCAGACTGGCTCACCGCGCGGGGCAAGGGTTTCACCAGCGGCGTCGAGATCGCCGCGTTGGATCCGTTCCACGGCTACAAGCGAGCGATCGATGACGAACTCGAGGATGCCACCGCTGTTCTCGACGCTTTCCACGTGGTCAAGCTCGCCCTTGGCGCCGTGGACGAGGTCCGCCGGAGGTTGCAGCAGCAGATCTGCGGTCACCGCGGACGTAAAGGCGACCCGCTTTACGGGATCCGCACCATCATCCGCTGCGACCCCGACAGGCTCACCGAGCGCCAGTGGCGGCGGTTCGACGAGGCCCTGGCCGCCGACCCCCGACACGAGGAACTGTTCATCGCCTGGCAAGTCGCCCACGAACTCCGACAGGCCTACCACCACAAAGACCTGCCTGCCGGGCGCAGCGCTGCGGAGAAGGTACTCGCGACCTTGCCATCCTGCCCGATCCCGGAAATCGCCCGACTAGGACGAACGCTCCGCAAGTGGAAGGCCGCCTTCCTCGCGTACTGGACCACCGGCCGCTCCAACAACGGAGGAACCGAAGCGATCAATGGCCTCATCGAACTCCACCGGCGCCTGGCCCGCGGCTACCGCAACCGCGACAACTATCGCCTGCGGATGCTCCTCATCGCCGGCGGGCTACGGACCTGACCCCACGCTCAGATGCGAAGAGCCACTTATCTGCAGACACGTTTGAGGATGTGCAATGCGGTAACGGGTGACTGTCCTGAGCTCGGGAGACTGCGCACCTCGTCGTCGTCGCCATAACACCCACCCCCCAACACCCCTTTTCCCACCCAGCGGAATCATTTGGTGACGCACACCACACCCGCGCCACAGTGTCCTCATCCCCACCCGGGCGCGCGTGCGAAGCTCCCCCGCGGTGACTCCCCGGCGCGCCGGGACCGCCTCTCGAAAGGACACCCCCATGGGCGACATCCGTGCCCTCGGCTACCTCACCATCGACACCACCGACCTCGACCGCTGGCGCACGCTCGCTCACGACGTGCTGGACCTGGGCGTGGGCGCCGGCGGCGACGACGACACCCTCCACCTGCGCCTCGACGAGCGCGCCCGCCGCATCACGCTGCGCCGCGCAGAGAAGGACAACCTCGCCGCCGTGGGCTGGGAGGTGCGCGACGAGATCGCCCTGGACCGCGTCCGTGCCACCCTCACCGAGCACGGCATCGCCTACCGCGACCTCACCCACGACGAGACGCAGGCCATCAAGGTCGACGGCGCCATCACCCTGCAGGACCCCTGCGGCCAGCGCCTGGAGATCTTCCACGGCGCCGAGCTGGACCACTCCAAGGTCTCCACCAAGTACCGCACCGAGTTCGTCACCGACGAGCTGGGCCTGGGCCACCTCGTGGTCCCCACCACCGACTACGACGCCACCATCGGCTTCTACCGCGACGTGCTGGGCTTCCACACCCGCGGCGCCTTCCCGTTCCCCTCGGCGCCCGGCATGCCGCC
Organism: Dietzia sp. MNB45; assembly: GCF_051994785.1. Classification (NCBI taxonomy): domain Bacteria; kingdom Bacillati; phylum Actinomycetota; class Actinomycetes; order Mycobacteriales; family Dietziaceae; genus Dietzia; species Dietzia sp. MNB45. The sequence goes on along the minus strand of NZ_CP163397.1, from coordinate 455,963 downwards.
GCTGCGCATCCAGTTCATGGGCGTCAACCCCCGCCACCACAGTTTCGCCGTGATGCCCGCCCCGCACATGGGCCCGGGGATCGTCCACATCATGCTCGAGGTGGCCGAGATGGACATGGTCGCCCAGGCCATGGAGCGCACCACCGAGCACGGGTTCGGCATCTCCTCCACCCTCGGCCGCCACACCAACGACAAGATGGTGTCCTACTAGCTGCGCGCGCCCGGCGGCTGGGACATCGAGTACGGCTACGACGGCCTGATGGTGGACGAGGACCACTACCTGCCGCAGAACATCACCGCCGACAGCTACTGGGGCCACGACTGGTCCGGCAGCGAGCCCCTGGCCTGCACCATCCCGCTCGAGGAGACCGCCGCCGAGGCCGCGGCCGACTCCCTGTCCGAGCCCGTGGTGGAGACCGTCTGACGCACTGACGCTTCCTACGCGCCCCTGACCTCGATCAGCTCCCACCACCGCGCGGGCATGGTGCTGGGCGCTCTGCACGGCCGCCGAGTGGCTACTGCGTCCACGCAGGTACCGCTCGTCGACCCGCTCCTCGGTGTAGGCCGTGACGATGTCGGCCGGGTCCTCCGCCTGATCGACGCGGCCGTAGAAGAGGCCGTGCGGCAGGACGAGCATCGTCGCGGCGAAGCGGTCGCCGCCCGGCTACTGAGCCGGATGCGTGGTCCTCGGCCGGTGCTCACGGACCGGGAGTCCGAGGTCCTGCGCGCCGTGACCGAGGGGGCTCGAGCAACCGGCAGCCCGCCGAGTCGCTGCACCTGTCCGAAGGCACGGTCAAGACCCATCTCGTGCATGTCTTGAGAGAGGGCGCTGTGAGACCGGCGCCGTCATCGTCCGGCGCAAGAACTCGGCCGTGATCCTGCCGGCGTGGCGGCTGTGCGGGGTCAGGCCGGCGAGCACCGGGAACGCGTGGACTGCCGAGTACCACCGATGGGTCTCGACGGGCCGCCCGGCCGCGTGGAGGCGTTCGGTCAGCTGGAGCGCGGCCGGTTCCACGAGTTCGCCCGCAGCCAGGGTGATCAGCGTCGGCGGGAACACCTCCGGATCGCAGGTGAGCATCGAACGGCTGCTCTCCAGCCCGTCGGCGTGGTGCTGCCACAGCCTCTGGAACCGCTGCACCGTGACGGCCGGTTGGTAGGAGTCGCGCGTGGCCCACGGCCCCTCACGCACCTCGCCATCGACGTCGAGCAGGGGCGAGTAACCCACCATCGCGGCGGGCTGGCGGACGCCATCGCGGGCGGCCAACTCGCAGATCGCGGCGGCCAGGTACCCGCCCGCCGAGTCCCCGGCCACCACGATCCGGTGATCCGCGGGCAGTTGCTCGGACAGAGCGCGATACCCGGCGTAGGCATCCGCGACCACGGTCGCCAGGTCGACCTCCGGCAGCATCCGGTAGTCCAGCGAGTGCACGGTCACGCCAAGGTCCATCGCCAGCCGGCCGCAGAGCCCACGGTGGGTGCCGGGGCCGCAGAAGACGAACGCGCCGCCGTGGAGGTAGAGCAGGGTCACGTCGGCCAATGCGTCCGGGCCGACGGAATCGGGGGTCGACGTCTCGGCCGCGGTGCCGCCGAGCACGGTCCGGTCCACACGCACCCCGGCGGGGCCCGCCAGTCGCGAGAACCCGCGCTCGACTGCGGCCAGCCCCCGGATCCCGGCGCCGGTCATGGGCCAGAAGCGGTACACCTGACGGAGCGTCGCCCGCCCGGCCCAGTAGAGCAACCGGTACTGCAGGTCGACCTCACGATGGATGATCACGGAGGGGTCTGTCCGAGTGGTCAAGAGCGGGACGATCCTTGCGTTCGTAGGAGAGTGCGCTGCTTCCGGCGACCCTTGGCGGCCATCAGCGGCAGGAGGGCGGACGCCAGGCGGGGGAACGCGGCACCCAGCCTGGCCAGCGCCCCGCGCCTAGCCGGGACGGCCGTAACCGGGCGCCGCGACTCCAGCACCCTGCCCACCGCGCGCACCACGTCCTCCGACTGCAGGAGGACACCCGAGAACGACAGCGCCGCCTGCGGGTCCTCGAGTTTGTCGAAGAGCATCGGGGTCCAGATGCCGTCCGGGCAGATGCACGAGATGTCGATATCGTCCACCCCGGCCAGCCGCAGGTCGGCGGCCGTGCTGGAACTGAAGCCCATCACCGCGTGTTTGGACGCCGCGTAGACGGCCTCGCCCGGGACCGCGGAGATCCCCGCCAGCGAGACGATGTTGACGATGTGCCCGCCACTGCCGGTCGCGCCGGTGCCCGGGATACCAGCGCTGCGGGCGCGCATGGCCTCGATCGCGGCGACCGTGCCGTTGATCGTCCCCAGCGCGTTGACGTCCAGCATGAGCCGCCGCTGCTCGTCGGTCTGCTCCCACGCCGGGCCGGTGAGCAGGACACCGGCGTTGTTGACCCACACGTCCACGCCCCCGGTCTCCGCGACCAGCCGGTCCCGGGCCTCGTCGACCTGCCCGCGATCGCGGACGTCGACAGCGGCCCAGAGCGCACCCCGCCCGATCTCCGCGGCCGCCGTCCGGGACGACTGCTCGTCCAGATCGGTGATCATGACGCGATACCCGCGGTCGGCCAGCAGGCCCGCGATATCTCGGCCCAGGCCGCGACCGGCCCCGGTCACGAGCGCGCTGCGGATCCTCGCCGTCGTCGTCACTTCCTGTCCCTCAGTCCGGCGCGGATCTCGCCGTAGGAGATCCCACCGTGGCAGTACGTCGGCACCACCGGCCAGAAACGCTTCCACGGCGCCAGTTCGGTGGAGGGCAGGATCTGCAACCAGCGCGGGTCGGTCGAACACGGGTCGGCGAGCGTCTTCTCCTTGAGCATGGAGTCGTACTGGTCCAGCGCGTCCTCGAGGGTGTTGGCGTTGGGGCAGATCTCGCGGCCGTACTCGCGGTGGTAGCGGCGCACGCCGGGGATCTTCGACAGCTCCGGCTGCCAGTTGTCCAGGCAGATGCCGTTCTCGGAGGACACCCACACGCCGTCCGGGGTGTTGATGACCAGCGAGTGGTTGCCGTCCGTGTGGCCGGGCGTCCACAGCAGGGCGATGCCGGGGCCGAGCTCGATGTCGCCGTCGAACACGGCGAACCTGTCCCGGTGGACGCCGTCGAGTCCGTCCTCGACGTACCAGGCCCATTGCATGGGGTGCAGGTCCTCCAGGGTGGCCAGTTCGCGGCGGTGCACGAGCAGCTGCGCGTCGCCGAACAGGGCGGTGCGCGGCGTCGGCTCGCCGGCGATCACCTCGCTCGAGCCGAGAATCATCCGGGGGTCCTGCACGTGCAGGTGGTCGAACGTGAGGAAGTCCACGTCCTCCGGCCGCAGCCCCACCTTGGCCAGGGCCTCGCCGGGCTCGTTGAAGTACTTGAGAATCGCCTTGCTGGCCAGGCGGCCGCCGGGGACGGCGTCGACCAGCCTCTCCAGATTGGCGTAGAACGGCGCCTTGGCGGAACCGGCGGGGACGGTCGGCTCGAACACCAGGGTGCGGGGCCGACCGTTCCAGTCGTCGTACTGGACCACCACCATGCGGTTGATCATGGTGACCAACGGCAGGCTGGGCACCGACACCGCGTTGTCGAAGGCGTACTTGACCGGGTACGGCGCCCCGGCCACGTCGACTGACCGCACCGCCCGCGCCTGCCCCTGCTGCACGAACCGCTTCTTGTACTCGGCGGCCGCCGAGCGCACCGCCCTCAGCCGCTCGCCCCGCGGCCACACGTCGTGGACGCCGTCGAATTCGGGGATCGGCCGCGCGCCGATCTGCTCGAGCATGGGTCCGGACACCTGGTCCGAACGCGGTGGATCTTCGCGCAGCATCGTTCGCTCCTCCTCGCCGATGGGGTGGCCGCCCGGGGGGCGCCGGTCGTTCCCGCGGTCGACACCAGCATCCGGTGTCCGGCGGCGGGAAACTTGTGTCAGGGCGACAGGTTGGTGGTCCGCCTCAGCTCCCCGGGGGACATACCGAACCACCGGCGCGCCGCGTGGCTGAGCGTGGCCTGCTCGGCGAAACCGACCAGGTCGGCGATCTGGGTGAAGGACAGGTCGCTGGTCGTGATGAACCGGTGCGCGCGATCCCGACGCAGGTCGTCGACGACCCGGCCGTAGGTGGTGTCGACGGCGGCGAGGCGACGTTGCAGCGTCCGCGGGTGGAGCAGGAGCGCCCCGGCCACCTCGGCGAGCGTGGGGACGCGGCCGGGAAGGCGCTCCCCCACGAGGCGGCGCACCTGGTGAGCCACCGAGTCCGACGGGTCGGAGTACGAGCCCGTCAGGTGATCGAGGGCCGCGCGACGGAGATCCTCATCTGCGGAGGCGAACGTGGCATCCAACATCCGACGGTCGACACACAGCGCGGCCGCGGGCCGGTCGAACTTCACGTCGACGCCGAAGAAGCCCAGATACCGGCCGACCGGCGAGAGTGGTCCGTGCGGCACCTCCACCGACCGCAACCCGGTGGACTGCCCGACCAGATGCACGGCCACCCGGTAGAACACCCCCAGCCCCAACTCGGCGGCCTGCGGCGAGTACGGCGACTCGGTCAGTTCCTTGCGGTACGTCAGGGCGATCACGCCGCGCCGGCCCCACGGGTCGTCGGCGACCTCGATCCTCAGCGCGGGGCTGTGCACGAACATGAACCGAGCCGCGCACTCCAGTGCCTCCGCGGGGGTCTGCGACGATCCGATCGCGCGCGCGATGGGGCCGAGAATCGTCACGTCCTGCCGTTCGGCCAGCCGCAGACCGAGGTCCGGGCAGCGCAGGTGGGCTGCCGCCACATCGAGCATCCGGTCGTGGTCGGTGATCGACAGCAGCCCGTCCTCGTCCGCCAACGTCTCTGGCTCGATGCCGAACCGCGCGAGCAGCCGATCCGGATCCCCGCCGAGTTCGGTGACGAGCTCAGCGAACCCGCGCAGGCTCGCGGCGCGGATCAACGGCTGCATCGACGTCGCCTGTCCTCTCCTGTGCGGAGATCCGCGCTCCACCTCGCCCCGACGTCCGGCCCTACCCGCCGCCCCTGACCTCGATCAGCTCCCACTGCCGGACCGGCCCGGGGGCGTGGGCCCGGCACATCGTGAAGATCGGCTCCGAGTAGGTTTCGCGCAGCCACACCTCGACCGGACCGTGCGGGCCCTCGAGCGTCACCTCGACGTGCTCGTCCCGTTCGACCACGCGCACCGGGGCGAAGGCGTCGATGCGGTCGTCGGGCACCACCGCGCGGGCGTGGTGCTGGGCGCTCTGCACGGCCGCCGAATGGCTACTGCGTCCGCGCAGGTACCGCTCGTCGACGCGGCCCTCGGTGTAGCGGGTGACGATGTCGGCCGGATCCTCCGCCTGGTCGACGCGGCCGTAGAACAATCCGTGCGGCAGGACGAGCATCGTCGCGGCGAAGCGGTCGCCGCCCAGGTGGGAGCACTCCCAGGTCGCCTCCGGGTATCGCTCGGCGATCCGCGCCGCCGCGCTGCGCCCCCGCACCGCGCAGCACTGATCGTGCTTGCCGTGCGCGCACACCGCGACCAGGGGCTCCGCTGACGGGGTGCCAGCGGAACCGTCGAGAGGGATCTCGGCGTACCCGACCGGGCCGTCGACCTCGCCCCACCGCAGCGACTCGTGCCCGGGCCGGGCGTCGGCGAGCGCCCACCGCCAGCGTTGCTCCTCTGTATGACGACGACGACCCGGCCTGCGGATCGCGGCAACCCGGACATCGGCCTCCTGGGCGCGCCCGGCGATCTCGCGACCCAGCTCAGGCGGAAGGAGACTCGGCGAGTCGAGCAGCGCCGAATACCCCCAAGGGCCGGCCAGCTCGACCATCAGCCATCGCAATCCCCGGGAGCCCGACCCGTCCAGAGGATCGCCGCGGCGCAGTGACGAATCACTGCACGGTTCCCAGTCCGCAGGCCTGCTCACAGCGCCACCACCACGCCCTCCCGCAGCAACCGCCGGAGAACCACCAGGCCGTCGTCGGCATCGAGGCCAGGCAGCGAACCGGCACTCACGGGAGCGCCCTCGAGGACAGCGCGCAGGGCGGAAGCGCATACCGCCGGGAAGGTCACCGACTTGGTGGGCAGCCTCAACACCACCGTGCCGGGATTGCCGGCGTCGGCGTCGGTGCAGTCCACCCGTGCGTGGAGTCCCTCGCGCAGCTGCAGCCGGGTGTCGGCGTCGAGGGCGGCCACGGCATCGAGGGTGGCCAGCGGGCGGATCGCGGCGGGGCGCGTGAGGTCGAGGTACTTCTCGGCGAGCGCGTCGCCGGCGAGAGCGCTGAGCTGCTCCTGCTTCTCGGCGATCAACCGGGCCAGCACGTCGAGGACCTCGCGGGCGTGGGGCTCGGCGCTCGCGGCATCGACAGGGGCGAGCCCGAACGGCAACGACGCGCGCAGCTCCTCCTCCGAGGCCAGTGCCTCGATCATCGCCGTGGCGACGTCGTGCCCGGTGAGTGGCGCCACGCCCACGGTGAGGTGGATGGACGTATCGCCCTGCGCCTCGGCCGAGTGGACCCAGCCGCGCGGCAGGTAGAGACAGTCCCCCGGCTCGAGCACGGTGTCGATGACCGGCTCGTCCTTCGCCCGTTCGGCGATCGCCTCGCGGTGATCGGTCCACGGCTGATCCGCAAGCGGATAGTGGTGGACGGGCTCGTGCACCCGCCACCGCTTGGTGCCGGACACCTGGAGCACAAAGACGTCGTGGACGTCGTAGTGCGGATCGAACCCGCGATTCGCGGGCGGGGTGATGTACGCGTTGGTCTGCACCGGGTGGCCGATGTCCGAGGTCATGCCCCGGACGAAGTCGATGATGGGCGGCCAGAACCGGTGCAGTCCCTGCAGCACGAGCGTCGCCCCGGCGGCGTACTGCGTGAGCACGCCGTCGGGGTCGAGCTGATCGGCGATCTGCGCCCCGAACCCCGCGGAGCGGGTGAAGCACGCCCGGTCGACGAGCGTGCCCTCCCGCGCCATGCGCACGAACGGCGTGCGCACCCCGCGTTCGGCGATGATCTCGTCGACCATCGCGGGCGAGAGCAGGTCGGAGTAGTCGCGTGGCAGCTCGGCCGCCCGGGTCAGCAGGGGCCGCTGCCCCCACACCTGAGCCGCGAACTCATCCGAACCGCACGCGACGCACCGATGAAGAGCCCGCAATTACTGCGTGCCGTCAGCGCCGCCGTCGGCACCATCCGGGTTGGAACCGCCGTCGGCCACCCCTTCGCCGGTGTTCGCGGCGCCATCGGCGGAACCGTCCGCGCCGCCGTCGTGACCGTCCGGGTTCGAACCGCCGTCAGCCAGGCCCTCGCCCTCGCCCTTCATGTGGTGGGCGGACCCGTCGGCGCCACCGTCGTGGCCGCCGGGATTGGAACCGCCGTCGGCGATGCCCTCGCCCTGAGCGCCGGACGTGGTGATGTCGTCGTCGTTGATAGCCATCTGCGTTCCTCTCGTCGGTGCAGGCGTGAACCTGCAGGGAGTCGTGCGATCTGGCCACGTGTTCCAGCAGCAGGCCGGGACACGAGGGGCGTGCAGTTCCACTATGGCACTGGACCGGCCTCGATACGACCGAAGCCGCCGCCGGTTCGGCGTGACCGGGCGACCGCATCGTTTCCCCGCGGCGGCGGTCCTCGTCGTCGTCGTCGTTGTCGTTGCCGGTGTCGAACTATCCCCGCGCTACCCCGAGCTGGCGATCCACCAGGGACGGGTGGGCGTCAGAGGCTGACGCCGCCGGGGCCCCGGCCCAGCGCCTCGGTGACGGAGGCGAACATCGTGGTCTTGATGGCGCCGAGAGTGGTGCGGTCCTTGCCGAGGATCGGCTGGAGGCGCCCGAGCGCCGCGGCGACGATTTCGGACTCCGCAGCGGTCGCGTCGACGAGGCCCGCCTCCTCCGCCTCGGCCCCGGGGTAACGGTGGCCCGTGCTCATCGCGGTCATGGCGGTCTGCGGGGTCGTCTTGGCCTGGATCAGCGCCGCCATGCCGGGAGTGAACGGGATGTTGATGTCCACCTCGGGGAAGCAGAAATAGCCACGGTCGTCGCGCATCACCCGGTAGTCGTGGGCCATCGCGAGCATCGCGCCGCCGCCGAACGCGTGCCCGTTGACCGCGGCGACCGTCGGCAGGGAGAACGTCAGGACGCGCGAGAACAGCTCCTGGATCCGGCCGACGTACCAGTCCAGGCGGTCCGAGTTGGCCATGAGCCAGTCGAGGTCGAGGCCATTGGAGTAGAACTTGCCCGACCCCACGGTGACGAGCCCCTTCGCGGACTTCTCGACCTCATCGAGGTGGGCGTTGATCGCGTCGAGCCGGTCCGGGGAGAAGCGGTTCTCGTCGTCGCCGAGCGTGAGGACGGCGACTTCCTCATGGTGGGTCAGGGTCGGGGTCATGGGTGGTCCTCTCGGGTGGTGGGTTGTGGGGTGTGGGTGGGTCGGGGTCGGGGTTCGGCGGTCGACCGCTACTCGTCTAGGAAATCCTGGATCCACCGGCGAATGTCTGCCAGGGTCCCCGCATCCACCTGGCCGGCATGGCCGACAACACGCTGGCGCGAAAGGGTGCGCACCTGCTCGGTCATCGCCCAGGAGTCGCGGTCGAACACGCCTCCGCGGAGCAGGACGTGGTTCGACCATCCGCGATCCACCGACGTCACCGGCACCACCATCACGAGAGTATCGGCGAGGGAGATGTGCGCGCGCGACGAGACCACCACCGCGGGCCGGCGACCGCTCTGCTCACGACCCACCACGGGATCGAGGACAACCCATACGACCTCCCCGGGAGTCGGGTCAGGCATCCTGCGCCCGCTCCCACCACTCGGACTCCTCGCGGTAGGACGCCAGATCCTCAGGCGATGTCGCGTCTATCTCCGCACGCAGGCGCTCGAGCCGCCGTTGCTTATCGGCGAGTGAGGCGAGATACGCCAGATGATCGCCCAGCGTGCGGTGCTCCTCGGCGGCCTGCCTCTTCAGAAGATCCCGGAGGTCGCGACTCACCTTGATCGTCGTGTGGGACATACCGAAAGTATACTCACGGTCATACCGCCGAGATAGCGAACTCCTCGTGAGCCCTGAGCAGAAAGCCGCCGCCCGGTCTGCGTGACCGGGCGGCGGCTCTCGTCTGGGTGCGACTGCGGGGCCTCGTCGTCGTCGTACTCCCGACCGGCTGCACTCCCGACCGGTTCAACCCGCGACTGGCCACTCGACCAGCAGTTGCGCTACTTGACCAGCAGTTCCGCGATCTGGATGGTGTTGAGCGCCGCACCCTTGCGGAGGTTGTCGCCCGCCACCATGAGGTTGAGGCCCTTGTTGCCCTCGATCGACTGGTCCTGGCGGATGCGGCCCACCAGCGACTCGTCGATGCCGGCCGCGTCCAGCGGGGTCGGCACGTCGACGACCTTGACGCCCGGCGCCTTCGACAACAGCTCGCGCGCCTGCTCCGGCGTGATGTCCTTGTCGAACTCCGCGTTGATGCTCAGCGTGTGACCGGTGAACACCGGCACGCGCACGCAGGTGCCGGCCACCCGCAGCTCCGGCAGGTCGAGGATCTTGCGCGACTCATTGCGCAGCTTCTGCTCCTCGTCCGTCTCCTCGGACCCGTCATCGACGAGCCCACCCGCGAGCGGCAGCACGTTGAACGCGATCGGCGCGACGTACGGGCCGTGGTCATCGACCTTCAGCGCCGAGCCGTCGTGCACCAACTCGTGGCCCGCACCGACGTTGCCGGTGATCTGATCGTTCAGCGTGTCCACGCCGGCGAGCCCGGAACCGGAGACCGCCTGGTACGTCGACACGACCAGGCGCTTGAGGCCCGCCGCGTCGTGCAGCGCCTTGAGCACCGGCATCGCCGCCATCGTGGTGCAGTTGGGGTTGGCGATGATGCCCTTGGGCGGGTTCTTCGCCGCGCCGGGGTTCACCTCGGAGACGACGAGCGGGACGTCGGGGTCCTTGCGCCACGCGCTGGAATTGTCGACGACGACGGCGCCGGCCGCAGCGAACCGAGGGGCCTGCTCCTTAGACATCGTGCCTCCGGCCGAGAACAGGGCGATATCGATCCCCTCCAGCTCCTCGTCGGGCGTGTTGGCGGTGTCCTCGACGACGATGTCCTCGCCGCGGAACGGCAGCGTGGTCCCGGCGGACCGGGCGGACGCGAAGAAACGGACCTTGTCAGCCGGGAAGTCCCGCTCCTCGAGCAGGGCACGCATGACGCGCCCCACCTGGCCCGTGGCTCCGACTACGGCGACAGTGGTCATCGAAAAGGTCAACTCCTGACAGGTTGGTCCCGGCCCGCCGCGGACGGGTTCTCCGCCCTGCGCTCGACCGACCGGCAGTACCCCATCCTACCGGGGTCGCCCAGCTCCGACAGCGGCGTGCGTCACACCCGGCCGCGCTTCGGGCACAGACACCACGCAAGGCGAGGCCGGGAGCGGAGCGCGGGCGGCGGGGCACGCCCCGCCATCCGGTCGCTCGCCCCCCGGCCTCGCCGTCCGGAGGAATTCGCCTGTATCGGCCGAGTGGCGTTGCGCGAATTCCTCTTCTCGGCGAGGACCGCGGTGCTCGCCGAGGGGGTCGACGTGCTGGGCCAGAGGCCGTGGCATCGCTATCCACACCCCTCGGCCCCATCCACAGGTCGACGCGGATCCCTGCTCTGCGCCCCTGCCAGTCAACGTCCGCTTGGCAGAGTCACGGTCCGTGAGCGCAGAATCCCGCACCGCCCCCATCCGCACAGCCCCCATCCGCACCCGCGACCTGCGGCACCTGACCGGAAGCCGCGTCACGAACCGCGGTTACACCCGCCTGCACCACGGACTGTGGGTCCGGGACCACGTGCACGTCGACGCCTGGGCGCGGGCCGAAGCGCTCATGACGCTCTACCCGGACGCAACGTTGACCGGGTGGATCGCAGCCACGCTCTATGGGCACGACTTCCCGCCGCGCGAGTTCGCGGACGATGTGGTGGCGCCGGGCCGGCGGATCGAACGGCCCGGGCTGGCGGGCTGGCAGTACCGGATCCCGCCCGAGCACATCCACGTGCTGACATCGGGACGTTCCCCCGACATCCGCATCGCCAGCCCCGAGTGGGTCTTGTTCGACATCGCTCGTCGCGAACCGCGCGTCGAGGCCATCTGCGCGCTCGACGCCTCCACCACCATGGGCGTCCTACCGATCAGCCGCCTACCGGCCCTGGTGGAGGACATGCGGGGCGTCCGCGGTCGCCGGACTGTTCTTGAGAGGCTCGCGGAGGTCGACACAGATGCCGAGTCGCCCTGGGAGACCCGGACACGGCTGTTCCTACTCGAGAACGGCCTGACCGGATTCGTTCTGCAGCACCGGGTGCCCGAGTTCAGGTATCGCCTGGACATCGCCTGGCCGGAGTTGAAGGTGGCGGTGGAGTACGACGGCGGGGGCCATCGCACGAAAGAGCAGCAGGCCAAGGACGAGATCCGACGGAACCGGCTTCGGGCGGCCGGCTGGTACATCGAGGTGGTAACCGCGACCTCGCTCGTCCGCACTCCCGGCGAGATCCTGGCCCACGTGCGTGCAGCCCTCCACCGCCGCGGCTACGGGAGGCTTCGCGGCTGAACCGGCCGATTGGGACGACCCGCCGCGCCGCGCGAGCGCCGAGCAGAGGATTTCGCACTGAGCCACTCGGGCGATACAGGCGAATTCCTCTGCTCGGCGGGGCGCCGGGTGCGCGGGCGCCGGGTGCGCGGGGGCGCCGGGTGCGCCGGGTGCGCGGGGCGCCGGGCCGGCCTGGCTTGGGGCGGGCCGGCGGAGGGGTCAGGTCAGCGGCCGGTGCCGGCGTAGACCTGTGCCTCCTCGTCACCGCCCAGCTCGAACGCCTTGTGCAGCGCGCGGACACTGTCGGGCAACTCGTCCTCGCGGACCAGCGCCGAGATGCGGATCTCGGAGGTCGAGATGAGCTCGATGTTGATGCCGGCCTCGGACAGCGACTCGCAGAACGTCGCGGTGACGCCCGGGTGCGACTTCATGCCGGCGCCGACGAGGGAGACCTTGCCGACGTTGTCGTCGTAGAGCACCTGGTCGATACCCAGATCGTCCTTGGCCTGCGAGAGGACCTCAACGGCCTTAGCACCCACCTCGCGGGGGCAGGTGAAGGTGATGTCGGTCTTGCCCTCAGCCTTGGAGACGTTCTGCAGGACCATGTCGATGTTGATCTCGGCGTCGGCCACCACGCGGAAGATCTTGGCCGCGTACCCCGGCTGGTCGGGGATGCCGACGACCGTGATCTTGGCCTCCGAGGCGTCGTGAGCGACTCCGGTCAGGACTGCGTCTTCCACGGGGATGTCCTCCACTTTTCCGGCCACGAGCGTGCCCGGGTTGGTCGAATACGAAGAGCGGACGCGCAGCGGCACGTGGTAGCGGCGGGCGAACTCCACACTGCGCAGGTTGAGGATCTTGGACCCGACGGCCGCCATCTCCAGCATCTCCTCGTACGAGATGGTGTCGAGCTTGCGGGCATCGGGCACGATCCGCGGGTCGGCGGTGTAGATGCCGTCCACGTCCGAGTAGATCTCGCACACGTCCGCACCCAGGGCCGAGGCCATGGCGACCGCGGTGGTGTCGGACCCGCCGCGACCCAGGGTCGTGACGTCGCGGGTCTCGCGCGACACGCCCTGGAAGCCCGCGACGAGGGCGATCTTGCCCTCGTCCAGTGCCTCACGGACGCGCCCCGGGGTGATGTCGATGATGCGGCTGTTGCCGTGCCTGGTCGTGGTGATGATCCCGGCCTGGGATCCGGTGAAGGAATAGGCCTCCATCCCGAACGAACTGATGGCCATCGCGAGCAGCGCGTTGGAGATGCGCTCCCCCGAGGTCAACAGCATGTCCATCTCGCGCTGCGGAGGCGAGGGACAGACCTGATCGGCCAGATCGAGTAGCTCGTCGGTCGTGTCGCCCATCGCCGAGGCCACGACCACGACGTCGTTGCCCGCCTTCTTGGTCTCCACGATCCGTTCCGCCACCCGACGGATTCGTTCTGCGGACTCCACGGAGGAGCCGCCGTACTTCTGCACTACGAGTGCCACGCGGTCACACCCTTCCGGTGTTGATCGGCTTACCGCAGACCTACTTTACGGGAGGTGTTTACTCATCAGGGATGAGTGAAATCTGGGCGGCAGTGATTCTCGCCCTCGCGTCCGCCCTCAGCCAGGCCTTCGGAACCGTCATGCGGCACCGATCCCCCCAGCGCGCGAAGGGTCGACACGAGGGTCATTTCAACGTGCTCGCGAGCCGGTACTGGTGGACCGGCATGGTCATCAGCCTCGCCGGATTCGCGTTCCAGGGCCTCGCGCTCGCGTTCGGATCGCTCATCCTCGTCCAGACGATCACCGTTCTCTCACTGACGTTCGCCCTCCCCCTCGGTGCCTGGGTCACCGGACGGCGGGTCACCAAGACCGAACTCTTCTGGGGGTACGTCCTGACGGGATGCGTGATGGTGCTCGTCATCTACGGACGGCCCACCGGAGGAGACGCCCACCCGCCCTGGTGGCAGTGGGCACTCGCGTGCGCGGGCGGACTCCTCGTCGTCGTCGCCCTCCTCGGTGTCTCCCGCAACCGCCGCTCCAACGGCAACCGTGCCCTCCTGCTGGGCGTGGCCGGCGGCACCGCGTTCGCCTACGTCGCACTGCTGACGAAGGGCGTCACCGAGCGGTTCCACGACGGCGGACTGTTCACCGTGGCCACGACCGGCGAGGTGTACGGACTGGGGGTGGCCGCCGTCGCCGCGCTGACGCTGCAGCAGATGTCGTTCTCCGCCGGCGCGGTGCACCAGGCCGTGCCCGCCTCCACGGTCACCACCCCGGTCGTCTCGCTCGGCCTGGGCGTGGTGGTGCTGGGCGAGTGGTTCTCAGTCGACGGCGCCGCGCTGATGCTCCTGGGCGCCACCCTCACCGTGATGGTGCTCGCGACGGTGCGGCTCGCGCACAAGGAGGTCGACACGGCTCCGCCGATCCCCGACCACCGCGCGCCGAACCGCCGCGCCTCGGAGTGACGCGCCTCCGAGTAACGCCCCCGGTGCACGCCGCGACGTCCTCACCATGAGGACCCATGTCGAGCAGCCCGAGAACTCCCCACCATCGCCTAAGCTGAGATTCATGCGCCTCACACGTCACAGTGGCCCCACCCGGCCCGGCCGGTTGGTCGCCGCGGTCGCCGCCATCGCCGGGACGGTGGCCGCGTCGTTCGCGGTCGCGGCACCCACGGCCGGCGCGGTAGTGAACGGCGCCCCCTCCGGCCCCGCCCCGTGGGCCGTGCAGATCACCGTCTTCGACGGCGTCCTCGGCGCCCCGTGTACCGGCGTCGTCATCCACCCGCGCTGGGTGGCCACCGCCGCCCACTGCGGGCCGACGAACCCCGACGTGTACACCCTCGGATTCGGCAACCTCGCCACCGTTCCCGGCGGCTTCACCGCGACCGCCTCCCTGGCCAGCCCGCCCATCGTCGGCGCATTCGGGTCTCTCGACACCGGCAGCCTCGGTCGCCACACCCCGGCCGCCGCCTACAAGGCCCCCGCCGGGGACTTCATGCTCCTCAAGCTCCGCCACCCCGCGCCGTCCCCGTCCGTGCAGCGCGCCGGCGTCGACCCCGCCCCCGGCGAGGTCCTGCGCTTCCACGGATTCGGCGAGACCACCCCCCGCGGCCTGCGCTCCCCCGAACTCCGCACGGGCCTCACCCGCCTCGACCGGATGGAGCCCCGAGCCGGTTCACGCATCGGCCGCTCCCACACCATTCAGGGCGGATACGGGTACGGCGACTCCGGCGGACCCGTCTTCCAGGGCGACCGACTGGTGGGCGTCCACTCCGGCTCCGACCACGACCGCCGGCAGCCCGACGGCACCAACCCGGCCCGGTACGAATCGATCCCCGCCCAGAACGGCTGGATCGACTGGATGATCGCCAACCGATGACCCAGGGCAGTCGGCGATGCCGAACCCCCTCGATTTTTGCCACACTGGACAGATGACCCCGCCGGAGCTCGTCATCCGCCGCGCCGCGCGCGCGGATGTTGACCTCGTGCTGTCCGCGGGTGACCTGCTCAGCACCCCGCCCACCGCGGAATGGACCACGGACTTCCTCGACCGAGGTTCCAACCTGCTCGTGCTGGCGCTGCAGGACGAGGTGCCGGTCGCGATGCTCGTCGCGGTGGAGACCGGGCACCTCGGCGCCAGCCCCGACCTGTTCGTCTACGGGATCCGGGTCCGCGAGGACCTGCGCGGCATGGGCATCGCCCACCGACTGGTCGAGAAGGCGGTGGAGGTGGCCGAGGAGGCCGGCTGCAGCAAGGTCTGGGGATCCATGCAGGTGCCCGACGACCTCACGCAGGACCCGCCGCCGTCACCGCCCGAAGGGACCACGACCGAGGCCTCGACGTTCGTCATTCCGATTCCGTGACGTCCCGCGCAGATGTGTATGATGGCCCGCATGCAGCGCGTGCTCCTTCTTGGGTGCCGCGGCGGGGCCCGCTGAGGCGGACCGGCTCCCCGTCGCGGGATCTCGTCGCGCCGGTCCGATCCCTGCCGATCGCCCCCCTAGGAAGTTGAGCCACTGCAATGAATCCCGCTGATGCCTTCGTCTCGTCGTCGTCGACCCTGACTCCCCCCTCCAAGCCCGGCCGCCCCGACCAGCCGTCGTGGAACAAACAGCGCGGCTCCTCGATGCCCGCGCACCGGTACCGGCCGTTCGCCGAGGAGGTCGAGGACGTCTCCCTGCCCGACCGCACCTGGCCGGACAAGATCATCACCCACGCCCCCCAGTGGTGCGCCGTGGACCTGCGCGACGGCAACCAGGCCCTGATCGATCCCATGAGCCCCGCGCGCAAGCGCCGCATGTTCGACCTGCTCGTCCGCATGGGCTACAAGGAGATCGAGGTCGGCTTCCCGTCCGCCTCGCAGACGGATTACGACTTCGTCCGCGAGATCATCGAGGACGACGCGATCCCCGAGGACGTCACCATCCAGGTGCTGGTCCAGTGCCGCGAGGACCTCATCCGCCGCACGTTCGAGGCGTGCGAGGGCGCGTCCGACGTGATCGTGCACTTCTACAACTCGACGTCGATCCTGCAGCGCAAGGTGGTCTTCCGCAAGGACCGCGACGCCATCAAGAAGATCGCCACCGACGCCGCCGAGCTGGTCACCACGATCGCCAAGGACTACCCCGACACCAACTGGCGCTGGGAGTACTCGCCCGAGTCCTTCACCGGCACCGAACTGGCGTTCTCCAAGGAGATCTGCGACGCCGTCACCGAGGTCGTCGGCGCCACCCCCGAGAACCCGATCATCCTCAACCTGCCGGCGACCGTCGAGATGGCCACGCCCAACGTGTACGCCGACCAGATCGAGTGGATGCACCGCAACCTGGCGAACCGCGAGTCGACCATCCTGTCGCTGCACCCGCACAACGACCGCGGCACCGGCGTCGCCGCCGCCGAGCTGGGCTACCAGGCCGGTGCCGACCGCATCGAGGGCTGCCTGTTCGGCAACGGCGAGCGCACCGGCAACGTCTGCCTGGTGACGCTGGGCATGAACCTGCTCACCCGCGGCGTCGACCCGCAGATCAACTTCTCCGACATGGACGAGATCCGTCGCACCGTCGAGTACGCCAACCAGCTGCGCGTGCCCGAGCGCCACCCCTACGGCGGCGACCTGGTCTTCACCGCGTTCTCCGGCTCGCACCAGGACGCCATCAACAAGGGCTTCGACGCCCTGCAGGCCGAGGCCGACACCCGCGGCGAGGACATCACCGACATCACGTGGGAGGTCCCCTACCTGCCCGTCGACCCCAAGGACGAAGGCCGCACCTACGAGGCCGTCATCCGCGTGAACTCGCAGTCCGGCAAGGGCGGCGTCGCCTACATCATGAAGAGCGACTACGGCCTGCAGCTGCCGCGGCGCCTGCAGATGGAGTTCTCGCAGCTCGTCCAGAACGTCACCGACTCCGAGGGCGGCGAGGTCACCCCCAAGGCGATGTGGGACATCTTCTCGATGGAGTACCTGGACCGCGTCTCGCCCATGGAGCGCATGTCGCAGCACCTCGTGCCCGCCGAGACCGACGACGGCGAGGACGCCATCGAGGCCGTCATCAAGTGGAAGGGCGAGACCCGTGAGCTGTCGGGGTCCGGGAACGGACCCCTCGCCGCGTTCGTCGCCGCCCTGAACGAGATGTTCGACGACGAGGTACGCATCCTCGACTACTCGGAGCACGCGATGACGTCCGGGGATGACGCCACCGCGGCCGCGTACGTCGAGGTGCAGTTCGGTAACCGGGTCTTCTGGGGTGTCGGACGGGCCGGTTCCATCACCACCGCCTCCCTGCGCGCCGTGGTCTCCGCCGTCAACCGCGCCTACGCCGACGAGGCCGAAGGCGCCGAGGCCGTCGGTTCGGTCGAGGGCGCCCGCACCTGGGCTCCCTGACCGGCTGACGTCGGCTGGGCCGGCGCGTCGGCTGGGCCGGCGCGCCGGGTGGGCCCGCCGCGCGGGCGGGGTGGGCTCGCCGCGCGGGTGAGCCCGCCGCCCGGGGTGAGCTCGCCCCACGGACATTGACAAGACCGTTCCGCGCACATCGCCCGAGAGACTGTGTGCGGAACGGTCTTCTCGTCGCGCGTCGTGGCCGCCCGAATCGTGGGGCGGCACAAGCCGTTTGGTCTCATCGTCCGGGCGGACGCCGCCACATCAGTCACATCACCCTCGGGTATCCCTCCGGTAACGAGGGTCTCGATTCGGTCACGTCAAGCGCGTAATGTAGCGGCGGGCCGCGCCGATAGGTATGGGTCGGCCCTTCGCAAACCTCAGTCTGGAGTCCGTATGTCCGTGACACGCCGTGGATTTCTCACAGCCGCATCCGTCGGCGTGGGCGCCGCCGTCGCCTCCACCGTCCGAGGTCCCGTCGCCGGGGCCAATCCCTTCACCACCGGCTCGCTCGGCGTGGCCCAGGACCTCATGCAGTCGGTCTCGACCGGCAGCGGGATGATCCAGCCCAACGGCCCTCTCGGCTACGTCGGTGTGACGTTCCCCAGTGCCGAGGAGATCGTCGGCCGGATCCGCTTCGCCTTCCCCGACGGCTCGGTCGGCGACTGGCTCCCGCTCGAGGGCATGGACTCCGCCCCGGACGCCGGTAGCACGCCCGCCTCCGAGCTCGTCTCCGCGCCCGATGGTGCCGTGGGGTACGAGGTCGATGCGCCCGCGGGCGCGGAGGCGACCGTGTTCGACGACGGCCGCGGCACCCCCCGCAACTACAGCCTCGGCAGCGTCGGCCTGGCGGGCCTACCGGTCATCCCGCGCGCGGCATGGGGTGCGGGCGATGTCGCGGGCTTCCGCTGGGCGCCCTCCTACTTCCCCGCGCAGTCCATCACGATCCACCACACCGCCTCCCCGGTCGGGCCGGACCGTGCGGCCAGTGTGCGGGCGATCTACAACTATCACGCCAACACCCTGGGCTGGGGCGACGTCGGGTACCACCTGCTCATCGACCCCGAGGGCCGGATCTACCAGGGCCGCGGCGGAACGCCCGTCGGAAACCCCGTCTTCCAGTTCCCGCCGGTCGCCGGGATCGCACCCCCGATCGTCACCGGTGGCCACGTGGGGGGCTTCAACAACGGCAACATCGGCATCAGCCTGCTCGGTGACTTCACCGGTGCACCGCCAACCTCACGCGCGGTGGGCGCGGCGATCGACTGCGTCCGGGCCCTGTGCAACGCCACCGGCATCAACCCGCGTGCGGGGATCAACTACCGCAACCCGCAGGGTGGGGCCACGCGACCGATGATGGCCGTGTCGGGCCACCGCGACTGGGGCGGGACCGCCTGCCCGGGCAACTCGTTCTACCCGCAGATGCAGTTCATCCGCGACCAGGCAGCGCGGGGTTGGGCCCCGACCGCCGTCTCCTCGGCGGTGTTCGGCTCCTGACCTGAACGGGGCGGGGCCGCCCGCCCCTCGCGGCGTAGCCGTCGCCGCCGAGCAGAGGATTTCTACTGCATCGCCCGAGTAGCGGGTGCGCGAATTCCTCTGCTCGGCGGGCGGGTGCCCGCCCGGGCGCCGCTCAGCCGCCGCCGCTCGGTCGCGGGCGGGTGCCGGCCCGGCGGGTGCCCGCCCGGGCGGCCGGCGCTGGGCCGGGCCGGGCCGGGCCGCCGCCGCTCAGTCGCGGGCGCGGCTGGGGACCAGCATGCCGAGCACCCAGTTGACCAGGCCGATCACGATCGCGCCGAAGAACGCCGCCCAGAACCCGCTGACCACGTACTCGGCCCCGAAGGGCTGGAACGTCGTGGTGATCCAGCCGGTGAGCATGAGCATCAGCGCGTTGACCACCAGCAGGAACAGGCCCAGGGTGAGGATCGTCAGCGGCAGCGACAGCAACTGAACGATCGGTTTGATCACCGCGTTGACCAGCGTGAACACCACCGCGACGACGAGCAGCGCCGTGATGGTGGGGACGTTCACCTCGTTCTCGATGTCGCCGGCGCCAGAGGCTGCGGCCCCGGAGATCTCGTGCAGCGTGATGCCCGGCACGATCAGCGTCGCCACCCACAGGGCGACGGCGTTGACGATCAGCCGCAATATCAGCGCCATCGAATGGTCAGCTCCTCACGTACTCGTCGGCCACGTCGAGTGCGCGGTCGAAGATGTCGAGGCCCTCGTTGGCCTCGTCCGGGGTGATGATGCACGGCGGCACCACGTGGAATCGGTTGTAGTTCATGAACAACAGCAGGCCGTCGGACTTTGCCTTACCGAACGTGCGGGCCATGGCCTCCGATGATCCACCGTAAGGGGCGAGGGGCTCGCGCGTCTCGCGGTCGGCCACCATCTCCACCGCCCAGAACACGCCGAGGCCGCGGACCTCGCCGATCGACGGGTGCTTTTCGGCGAGCTCGCGCAGGCGCGGGCCGATGACGTCCTCGCCGATCATCTTCGCGTTCTCGACGATCTTCTCGTCGCGCATGAGGTTGATCGTCGCGACCACGGAGGCGCAGGCCAGCGGGTGCCCGGCGTAGGTCAACCCGCCGGTGTAGGGCGTGGTCTCGAAGGAGGCGGCGATGCGGTCGTGCAGGATGACGCCGCCGAGCGGGACGTAACCCGAGTTCGAGCCCTTGGCGAAGGTGACGAGATCGGGCGCCCAGTCGTCGTCGCCGGAGCGGAAGTGGTCCAGGGCGAGCCACTCGCCGGTGCGGCCGAAGCCGGACATGACCTCGTCGCAGATCATGACGATCCCGTACTTGTCGCAGATCTCGCGCACACCGCGCAGGTAGTCGGCGGGCGGCACCATGATGCCGACCGTGCCGGGCACCGACTCGATGATGAGGGCGGCGAAGTGGTCGGGGCCCTCGAGGCCGATGAGCGAGTCGAGGTGCTCGAGCGCCCGGTCGCATTCCTGCTTGTCGTTCTCGGCGTAGAACTGCGAGCGGTACAGGAACGGGGCGTGGAAGTGCACGGCGCCGGTGTTGCCCATGTCGTTGGCCCAGCGGCGGGTGTCACCGGTGAGGTTCATCGAGGTGGTGGTGGCGCCGTGGTAGCTGCGGAACGCCGACAGGGTCTTGTGGCGGCCGGTGTGGCGGCGGGCCATGCGGACGGCGTGCTCGACGGCCTCGGTGCCGGCGTTGGTGAAGAACACGCGGTTCATCCCGGCGGGCGCGACCTCGGCGACGAGGCGGGCGGCCTCGGCGCGGGCGGCGTTGGCGTGCGCCGGGTTGATGGTGCACAGCTCGGCGGCCTGGTCCTGGATGGCCTTGACGACCACCGGGTGCTGATGGCCGATGTTGGTGTTGACCAGCTGCGAGGTGAAGTCGAGCAGCCGGTTGCCGTCCCCGTCGGTGAGGTGGCAGCCCTCGGCCGCGGTGACGACCATCGGGTCGCTCGAACCCCAGGCCGACCACGGGGTCAGGACGTGGGCGCGTTCCTTCTCGTAGACCTCACGGGCGGCGGCGTTCTGGGGTGCGGGCACTTGCGGTACTCCTGTGGTCGACGACGGTGGCCGTCGCCCATCATGTCAGTTCCGCCGCGCCGCCTCGGGCCAGCGCCCCACGATGCGGAACGCGGGGGTCTGGAGGCGCGGAACGCGGGCGCCGAGCAGCACGGAGCGCGGGGTCAGAAGAGCGCCCCCTGCGCACTGTCCACGGCCTGGGCCCCGGCGACGGGCCGCCCGGGGGCGACGGCGGCGAGCATCTCCTCGAACCGCGCGTACGGCACCAGCTCGAGCCCCTTCTTGCGGGCGAACGCGGTCCGACCCCGCACGGCACCCGGTGCATCGCACACTGCGAGGGACGTGCGGGACGAGATGCGGTCGGCGACGTAGAGACCGGAGTCGACGACGAGGCCGGCGATCTCCTCCGGATCGCGGTCCACGTCCTGGGTGAAGACCACCTCCATGCCCTGCACCAGCCCGCCGCCGCGCTTCAGCCGCCCGGCCGGCCGCCACAGCCTGGGGGCGGCGAGGGCCTCCGCCCACACCGTGGACACCAGGTAGCCGGTCTCGGGATGCGCCACCATCGCGTCGAGCTCGCGCAGCTTCGGCTGCACGTCCTTGCCCCGGGCCACCTCGAGCAGTCCGGCGAACACCCCGGCCAACACGAGGGCGTCATCGTGGGCGTCGTGCGCGGCCCGCTGCTCCACCCCGAAGTGCGCGGCGAGCGTCGAGAGTTTGAGGTCGGCGGTGGACAGGTGCAGCCGACCGGCGAAGTCCAGCGTGCACAGGAACCGCTCGAGCGGCGCCGGGAGTCCTGCCCGGCGGGCCTCGGCCGCGAGGAACGACGCGTCGAAGGCGGCGTTGTGGGCGACGACCGTCCTCCCGTCGAGCACCCGGTCCAACTCGGCGGCCACGTCCGGGAAGCGTGGTTTGCCCGCGAGGAGTGCCGGGGTGAGGCCGTGCACGTGGACCGGCCCCGGGTCGACGCCCGGATTGAGCAGGGTCGTGAACTCCTCGACCACCTCGCCGTCGTCGTCGATCACCACCGCGGCCACCGACAACACACGGTCGACCGCCGGCGTCATCCCCGACGTCTCGACGTCCACCACCACCCAACCTGCCATGCCCACCATCGTCCCAGACCCCTCCGACATCCCGGCCGTCACCGTCGCAGGTCACGGCGTTCACACCGCGATGGACACCGCGAGCGGCCGCCACGCACTGGGCGGTGCGGTGCGGTTCTGAGGCGGCCGCGCTGCCCGGACGCCGCGCTGCCTAGACTCTGCGGCATGAGTTCCCCCGCGATCACCGCACTCACCCCCCGCGGCCGGGTGGCCGTGGCCGTCTCCCGGCTGGCGACCTGGGCGTCCCGGGTGTCGGGGCGCGGGTCGGGCGGGATGATCGGCGGCCTGGTGGCGCTCAAGCTCGATCCGGGCCTCATGCGCCAGCTCGCGGCGGGCCGGCGGACCGTGCTGGTCACGGGGACCAACGGCAAGTCGACGACGACGAGGATGGTCGCCTCCGCCCTGTCGACGGTGGGCCGGGTCGCCTCGAACGCGAACGGCGACAACATGGACGCCGGGATCGTGTCCGCCCTCGGGGCCGACCGGGTGGCCGGTTTGGCCGCCATCGAGGTCGACGAGCTCCACACCCCCGCGGTCGCGGAAAACACGGCGCCCGAGGCGATCGTGCTGCTCAATCTCAGCCGCGACCAGCTGGACCGGGTCGGGGAGATCAACGCCATCGAGCGCCGGCTGCGGGCCGGGGTGGCCGCGCAGCCGCAGGCGACGGTGGTGGCGAACTGCGACGACGTGATGATCACCTCCGTGGCGTACGACAACCCGTCCGTGGTCTGGGTGGCCGCCGGGTCCGCGTGGGCGGGCGACTCGGTGAGCTGCCCGCGCACCGGCGAACCCATCTCGCGGACAGTGGACTCCACCGGGGCCGTGCGGTGGCGGTCCGAGGGCACGCTGCCCGACGGCCGGACGTTCGAGCGGCCCGAACCGGACTGGTGGGTCGACGACGAGGCGATCCACGGGCCCGACGGGTTCAGCGCCCCCATGAGTCTGGCCATCCCGGGGCGGGCCAACCGGGGCAACGCCGCGCAGGCCGTCGCCGCCGCCGTGGCGATGGGCGCCGACCCCGCCGCCGCCGTCCGGGCGGTGGAGCAGGTCGACGACGTGGCCGGGCGCTACTCGACCGTCGACGTGGACGGGCGGGCCGCCCACCTGCTGCTGGCCAAGAACCCGGCCGGCTGGCAGGAGGCGCTCGGCATGATCGACACCTCCGCCGACGGCCTGGTTATCGCGGTCAACGGGCAGGTCGCCGACGGCGTGGACCTGTCGTGGTTGTGGGACGTGCGCTTCGAGAGCTTCGAGGGCGTGCCCGTGTACGCCGCGGGTGAGCGCGCCGCCGACCTGTCGGTACGGCTGAGTTACGCCGGGGTCGAGCACCAGCTGGAGCCGGACCCGCTGACCGCGATCCGCCGCTGCCCACCCGGGCGCGTGGAGGTGCTGGCCAATTACACCGCGTTCCGCGATCTGGGGCGGGCGATCGCCGCGACGGGAAAGGCTCAGACGGGAGGGACCCAGTCATGACTACACAGGACCCGCGCAACGCCGGGGGCCGCGACGCCGGCGCCTCGGCCTCACCGCTGGACACCGTCGCCGCGGACTCGGCCCGGCCCACCGAGTCGACCGTGCGGATCGGCCTGGTCCTGCCGGACGTCATGGGTACCTACGGCGACGACGGCAACTCTTTGGTCCTGCGCCAGCGCCTGAGGTGGCGCGGATACGACGCCGAGATCGTGCGCATCACCCTGGAGGACGAGGTCCCCGACTCGTGCGACCTCTACACCGTGGGCGGCGGCGAGGACGCGGCGCAGAAGCTCGCGTCCCGGCACCTGTCCGCGTCGCCGGGGCTGCAGCGGGCGGTGGAGCGCGGCGCGCCGGTCCTGGCGATCTGTGCCGGGATGCAGGTGTTCGGCGAGTGGTTCGTGGTCTCCGACGGATCCCGTGCGCCCGGCCTCGGCCTGCTGGACGTCACCACGACGCCGCAGGCCTCCCGCTCGATCGGCGAGTTGGTGGTGACGCCGCAGGTCGCGGGCCTGACGCAGCCGCTGACGGGCTTCGAGAACCACATGGGCGCCACCGTCCTGGGCCCGGACGCCGCCCCGCTGGGCCGCGTGACCTCCGGGGTCGGCAACGGCGTCCCGGCCGGCCAGCAGGTCCCCGCCGGCGGGCTGGTCGAGGGCGTGGTGCAGGGGTCGATCATCGCCACCTACATGCACGGGCCGGCGCTGGCCCGCAATCCCGAGCTGGCCGACCTCCTGCTGTGCCGCGCGCTGGGTGTGGACTCGCTGCCGCCGGTCGAGGTCCCCGCGGTCGAGCAGCTGCGCCGCGAACGGATCGCCGCCGCCCGGCGCTGAGCCGCCCCTCCGATCCGCCGGGCCGCTCGCTGGCCCCCGACGCGCCGGCCCCGACGCGCCGGTCCAAGATCTACCGACCAGTTCGCGATCCACCGACCCGTCTGCGATCCAGCGCGCGAGGCCCCTCGGTGGATCGCGAAACGATAGGTCGATTCGTGGGCATCGGCGGCGGTGGCTCATCTGAGACGCTGAATCGTCAGCGTCGGGGGGTGGCGATGGTCGTGGACGCCCGAACGACCGGCGGGTCGGCGCCTCTGACATACCCTCGGTGACATGTGTGAACACCACGGCGCCGCCACCCTCACCGGGACCGTGTCCCCGCCCGATCCCGCCGTCGAGGCAGCGCAGGTCCGCGCGTTGTGGGAGCCGCTGGGGCTGCCGGGGATCATCGACGTCCACACCCATTTCATGCCGACGCGGGTCATGGACAAGGTGTGGAACTACTTCGACGCCGCCGGCCCCAAGATCGGGCGCCCCTGGCCTATCACGTACCGGGAGGCCGAGGACGAGCGGGTCGAGCGGCTGCGCTCGTACGGGGTACTGGCGTTCTCGTCCATGCTGTACCCGCACAAGCCCGAGATGGGCGCCTGGCTCAACGCGTGGGCCGCGGAGTTCGCCTCCCGGCACCCGGACTGCCTGCACACGGCGACCTTCTACCCCGAACCGGCGGCGAGCGACTACGTCCGGGATGCCGTCGACGCCGGGGCACGGGTGTTCAAGTCGCACATCCAGGTGGGCGAGTACGACCCCCGTGACCCGCTGTTGGAGCCGGTGTGGGGTGTGTTGTCCGAGGCGCAGGTGCCGACCGTCATCCACTGCGGGTCCGGGCCCGTGGCGGGCAAGTTCACCGGACCCGAGCCGGTGGCTGCGGTGCTCGAGCGGTTCCCGGAGCTGCCGCTGGTCGTCGCCCACATGGGCATGGGCGAGTACTCGGAGTTTCTCGACCTGGCCGAGCGGTTCGAGAACGTTTACCTCGACACCACGATGGCGTTCACGGACTTCGTCGAGGAGACCATGCCGTTTCCAGAGGACGAGCGCGGTCGCCTGGCCGATCTGGGCCACAAGGTTCTGTTGGGGACGGACTTCCCGAACATCCCGTACCCGTACGCGCACCAGCTCGAGGCCCTGGCCGGGCTCGGGATGGGCGACGACTGGCTACGGGCGGTGTGGCACGGAAACGCCGCGAGGCTGTTCGGGCTCTG
This sequence comes from Dietzia sp. MNB45, assembly GCF_051994785.1. Taxonomy (NCBI): domain Bacteria; kingdom Bacillati; phylum Actinomycetota; class Actinomycetes; order Mycobacteriales; family Dietziaceae; genus Dietzia; species Dietzia sp. MNB45. Next base: position 430,457 of record NZ_CP163397.1, on the reverse strand, counting down.
ACTCCGCGCCCGGGTAGCCGATCTCCGGGCTCGGTGCGGGGTCAGCCGGGGCCGGGGCCCACGCGTCCGGGGCAGGCGGGGTGTCCTGGGCGGGCGCCGAGTTCGGCGCGGGTACGGCGGGCTGCGCGGGGTCGATCTGCTCGGGGCGCAGCACGCCGCCCGATCGCGGGGCCTGGGCGGGCCCGCCCGAGAGGATGCGGCGCCCCGACAGCGCGCTGCCGAGGGTGAGCTCGTCGGCGAATTCCAGGTCGGCGCCCATCGGCAGCCCGGACGCCAGGCGGCTCACCACGAGGTCGGGGAACGGCCGCAGCAGGCGGGCCAGGTAGGTGCTGGTGGCCTCGCCGGTGGTGTTGGGATCGGTCGCGATGATGATCTCGGCGATCTCCTCGCCCTCGGCCTCCCCGCCGACCCGCCGCATCAGGCCGGCGATGCGCAGCTCGTTGGGTCCGATGCCGTTGATGGGGTCGAGCGCCCCGCCGAGCACGTGGTAGAGCCCGCGGAACTCCCGGGTGCGCTCGATGGCCTCGATGTCCTTGGGTTCCTCGACCACGCAGATGAGCGTGGGGTCGCGGCGCGGGTCCGAGCAGATACGGCAACGCTCGGCCGCCGCGACGGTCCCGCAGACCTCGCAGTAGGTGACGCCCTCGACCACGGCCTGCAGCGCGGAGCGGAGGCGTTCGACGGAGTCGGGCTCGGCCTGCAGCAGGTGGAAGGCCAGGCGTTGCGCAGACTTCGGACCGATGCCCGGCAGCTTGCCGAACTCGTCGATCAGGTTCTGGACCGGTCCCTCGTACATCGCGCTTTCCTGTGCTCTTGCTGTCCCGACGACGGCTGCGTCGCCGGGTGGCGGGTCCGATTACGGGTCGGAACCCGGTGGCGGGGCCCGGAACGTGCCGGGCCCCGCGGGCTCACATTCCCAGTCCGCCCATCATGTCGCCGAGGCCGCCACCGGAGGCCAGCGGGCCGAGACGGGACTCGGCGAGCTCCTGCACCTTGGTGTGGGCGTCGCCGAACGCGCCGACGAGGAGGTCCTGCAGCGTCTCGATGTCCTCGGGGTCGACGACCTTCGGGTCGATCGTGACGCCGGTGACCTCACCGGTGCCACGCATGGAGACGGTGACGAGTCCGCCGCCCGCCTGACCGTCGACGGTGCTCGCGGCGATCTCCTGCTGCGCCTCGGCGAGCTGGGCCTGCATCTGCTGTGCCTGCTGGAGCAGGGCGTTCATGTCGGGTCCGGGCTGCATGGCGGGGTCCTTTCGGCGGTGTGCGGGGCAGTGCTGAGTTCATGGCTGGTGTTCAGGCCTGAACCTGCCGGGGCGGCCCCGGTCGGTCGGTTCCCAGCGTAACCGTCCGGTAGGACACCGTGCCCCGGCGCGCGGCGGTCCGGGTGGGTCAGCGCTCGAGCGGGCGGGCCCCGAGGTGCTCCTTGAGCAGGGCCAACGCGATGTCCTCACCGGTCCGGTGGTCGAGGTTCTGGGGGCCACTGCGGGCCTCGTCCACCATCTCCTCCTCGCTGACCGGCTGCGGGGGCGGGCTGTTGGGCTCGCCCGGTTCCGGCTCCGGCTCCTCGGGCGGCGGCGGGATGTCGTCGTACCCGCCGCCCGAGCGACCGCCGCCCTGGCCCTGCCCCGCGTCCGCACCGCGCAGGCGACGCTCCCAGCCCCGCGGCTCGCCCTGCTGGGGCGCGCCGGGGGCGTCAGTAGGGCCCGCGGCGGATCCCCGTCCGGGTGCTGGAGGAGACGCATCGGCGGGAGCCGCGGCGTCCCCGGCTGCCGCGGCGTCCCCGGCTGCCGCGGACGCGGAGCCCGACGTGCAGCGGATGGTCCAGTCGCCGCCCACGACCTCGGTGATCGAGTCGGTGATCGCGGTGGCGTTGTGTGGCTGCGAGAGACGCTTGGCCAGCGGCGCGTAGTCGTGCACCAGATGGATCACCCGGCCGTCCACCCCGGCGACCGTCGCGCCGGCGAGCATGACCTCCACCGTGCGGGTGCGGGTGCGGACGGCGTCGCGGATGGCGGGCCAGGCCCGGCGGATGTCCTCGGCCTCGATCCCGGGCGCGGCAGCCGCGGGCGCGGACGCCGCCTCGGGCTGCGGCTCCGGGTCCGGCCCGGACGACGCCTGCTCCGGAACCGATGCTGGCGGCACGGGCGCGGACGGCTCGGGTGTGGACGGCTCGGTCGCGGTCGCGGGCTGTTCGCGCCACGGATCGTCGGTCTGCGCCGGCGCGGGTGCGGGTGCGGGTGCGGGTGGGGCCGACGCGGCGGCAGGAGTCGAGTCGGCGCCGGCCGCGGTTGCCCGCGCAGGATCCGGAGCGCCCGCTCGGGCAGTTGGCGCCTCGGTACCCGCATCGGGACCTGCGGCGGGTGCTGCCGGTGCAGCGTTCGCGGCGTCGGGACGAGCGGCAGGCTCGGATGCCGGCCCGGGCAGGACGTCACCCACGGGCTGCTGCTCGGAGGTCGGCGGCTGGGCCGCTTGCGGGGACTGCGCCGACTGCCGCGACTGAGCGTGCTGCGAGGACTCCGACCCGGGAGTCCGGTTCGTCGCAATCTGCTCCGCGACGGACCCGGCGGGCACGGCCGGGGCGGCGGGGTCGTCTGCCACGGCGGGCTGGTTCGGCGCTGTGGTCCCAGTCGGCGCTGCGGGCCCAGTCGGCGCTTCGGTTCCAGCCGGCGCTGAGGGCTCAGTCGGCGCAGCGGTTCGACTCGGCGCGGACTCGGCGGCGGCGTGTGTCGGCGCTGGCGTCGGAGGCGGCGTCGGAGTCGATGCCGGCGGCGGAGTCGGTGCCGAAGTCGGTGCCGGCGTCGGAGTCGGAGGCGGAGGCGGAGTTGAAGGCGCAGCTGCCGCCGGAGCCGGGGCCGCAGCCGGGGTCGCACCCTGGCCCGCCGGCGCGGGAGTCTGCGGCGTCGGCTGCTCGGCAGCGGGCGCGGCCTGCTGCTGCGACCGGCGCACGAACTTGGGCCGCCCCTCGGCCTGGCCGGCAGCCTGCGGCCCCGGCCCGCCGGCGGAGTCGGGGCGGGACTCGTCGTCGTCGCCCCGAGGCGCCCCTCCCGGCGCGGATCCACCGCCACCGACGGCACCCGCCGCGGCGGCCGGCCGCACGGCGCCCGACTCGAGCGACTCGACACGCTGCAGCAGCGCGATCATGGAGTCGTCCGCCGAGGGCAGGAGCAGCTTGGCGCAGAGGATCTCCAACAACAGCCGGGGCGAGGTGGCCCCGCGCATCGACCCCATCCCCTCGTGCACCATGTCGGCGCAGCGTGCGAGGGTGGCGGGCCCGATGTTCTCGGCCTGACGCCGCATGGTCTCGGCCTGCTCGACCGGCGCGTCGACGAGCCCACGCTCGATCGCCTGCGGCACGGATTGCACCATGATGAGGTCGCGCAGCCGCTGCAGCAGATCGGCGGCGAACCGACGCGGGTCGTGCCCGGCCTCGACCACCTTGTCGACGGTCCGGAACAGCGTGGCCCCGTCGCTGGCGGCCAGCGAATCCACCGTGTCGTCGATGAGCGCGACCTCGGTCGCCCCCAGCAGGCTCACCGCGCGCGGGTAGGTGATGCCCTCGTCACCGGCGCCGGCCATCAGCTGGTCCAGGACGCTGAGCGTGTCGCGCGGCGATCCCCCACCGGACCGGATGACCAGCGGGAACACGGTCGGCTCGACCTGCACACCCTCCTGCTCGCAGATCCGCTCGAGCAGCCCGCGCATCGACGTGGGCGTGAGCAGCCGGAAGGGGTAGTGGTGTGTGCGCGAGCGGATGGTGGGCAACACCTTCTCCGGCTCGGTGGTGGCGAAGATGAAGATGAGGTGCTCCGGCGGCTCCTCCACGATCTTCAGCAGCGCGTTGAAGCCCGCGTTGGTGACCATGTGGGCCTCGTCGATGATGAGCACCCGGTACCGCGAGGACGCCGGCGCGAAGAACGCCCGCTCGCGCAGGTCACGCGTGTCATCGACGCCGCCGTGGCTGGCCGCGTCGAGCTCGGTGACGTCGAGGGTCCCGTGGCCACCGGGCGCCAGCGCCACGCACGAATCGCATTCGCCGCACGGGTCGGCGGTGGGCCCCTGCACGCAGTTGAGCGAGCGGGCGAGGATGCGGGCGGACGAGGTCTTGCCGCAGCCGCGCGGGCCGGAGAAGAGGTAGGCGTGGTTGATACGACCGGAGGACAACGCCACCGAGAGCGGTTCGGTGACGTGCTCCTGGCCCACGACCTCGGCGAAGGAGGCGGGGCGGTACTTCCGATAGAGAGCCACGCCTAGAGGGTACCCAGGGGGTACGACGACGAGGACTTCCGCTTCCGACGACGATCACGCGTGATCCGGGATGGACCGAAATGACCGGAGGGGCCGCGTCATACGCAGCCCCTCCCGACGTCCCTCGCGCGCGGATCGGGCCCCCTCAGACCCCCGCAGCACGGTTCCCGAACCGATATCGGACACCGGCCCCTCACAGCCCCTCAGCTGTCTCCGGTGTCCGCATCCCTCTAGCTCGGACAACTCCGATACAACCAGACGGGCCCGGCCCGGACAAGACCGCACTTGCATTGACACTTGCTCAACAGGCCCGGCGATTTACATTCATGCAGGTGGAAGGGTTACCTAAGCTACGGACTTACACATTCACACTTTGGGAATGTGGCGGAGATCACGGACGGGCAGACGTGCTGGTCACCTGACGATTCCCGGGGACGAAGAGGCGAGATCGGGAGCGCGGCCCGTTAATGGCCGCCGTTAACGCAGATGACGCAGTTGTTACACGCCGCCCGAGCCGAGCGATCGCTCAGTCGGCGAGCGCCCCCCGGCAGGCCGCGAGAAGAGCGCACAGGCCCACGACATCCATGGCGGTCTCGACCTCGGCCAGCGGCGGGAGCGTGGGCGCCAGACGGATGTGACGGTCGTCGGGATCCTTGCCGTAGGGGTACGCGGACCCGGCCGGCGTGAGGGCCACCCCGGCCTCCTTGGCCAGGCGGACGGTCTCGGTGGCGGTGCCGTCGACCACCTCGAGGTCGATGAAGTACCCGCCCTCGGGACAGGTCCAGCCGGCCACGTCGTACTCGCCGAGCCGGTGGGCCAGGGCCGCGGCGGCGGCCTCGAACTTCGGCGCGATGACCTCGCGGTGGCGGAGCATGTGGTCGCGCACCCCGTCGGCATCGCCGAAAAAGCGGGCGTGCGCGAGCTGGTTGACCTTGTTCGGCCCGATGGAGCGCACGGAGGTGTGGCCGAGGTACCAGTCGAGATTGGCCCGCGAGGCGGAGAAGAACGACACACCCGCGCCGGCGAAGGTGATCTTGGAAGTCGAGCACACTTGCCAGAAGCGGTTGGGGTGACCCGCCTCGGCGGCCAGCGTGTCCACGTCCGGGACCTTGGGGAAATCCTCGGTGAGCGTGTGGACGACGTAGGCGTTGTCCCAGACGATCCGGAAGTCCGGGGCGGCGGTCGCCATGCGCGCGAGCCGGGACACGGTGTGGTCGTCGTACACCGCGCCGGTCGGGTTGGCGAAGATCGGGACGCACCACATGCCCTTGATGGACGGGTCGTTCGACACGAGACGCTCGACCTCGTCCATATCCGGACCGGTCGGCCCCAGCGGCACCGGGATCATCTCGATCCCCAGCGCCTCGGTGATGTTGAAGTGGCGGTCGTAACCGGGCACGGGGCACAGCCAGCGCAGGACCGGCTCGTCCTTCCACGCACGCTGGGAGTCGGGCGTGCCGAAGAGCATGGAGAACGTCAGCAGGTCGTACATGATCGACAGGCTCGCGTTGTCCTGGGCGATCACGCGGTCGGTCTCGACCCCGAGCAACTCGGCGATGATCGACCGCAGTTCCGGCAGGCCCGCGCCGCCGCCGTAGTTGCGGACGTCCGTCTTACCCGCCGTGTGGTCACCCTCCCCCGGCAGCGACAGCAGCCGCTCGGACAGGTCCAGCTGTTCGGGCGAGGGCTTTCCGCGGGTGAGGTCGAGGGCCAGGCCCTTGTCGGCCAGCGCGTCGTACTCGGCGGCCAGTTGCGACTCGAGTCGGGCGAGTTCGTCGGCGGGGAGATCGGACAGTGCCACTGTGGCCTCCGGCGGGATCGACAACTTCGGTGTTGGTGCCCTAAGACATGTCCCAAGACATAAGGGGACCCCGCGCACCCGCCAGAGCCCGCTGACCCTTGCTGCCTTCCGGCCCTGGGGGAGTTCACAGGATGGACGCCGCGCGGGGTCCACGGACGAGTCTAACCGCCCCGCCTCCCGCGCCGCACCCCACCCGCCTCCCGGGCCGCGATCCGAGGCCGCTCGGCCCCGCGGTTTGCCTCTGCTTGCGCGTCCTGGGTATTCTCCTCCACGGAGGATTCGCCTAGTGGCCTATGGCGCTCGCCTGGAACGCGGGTTGGGGTTTATAGCCCCTCAGGGGTTCAAATCCCCTATCCTCCGCCGCAGACGCGGCCCGGAGCTCTCGAGCCCGGGCCGCGTCGCTCATTTCGGCCCCGGTTGACCCTGCCGCCCCGCCCCTCTCCGGCTTGCGCGCCCCCTTTGCACACCGAACGCCCAGGTGCGCGCCCTCTAGGGTCCATTCCGGCAGCGCAAGCCGACTCCGCAGCGCAACCCGCCACCCGCGACCACCCACGCTCGGTAGGCTCGCGATCGTGACCGAGACCACGGGCGGCCGGACCGTTGACGACGACGTCGCCCTGCGGGTGCTCGTCTACAGCCACGACGCAGCCACCCGCAGCCGCGTGATGTCCGCCCTCGGCACCCGCCCGCACCCGGACCTGCCCCGGCTGACGTACCTCGAGGTCGCCACGGCCCCGGTCGCCCTCGAGCACCTCGACGCCGGCGGGGTCGACCTGGCGATCCTCGACGGCGAGGCGACGCCCACCGGCGGACTCGGCCTGGCCAAGCAGCTGCGGGACGAGCTCGACCGCTGCCCGCCGGTGCTCGTTCTCATCGGCCGGGCGGACGACCGCTGGCTCGCCGACTGGTCCCGCGCGGACGCGTCGGTCCCCCACCCGATCGACCCGCTGCGCCTGCGCGACGCGGTCAACGGGCTCCTCGCCCCCGCCTGACACCGGCCTCGCGGCCGCGCGCACTGTCCCCCGCGCCCGGAGAACCCGGCCGACACGCCGTCTGTCCGAACCCCCGACTTTCGCCAACACAGTGTGAGTAGAGTCACAGTAGTGGGCCGCACAGTGAACGGCCCGCCGGGGAGACGGACGACCGGACCCCATCAGCGCCGGTCGCTCGAACCCCCTGCGGTTGCAGTAGAGGCCCGCCCACAGGCGGCTTCTCATCACAAGCGCGAGGAGTGACGCCGACGTGAACGAATACGTGCCCATCCTGGTACTCGGGGCCCTGGCCGTCGCCTTCGCCGTCTTCTCCTCGGGCGTGTCCTCCTTCGCGGGGCCCAGTCGGTTCAACCGCGCCAAGCTCGAGGCCTACGAGTGCGGCATCCAGCCCACGCCGCAGCCGGCGGGCGGCGGCCGCTTCCCGGTGAAGTACTACCTCACCGCGATGCTGTTCATCATCTTCGGCATCGAGATCCTCTTCCTCTATCCGTGGGCCGTCCACTTCGACCAACTCGGCGTGTTCGGGCTGGCCGCGATGGCCCTGTTCGTGTTCAACGTCTCCGTCGCCTACGCCTACGAGTGGCGCCGCGGCGGACTGAGCTGGGACTGACCCGGAGAGTCGGAGAGGAGCGCCGAGATGGGACTCGAGGAGAAGGTGCCGGCCGGCTTCCTGCTGACCACGGTCGAGCAGCTGGCGGGCTACATGCGCAAGGGCTCGCTGTGGCCGGCGACGTTCGGTCTGGCGTGCTGCGCGATCGAGATGATGTCCACGAGCGGCGGCCGCTACGACCTGGCCCGATTCGGCACGGAGGTCTTCCGCGCGTCCCCCCGACAGGCCGATCTCATGATCGTCGCGGGGCGGGTCTCGCAGAAGATGGCGCCGGTCCTGCGGCAGGTGTACGACCAGATGGCCGAGCCCAAGTGGGTCCTGTCGATGGGCGTGTGCGCGTCGTCGGGCGGGATGTTCAACAACTACGCGATCGTGCAGGGCGTCGACCACATCGTGCCCGTCGACATCTACCTGCCCGGATGTCCGCCGCGGCCGGAGATGCTCATGCACGCGATCATCACGCTGCACGACAAGATCCAGAACATGCCGCTGGGCGCGAACCGGGCCGAGGCGATCCGTGCCGCGGAGCAGGCCGCGCTCGACCAGCGTCCGCTCATCCCCGTCGAGGGGATGTTCCGATGACCGATAGTCGCCCGGACTCCGGCGCCGCGGACCGCGACCGGGCCCCCGACGCACCGAACGCACCCGACCGCACGGACAGCCCTGGCCCGGACACCGTCGGCGTGCGCCACGGCATGTTCGGCGTCCGCGGCTCCGGGGACACCACCGGGTTCGGGGGCCTCGTGCGCCCCAAGGAGATGCCCGGCGGTACCCCACCGCCCTATGAGGACGACGACGACGAGGTCATCCGCGCGCTCACCGCGGCCCTGCACCAGCGGGGTGGGCCGAGTTTTCAGGAGGCCGTCGAGAGGGTCGTGGTCCATTGCGGGCAGCTCACCCTGCACGTGGAGCGGCAGCACCTACCGGCGGTGGCCCTGACCCTCAGGGACGCCCCGGACCTGCGCTTCGAGATGTCGTTGGGCGCCAGCGGGGTGCACTACCCCGACGCCACGGACCGGGAGCTGCACGTGGTGTATCCGCTGCAGTCCATCACCCACAACCGTCGCGTCATGCTCGAGACGTCGGCCCCGGACGCGGATCCGCACATCCCCACGCTGACCCGCGTGTATCCCACGACGGACTGGCACGAGCGGGAGACGTACGACTTCTTCGGCGTCATCTTCGACGGCCATCCGTCGCTGACGCGGATCGAGATGCCGGACGACTGGGAGGGCCATCCGCAGCGCAAGGACTACCCGCTGGGCGGGATCCCGGTCCAGTACAAGGGCGCGACCATCCCGCCGCCGGATCAGCGGAGGGCGTACTCATGACCGCCGATCGCACCCGCGCGAGGCGCTCGGCCCGTGCCGACCGCGCCGCGGACTCCGACACGATCCTCACCGCCTCCGGGCAGGACTGGGACGCGATCAGTGAGGCGGCGCGCAACGCCGACGACGACCGCATCGTGGTGAACATGGGCCCGCAGCACCCGTCCACGCACGGGGTGCTGCGGCTGATCCTGGAGATCGAGGGCGAGACCGTCACCAAGGCCCAGTGCGGGATCGGTTACCTGCACACCGGCATCGAGAAGAACCTGGAATACCGCTACTGGACCCAGGGCGTCACCTTCGTCACCCGCATGGACTACCTGGCGCCGTTCTCCAACGAGGTCGCCTTCTGCCTGGGCGTGGAGAAGCTACTCGGGATCTCCGACCGGATCCCGCCGAGGGCGTCGGTCATCCGGGTGATGCTCATGGAGCTCAACCGCATCTCCTCGCACATGGTGGCCCTGGCGACCGGTGCCCTGGAATTGGGGGCGAGCACCCCGATGCTCTTCGGGTTCCGCGAGCGCGAGCTGGTGTTGGACATCTTCGAGGTCATCTCTGGCCTGCGGATGAACCACGCCTACGTCCGGCCCGGCGGCGTGGTCCAGGACCTGCCCGACGACGCGGTGCCCAAGGTGCGCGAACTGCTCGAGGTGATGCCCGGGCGGATCCGCGAGATGGAACTCCTGCTGCGCGAGAACCCCATCTGGAAGATGCGGCTGCAGGACGTCGGCTACCTCGATCTCACCGGGTGCATGGCCCTCGGCGTGACCGGCCCGGTCCTGCGGGCCACAGGACTGCCCCACGACGTGCGCCGGTCCGACCCGTACTGCGGATACGAGGACTACGAGTTCGACGTCATCACCGGCTCGGCGAGCGACTGCTACGACCGGTTCGTCATCCGTGTCGAGGAGATGAAGGAGTCACTGAAGATCGTCGAGCAGTGCCTGGACCGGCTCGAACCGGGACCCGTGATGGTCGACGACCCCAAGATCGCCTGGCCCGCCCAGCTCAAGGTGGGACCAGACGGGCTCGGCAACTCCTCCGAGCACATCCGCAAGATCATGGACAGCTCCATGGAGGCGCTGATCCACCACTTCAAGCTGGTCACCGAGGGCTTTCCGGTCCCGCCGGGTCAGGTGTACGTGCCGGTGGAGTCCCCCCGCGGCGAGCTGGGGGTGCACATGGTCTCCGACGGCGGGACCCGCCCGTACCGGGTGCACTACCGCGACCCCTCGTTCACCAACCTGCAGGCCGTGGCAGCGATGTGCGAGGGCGGGATGCTTTCCGACGTCATCGCCGCGGTCGCCAGCATCGACCCCGTGATGGGAGGGGTGGACCGATGAGCAGCACGGAGTCGACGAGTCGCGAACCGGTTTTCCTGCAGTTCGGGCAGCAGCCCGACGAGCCGGGGGCGATCGTCCGGCCCGACGCCCGCCGGCGCTACCCCGACGACGTCCTGGCGAGACTGCGGGCCGACGCCGAGGTGATCATCGCCCGCTATCCGCAGGCCCGGTCGGCGTTGCTGCCACTCCTCCACCTCGTCCAGGCCGAGGACGGGCACCTCACGCCCGCCGGCATCGAGTTCTGTGCCCTCGCCGTCGGACTCACCTCCGCCGAGGTCATGGCCGTCGCCACGTTCTACTCGATGTACCGGCGCACGCCCACGGGCGACTTCCTGGTCGGGGTGTGCACCAACACCCTGTGCGCGGTGATGGGCGGCGACGAGATCTACGCCGACCTGCGTGACCACCTGGGGCTCGACGGGCCCGGCACCACCGACGACGGCCGGGTGACACTCGAGCGCATCGAGTGCAACGCGGCCTGCGACTACGCCCCGGTGATGATGGTCAACTGGGAGTTCTTCGACGACCAGACCCCCGCCTCCGCCCGGCAGGTCGTGGACGACCTGCAGGCTGGCCGGACGGTGACCCCGACCCGGGGCGCTCCGTTGTGCACGTTCCGCGAGACCTCCCGCCTCCTCGCCGGCTTCCCCGACACCCGCCCCGGCGCGAACAACGGCGCCCCCGGCGACGCGACTCTGGTGGGCCTGCGGATCGCCCGCGAGCACGACATGCGCGCCCCCGCGGGGCCGGACGAGTCCACTGAGCTGCCCTCCACCGAGCCGGCCACCGAATCGACGTCCACCACACCGGACGAGGAGGCCTGACATGCCGCTCGCACCGTACCTCAGCCGCTACTGGGACGCCCCCAACAGCTGGACGCTCGAGACCTACCTGGACCACGACGGCTACACGGGCCTGCGCAACGCCCTGGCCACCGGACCGGACGAGGTCATCTCCACCGTCCTCGACGCCGGCCTGCGCGGCCGTGGCGGCGCCGGGTTCCCCACCGGCCGCAAGTGGGGCTTCATCCCGCAGGAGACCGGCGAGTCGGCCGACGGCTCCGACTCCGGCCCGGGCACGCAGGCCTCCGCGGCCGCCAAACCCCACTACCTGGTGGTCAACGCCGACGAGTCCGAGCCCGGCACCTGCAAGGACATGCCGCTCATGCTGGCCACCCCGCACGTGCTCATCGAGGGCATCATCATCGCCGCGTACGCCATCCGCGCCTCGCACGCGTTCATCTACCTGCGCGGTGAGGTGGTGCCCGTCCTGCGCCGCCTGCAGGTAGCGGTCGCCGAGGCATACGAGGCCGGGTACCTCGGCCGCGACATCCTCGGAAGCGGCGTCGACCTCGATCTGATCGTCCACGCCGGGGCGGGCGCCTACATCTGCGGAGAGGAGACCGCCCTGCTCGACTCGCTCGAGGGACGCCGCGGCCAACCCAGACTGCGGCCGCCGTTCCCCGCCGTCGCGGGCCTCTACGCCTGTCCGACGGTGGTGAACAACGTCGAGTCCATCGCCAGCGTGCCGTCGATCCTCCAGCACGGGCCCGAGTGGTTCCGCTCGATGGGCTCGGAGAAGTCCCCCGGCTTCACCCTGTACTCACTGTCGGGGCACGTCACCCGGCCCGGCCAGTACGAGGCACCGCTGGGCATCACGCTGCGCGAGCTACTCGACCTGGCCGGCGGGATCCGCCAGGGCCACACCCTGAAGTTCTGGACCCCGGGCGGCTCCTCGACCCCGCTGCTCACCGACGCCCAGCTCGACATGCCACTCGACTACGAGGGGTGCGCCGCCGAGGGCACCATGCTCGGCACCAAGGCACTGCAGATCTTCGATGACACCACCTGCGTCGTGCGGGCGGTGCTGCGGTGGACGGAGTTCTACGCCCACGAGTCGTGCGGCAAGTGCACCCCCTGCCGCGAGGGCACGTACTGGCTCGAGCAGATCATGCACCGACTCGAGGACGGCACCGCCACCGCCGACGATCTGGACCGACTGCTAGACATCTCCGACAACGTCGCCGGCAAGTCGTTCTGCGCCCTCGGCGACGCCGCCGCGACCCCGATCATCTCGTCGATCGCGCTCTTCCGCGACGAGTACCTCGCGCACATCCCGGGTGGCTGCCCGTTCGACCACAGCCGCTCCACCCTCTTCGACCGGACCGACCGTGCGGGTGCGGGCTCCCGGCGACCGCCCGTACGGCCGGCCACTCGACCGGATCCCACACGACCGGATCCCACACGACCCGAGGAGGTGGCCCGATGACCTCCGCCCGGTCAGGTGTCCCCCGCGACGCCCGCGGTCCCGACCAGGAGCCGGACCATGGCCGCGCCAAGTCAGAGCGCGCCAAGTCAGAGCGCACGGACGATCTCGTCACGCTCACCGTCGACGGCCGCGCGGTCTCTGTGCCGCCCGGCACGCTCATCATCCGCGCCGCCGAGCGGTTGGGCGTGCAGATCCCCCGCTTCTGCGATCACCCGCTGCTCGAGCCGGCCGGGGCGTGCCGCCAGTGCATCGTCGAGGTCGAGGGCGCGCCCAAGCCCGTCACCTCGTGCACCACCCCGGTCACCCAGGACATGCAGGTGCGCACGCAATTCACCTCCGAGATGGCCGACAAGGCCCAGCGCGGGGTGATGGAACTGTTGCTCATCAACCACCCGCTCGACTGCCCGGTCTGCGACAAGGGCGGCGAGTGCCCGCTGCAGAACCAGGCCCTGTCCAGCGGCCACGGGCGGTCGAGGTTCACCGAGGTCAAGCGCACGTTCCCCAAGCCGATCGCCATCTCGTCGCAGGTGCTGCTCGACCGCGAACGCTGCGTCATGTGCGCCCGGTGCACCCGCTTCTCCGAGCAGATCGCCGGGGACCCGTTCATCGACCTCTTCGAGCGCGGCGCCCGGCAGCAGGTCGGGGTGTACGGCGACGAGCCGTTCGAGTCCTACTTCTCGGGGAACACTGTCCAGATCTGCCCGGTGGGCGCCCTGACCGGCGCGCAGTACCGCTTCCGCGCCCGCCCCTTCGACCTGGTCTCCAGCCCGGCGGTCTGCGAGCACTGCGCCAGCGGTTGCGGGCAGCGCACCGACCACCGTCGCGGGAAGGTCCTGCGCCGCCTCGCCGGCGACGACCCCGAGGTCAACGAGGAGTGGAACTGCGACAAGGGCCGGTGGGCGTTCACCTACGCCACCCAGCGCGACCGCATCACCACCCCCATGGTCCGCGGCGAGGGCGGCGGGCTGGTCCCGGTCCCGTGGTCCACCGCCCTGGCGACCGCTGCCCAGGGGTTGGCCGCCGCCCGCGGACGGGCCGGGGTCCTCACCGGGGGGCGGCTCACCGCCGAGGACGCCTACGCCTACGCCAAGTTCGCCCGCACGGTGCTCGGTACGAACGACGTCGACTTCCGCGCCCGCCCCCATTCGGCCGAGGAAGCGGACTTCCTGGCCGACCGGGTCGCCAGGCGCGGCCCGGGCGGCGGGTCGGAGCAGGGATCCGGCGGCGGTCCGGGTCAGGACAGCGGGCCGGGCCAGGACGGCGGGCCGGGCCAGGACGGCGGGCCGGGCCAGGACGGCGGGGCCGTGACCTACGCCGACCTCGAGACCGCACCCGCCGTGCTTCTCGTGGGCTTCGACCCGGAGGAGGAGTCGCCGATCGTGTTCCTCCGCCTGCGGCGGGCCGCGCGCGACCACGGGCTGAAGGTCTTCTCGATCGCGCCCTTCGCCACCCCTGCCATCCGCAAGACCCGCGGCGCTCTGCTGCCGACCGTCCCCGGGGCGGAGCCCGAGGTGCTCAGCGCCCTCGCCGTCGTCCCCTCCGACCCCGGCGGCACGGACCCCGGCGGCACGGACTCCGGCGGCGCGGCTCCCGCCGGCGAACCGACCTCCGACGCCGCCGGGTACGACCCCGCGACCGACCCCACCCGCGGCGCTCTGCCCACTCTGCTGCGCGAGCCCGGCGCGGTCATCCTCGTCGGCGAGCGGCTCGGCGCGGTGCCCGGCGGGCTGGCCGCCGCCTCTGCGCTCGCGGATGCCACCGGCGCACGGCTGGCGTGGATTCCCCGGCGCGCGGGTGAGCGCGGGGCGCTCGAGACCGGGTGCCTGCCGGGACTGCTGCCCGGCGGCGCTCCCGTCTCAGATGACGACGCCCGGAGGACCCTCGCCGAGCTGTGGCGCTGCGACGATCTGCCCGCGACGCCCGGCCGGAGCACCGCCGAGCAGCTGGCCGCGGCCGGCTCCGGCGAGCTCGGGGCCCTGCTCATCGGCGGCGTCGAGGCCGCCGACCTGCCCGACCCGCGCGCCGCGCTGGCCGCGATCGACGCCGCCGGCTTCGTCGTGAGTCTCGAACTGCGCCGCAGTGAGATCACCGACCGCGTCGACGTCGTCCTGCCGGTCGCAGCAGTCGCCGAGAAGGCGGGCATGTTTGTGAACTGGGAGGGCCGGACCCGCCCCTTCGCTGCCGCCCTGACCGGCACCGACGCTCTGCCGGACCACAGGGTCCTCAATGCCCTGGCGGAGGAGACCGGTGCCTGGTTCGGCTTGGCGGACGTGGAATCGGTGCGCCGCGAGATGCAGGCCGTCGGCCACGCACTCCGCCCCGCATCCGCCCACGCGGATCCGCAGCCGCACCCCGGCAGGGCGTCTCGCACCGACCGGAGCGCTGGCGAGACGCCATCGTCAGGAGCGGCTGCGGATGGGAGGGCCTCAGCGGGGACATCTGCGCGGGCGGCTGCGGGTCCGGAGCCCGGCGCCGGGCAGGCGGTCCTGGCCACGTGGCGGATGCTGCTCGACGACGGTCGCATGCAGGACGGGGAACCGCACCTCGCCGGCACCGCCCGCCGCCCCGTCGCCCGCCTGTCGCCGACGACCGCCCGCGAACTCGGAGCCGCCGACGACGACCCGGTGACCGTCTCCACCGACCGCGGGGCGATCACCCTGCCGCTGGCCGTCACCGAGATGCCCGACCGCGTGGTCTGGGTGCCGCAGAACTCGCCAGGGTCCGCCGTGAACGCGACTCTCGCCGCCGGCGCGGGCGACGTGGTGTCCATCGCGGCCGGGGAGGTGGCGTCATGACCGGGGTCGCGGTGAGCGGAGTCGCGGTGAACGGACCCGCCGTCCTCGTCGCCGGGGCCTCGTCGACCACCGGCGCCGACCTCACGGCCTTCGGTACGGACCCGTGGTGGCTGGTGTTGGCCAAGGTCCTCGCGGTCTTCGTGTTCCTCGTGGTGACCGTGCTCGCGGCCATCTACCTGGAGCGCAAGATCCTTGCGTGGATGCAGATGCGCATCGGCCCCAACCGCGTCGGCCCCGGTGGGATCCTGCAGAGCTTGGCCGACGGCGTGAAGATCGCCCTCAAGGAGGGATTCATCCCGGCCGGGGTCGACAAGCCGATCTTCCTGCTGGCACCGGTCATCGCGGTGATCCCGGCGTTCATGGCGTTCGCGGTGATCCCCTTCGGGCCCGTGGTCTCCGTCTTCGGCCACTCCACGCCGCTGCAGCTCACGGACCTGCACGTGGGAGTGCTCTACGTCCTCGCCGTCACCTCGATCGGCGTGTACGGGATCGTGCTGGCGGGCTGGTCCTCCGGCTCGACCTACCCACTGCTCGGCGGCCTGCGCTCCACCGCTCAGGTGATCAGCTACGAGATCGCGATGGCGCTGTCGTTCGTCGGGGTGTTCCTCTTCGCCGGCACCATGTCGACGTCGGGGATCGTCGCCGCCCAGTCGCAGGTGTGGTTCGTGTTCCTGCTGCTGCCCTCGTTCGTCATCTACGTCATCTCGATGGTCGGCGAGACCAACCGCGCCCCCTTCGATCTGCCCGAGGCCGAGGGAGAGCTGGTGGGCGGGTTCCACACCGAGTACTCCTCGCTGCGTTTCGCGATGTTCATGCTGGCCGAGTACGTCAACATGACCACCGTCTCCGCGCTGGCGGCCACCCTGTTCCTCGGCGGCTGGCAGGCCCCCCTGCCGTTCTCGCTGATCGACGGCGCGGACTCCGGCTGGTGGGCGCTGCTGTGGTTCGTGGCCAAGGTGTGGGCGTTCATGTTCCTGTTCATGTGGCTGCGGGCCACCCTCCCGCGACTGCGCTACGACCAGTTCATGGCCTTCGGCTGGAAGGTGCTCATCCCCGTCTCGCTGGCCTGGGTCATGGCGGTGGCGACCATCCGGGTGATCGTGGGCCCCGGGTCCGAGCTCCTCACGCCCGCCATGGTGGTCGCGGGCCTGGTGGCGGTGGCGGTCATCGTCGTCGTCCATCGGTCCCGCTACCGGCGCGGCGGCCGGGCCACGCCCACCCGCGGCGACTCCCCACCCGCGTCCGTCACGCGGGGCGCGCGCTTCGACCCCACGGCCGGAGGGTTTCCCGTCCCTCCGCTCCCCCACCAGCGCGTCGCGCTGGGCCGAACCACATCTGCAGACACGCCCCCCAGTCAGGAGTCCCGCCATGCCTAGGCAGTCACGGTCCCGGGTTCCCAGGTTCCTCGAACCGCTCGCCGGGTTCGGGGTGACGTTCTCCACGATGTTCCGCAAGGCGCACACCGAGCAGTACCCGGAGGAGAAGGTCCCCACCGCGCCCCGCTACCACGGGCGACACCAACTCAACCGCTACGCCGACGGGCTGGAGAAGTGCATCGGCTGCGAGCTGTGCGCATGGGCGTGCCCGGCGGACGCGATCTACGTCGAGGGCGCCGACAACACCGCCGAGGAACGCTTCTCCCCCGGCGAACGCTACGGGCGGATCTACCAGATCAACTACCTGCGCTGCATCGGCTGCGGCCTGTGCGTGGAGGCGTGCCCCACCCGGGCGCTGACCATGACGAACGACTACGAGATGGTCGACGACAACCGCGCCGACCTCATCTACGAGAAGCACGACCTGCTCGGACCGATGCTCGCCGGGATGGTCCCCGCCCCGCACGACATGTACCCGGGCGCCGACCACTTCGACTACTACCGCGGAGAGATCACCGGCTCCGCACCCGAACAGGGTGAGCCGTACGAGCCCGGTGACGCCGAGGCGCGCGGGGCGACCGCTGCCGGCTCGCGCGCGCGCCGCGGGAAGGGGGCCTCGTGACCACCGGGGAGTCCGTCCTGTTCTGGGTGCTGGCCATCATCGCCGTGGCCGGGGCGCTCGGGGTGGTCTCGGCGACCAAGGCGGTCTACTCGGCGCTGTGTCTGGCGGCGACCATGGTCTCGCTCGCGGTGCTGTACATCGCGCAGGGGGCGGTGTTCCTGGGCGTGGGCCAGATCGTCGTCTACACCGGCGCCGTGATGATGCTGTTCCTGTTCGTGGTGATGCTGATCGGGGTGGAGTCCTCGGACTCGCTGGTCGAGCGGATCCGGGGGCACCGGGTGGCGGCCATCGTCGCCGGCCTGGGGTTCGGCATCCTGCTGGCCACCGGGCTGGCGCGGGCGCAACTGCCGCCGTTCGCCGGGTTCGCCCCCGGATACTCGGACGTCCCCGCGCTGGCGGAGCTGCTGTTCTCCCGGCACGTGTGGGCGTTCGAGCTCACCGGGGTGCTGCTCATCATCGCCACCCTCGGCGCGATGGTCCTGGCGCACCGCGAGCGCTTCACCGGGCGCCTCACCCAGCGGGAGATGTCGCAGCAGCGTTTCCTCGACTGGCAGGCCGACGACTCCGCCCGCGTGACCCCGCTGCCCAGCTCCGGCGTGTACGCGCGCCGCAACTCCGCCGACATGCCCGCCCGACTGCCCGACGGGTCCGACGCCCCCGACTCGGTGAGCGAGGTGCTGCGGCGCCATGCGGCCGATCGCGCGGACGGTCCCGACGAACTCGGCAGCGGCGGACCCGGCGAAGGGGGCCGACGGTGAACCCCGAGTACTACCTGTACCTCTCGGCCGTGCTGTTCACCATCGGCGCGGCCGGGTTCCTGCTGCGGCGCAACGCCATCGTCCTGTTCATGTGCATCGAGCTCATGCTCAACGCCACCAACCTCGCCCTGGTGGCGTTCGCTCGGATGCACGGCGACGTCACCGGCCAACTCTTCGCGTTCTTCATCATGGTCGTGGCCGCCGCCGAGGTCGTGATCGGCCTCGCGATCATCATGGCCATCTACCGTTCCCGCCGATCGGCGTCCGTCGACGACGCCAACCTGCTCAGGTACTAGGGGGGACGACGATGACGACGACCGTGATGACGACGACGACAACGACCGCAGCCGCCCTCGCCCCCGCCGTCGCCGGGTCCGCGCTCTGGCTCATCCCCGCACTGCCGCTGTTCGGCGCGGCGGTCCTGCTGCTGCTCGGTCGCCGCGCGGACGGGTGGGGCCACCTGCTCGGGTGCGCGACCGCGCTGGCCTCCTTCGCCGTGGCGGTGTGGCAGCTCGTCGCCATGACCGGCCGTGACGCCGCCGACCGTGCCTCCGGACAGACCCTGTTCGAGTGGGTCTCGGTCGGCGAGTTCCAGATGGACTTCGGCCTGCGCCTGGACGAGCTGTCCATGGTGTTCGTCCTGCTCGTCACCGGCGTCGGCCTGCTCATCCACGTGTACTCCATCGGCTACATGGCGGCCGACCCGGCGCGGCGCAAGTTCTTCGCCTACCTCAACCTGTTTCTCGCGGCGATGCTGCTGCTGGTGCTGGCCGACAACTTCCTCGGCCTCTACCTGGGCTGGGAGGGTGTCGGCCTGGTCTCCTACCTGCTCATCGGGTTCTGGCAGCACAAGCCGTCCGCTGCCACCGCGGCGAAGAAGGCGTTCGTCGTCAACCGCGTCGGCGACATCGGTCTGGGTGTGGCGCTGATGGTCATGGTCACCCAGCTGGGCACGCTGTCCTACGAGGGCGTGTTCTCGGCGATCGGCGGCGGGGCGGCGGGGGCCGACGGCGGGGCGGTGAGCTCGGGGCTGGTCACCGCGCTCGGGCTGCTGTTGCTGCTGGGCGCGTGCGCCAAGTCCGCCCAGGTGCCGCTGCAGTCCTGGCTCGGCGACGCGATGGAGGGCCCCACCCCGGTGTCCGCCCTCATCCACGCCGCGACCATGGTCACCGCGGGCGTCTACCTCATCACCCGGTCCAACCCGATCTACGACGCGACCCCGACCGCGCGCGCCGCGGTGATCGCGGTCGGCGCCGTGACGCTGCTGTTCGGTGCGGTCATCGGCTGCGCCAAGGACGACATCAAGAAGGTCCTCGCCGCCTCCACCATGAGCCAGGTCGGGTACATGGTCATGGCCGCCGGCTTCGGGCCCGCCGGATACGCGCTGGCGATCATGCACCTGCTCACCCACGGTTTCTTCAAGGCCGGACTGTTCCTCGGCGCCGGCTCGGTGATGCACGGGATGAACGACGAGGTCGACATGCGACGCTACGGCGCCCTACGCGCGGTCATGCCGGTCACCTTTGTCACCTTCGGACTCGGCTACCTGGCCATCATCGGCGTCCCTCCGTTCGCCGGGTTCTACTCCAAGGAGGGCATCATCTCCGCGGCGTTCGACGTGGGCAGCGGGTCTGCTGCGGGTGGGGGCGCGTTCGGCTCAGGATCGGCGGTCGGCTACCTCCTGGGGGCCGTGGCCCTGCTCGGCGCGGGCCTCACCGCCTTCTACATGACCCGCGTGATGATCCTGACGTTCTTCGGCCCGCAGCGCTGGGCCGACGACGCCCACCCCCACGAGTCGCCGGCGATCATGACGGCGCCGATGATCGCGATCGCCGTGGGCTCGGTGCTCTCGGGTCTGCTGCTGTCGCTCGGCGGGCGGCTGCAGGACTGGCTGGCACCGGTCGTCGGCGAGCACCATCCGGAGCACGTCCTACCGGTGTGGTTGGTCACCGCCGCCTCCCTGGTCGTGGTGGCCGTCGGCATCGCCCTCGCCGTGCACCGCTACACCCGTAGTGAGGTCCCGACCACCGCCCCCGCCGGCTCCGCGCTCACGCGGGCCGCGCGCCGCGACCTGTATGCCGACGACCTCAACGAGGCGGTGTTCATGCGACCCGGCCAGGCCCTGGTCGCGGGCATCGAGGTGATAAACCGGCGGGTGGTGGCCGGGGCGACGACGGGCGTCGGCACCACCCTCGGCGCACTGTCCGCCCGGACGAGACTCCTGCAATCCGGACTCACCCGCTCCTACGCGCTGTACATGCTGATCGGCGCGGTTCTGGTGATCGCCGCGATGTTGGGTGGTGGCGTCCTGTGACCGGCCCCGGACTGCTCACCGCGTTATGGCTCACGCCCCTGGTCGGCGCACTCGTCGTCGTCGTCCTCCCCGCGAGCGCGCGCCGCGCGGCGAGGCCCCTCGCCCTGGTCACGTCCCTGGTCGTCCTGGGGCTGGCCGTCGCGCTGGCGGTCGGATTCGAGCCGGGCGGCGACACCCACCAGTTCGTCGAGTCGCGGCCGTGGATCCCCGCGTTCGGGGCGACGTACACGCTCGGGCTCGACGGCGTGGCGCTCGTGCTGGTGCTGCTCACCGCCGCACTCATGCCGCTGCTGCTGCTCGCCGGATGGCGTGACACCGACGACTCCAGCGGCGCCACCTGGGACGGCCGGCGCGCACAGTCCTACCCCGCGTTGATGCTGGCCACGCAGGGGCTCGCGCTGGTGGCCTTCACGAGCCTGGACGTGTTGCTGTTCTACGTCGCGTTCGAGGCCATGCTCATCCCGCTGTACTTTCTCATCGGGGGATTCGGAACAGGCGCGTTCGGGGACAGCGGCGCGGACCGGGCGCAGGCGGCCGTGCGGTTCCTCCTCTACAACCTGCTCGGCGGGCTCGTCATGCTGGCCGCGGTGCTCGGGCTCTACATGTACACAGACCGGGCCGGACTCGGGCCCGACGGCCGCGGCACCTTCGACTACCGCCTCATCACCGACGCCGTCGCCGACGGGCGACTGCAGATACCGCCCGGCGCGATGCTCCTGCTGTTCGCCGGGTTCACGCTGGCCTTCGCGATCAAGGCCCCGCTGTGGCCGTTCCACACCTGGCTTCCCGGGGCCGCCGTCGCCGCGACGCCCGCCTCCGCGGTGCTCATGATGGCCGTGGTGGACAAGGTCGGCACCTTCGCGATGCTGCGCTACAGCCTGCCGCTGTTCCCCGAGGCCGCGGCGACCGCGGCGCCCGTGATGGTGACGCTCGCGGTGATCAGCATCGTCTACGGCGGCATCATGGCCATCGCCCAGACCGACCTCCTGCGGCTCATCGCCTACGCGTCGATCTCCCACTTCGGGTTCATCGTGCTGGGTGTGTTCGCCGCGACCGAGCAGTCGGCGGCCGGGTCGGCGCTGTACATGGTCAACCACGGCATCGCCACGGCCGCGCTGTTCCTCGTGGCCGGGTTCCTCGTCCGGCGGCACCGGATCCGCGAGATCGGCTACTACGGCGGGGTGCAGCAGGCCGCGCCCGTGCTCGCCGGGGTGTTCCTCATCGCCGGGCTCGCGACGCTGTCACTGCCCGGGCTGGCCCCGTTCATCAGCGAGTTCCTGGTGTTCGTCGGCACGTTCGAGGTCTACCCCGTCGCCGCCGTACTGGCGACGGCGACGTTCGTCCTGGCGGCCGTCTATATCCTGTGGACCTACCAGCGGGTGATGGGCGGGCCCCTCGCGCCGGGGTTGCGGTCCACGCCCGACCTGACGACCCGCGAGCGCGTGGTGCTGGCCCCGCTGGTCGTGGTGCTGATCGTGCTGGGCTTCTACCCGCAGCCGGCGCTCGACGTGATCGACCCGGCGGTCGCCGAGACCGTCGCCCACGTGGAAGGTGCCACCCGATGACCCCGGACATCGCCTACTCCTCGCTCCTGCCGCTGCTCGTGGTGCTCGGGACGGCGATCGTCTCGGTGCTCGTCGAGGCGTTCGCCCCCGCCCGACGCCGCTATGCCGCGCAGCTGGTGCTGTACCTCGGCGGGCTCGTCGCGGCGCTGGTGACGGTGGTTCTGCTCGCCGGGACGCGGCTGGTGACGGCTGGCGGCGCCGTAGCCGTCGACGGGCCGACGCTGTTCCTGCAGGGGGCGACGGCCCTCGTGGCGATCGGGGCGGGGGTGCTCATCGGGGAACGCTCCCGGGTGGGCGCGGCGGCCGGGGCCTCGTCGGGTTCGGTGGGCGCGGCGGCCACTGCCCGCCGCCCGGTGCTCGCGGGCTTCGCCCCGCAGGCCGCCCTGGCCCCGGGCGGCGACGCCGAACGCGAGGCCGAGCGCGCGGGCGTCTCCCAGACCGAGGTCTTCCCGCTCGCACTGTTCGCCACGGGCGGGCTCATGTTGTTCCCCGCGGCCAACGACCTCATCACCCTGTTCATCGCGCTAGAGGTGCTGTCCCTGCCGCTGTATGTGATGTGTGGCATGGCTCGCCGGCGGCGGCTCCTCTCCCAGGAGGCCGCGGTGAAGTACTTCCTGCTGGGGTCCTTCTCCTCGGCGATCTTCGCCTACGGCGCCGCGCTGATCTACGGGTACGCCGGAACCGTCGAATTCGGCGGCATCGCAGCAGTGGTCGCCGCCGAGGGCGGCAGCTCGCTGGCGCTGATCGGCGTGGCGATGATGTCGGTGGGCCTGCTGTTCAAGGTCGGGGCCGTGCCGTTCCACACCTGGACCCCCGATGTCTACCAGGGCGCGCCCACCTCGATCACGGCGTTCATGGCCGCCGGGACCAAACTCGCCGCGTTCGGTGCGATCCTGCGGTTCTTCCACACCGCCGTCCCCCGCCTCGAGGACGACTGGGCGCCCGTGCTCTGGGTGATCGCGGCGTTGACGATGATCGTCGGCACGGTCGTCGGAGTCACGCAGAACGACGTCAAACGCCTGCTGGCCTACTCCTCCGTCGCGCACGCCGGATTCCTGCTCACCGGGGTGCTCGGCCCTCCGGCGGCCGGTACCTCCGCCGTGCTGTTCTACCTCGCGGCGTACGCGGTGAGCACCGTCGGCGTGTTCGCGGTGGCCGGGCTGGTCCGCGCGCCCGACGGCGCCGAGATCACCGACCTGCAGGCCTGGGCCGGGCTCGGCCGACGTCAGCCACTGGTGTCGGGCGCGTTCGCACTGCTGCTGCTCGCACTCGCGGGCATCCCGCTGACCAGCGGGTTCATCGCCAAGTTCGCGGTGTTCTCCGCAGCCGTTGCCGGCGGCGCGGTGAGCCTCGTGGTGATCGGCGTGCTCACGAGCGCGATCGCGGCCTCGTTCTACGTCCGCGTGATCGTGGTGATGTTCTTCTGCGATGCGGGCGAGGTGGACTCCGGAAACGAGCGTTTCGGCTCTGCAGGCGCCGGCGAGGTGGCGTTCGCGCGCAGGCCCGTCACGTACGCGGTCGTCGGCGTCGCGGTCGTGGTGACGATCCTGCTGGGGATCGTGCCGCAGCCACTGCTCGACCTGGCCACCGCGGCGGCCGCGTTCGCGGGGTAGGAGTTCGCGGAGTAGGAGTCCGAGTTGGCGGAGTTCGCGGGTAGACAGCCAACCGGCCATCAGTCACCGCGTCGACAAGAGTCTTTCACCCGCATCGGTCGAGTAGCAGTGCACGAAACACTCTTCTCGACGACTGCCGCCCACTGCCTGCCGCCCGCCGCGCCCCCGGATCCCGCCGCGCCCCCTACTCCCCCAGGCCCAGCGGGGTGGCGTCGAACTCCCCGGACAGCGCGGAGACCGACCGAGCCAGTCGGAGGTCGCGCTGGGTCACCCCGTCGACGTCGTGGCTGCGGAGATCAAGGGTGACCTCGTCGTAGCTCCACAGCAAGTCGGGGTGGTGGTCCTGCGAATTGGCGGCCTGCCCGATCGCGGCGACGAGGTTGATCGCGGCCTGCGGGGTCTCGCACACGGCCGTGTAGGTCAGCGACCCCTCCGAGAAGGCCCAGCCGGGCAGGTCGGCGAGACCTTCGGCGATCTGCTCCTCGGTCAGGCGGGTGTTGTCGTCGGCGGCGGGGCGGGCGTTGTCGGCGTCTGCGCTCATGCTGTCCAGTCTGGCACCTCGCAGCGCACCCGGCACTCCCGTCGGGGCGCGGGAACTCATCGCCGCGCCCGCTGCTTCCCGCCGGGGCGCGGGAAATCTCCGCTGCGCCCGGCGCTTCCCGCCGCGTCGGCCCTTCCTGGTGGCGCGGCCTACTCTGTTCAGCGTGGAAGCCCCCGCCAGTCCTCTGCCCCCCGGCGCCGGCCGGTACGCGCCCAGCCCGTCGGGCGACCTGCACCTGGGCAATCTGCGCACGGCGGTGGCGGCGTGGGTGCTGGCCCGCGATTCGGGCCGGGCGTTCCGGATGCGCGTCGACGATCTCGACGCCGCCCGAGCGCGCCCCGGGGTGGCCGAGCGTCAGCTGGCGGACCTGGCGGCGATCGGCCTCGACTGGGACGGCGAGATCATGTGGGAGTCCGAGCGGTCGCACGCCTACGCCGCGGCGGCGAACCAGCTGTCCGACCAGGGCCTGGTCTACGAGTGCTACTGCTCGCGCCGCGAGATCGCCGAGGCCCCGCGCGCACCGCACTCCCCGCCCGGGTCGTACCCCGGCACGTGCCGTGACCTGTCGGAGGCGGAACGGGAGCGTCGCCGGGAGGCACTCGGCCCGGGGCGGGTGCCTGCGCTGCGACTGCGCGCGACGGTCGCGGAGCTGACGATCACCGACGGCGTCCACGGGCCGTACACGGGCGTCGTCGACGACGTGGTGCTGCGCCGCGGGGACGGCGTGTGGGCGTACAACCTCGCCGTCGTCGTCGATGATGCCGAGCAGGGCGTCGACCAGGTCGTGCGCGGCGAGGACCTGCTCTCCTCCACTCCCCGCCAGGCCCATCTGGCCGACCTACTGGGCCTGCCGCACCCGGAGTACGTGCACGTGCCGCTCGCGGTCAACGCCGCCGGTGAGCGTCTGGCCAAGCGGGACGGCGCGGTGACCCTGGCCGATCTGGCGCAGGAGGGGACGACGACGAGGGCCGCGGTCGCCAGTATCGTGGCCTCCCTCGGTGGGCCGGAGGGCGCGGACTCGATCGAGGCGCTGCATGGAGTGGTGACCACCGAGTCCTTGCGGGCCGGCCCCTGGGTGGTGGCCTGATCGGCCGACGCGCGCCCAGCCCGGCCCTCCCGCCTCATCGACAAGAGCGTTCCGCGCAGACCCACTCGCACAACGCGTGCGGAAGCGACTTGTCGATCAACGGTGACGCGGCGCGACGCGACCTATTCGACAGGCAGGGATTCGGCATCGCGGCGGGCGGAGCGGATAATCGTCGTTCGTGACCACTTCCTCGCAGAATTCCGACCAGCTGGGGACTGGGCGGCCGGACGGGAACACTCCCGAGCCGGCGCCCAGTACCCCTTCCACCGCGTCCGCCGCCTCCGCCGGTCTCCCCGGCCGCGCCGTGTTCGCCACCGTCGCCAGCCCGTACTACGGCTATCTCATCGCCCTGTTCGTCGGCGTGATGCTCATCAGCAACGTCACCGGCACCAAGGGCGTCCTCCTCTTCCCCGACCTGAGCTTCGAACTCGGGTTCCTCTCGATGGACGGGCTCGTCACCGACGGCGCCTTCCTGCTCTTCCCGCTGGCCTACGTGCTCGGCGACGTGATCAGTGAGGTGTACGGCTTCAAGGCGATGCGCCGCGTCGTGCTCTCCGGTTTCGCCGTGCTGGCGCTGGCCGCGTTGAGCTTCAGCCTGACCGTGCAGTTGCCGCCGGCCGACTTCTACGAGAACCAGGATGCGTTCGAGGCCGTCGCCGGGGTCATCCCGCAGTTCTTCCTCGCCGGCCTGGCCGGGTACGTCGTCGGCGAGCTGCTCAACTCCTACGTCCTGGTGTGGATGAAGCGCCGCACCGGTGAGCGGAGCCTGTGGGCGCGGCTCCTGGGGTCGACCGTGGTCGGCCAGCTCGCCGACACGCTGGTGTTCTGCACGATCGCGGCCCCGGCGCTGGGCATGGTGCTCGGCTCGGGCGACTACTGGAACTACGTCGTCATCGGTTTCGTCTGGAAGACCCTCGTCGAGGCGGTCCTGCTGCCGGTGACCTACGTGGTGATCGCGTGGATCAAGAAGCGCGAGCCCAGCTATCAGGCCGCCCTGTCGGGTTCCGCCCTGTCACACTCGGCGGTATGACTTCCGCTGACCGGGACGCAGACGACGGGCGCGATGCCGCTCGACCTGCCGCGGTGGCGGTGCTGGGGGCGACGGTCGACGACCAGACCAGGTGCGTCCACTACCACGGCCCGTTGGACGTCATCGCGATCCGCTTCCACTGTTGCGGCGAGTTCTATCCCTGTTTCCGCTGCCACGCCGACGCCACCGACCATGCGCTGTCGGTGTGGCCGCGGGACGAGTTCGACACCGATGCCCTGCTCTGCGGCGTATGTTGGAGCACGCTGACCATCGCCGAGTACCAGGCCGTCGACGCCTGCCCGGCCTGCGGCACGGCGTTCAACCCGGGCTGCTCGCTGCACTACCCGCTCTACTTCGAGTCCTAGGTCGAGTTCAACGGCGCGCGAAACTCCTCGACCATGCGTGCTGCCAGGACCAGGTGAGCCCGGATCACGCCCGCGAGTTCGTTCTCGATGCGTTCTCGGGGCAGGTCCCGAGCTCTGGCCCCCTCCGGCAACCTGTCAGCCACCCGTTGTAACCCGTCGTTGTGGACCCCGCCGCGTCGCTGTCTCCACGGGTCGGAGAGCACGTCGAGGATCGATGCCCGGAGCGTCGCGAATGCCACTGGGTCCGCCCCGTACGCGGCTCTGTAGATCCCAGTCGCCACCGAGACCCGGGGCTCCTCCTCCTCTAGTTCGGCGATCAGTTCGTCGTCTTCGTCGAAGTACGCCGCCTCGTACAGATCCTTCTCCTCCTCGAACTCTTCTACACCTTGCTCGAGCACCCCGGAGAGAATCTGGTCGGCGGCCACCAGCTGTGGCCACCTAACCATGAGCTCGTCGAACTCCAGATCCGCCATTCTGCTGATCAGTCGCCGAACCGCGGCGTCATCCCCGGCCAGCGCCTTTCGTAGCGCCTTCTCCGCGAGGTTGAACGCGGCGGTCTGCCACGTCTCACTCTTTTCTGAGCTATCGCGTACCGGACTGTGCAGGAGGACGCCCAACGGCGAGCGCCTCTCGAGGTCGTCGTGGGGGTGATCGTTTCTGGTCTGGTTCGTCATGCGCGCAGCGTCGCACGCAGCACCGACACCTACGAGTCGCCTCGGTCGTGCGGAGCTCATCCGCTGGTCGACCAAGACCGACGCGTAGGCCCGCCTATGTCGGTTCCTGCGTCATAGTGACGTATGGCCTCACCCCGCGTACCCGCCGCACTCACACTCCTCACCGCCGCACTGCTCCTGGCGGGTTGCTCGGGTCAGAGTGAGGATCCGCGGGTCATCAGCACGCAGGGAACCGGCATCGTCACCGGTTCTCCCGATACCGTCACCATCGTGCTCGGCGTCGAGACCCGGGCATCTGACGCCAGCACAGCGCTGACCGGCAACGCGGAACGCGCCCGATCCCTTATCGAGACCATCAAGGCCCAGGGCGTCGAAGAGGAGGACATCGCCACCAAGAACCTGTCGGTGCAGCCCAATTTCCTGCCCAGCGGCAGCATCGACGGATACATCGTCACGAACCAGGTGACGGCGACCTTGCGCGACGTCGACAGGAGTGGCGATCTCATCGATGCAGCGGCGGGCGCCGCCGGCGACGCGATCCGGGTTCAGCAGTTGACGTTCTCCATTGACGACGACAGCGACCTCAGGGCCCAGGCCCGGGCGCAGGCGGTCACGCGAGCTGAAGAACAGGCCCAACAGATCGCCGAGGCGGCCGGGGCGGAGTTGGGGGCGGTGCAGTCGATCACCGAGGTACCGAAGACCGAAGCGACTCCGTTTCCGATCTCGAGGTCGTTGGCAGACGGCGCAGCTTCGACGCCGATCGAGGCCGGTAGCCAGGACCTCACTGTGTCCGTCTCCGTGACCTACGAGATCAACTAGCTGATCCCGCCGCCGGATACGGGCGGCCGGGCGCCCTGGCCGCGCGGCCAGGGCGGCCAGGGCGGCCAGGGATCAGCGTCCCGAGTAGTACCGCCCCAGGAACTGTTCCTTGTAGGCGACGTACTCGTCGGGCCCGGCCGCCATCGCCGCGCGCACCTCGTCGACCAGCCGCACCACAAACGCCAGGTTGTGCAGGGTCAGCAGGGTCTGGCCTAGGAACTCCTTCGCCTTGAACAGGTGGTGGAGGTAGGCGCGCGAGTACTCCCGCGACACCGGCGAGGCGCCCTCCGGGTCGAGCGGGGTGTGGTCGTGGCGGAACTGGGCGCGGGTGATGTTGACCCGCCCGTCGAGCGTGTAGATCCCACCGTGGCGGGCCAGCCGGGTGGGCGCGACGCAGTCGAAGGTGTCGGCACCGTTTTCCACGGCGGTGAAGATGTCGTCGGGCTCGCTGATCCCCAGCAGGTGCCGCGGCCGGTCCTCGGGCAGTTCCTCGGTGCACCAGCCGACGATCGTTCCGAGGTTCTCCTTCTCCAGCGCGCCGCCGATCCCGTAGCCCCCGAAGCCTCGTCGCCCCTCGGCCTCGGCGCGCTCGCTCATCTCCACGAGCCCGCGCACGGCCTGCCGCCGCAGATCCTCGAACTGCGCACCCTGGATCACGCCCCACAGTGACTGCCCCGGCCGGTGCCCCCGCTCCTGCGACAGCCGCTCGTGCTCGTCGAGGCAGCGCTGCGCCCACCGCCGGGTCCGCTCCACCGAACTCTCCTGGTACTTCCGCGTGTTCATCAGCGTGGTGAGCTCGTCGAACGCGAACAGGATGTCGGCGCCCAGCGAGTGCTGGATCCGCATGGACACCTCGGGCGAGAAGCGGTGCCGCGAGCCGTCGAGGTGCGAGGTGAAGGTGACACCGTCCTCGTCGACCTTCGCCAGCCGCCCCTGCCCCTTGTTGGTGGCCTTGTCGTCGGGCTTGGCACCGGCCGACATCTCGATGACCTTCTTGAACCCCACCCCCAGGCTCATCACCTGGAAGCCGCCCGAGTCGGTGTAGGTGGGCCCGGGCCAGCGCATGAACTCCCCCAGCCCGCCGGCGGCGTCGACGACCTCGTGCCCGGGCTGCAGATACAGGTGGTAGGCGTTCGCCAGGACGGCCTGGGCGCCGGTGGAGCGGACCTGCTCGGGGGTCAGCGTCTTGACGGTGGCCTTGGTGCCGACAGGGATGAACGCCGGGGTGGCGATGTCGCCGTGCGGGGTGCGGATGACGCCCGTCCGCCCGCCGGCCGTCCCGTCGAGGACCATCCGCTCGCCCACGTCGAAGGTGGTCGCGCGGGTGGTGGGCGTGTCGTTGTCCGGCATCACTCCATCGTGGCATGGCGGTCGCGGATTGCGGACGTGACCCTAAGATGGAGAGGTACGTCGGCACGGGGGGCGTAGTCGTCGGCGTCGGGGGGCGCGACGTGCGCGCCCGAGGAGTACGACGACGAGGTGGGGCGATGACCACATCAGGTGGCCGTAGGCTCTCCAAGCACGAACGCCGATCACAGCTGATCGTGTTGGGGATCCGTTTGCTGGAGACCGTGCCTTTCCACGCCCTCTCGCTGGACGACGTGGCCGAGCGGGCCGGGGTGTCCCGCAGCCTGCTCTTCCATTACTTCCCCACCAAGCTGGACTACCTCACGGCGGTCGTGCGGGCGGCGGCCGACCACGTGCTGTCGCTGACCGAGATCCCGGTGGGCGCGCACGCCGAGGACAGCACACGCGCGATCATCACGGCACTGGTGCGTTACATCCAGCGGCGGCGCGACAACTACGTGGCGGTCCTGCGTTCGGGCCGCGCGGTGGATCCGGTGCTGGAGAAGGTCGTCGACGGCATGCACCGCACGATCAGTCTGCGGATCCTCGACAGCCTCGGGGTGCACGACCCGGACCCCCTGGCACTCGCTCTCACGCGGGCGTGGCTGGCCGGCACCGAGGAGTTGGCCCTGCTGGGCGAGGAGTCGGGTCTGCCGCAGGACACCGTGATCGATGCGGCGCTGTCGACCCTGAACTCGGTCGTGACACTGCCGGACTTCGTCGAGGACTCCTCCGGCCACCCCTGAGAGCGGGGCTCGCCTGCGCCCGCTCCTGCCCCACACACAGCCGCCCGTCGCCATGGCGTCTCGCACCCACCGCGGGGCAGGCGAGACGCCATCGTCAGGGGCGGCTGGCGCGGGGGCGGCTGCCGAGGGGGCGGCCAGGCGCGGGAACGGCTGCCACGGGCGAGGGGGTGGAATGGCGAGAGCCCCGGACCTCTCTCGAGATCCGGGGCTCTCCCCGTGGCGGTGGCGGTGGGATTTGAACCCACGGTTGGGGGTTACCCAACACAGCATTTCGAGTGCTGCACCTTCGGCCGCTCGGACACGCCACCGCCGATTAGGCTACTTCACCAGTGGCCCCGGACGAAAATCGCCAGGCCAGAGGCGAGAAGTCAGCTGCGGCAACTCACTTGTCGTTGCCGGTGAGCTTGCTCGCGGCCTCGTTGGCCTTGTCCTTGAGCTTCTCGGCACCCTGCTTGATGCCGGCCTCGCCCTGGTCGGCCTGGCCCTCGGCCTGCAGGTCACGGTTTCCCGTCGCGGCGCCGGCCGACTCCTTGGCGCGGCCGCCCAGCTCCTCGGCCTTATTCGAGAACTTGTCTCCCACTCCCATGTGGTGCTCCTCTCGATCGCGGCGCCGGGGTCCGGCACCTCTCACGGCCCACGGTACGGAGATGCCGGGCCGGCCTCCACCGCGAGCGGGTCACGATCGGGTCACCGACGGGCGCCCCGCCGCGGACCCCGGCACAGCCGCCGTCATCGACGAGCGCGGAAGAAACCCTCCAGGACGGCCGCACACTCGTCCTCGAGCACACCACCCCGCACCTCTGGACGGTGCACCAGACGTCGGTCGCGGACGACGTCCCACAGCGACCCACACGCCCCGGTGCGCGGCTCCCAGGCTCCGAAGACGATGCGGCCGACCCGCGCCGCGACCGCCGCCCCCGCGCACATCGTGCAGGGCTCCAGGGTCACCACGAGAGTGCAGTCCTCCAGCCGCCAACCGTCGCCCAGGACCCGCGCGGCCTCGCGGAGCGCGATCACCTCGGCGTGCGCGAACGGGTCACCGTCGGCCTCCCGCCGATTGGTGGCGGCGGCCAACTCCCGACCGTCGGGGCCCAGCACCAGCGCGCCGACGGGCACGTCCTCGGCCGGGGTACCGCCCGCCACGGCCAGAGCGCGCCTCACCAGCATCTCGTCGGCCACCCGCGCGGAGCCCCGGTGTTCGGGGTGCGCTGACCCCGGGGGCACCGAACCGGCGCGGTTCACGGACACACCGCGATCACGGACACCGCGCCGTCACGACCAGTGGCTCACGAGTCGGGCTGGTGCCGCTCGAACTCGTCGCCGAAGCCCATCCGCTCGGCCACGGACTGCAGCTGTTCGTCGGCGTACAGGTCGGTCTCGGAGACGATGATCTCCAACACCCCGGCGGGCAGGCCCATGTCGTCGAGGATCGCCATGTCGCCCTCGCCCCACGGGTCGGTCTGCTCGAGCTCCTCGTCGGTCATGTCGGGCACGTCCACGTTGAGCTCGTCGAGCACATCCGCGGCGAGGTCGTAGTCCAGCGACGCGGTCGCGTCCGAGAGCATGAGCCGCATCCCGGACGGGCCCGGGCGCAGGATCACGAAGAACTCGTGGTCCACGTCGACCAACCCGAACGACGGCCCCTCCGCGCGCAGCGACCGGACCTGCCGGGCGGCGTCGTCGAGACTGGTGAGGGCGGCGTCGTCCAGACGGGTGACCTGCCAGGAACCGCCGTCCTGGACCACCCCGAGTGCGATGCCGGTGACCGAGTCGTCGTCGGAGTCGCGGGAGAGTCGGTCGGAGCTGCTGGGCATGGGCTCAACCGTAGTCTGCTGTGAGAACCTTGTCAGGTGACGGTGACGGCGGACGTGTGCGTGCTCGGGGTCGGCCTGATCGGCGGCTCGCTCCTGCGGGCTCTCGGCCCGGAGCGGGCCTTCGGCTGGAACCGCTCCCCCGCCGGCGCCGAGGCCGCCACCGCCGCCGGTTTCGACGTCACCACGGATCTGCCCACCACACTCCGCCGGGCCGCGGAGACCGATGCCCTCGTCGTCGTCGGCGTCCCCCTCCCCGCCCTCGAGGCGGTCCTGGGCGCGGTGGCCGAGCACGCACCCACGGTCGCCCTCACCGACGTGATCAGCGTCAAGGGCCCCGTCCTGGACGCGGTGCGGCGGCACGGACTGGAGGCGCGGTTCGTCGGCGGGCACCCCATGGCCGGCACCGCCCACTCCGGCTGGGACGCAGGCGACCCCGACTTGTTCCGCGGTGCCACGTGGCTCGTCGCGGCCGACGACGACGCCGACCCCGACACCTGGGGACGGGTGGCGCGACTCGCGCTGGACACCGGCGCACGGGTGGTCTCGGCGACCTCCGCCGACCACGACGCGGCCGTCGCCCGGATCTCCCACCTGGGGCACGTGCTGGCCGAGGCGCTCGCGCTGGCGGGCGGTCGGGGCGGTGACCTCGCGCTCTCGTTGGCGGCAGGGTCGTTCCGCGACGGCACGCGCGTCGCCGGGACCGCGCCCGATCTGGTGCGCGCGATCTGCGAACCCAACCGGGACGCGCTGCTGGACGTGTTGGACGAGTGCCTCGCCGACCTCGGGGCCGCGCGGGCGTCGCTGGCCGAGCGGGGAACGCTGGGGCCGCTCGTCGACGACGGCCACCGCGCACGGCGCGCCTACGAGGACGCACAGGCCGATCGCACCGGCGGGGGCGCCCGACCGGCAGAGGTCACGCCGGGTGCGGCCGGGTGGCTCGAGGCGCTCCGCGAGGCGGGCGCCGCGGGCAGGGCGGTCAGGCTCGCCGACAGGCCGTAGAGGCCCGGCGGCCGGCCGTTCAGGCCCGGCGGCTGAGCCCCGGCACATCGATGATCACGCCGTCGGCGTCGACCGTCGCGCTGGTCGACGCCGTGGCGGTGATGCCGTGGACCTGCTCGTCGTCGCTGGAGAGGGTGACCGTGTCCTCGGTGACGTCGAGCGTCATGGAATCCACCGACAACACCCGCACGTCCTCGGAACCCGGCTGCGCGTGCAGACCCAGGCGACGGATCATGACGCTGGCGAAGAACACGCTGTAGGTGATGTCCACGTCCACCACGCCGTCGCCGCCCACGCGGGAGCGGGTCCCGGAGGAGTCCTCGAGCAGCCAGGCCCCCTCGTCGTCGCAGACCAGGTCGATCGTGCGCTCGTGCTCCTCCGTGGTGAGGGTCAGCCACACCCGGCGCAGGGTCGTGTCGGCGCCGAGTTGAGCCTCGTACTCCACGGTGAAGGCGGGGTTGTCCGGGCCGGCGGCGGCGACGATCCGACCGCGGGCGCGGGTGGAATCACCCTTGGGGACGACCCTGACCTGCTCGATCAGTCTGCCGTTCTCGGATATCCACGTGTACATACGGGTGACCGAGGCGCGGTGCGCTTCGGGCTGCCGCGAGGACGTCTCTGAAGCGTTCACAGCCTCCACGGTAGGAAAATCTCCACCAAAACGCACATCTGAGTCCCGTCAACCTCCTGCCCACCACCCGTCACACAGGCGGATCCGGCCCCCGGACGGCCCTGAGGAGGAACTGAGGGCCCGGGATGGCTGCGGGCGCCGACCCGTAAGCCGGGCTCAGCGCCGCCGCAGGTCCACCCGCGCACGGCGCCACGGGTACAGGGTGACGTTGCGGGACCGCGGCCACTCGCGACCGCTGCCCACCGGCTCCAGGCGATACCGCTCCAGCACCTGCCGCAGGATGACCTGGCCCTCCATCATCGCGAACGACGCCCCGATGCAGCGGCGCGCGCCACCGCCGAACGGCAGCCACTCGGTCGGCGTGGGCACCTCGCCGAGGAACCTCCCCGGGTCGAAGTCACGGGGCCCGGCGTAGGTGGCCGCGGAGCGGTGGGCCAGGACGATCGACGGCGAGATCGTCACCCCTCGGGGATAGGTCCGCCCGCCGACGGTGGCCGGCTCCTGCAGCTCCCGCATCACCATCGGCACCACCGGATGCAACCGAAGGACCTCCTTGAGCACGGCGTCGAGGTACTCCGACCCGCCCTCGGCGATCTCGGCCACACACCGGTCCTGGACGCGCGGGTGGCGGGCCAGTTCCAGCATCGACCACGCCATCGCCGTGGCCGTGGTCTCGTGCCCGGCCGCCACGAGGGTCATGAGCTGGTCACGCAGCTCCTGATCCGACAGTCCCTGCGCGTCGGCCGCCGAGGCGCGGACCAGCAACGCCAGGAGGTCCCGCCGCTCGGACAGGGCCGGGTCCAGGCGGGCCGCGGAGATCTCCTCACCGAGGAACTCGTGGATGGTCTCGAGGTCCCGCACCTCCCGGCTCCACGGCCACCGCCGGCGCAGCGCGGGGATCCCCAGGCCGATCATCACCACCGGGCCGGCATCGACCGCCCGGGCGACGATCGGCCGCATCCGGTCCAGGCGCGCAGAGTCCGTCACCCCGAAGACCACCCGCAGGATCACCTCGAGCGTCAGCTGGTTGAGCAGCACGTGCGCGCGGACGCGACCCGACCGCGGCCAGTGGTCCAACTGTTCGCGCGTGACCTCCTCGACGAGCGTGCGGTAGCCGTCGATCTCACGCCGCCCGAACGCCGGCGCGAGCAGCCGCCGGGCGCGCGCGTGCTCGTCACCGTCTTGGAGGAGGAGGGAGTGCTCGCCCAGGAGGGGACGGAGCAGGTCGTTGCCCTTGCCGGCGTGGAAGACCGACGGCGAGCCGGCGAACACGTCCTTGATCTGCGCGGGCTCGGACACCGCGACGACCTTGCGTCCGGGGCATGAGATCGAGCGTGAACGGCACCCCGTAGCGCCGGGCCGCCGCCGGGAAGACGACGGCGGGAGCCGACAGGGCGAGCACCGCCTGCAGGATCCGCGGGAGCCGGGGGCCGGGCGGGAGCCCGTCCCGCCCGATCCCAGCCTGCGTGGTCGGGCCGGGGCCCGCGTGACCGTGTGCCGGGCCGGGGCCCGCGTGACCGTGTGTCGCCTCGCTGCGCATGCGCTCACCGTACGAGTCGGCACGCCCCCGCCGCAGCGGGATCGGTGATGCCCGGCGCCCGCCGGCGCACCCCTGCGTCACCCGCGGGTGGCCGGACGTTCACCGGTATCGCCACCTCCTCGTCGTCGATCAGGTCTAGCGTGGTCCACATGGCCGTGCTCCCCGTGGACCTGGACTCGACGCCCGACGACATCGCCTCCCTCCTCGCCGTGGACGCCGCCGTCCGCGCGGCGGTGGGCCTCGACCACCACGTGCCCGCCGCCGGCGCCCTGCACTGGTCGGGGGACGAGGGGATGTGGATGGCGTTGCTACGGCCGGGGCCGGGGCGCGCACTCCTCGCCGGCTGGCACCACGAGTTCTCGCTCACCGAGGGCAGCGGCAACGCCGGGGAGGCCGGCACCGACCTGGTGGGTGACGCCCCGGGCTGGTGGCGCCGCGGCGTCGAACACGCCCGCACCCACGACGCGTGCCTGGGCTTCCTGTACGGGTGGGACGGGTCACGGTGGTGGCGACTGGACCAGCCCACCGACGACGGCTTCGACCCCGAACTGTTCCCGGTGACGCGGGCCGCCCTGCGCGACATCGTCGACGAGCTGGCCGACGACACCCTGCTCGACGCCCCCGACCCCGATGCCGTGGAGGCACTGCTCACCGCCGGGTCCGCCCTCACCGCCGTCGAGCTCGGCGCGGTGCTCCACGCCCCCGACGGCTGGCCCGAGGTCGACCTCGACGCCGGCGCCCGGGCCGCTCAGGAGTTCCGCTCCGCGGTCCCCGCCTGAGCCGGCGGTCCGTCCAGCGCAGCAGGAAAAATGCTGGTAAGGATAGCCTTTCGAGGCTTGTCGGCGACTCCTGGGAGTCCTACCGTAGGGGCATGAGCGTCCCCGGTCCGGCACCACACAGCACGGTGGAACCCCACGATTCATCGGTCGGCGGCAGACTGAACTGGCTGCGCGCCGCGGTCCTGGGTGCCAATGACGGGCTGCTCTCGACCGCGGGCCTCGTCCTGGGCGTCGCCGCCGCCACCACGGATCGCCCGGCAATCCTCGTCGCCGGCATGGCGGGGCTGGTCGCGGGCGCGAGCTCGATGGCCATCGGCGAGTACGTGTCCGTGAGCACGCAACGCGACACCGAGAAGGCGCTCATCGAGAAGGAGACCCGCGAGCTCGAGGAGGCACCCGAAGCGGAGTTCGACGAGCTCGTGGGCCTGTATACGGCCAAGGGGCTCAGCGAGGAGACCGCCCGGCGGGTGGCGGAGGAGTTGCACGCCGACGATCCCCTGGCGGCCCACCTCGATGCAGAACTGGGTATCGACGCCGAGTCGTTGACCAACCCGGTCACCGCCTCGATCTCGTCCGCCATCTCGTTCGCGCTCGGTGCCGTCATCCCCCTGCTCGCCGTCCTCGCCCCGGCCACGCTGAGGGTTCCGTTGATCGGCGTCCTCACGGTGGTGGGGTTGATCCTCGCCGGGTACGTCTCCGCCCGACTCGGGGACGCGGATCCCCGCCCGGCCGTGCGCCGGCTCGTGATCGGGGGCGTCGCGGCCATGACGGTGACCTACGGGATCGGCCTGCTGCTCGGGACCAGTGTGGCCTGAGCCGAGGGGCGCCTCCGCCGTTCGGGCCCGGGACGCGGGGGGGATCGCCTGCCTCGGAGGCGCGGACTCTGTAACCATGGTCCGGTGAAGAGACTCGGCTACGTGGCGGTGAGACGCCTCGCGCTCGAGATCATCGGGTGGACGCTCATCGTTCTCGGCATCGCCGCACTGTTCCTCCCGGGTCCCGGGCTCCTCATGCTGTTCGCCGGGACGGTAGTGCTCTCGCGGCAGTACGAGTGGTTCGACCGGCGACTGCTGTCGATCAAGCGCGTCGCCATGGAGGGCGCCTCCCGCGGGGTCCAGTCGTGGCCCAAGATCGCCGGGTCACTGCTCGGCATGGCCTGGCTGATCGGCCTGGGGATCTTCTGGGGGATCGGCTCGACGGTGCCGACCTGGTGGCCGCTGTCGGCCGACCTCTGGCTGATCGGCGGCTGGGGCACCGGCGGCACCCTCATCTTCTCGGGCCTCGTCGGGCTGGCGCTGCTCGTCTACGCACTGCGTCGGTTCCGCGGCAGCCCGTACGACCACGAGGCGGAGGTGGTGCACGACCACCAGCGCCGCGAGGAGCGGCGCCGGGCGCGGGCCGCGCGGCGGCACGCCCACGCGGCGGCGCGCCGCGCCGATCCGGGCGTCACTCCAGGCTGAACCTCTCCTCGCCGCCCACCTCGACCATCCGCTGCTCGCCCCGCACGCACACGCACACCGGGGTCGCGTCGATCACGCCGTCGCGGTGACGTATCACCACCTCGTCCCGCATCACCGTCACCGTGAGCGGCGATCGCAGGTAGGTCATGTTGAACGAGACCCCGTCGATCCCGCCGGGCAGATTCGGGTCGAACTGCAGCATCCCGCCCTCGACCCGCATCCCGGCGTAGAAGCGCTGCACGAGGTCGACCGTGCCGGACATGACCCCCATGTGAATGCCCTCGCGGGTGGTGCCGCCCTGAATGTCGTGCACGTCGCTGCCCAGCGCGACCTTGAACCGTTCCCAGGAACTGTCCGGGTCGAAGCGTGCGAGGACGCCCGCGTGGGTGATGTACGACAGGGTCGACCCGTGGGAGGTGCGGCGGTCGTAGTACTCGATGGTGCGCCGCGCGGCGTCGTCGGGGAACTCGTACCCGAGACGCCCGAACACCCGTCGCAGCTCGTCGTCACTGAAGAGGAAGAACAGCATCACCGCGTCGGCCTGCTTGGCCAGCTTGTACCGGTCCGGGGTGTCGCCCTCGGCCTTGAGGATCCGGTCGAGCCGCTGGATGTTGCCGTACCTGGCCCGGTATCCCTCCCAGTCCAGCTCCTCCAGCTCCTCGTAGCCCTCGAACTGGCTGATGATCCCGTCGTGGAACGGGACGAACATCTTTCGGCTCATGTCCTTCCACCGGGCGATCTCCTCGTCGCGCAGTTCGAGCCGGGCGCGGACGGCACCCGCCTGGGGCGCCGGCAGCAGGTCGAGCAGGTGGGCGGCGATGTCGCAGATCCACGCCACGAAGACGTTGGTGTAGGCGTTGTTGCGCACTCCGCCCTCGGACGCGCCCGGGTACTTCTCGTGGTACTCGTCGGGCCCCATCACGCCGTGGATCTCGTAGCGCTGCCGCTCGGGTGAGTAGTGCGCGATGGATGACCAGAACCGCGCGATGCCGAGCATCATCTCCGCGCCCCGGAACTCGAGGAACATCGTGTCCTCGGTGAGGGTGACGTACTGCCAGACGTTGTAGAAGATCGCGGCGCTGACGTGGCGTTGGTTGTGCGACAGGTCGATGTCCCAACGCCCGGACATCGGGTTGAGGTGGAGTTCCTGGGTCTGCTCCGTGCCGAGCGATCCGCTCTGCCACGGGAACATGAACCCCTCGTAGCCGGCCGACGCCGCCGCCACCCGCGCCTCGGACTGCCTCCGGTAGCGGTACATGAGCAGGCTGCGGGTCACGGCCGGGAGCCGGAAGGTCAGGAACGGGAAGACGAACAGCTCGTCCCAGAACACGTGGCCCCGATAGGCCTCACCGTTGATCCCGCGGGCGGGCACGCCGGCGTCGAGGTCGGAGGTGTTGTGCGAGCACGTCTGCAGGATGTGGCTGATGTGCACCCGCAGCAGGTGCTGGGCCTCGTCGTCGCCGAACACGTGCAGGTCACACGCCTGCCACAGCCTCTCCCACGACTCGCGGTGGTGCGAGTACGCCGCGTCGAACGGTCGCGAGCGCGACGCCGACCGGGACGCGCGCAGGAGCGTGTCCCCCGTGGCCGGGTCACGGGAGGTGAACAGGGCGACCGATTTCTCGATCGTCGTGGGGACGTCGCGCTCCAGTTCCACGTGGAGGGTCTGCTGGATGTAGTCCGCCGTCCGGAAGTCGGAGCGGGGCACCTCGCGTTCCCGGCCGCCGGTCGAGACGAGGGTGCGTGCCGCGACGCCGACGTTCACCTCGGACTGCCGGGTGCGCACCTTGAGCGCCATCACCTCGGGCTGCGGGAACACCGTGCTGCCCGGCCGGAGGTGATCGCTCTCGAGTTGCCGGTAGCGGGGCACTCCGTCGTTGGTGACGCGCCCGTCGAGCGCGCTCACGATCTCCGCCTGGCCGGACCAGTTCAGCGGCGTGATCGTCCACTCGAGGTAGGCGTGGTGCATGCTGGCCATCGACGCGAACCGTCGGCTCACCAGCTCGGTCTCCCGTCCCTCCCGGTCACGGAAGCGGATCTGGCGGGTCATCAACGCCGAGCGCAGGTCCACCCGGTGGCGGTACTCGAGGATCTGCACCTCCGAGAGCCGTAGTACCTCGGCGCCGCCGATGCGCAGCTTGAGCGGCAGCCAGTTGGGGAGGTTGACCAGGTCCTCGTTGTGCACCGGCACGCCGCCGAGCATGGTGGTCGCGCGGTTGTAGAGGCCGTGCACGTAGGTGCCCGGGTAGTGGACCCCGTCGTTCTCCTCCCATTCGGCGGCGCCGCGGGTGGACATGTACCCGTTGCCGGTCGAGGTGAGGGTCTCGCGCAGGCCCTCCTCACCGGGGTCGAACCCGTCGTAGGACAGCGAGAAGGCGTCGTCCTGCCCGCCCGGGGAGGCTGCACGTCCGGTCTGTGAGGTGGTCACACGCCCGACCCTAACCAGTCCGTCGGCTCCTCGGCGGCGGTCCGGCCGGACGGCTCGGCGAGATCGTCATCCCGCCGAGACCCGCCCCGCGCGGGTCTACGATATGATCTACGTCACAGTCGGGACGGTTCGGGGCCGCGCCGCGATCCCTTTTGTCGACCGTCTCCGTCCGACAGGGGTTCATCATGACCGTTCAGCTCATCGAGATCACCGAGGACGTCGCCGACCGACTCCAGGTCCTCACCACACCGACGGCCTGTCAGGTCGGCGATGCGCGCATGATCATCATCGATCTGCTCGGTTCCGGGCCCTCGTGGCCGTTGTCCGTTCTGATCAACCACGTCTGCACCGCCTACGAGGCGCCGGACGGCGAGCGCCTCATGGTCGACCTGCGTAACCGCGAGGACCTCGCGGATGACGTGTTGCGTGACGAGCCGGCGTTGAAACACGTGCGCTGGGTCCGGGCCACTCGGATGGCTCTGCGCGAGCTGACCGACGCCGACGAGGTGGTCTGGAGCATGCCCTCCGACGACCCGGATGAGGTCGACCACCCGGAGGTCGAGGTACTGATGTCCGGTGCGCAGCCGCGCGCCTTTCGCGTCTACGTCGGCGATCCGCTGCCCGACGGCTCGGTCTCCTTGCGGTAGCGGACGGCCACCGCGAGCATCACCGCGCCGACGGCGATGAACGACAGCACGCGGAACAGTCCCGGCAGGGTGGCCAGGTCGAGCAGGAGCAGCTTCGCCAGCGCGAGGGAGCCCAGGACGAACCCGAGTCGACGTGCGTCGGCGATGCGCGGGTTCGCGGTGAGGACGAGCCAGGCCGCGCAGCAGATCCACAGCACCGTCACCACCAGGTGTGCGGCGAGGAACCCGTTCCGGGCCACCCCGGTGAGGTCGCCGATCACGACGCCGGCCGCGACCACCATCACCGAGAAGGCCGCCAGGGCCACGACGGCGCCCACCATCATCACGCGCGTCGCCTCACGGGGCAGGCGGCGGCGCGCCCACCACGTCACGGCGACCGCCAGCGCCGTGATGGCGAACGAGGAGACCACGTCCCAGTAGGTGAACTCGCGGACCGCGAGCCGGTCGCTCAGTGCGAGGTGCGGTCGGTTGACGGCCGCGTAGACGAGCACGGCGATCACGGAGGCGGCCACGGCCACCAGGTCCACCCAGCGTCGTACCCACAGGCCGGCGGCCACGACGTAGGCCAGGGCGCTCAGGGTCAGCGCGAAGCCGGTGAGCTCGCGCCCTCCAAGTTCGACCCACGTCAGCAGCAGCAGCGCGCTCCCGACGAACCCCGTGACCGCGGCGAGCAGCACGTGCGACCTGTCGCGGCCGGTGCGGCCGGCGAGAACCGCGACGGCGAGGTAGGCGGCGGCGAGGGCCAGTCCGACGGGCCAGCCGGGCCGGAGGAGGTGGGTGGCCGGCAGGAGGGCGAGGGGCAGGGCGGTGGGGACGACGACGAGGGCGGCATTGGCGAGTGCCGGGCGGCGGTGGGCGGTGTCGTACCAGGCCACCCCGACGCCCACGGCGGCAAAGACGAGCGCGGTCGCGATGAGCGCGATCTGTTCGCCGCGGCTGTGGAGTGCGGCCTGCGAGAGGTAGCCGGCCAGCAGGAACCCCGGTAGGACGGACCACACGACGCGGACGGCCGCCCCGAGTTCGGCGGCGAGTACCGCGGTGGCGATGCCGACGATCGCGACGAAGATCGGCAGCTCGACACCGGTGGAGATGAGGGGCGCCAGGAGCATCGTGCCGGCCGAGACCAGGCAGGCCAGCAGCCCGGAGGACCAGCGCCCCGCCAGTGCCATCCCTCCGAGGGCGAGCCCGCCCACGAACATGTACGCGGCCGGGACGGGGATCCACAGGTAGAGCGTGGTGCTGGCGATGACGTCGAGCATCGCCGCTGCCAGGCCCGTGCCGACCAGGGCCAGTGCGCCGGGGTTGACCGGGGTGTCGGCCGTGGGCTCGTGGCGGGACTGCAGTCGCAGGCCGAGGCCGACGAGCACCACCGCCAGGACCGCGGCGGCGACGACCCGCGCGAGCGGCGGGAACAACCCCGCCTGGATGGCCACGACCAGTAGGAACGCGATGCCGGCGAGCATGACCGACCCGCCGATCGCGGCGATGACGGTGGCGGCCGTGATACGCGGCCTCCGCCGCGGCGACTGGCGCGGCGCCGCGTCCCACGGTTGCCGCCACGGCCGGTCGGCCTGTTGCCACGGCCGGTCGGACAGCTGCGCCGGCCGGTCGGGGTGCGCGGGCGGCGGCCCGTACCGCCCCGCGGGGTCGTCCTGTCCGGGTGGCCGCCAGGGCCCGCCCGGACGTGCCGGGGCGGGCACAGGCTGCGAGGGAGCGCCAGCCGGGGCCGGGGCGCCAGACGGGGCCGGCGTCACCGGGTGCGGCGTCCCCTGAGGCGGCGCGCCCGCACGCCACGGCGACTCCGCCGGCGACTCCCCCGGCGACTGTCCGCCCACCGCCGGACCGGACTGTCGGGCGAGTGCCGACAACCCGGCCCGGACCTCCCCGACCTCTGCGGTGATGCGTCCGAGACGGGCGTCGAGGTCGGCGAGGGCGCGCTGCAGGTCGGACTGCTGGGGGTTCACCCCTGAATCATCTACCGCTCCGTTGCCAGCGTCCATGCCCCTCTCCCCTGACACCTCGACACGGAGCGCCGTCCCGGACTAACGACTCCGCCCGCCGGGCCGATAGATCAGAATGAGCTACGGGCCCGGACGGAGCAGGCATGAGTGAGAACATCATCGGCGTCGAGGGCGGAACCCCGATGCACTTCATCTCCGAGGGCGGCACCCTCTCTTGGCACCACCAGTCGGCCGAGACCGAGGAGACCACAGCGTGGTGTGGCGAGGTCGTGGACGTCGATACCAGCGCGGTCACTGCGTGGGAGCCGATCTCCCTCAAGGGAACACTGTCCTGCCCCCGGTGCGGTCTGGCCGGCGGGGTCCTCGAGGGCACGTTCATCCGCGTCTTCCGGCAGGAACCGGGCCAGACCCGGGCTGAGGCATTGGCGGCCTACCACAGGTACCGCCTGGGGCCTCGCAGGATCTGGTCCCCGAGCGACCCCCGATCCCCGGGGGCCACACGCTGGTCCGTCAGCGCGCGGGGCCGGGAGGGACGGGTTCATATCCAGGATCCGCCCGAGAATATGGATCCAGACCAGACCGAGGAGTTCGCGAAAGCGCTCCTGGCAGCGGCCGAGCAACTACGCGCGTGGAAGGCAGGCGTCGATCGATAGCCGCTCGAGTTCGCGTGACCCGATACCCGGGTAGCCGTGGCAGATGTCCCGCCACTGCGCCGGCACGGCCGACGCACCCCAGCGCGCGCCCAGCAGGCCCCCGGCGATGGCGGCGACCGTATCGGTGTCGCCTCCGATCCCGATCGCCGTGACCAGTGTGTCGGCGAGGTGCCGCCCGGGATAGGCGGCGGGGATCGGCGTGTGGTGGATCGCCGACCACGCGGCCTGCAGCGCGGCCACCACCCAGCCGTTGCGGCGGAACCGTTCGGGCGGCCCCTGTTCGGCCTCGTCGATGCAGGCCTCCCAGTACTCCCGGTCCGGCCCGTCGAGGTGCGCCAGTCCGCCGCGGAGGTCCAGAACCTGCTCCCGCACGGCGCGGTCGATGGCCGACGACCACAGGACGCACGCCTGGGCGGTGCGCGGGTCGGAGTGGGTCAGGTCGCTCACGGCCGTGGCTGCCCGGACGATCGCCCCGGTGTCGCCGAGGTGGGCCAGGGCGACGGGTGCGGTGCGCATGAGGGAACCGTTGCCCGCGGAGTGGTGACTCCGCCTGAAGTGCTCCTCGGCCGCCTCCCGCGCGGCGGCGGCCGTCGGCGCGGGCCCCGCGGCCCGCAGGACCGCGGCGGTCTGGTTGCCGATGTCCGGCGGGCCGGAGTCGTACCACCGCCCGAAGTTGCGGGTGACCTCCGAGAGCGCCTCGTCCGTGAGCAGGCCCCCACCCCTGGCGGCCACGTCGAGCACGCACCACGCCATGGACGTGTCGTCGGTCCACTGTCCGGGCGCGAACCCGCCCAGTCCGCCGCCGATCATCTGCGGCCCCTC
Organism: Dietzia sp. MNB45; assembly: GCF_051994785.1. NCBI lineage: Bacteria > Bacillati > Actinomycetota > Actinomycetes > Mycobacteriales > Dietziaceae > Dietzia > Dietzia sp. MNB45. Next base: position 386,481 of record NZ_CP163397.1, on the reverse strand, counting down.
GGGACCGAGCGGCGCGGAGCCGTACTCGTATCCGGCGCCGAGGGCGTCCCCCACGGCGGTACCGAGCATCACCCCGGCGACCCGGTCGTCCCACCCCCGGTCTCCACTGCCCGTCATCACGCCACCTTCCCTCCGAGCCGGTACGCCAGCTCATCCCGGTTCTGTTCGAGGTCCTTCGCGAACGCGCGGAGCATGCCCTCGATGTTGTCCGCCGAGAGCGGGCGCGCGGGGAGGGTGATCCGCTGGAACACGTCGCGCCCGCTGAGGTACCAGGTGCTCCACATCCCCTTGCTGTTGAGCAGGTCCACCTCGACCGCGGTGTTGCGACGGCTGTACACCCCGCGGACCACGAGCGCCCAGGCCTGGACCAGCCCGCCGTCGGGGCTGAAGATGACGAATACCGTGGTGCCGGCGACGGTGAAATACACGTCGCCGTCGTCGTCGACGCCCGGCTCCTGCCCGAACATCCTCCCCACGGCCTCCACCACCACCGGACGCAGCGCGTCCGGACCGCCGCGGACCCCACCGTCCGTACGGCCGTCCGGCCCACCCGGCGCGTCCGCGTCCGCGAGCCCCAGGGACTCCGCCAACTCGGCTGCTCCGCGTCCGCTCGCGCGGGCCGTGAACAGCTGGGGGTGCGGCAACCGCAGGTCCTCGCGCGCCACGCGGACGATCGCGTCCGCCAGTGCGAACGCCCCGTCGGCGCCGGCGCTGGCCACGACCTCCTCGGCCGCCGTGCTGCCGGCGATCCCGCGGGTGACCCACATGAATCCCCGACCACGGTCCGACCGGACGACGAGCTGTTGGCTCCATCCCTCCGGCCCGGTCGGGGCCACCAGCGCCAGCGCGTCACCGTCCCCGACAGCACCGATCCGCAGGATCAGCGTGTCCAGGAACACGCCCCAGGCGCACTCGGTGGCCTCGCCGCCGACCCCGTCCATGCCGTCGTCTCGTCGACTTCCCATGACCCCTCCACTCCTTTAGCACTCCAGGCGCGCTAAACATTAGCACGCCAATCGCGCTAAAGTGAAGGTCGTGTCCGATCTCGATAAGTTCCCCCGGCCCGCCGTGGCCGTGGACCTGGCGATCCTCACCGTGACAGGGGCCGGCGGCACCGACCCCGAGCTGCGGGTATTCACGCAATCACGCCGGAATCCGGACGGTCGCGCGCTCCCGGGCGCGTTCCTGCGCGAGCGGACGACCGTCGCCGAGACCGCGGACCACGTACTCCGCGAGAAGGTCCGGATCGAGCCACACGAGACCATCCGTCCGCGCCTACTGCGGCTCTTCGACGACCCGGAGCGCGACGAGCGGACCTGGGCCGTCTCCGCCGCCCACGCGCTCCCCCTGCCCGAGGCCGTGCTGGCCGGAGCGAACGGCGAACTCACGAGGGTCACCGCGGACGGCCGACTCGACGGCATCGCCTCACTGCTGTTCGACCACGACGCGATCGTCGACGCCGCGATCCGCGACGTCCGCGAGCGTTACGAGATCCGCCTGCGCTACGTCGACGTGGGCCCCGATCCCGACGGCTTCCTGGCCGAACCGTTCACGCTGCTCCAACTGCGTCGCGTGCACGAGGCCGTGATCGGCGAGGAGCTGCACAAGGACAACTTCGCGCGCCGGATGCGACCGCACCTGGAACCCGTCGTGGACGACGACGGTGAGGTGGCGCTGTCCACGGCCCTACGCGGTCGCCCGGCCGCGCTCTTCCGGCGCGCGCGCTGAGGCGTCCCGCGCCGCCCGCGACCGCAGCACCAGGGTCACGCCGACCGCACTGATCGCCATGCCGACCACGGACGGGAGGGTGATCGGGACACCGAACATGAGCCACACCCAGACCATGGTCGTGGGCGGGGTGAGGTAGAGCAGCACGCTCGCGACGGTGGCGCCGCGGGTGCGGGTGACAAAGACGAAGAGGACGTACCCACACAGGGTGGACAGGAACACCAGCCAGGCCACCGCCGCCCAGAAGTCGGGTTCGGCCACGGGCGCCGCCTGGCCGGCCACCAGAGCCGCGGACATCAGGGTGACCCCCGCGACGACGGACTGCATGGTGATCGACTGCAGCAGCGTCTCGGTGGGCCGCAGACGCTGCGTGAGAACCGTGCCCGTGGCCAGACTGAGCATGCCCGCCGCCGGGAACAGGTACGCCCACCACGGGGCGGCGCCCGCGTCGAGACCGCCGGAGACCACCACCACGACGCCCGCCATCCCCAGCACCATGCCGACCCACATGCCGGCCGTCGTGCGCTCGCCGAGGACCCTGCCCGCCACCGTCGCCACCAGCAGTGGCTGGAGCGCGGCGATGAGCGCCGCGGTACCGCCGTCGACGCCCCGGGAGACCCCCTCGAAGATCATGAACAGGAAGAACGCCTGACTGAACAGGCCCAACACCGCCTGCCGCGTCCACGCCGCGCGATCGTTCAACCGCACCCCCAGCACGAGGCAGACGGTCACCAACAGCACGCCGAGGATCGAGAACCGCCAGCCCAGCAGCTGCAGCGGGGTCCCGTCGGCCCGGATCCCGAGTTCCGCGCCGACATAGCCCGAGCTCCACATGAGCACCAGGGCCGCCGACGCCAGATGGCCGGCGTTGCGGCGGAGCGCCTCTCCCGCGGGCTGAGACATCGGCACAGCCTACGAAGCGGCCGACCTCGTCGTCGTCGTACTCTCGCGTCCCACCCCCGGCCCGTGGCCGTTCACCCCTCCGCGCTCACCCCTCCGCGTCGACGATCACCGTCCCGGCCTCGAGCCGGGTGTCCGTGGGGCCGCCACCGCCTCCTCGAGCGACGACGGCGCGCGGTCAGAGGTCGGACTGTGGTTTCTGTCGCGACTCCGGGACGGGCCCCACTCGTCGGGCGTGGGAGAGGCGGTCGGGTCCATGGGATTCGCGCTCGCGGTCATCGGGGTGTGCACGCTGATCGGCGGGACGCGGCTGCGGTGGCTGTTCTGGCCGGAGCGGGTGCTGGGCGCGATGCCCCTGACCGCGTACACCGCACATCTCCTCGTCTGGGCGGCGTGGATCGCCATCTCGCGCGCCGAGGGCCGACAGTTCGACCCGATGGACGACCTCCGCGCCCTGGACCCGTTCTGGCCGATGACTCTCGGGGGGACGGCCGGGTGCGCCCTCTGGGCGGTGGTCGTCGGGCGAGGCCCCCTCGAGACAGCCGTTTCGCGGCGCGCGGTCGCGGACCTTCCTCACCGTCTGCGTCGGCACGAAGTATGAAGGACTTATTATCGACGGTGTTGGTCGGGCGCTCACCGACCGACACTCCCCGATCCACCTAACCCGAAGGTGACTCCATGACCGACACCCGCGTGCCCCTGCGGCTCTCCGACGCCCCTCGCTCCGACGACGGCTACTACGGCCCCGACAGCATCTCCTGGCGGGTGTTCTCGGACCCGGCCTCGGGGCTCGGCGCGAAGAACGCGCTCTTCCTCCAGATGCTCGAACCGGGCATGATGACCCACTTCGATCGGGTCTCGCTGACCAGCGAGGGCGCCGACGAGATGGCCGCCCGGTTCGACCGCACGGCCGCCTACCTGCGGGACTCGGTCTTCGCCGACACCGCCCACGCGGACGCGGCGGCCAAGCGCGTCGACCACCTCCACGAGATGGCGACCTGGACCAACCCGGAGACCGGAGAGGTGGAGGAGGCCAAGCAGCCGGAATGGATGCGGTGGACGTGGTGGACGTACATCTGGTCGGCCGTCCGGGGCTACCAGGAGTTCGGCCCCGGCCTGAGCGCCGCGGACGCGGACCGCCTGGTGATGGAGTCGCACATCGGCGCGGACAAACTGCACGTCCCCGGCCCGCACCTCGAGACCTTCGCAGCGGTCGACCAGTACGTCACCGAGGGCCTCGACACCAAGGCGTTGACCATCTTCGCCGCGATGGCCGGCCACTCGCTCCGACACCCGGACGTGAAGGGCCCGGTGGCCAGGTGGGTCACCCGCCAGATCCTCAACGGCGTGCTGTCGCTACTCCCCGACCAGGCCAAGCTGTTCTTCGCCGTGGAGGACCGCAGCGCCAAGGAGTTCGCCCGCGGGGCCCGGTTCACCAAGCTCGTCGCCACACTCGCGCGGAAGAACCGGACCGCCGAGGACCTCATCGCGCAGGCGATCGGCGAGTCCGTCGCTGCCCCCTACCAGCGGGTGCGGGTCAAGAAAACCAAAGCCTCGCCGGCTTCCTGACGCGTCGACCGCGAGACCCCACGCAGTCCCGCAACCCGGCAGTGCGCCGGGCCGCGGCCTCCCGACCTGCGGTGCCCTGCACACCGTCTTCAGGGCACCGCAGGTCAGGGCCGGTCAGGGCCGGTCGATGGCGGAGTGTCGCGGTGCGGCGGGTGGAGCGAGAGGGCCCGCGCCGAGGCTGTGCGCCATTTACATAGTGTGTGCCACACACTAACGTGTGCCGCATGGGCGACGACGCGGACGCGGCACTGGGCACCCACCTGCAGGAGCTCCGGCGCGGGTCGGTCGTCCTGGCGAGTCTGCTGGCCTGCCGGACGCCCAGGTACGGGTACGCCCTGCTCACCACGCTGGCCGAGGCGGGAATCGCCACCGAGGCCAACACCCTCTACCCGTTGCTGCGCCGCCTCGAGGGACAGGGCTTGCTCACCTCGACGTGGCGAACCGAGGAGCCCAGGCCCCGCAAGTACTACGAGACCACCGCGCTCGGCACCGAGACCGCCGAGCGCCTGCACGCCGAGTGGCTGGCATTGGGTGCCGGCTACACCGATCTGCGGAAGGCGGACGCGTGATGTCCACACTGACCGATCGCTACATCTCCGAGGTGGTCCGCCACCTCCCCGAGGACCAGCGCGACGACATCTCCTCGGAGATCGCCGCGACCATCGCCGACATGGTCGCCGCCGAACCCGACGCCGGGAACGACGCCATCGGGACCCCGCCGGGCGGGACCGCCGACCGCGCTTCCGCCGAGCGCGCCGTCCTGGCGCGACTGGGCGACCCGGCCGAACTCGCACACCGCTATGCCGGCGCCCGCCAGTACCTCGTGGGCCCGGACGTCTACCCGGTCTGGGCCCGGGTACTGCGGTGGCTCCTGCCCGTCGTGGGCGTCATCGCCGCCCTGGCCGGCGGCATCCTCTACGTCTCCACCACCGCCGAGCCGGAGCTCGGCGGTCTCATCGGCCAACTCGTCAGCTCCGTCGCCGCCGCCCTGCTCTGGGCCTTCGCGGCCTGGACGCTCGTGGTGGTGATCATCGAGCGGACGACCCCGGAGGGCGAACGCAGTCCGTTGTCCCTGACCCCCACCTGGGACCCGGCACACCTGGACGGCCACAGGGGCGGGGCCGAGTCCCGCGCGGACGCGGTCGTGTCGCTGGTGTTGCTGGCCGTCCTGGCCGCGGTGCCGTTCGTCCCGTCGACGTTCCTGTACATCGGCCATCTCAACGGCGGCGAGCCGCTCGTGAACCCCGCCATCCCCACCAGGTGGTTCACGGGGTACGTGCTGCTGATCGGAGCGCTGGCGCTCGTCCAGGTGTGGCGCCTGGTGAGGCCGGGCAGGTCACCGGCGCGGCTCGGCATCGACGTGGTGGTCGACGTTGTCTTCGGTGTCTTCCTCACGGTCCTGGTGCTGAGCCACGACTCGGTGATCCACCCCGGCCTCGTCGCGGACGACGGCGGCACGGCGACCACCGCGATCCGCTGGAGCATCATCGCCACGATCTGGGTGATCGTGGCCTGGGATCAGATCGAGACCCTGCGCGCATACCGGCGGGGGGCCGCGAACGCCGCGTGAACACCGCAGGCCGGAAATGGCGAACGCCCCCGTCCGCGTGGACGGGGGCGTTCCTTCTGTGCGCCCGAAGGGACTCGAACCCCTAACCTCTTGATCCGTAGTCAAGTGCTCTATCCATTGAGCTACGGGCGCAATATTCTTCTGTCGTGCCAGCTATCCGGTCACCCGGATCCCCGGCATGGCGGAGGCGAGAGGATTTGAACCTCCGGTCCCCTTTGAGGAGGACAACTCATTAGCAGTGAGTCCCATTCGGCCGCTCTGGCACGCCTCCTGGAGGCTCTGCTGAGCCAACGAGGAATTACAGTACACACAGGCCGGGCCGGTGCGCAAAACGGCCGGACACCGGGCCCGCAGGGGGTGGTCCTACCCTGTAGTCATGTCCCCCGACGTGCGCAGCGACCTCGACGCCATCCCCGCCTACATTCCGGGCGCCTCCGTGCCGGGCGCGGTCAAACTCGCGTCCAACGAGACCACCGCGGGCCCGCTGCCGAGCGTGGCGGCGGCCATCGCCGAGGCCGCGGCGGGCGCCAATCGCTACCCGGACATCACCGCCGGCGCGCTCGTCGGCCGGCTCGCGGACTTCCTCGACGTGCCCACCGGGAACGTCACCGCCGGCTGCGGCTCGGTCGCCCTGTGCCAGCAACTGGTCCAGGCGGTGTGTGCACCGGGCGACGAGGTGGTCTTCGGCTGGCGCTCCTTCGAGGCGTACCCGATCATCGCCCGCATCGCCCACGCGGTCCCGATCGCGGTCCCCAACCGGGACGACGGGTCGCTGGACCTCGACGCGATCGTCGCCACCGTCACCGACCGGACCCGGCTGATCTTCGTCTGCACGCCCAACAACCCGACCGGCCCGGCGGTGACCCGCGCCGAACTCCTCGCTTTTCTCGACCGCGTCCCCGAACGGGTCACCGTGGCGCTGGACGAGGCCTACTACGAGTACATGCGATCCGAGGACCCGGTGGACGGCGTCGCCGAGGCGATGTCGCGGCCCAACGTGGTCTCGCTGCGCACCTTCTCCAAGGCCTACGGTCTGGCCGGCCTCCGCGTCGGCTACCTCGTCGGACCCGCCGAACTGGTGGTACCGGTGGCGAAGATGGTCGTCCCGTTCTCGGTGAGCTCCCTGGCGCAGGCCGCCGGAATCGCCTGCCTCGAGGCCGGGGACGAACTGCGGGCCCGCACCGACGCGGTCGTCGCCGAGCGCTCCCGCGTACGGGCTTCCCTGCTCGACATGGGGCACGCGGTCCCGGACACCCAGGCGAACTTCGTCTGGCTACCCCTCGGGGACGCCGCGGCTGATTTCGACGCCCACTGCCGCGAGCACCTGGTCGTCACCCGGTGTTTCGCCGGCGACGGAGTGCGGGTGTCCATCGGGGATCCCGAGGAAAACGACCGATTCCTCACTGCCGCCCGGCATTTCGTGACCAGAACGTAATGCTTCCGGCGGGGTCCCGTGACATCGCGAGGGCAGCATGGGCCGGGTTTGGGAGAGCAGGTCACGATCTCGCGATCCCCGGATCGCGGAACGTGCGAGCCCCCGCCCCCCTAGGAGACGATGTGCAGCAGAAGAGTTCATGGCACGAGGTGAACTCCGCAGCTATCCACACGTCCATAACGGGCCGCGTCGGGCCGGTCGCTTTCGCGCTGTTCGCGGCCGTGGTCCTCGTCGCAACCCTCGCCTCCCCTCCGCGTGCCGACGCGCAGACCAGCAGTCCCTGGAGCCCGGCGGCGGAGACCCGGTCGGTCCGCATCCTGGGGATCGGGGAGTTCTCCGGTGCGCTGTCCCGGCCCGTGGGGTTCCAGGGCGAGCTCCGTGACGGCTCGGGCAACGTCCGCCCCGCCGGTGGCGGGCCACACCTCGCGGCCACGGTCGGAAAGTTGCGCGACCAGGCCGAGGATTCACTGCTGTTCGCCACCGGCGACTCGATCGGCGGGACCGCCCCCGAGGCCGCGTTGCTGGGTGACCGAGCGACCATCGAGTACTTCAACCGGCTCGGTGTGGACGGGGCCGGCGTGGGACGACGCGAACTCGAGAAGGGCGCCGACCACGTCCGATCCCTGGTCAGGCCGGGGTGCGCGACCGAGCGGGATTGCCGCGTCGATCCCCCGCTCCCGCCGTTCCGTGGGGCGGCGTTCCCGTTCCTGGCATCCAACGCCATCCCGTCGCCCGATTCGGCCCCCACCTTCCCCTTCGCGATCCACCGAGTCGGTGACGTCCGGGTGGGGGTCGTGGCGGTGACTTCCCCGTCGACGTCCGTCCCGGAGACGACCACGCAGTTGACCGACCCCCTCCGCGCGATCGACGAGACCGTGGAGTCACTGCGGTTCCTGGGCGTGGAGGCGATCGTCGCCATGGTCCAGTCCGACGCCGTCCACGACAATCTCGATCCGGCGGCCTGCCCCGACGAGCTCACCGAGTTGGACCTGGTCAAGCAGCTCAACCCCGCCGTGGACGCCCTGATCGTGGGAGCCTCCGGCGGCCCGGCCACCTGCCGTGCCTTCGACTCGGACAACGACGAGCGCGTCGTCGTGGCCCCCGCGTCCCACGGCCGGTCCGTCACCGTCGTCGACCTGGCGGTCGACCCCGCCACTGGCGACGTGATCCGGCCCCAGACGTCGGTGTTCAACCAGACGGTCAACCTCGACATAGAACCCGACGCCGGGACCGAGGAGCTCGTACGCCAGGCCCAGGCCGCTGCGGCACCGCAAGCCCGCGAGGTCATCGGCACCGCCGACGAGACCATCGAGCGGGCCATGGATGCGAACGGCGAGTCACCACTGGCGGATCTCATCGCGGACGGCCAGCTTCACGCCGCCCGGGGTCGGGGCGCCGAGCTGGCCCTGTCCAACCCGGACTCCCTGCGCACCGACCTCCCCGCCGGGCCCCTCGACTACGCCGACCTGCACACCGTGCAGCCCTACGGGGATCGCCTCTACCTGGTCACCGTGACCGGGGAGGAACTCCGCGCGGCCTTCGACCACTTCGCCGACGACATCGGCCGCAACGGCCCCGCGGTCTCGTCGAACGTGCGCTATACCGTCGACCTCCGCCGCCCGCCCGGAGCCCGGGTGTCGGAGATCGTGGTCGACGACGAGCCCGTCGACCCCCGGCGCGAGTACACCGTCGTGGTGAACGAGTTCCTCTCCTCCCCCGAGTGGGACGGCTCGGTCCTGGCCGAACGCGGCGACCGCCGCGAGGCCGGGGTGACCGATCTCGACGCACTGCGTCGCTACGTGGCCGAGGAGGGCCCGCTGAGCGCCCCCGAGACCGGCCGGATCAGCGTCGTCGGCTGACACGACCCGACAGTCGCACCGGCTGGCCGCGTGTCGTGCTCGGCACGGCCCGCCGGGGGCCGACACGGGGGGGGCACCTCTCAGCGCCGCGGGCCTATCAAAGAGTAAGATCAGCTTCACTCTCCGCGATTCCGGACGCCCCCGCCCCTGTGCACCGTGCCCACCCAAGGAGAAAAAAGGTACTCCGCCTTATCGACTCCTGAGGAAGTGGTGGCCATGTCGTCGCGAAGACCCGTCGTGGGACCGGGGCACGTCCTCATGCGTGGCGCGGCCCTGGTGGGCGGCGCACTCACCCTGGTCGGCTGCATGACGACGACCGCCGTTCCGCAGGTGGACCCGACTTTTGCGGGAACCGTCCGACTGGACGAGGTCACGGTCCAGCGCTTCGAGTACCCGACCCGGGATTCCGACGCCGATCCCGAACAGAACTGGGCGGACCTGTACCTGCCGTCCGGGGCCCAGGGGGTCGACACCGTCCCCCTCGCGGTCCTCATCCACGGAGGGGCGTGGCAGAACCAGCTGGGTGCGGACATCTTCGATCCCCTGGCACGCGAGTTGGCGAGCCGCGGGATGGCGGTCTACAACGTGGAGTACCGCCGGGTCGGGTCCGGCGGCGGCTGGCCCGTCACCTTCCGGGACATCGCGGACGCGCTCGACCACGTGGTCGAGGTGGACCGGCGCTTCCCCCAGATCACGACCGATGACGAAGTGGTGGTGGGCCACAGCGCGGGCGCGCAACTCGCCGTGTGGGGCGGCACCCGCCACCTGCTCGAGGACGACGAGGTGGGCGCCGAGCCCGCGTTCCGGCCCACGCGCGTGATCTCGATCGCCGGGCCACTGGACATGGTCTATGCAGCGAACCACGGGGACGACAGGATCGTCACGGCGATCGGCGGGACGCCCTCCGAGTTCCCGTGGCGGTACGCGTCGGTGGACCCCATCCAGAACATCGACACCGGCACACCGGTCGTCGCGATCCACGGCAACCGGGACGCGACAGTCTCGGCGGAGAACTCCCGTCGCTATGTCGACGAGGTCACCCGCCGGGGAGGACGCGCCAAACTGGTCCTGCTCGAGGGTGAGGACCACGTCTCGATCGTCTCGGGAAAGTCCCGCTCGTACCCGCGGGTGCTCGAGATCATCCGCTACGTCGCGGCAGCGGACCTGCAGGAGACGACCGCCTGAGCCGGCCCTGCCTCGACTCGGGCCCGCGCGGATCGGACCTGGGCGGAAGTGGAGGGATTAACTAGATAGCACTATCTGTGCTGGTCAGAGGCTATAAACCGTAGCCCCTTGGCGCTAATGTCTGCCCCGTGTCTTATCGGGGTGGGTGCGCTGAGACAAAGCGACCCCCGTAGACGCTGGAACGTCTGCGAGGGTCTAGACCAGAACAGAGGCACCTGTCATGGCCATTGCGCCTACTCTATCCGCCCGTCGTCGCCGGGTCCATCCCATCGCGGTCGAACTATCCGCCGTGCTCGTCATCGCCGTCCCCGTGTGGGGGCCTGTTGTCGCCTGGGCGGTGGGAGCATGACCGGCCACGTGTTCAAGCTCGCGGATGAAGCCGACCTCACAGCCTGCGACCTGAACCGCTGCGCCGACGTACTCGCTGACGTTGATCCCGTCATGGCGGACAACCTCCGTCGTGCTGCTGAGCGCCTGCGGGCGTCGTTGAGGGCAGAGGGTCACCCCGTCACCCAGGACGCATCATGAGCGCGCTAGAGGGTCGTGCGCGTGTCGTGTCCGCGTTCCTGGCGCGTACCGCCCTCGGAGTCATGTCCCGTGATCCTGCGCTAGGTCTGGCGCTTGCTATGGCGTCTCGTGACCTCGCTGACGCTCTGGACAGTTCGAGCACTGTCGCCTACGCCCATACACTGAGCGAGTCCTCCAAGTCAAGTACCGGGTTGTGAGCATCTCCCCCGGCGTGTTTCGGGGGTTTTGCTGACGATCCGGGCCGTTCCGGTATCCGCGTCTCGTCTCCGGCGTTTCAGGGCAACTCGCCGCAACTCAGTTGCTCCCGGTGTTCTCAATCCCCCAAACCGGTGGGGGCGTTCCTCCCTCGGGTCTGCGCAGACGTGGGAGGGATCACGACTAGCCGTTTCACGAAATGTGGGAGGGCTACTTGTCGTGCCGTGACGCGATAACGGGGCATGGTTCGTGGGAAACCGTGGGGAGGGGTCAGCAAAGGCTATATCCCTCTGGGATTCCTTGGGTTGGTCTTTAAGGGTGGGGTCACTGGATAGTGTTTCCCGCTGGGCGGTGCTGCCTGTGAGGGCCTGGGAGACGATTCCTGGGGTCAAGTATGGGCGGGATGGTTTGCGGGTGTAATTCTTACCGTCCGTGCCGGTGATCGACTCAGGCTTTCCGTTTGGAAAGGGTTCCGTAGCTGTCTCCGGTGATTACTTTTTGGGCGGTGTCGGGGTCGTCACGCTTAAGGCGGGCGAGGATCGAATCGGCAGTGTGATCCCTAATGGGAGTGGCACTCCCATTACCTTCCGGTGGCCTGCCCGCCGTAGCTTGCGCTGCCGGAATCTCGCTCTTCAACAGAGCATCAACCCGGTCAGCAGTAGCCGGGTCAGTAAACCTTATCCACGCCACAAAAAAAGAGCCGCCCCGGTAACCCACTCACGGGCACCGGGGCGGCATCAATCAATCAGTGAGCGGAATGAAACGCATCCTCCACATGGGCAGGAATCCGGCCACGATCCGACACGTCATAACCGTTGTCTTGCGCCCATGCCCGAATAGTGGCGGTGTCCCGTTTGGGCCTAGAGACTGTGGCACGCTTCCGACCCTCCGGGCGGCTCGCATCCATCCACCGGGCAAGGTCGTCGCGGAATGCCCGTGCATTCTCGGCACTAAGGTCGATCACACGGGCTTTACCGTCGAACGTGAACCGGATTCGTTCGTGGTCGTCTTCTGCGAGTTCGTCGCCGGTGAGGTCGTCTGTGTATCGGACGATTTCTATTCGTTGTTCTGCCATGCGCTCATGGTACCTGAAAGCGCCTCTGGGGAAGCGATTCTAAGGGCTTGGAATGTCCGGCCCTACCTCTACCCCTCCGGACGGCTGAAAACGCCTCACAGCCCGTCCCCTACAGCGGGAACGACCCTTCTAGCGTGCCTTCTTCTCCCACCGCTGTTGAGCCTGGGCCATAATCTCAGCCGGTGACGGATTGTGGCGCTTATTCGCCGCATGACGACCAATCTCAGACGGAGACATAGACCCGCCCCCAGACATATCAACCTTGATGCCGGTCACCAGCTTGTCCAACTGCGCCCGAGTAGCACGAACCTCCCCAATAAGAGGATTCGCTACCTGCTGACCGCGCGATCCCATCGTTGTGAACCGGCCCGCATCACGATCCTTAAACCAAGCCTGCTCCAGAGCGTTCAGGTCGTCAGCGACCCGGCGTACAAGCTCCAGGCGCTCCGCTTCCGCAGGGGCAAACTGGACCGCCTTCACATCACCATTGGTTAGCACGTCCGCGACGTTTTGACACAGACGCTCTACTAGTCGGTCGCCTACTGTTTTCCGTGGTCTACCCATAAGAAACCCCTTACTAAACTATATCGAAACATCGCACCTGACAACCACTTGCCCAAATGAGCCGCGGTGCTCTAAACTTGCAGGTCAGGGACGGAAACCCGGTGAAAGTAAGCCTGCGGACGCTCCCCCAAACCCAAGTAACACCCACATATGCAGACCCACGCATGAGACCAGCCCCATTGCCGACCGAGGGGGGGAGCGGACCCCCAGGGGACCAACCCCCCCACCTCGAATGTTTGTGCGGATAGGTCACCCTAAGTTAGGTCGCCCTTACTGTCAGTCGGCTACGACCTCGATGCGGTCTGCGTTCTCGAACTGAGTGACCCGGTGGGCGTAGTCGTCGCTCGTGGCTGCGGACAACTGGAACCCGGCGTATTCCCCTCGGGCGAGCTTCCGGAGGGTGTCGGTTTCGTCTCGGTGCCAGTCGGTCATGAGTCGTCGTGCTTCGTCTCGGCGGGCGAGGTCTGCCGGGTTTGATCGGGTTTCGCCGCCCTGGTTCCAGCGGCTCGCGGGGGTCTTTTTGATCGGGTCAATGCGACCGGGATTAGTGATGAGTGCGAGTGCTCGTGCTGCCTGGGCTACCTTCCCGGCTGGTGCCACGGTTGCGCCAATGGCGGTGTGGGTGCGGACCGTCATGGCGAGCTGGTGCAGTTGGGTGAGTGCGTCGCCGTAACCGTTTCGTACGGCGGTCTCAGCGTTGAGGCTGGCGACGTGTGCGGCTGTGTCAGTGATGCTTGCGAGGACTCCACTGACACGCTCGTAAGCCTGGCCTGCGTACTGGGGCAGGAATGCTTTGAGCTGTGCGTCGAGCTGTGCCTGTGCGGTGGTGAGGAGTCGTCCGCGAATGGCTGCCTGTGCTTCTGCCACTCGCGCGTTATGGGTGGCGACTTCGGTAATGATGCTGTCCCAAGTGCGGGGATTGGGTGCGGCTGCCAGCTCGGCGGCTGCATCACGGGGCTTGAGGTCGAACAGGGCCACGGCGGCATCCCGGCGCTTCATCGTGGCGGTGAGGGCCTTGTCCCATTCCGGGCTGATTCCGAGGGTGTCGGCTGCCTTCGTGTAGGCGGCTTCAATGGTCGTGATGTGAGTGGTCATGCGGTCTCCTCAATAGGGTTTGCGAATAGGCGTAGAAGTGCTATTCGTCTCGTGTCGTAATCGAATCCGGCTGCTGATGCTGTAGCGCCCGCGTAGTCGCCGTGAACCAAGTTGACGATTGCCGCTGTGGGTGCGTGCCGGTGGGTATGGAATAGTTCCCGAATGGTCTCGGGTGTTGCTGTTCCGGGGTCACAGAAGGTCGCTATTCGTGCTGCTGCGACTGATAGCCCGGTGGCTCTGAGTAGCCCGTGGGTGTGTGCTGCTCCCATGATTGGGTCAGCGACCTTGGGAATGTTCTCGGTGGGAGTGTTTGCGAGTTGGTCCAGCCGGTCTTGTAGGGCTTCTTTCCAGTCTGCGCGTGCTCGTGGAATGTAGGCGCGCCAGTTGGTTAGGTCGCCTTTGGCGGGTGGATTTACCGGTGTGATGTTTGTTTGCCGGTAGACTTCCCAGGCTGCGCGGTCTAGGCGTGCGTGGTAAGCGCGGTATGGTGTCACAGAATCCTTTACAAGTCGTGCTGCGGAATCATCCCGGTAATGCCTTTGAGGCGCTATAGCGGATGCGCCGTGAAGTAGGCTCACACCGGCTGAGTTTTCTGCGCTTTAGCGAACATGGCGGCTTCATCAAGACATTCCGCAAGCTTGTCGGTCTCGTCAAGACTCATTAGGTATTCGCATCCGTTGATTGTTAAACAGATGCCGCCCCGTGACGGGGAAACAAACCACCTAGCCGTGGTCGTTGTGATCTTCATGCGGTTTCGTCCAATCTGTCAGCGAAATCGTGTAGTTGGTCTGCGATTTCACGAATGCGAGTCCTGTCAATGACCAGCCGGTGTCGGAATCCTCGGGCTACCCATTCCAGGCGTGCGTTCCGGTTCTTGGTCCGGTGTAATGTGATTCGGCTTGTGGGTCTGATTTCCCGTTCGACTGTTAGGGGCGTTTCGTCGCCTGCGTCTTGTGCTGCGACTCCGAGTGAGTTTGCGAATGTGATTGCTACTCGCGGATTGAACACCAGTTTGAACTGTTCGTCGTGTTCGTCGTGAGCTAAGAGTTCGACGCTTTTATCGGATGCTTGTACTTTTTCGGCTCTGAGGGTTCTCACCAGTCCTCCAAGAGGCGACGGTTTAGGAATATGTTGAGGGCGGTTGCCTGCTCGTGTGTGAGCCGCATTTCCAGCGACTGGTATTTGCCGAAACCGATTAAGCGCATTCGCCCATTACTCACACTTGCTTTGAAGTGTGTGCAGTCTTTGATGGTGGGGCGTTTCGATTCGGTGTGGTCGTGCTCGTCAAGGTCGTTTCGCCTGCCGTCTGGGGCAAGGAATCGGAACGGGTCGTGTGACATTGGGTTGCCTCTCTGCCCCAGGAATGGGCTTGTGTGGTGTCCGTTTTCAGCCATGAGGGGTGCATTAGTCTCCTAGGCATGATTAAAGGCCGCTAGAATCGTTTCTAACGGCCTTACAGGGTGAGGGGTATACGAGGGTTAGGGTTCGGCGTTTGAAACGCTTAGAAAGCGAATACGGCGGCTATCCGCGGTGGTCTAGAATTGCCCCGGCGTGACCAGTCAGACCATCCACAACAGTTTCAAGGTCTGCGAGAATGGTTAACGCTTCTCGGTGCTCCGTTCGGGTAGTCCGTCCGTCACGGTGCATTCGGCGCATGAACTCGCGGAACTCTCCGGCGATTTCGGCAATCTCGGCGGCGTCGGTGTAAACGGTTGCCGGGTCGATTTCGGGGGTTCGGATTCGACTCATCGGGAGTCCTCTCGGGAAGGGCCATTACTGGTGACGGTGGGAGGATTTGACAGGCTTTCAGCCCCTCGGGGTATATCCGGTAGGGGTTAGCCGGCTAAGCGCTGTCAGATTTTGCGCTAGTGGCGTAGGGGCGTGCCCAACACGTGTAATCACGAGAAGCAAGGATGAGACCAACGTCGGCGGGGTGTACGCACTCGCCGTCTTTTCGGTGCTTGTCGAATCCGCTCACACTTGTGAACGTCGCGTGACACGAAACGCAGTGCGCCGTATTAAGGCCAGTCCATCGCCTGCCACACCGGCAACTATGGGGATTGGCAGGGTTGAAATCATCCATGATGAAACCTCTCAGATATGGCGATACCCCCACCTTTTCGGGGCGGGGGTTCGGTTGATCGACCTACAAGGGGTCGTAATGGTGTCGGGTGCGTGTTCTGGCGGCTTTGCAGGACTCCGGTAGGGGTTTGTGTGGGTCCAGCCTCTTAGGGGCTTAGAATCAAGCACGCCAAGTAAAGAGGGGTGGCCCGTCCCAGGGGTATGAGGGACGGAACCACCCCGGTCTATGGGTCCGGCACGAAACCGGAGCTTGGGAAAATTTCCCACGGTCTATGGGAAAATCTCCCATGAAAAACATGCCCTGACCTTGGCATCCTTATTTTTCCTCTCATACTCTCTATATAGGATCAAACAAGGATAAAAACATACTCTGACCAGCGTAAATAGAACTACGAAACCTAGTGATGTTCGCAAATCTTCCGACTGCGATAGTTCCCGGCCTTGAACTCAACCCCAAACGGAGCGATCATGCACCGATCATTAGAACCGTGAGCCAACCAGCCACGGTCTACAGCCTCTTGAACAATCCGCCGCGTTTCAGCGTGCGACTTCTGCCCCAGGAACCGCGATAACTCACCGGCTGGCATGGGGCAGTGTCCCCGCCGATCCATATTTGCCCAACAGTGAAGGGCTGCCATTTGCCACTTCGGTGTTTTGTCACCTTTTGATAGTCGCTCGAATAGTTTTCGTGACATGAGGTTGTACCCTCCCGGCATCCGAGTTGGATTAGGAATCCCGTCGCTTGTCGTCATGGTTGAGCACTCCCTGTGCTAGTCGAATAAGGTCTACAAGGTCGTCGTCATTCGCCAGGAAACTGTGCGCTGTCCCTTCAACGCCGATCCTGTGAACTCGCTTCTGGAGTTTGTGACTCCAATGGGTCTTGATTTCAATAGCCACTGATTTCCCTTTCTGTGCGGTAGGTGTTGATGCTGTCCGGCTTGTGTTTCCCAATAGGGGAACCCCTCGCGGCCTGCGGCCTTCGGGAAGTTCCCCTCGCGCTCCGCGCTCACCCCTCCCAGGCGCGATTGAAAAGATCGTCATTGGGGGTGGTGTCTGTGCCGGTGCGGTGTGTTTCATAGCGCCTGCGGCGCGGCATTGACGGGGAAGGGAGGGGTTTACTGTTGGTCCAGTTGCGCCACGGTTTTATCTGCTCCGTAGGGCTGGGGATCGTCGCTGACGCGCCGATGGAAAAGATTTCTCTTCTCGAATGTCGGGAGGGGGTGAGCGTTAGCGAGGGGGAACCATGACAGCCGGAGGCTTCATGAATGGTTCCCCCTATGAGTGGCCGGGGGAATGTGGCCGGTCTAGCTGGTGGTGTCGGCCCCGGTGATCCGATCAATCTCGGCCTGGGAAATGCGGGTGACCTTCGGGCTAAGCCGAATCGCCTTGATAGTTCCGTTGGCGATCAACTCGCGGACGGTCACGGTTGAAACTCGGAGGAGGTCAGCGACCTCGCTAATCGTGAGCATGGGTGTTCCTCTCGTAGAAATGCAGGAACCCCCACAAGCGATTGCCTGCGGGGGTTCCTAGTATGGGTTGGGCTTCGTTGCCCTTATCAGATACAAAAACTCTATCATGCCGATCTAGTCGGCTTCTTGTGCTGCCTATGCTTCGAGTCTACTAAACGGCGTCTAGTTGCCTCTAACATTGCCGCTGCCTCTAGCTTACGGGATAGGTGGACAAACCTTTGTCGTCTACTCGTAAACAACTCTACGGCATGGGGTTAACAAGTCTTGTCGCTCCCATGCCCTAAACCACTCGTGCTTTCGATTCTACGGCATACCGAAACAGGGACGACCTCGGGAAACTATGCGATTGTCATGCGGCCTTTCGTGGCCTCTTAGCCGGGGCTTTAGCCACTGGGACTAGATATGCCCCGTGGGTTAGTCCAACCCATTTCGATGCCAACTTTTCCCGCTTGGCGTACATGGATTCGGGTACCTCGCATGTGTGGATAGGTGGGAGCACCTGGGGAACCTTCTCCACAGCTTCCCGGCCCCGTTGCTCCGGCCATACCGTGCGCAGCTCACTCCGAAACCTCGGACCAGTGCCATAACTCTTCATGCCGTCTCCACTCTCACGATTTAAGGGGTCGAAACAGCCCTACCCATACTTGGGTATAGGAAAAGGCTCAAAGGCTCTCAGAATGCGAATGCGACACCACTACGGGGCCTTGTAGGCGTCTCGTACAGTGCGGCCCGACACATTGAACAGGTCGCCAGCCTCATCAACCGATTCCTTGCGCCGTCCCGCGTCGGGCGAAACCTCCGGCAAAATTTCCGCAGGTTCTTCACCCTTGCGTGGCCTGCCACCTACGCGCTTCTCGGCCTGCTCCCCGAACACCCGCTCATACTCCACAGCGATCATCGCCCGTTCAGGCAAAGTTTCCTCAACGGTGTCCTCGCCAACCGATTCCTTGCGCCGCCCGGTTCAAGGTCTGGCAAATTTTCCATACCTTCACCGCCCGAGCCTTGGGGCAAACTTTCCCCAAGGCTCTCACCCGTAGCCTGGGGTCCACGATCCCCCTATTCCCCGCCTACGCGGTAGCGAGACGGCGGGTAGCCGAATCCAGCGAATCCATACGCACACGCAGAAGCCGGGGACCGACCCGGTAACCCTCGATCCGACCATCCGCGATCCAACGCCGAATGGTCTTGACTGAAACGCTGTAGTGCTCTGCGGCATCAGCAAGCGACACCAGACGAGACGACGACACAGACATAAACGAAACCTCACAACACGTAATATGGGCACCCCAAAACAGGGCAGACACCGGAAACCCCGGCACAAACTCCCCAAGCGAGGCAACCACCAACGCCCGAAAGGAAACCTACAAACGAACCATATCGTGAGGGGTATCCGTACTCGAACGGAACCGCCCCTGACCAGCGAAACTACTCCCCCACAGACCCCAGAAGCTTGCCCACCCCGTCCGCGATCTGCCCCGGCCTATCCGCCGCCGTGTGCTGATAACCGATAGCCTGATCCGCCGTCGAATGCCCCATAAGGTCCATAATCTCCCGCACGGTCGCCCCAGCCCGTGCCGCAACCGTCCCACCGAAATGCCGTAGCTGGTGCGGGGCAACATCCGGTCTCCCAGCCTTCCCAGCCGCCGTCCCAAACGTGGACCTAAACGACTGCGGGCGAATCCGCCGCCCATCCTTATTGACGAACAACGGGGCATCCACGCCGAACCTCGCACGCTCCGCAACCTGAGCCACCAGACGCGGAACTAGATCACTCGGGACCGCTACCGTCCGGTCACCGCTCTCCGTCTTAGTCGGCCCCGTCGCCAGCCCGTAGCCCTTCACCTGAGTCACTGTGCGGGCTACCCGTATCGTGGCGCGTGTGCCTTTCTCGGCTTCGATGAACCTCACGTCGCCAACCTGTAGCCCTGCCGCCTCCCCAGGTCGCAAAGCACAGTTACCAGCAATCTCCGCGTACAGCTGGTAGTGCTTCGGTAGCGCCTTCACGATTGCTTCGTACTCGGAAACCTCTAGTACGGGCTTTCGTGCCGGACGGGGTTTCTTCCCCAACTCGGGCGACACACACGGGGTGGACTCCACGAGACCGTCCCTGACCGCATCCTTGAACACACCAGCGAGGAACCTGTACGCCTCCGCGTTGCGTGCTGCGGTGTCGGGGAAGTCGCCAAGCATGGACCGGCCCCAGCCCGCTATATCGTCGGGGGTCGTCAGCGGTGCGGGTAGGTCACCGATATACGGGGTAATGCGTTTCGCCACGAGAGACTTGTACTGTTCCCTACTGCCGGGGCGTAGGTTGCGGCGCTCAATCGTGCGGGTACACAACTCCGTGACCGTGATCCCGTCCGCGCGTTTCTTCGCTTCTCGGTCTGCCGGTGGGGTCCATGCGTCTAGGTCAATGAGTCTGCGTTCGGATACCAGCCAAGCGTCCGCGTCCATCTCGGTTTCAAAGGTGCGTGGCGCGTTGTGTAGCCCGCCGTCCGGTCCCGTGTATCGGCCCCGGTAGCGACCGGAGGGGAGGCGCTGGACTCTGCCGAATGGGCGGCGCTTGCGTGACCTGGGAGGCATGGCGCGTCTTTCGTGTCTGTTTCTTGTCCTAGTGAGGGATGTATCGGGGGTCTTGTGTCCCGACGTGTCTTTAGAGTAGCATCGTCTCCACCAGCACACGAGACCTGTTTTCCCAGGTTAACCGCTCTCCAATTTTCGCCCCAGTGCGGAAGTGGAGGGATTTGAACCCCCGGTGCTGTTTAGGCACGCTCGCTTTCAAGGCGAGTGCATTCGGCCGCTCTGCCACACTTCCCCGCCGCCTGCCGCGACACGCACGACCGCGTGGTTCCACGTGGAACCCGCGTTGACGACGCCGTTCATCGTAGTGGACCGCCGGCGTGCGCACCCAGCCCGCCTGCCCTCGGGTCTCATCCCGGCTACCGTCGGAGGACATGAAGGCAATCGCATATGACAACGGCCCCGACACCCTGCGCCTGACCGAGGTCGACGACCCGGTCGCCTCCGCCGGCGAGGTACTCATCGATGTCGCGGCCTCCGCGGTGAACCGGGCCGACCTGCTGCAGTCCAGGGGCCACTACCCGCCGCCGCCCGGCGCCTCCGAGATCCTCGGCCTCGAGTGCTCGGGCCGCATCGCCGCGGTCGGCGAGGGCGTGGAGGGCCTGGCGGTGGGCGACGAGGTGTGCGCGCTACTGGCCGGCGGCGGGTACGCGGAGAAGGTCGCCGTCCCGGCCGGTCAGGTCATGCCGGTCCCCGCCGGGGTCTCGCTCCACGAGGCCGCGTCCCTCCCGGAGGTGGCGTGCACCGTGTGGTCGAACCTGGCCATGACGGGAGGGCTCGGCCGCGGCGTCCTGGCCGCGCAGGCCCGATGGGGCGACACGGACCTCGGTGCCCCGCGTGTGCTGATCCACGGCGGCGCCGGCGGCATCGGCTCGCACGCGATCCAGGTGTGCCGCGCCCTCGGGGCCCGCGTGGCCACCACCGCGGGCGGGCCGGAGAAGGTGCAGATGTGCCGCGAACTGGGCGCGGACCTGGTGATCGACTACCGGGACGAGGACTTCGTCGAACGAGTCAGGGACTGGACCGACGACGACGAGCGCGGCCGCGGCGTCGACCTGATCCTGGACGTGATGGGCGCGAAGTACCTGGAGAAGAACATCGCGTCCCTGGCGCCGGACGGTCGCGTCATCGTCATCGGCCTCCAGGGCGGGGTCAAGGGTGAGCTCAACCTGGGCCGGTTGCTGCCCAAGCGTGCCGGCATCCTCGCGACCAACCTCCGGGCCCGACCCGCGGACGGCCCCGGCGGCAAGACCGGCATCTGCCGGGAGGTCGTCGACCAGGTGTGGCCGATGGTCGCAGCAGGGGACGTCACCACCCGGGTCTCCCGCGAGATCCCGCTCGACCGGGCCGCAGACGCACTGGCCCTGCTGGAGTCGGGCGAGAGCCACGGCAAGATCCTGCTCACGGTCGACTGAGGCGATCCAGCAGGTCGAGGGTCTCGTCGCACCAGCCCACCCACGCCTGCTCCGCCTGGATGCCCAACTTGAGCACCTGGTGCTGGAGCGCACCCCGGACCTCGACGGGGTCGCGGTCCGCGAAGTCCTGCTCCTCGATCTCCCGGTACCGCCGCAGGTTCTCCACCCGCTGGCGGCGGTGGTACCCGAGGGCCCGCCGAAGGTCGTCCACCCTGCCCGTGGCCGCGGCCGCGCGGACACGGACCGCGAGGCTCGAGCGCATCGGTTCGGGCTCGTCGTCCTCCCCGATCCACTCCACCAGCAGGGCCCGGCCGGTGTCGGCGACGGCGAACCTCCTGGGTTGTCCCCGCCGCGGCGGTCCCTGCTGCGGCAGCTCGCGGATGAGGCCCGCGGACGCCAGCCGATCGAGCTCGCGATAGATCTGCTGGTGGGTCGCGGGCCAGAAGTACCCGATCGACTTGTCGAACCGGCGGGCGAGTTCGATGCCGCTGCCCTCCCGCTCGGTGAGGGAGGTGAGGATCGCGAACTTCAGCGACATCGGGTCAGCGGGTCGCGGGCAGACCCGCGGTGAGGGCCGCCACCGCGTCGTCGTACTCGGACCGCAGCCGCTCGACCAGCTCGCGGACGGGCCCGACCGAGTCCACCGCGCCCACGCCCTGACCGGCGCCCCAGATGTCGCGCCACGCCTTGGAGTCGGTGGTCCCCCCGGAGCCGAAGTCCATGGCCGAGGGATCGGACTCGGGCAGATCGTCGGGGTTCAGGCCGGCGGCCTCGATACTGCCCCGCAGGTAGTTTCCGTGGATACCGGTGAAGAGGTTGCTGTAGACGATGTCGCCGGCGCCGCTGTCGACGATCATCTGCTTGTAGGCGTCGGTGGCGCGGGACTCCTCGGTCGCGAGGAACGCCGAACCCACGTAGGCGAGGTCGGCACCGGCCGCCTGCGCGGCGAGGATCGAGCGACCGTGGGCGATGGCCCCGGACAGCAGCAGCGGGCCGTCGAACCACTCGCGGATCTCGCTGATCAGCGCGAACGGAGACTGGGTGCCGGCGTGCCCCCCGGCGCCCGCGGCGACCGCGACGAGCCCGTCCGCCCCCTTCTCGACGGCCTTGCGGGCGAACCGGTCGTTGATCACGTCATGCAGGACGATGCCGCCGTACGAATGGACGGCCTCGTTGACCTCCTCGCGCGCGCCGAGGGAGGTGATGACGATCGGCACCTCGTGCTCGACAACGGTGGCCAGGTCCTGCTCGAGCCGATCATTGGAGCGATGGACGATCTGGTTGACCGCGAACGGGGCGACGTACCGGTCGGGATTCGCGGCGGCGAACGCCTCATTGCTCTCCCTGACCTGCTCGATCCACTCGGCCAGCGCCGACTGCGGCCGCGCGTTGAGCGCCGGGAACGACCCGATCACCCCCGCCTGACACTGCGCGGCCACCAGCTCGGGGCCGGAGTAGATGAACATCGGCGAGGCGACCACCGGGACGGTGAGCGGGCCGGCGAGCACGGAGGGAAGGGCCATGAGCAGTCCTTTCGAGAGCGGGGCGGAGCAGACTTCTCCCCTGACCGTACGGTCGCGCCGACTTTCATGCAACTAGTTGCACAAGAGTCGACGGCCTCGCGTCGGCGACAGAACCCACACCTCACGGACGGGAATCGCGGTCTAGGACAGCTCCGCGAAGCGTTCGGTGTCGCGCACCTTTCCGGAGACGATGATGGTGTCCCCCGGGTGCAGGATCGTGTCGGCGGCGGCGTAGGTGAAGCCCTCCCCGGGACGCTTGATCGCCACCACGGTCACGCCGTGGTCCGTGCGGATCGAGGTCGCACCGAGACTGCGACCCGTCGCGAACGCCGGGGCGGTCGTCTTGACCATGGCGAATCCGTCATCGAACTCGATGTAGTCGATCATCCGGCCGCGGACCAGGTGGGCCACCCGCTTGCCCATGTCGTGTTCCGGCCGCACGACATGATGCACACCGATCTGCGTGAGGATCTTGGCGTGGGAGTTGCTGATCGCCTTGGCCCACACGTTCGCCACGCCCATATTGATCAGGGCCGAGGCGGTCAGCAGGCTGGCCTCGAGGTCGGAGCCGATCCCCACCACCGCGCGATCGAACTCGTGCACCGACAACTGACGTAGGGACTCCTCGTCCGTGGTGTCGGCCACCACCGCGTGCGTGAGGCGGTTGGCGATCTTCTGCACGACCGCATCGCTCGCGTCGACACCCAACACCTCCGCGCCCTGGGACATCAACTCCAGGGCGAGCGACTTGCCGAACCGACCCAGACCGAGCACTGCCACGGCGTCCGGCGCTGATTTCCTAGCCAATGAGTGGCCTTTCTGCGGGAAGGTCGTACCGTCGTCCGCGCTGGCGAGCGGCCAGGGCACTGACCATGGTGATCGGGCCGATCCGGCCCAGGTACATCAGTCCGATCAGTATCCACTGACCCCACTCGGGAAACTGCGCGGTGATGCCGGTGGACAGCCCCACCGTGGCGAACGCGGAAGTGACCTCGAACAACAGTTCATTGAGCCCGAACGGCGTCCCCGCCAGGAGCACGATGGTCGAGACCGTCACCAATCCGATACCGATGAGTGCCACGGCCAACGCCTGGCGCTGGACGCGGGTGTCCACACGGCGGTCGAAGATCGTGACCGATTTCTCGCCCCGCACCTCTGCGACCATGACGAACAGCAGAAGTGCGAAGGTCGTCACCTTGATACCGCCGGCAGTGCCTCCGCTGCCGCCTCCGATGAACATCAACACGTCGGTCACGAGCAGGGTCGCCTCGTCCATCTGCGCGTAGTCGACGCTGTTGAAGCCGGCGGTTCTGGGCATCGTCCCCTGGAACGCGGCCACCAGGACCTTGTCGGCGAAACCGAACGATTGCAGCGTGCGGGTCCACTCCAGCGCCAGGACCGCCGCGAACCCCGCCAACAGCAGGATCGCCGTGACGTGCACGGTCAGCCGGGTGTGCAGGCTCCACCGCGGGTGCTCCCGGGCCGCGGATCCGGACCGGCGGATGCGCCGCCCCACCTCGAACAGGACCGGGAAGCCCAACCCGCCCAGGATCACGGCCACCATCAACGGCACACAGATCCACGGATCGGTGGCGAAGCCGATCACGTTGTCGCTGTACAGCGCGAACCCGGCGTCGTTGAACGCCGAGACCGAATGGAACACGCCCAGCCACAGCGACCGCAGCACCGATTCGTCGTACCCGACCGCGAAACGAACCGCCATCACCGCCGCGGTGACCGCCTCGATCAGCAGACTCATCCGGACCACGCCGACGACCACGCCCCGCACGTCGCCGAGTTCGGCCGACCGGGCCTCGGCCGCGGTGTTCAACCGTGCCTTGAGCCCGATCCGGTGCGCCAACATCAGCCCCACCAACGAGGCCATGGTCATGATCCCCAGGCCCCCGACCTGGATCAGCCCCAGAATGACCGCCTGACCGAATCCCGACCAGTGCACAGGGGTGTCCACCACGATCAACCCGGTCAAGCACATCGCCGATGTCGCGGTGAACAGCGCTTCGGTCACACTGGTGGCGCTCCTGGACGCCACCGCCGCGGGCAGCAGCAGCAACCCGGTCCCCACCGCGATCGCCGCAGCGAAACTCAGGGCGACGACCCGGACCGGGCTCAACGTCGCCCAGCCCGCCCACCGCCGCATCACAGACGGTGACACCCGCCCATACGCAGTCACGAGGTCAGACAGTAGACTTCGGCGCCACCGATGAACAGTAGGGGTTCGCGCCCGGTGAACCGGCTGCGTATCACCGCAGCGTGCGGCCCGCAGCCCCCGCGTAGATTTCCTGCGCCAACCGCTCCGCGCCCTCCACGAGTGCGGCGACGGCGGCCGGATCGATGCCGCCCGCCGCGGGCACCCCGGAGACGACGGAGCGCGGGTCCTCGTCCGCCGGCACCGAAGTCCACTGCGACCCGGCAGCGAGCAGCGAACCGTGCTTGACCTCGTAATAGACCGACCCCGACCGCAGCGCCACCCCGGAGGCTCCGCGGGCCGCCGCGAAGAGATGCGGATGGAAACGGGTGGTCAACCAGACCTGCCCCGGCCGGGCGGGCAGACCCGTGGCCCACAGTTCCTGGAACGGCACGAAACGCGCGCGGGGCAACCGCAGATCGGCCAGGGCGCGGCCCACCTCGTCGTCGTCGCTGTCTCCGCCCCGTCCACCGTCGGCACCGGACGCGGCCGCGGCGCGCGCACACACCCTGTCCCACACCACCCGGTCCCCACCGGGGATCGACTCGACGACGGTGATCCGCTCGCCCGGCACCGCCCACGCGGCGAGGAGGCGCGCGACGGTGGCGGCGAGGACCTCGGGCTCCACCAGGTCAGACTGGGCGCACAGCACCAGGTCGCGGCACGCGTCCGGGTCGGACGAGTAGACCGGGTGGTCGCCGGCCTCGACGCCACCCGCCGCCGACAGGGCGAGCCAGCCGTCGTCGGCCACGTGGCGGACCGGCACCCCCGTGCCCGCGAGGAGCTCGAACGAGTCGGCGTCACGGACGGTGACCAGGTCGTAGTCACGCAACGCCCCCGCCAACCGTCCGGCGTCCCCGCACGGCACGAACCCCTGACCGGTGGCCACCACGCGCGCGCCCGCCGCCCGGCCGGCCTCCCCCGCCGCCGCGACCACGCCCAGGTGGTGCGGCCACAGGTCGTTGACGAAGCCGCCGCCGATGAGGTGGACCACAGACGCGCTGCGCAGCAGGTCGATGCCCGTGGCCAGCGCCGGACGCAGCCCGGGGTCGCCCACCGCGGCGCGACAGAACCCGATCGCCTCGTCGGCGCCGGTGTGCTCGGAGGCCAGGCGCCACAGGGTGTCGGTGAAGAGCACGTCCGGGTGCTCGGAATGGTGCAGGACCGCCGCCTGGCCGGGCGTGTGGCAGTCCACCACGACGGGCGTCCCCGGCAGTGCGTGCCGCAGGTAGCGCAGCCACCCCGCCAACAGCTGCTCGTCGCCGTGGTTGGGGTGACCGGCCGGAGCGACGAGGTACACGGGCCGGTGGCCCTCCCGCGGCCGGCCCCACCGCGCGTCCGCGGTGGCGCGCACGGCGTCGAGCCGGCGTCGGGCCCGTCGTCTCAGGCGGGCGGCGGGCGCGGCTCGGCGAGTCGGCGTCATGACGTCAACCCTGCCGCACCCCCGTGGGGCCCCGCCGCCCGGGTCAGACCGCCGCCGGCCGCCGGACCGGACTGGGGGTCAGATCGGTGGGATCAGATCCGCACGAGCATCTTGCCCACGTTCGCGCCCTTCATCAGATCGAGGAAAGCGTCGACCGAGTTGTCGATGCCGTCGACGACGGTCTCGTCGAACACGATCTCGCCCGAGGCGACCCACGGGCCGACCTTCTCCGCGAACTCCTTGAACAGGTGCATGTACTTGTTCATCGTGAAGCCCTGCAGGGTGAGGCCGCGGGTGATGGCGTGCCACATGTTGTCCGGCCCCGGCGCACGCTCGGTGGCGTTGTACGAACTGATCGCGCCGCACAGGGCCAGTCGGCCCCCGTCGTTCATCAGGTCGAGCGCGGCCTCGAGGTGGTCACCGCCCACGTTGTCGAAGTAGACGTCGATACCCTCACCGTCGCGGGCGCCGAAGTGCCCCCGCAGGAGCTCACGGACCGAGCCGTCCTTGTAATTGATCGCGGCGTCGAAGCCGTAGCGCTCCGTGCACGTGGCGACCTTCTCCGCGCTGCCGGCCGAGCCGATGATCGTGGACGCGCCCTCGAGCCTGGCGATCTGGCCCACCGCGGAGCCGACGGAACCCGCCGCACCCGAGACGAACACCGACTCGCCCGCCCGGAACCGTCCGATGTGCATGAGTCCCACGTACGCCGTGAGCCCGGTGGTGCCGAGGATGCCCAGGTACGCCGAGACCGGCACGCCGTCGATCTCCTCCACCACGCGGAACTGCCGACCGTCGGCCTGCGCGACGTCGCGCCACCCCAGGTCGTGCAGGACCACCGCACCGACGGGGTGGGCGCCGGACCGCGACTCGACGACGCGCCCCACCGCGGCACCGGTCATGGTCTCGTCGAGCTCGAACGGCGGGATGTAGGAGCGCCCCTCGTTCATGCGGCCGCGCATGTAGGGGTCCACGGAGACGTACTCGTTGGCCACCCGCACCTCGCCCTCGGCGAGCTCGGGCAGGTCGACGGTGACCGTGCGGAAGTTGTCGTGGGTCGGCCATCCACGTGGGCGGCTGGCGAGCTGGATCTGCGTACTGGTCGTCATCTCTACTGTCTACGCGCACTCGCTGCGGGGCTGCCACCGCCGGCCGCTCTAGTAGGCTTCCCGATCGTGCAGGACCAGTCCCTTCCCGATCCCACCTCGGCGACGCTCCCCGACGAGCGCGTGCGCGGCGAGATCGTCAACGACTCCCACACCTTCCGCCGGGCCGTCGCCGACCTGCGGCAGGGGCTCAGCCAGCGCGAGCTGTGGTTGTCCCTGGGCTGGCAGGACATCAAACAGCGCTACCGGCGGTCCACGCTCGGACCCCTGTGGATCACCATCGCAACCGGTGTCATGGCCGTCGCGCTCGGCCTGCTGTACTCGATCCTCTTCCAGATCCCGCTCGCCGAGTTCCTCCCGCACGTCACCGTGGGCCTCATCATGTGGGGCTTCATCTCCGGGTGCATCAAGGAGGGCTCCGAGGTCTTCATCGCCAACGAGGGCCTCATCAAGCAGCTGCCCAGCGCGTTGAGCGTCCACGTCTACCGCCTGGTCTGGCGGCAGTTCCTGTTCCTGTGTCACAACCTGGTGATCTGGGTGGTGCTCATGCTGGTCTTCCCGCGCCCCCTGGGCTGGGACCTGCTGCTGTCCGTCCTGGGACTGGCGGTGCTCATGATCAACGGCGTCTGGGTGGCCATGCTGTTCGGCATCCTCGCCACCCGGTTCCGCGACATCGCGCCGCTGCTGGACTCGATGGTGCAGCTGCTGTTCTACATGACCCCCATCGTCTGGACCACGCAGACGCTCTACGAGCAGGGCGGGGAGATCGCCGAGCGGGCCCGGATCGCCGAGCTCAACCCGCTCTACCACTACCTCGAGATCGTCCGCGCCCCCATGCTCGGGGAGCCCACCGCCGCCTATCACTGGTGGATCGTCCTGGGCTGCACCGCCGTCGGCCTGGTCCTCGCGTTCGTGGCCCTGCGCCAGTTCCGCTCCCGAGTCCCGTACTGGGTGTAGGAGATATATCCCATGAGCTCCGCTGTCCCCACGCCCGGCGGCGTGTCCATCGACTGCGTGGACGCCTGCGTCGACTTCCCGATCTTCGACGCCAAGTCGCGATCGCTCAAGAAGGCCGTGCTGGGGTCCGCCGGCGGCGCGATCGGCCGTAACGCGTCCAACGTCGTCGTCGTCGAGGCCCTCAAGGACATCACCCTCTCCCTCCGCGAGGGCGACCGCATCGGGCTGGTCGGCCACAACGGGGCCGGCAAGTCCACGCTGCTGCGCCTGCTCTCCGGCATCTACGAGCCCACCCGCGGGGCCGCCCGGATCCGCGGTCGCGTGGCGCCGGTCTTCGACCTGGGCGTCGGCATGGACCCGGAGATCTCGGGCTACGAGAACATCATCATCCGCGGGCTGTTCCTCGGGCAGACGCGCAAGCAGATGAAGGCGAAGGTCGAGGAGATCGCCGACTTCACCGAGCTCGGCGAGTACCTCGACATGCCACTGCGCACCTACTCCACCGGCATGCGCGTCCGCCTGGCGATGGGGGTGGTGACCTCCATCGACCCCGAGATCCTGCTGCTCGACGAGGGCATCGGTGCCGTGGACGCGGAGTTCATGAAGAAGGCGCGGGTCAAGCTCGCCGAGCTGGTCTCCCGCTCCGGCATCCTCGTGTTCGCCTCACACTCCAACGAATTCCTCGCGCAGCTGTGCGACTCGGCCATGTGGGTCGACCACGGCCGGATCCGCCAGCGCGGCAGCATCGAGGAGATCGTCACCGCCTATGAGGGCCCCGAGGCCGGGCGCTCGATCGGCGAGTACATCGGCAGGATGCACCATGAGGACTGAGCGGCAGGGCGCGGGCCGCCCGGGCGGTGCGGGCGACTCGCCCGGGTCGGACGCCCCTGCGGTGATGGGCTCGGACCTGCGCGCCCAGAATGGTCCCGACACGCAGCACAACCCCGCCGGAAGCGAGCATTCCGCCAGCGCAACCCAGCGGGGCGGCGACGGGCGGCGCGTCGTGGCCGTGGTGGTCACGCACCGCCGGCTGGAGCAGCTGCGCGCCTCGCTCGAGGTGGTGTGCGGCCAGACCCGCCCGATCGACCACCTGGTGGTGATCGACAATGCCGACGAGCAGGCCGTGCGAGAACTGGTCGAAGCCCAGCCGGTCGAGGCCACGTACATCGGCTCGAAGCACAACCTGGGTGGCGCGGGCGGGTTCGCACTGGGGATGCTCCACGCCCTGGCCACCGGGGCGGGCCTGGTGTGGTGCGCCGACGACGACGGCCGCCCCGAGGGGCCCGAGGTGCTGGCGACCCTGCTGGGCTGCATGGACCGCCACGGGCTGGCCGAGGTGTCGCCGGTGGTGTGCGACCTCGACGATCCCGACCGTCTGGCGTTCCCGCTGCGGCGCGGCCTGGTGTGGCGACGACACCGCTCCGAGCTGTTCACCGACGGCGGGGCCAGCGGGACGGGCGGGGCCGGTGGGACGGGCGGGCCCGCGGCACCGGCCGAGGACCTGCTGCCCGGCATCGCGTCGCTGTTCAACGGCGCGCTGTTCACCGCCGACTGCCTGGACCGGGTCGGCGTTCCGGATCTGCGGCTGTTCATCCGCGGCGACGAGGTGGAGATGCACCGCCGCCTGGCCCGCTCCGGCCAGCCTTTCGGCACCTGCCTGACCGCCGCCTACCTTCACCCGCAGGGCTCGGACGAGTTCAAGCCGATCCTCCGCGGCCGGATGCACACCCAGTTCCCCGACGACCCGGTCAAACGCCACTTCACCTACCGCAACCGCGGGTACGTGCTCACCCAGCCCGGCAATCGGCGACTCATCCCCCAGGAGATCCTGCGCTTCGGCTGGTACTTCCTCGTCTCGCGCCGCGATCCCGCCGGCTTCCGGGAGTGGCTGCGCCTGCAGCGGATGGGTGCGGGCGAGCGGTTCGACAAGCCCGGCGGCTGACCCACGAAATCCGCTACCGCGAATCCGGATCCGCTATGCCGATTGGACTCGCGGATCCGGAGGTGGAGTAGCGGATTTTGGCAGGATGGGTCCATGACCGACTGGATCGCCCTGCAGTCCCGCGCCGCCGACCTCTACGACGAGGTCCTGCCCGCCATCACCGACTGGGACGCCACCACACCCTGCAGCGACTGGAGGGCGCACGAGGTGCTGGCCCACGTGGTCGACGAGCAATTGTGGGTGCCGGGGTTGCTGGCCGGCGGCACCGTCGACGAGGTGGCCGACGATCTGGAGGACCGCCTGCGTCGGCTCCACGAGGCGACCGGGCCGGAGCTGGTCACCGACTGGCACGCGATCCGCCCGCCGGTGGCGGCGGCGTGGCGGGGGACGCCGGACGACGACGAGGTGCACCTGTCCTACGGGCTGGCGCCCGCGAAGCACTACCTGGCGCAACAGGTGTTCGACCTCGCCGTCCACGCGTGGGATCTCGCCGTCTCCCAGCGGATCGACCTGCGGTGGGGCGACGAGCTCGACCGGGCCGTGCTGGAGTTCGTCCGAGCGGATCTCGCCGACAACCCGGCCCCGGAACTCTTCGATCCCCCGGTGCCCGGCTACGAGGGGCCGGACGTCCCCGCCCGGGACACGGCGCTGGCGCTGACCGGACGCGATCCGGGGGCGTGGCCCGTCAGGCCTCTCTGAGAGCAGCCATCGGGCACTTCGCGACGGCCTTCCGTGCCCGCTTCTCGTGCTCCTCGGGGACCTCGTCGACGATGACGCGCACCACCTCGTCGTCGTCCCCCAGCTCGAACACCGCGGGGGCGAGCCCGACGCACACCGCCTGGCCCTCGCACCGGTCCGGATCCACGATGATCCTCATGACGTGCCTCCTCGTCGTCGGCCACGATCGGTTCCGTGGTCGGACCCCTGAAGTTAGACAAATCGGTGCTTTTTGTCTAGGGAGTTCGTGTTTTCGTCACCGGATCGCAGCCGCCCCGAACTGACCCGCCGGTAAGTTAAGCTCACCCCGTGCCCAAGACGCTGCTGCACCGATACACCTCGAGCCCCCGGGCGTTCCCGGTCCTGGCCTCGCTCTATCCACCCCTGCTGGGCTCGGGGATCCGCATCCGCCACGTCGCGCCGGACTGGACCCGCGGGGAGCTCGACATGCACGTGGCCCCGTGGACGGCCAACACCAACGGCACCGCGTTCGGCGGCGCGCTGTTCGCCGCCACCGACGTGCTCTACGGGGCGCTGCTGTCCGGGCAGCTCGGCACCGGTTACCAGGTGTGGACCAAGTCCGCGACGATCGACTTCCGTACCCCCGGACGCGGTCGTCTGCGGTGCGTCGTGGAGGTCCCCCGCGTGGAGGCCGACTCCATCCGTGAGCAGCTGACCGCGCGGCCCCGGACGAGCATCGTCCACACGGCCCTGGTCACCGACGCCCGCGGCGGGACGGTCGTGGAGGCCCGGCACACGATGTCGATCCGCCGCAGGGATTGACGGGCAGCGGTCAGAGACCTCCGCCGGGGGTCTCCCGCCGCCGGACACGGGTAGGATAATCCGGTCCCAGGCCCTCCCCGGAAAGGAACCCCCGTTGGGAGCCACCCCGCTCGCATGGTCGTTGTCAGTCGGCCTCATCATCGCCCTGTTGCTGTTCGACTACTTCTTTCACGTGCGCAAGGAGCACATCCCCACCCTCAAGGAGTCGGCCATCTGGTCCGCGCTCTACGTGGGGATCGCCCTGATCTTCGGCGGCGTGGTGTGGATCTTCGGCGGCACAGACATGGGCGTGGAGTACTTCGCCGGGTACATCACCGAGAAGGCGCTCTCGGTGGACAACCTGTTCGTGTTCCTTCTGCTGCTCACCAGTTTTAAGGTGCCGCGTGCGGGCCAGCAGAAGGCACTGCTGTTCGGCATCGTGTTCTCGATCATCGCGCGGACCGCGTTCATCTTCGTGGGCGCCGCGCTGCTCAACAAGTTCGCCGTCCTGTTCTACATCTTCGGCCTGTTCCTCATCGTCACCGCCGGACGTCTGCTGGCCGAGGACGACGAGGACGACGACGCCGACAACGTGGTGGTGCGCCTGGCCAAGCGATTCATCCCGGCCACCGACCACTACGACCACGACAAGCTGTTCACCATCGAGAACGGCAAGCGCGTCATGACGCCGATGATGATCGTCATGGTCGCCATCGGCGGCACCGACATCATGTTCGCGCTGGATTCGATCCCCGCGATCTTCGGTCTCACCCAGAACGTCTTCATCGTCTTCACCGCCACCACGTTCTCGCTGCTCGGCCTGCGCCAGCTGTACTTCCTGCTCGACGGCCTGCTCGACCGGCTCGTCTACCTCAAGTACGGGCTGGCCGCGATCCTCGGCTTCATCGGCGTCAAGCTCATCCTCCACGCCCTGCACGAGAACAACCTCCCGTTCATCAACGGTGGCGAGCACGTGGACGTGGTGGAGGTCCCCACGTTCCTCTCGCTGGGCATCATCGTTGGTGTGCTCGTGGTGACGGTCCTCGGCTCCCTGCTCAGCCCGGCCGGCAAGGCGCTCACGGTGCTCGGCAACCTCAAGCGACACTCGCTCGAATACCTCGACAAGGACTTCGTCGACGATCCGGTCGAGCGGGCGAAGCTGTGGGCGAAGATCGTCGAGAACGAGGACAAGCTCAAGGACATCGAGCGCAAGTACTTCGGCAGCGAGGGCGACGTGTGGGAGCTTGAGCAGCTCCTGCGGAGGGTCTGGGACGAGCAGGGCCGCTACGAGAAGGCGACCGACTACACCCGCTGACGTCGGCGGCGGCCGGGCCTCACCGGGGCTTCCTCACCAGGGGCTGCCGGACCACATGCCGTGCGGATCCACCGCGCCGTCCTCGCGCAACGGGGACCGGACCTCCGTCGATGGCCAGCGCGACCTCAGCACCGCCGCCGCGCGGTGCCCTTCCCCCCGACCTCCCGGAGGCGTGAGCGCGGCTGGCCCGGCAAACGGAGCGGGCACAGCGGACGGAGCGGGCGCCGCGGCCCCCTCCGGAGAGACGGGTCCTCGGACGACGATCACCGTCCATCCGGCCCGACGCAAGTGCTCCCGGTAGCGCTCGGCGGGTCTCCCGAACGACGGGGCCCGCCCGCCGGGCGTGAACACCACGCACCGGTCGAAGGGATCGGCGAGCGGCAACTCCACCGTGAAGTGCCCCAGCCGGACCGTGTGCCCGTGCCCGAACGTCCCGCACCCCGCCGCCGCCAACTCGAGCCGGGCCCGGGTCGACGCGACCGATCCCGAGAGCGGATCCGCCGCCCCGGCGACCTCACGGAAGGCCCTCGCACCACGCCCGGCGGGATGCCCGGCGGCGCCCGACAACTGGCCCGGCAGTTCGGGCAGCATCCCGCACAGCCGCTCCACCGCGACGACCGCGTCCTCGAACGACAGATCTCCGGCCAGGTCCCGGCAGGTCCGCAGCGGGGTGGTCACACGCAACCCGTCGATCTCCGTGACAGCGGACGGGGGCATCGAATCGTAGCGGTACACCCTGCCCGGACGCGACCTGCGCGTCGACGGCAGCCAGATCTCGGGTGGCGCGTCCG
Source organism: Dietzia sp. MNB45 (assembly GCF_051994785.1). Lineage (NCBI taxonomy): Bacteria > Bacillati > Actinomycetota > Actinomycetes > Mycobacteriales > Dietziaceae > Dietzia > Dietzia sp. MNB45. The sequence goes on along the minus strand of NZ_CP163397.1, from coordinate 352,490 downwards.
CGGGCGCGGAGTCGTCGCCCCACAGCAGGGCGGCGCTGCGCCCGCGCAGCACCCCTCCGGGCCAGGTCCGCGCCAGCGCGACGCTGCGCATGCGGAGATCGTCCCGTTGGTCCTCCCGCCGGTACATCCCGTGCCAGATCCGCCGATAGCGCGCGCGGTCAGCGGGATCCGGTACCGCGACGGCGAGTTCGGCCGTGGTCAGCGGGCCCGGTGGCAGAGCGCCCCGTACGCCCCGTGCGACCTGCGCGACCTGCGCGACCTGCGCGCCCTGCGCGCCCTGCGCGCCCTGCGCGCCCTGCGCGCCCTTGCGGATTCTGCCCGGCGGTGGTGGGTCGCCGGCCACCGTTTCCGCACCGCGTCCTCCCGCATCGAGGACTCGGGCACGGGACGCATCTGGGATTTCCATACCCGTCACTGTGGCGCACGGATCCGTCGCTCCCGGGCCGGGAAGCCGCCTTCCGGGCGGCGTCTGTGGAGAACGCCACACCTGTGGAATCTCACGACCCACCGCTGTTACACGCACACATGGTCGTCGTGGCCGATGCCGGCATGCTCTCGGGGGCCAACATCAATGCTCTGGAGGACGCCGGGCTGTCGTTCATCGTCGGCTCCCGAACTTCCAAGGCCCCAAAGGAGCTCGAGGATCACTTCGGCCGCCGCGGCAACGCCATCGACGACGGTAAGGTTGTGGAGCTGACCCGCCCGATGGGCCAAGGCCGCGATCGGCGGCAGCGGCGGGTGGTGTGGCACTACAAGTGGGAACGCGCCCAGAGGGATCGGCGCACGCTCAACGCGCAGATCGACTGCGCCCAAAGGGTCGCTGACCGGTCGGAACCGCTCAAGAAGCAGCGGTTCGTCAAGATCACCGGCCAGAGCGTCGCTCTCGACGAGGCGTCAATCGAGCGGGCCCGCCAATCCGCCGGATACAAGGGCTACGTCACCAACATCGCCCCGGCCGTGATGGACGGCCATGCCGTCGTGGCGGCGTATCACGACCTGTGGAAGGTCTAGCAGTCCTTCCGCATGGCCAAGTCGGACTTGAAGGCACGTCCCGTATTCCACCGCACGCGTGACTCGATCGAAGCGCACCTGACGGTGGTCTTTGCCGCCCTCGCCGTAGCTCGCCTCCTCCAGCACCAGACCGGGACAACGATCAAAAAGATCGTCCAAACCCTTCAGCCACTGCGAACGATCGTCGTCACCGTCGGCGACCAGGAACTCATCGCCGAACCCACAATCGACGACACCACCCGAGACCTCATCCACGCCATCAACGCGGGGCACTAAAAGTTGTGGAACTCAGGCCAGGGACTCAGGTACCCGGTGCCCCCGGGGTGCATCAGCGTGTGGAACACGTCCATCAACACCACCACGATGAGCGCCACGCCCACCACCGTCAGCACGATCTCGACCATCAAGCCACCCTAGGCGGCGAGCGGACGGCGGGTCAGAGTCCGTACAGCCGCGCCCAGTTCTCCCGCGCGGTGAGCTCGGCCTGCGCGGCACGCCACCGCTCCTGGGCTGCCGGGGCCTCCCGGACGAACCTGGAGAGCAGTGCGACCAGCCGCTTCTGCAGCTCGGTGGCCCGCGCCGGGTCCACCTTGCGGTGGTGCACCCCCGTCTGCGAGGCGTCGGTCACGTACACCTCGTCGAACAGGGAGACGTGCCACCAGGCCGCGTCCTCGTAGGGGATCGCCACCACGCCGCGGCGCTGCCGGCCCAACTTCTGCACGAGCAGCCGCTTGGCGAGCACCTGGTCCTCGCGGTCCTCCCTCGGGATCCCCACCTTGCGCTGGACACCGATCCCGGCGGGCAGGGCCTCCACCCCGAGCTTGGCGGTCTCCGGGTACCGCGCGCGCTCGGCGCGGATCGCGGCCAGCGCGGCCTGACCGCCGTCACCGACGCCGTGGGTGCCGTCGGGCCCGTCGAGGAACGCCTCGATCCCGCGCAGGCGGGTGGCGGCGAGCCCGTACTGCATGGCCGCCACCGCGCGCAGGACGCTCCGCGCGAGGTTCCTGGCCATGTCCTTCGGCTCGATCCCCTGCCGGACCGCCGCCGTGGTCAGCGAGTTGCGCAGGGAGAAGAACTGGCCGAAGTCGTCGCCGTCCTTCCAGTAGAAGTCCGCGTGCCACACCGCCGCACCCTGCAGGGTGCACGTGGGCATCCCGGCCTGGCGGCAGCGCAGGCCGTACTCGATGTCGTCCCACTGGAAGAAGTACGGCATGGGGAGCCCGACCCGCTCCACGGCCTCGCCGGGGACGAGGCAGGACCACCACGCGTTGTACTCGGCGTCGATCCGCCGCTCCTGCCGGTTCTCCACCACCGACTCGTCACGCAGCGCGAACTCGTCGGCGTCCAACCCGCCCCGGAGCTCGTCGAGCTGCGTCCGTTCGGCCGAGACCAGCAGGTAGTCGGGGTTGAACAGGTAGAGCATCTGGGCACCCACGAGCATCGGTTCACGGGTGACGGCGGCGAAGGCGAACAGCCGCAGCACCGTCTCGGGCTCCACCCGGACGTCGTCGTCCATGAGCAGCACGTCCACCGGCCCCGGGCCGTCCGGTGCGGTGGCCTCGAACAGCCCGCGGCTGAAGCCGCCGGCACCGCCGAGGTTGGGCTGGCGCAGGTAGTGCAGCCGGTCGCCGAACTCCTCCGCCGCGTGCCGGAACGGATCGCGGGTCTCCACCAGATCGGTGCCCTGGTCCGTGACATAGAGGTCGTCGATCAGGTCCGCGACGAGGGGATCCGAGGCCAGCGAGTCGACCGTAGCCGCACAGTCATCCGCCCGGTTGAACGTGCAGATGGCCACGGCGGCGCGGCGGGCGGGCCTCGTCGTCGTCGTACTCCATTCCACCTCCGACACCGTGGCCGGCGCGTCGACGGCGTGCACCTCCAGCCACATCGCGCCACCGTCGGTGAACGCGTCCACCGGCACGTCCAACACCGCCATACCGTCGCCGTGGTGGTGGACCACCTCCACCGTCCGCACGTGGGAGCCGATGTCCGAGGCGCGCACCAGCACGTCGACCTGCCCGGCGGACTCCACCGACACCCGTACGGTCAGCTCCGTGACGACGGTCCAGCGCTGCCAGTAGGACGCCTCGAACCGGCCGAAGTAGGTGTTGGTGTCGACGATCGCGCCGGGCTCCAGGTGCAGCTCGGTGCGTGTGCGGCGCACCACGCCCCGCGTGATCCGCGAGTACAGGTCGTCGTTGACCCACCGGCGCGGGCCGGAGAACAGGGTGCGCTGGAGCAGCAGATCGCGCTCGGGCCGGTCGGTCCCGGTGTCGGCGTCTGCGGTTGTCACGGTGGCGGCGTCCATGGGGCGATGCGCTCCTGGGAGTCGGTTAGGCGGTGCCGTCCAGGCTAGCCCCCGGGCCGCGGGGCGCCGCCTCGACGACCGGTGAGTCGGTGTTCGGGGGCTGCCCCGGCGGCGTCACCGGGGGGATGCCGGGTGGCGGGGGCAGCGGCTGGTGGTCCGCGGGCACCGGCAGGACCTCGTACAGACGGGCGCCCGGAGTGGCCTCCACCAGCCGCAGGTTCGGGTTGAGATGCAGCCCGATGAACCCACCCGGCCGGCCCGGCCCGCCCACGGACTCCGTCCCGACGATCACCCAGCGCACGTCCCGGAGTTGCATCTCGCGGGTGACGGTCGGGTCGAAACCGTAGCGGTTGACCGAGGTGTACAGCGTCATGCGGTCGGCGCCGACCTGCGCGACCGGGTCGTCGGCGAGCGGCGCCCCGAACACCACCGGCACCCCGTGGAGCGCGTAGACCCAGGCGGTGCCGTCGAACGGGTCGTTCAGGGCCACCCCGCCGTCGTACCTCTCCCCCAGCGCGTCCAGCACGAGCCGCTCGTCGGCGGTGACCGCGGGCCCGTCGGCGTACCCCCAGGCGGTCAGGTCCCGCGCCATCACCGCGTGCCCGGAGGCGGTGAGCAGGGCCAGAGCCGCCGCCACGGCCACGCCGACCCGGGCCGCCGGCCGGCGCAGCGACCCGCGCGGAACCAGCGCCCGCACGCCGGCCCCGGCCAGCACCGCCGAGGGCAGGACGAGCAGCGACGCGAACCGGTAGAAGTCGTCCCACCAGAAGCCGGTGAACGTCCGCACCCAGTCGCCCCGGACGGCCGCGGCCAGGACGTACAGGGTCCCGTAGACGAGGAGCGCGGCGACGGGGGCGGCGAGCGGGCGACGCCGCCGCGGGTCGGCGACCGCCGTCGCCAGTCCCACGATCACCGCCACGGCCATGCCCACCGAGGCCACCGCCGTGGGACCGAGGTCGAGCACCGCGGCGACCGCCCGCGCCACACCCACCTCCCGTGGCCACGAGAACCCGGCGAGCGACTGGGTGGTCCCGGACGACACCATGCTCACCGACCACCCGACGTACGCCCCCGCGGGCACGGCGGCCAGGACGAACGCGCCCAGCACCGCCAGCCGCGGGCGCAGGCCCGGAGCGGCGGCCAGCCCGGCGAGGGCCTGCGCGGCGAGCGGGATCGCCGCGGCCAGTGCCACCGACGGGTGCACCGACCACGCCCCGGCCATCCCGGCGCCCAGGAGCAGCGCGTGCGCGGGCATCCGCGCCCGACGGGCGGCGAGGTGCTCACCCAGCAGGAGCAGTCCGGGGATCACCGCGACGCCCAGCGCGAACGGCAGTACGGGTCCGCGCGCCAGGGCGAGGTACGGGAACGTCCACGCCGACGCGGCGACCGCCGCGGCCGCCACCGCCGCGAGTCGGGACCCCCCGCAGAGGCGGGCCGCCAGGACCGCGACCCCCAGCACGAACACCACCCCGGTCGCCGCGGAGACGGCGCCCAGGGCCTCCGGCAGGCCGCCTCCGGGCAGCCCGACCAGGAGCGACGCGAACGCGTGATAGGTGTCCGGGTAGAAGAAGTGCGGGTTGGCGGGCTGGCTCACCGGCGCGAGGTCGGTCAGACCGGCCCGCCCGGTCTCGGCGATGAACCGGGTGGCGCCGCCGTGGAAGATGGCGTCCCAGCCCTGGGGAATGGCGGTGAGACCGCGGGTGGCGACGAGGATGTGGGCGACCGGGATCACCGCGAGGACGACGACGACGAGGTCCGCCACCCCCGGGCCCGGCCCGCCGCGGCGGGGTTCGTCGTCGTACTCCCCCTCGCCACGCCGCCACGTCCCCCGATCGGTGACCCGGGACGCGATACCCACGACGACGGCGCAGACCAGCGCGGCAAGCGCCGTCACCCCGGCCGAGACGACGCCCCAGCGCAGGTCCACGGCGGCGGTGACCGCGCTGCCGACCGCCACCACCGCGAGCGTCAGCGCCGGCCCGGCCGCCACCGCGTCCCGCCACCGGGTGCCGGCGGCCAGGCAGACCACCGCCCCCGGCAACACCACCAGCGCCACCGCGGCGAGCAGGACGAGTGCGACCGTCACGGTGCTCAGCGCACCCGGAAGATCACGGTCCGTTGGACGATGAAGTTGGTGACCGTGGCGACGCCCTGGGCGATGACGTAGGCCACGGTCGTGGCCCAGAACGGGCTCCAGTCCATACCGAGGAACCACGGTGTCAGCACCATGAACAGGCCCCACTGCACGCCGAACATCAGCGCGTAGAGGCCCATCGTGGCGATGAACCGGGCGCGCGACGGCTCGGCCTGGAACGTCCACCGGCGGTTGAAGGAGTAGGCGGTGAGCGTGCCGGCGACGAAGGACAGCGCCTTGGCCGTGCCGTAGTCCAGGCCGAGGACCCTGAGCAGCTGGAGGAGCCCGTAGTCGACGATCGCCGACAGCACGCCGGTCAGGAAGAACCGGACGACCTGCGTCTTCAGGTCGGTCGGGCGGGCCGGGTCGGACTCGTGGCGGGCCTCGAGGGGGTCCACGGCGCCCCGCAGGGAGTCGAGGACGGAGTCCTCCGGCGGGTCCGCCGGGCTGCCGTGGATGGGTCCGCCGCTGGATGTCGTCACGCGACCAGGGTAGATCGCCGGCCGAGGGCACAGCGTCACCCCTCTTGCGATCAGGTCTGCGACGTGCAATTCTTTCTCCACTGCGGGCACACCAGCCCGCTTCTGGTCGAACCGGGAACGGCACATCCGCCGACTGCGTTCGATTCCGCGGGAGCGATCCGTTCCGGCCACCCCATCTCACCCGGCGCCCACACCACCAGGTCCGCGCCATTCCCGGGTAGCCGTCGTCGCCTCCACCCAACGCATCCGAGCAGCGCCCGTCGTCTCGTCACCAGTGGACGTGGCGGCTGTGCAGCTCGCTTCCCGACCAGGAGGAATCCCCATGTCGCAGTACCGAAACCCCGCCATGAACAACGCGCCGACCGCGTTCTCGTACACGCCGACCGGCCGGGCCATCCCGCCGTCATCGCCGCTGCGGACGCCGAACCGTCGCCCGGTCTCGCCGTCGTACACGCCCACCGGTCGGGTCGTCCTGTCGACGCCGGCCACCCGCGGCTCAGCCTGAGCGCGAGCCCACCGCACCGCTCTCGCGCGCGGCGCCCATCGTCCGGCCCACCGGCCGGCACGGGGGCGTCGCGCGCGAGGCGTTTCCCGGCTACAACCGGTCGGCGGCCACGAGCCGGGTGGACACCACCAGGGCTATCGCGCCACACGCGAGGATCCCGGTCGAGACGAACAGTTGCATCACACCGGCCTCCCACGGACGGGCACCGCCGAGCACCATCCCGACGAACGCCCCGGGGATCGTGACCAACCCGATGGTGCGCGTCTGGTCCAGCGAGGGCTGCAGGGACGTCGCCGCCGCCTCGCGGCACACCATCATCCGCGCGGGGATGTCGGTGAAGCCGAGCGACAGCGCGGCCTCCACCTCCCCGTGACGGGTGGCGAGTTCGTCGTGCGCCCGGCGACCGGACAGGCCCGCCACCGCCATGGCGTTGCCCAGGAAGATCCCCACCACCGGGATGACCGACAGTCCGTTGGGGCGGACCACCCCGGCCGCGAGCAGTCCCAGGACGATCACCGCCGCCGGCAGAGCCACCGCCACCGCGCACCACAGCGCATCACGCACGGTCACCCGCGCCGCACCGGCCTGAGGCGCGCTGCGCTGCGCCAGCCTCCGGGCCGCGGCCCACGAGGCGACGGACGCCATCACCACCGCGAATGCCGCCACCAGCCACAGCCGGTCGGCCACGTACCCGATGATCAGAGAGAGCCCCACGAGCTGGACGGCCGCGCGGATCGACGTCCACGGGATCTCCCACTCCTGCCCCGTGCCGCCCAGCCACGCCGCCGTGGCGCCGATCACCACGAACAGGACGACGGCCACCGCCAACGCCGGCCCGATCTCGATCATCGTCGACCCCACGTGGGCGAGCCTACGACCGGCCCGTCCCGATCGGGAGGGTCTGACGGAGTCGATGTGCCGACCGCCCCGTGGCCATGTCCGAGGGGCGCGATACCGTACGCGCATGAGGTCGCGGCGTCCCCTCCGTCCCGCCCGCGCAGTCGCCGCGGCAGTCGTGTCCCTGGCCTGCGTGGTGGCCGGGGTCCCGTCCACCGCCGCGATGCCGGCGCCGGCGCCCGGGTCCTCGCTCGCGGCGCTGCCCGATCCGCTGGCGGCGTTCCGACCGGCGCCCCCGCACGAGCGCACGCCGGAGCGGTATCTGCCCAGCCCGTCACCGGATCCCTGGTACTCAGCACCGCCCGAGGTCGATCCCGCCACCGCCCCCGGGACGATCCTCGACACGAGGCCGGTGACGATCCCGCCGCACAACGTCCGCAACTTCGGCCGGGGCTGGCAGGTGCTGGTCCAGAGTCTCGAGTCGCACGACCGAGCGCAGCAGATCGTCTCCACCATCATCGAGCCGGCCACCCCCTGGACCGGGCCGGGTCCGCGACCGCTCGTGTCGTTCAACGTCACCATCGATTCCCTCGGCCTGACGTGCATGCCGTCGCACACGCTGCCGCACGAGCTGAACATCGAGATGCCACCGTTCCTGCAGATCCTCGCCGACCGCGGGTACGGGCTGGTCGTGACCGACTTCCAGGGACCCAAGGCCGCCTATGCGGCCGGACGGGCCAACGGCCGGGCCGTCCTCGACGGGATCCGTGCGGCCCGCGCCTTCGTCCCACCCGGTGGCGCCGGCCCGATGTTCCGGGACTCGCGGGTCGTCCAGGTCGGCTACTCCGGCGGCGGTATCGCCACCGGCTGGGCCGCCCAGCTGCAACCCGTCTACGCGCCCGAGTTGACCGGTGTGCTCGTGGGATCGTCCGTGGGCGGTGTCCCCGCCGACTACTCGGAATTGTTCGACACGATGGACGGCAACCTCGCCTCCGGGCTCTACCGGGCAGCCGTGTTGGGGATCGCCCGCGAGTACCCCGAGCTGTACACACTGCTCAGTGACGCCGGAGACGTCGCCGCCCACGGGCTCCGCGACTCATGTGCCGCCGCCAACACCGCGTCGGGGCTGTTCCCCGTCCCGCTGGCGACGCTGATCAACACCGACCCGCGGACCGACCCGACCGTGTCGGAGGTGCTCGCCCGCAACCGGCTGGGCACCGCCGACCCGGCCCACGGCGCGGACCCACGCGAGGTGCCGACCGGCCCGGTGCAGGTGTGGCACGGGGACGCCGCCGCCCCGATCGGGCCCGGCCCGGGCTCGTCGCAGGGGCCCGGAGACCCGTTCGTCCCCGAATGGACGGCCCGGCAGCTGGCCGACGAGTGGTGCGCGGCCGGCGCCGACGTCGAGTACACGCCCGTTCCGGGCGAACACATCCTGGCCGCCTACACCGCGGTGGGCCCGGCGCTCGACTGGGTCGACGACCGCGCCCGCGGGGTCCCGTTCACCGCCGGCTGCCGATAGCGTCACCGGTGGTCCGGCGCGCCGAGTGCGTTGCGGGCGTCACGCCGGGGCCGTCACAGGGTGGGTCGGGGGCCGTCGAGCGGTACCCTCGACGCTGTGAGCACCGCCCAGAACAGCCTCCCCGGCCAGCCCTCCACCACCACCGTCTCCCTGGACACCGAACTCAAGCGCCTCACCGGCTGGGGGCGCACCTCCCCCGCGATGAGCCACGTGCTCACCCCACGGTCCGTGGAGGAGATATCGGCGGCCGTGGCGGCGGTCAACGACGCCAACGCGTCGAGCCCCGCCCACCTGCGCCGCGGCGTGGTGGCCCGCGGGCTCGGTCGCTCCTACGGCGACAGCGCCCAGAACTCCGGTGGTCTCGTGCTGGACATGAGCCACTTCAACCGCATCCACGAGCTCAACGCCGAGAAGGCGCTGGCCGTGGTGGACGCGGGCGTGAACCTCGACCAGCTCATGCGCGCGGCCCTACCGTTCGGCCTGTGGGTTCCGGTGCTGCCGGGCACCCGGCAGGTCACCGTCGGCGGAGCGATCGGTCATGACATCCACGGTAAGAACCACCATTCGGCCGGCTCGTTCGGCAACCACGTCACCCGCATGGAACTGCTCGTCGCCGACGGCCGGGTGCTGACCCTGGAGCCGAGCGGTACCGCCGACGACCCGGAGGGCACCCTGTTCTGGGCCACGGTCGGCGGCAACGGCCTGACCGGCGTGATCCTCAAGGTGTGGATCGCCATGACCCGCACCGAGACCGCCTTCTTCCTGGCCGATACCGATCAGACCGGGTCGCTCGACGAGACGATCGCCCTGCACACCGACGGTTCCGAGTCGAAGTACACCTACTCCTCGGCCTGGTTCGACGCCATCAGCGCGCCCCCCAAGCTCGGCCGGGCCGCCGTGTCCCGCGGGTCGCTGGCCACCCTCGCCGAGCTCGAGGAATACGCGCCCAAGCTGGCGAAGAATCCCCTGGCGATGGACGCCAAGCCGCTCATCACCTTCCCGGACGTCTTCCCCAACGGGCTCGCGAACAAGTACACCTTCGGCCCCATCGGCGAGGTGTACTACCGGCTCGGGGTCACGTCCCGGAACCAGATCAAGACACTGCCGGCGTTCTACCACATGCTCGACCTGTTCTCCGAGTGGAACCGGGCCTACGGGTCCAAGGGATTCCTGCAGTACCAGTTCATCGTCCCGCCCGGCGAGGTCGAGGGTTTCAAGGAGATCATCGGCGACATCCAGCGCTCGGGGCACTACTCGTTCCTCAACGTCTTCAAGCTCTTCGGGCCGGGAAACGAGGCGCCGCTGTCCTTCCCCATGGAGGGATGGAACGTCTGCGTGGACTTCCCGATCAACAGCCGTCTCAACACGTTCGTCAACGAACTCGACGCCAAGGTCATGTCAATGGGCGGCCGCCTGTACACGGCCAAGGACTCCCGCGTCCCGGCCGAGCGCTTCCACGCGATGTACCCCCGGATCGATTCGTGGATCGCCACCCGCCGGGGGATCGACCCGAACGGCGTGTTCGTCTCCGACATGGGGCGTCGCCTCGAGCTGATCTGACGGTCGACCGGGGCGGGGCCTCCCCGCCGCCGCCGCCCGGCTCCACGGCCGCGACGCGCCTCCGCCGGGGGACCTCCGGCGGGGGCTACACACGACCCCGGCCCGGCGTCACACTGGAGGGTGTCCCCGGACCACGAGCGTCTACCGAGGCGTCCGAGATGGAGCCCGCCATGATCCTTCGCGCCGCTGTCGCCGCAGTCGCCCTGATCGTGACCACCCCGCCCTCGGCGGTGTGGGAACGGTCCCCGAGCAGACCGGCCCCGTCGCCCACCTCGGTCCGCCCACGGCCACGCGCACCGCGCCGAGCCGGGCCCGGACGACCTCGAATCAACTGATCCGGGCGGCCGGGGACCGGCCGGACCGGGCCACCGCGCAGCGGCGCACACCGCCTCGCTCCCGCCCCGATCCACCCGCCACCCGTGAGGGGCGCAGCAGCGTCGGACCCCCTCGGTAGACTCCTGCCCATGATCAATGCCGTCGGCGTCCCCCAGACCCTGCTCCTCCTCGGTGGTACCTCCGAGATCGGCCTGGCCATCTGCGCCGAGTACCTCCAGCAGGGCCCGATGCGCGTGATCCTCGCCTGCCTACCCGGAGACCCGGGGGTCGACGACGCGCGCGCGGAGATGACCGCCGCCGGTGCGAGCGCGGTGGAGGTGGTCGACTTCGACGCCGCCGCGACCGAGTCCCACCCGGCCGCGTTCGAGCAGATCTTCGCCGGCGGGGACGTGGACGTGGCGATCGTCGCGTTCGGCCTGCTGGGTGAGAACGAGGAACTCTGGTCCGACCAGCGCAAGGCCGTCCAGATCGCCCAGATCAACTACACCGGCGCGGTCTCGGTGGGCGTGTTGCTCGCCGAACGGATGAAGTCGCAGGGTTACGGCCGGATCATCGCCATGAGTTCGGCCGCGGGTCTCCGTGCCCGCCGCTCCAACTTCGTCTACGGCTCCACCAAGGCGGGGCTGGACTCCTTCTACACCGGCCTCGGGTACGCGCTGGCCGAGCACGGGGTGGACGTCCTGGTCATCCGGCCCGGCCAGGTCCGCACGCGCATGTCGGCGAACGTCAAGGAGGCGCCGCTGACCATCAACAAGGACGAGGTCGCCCGCATCGCGGTGAAGAACGCCGGAGCCGGTAAGGGCGCGGTCTTCGCACCTGCCGCGTTCGGCGGGGTCATGGCCGTGCTCACGCACGTCCCCCGCCCCATCTTCCGCAAGCTCCCCTTCTAGGGATGCCGGTGGCGCTCCGGGGGCTCGGCCTGGCCGGCGCGGCGACGCTGCTGGCCGCCGTCGTCACCGCGGTCGTCCTCGCCGGGTTCTCCCTCGTCTCCTTCCCCGCCTACGGCAACTCCAACGTCCTGCGGGCGCTGACGGTCGTCGGTCAGGTCGCCGCCATCGCGCTGGTGGTGCTGGGGATACTGTCCGCACGCGCCGGCGAGCAGCCGGGCGGTCGGTCCGCGCTGGTCCGTCTGGGTAAGCTCGCGGCCCCCACCGGCTCGGCGTTGCTGGTCGCCGCCACGCTGGGGATCCCGCTCGCCGCATCGCGGTTGTACCTGCACGGCGTGAGCGTGGACCAGGAGTTCCGCACCCAGTTCCTCGGTCGCTCGGCGACCTCGCTCGGCCTGCCCGACATGGCGTACGCCGACCTGCCCTCGTTCTACCCGTCCGGCTGGTTCTGGCTGGGCGGGCGGTTCGCCAACCTCGTCGGCCTCGAGGGCTGGGCGGCGTACAAGCCGTGGTCCATCCTCTCGCTCGCGATCGCCGCGGCGCTGGTCACCGTGCTGTGGACCCGCCTGTTGCGCACCGACCTCGGGGCGGCGGTGGGACTGGCCTCGACCTCGATCATGCTCGCCTACGGCAGCCCCGAGCCCTACGGCGCGATCGTGGCGCTGTTCCTCCCGCCGGTGCTCATCCTCGCGTGGCACGCCGTCAACCCCACGGCGCGGCACGCCGGTCGCGGCGCGGCCCTGGCCACCACCCTGTTCCTGGGCGTCTCGGCCAGCATGTACACGCTCTACACGGGCCTGGCGGCGGGCACCGTCGTGCTCATGGCGCTGGTCGCGACCGTCGGCGCCGCGGTCGCGCATCGCCGTGCCGGCTGCGGGCCCTTCCCGCTCTGGCTGCCCGCGGCCCGGCTCGCGGCGATCGGGTTCGGCTCCATCGCGATCGCGCTCATCGTGTGGGCGCCCTATCTGCTCGCCGCCCTGCGCGGAACCCCGGCCGACTCCGGGACGGCGATGCACTACCTGCCCGACGCCGGCGCCCGCCTGCCGCTGCCCATGACCGCCGGCGGCCTCACGGGCTGGGTGTGTCTGGCCGGTCTGGTCTGGATCGTCGCCCGAGCGTGGACCTCGCGCCGCGCTCAGGCGCTGGGCCTGGGCGTGGTGGCCGTCTACCTGTGGTGCCTGGCCTCGATGGCGATCACCGTCCTGGGCACCACCATGCTCGGTTTCCGCCTCGAACCGGTGCTCATCGGTCTGCTCGTGGTGGCGGGCGTCTTCGCGATCACCGATGTCGCCGGCCTCGCCGTGCGCCTCGCCGGGCGCCAGAACGGCACCGACCGGCCCGCTGCGGAGGCGGCCGACCGGCGTCGCCGGGCCACCGCGGTGGTGGGGGTCCTGGCCTCACTGGCCGCACTCGCCCACGCTCAGGGCATCCCCGATCACCTGCACGAGGAGATCCGGCTGGCCTACACCGACACCGACGGTCACGGAGAGCGGGCGGACCGCTACCCACCCGGGCCCGAGTCCCACTACGCCGAGGTCGACGAGACCATCCGGGAGGCGTTCCCCGGCCGCAGGCGGACCGACATCGTCGTCGTCAGCACCGCCGATGCCTTCCTCGCCTACCACCCGTACCTGGCCTACCAGGCCGTAACCTCCCACTACGCCAACCCCCTGGGGCGGTACGCCGACCGCAACGAGGCCATGCTCCGGTGGGAGGACGCCACCAGCGGCGCCGAGCTGCGCGCCATGATGGACGAGACCCCGTGGCGCGGCCCCGACGCGATCGTCACCCGCCGGTCGGGCGACGGATACGCACTGCGCCTGGCCGAGGACACCTACCCCAACGACCCCAACGTGCGACGATTCGGCGTCACCATCCCCGCCGAGGCCGTCGAGGGCCCCCACTTCGAGGTCCACGACGTGGGCCCGTTCGCCGTGATCGTGGTGCGGTGATCACGTGGTGACGACGCGGGGAGCGGGTGACGGCCGCGGGTCCGGTGACGACCCGGGAGCAGGGACCGTGCCAGGGGGTGACGACGACGAGGTGCGCGACACCGACCGCGAGCGTCCCCTCGGACTGCACCCCTATCCCGGAATGGACCGCCACCGCCGGTGGGCGATCATCGCCGGGTTCCTCGGTGCGTTCCTCGCCGTCCTCGCCGGGATACTGCCGGTCAACCAGGACACCACCCGTGTGCAGTGGACGGCCGGGCCCGACTACGCCCCGGTCACCGCGCCCCTGGTCTCCGGGCGGCCGCTCGACCTGACGATCACCGCCCCCTGCGCGCCGCTGGCACAGGTTCCGGAGAACACGATCGTGTTCTCGACCCTCCCGCAGGACGCCCCCGGGCGGATCTCTGAAGGGCTGGTCGTCCAACGCGTCCGGGACGCCGCGGGCGATCCCGTCATCGAGGTCGCGGTCCGCAACATCACGCTGCTGTCCGTGCCGTTGTCGACCCTGCGCGACCCCGCGTGCGAGACGCTGCACGTGCGCGCCGAGACCGGGATCCTCACCGCCGAGTTCACCGGCCTCGAACGGGCCCCCGACGACGCCGACGACGCCGTGCGCGCCGCCGTGCCCGGAAGCATGCGGCCGCAGGTCACCGGCGTCTTCACCGACCTCACGGCCGCGACCGCACCCGACGGGCTCGGTGAGTCGACGGTGGAGGTGACCGTCGACTCCCGCTACTCGTCCAGCCCCACACTGCTCAAGCTGGTGCTGATGGTGATCGGCGTCCTTGCCACCCTCGCGTCCGTGGTGTTCCTGCACCGCCTCGACGGCATCGACGGCCGCTCGGGTCGACGGTTCGTGCCCCGGTCCTGGTCGCGACTGTCCGGGGTCGACGGCGTGGTGATCGGCGTCCTGGGTTTCTGGCACCTCGTGGGCGCCAACACCTCCGACGACGGCTACCTGCTGACCATGGCCCGCTCCGCCGGGCCCAGCGGATACATGGCCAACTACTACCGCTGGCTCGGCTCCCCCGAGTCCCCGGTGGGGTGGTACTACGAGATCCTGCGGGTGTTCGCCGAGGTGTCCACGGCCAGTCCCTGGATGCGCCTGCCCACCCTGGTGTGCGGCATCCTCGCGTGGCTCATCATCAGTCGGGAGGTCGTGCCCCGGTTGGGTCGACTCGCGCGCACCTGGCGCGGCCCGCGCTGGACGGGGGCCGCCCTGTTCCTCGCGTTCTGGATGGCGTTCAACAACGGGCTGCGGCCCGAGCCCGTGATCGCGCTGGGCGCCCTGCTCACCTGGTCGCTGGTGGAGCGGTCCATCGCCACCCGCCGCCTCGTGCCGGGCGTCGCGGCGATCGGTGTGGCCGCGTTCTCCCTCGGTGCCGGCCCGACCGGGCTGATGTGCGTGGCGGCGCTGGCCGCCGGCGCACGCGAGTTCGTCCGCATGGTGCGCCGCCGCGCGCAGGTGGTCGGATGGGCGGCGATCCTCGGACCCGTGCTGGCGGTGGGCCTCGCACTGCTCTACACCGTGTTCGCCGACCAGACCCTGGCCGCGGTCCTCGAGGCCACCCGCATCCGCACCGAGCTCGGTCCGAGTCTGCCCTGGTACGGGGAGAAGGAACGCTGGGAGGCACTGTTCGGGGTCTCCGCCGACGGCGGGGTCGCCCGACGCTTCCCCGTCCTGCTCATGCTCATGTGCCTCGTGCTCGTCTCGGCCGTGATGCTGCGGCGTGGGCGGATCCCCGGCGCTGCCGCGGGGCCGTCCCGCCGGCTGATCGGCGTGATCGCGGGATCGTTGCTGTTCCTGGTGTTCACGCCCACCAAGTGGACCCACCACTTCGGGGTGTTCGCCGGACTGGCGGGGGCGCTGGCGGTGCTGGCCGTGATCGCGCTGCGCTCCTCGACGGTGTCGCTGAGCCGGAACCGCTGGCTGGTGTGGGCGGCGCTGTGCCTCGTCGTCGGACTCTCCACCGCCACCGACAACACCTGGTGGTACGTCTCCGACTACGGCATCCCCTTCTCGGACTCCTTCCCCGCGATCGGCGGGGTGCAGATCCAGTACGTCGCGTTCGTCGGCGGATTCGTGTGTCTGCTCATCGCCGGGCTCATCCACTCCGGGATCCTGCCCGACGACCCCGGCGCCGCCCTCCGCGTCCGCATCAGACAGGCGGTGCCCTTCCTGCGCACGCACGCCGACACCCCCGCGTCGCGACGGCGGGACGGCGGCTCCGGGGACACGGCCCGCCCGCGCCGCCGCGCCGGGATCGGCGGCGCCCCGCTGACGGTCGTCGCGTTCTCCGTGGTGATCTTCGAACTGTCCTCCGCGGTCATCGCCGTGTTCGCCCAGACCCCGGCCTACACGGTCGGGCGCGGCAACATGCGCGCCCTGGCCGGCGAACCCTGCGCACTGGCCGACTCGGTGCTGGTCGAGGAGGACTCCAACGACGGCCTGCTCGGCGCCATCGGGGCCGGGCCGGAGATCTCCCTCGGAGCCGGCGTGGTCAACGGCTTCGCCCCCAACGGTCTGCCGGACTCCATCACCGTCGACAGCACCGAGGCCTCCGGCTCCCTGGCGACGTCCGAGACCGGTGAGCGCGACCCCGGCGACGGCGTGGACGCCGGCACCACCGGTGGCCGCGGCGCCGTGACCGTCAACGGCTCCACCGTGGCCCTGCCCTTCGGCCTCGACCCGGACACCACTCCCGTCCTCGGCTCGTACCGGCGCGGGCCGCAGGTCGCCGCCGAACTCACCAGCGCCTGGTACCAACTCCCCGCCCGCAGCCCCAACCGGCCGCTACTCGTCATGGCCGCCGCCGGCCGGATCGGGAGCGGCGACCTGCGGATCGAGTACGGACGCCCCGGCCGGGTCGGCCCCGCCGGACCCACCGATTTCGAGGTCATGGGGTCCATGTCCCCCATCGACATCGGGCCGGCCCCCGCCTGGCGCAACCTGCGCATCCCGCTCGAGTCGATCCCCGCCGAGGCCGAGGTCGTCCGCGTGGTCGCCACCGACGGCAACCTCGATCCCGACCAGTGGCTCGCTGTGACCCCACCACGGAACCCGCGCCTGCGCACCCTCGACGAGGTCGTCGGCCACACCGACCCGGTGCTCGTCGACTGGGTGGTGGCACTGGCGTTCCCGTGCCAGCGACCGTTCGTGCACAACGGTGGCGTGGCGGAGATCCCCCGATACCGCATCCTCGCCGACCGGGAATCCTCCTCCGCCGCGAACTGGTGGCAGAGCGCCGGCGGCGGCGGACCCCTGCTGTGGACCACCCAGACGGTCGAGGCGATCACGGTCCCCACCTACCTCGACCACGACTGGTCGAGGGACTGGGGTTCGCTCCAGCGGTTCGAACCTCTGGACCCGCAGGCGAGTCCGGCCGAACTGGTCCGCGGCAGCGAGTTGCGGTGGGGCTGGACCACGCCGGGTCCGATGAAGTGATCGTCGCCTAGAATCGGTCGTCGTGTCAGACTCCTCGCCGGCCCCGTCCCCGGAAACCGCCCCGGCCACCGGCCCGGTGGCCGGCTCGGTCGCCGCCGACTCCCGCGTCAAGCGACTCCGTCTCATCTCGATAGTCAGCGGGCTCCTGGGGACCCTGTGCTTCCTCTCCCTGCCGTTCCTGCCGGTCGAGCAGACGACCTCGACCGTGCAGTGGCCGCAGAACGGGTCCGTCGACTCGGTCACCTCCCCGCTCATGGCGCACTCGCCGCAGCGGTTCACCGCCACCGCACCGTGCACCCTGGTCGCGGATCTCCCGGCGGACGGGGGCATCCTGCTCGCCACCGCGCCCGCCGGCGGCGAGGAGGCCGGCGACCGCGCACTGTTCGTGCGCGCCTCCGCCGAGACGGTCGACGTGATCTCGCGCAACCGGGTGATCGTCTCCGCACCGCGAGACCGCGTGGAGGCCGGCGACTGCACCCGGCTCAGCGTGGTCGCGGCCCCCACCTACGTGGAGGCGGCGTTCGAGGGGATGGACGATCCCGCGTCCACCCGCAGGGTGGACGCCGAGGACCTGCGCCCGATGGTGGTGGGCGTCTACACCGACCTGCCCTCGGACACAGCCGTGCCCGACGGTCTCGGCGCCACCGTGGAGGTCGACTCCCGGTTCACCACCGACCCCACCGCCCTCAAGTGGGCCGCCATCGTGATCGGCCTGCTGGCCACCGCGGTCGCCCTGTGGGCCCTGCACGCACTCGACCAGACCGACGGCCGGCGCGCCCGCCGCTTCCTGCCGCGCGGCTGGTTCAAGATCCGGCCGCCCGACGTCGTCGTGATCGGCACACTCGGCATCTGGCACTTCATCGGCGGCAACACCTCCGACGACGGCTACATCCTCACGATGGCCCGCGCCGCCGACCCGGCCGGGTACATGGCCAACTACTACCGCTGGTACGGGGTCCCCGAGTCGCCCTTCGGTTCTCCCTACTACGACCTGCTCACGCTGTTCGCACAGGTCTCCACCGCCAGCCCGTGGATGCGCCTGCCCGCGCTCGTCGCGGCCATCCTCTGCTGGCTGGTCATCAGCCGCGAGGTGCTGCCCCGCCTCGGCCGGGCCGCCCGCACCACCCCGGTGGTGCTCTGGAGCGCCGCCGCCGTGTTCCTCGCGTTCTGGATGGCGTTCAACAACGGCCTGCGGCCCGAGCCCGTCATCGCGCTGGGGGCCCTGCTCACCTGGGTCTCCGTCGAACGGGCGATAGCCACGCGCCGGATGCTCCCGTTCGCGATCGCGGTGATCATCGCCTCGTTCTCACTGGCCACCGGCCCCACCGGCCTCATGGCCGTCGCCGCCCTCATCATGGGGCTGCGGGCGGTCGTCCGCACCGTGGTCGTGCGCGGCCGCCGGATCGGCTCGTACCTCGCCCTGATCGCCCCGGTGCTGGCCTCCGGCACCATGGTGCTCATCGTCGTCTTCGGCGTCCAGAACCTCGCCGCCGTCCTCGAGGCCATCCGCGTCCGCGGCGAGATCGGCCCCAACCTCAACTGGTTCGAGGAATTCGTCCGCTACTACTACCTGATGATCCCCACGGTGGACGGGTCCCTCGCCCGCCGCCTGCCGGTCCTGCTCGTGCTGCTGTGCCTGGCGCTGGTGATCGGCACCATGCTGCGCCGCGGCAGGGTGCCCGGCGCAGCCTCGGGACCGGTCTGGCGCCTGGTCGGCGTGGTCGTGGGCACCGCCTTCTTCATGATGTTCTCGCCCACCAAGTGGACCCACCACTTCGGTGTGTACGCCGGCATCGGCGGGGCGATCGCCGCGTTGGGCGCCCTCGCGATCTCCGCGTCCGCCGTCCGGACGGCCCGCAACCGCACGTTGTTCCTGGGCGTCATCCTCGTGGTGGTCGCGCTCGCCTTCGCAGGCCCCAACGGTTGGTGGTACGTCTCCAGTTACGGCATCCCGTGGTGGGACAAGGCACCCAGCGTCCGCGGCATCGACGCCGCCACCGTGCTGCTCGCCCTGGCCGTGCTCACGTTCGCCTTCGCCGGCTGGCAGCACCTCCGCCGTGACTACACCGGTGAGCACGCGCCCCGCACCTCGGCGGGTCGTCGCCGGGTGCGGACCTTCGCCGCCGCCCCCATCGCGGTGGTCGCGGGACTGCTGGTGGTCTTCTCGTTCGCCTCGTTCGCCAAGGGGATCCACAAGCAGTACCCGGCCTACACCATCGCCGCCGGGAACGTGTCCGCGCTCGCAGGCAACCCCTGCATGCTCGCCGACCGCGTCCTGGTCGAGCCCGACGCGAACGCCGGCATGCTGGACCCGCTCGACGCCACCCCCCTGCCCGACGGGTCGATCGACCCGCGGGACCGGGCCGCCGCCATCGAGGCCGGGGAGAACACCGCGTTCACCCCGGACGGTGTCGCCCCGGACCTGTCGGCCGACGCGGTGGTGGCCGACCCCGGCGCCGCCAACACCACCTCCGAGCCCGGCGGCGGCCCGTCGGTAAGCACCGGGGAGAGCGCCGGCACGGCCGGCGGCCGCGGGGCGGAGGGCGTGAACGAGTCCACGGTGGCCCTGCCGTTCGGGCTCGACCCCGCCACCACCCCGGTCCTCGGGTCGTTCTTCGTGGGCCCGCAGCGTGAGGCGAGCCTGGAGACCGGCTGGTACCGCCTGCCCGAGAACCGCGAGTCACACCCGCTCCTGGTGATCTCGGCGGCCGGCCGGATCGGCCGGTACGACGCCGACGGGCTCTACGAGTACGGCCAGGAGGTCGTGGTCGAGTTCGGCCGGTCCGGCGACGCCGGGGTCGACACGGTGGGCGAGCCGGTGGTGCCGTTCGACATCGGTCCCGCGCCGACGTGGCGCAACCTGCGTGTGGACATGCAGGACGCCCCCGCCGACGCCGATGTCATGCGGGTCCGGGTCGACGACAACGACCTCACCCCCGAACAGTGGACCGCCATCACCCCGCCGCGCGCACCCGAGCTCGTGACGGTCCAGGAGATGGTCGGGTCGGAGTCGCCCGTCCTGCTCGACTGGGCGGTGAGCCTGCAGTTCCCGTGCCAGCGGCCGTTCGAGCACTACGCGGGTGTGGCGGAGTTGCCGGAGTTCCGGATCCTGCCCGACCGTCCGCTCGCCGTGAGCGCCACCAGTACGTGGATGTCCTACGAGGCCGGTGGGCCGCTCGGGTGGATCGAGACCGCCCAGCGTGCCCGGACGATCCCGTCGTACCTGCGCCACGACTGGAACCGTGACTGGGGTTCGATCGAGGCGTACACGCCGCTGGGCACCTATCAGGAGGACCCGCCGGCGCCCGCGGAGGTGACCACCGGGAACGAGACCCGTTGGGGCTGGTGGCAGCCCGAGGGGCCGATCCTGGTGACCGACCCGGAGTAGGCCGCACCGCGGTACCGGGAGAATGTGGTGTGCCGACACGCCCACCGTGGGTACCGTGTCGGCCATGAGCATCTCAATGACCCGGTACGCCGCTTCGGCCGCGATGGTCCTCGCCCTCGGGGTGTCGACCGCATGCTCGTCCGACGACCCGGAACCGGATTCGACCAACCGCGGCGGAGGAGAGACGGACGGTCAGACCTCGGTCGAGAACGTCTTCATCGCACCCGCCTACGCGATCGACTGTTCGCTGCAGGTGGACGCACCCGCTCAGCTGAGCTTCACCGCGGTCAACGACAGCTCCACCGAGGCGGAGACTCTCTCGGAGATCACCAGCCCCGCCGCGGAGCGGGTCGAGATCGACGCCCCCGCGGGTGCCCTCGAGATCGCCCCCGAGTCGTCGATCGCCGCCGGTCAACCGGTGGAGAACGTCGAGGACGCCGACGCACCCGACCGACCGTTCAGGTCCTTCATGTTCGGTCTCGACGACAGCGCCGAGCCGGGGAAGTCGATCCCGGTCACCTTCACCTTCGAGCGGGCGGGGGACATCACCCTCCAGGTGGCCGTCGACGCCTGTCCGAACCAGTCCGAGTAGCCGCCCAGTCGACCCCGCCCGCGGCGGTCACATGGGCGCGATGGGGTGCTTACGCGGCGGCTCGTTGCTGATCTTGTCCCGCAGCTGGTTCAGCGCACCGCGCAGCACCAGGCGGGTCTGCGACGGCTCGATCACGGCGTCGATGTACCCGCGCTCGGCGGCGGTGTACGGGGTCGCGATGAACTCGTTGTACATGTCGATGAGCTGCTTGCGGAGCTTGGGACCCTCCTCGGGGCCCGCCTCCTCGATCTGCCGACGCTGCAGCAGGTCGACCGCGCCCTCGGCACCCATCACCGCGATGCGCGCGGTGGGCCAGGCGAAGTTGAGGTCGCCACCCAGGTTCTTGGACCCCATCACGGCGTACGCGCCGCCGTAGGCCTTGCGCACCACGAAGGTCACCTTGGGCACCGAGGTCGCGGCCACGGCGTATCCCATCTTGGCGCCGCGGTGGATGATGCCGAGTTTCTCCTGCTGGACGCCCGGGAGATAGCCGGGGGTGTCCACCACGTAGACCAGCGGGATCGAGTAGGCGTCACACAGCATCATGTGCCGCGTCGCCTTCTCCGAGGCGTCGATGTCCAGCGAACCGGACAGGTGAAGCGGCTGGTTGGCGATGACGCCGACGGACTCACCGTCGACACGGGCGAATCCCGTGATGATGTTGGACGCGAACTGGCCGGAGGTCTCCACGAACTCGCCGTCGTCGAACATCCGCAGCAGCACATCGTGCATGTCGTACGCGGCGTTGTCCGAGTCCGGGATGATTGTGTCGAGGTGCAGATCCGACTCGGTGCGCACCGGCTCGAGCCCCGGGTTGATCCGGGGGGCCTTCTCCGCCGCCGAGGACGGCAGAAAGCTCAGCAGGTTGCGCACGTACATGAACGCGTCGTTCTCGCTCACGGCCACGTGGTTGACGTTGCCGTTCTTGGCCTGCTGCAGGGCCGAACCGAGATCCTCCATGGAGATCTCCTCGCCCGTGACCTGCTTGATGACGTCCGGGCCGGTGACGAACATGTACGCCTGGTCCTGGACAGCCACGACGAAGTCGGTGGTGACGGGAGCGTAGACGGCGCCGCCGGCGCACTTGCCCAGCATGATCGAGATCTGGGGGACGTAGCCCGACGCCGGGTACTGGCGCTTGGAGATCTCGGAGTAGTAGGCCAGCGAGGTCACGGCGTCCTGGACACGGGCACCACCGGAGTCGTTGATGCCGATGATGGGGCACCCGATCTTGATCGCGAAGTCCATGATCGCGCAGACCTTCTTGCCGAAGCCCTCCCCTACCGACCCGCCGAACACCGTGTTGTCGTGCGCGTACACGGCCACCGGGCGACCGTCGATGGTGCCGCGGCCGGTGACCACGCCGTCACCGAACGGGTTGTCCGGGCTACCGGGCGCCTTGGCCAGCTGGCCCATCTCCACGAAACTGCCCGCGTCGAGCAGTAGTGCGATCCGCTCCCGCGGCGGGGTGTGCCCCGCGGCGTCGCGGCGGGCCTTCGCCCGCTCGCTGCCCGGGTCCTTGGCCTGCTCGGTCTTGACCCGCAGTTCCGCGAGCTTCTCCGCGGTGGTCTTCGCCGTCACGCGTCTGTCCCCTTCCGTACACCCGCGTCGAGCTCGGTGAGCCGACGCGCCAGATGCTTACCGACGGTACCGACCACCGGTTCGTCGACCATCGCGAGGTGGTCCCCGTCGAGCTGGACGACCTCCAGGTCACCGACGATGCGGGCCCAGCCGCCGTCCGGGTCGATGTGTGCGTAGCGGGGCTCGAGCTCGATCGCCCCGTCGTGCATCCGCTCCGCGCGGTACAACACGAACGGCACCTCGGCGCCGACACCGGCCCAGGTGGACAGGTCCGCGCTCTGCAGGATCCGGTTGTCGACGAAGCTGGCCCGCTGGTGCTCGATGACACCGCCGCCCATGGCATTGGCCTCGGCACCCAGCGCCCCGAGCAGCATGTCCAACACGCCGTCCTCACCGTGCTCGGCCAGGAAGTCCCGCGGGACCTCCACGTCCAACCCGTAGGTGCGCTTGGCGAACTCCGAGTACCGACGCCACCGGGCCTCGGCCTCGTCGAGGGTGTCCGGGATCGGCTCCGACGGCTGCACGGTGTCCAGCAGGACCACCAGCGCGACCTCGTCGCCAGCGGCCCGCAGTTGCCGGGCCACCTCCACGGCCAGCGCGCCGCCGAAGGACCAGCCCCCCACGGCGAGCGGGCGGCCGGCCGCGATCTCGCGGATGCGGTCCAGGTAGCTCGCGGCCCGCTCCTCCAGCGGCCCCTCGACGCGCTCGACGCCGTACACCGGGGTGTCCGCGCCGAGTCGGTCGACCAACGGCTCGTAGACGAACGACGACCCGCCGGCGGCGTGGAAGAGGAACAGCGGGGTGGCCTCGCTCGACCCCTCGGCCAGCACGCGGATGTTGCCCTCCACCGCGACCTCGGTGAACGGCCGGAGCAGGTCCGCGACTTCGGCGATCGTCGTGGCACCGGCGACCTGTGCGGCGGTGATATCGCCACCCGAACGGGCGGAGAGCCGCTCGGCGAGAGCGACCCGGGTCGGCTCGTCGACCGGGGGCAGCGGGCCCGTCACGCCGGGCGCCGCGGCGCCGGTGACCACGGCCCAGGCGCCGAACGCCATGCGCTCGGTGTCGTCGCGGGGCGCGATGGCGACCGCGGCGTCATCGCCGCCGGAGCCCTCCTCGGACGCCGGCGCGTCGCCGCGCAGCGCGGCCACGTCGACGGCGCCCTCACCGCGGGCCTGCTGGGCCGCCAGGTCGCCGACCTGATCCGGGTTCTCGACGGCGAACCGCACCATGTCCGCGACATCGTCGAGCGACGCGTCGCGCATCGCCTGCAACTCGAGCGGCGGGATGGCGAACTCGTGCTCGACACGGTTCTTGATCCGCACCGCCATGAGCGAATCCAGGCCGAGATCGAGCAGCGGTAGCTCCCTCGGCAGGTCGTCGGGGCTGTATCCCATCGAGGAGCCGATGATCCGGGCCAGGCGGTCACCGATCGCTTCGCCGGAGTCGGGGTTCCAGCGGGTGTCGACCTCGTCGTCGTCGTCCTCGTCGTCGACCACCGGCGCGTCGGACTCGCTCGACACGTAGTGCTGCTCGGGCGCGGAGTCCGGGGCGATGGGGGCGCCGCCGGTCACGGCGCACTCGGCGACCAACACGAACGCCGCGGTGGCGTCGCCGGCGCGGGCGTGGACCTGCACCGACGCGCCACCCGGGTGCGGGGTCATGGTGGTGGTCACGGAACCGGCGGCCGGCAGCACGCCGGGCCGGTTCACGGCGGTGAGGCTCGCGCCCTCGAGCACCGACGCCGCGGCGGCGGTCATCAGCGCGTCGACGCTGGGCACCACCTCGGCACGGACCTGCCACGCGTGTCGACCGTCGGGCAGCGCGACGTGCGAGCCCGGCATCCGGCCCTCGCCCGACCCGCCCCCGGCGGTGACCTTGGGCCACAGGGTGCGGCGCTTCCACGCAGTCCCCGGCACCGGCGCGTACCGGCCGGGGCCCGTGACGTAGCCGTGGATCATCTCCACGACGCTGGGCACGTCGATGGTGTGACCGTGCACGTACAGCTGCGCGACGGCGTGCAGGAGTGTGTCGGCCTCGGACTCCTTGCGCTTGAGCGTGTGGAGGAGGTTCGGCTCCATGAGCCCCGCGTCGAAGCAGGTCGCGGCCACCGACATCGCCGCCACCGGGTTGGGCGCGAGCTCGAGGAACGTGACGTACCCGGCCTCGACGGCCTTGCGCACGGCGTGGGTGAACCACACGGAGTGCCGCATGCCCTTGACCCAGTACTCCTCCGCGTGGACCGGCTCGTGACCGGCGCGGTAGAAGGTCTCGCGATCGACCGAGGAGAACAGGCCGGAGGTGAGCTCGCGCGGCTCGAGACCCGCGATCTCCGCGGCCAGCTCGCCCAGGAGCATGTCCACGTCCGAGGTGTGCCCGGCGCCGCGGACCTGCAGCTGGCGGGCGAACTTGCCCTGCTCCTCGACCCACGCGACGAAGTCGGCGACGGGCTTGGCACGGCCGCCGACCGTGGTGTGGGTGGGCGCGGCGTAGACGGCGGGCTCGATGGAGGCGAACTGCGGGTTGTCGGCGATGATCTGCGCGATCTCCTCGGCCGAGTACTCGACCAGCGCCATCGCGCCGGCCTCCTCCTCCGAGACCTGCCCCTCGGCGTCGCCCATGAGACGCGAGCGCACGCAGATCACGCGGACGGCGTCCTCGAGGCCGAGGCCTCCGGTCGCGTACGCGGCGGCCACCTCGCCCATCGAATGCCCGATCACGGCCTCGGGCTTGGCTCCGAGCGCGCGCAGGGTGTCGACCAGTGCCACCTGGATGGCGAAGATCCCGACCTGGGAGTTCTCCAGCTCGTACGTCTGTGAGTCATCGAGGATCAACTCCGCGATCCGGTAGCCGGCCTCGAAGTCGATGAGCTCGTCCACCGCGTCCAGGCACGAGGCGAACAGCGGGTTGGACAGGTACAGCTCCTTGGCCATCTTGCGGTGCTGGGACCCGAAGCCGGAGAACACCCACACGTCACCGGTGCCGGCGGGGGCGTCGGCGCTGAACACGCCCGGCCCGGGGTCGCCGGCGGCCAGCGCGCGCAGGCCCGCCACGAGCTCGTCGCGGGTGTGGCCCACGACGGCGCCGCGGGAGCGACCGTGGTTGCGGGTGGCGAGGGTGCGGGCGACGGCGCCCAGGTCGACCGAGTCGTCCTGCGCCTCGAGCCAGTCCGCGATCTGACCGGCCGTGGACTTGCGGCGCGACGGCAGGGAACCGGAGACGACGAGCACGGTCGCGGGGGCGCCGGGCACGGAGGTGCCGGTGGTGGCCAGCTCGTCGGCGTTGCGCTCCACGGCCTCGGCCACGCAGCGTGCGATGTCGTCCGCGGCGGCCGGGGTCGCGGCGGCCGGGGCCTCGGGGGCCTGGGCTTCGGCGGCAGGGGCGTCAGGGGTGGCGACCTCGCCGGCCCGGACGTCGGAGACGGAGTCCTCGACCGTGGTCTCCTCCGGCGCGCGCACCGGCGCCGGCTGGTACTCGGCCACCACGACGTGCGCGTTGGTGCCACCGAACCCGAACCCGGAGATGCCGGCCAGGGCGCGCCCGCTGTAGCGCGGCCACCCGGTGGTCTCGGTGACCACGCTCAGTCGCGCGGCGTCGAAGTCGATGTACGGGTTGGGGCCCGCGAAGTTGATCGTCGGCGGCAGGGCGTCGTTGGTCATCCCGAGGATGATCTTGGCGAGGCCGGCGGCGCCGGCGGCGGACTCCATGTGGCCGAAGTTGGTCTTGGCCGAACCGAGCAGCGTGGGGCGGTCGGCCTCGCGGCCGCGGCCGAGCACCTGGCCCAGGGCGGTGGCCTCGATGGGGTCCCCGAGGATGGTGCCGGTGCCGTGCGCCTCGATGTAGTCGACCTCGCGCGGGTCGACGCCGGCGTCGGCGTACGCCTGGCGCAGGACGGCGACCTGGGCGTCGGGGTTGGGTGCGGTCATACCGTTGGAGCGACCGTCCGAGTTCACGGCGGACCCCTTGATGACGGCGAGGATGTCGTTGCCGTCCCGTTCGGCCTCCGACAGGCGCTTCAGGATGAACACTCCCCCGCCCTCCGACCGGCAGATGCCGTTGGCATCGGACGAGAACGCCTTGATCCGCCCGTCGGGGCTGAGCGCGGCACCGGTCTTGGCGAAGCCCATGGTCGCGGCGGGCGCGAGCATCATGTTGACACCGCCGGCGACGACCAGGTCCGATTCGTGCAGTCGCAGCGAGTTGACGGCCTCGTGGATCGCCACCAGGGACGTCGAGCAGGCGGTGTCCAACGTCATGGACGGGCCGCGGAAGTCGAACGTGTACGAGACCCGGTTCGAGATGATCGAGTTGGAGGCGCCGGTGACCGCGTACGGGGAGGCCGCAGCGGAGTCCGAGGTGAGGAACACCTGGTAGTCGCTGGAGGACGATCCCATGAAGACGCCGACCTCGTGGCCCTTGAGGTCACTGGCCGGCAGGTGGGCGTTCTCCAGGGCCTCCCAGGTGAGCTCGAGTGCGAGCCGCTGCTGCGGGTCGACCATCTCGGCCTCGCGGGGGCTCATGCCGAAGAACTCGGCGTCGAAGTCGCGGACCTCGGCGTCGTCGAGCCAGCCGCCACGATCGGGCGCCTCGGACAGCACCTGCTGGACGTAGGCGTCGCCGGACCACTCGGACCAGCGGGTCGCCGGGCGGGGGGTGGTGGCGTCCCGACCGGAGGCGAGTAGCTCCCAGGTCGCCTCCGGGGTGTCGGCGCCGCCGGGGAAGCGGGTGGCGAACCCGATCACGGCCACGTCGAACTCCATGCCCGCGCCGCGGTCACGGAACGTGTGGAAATCGGTGGGCGCCTCGGATTCGACCGGTCCGTTGACGACGTACTCGGCCAGCGAGGCGATGGTGGGGTGCTGGTAGGCGACGGTCGCGTCGAGCGGCCGACCGACGAGGTCCTCGAGATCCGCGGACAGGGACACGGCGTCGCGGGACGACAGCCCGTACTCCTCCAGCGAGCGGTCGTCGGTGACCTTGGAGATGTCGAGCCCGGTGGCCCGGCAGACCCAGCCCCGCATCCATTCGCGGAGCTCTACTACCGTCATCTCGCTCTGTGCCATCGTCCTGGCTCGCCTTTCCTCGGGTGTCGTCCGGTGTGTCCCGTCGCGGCGGGGCACCCGTGGTGCTTGAACCGGCCCGGCCGGGCGGACGCTACTGCGCCGGCAGGTCCGGGAAGGCGGTCTGCTGATGGCCCCCGCGCAGGGTGCCGTCCACGTAGGCCGCCTTGCACGCGCGCCGCGCGATCTTGCCGCTGGACGTGCGGGGGATGGATCCGGCGGGGACCAGCAGCACGTCCTGGGCGGTGACGCCGTGACGAGCCGAGATCGCCGTGCGGACCGCGTCCGCGATGGGGCCCGGGTCGGCCTTGCCGGCGCCGGGTGCGCGCTCGCCGACCACGACGAGCGTCTCCGAGGAGTCATCGGCGGCGATCTCCGCGCCGTTACGCGCCTCCATCGGCAGCTGGTTGGCCGGCACCGAGAACGCGGCGACGAATCCGGGGCGCAGCGCATCGGAGGCGCCCTGCGCCGTGTTCTCGAGGTCCTGCGGGTAGTGGTTGCGGCCGGCGACGATCACCAGGTCCTTGACGCGGCCGGTGATGTACAGCTGACCGTCCACGTAGGCGCCGTAGTCGCCGGTGCGCAGCCATCGCGCGTCGGAGGGCACGGTCCCGAACTCCCGGACCGTGCGGGACCCCTCCTCGAGGCACTCGACGAGCCGGTTGCCGAAGGTGGCGTCCGACTCCTCGGGGCGCCCCCAGTAGGCGCGACCGACGTTGGTGCCGTACAGCCAGATCTCGCCGACGCGCCCCTCGGGCAGCTCCCGCCCGGTGCCGTCGTGCTCACCCGTGGCCTCGTCGATGTTCGCCTCGACGATGGTGGCCCACTGGCTCGGTGCGACGTACCCACAGGCGACCTGCGGGATCGCGTCCTCGTTGCCCTCCACCTGCGCCGGGTCGAGGACGGTCATGACGCCCTTGTTGAGGTCCGACCGGTCCACGTGGATGACGATCGCCTCGTCGTCGCGGCGCGGCGAGGAGACGAACAGGGTCGCCTCGGCCATCCCGTAGGACGGCTTGATGACGGTCGGTGCGAGCCCGTAGGGCGCGAAGGCCTCGTTGAAGGCACGCATGGAGGCCGGGGTGACCGGCTCCGAGCCGTTGATGATGCTGGTCACGCCGGACAGGTCGAGGGTCTCGCCGTCCCTCGGCAGCCCCCGGCGGGCGGCGTGCTCGAACGCGAAGTTGGGCGCGGCCGCGAACACGCCGTCGCCGTCCGACATCGCGCCCAGCTGCGAGACCCAGCGACCCGGGCGTTGCACGAACGCGCGGGGGCTCATCACCGTGATGGTGGCCCCGCCCATCGCGGGCAGGATCACCGTCAGCAGGCCCATGTCGTGGAACAGCGGCAGCCAGGTGACCCCGCGCGACGCGCGGGTCAGCCCGAGCCCGTCGAACAGCTGCATGACGTTGGTGACCACGTTGCGGTGGGTGATCTCCACACCGGCCGGCACGCGGGTCGAGCCGGAGGTGTACTGCAGGTAGGCGATGTCGTCGGCGCCGAGATCCGGTCTGGTCCACCCCGAGCCGAGCTCCGCGGGGATGGCGTCGACGGCGACGGTGCGCGGACGCTCGCGCGCCGGCAGGGAGCGGAACAACGTCCGGACCCCGGCCGCAGATTCGGTGGAGGTGAGGATGACCGCGGGCGCGCAGTCCGCCAGGACCGCGTGGAGGCGGTCGTGGTGACCGGGCTCGTCCGGGTCGAACAGGGGCACCGCGATGAGCCCGGCGTGGATGGCCGCGAAGAACGACACGATGTAGTCGAGTCCCTGCGGCGCGAGGATCGCGACCCGGTCCCCCGGCTTCGCGACCTGCTGGAGGCGGGCGGCGATGGCGTAGAGCCGGTCACCGAACTGCGACCACGAGAGTTCGTGCACCTCGCCGTCACGGGAGGACGAGTAGTCGATGTAGCGGTAGATCAGCCCGTCCTCGGCAGGATCCTCGCGGGCGGCGGAGACATTGGCTTCGACGAAGTCGACAAGGGTGGTGCGATCAGGGATGACGATCGCCCCACCGGCGTCGTGGTACTGCTCGAACTCCACGTTGCTCCGTTCCGATCCGTCTTACGTTGGTCGACGTCGTCGACCACGGAAATGCCGGGTGCACTGACGACAAGCTTGGTCGATCCTACAGCGTGCCCCAGAGCGCATCCGAACTCCGAATCATCCGGCTCGTCAGGCGTGTCGCAGGCCGAGCCCTCGGGAGGCGTGGACGGGTCACCCGTGGGCGATCTCCGGGGCGGCGTCGACGAGCTCACGCACGTGCCCGATCGTCCACTCCGGGACCGTCGTCCCCTCGATCACGTCCGGATTGGTCGCGTACATGGCGTGGATCGCGTTGTTGGCGACGAACTCCTGGAACCGGGCGGCGCCGTCCACCACGTTGAGCGGGGCGTTGCAGATCAGGTCACGGGAGTCGCAGATCTGGGCGGTCCTGTCGCCGAGTTCGCCGAACCCACCCGGGCGGGGCCCGGTCATGGTGGCGCCGGCGATGAGCTGGGTGAGTCCGGTGGCCGGCTGCAGGGAGATCTCCATCCCCTGCCCGTTTCCGGGGGACAACCCCGGCGACTGCCCCTGGCCCGGCACGCGGCGGCCGTCGGCGATGAGGACCGATCCCCGGACCAGGTCGGCGGGCACCGGCCCGTTGCCCGTACCGATCTCGCTGGTGAGGTCACCCGCGATCACCGCACCCTGGGAGAAGCCCAAGAGGACGAACGACGTGTACGGGCACCGTTCGTGCGTGGCGGCGAGCTCGGCGCGGGCCCGCTCGGTGCCCTCCGCCCGGCTCTGGTCGTAGGGGATCTCGTTGGGCGCCTGCGGGTTCCTGAACTGGGCCACGTAGGGAACGGTGAACACCTCGAGCCGGTCGTTCGGGTATTGCTCGCTCAGCGGGTCGGTGATCGTCCTCAGCAGGGCGTTGGGTAGGAAACCCGGGTTGTACGGGTCGTCGGTGGGGCTGCTCTCCCAGGTCCCCGGCACGGCGACCATCTCCACGTCCGGACAGTCCGCGGGCTGGGTCAGCTCCGGCTCCCCCGGGCCGGGCAGGGGCCCGTCGGGACCCGTGGGCAGCCCACGATTCCCGATCCACCATCCGATGCCCAGCACCAGCAGGACCACCAGCACGAGTGCCCCCAACGAGCACCCGAGACGACGGCCTCTCCCACGACGCATTCCGCGAGCCACGATACGAACTCCTTCCCGGCCTCCCCGCTCGACTGGGACGGGTGGCCGACGACCGGTCAACGCCCCGGTGGCGCTGCGGGTTCCGGGAGCACCCGAAGGGTGTCCCGTCTCACCCCGGGGCGACGCGGGCCGGGTCCTGCCGGACCGGGCGCCGCGGCGCTGTGTGCATTCGTCGGACTACGGACAGAGCTGGCCCGCCGAGGCGTCCACCACGACGCGGGAGAGCTCGTCGACCTCGCGATCCGAGTACCCGCCCGCCGAGATCTGACCGGCGACCGCATCGGCGATCGTCGTCGTCTCGTCGGCGGCGCCCCCGGTCGTCCGGATGCGGCAGATGGTGTTGCCGGCGGCGACGAGCGAGTCGGAGAGGTCCGCGGTGTCGATGCCCTCGCTCTCCAGCGCCGCGAGATACCCGCGCTCCCGCGCGCCGACGGCCGGGGCGGTGTACCCGGAGGCGTCCGGATCGACGGGTGCGGGCGCCTCCGTATAGCGGCCGGAATCCTCCGTCGCGGGAACGCGCGACACCCCGGGTGATCCGCTGCCGCCCGGGGGCGGGGCCAACGTCTCGGAGTCGGGCACGCCGGAGACCGTCGAGTCCCCTCCGCCGCAGGCGGTGAGCATCCCACCGCCGACGAGCAGCGCGGCGGTCAGCGTCGCCAACCGGGTTCTCACGACGAGATCTCCGCCCGGCCACCGCTCACGGTGATGCGGCCGCCCTCGAACTCCATCTCCTGACCGTCCCGCGTGGTGCGCAGCGGGCCGGTCGGGTAGCCGAGCCGCCCGCGTTCGTAGTCGACCGTGCCCCAGGCGTCGAACACCGGCCCACGGGGGATCACGTGGGCCCCGGTGCGCGGGGACCAGTAGATGTACCCGCCCTGGAACCGGCTGAACGCGCCGTCCCGGGTGCTCAGGGCGATCTCGTCGGTGGTCGGGTAACCCAGCTCGGAGTTCTCGGCGCCGGCCTCGCGATAGGTCTCGAGGATCTTGCCCTCGACGACCTTCGGGCCCGTCTCCTCGGACCAGTAGACGGTCCCGCCCTGGAAGCCCTGGACGACACCCGGCTTGTTGGGGTTGGTGATCTCGTCTGTGGTCGGGTACCCGAGCTCGCCGCGCTCGGCGCCGCGCTCCTGCCACATCGCCCGGATGCCACCGCGGACGGCGTGCGACCCGGTGTTGGGCGACCAGTAGATGACGCCGTTCTGGAAGGTGGAGAACCGGCCGCGGCCGTCCGGGGTGGTGGTCTCGCCCGAGGTCGGCAGCCCGAGCACCCCGTCGGGGCCGCCTTCGGCCTGGTAGGCCGCGCCGATCGCGCCGAGGACCGAGTGGGCCCCGGTCCCCTGCGACCAGAAGGCGCGGCCGAAGCGGAAGTCGGTGGCCTTGCCGCCGCGGACGTCGTACTCGCCGGTCAGGCACGGCCCCAGGCCGGGCTGCCGCTCGGCGAGGCGTGCGATGTCGCCACTCGCCGCGCACGGCTTCTCGACGTTCTCGATCCCCACCGCCGTCGCGAACTGCGGCCATGCCTGGGTCATCTCGAACTGCCAGTACGGCCAGGTGTGCGTGCCGGACGGGCGGAAATTGGCGGTGACCTCGACCCCGGCGGCGCGGGCCCGGTTGACGAAGGTCTGCGTGGTCATCCGCGAGAGCAGCTCGAGGCCGTAGCCGGGGAAGTTGGTCGGGATGTCCGGCAGGCCGGACGGCTGGTCCCAGGGCCCGGTGTTGCCGCTGCCGGCGGAGACGTAGACGCTCTGCCCGCGCATCTTCTCGGTGTGGAGCTTCGGGTCCTGTTCCTGCCAGCGCCGGGACCCGAGCGGGCCCCACATGCTCTCGGCCGGGTAGCCGCCGGCGTCCTGCATCGCCACCTTGACCGCCTCGGGCATCCCGAAGCTGGTGGTGTCGAGGAAGCCCGAGTAGCTGGCGGCGAAGTCGAAGTGATCCGGGTAACGCTGGGCCAGCATCATCGCGGCCGTTCCGCCCATGGACAGTCCGGCGACGCCGTGCTTGTCACCCACCCGCCAGTCGCGGGCCAGCAGCGGCGGCAGTTCCTGCATGAGGAACGTCTCCCACTGGTACGCCGAGCCCTTGGCGTCGGAGACCCAGTCCGTGTAGAAGCTCGACTCTCCACCGATCGGCAGGACGATGACGGCGTTCTTGGCGTCGAAGAACTGCGAGATCTTGGTCTCGAGCGTCCAGCCGCTCGCGTCGTCGCGGGCCCGCAGCCCGTCGAGCAGGAGCAGGGACGGGTAGGTGCGCTCGGGGTCGGCGTTCCACTGGGCCGGGAGCATGAGCTGCACCTGGATCGCCTGCTCCATGGCCGGTGACCGGACCCAGAGTGCCACCCGGTTGGCGGACTTCCACTCGACCTTGTCGAGCCGGACACCGGACGGCGGCGTCGACGGCACGCGCAGGGTCGGCGCCTCGGGCGCAGTGGCGGGACTCTCCGCGGGGGTCGACCGCGCCGGGCTCTCCGCCGGGCTCGTCTGCCCCGGGGTCGGCCGGGACGGCGTCTCCTGTGCCGCCGCGACGGGCGGGAGGACGAGACCGGAACCCACCACGGACGCCACGAGGGGAGCCGCGAGGAGGGACGCCCACCGGTGCCGGGGGCTCGCGTCTGAGCTGGGGGTCGCCATGTGTTGTTCTCTTCCTTGCCGCGTCGTCTCGCCGAATAGTTAGTGGGCGCGCGTCAGAACGACCCGCGCCACATGTATCCGGAGCCCGGGTCCGTGGTGCGCCCGCGGGTTCCCCTCCCGCGGCCGAACCCGGTGGTCAGATGCGACCGGGGCCCCGCACGAGAATCTACGCGCGGGGCCCCGGTGTGACGGGTGAGGACTCGCTGACGGGAGTCCGATTCGTCGGCTAACTCTGCGCGATCACCACGCGTGGGCGTCCATCACGTCGAGGATCTGCGCCGAGCGGGCCGCGATGAGGTCGTCGTTCCAGTAACCCCAGCCGTGGATGCCGGTGGTGCGGTACTCGAACGTGGCCTTGTTCGGCGCGGCGTTCATGGTGTTCTGGAACGCCAGCGTCGAGCCGCGGGACAGGCCCTCGAGGATGATGCCGTTGAACGTGTTGAACACGGACTGCAGGCTGGAGGGCTGGTCGTACCGGCCCGGGATGGCGGACCCGGCGGTCACGTACATCGGGATGTCGCGCAGCTTGGCGGCGTTGAGCAGCGGGTCGTGCTCGCCCCACTTCGGCGAGCCCGGCAGACCCCACATGGCGAACGGGTCGCACTTGCACTGGTCGAACATCGCCAGCGGGATCATGGTGTACATGCCCGGGGCCGTGGGGTTCATGTAGCCGGAGAACACCGAGACCTGCTTGAACTGGTCGGGGTGCTTGGCGGCGAGCGTCGCGGCCGCGGAGCCGCCCATCGACAGGCCTGCGACGGCGTTGTTGTTCGGGGCCACGCCGAAGTGGGCCTGCAGGTAGCCGGGGAGCTCCTCGGTCAGGAACGTCTCGTACTTGTACTCGAGCAGCTTGCCGCCCAGGTTGATGGGCCGCTCCCAGTCGGAGTAGAAGGACACCTGGCCGCCGACGGGCATGACCAGGGTGATGTTGTCCTGCAGGAAGATGCGCTGGGCCTGGGCGTCGTGGGTCCACGCGTTCCAGTCGTCACGGGCGCGCAGCCCGTCGAGCAGGTACAGACCGGCGTTGCCGCCGAAGCGGGCCGGCTGGACCTGGACCTTGATGTCCCGCTTCATGGCCGGCGAGTAGACGTTGCACAGCTGGACCCAGGAGGCGACCGGGTCCCACTGGCAGCCGGGACGCAGCCAGTTACGGAAACCCACCGGGTTCTCGTCACCACCGGCCGGCCGGAACGCGGGGGCGGCGGGCGGCGCGGCAGCCGAGCCCGCGGACCCGAGGCTGGCCGACGAGCCCTGCTCGGTCGCCTGGGCACCGGCCAGGGCCGGGGCGCCGACGACGAGCCCTGCGGCCGTCGCCAGTGCGGTGAGCCCGGCGGCGAACCTGCGCCGGAGGGTGGAATGGGACATTCGTGTGTTCCTTTGTTCGTTCCTGGTGCCCGGGAGGGCATCGGTGACGTTCATCGGACCGGCCCCACCAGGGGGAGGACCGGAACTGCGACATCGAGTTCATCGATACTGTCGCGCACTTTGGGGCAGGTGTTACAGGTCGGGGACCATTTCGACCCCCGACTGTTACCGTTTCGAGACAACAGCGTGCGCAACACTACCGAGTGCCCTGATACTTCTCCACTTCCTCCGGCATCGGCAGCCCGCACCTCTGGACCTCGTACGCAGGGATTCTGTTGATCCTGTACTCGGCGTATGAGAATGCATTCACCACGTTGGACCAACGCCTCTCGAGGGTCAACGGGGCCGTGTAGGACTCGATGAGTGCCTGCGTGGCGGGACACTGGAGCGCGACCTCGGCCTGGTTCACCCAGTTGACGTCGATCCACCGCGGGAAGTTGACCGGGTCCTCCACGACTCCGGTGCGCGCGAGCACCCAGTCGTACGGCAGGAACTTGTCGTGCCCGATCCGGCCGTCCTCCATACGGTCCGTGTGCGCGGCCAGCGGCGAGGCGAGCCCGACGGTGTCGTAGACGTCCACGTCGAGCGGCAGGTTCATGCTGGTCATGCCGAGGTTGAGGAACACCACCGTCTTGAGGGGCTCCTCCGGCAGCTCGAACGGTGCCAACCCGGGCATCGGTCGGTCGTAGGACACCACGTCCCACCGGTCCTGGAACCCCGGCACCGGGAGGAATACCGCGCCGGTCCGGTTCCGGGTGACGTCGTTCACCAGGGCCCGCATCCGGGGGAAGTCCAGATAGTCCTCGGCGAGCAACGGGTGCCTGTGCCCGGTCCGCTGGATGTAGAACTGGCGCTCGTCGACGATCCCCGCCGACGTAATCGACTCCGGTTCCTCCCGGAACGGGTTCTCGGTGACCTGGACGGTCACCGCCCAGCCGACGACGACGAGCCACGCGGCCGCGATCGCCGGGACCGCCACCCGGCGCACCGAGGCCTCCGCGGACCCGCTGGCGGGACCGACGGGGAGGGGCACCACCGAGACCGGCAGGAGCAGGAGGAACAGAGACGGCAGCAGCACGCGGCCGTGCATGAAGTCGCCGCCGACGCGGATGACGTAGAGCAGCATCACCAGTGCCACCACGAGGAACACGATCGTGACGACCGGGGTGGAGCGGGCCCGGCGGCGCAGCCGCGGCAGGCGACCGCCCTCGTCGTCGTCGTGGTCGTCGGCGCCCCCACCGTCGCCGCCACCATCGCCGACGCCGCCGTCGCCGACGCCGCCGTCGCCGTCGCCTCCCCGCGAATCCGCTACCGTCCCTCGGGATCCGCTAGCCGAATCCGGATAGCGGATCCGGAGCGGGAGTAGCGGATTGTCGCTGCGGGGGGCGAGGCGGGCCCAGAGGGCGACCAGTCCCGCGACGAGCACGGCGGCCAGCGGCACCAGCAGGACGTACGGCGACAGCAGGTTCCACAGGTACTCGGCGCCCTTGTCCCACTTCGACCCGCCGGCGTCCTTGGCCACGGCCGTGAGCGGGTACGGCAGTGCGTAGAACGACATCCGCCAGACCTGGTAGACCACCGGGACCGTGCCGGCGATCACCACCAACCACCCGAGGTGACGCCACGACTGGTGGGCGACGGCCATCAGCGCCAGGAACGCCGCTGCGGCCAGCGCCATCTCGGGGCGGACCAGGGGGCCGAGCCCGGCGAGGAAGGCGATCGCGGCCGTGCCCGGGGTGGGCAGGCCGAACCTGCCCTCACGATGGGGCGCCCGCGCCCACAGCTGCAACCCCAGCCACATGGCGCCGATCCAACAGATGACCAGGCCCGTCTCGAGACCCGAGGTGGCGAAGTCGCGGGCCGGGGGCAGCATCACGTAGACCAGCACGCCGAATGGCAGCAGCACCATCGGCCCACCGGCGGGTGCGCGGCCGGTGCCGCGGTACATCACGTGGGTGCCCAGCATCGCGAACACCACCGCGAGCATGCTCAGCGTGAGCGCCACGCCCAGAACGACCAGTTCGAGCCGGTACCCGACGATCTCGTGGACGCCGTAGATGAGGTACGTCCACAGCGTGGAGGTGTTGGACTCGACCCGCTCCCCCGCGTTGAACACCGGGCCGTTGCCGGCGATGAGGTTGCGGACGGTGCGCAGGACGATGAGGCCGTCGTCGGCGATCCACCGGCGCTGCCAGGCGCCGGCGAAGAAGACCGCCACCACCACCACGACCCCGGTCCAGAAGACCGTCCCGGTGCGCACGAACCGGCGCGCCGCCGTCACCTGCGACATCGTCCGTCCGCCGGACTCAGGCGATCGACGGGACGATGTAGACGCCCATCACGACGGTGAGGACCCACAGCGCCGCGAGGACCTGCAGGACGCGGTCGCCGAGGGCGATGTCCTCGGGCTCGCCGGCCTGCGCGGCGTCGACGTCGACCGCGTAGCGCAGGACGGCGATGGTGAACGGCACGATCGAGATCTGCAGCCAGATCGCCGCCCCGTTCGGCTGCGTCGGGTCGGAGCCGCGGTCGTACGCCCACAGGGCGTAGCAGAGCACGAGCACCGTCGCCGAGAGCGTCCAGACGAACCGCAGGTAGGTGGGGGTGTAGCTCTCCAACGCCTTGCGGATCTTGGCGCCGGTCTTCAGGTGCAGGCTCAGCTCGGCGTAGCGCTTGCCGGCGGCCATGAACAGCGAACCGAACGCCATGACCAGCAGGAACCACTGCGAGATCTCGACCTCGGCGGCCGCGCCACCGGCGACCGCGCGCAGCAGGAAGCCGGAGGAGACGAATGCGATGTCGAGCACCGGCTGGTGCTTGAGCCCGAAGCAGTACATGAGCTGCAGGACGATGTACACGGCCACGACGATCGCCAGGGCCGGGTGCGCCAGCAGCACCGAGATGGCGATCGACGCGATGATGAGCACCACCGCCATGCCGTACGCCAACCCCACGGGCAGGACGCCCGCCGCGATGGGGCGGAACCGCTTGGTCGGGTGGGCGCGGTCGGCCTCGACGTCCAACGCGTCGTTGATGAGGTACACGCTCGAGGCGGCCATGCAGAACGCCACGAACGCGATGAACACCGAGAACAGGACGCTGCCGTCGGTGAGGGTCTGGGACCCGGCCGCCGCGGGCGCGGCGATGACGAGGACGTTCTTGACCCACTGACGCGGCCGGAGCGCCTTGACCATGCCGTCGAGGAGGTTCTTGGGCGGCGCGCCCTTGGCATCCTCCTCCGCCTCGGCGATGTCGTCGATCTCGTTGGCGGTATGCGGTTCGGCGCCGAGGAGGTGGTGGTCTGCCCCGCCCCGGGTCACCGGCGCTCCGGACTGATCGGTCATCGCTTCTCCTCGCGGTTCTGGGTGACGCCTGGGCCCGCCGCGCCGTCGCGCAGTGTCTCGGGCAGCACGCTCTGGACGGCGGCCGAGGGCCACACGGCGCGGGTGAGCGCAGCGCAGCCCGCGCCGACCGCGGCTCCGGCGAACACATCCGAAGGGTAGTGGACTCCCAGCACCAACCTGGACGCCAGCATGACCGGCACGAGCGCCGGCGCCACCGGGACCCCGACCACCGACCCCGCGAGCAGCGCGAACGCGGTGGTCGACGTGGCGTGGGACGACGGGAAACTGAGCTTGGAGGGGGTACCGACGCCGACGGTCACCGCGGGGTGGTCCGGGCGCCGCCGACGGATGACGCGCTTGACGACGACGGAGGTGGCATGGGCGCCGACGCTGCCGAGGCCGACCATCGCCCACCGACCGCGGCGGGCCGGATCGACGGCCATTCCCGTTGCCGCGACCGCCATCCATCCCAGCGCGTGCTCGCCGACATGCGATAGCGTCACGGCCGCCTCCCGGGAACCGGGCACGGCCAACAGCTGACGCTGGATCGCCGCCAGCAACCGGACCTCGCCGGTCGGTACGGGGATCTCCACGGCGGGATCGGACACCACCGGATCAGGATTCGAAGACACGGCCCCAGGCCTCCTTGGTCACGAGATCGGCGTGGGCGTCGCGGTAGCGGCGGCGCATCTCCGGGAATCGGCGGAACAGCTCACGGTGCACGGCGGCCGACTCCTTGAACAGGGCGGCGGCGAGGTCGCGGTCGCGCTTGCGGTAGACGACCCCGCGACCGTCGGCGGTGGTGACGGTCGCGCCGTCGACCCTGCTGAGCGAGTACCAGCGGGCCTCGATCGGCGGGAAGTTCGCCTGCGGCACCTCGTGGTGCGTCTTGTCGTCCCTGCTCAGGGTGTGGGCAAGGCCCCGCGCCAGCGCCACCGCCTTGCGGACCGGGCCCCTCGGCTCGGAGTGGATGCCCGCCGGGCCACCCGACGGTGCGGGCAGGTCGACCGCCGACGGGATGACCACCGCGTCGGGGAACTCCGCCCGCATCGCGCGCACCTTGGGCAGCGCGGTGGGCAGCAGTTCGTACAGGGCCTCCGGCCCCCTCAGGAAGTCCCGGATGGCCTCGATCTGGATGGCGACCGTCGAGTACTCGAGGCACACCAGGTGCTTGACCAGCGCCTTGAGGCTGGACTGCATGATGCCCCTGTGGTCGCCGTCGTGGTACATCGACGCCACCACCAGGCGGTTGCGGAGGTGGAAGTAGGCCTGCCAGTCGATCGCGTCGTCCTTGTCCGACCACGCCATGTGCCAGATCGCCACGCCGGGCATGGTGGCGGTGGGATGGCCGGCCTGCCGGGCGCGCAGCCCGTATTCGGCGTCGTCCCACTTGATGAACAGCGGGAGCGGCTGCCCGATCTTCTCGGCGACCACGCGCGGGATGAGGCACATCCACCAGCCGTTGTAGTCCACGTCGATGCGGCGGTGCAGCGGCTTGGGGTTCTCGCGGTCCGTCAGCTGGTAGCGCGAGAAGTCGTAGTCGTAGTCCGCGTGCGGGGCGGCGGTCCACATGAAGTCGTGGGCGCCCACCACCTCGCCCATGGTGTGCAGGTGGCTGCGTTCCTGCAGGTTGAGCATCTGCCCGCCGACCAGCATCGGGACCGTGGAGAAGCGTCCGAATGCCAGGGCCCGCAGGATCGAGTCGGGCTCGATCTCGATGTCGTCGTCCATGTACAGGATGTACGGGGAATCGGTCAGCCTGCGCGCCTCGTACATGATGCGGCTGTAGCCGCCCGAGCCGCCGAGGTTGGGCTGGTCGAAGATGTGCAGTCGGTCCCCGAGGAACTCGGCCGCCTCCGCGAAGCCGGGCTCGTCGCGGACCTTGCGGTCGCCCTGGTCGGGCATGAGGACGGCGTCGATCACGGCGTCGACCTCGGGATCGGAGGTCAGTGCCCGCAGCGCGGCCACCGCGTCGCCGGGCCGGTTGAACGTGGGGATGCCGACGGTGACCCGCCGGTCGTTGGGCACCTGCACCGCCGGGTCGGGCGTGCCGTCCGGGCGGGCGTCGGGACGCGTGGACGGCGCGTCGACCGAGGAGTACCACCCGCCGGCGAGCAATTCCACGTCCGTGTCGGAGGTGAGGTCGAACCAGATCCAGCCGCCGTCCTCGAACGGGCCCAGGTCGCAGACGAACTCGACCGTCGTCACCTGGTCGGCGCGGCCCGGTTCACCGACGACGTCACCGGTGACAGCGATACGCGAGCCGTCGATCTTGGAGCGGTACAGGTCCACGCGACCGGAACCGCGCACCGTCAACCGGAGGACGACCTCGCCGAGGACGGACCAACGCCGCCAGTACGCCGCGGCGAACGCGTTGAAGTAGGTGGCGAACGAGACCTCGGAGTCGGCCCCGATCCACAGCGAGGTCCGGGCGGAGGAGTGCGCGCGCCGGACGTTGGTGGGCGCCTCGGCAAGGTAGAGCGAGCGCACGTCGAGCGGTTCACCGGCCCGCGGAAGGATGATGCGTTGGAGGCATTCCCGGCCACGTGGAGCGGAGAGCGCGACGACCGACCGCTCGATCTCGTCGATCAGTTCGTGGTGGCCGTGGTGTTCCATGTGTGCCAGTCCCCGTCCCGACGGCCGGGGGCCGCCCTCATCAGCCTTGCTGCGCCTCGCCCTGCCCGCACGGCGGGCAGGAAAGCCGGGTCGATCGTACCCGTCGGGGCCGTGATGCCCAGTCCAGCACGCGCCGGGGCCCACCCGGGCCAGCGGAAGAAGTAGGTTCGTCCCATGCACCTCACCGGATCCGCCCGCCGCCGCCCGACCGTCCGCACCGCCCTGGGGGTGCTCGCCCTCGCCACGCCCCTCGCGCTCGCCGGGTGTGGCTCCGATGACGCCCCGTCCGACGACGCGGCGACCACTGGGGCGACCGCGGCGTCGCAGTCCGAGGGCCGCGAGTCCGGCGGGTCCGGGGGCGCGGCCGAGTGTCCGCCCGCCGAGGGCGCAGCGGAGCGCACCACCTCGTTCGACTCGGCCCCGCCGATGTGTCTGACCGACGGCGTCGATTACTCCGCCGTCATCAGCACCGACGCCGGCCCCGTCACCGTGGACCTGCTCGAGGAGAAGGCCCCGGAGACGGTGAACAACTTCGTGTTCCTGGCCCGCAACAAGTACTACGAGGGCATCACCTTCCACCGTGTCATCCCCGGCTTCATGATCCAGGGCGGCGACCCGCAGGGCACCGGCAGCGGCGGCCCGGGATACGAGTTCGCCGACGAGCTGCCCGAGTCCGGCGAGTACGAGATCGGGTCGATGGCCATGGCCAACGCCGGACCGGACACCAACGGCTCCCAGTTCTTCATCGTCACCGGCGATTCCGGCGTCTCGCTGCCGCCGGACTACAGCCTCTTCGGCACCGTCACCGACGGGATGGACGCCGTCACCGCGATAGAGGACGACGGCAGCCCGCAGGGCCGCCCGCAGACGCTGCACACGATCGAGTCCGTGGAGATCGTCGAGGGCTGAGCCCGCCCGGGCCGGGCGGCTCTAGTACCCGCTGGAGCCGCCGCCGCCCGAGAACGACGCGTTGGAGTAGCCCGTGTTGGTCGAACTCGCGGATTGCGCCGCCTGCACGTCGTGCGCGTGCCAGCTGGAGACCACGTAGTACGGGACGAAGCCGTTGTAGCCGTAGCCGGCCCGCCAGTCGCGGTCGTACAGCCGGGGCGCGTGGCGGTCGCCCGCGTCATCCGCCGCCTCGACATCCGCCATCTCGCGGGCCCGGATCGCCTCCACGACGAGCCGGTAGTCCACGACGAGCCGGGCGTAGCGGCCCATGAAGTCGGGGGCCTGCGTATCCCGGGCCAGCTCGTCGGCGCGGGCGTCCAGGGCCCGGGCCTCGGCGGCCAGCCGCTCGTCCTTCGTCCCCAGAGCGGCGGCGAGCATGTCCTCGTGCAGCTCGCCGAGCTGGCGGCGGCGCACGTCGGCGTCCCCCTGCTCCATGCGGAAGAGCTGGTCGATGTTCTGTTCCGCCGTGATCATCTGGTCGACAGTGGTGTGGGCGGTGTCGATGTCACCGGCCTTGGCCCGGAACTCGGCGTCTGTCGAGTCGGGCCGCAGGTCACCGATCCGGCCCATGACCTCGTCCAGCGCGAGGAACCGGCCGCGCACGTCCTCCCACTGGGAGCGCAGCTCGTCATCGGCCAACGGCGAGGTGAGCGAGTTGGCGCGGATGTCCAGCCCGTTGAGCTCCCCCGCGACCCGTCCGTATTCGCGGGAGACCCGGTCGTAGCGCTCTCTCGCCGTCGTCGCCTTCTTCTTGCGGCTCGCCGCGACCCCGGCGCCGACCGCGCCCGCGACGACCACCCCCGCCCCGGCGAACGCCCACGGCAGCCACGCCGGCGCGGGCTCCGGCTCCGGCGCCTGCACCGTGGGATCGGCCGCCGCCTGCGCACCCGCCAGCAGCCCGACCGCGTGGTTCTCACGCCGCATCGGGTCCTTCATCGCCTCGAGTGACCCGTCGAGGTGACCGCCCTCGAAGAGGTCGAGCGCGGCGCACACGTCGTCACCGCAGTAGATGCCGACGTCACGCGCCTCCGTGTCGTTGGCCACGATCAGGGTCCCCGGCGCCCACTTCTCCCTGTCCTCCGCCACCAGGTCCGGTCGCTCGGCCTGGGCGAAGCGCTCGGTGGTGTCGTTGAGGTTGTCGCCGTCGTCGTCGAAGACCAGGTATTCGACGTGCGCCACCTGCGGCGGGAACGCGATGCGCCCGGTTTCGGTGCGGAGCAGATCCTGGTCCCCGGGTGAGAGCACCCCGGCCCGGTCGGTGATGCCGACCTCGACCG
This sequence comes from Dietzia sp. MNB45, assembly GCF_051994785.1. Lineage (NCBI taxonomy): Bacteria > Bacillati > Actinomycetota > Actinomycetes > Mycobacteriales > Dietziaceae > Dietzia > Dietzia sp. MNB45. Next base: position 309,532 of record NZ_CP163397.1, on the reverse strand, counting down.
CCTGCGCCGGGGCCTGCGCGGGGGCCGGCGCGGGGGCGGGAGCCGGCGCCTGCGCGCGGACCGGCGTGAGCGGGAACAGGAGGAGCGCCAGTGCCGCGGCGCCGGCGAGCACCACGAGCAGGCGCAGGGCCGGGGCGATCGTCGTCCGTGTCATGCCCCGAGCCTAGTGCCGCAGGTGGTCGGTGGCGGCGACACCGGTCGGCGATAGTCTCGACCGGGTGTTCATCCTGGAAACGCTCATCGCCCTCACCGTCGCCCTGACGACCGCGTTCGGCGGCCTCGTCGCGGAGGACCTCATCACCCGAGACGCCTCGTGCACGATCTCCTCCGTGCCGGACCTGTGGTCCGAAGCCTGCACGTCCCCGTCCCGGCTGGGCTGGTTCATCGGCACCCTCGTCGTGCTCGTCGTGGCGATGGCCCTGCGGGCATGGCTGCTCGCCCACAACGGCACCCTGTACTACCTGCGCCTGCTGCCGGCCGAGAGCGCGGACCGGATGCGCGCCGCGGTGGACGTGGCCAATGCCCGCAGCCTCGGCTTCCGCTCGGCCACCGGCTGGTTCGGCACCGCGAACGAGGTGGTGGACCTGCGCCGCGAGGTCGACCACGTCTCCGACGAGCTCGAGCGGGCGATGAACGACGACGACGACGCGACCGGTTTCGTCCTGGCCCCCAACCTCGCGTTCCCGGCGGCACTGGCGGTCGGATACGACGTCCTCCTGCGCGAGCGCACCCACCTCGCCGAACTGCCGGTCGAGGCCCGCAGGCGTCGCCTGCCCGGCGGCGACACGGGCGTGCGGACGGTGTACTTCGACGACGGCGACGACATGTGGGCCGAGCGCCGGTGGCGGTCCCGCCGCAGCCAACCCGGAGCCGAACTGTCGATGGTCACCCTTCCCGCCGGGTCGGCGACCGCGGCGCGGGCCGACCGGACCTCCGTGCAGAGGGTCTGGCTCTCACTCCAGCTGGACGGGGGCGGTCCGGTGCCCGAGGTGGACGCGGGCCATCCACTGCGGGAGGCGGCGGACCTCGTCGTCGTCGTCGGCCCCACCGACGGCGGACCCGCCACCGGCACGAACGGTGACCGCACGGGCGACACCGGCCCGGGAGCAGCCCAGACCCTGGTCCCATGGACGCTCCCCGCCGGACGGTGGTACCCGGGCGCGAGCGGGCGACAGATCGACCGCCGGGCCTTCGCGCGGCTCGTCGAGGAGTTGTCCGGCGCGGTCGAGCAGGTCCTCGACGACTACCCGGAGGCGCAGGTCCTGCTGTCCGGTCGGATGCCACGGAGTGTGGCGTTCGCGCTGGGCTACGTGATCTCCCAGCGCAAGGACGACCGGATCGAGGGCAAGCGCGCGGCCCTCCACCCGACCCGGGCCGACGACACCCGCGCCGAGCGCGCCCAGGCCCTGGCCGAGAACGAGGGGCTGAGCTCGCTGAGCCGCTTCTGGACCTCGGTCACCCCGGTGCTCGAGCACCTCGGCGAGGCCAAGCCCACGCTGGTGCACATCGCCCAGCGCGACGCGGTCGTGCGCGGGCTCGTCGCCCCGGCCGGCCGCACCACCGCCGAATCCGCTACCCCGACTGGGGATCCGCTATCCCGATAGGAGTAGCGGATCCCGATTCCGAGTAGCGGATTCTGGGGGTCAGGCACGCGGTGCGGGCCCAGCGCCGCGGCGAGCAGGCTCAGCCTTCGGCCAGCGCGGCGCCGTCGCGCAGGTGCGGCGCCAGGGTGTTGTCGAACATCGTCAGCGCCGACGCGATCGCCATGTGCATATCGAGGTACTGATAGGTGCCCAGGCGTCCGCCGAACAGCACCTTGTTGGCGGCGGTCTCGGCCTTGGCCCGCTCGCGGTAGGCGGCCAGCCGCTCACGGTCAGTGGACTCGTTGATCGGGTAGTACGGCTCGTCGTCGCGCTCGGCGAAGCGGCTGTACTCGCGCATGATCACCGTCTTGTCGGTGGGGTAGTTCTTGCGCTCCGGGTGGAAGTGGCGGAACTCGTGGATGCGGGTGTAGTCGTATTCCGCGTCGTTGTAGTTCATCACCGGGGTGCCCTGGAAATCGCCGGTGGGCAGCACCTCGGTCTCGAAGTCCAGGGTGCGCCAGCCCAGCTCGCCGTCGGCGTAGTCGAAGTACCGGTCCAGCGGGCCGGTGTAGACCACCGGCGCGTCGGGGCTCGCGGCGCGCACGGCCTCGCGGACGTCGAACCAGTCGGTGTCGAGCACCACGTCGATCCGCTCGTCGGCCGCCATGTTCTCCAGCCACGCGGTGTAACCGTCGACGGGCAGGCCCTCGTGGGTGTCGTTGAAGTAGCGGTTGTCGAACGTGTACCGGACGGGCAGGCGGGTGATGTTGCCAGCCGGCAGGTTCTTGGGGTCGGTCTGCCACTGCTTGGCCGTGTAGTCCTTGATGAACGCCTCGTACAGCGGGCGGCCGATCAGGGAGATGGCCTTCTCCTCGAAGTTGGCCGCGTCCTCGGCGGAGAACTCGGCGGCCTGCTCGGCGATGAGCGCGCGGGCCTCGTCGGGCGAGTAGTAGCGGCCGAAGAACTGGTTGATGAGACCCAGCCCCATGGGGAACTGGTAGGCCGTGCCCTTGTGCATGGCGAACACGCGGTGCTGGTAGCCGGTGAAGTCGGTGAAGCGGTTGACGTACTCCCACACCCGCTCGTTGGAGGTGTGGAACAAGTGCGCGCCGTACTTGTGGATCTCGATGCCGGTCTCCGGCTCGGCCTCGGAGTAGGCGTTGCCGCCGATGTGGTGGCGCCGATCGAGCACCAGGACGCGCTTGCCGAGCTCCGTCGCCGCCCGCTCGGCGACGGTCAGGCCGTAGAAGCCCGACCCCACCACGATGAGGTCGTAGGTGTCCCACTGCCGTTCGCCTGCCATAACCGTCGGGCCTTTCCGTCGTCCGTCGCGGCGGGCCGTCCGGGAGTAGTGCGCCCGGGGCCGCTCGCCTGACCGCGCGCCGGTCGGCGCGGGTGCGGGTCCCAGGGTATCCGGCGGGTCGGGGGTGGGTTCAGGGCACGCCGACGACGACGAGGTGGGCGAGTTCTCGAGCCGACCGCGGTGGCCCACGGTGCAGGTGGGGCGTCGGCGCCGTCGTACGCCGGTTCGAAACTACATCCCTGTAGTCTCAATATTCACGTCTTTATCACTTGGTTTCACGAGTTTCTTGGATAACATTGACCCCGTTCGTCACATTCGTCCCAGTGGTCGCGCTCCGGTGCGGCCTCCGGGCAGTTGTGCCCCGCAGGTGAGCAGCTTCGGGACACAGACATCTGATCTGGAGAAGCCCTTGAGAACACGACGCCGCCCCCTGTACATCAGTGGTCGACGCCGGACCCTCGCCCTGGCGGTGGCGGTCGCGGCGTCCGTCGTCACGCCCCTCGCCGTGTACGGGGCGGACCAGGTCGTCCAGTCCGGCGACGACATCGCCACCACCGCGGGCAGCGCCCTGCCCACCGCCGAGACCGAGGTCCCGCTGGCCGAGGCGCCCCCCGCCGTCGGCGTGGAGACCGACATCGCCTCCGGCGGCACCACGGTCCGCCAGGTCACCTCGGACACACCGTTCTCGATGGCCGGCGTCACGTGGAAGGGGCGCAACCCGGCCGCCGTCGCCACCCTGCGCGCCCAGAACCCCGACGGCTCGTGGGGCCCCTGGTACGAGGCCGAGTCCACCGACGGCAAGGGCGAGAGCGTCACCGGCACCGGCGGCACCGAGCCCGTCTACCTGGGTACCGACACCACCGCCGTCCAGATCACGCTCTCCGGGATCGACCTCGCCGACACCTCGCTGGCCGACGCGCCCGAGGTCACCGTCCCCGACGACGAGGCCGCCCCGGCCCCCGCGAAGCCCACCGAAGACGCCGCTCCCGCCGCCGCTGATACCGGCGCCGCTGATTCCGCCCCCGCTGACGCGGACGTCGCAGCCACCCGCGCGGCCGAACCCGCCGCTCCCCGGACTTCTGCTCCCGCCGGCCCGACGTCCGAGCCGGCCCGGCCAGCCGCCGCCGGCACCCCGCCGGTGCCGACCCGCTACGCGGACATCAAGCCCGTGGCCGAGACCTCGGGCCTCGACGCCGGCTCGGGCAGCGCCGATTCGATCGAACCCGCCTCGGTCAAGGCCGTCCTGCTCTCCCCCGACGACACCCCGACGCCCGATCCCGAGGCGTTCGCCGACATCACCGCCTCCGGCGGCAGCGGCGCGCACGGGGACATCGCGGCCAGGCAGCCGTCGATCATCTCCCGCTCCGGCTGGGGCGCCGACGAGTCGATCCGCTGCCGCAGCGCGAGCTACGACCCCACCCTCGCCGCGGCGGTCGTGCACCACACGGCGGGCAGCAACAACTACTCCCGCGAGGGGTCGGCCAGCGTCATGCGCGGCATCTACACGTACCACGCACGCACGCTCGGCTGGTGCGACGTCGGATACAACGTGCTGGTCGACAAGTACGGCCAGGCCTTCGAGGGCCGCCACGGAGGACTCAGCCGCAACGTCCAGGGCGCCCACGCCGGCGGCTTCAACGGCAACACCTGGGGCATCTCGATGATGGGCGACTACTCGACCGTCTCCCCGTCGGACGCCACCGTCCGCAAGGTCGGCGAGATCATCGGCTGGCGCCTCTCCGTCGCCGGCGTCGACCCCAAGGGCACCGACACCCACTACTCCGAGGGCACCTCGTACACCAAGTACTCGTACGGGACCGCCGTCCGGCTGCCCAACATCTTCGCCCACCGCGACGTCGGCCTCACGTCCTGCCCGGGCAACTCCGGGTACGCCAAGATGGGCCAGATCCGCGACATCGCGGCCTCCTACGCCAAGAGCGGCGGGGGCGGCGCCCCGGCCCCGACCCAGCCGAGCCCCAGCCCGGGCACGGGCGGTGGCACCGGTGGCGGCGGTGGCACGGGTGGTGACGGCGGTGGCACGGGTGGTGGCACCGGTAGCGCGGATCTCCCGTCGGTCATCACCCAGGGAAGCGTCCAGGAGGCCGTGACCTCCGCACTGCGGACCGTCCTCACCGGCGGCAAGCTCGATCCCGCGACCCTGACCCGGATCCTCACCGGCGGCAAGTCGCTGTCGGACATCCCGCTCGACGCGGGGTCGGTGCAGGACGCCATCGGCCTCGACGCGGGCTCGGCGCAGAACGTACTCAGCCGCGACTTCTCCGGCCTCGCCCAGAAGCTGTCCGGCCCGCTCGGCAAGGCACTGTCCGGAGTCCAGCGCTTCGGCGACGTCTCCCTGGTCAAGCACGAGAACGGCGCGCTGTACTCCTCCCCCGAGACGGGCACGCACCCCGTGTGGGGCGTGATCGGTGACGCGTGGGCCGCCCAGGGCTTCGAGCACGGTCCGCTCGGACTGCCGGTCTCCGCGGAGGCCGAGCGCGCCGACGGAACGGTCGCCCAGCGCTTCGTCGGCGGCACGCTGGTCTACGACCCGGCGACGCGGGAGCTCACGGTCGAACCGAACCCCTGATCCTCGGCCGGCGCCGCGCGATCACCGGGCGCGCGCCGGCCGACCACATCGTGCGGACCGGGTCCCACCAGGTGTGCACCCCTCCCCCACCCGGGGCGGCGTGCACACCGGGGAAGTGGTGGGGACCGGTCCGCATCCCATTTCGACCCATTTCGACAGGGCCCCGGTCGGGTCAGGCGCTCAGCCCCACCAACGCCGTAGGACGTGCGCGATCCCGGCTTCGTCGTTGGTGAGCGTGACCTCGTCGGCGGCCGCGTGCACGGAGGGGATCGCGTTGCCCATCGCGACCCCGTGATCCGCCCAGCGCAGCATCTCCAGATCGTTGGGCATGTCGCCGAACGCGACGGTGACCGGAACCGCCGCGGACGGGACGGCCGCGCCCGCCGCCGTCCCCGCCGCGATCCGGGACAGCCCGCTCGCCTTGGTCACCCCGCGGGCCGCGAACTCGATCAGCCCGTCGGTGGTCGAGTAGGTGAGATCCGCCAGGTGGTCCACCTCCCCGCGCAGTGCCGCCACCATGTCGGCGCTCGGCATACCGGGGACCCGCGCGAGCAGTTTGAGCACCGGCTCGGAGAGGACCTCGTCGTGACCCACCTCGAGGTGCGCGGGATGGATCCAGGCGTGTTCGTAGTCCGGGCTGGCCACGAAGTCGGCATCCGCGGCGTCGGCACCCAGGCGCTCGGCCGCGATCCCGCTGCCGGGCAGCAGCCTGCGCAGCACCTCGTCGATCGCGGCGAGCGTCCCGGGATAGAGGAGACTCGTGGCCAGGAACTCGCCGCTGTCGGTGTCCATGATGACGGCTCCGTTGGCGCAGACCGCCAGGGGCGCCACGGGCAACTGGTCGACCACCTGGGGCAGCCAGCGCGGCGGGCGTCCGGTGGCCAGGACGAACGTGGCCCCGTCCGAGACGAGGTCCGCCACGACGGCCCGGTTCGCGGCCGGGACGAGGTGATCGTTGTCGATCAGGGTCCCGTCGACGTCGGAGGCGACGAGCAGCGGTCGGGAACGGGTCACGGAGCGTCCGGGCCCGCCGGTCCCTCCGGCTCGTCACCGGCATCGGCATCCGGGTCGACTGCCTTCTGGGCACGGCGTCGCATGCGCTCGGCGTGCTCGGCCTCGTCCAGGGCGGTGGCCTCCTCCAACGTGGGGGCGGAACCGCCGAGGCGGGCGGGCACCCAGTTGGCGCCGGCCGGGTAGGCGCCGTAGCGCTCCGCGTACTCCTGTTGGAGACGCTCGAGGGTGGCCTGCATGCGCGAGCGCAGTTCCTCGGTGCACTCCTCGATCGGCTCGTAGGCCGCCATCGGTTCGCCGACCTCCATCATGATCGGCACCTTGGGGCGCAGCAGCTTCTTGGGCAAGCCCTTGGTCCATACCCGCTGCGATCCCCACAGGGTCACGGTGATGATGGGGACGTCGGCCGCCAGTGCCATCCGCACCGCACCCGACTTGAAGCCCTTGACCTCGAAGCTGCGGCTGATGGTGGCCTCGGGGAACACGCCGACCAGCTCGCCGGCCCGGAGACGGGCGACGGCCTCGTCGAAGGACGCCTTGCCCGCCGTCCGGTCGACGGGGATGTGCTTGAGCTCGCGCATGATCGGCCCGGACACCTTGTGGTCGAACACCTCGACCTTGGCCATGTAGCGGATGAACCGCTTGTGCACGCGCGCCGGGATGCCGCCGTAGACGAAGTCGAGGTACCCGGTGTGGTTCATCACCACCACCGCCCCACCGACCTCGGGGAAGTTGCGCTCCCCGCGAATCGTGAGGTCCAGGCCCTGGACCTTGAACATTGTGCGGGCGAACCCGATGATCCCCGTATAGAGCAGCTCCACGGCCACCAGCGTAGCCGCCCGCACCGACACTGGTGCCCGCCCCTGCCGGTAGGTTCGGCGGGGTGGATGACGCCCCCTTCGATTCGGTCGACCCGGTGGCACGCGGCCGCCACTACTCCTGGCCTGCCCTGCCGGATGCGGCCGAGCGCAGCGTGCACGCGGGTCTGGAAGCGCTGCGCCTCATCATCGACGGCGAGCGACACCTCTCCCCCGGCGCGCACACGCTCGGCGTCCGCTTGTCCGCGGCCGAGGTGGGCACGGTGACCATGACGGCCGAGCCCGCGGAGTGGGCGCTGAACAACGGCGGGACGGTCCACGGCGGGATCGTCTCCGGGTGGGTGGACACGGCGCTCGGCTACGCGACGGCGACGGTCGTGGAGGAGGGCGTCGGCTACAGCACCCTCGACCTCACCGTGCGGTACATCCGGGCGCTCCGGTTGGAGCGCACGCCCGCCACGATCCGCGCGGAGGTCGAGCACGCGGGCCGGTCGACGTGCGTGGTGCAGGTCCGGGTCACCGACACCGACGGCCGGACGTGCGCCAGCGCGAGCGGCGTGATGATGCTGTTCCGCCCGTGACCCGGGCGGCGGCCCGCGAGGCGTCCGACGACCTCGTCGTCGTCCCCGGACACCCCGGCGACCACCCGCGGTTCGTGGTCAGCGGATCGGCTCGAGCACGTCCTTGCCGACGAACGGCCGCAGCGCCTCCGGCACCACGACGGAGCCGTCGGCCTGCTGGTGGTTCTCGAGGATCGCCACCAGCCACCGCGTCGTGGCGAGGGTGCCGTTGAGGGTGGCGGCGGTCTGCGTCCGACCCTCGTCATCGCGGTACCGTACACCCAGGCGGCGGGCCTGGAACGTCGTGCAGTTGGAGGTCGAGGTGAGCTCGCGGTAGGTGCCCTGGGTGGGGACCCACGCCTCGCAGTCGTACTTCCGGGCCGCCGAGGAGCCGAGGTCGCCACCCGCGATGTCGATGACGCGGTACGGCAGGCCCATCGCCTCGAGCATCTCCTTCTCGAAGCCGAGCAGTCGCTCGTGCTCGGCGTGCGCCTCCTCGGGCTTGCACCACGAGAACATCTCCACCTTGTCGAACTGGTGGACGCGGATGATGCCGCGGGTGTCCTTGCCGTGGCTCCCGGCCTCGCGGCGGAAGCAGGAGGACCAACCGCAGTACCGCTTCGACCCGTCCGACAGGTCGAGGATCTCGCCCTGGTGGTACCCCGCGAGCGCGACCTCGGACGTGCCGACCAGGTAGAGGTCGTCGGCGTCGAGCTTGTAGACCTCGTCGGCGTGCGCGCCGAGGAACCCGGTGCCCTGCATGATCTCCGGTCGCACCAGAACGGGCGGGATCATCATCGTGAAGCCGTTGGCGGTCGCCTTCTGCGCCGCCAGCTGCAGCATGCCCAGCTGCAGCAGGGCGCCGTAGCCGGTGAGGAAGTAGAAACGCGCGCCGGAGACCTTCGCTCCGCGCTCCATGTCGAGCAGCCCCAGGCTCTCGCCGAGCTCGAGGTGGTCCTTCGGCTCGAAGTCGAAGGTCGGGATCTCGCCGACACGCTCGATCTCCACGAAGTCGTCCTCGCCGCCGGCGGGCGTGCCCTCCTCGACGACGTTGGACAGCAGCCGCTGGAGTCGCTCGACTTCCGCCGCGGCGGTCTTCTCGGCCTCCTCGGCGTCCTTGACCGCCTGCTTCAACGCACCCGCGGCCTCGAGCAGCGCGGGACGCTCGTCGGGCGAGGCCTGTCCGACCTTCTTGCCGTGGGCCTTCTGTTCGGCGCGGGCCCCGTCCGCGGCCGCGATCGAGGACCTGCGGGCCTCGTCGGCGGTGAGCAGCTGGTCGACCAGCGACGGGTCCTCACCACGGGTGCGCTGGGAGTCGCGGACGACGTCGGGGTTCTCGCGGAGCAGCTTGAGATCGATCACGCACCTCAGCCTAGCGGCCCCACCCGGCCGGCCCGAGCCGCGACCGTGGCCGCGGGTGGATCAGACGCCGAACAGCTCGAGGAAGGCGTCCTTCTCGAACATGCGCGCGGTGTCGACCGCGGTGGGTGTCCCGCCGTAGGGGTCCGCACCGGCCTCGAAGAGCGCGCGGACGACCTCGCCGTACCCCTTGAACACCGCTCCCGCCAGCGGCGTCTGGCCCCGGTCGTTGGCGCGGTCCACCTCGGCGCCGCGTTGGAGCAGGGCGCGGACGGTGTCCGGGTGCCCGTTGTAGGCGGCGAGCATCAGCAGGGCGTCGCCCCGCTCGTTGGTGAGGTCCGGGCTCACCCCGGCGTCGACATACGCCGCGAGCCGCTCGGTCTCGCCGTCGCGGGCCAGCTGGAACAGCATCTGTGCGAACTCGAGGACCTCCGGGTCCACCCCGTCCCGCGGCGAACGCACGTCGCCGTCCGCACCGGCCGGCTCGTCGTGGTTCTGTCCGCTCATGCAGTGGATCCTATCGGGACCGCGCGATTGCGGCATCATGGAAGGCGATGACCACTTCCACCCGATCGTCGCGCCGTGGTCGATCGCTGCTCCGCACACGGGGCGCGGTCATGGCCTCCCTCCTCGCCATCCTGTCCGGCGGGGCGGTCACCGGTGCGCTCATGGCGTCGGCGATCAACGATCCCAATTCCTCCCGCGCCGAGCGCATCGCGGCGGTCGTCCCGCAGGTCGACCCGCGCACCCTGTCGGGGCCCGCGTACGCCGAGGCCGCGCCGGGTACCTGCCTGACCTGGTCGCTCGACGCCGCGGACCGCGTCACCTCGTTCGACACGGTGGACTGCGCCGAGCCGCACCGGTTCGAGGTGGCGGCCCGGATCGACCTGTCGCAGGTGCCTGGCTTCGGGGAGGGCGCGCCGCTGCCGGTCAGCGCCGAGCTGGCGCCGGTGGGGACCGAGCGCTGCCTCCCGCTGATCTCCAGGTACGCCGACGGGCGCGAGGTCGACCCCGACGGCCGCTTCACCGGGCTCGTCGTGCCGCCGTCCGAGGAGGGCTGGGACAAGGGCGACCGCAGCGTGCTGTGCGGTGTCGCCGCCGCCGAACTCGACGGGCGCTCCGCCCTGTCGACGGGCACGTTCGCCGAGGCCGACCAGCACCGTCGGTGGGACCCGGGTACCTGTCTGGGCTTCACCGACGAGGGCCTTCCCGGCGCGACCACGCCCTGTTCGGAGGACCACTCGATCGAGATCGTCGCCGACGTGGACGTCTCCGGTGTGTTCCCGGAGGGGCCGGTCCCGCCGGACCCCCGCCAGCAGTCCGAGCTCACGGCCGACGCCTGCCGGGAGGCCGGTGTCGCCTACCTCGGTGACGCCGAGGCGCTGCGGCGGACGACCCTCATCTCGACGCTGGTCAACCCGATCTCGGAGGTCTCGTGGCAGACGGGTAGCCGGACCGTCAACTGCGGGTTGATGAAGGCCGCGGAACCCGGCCCGTTCGCGGTACTGCGGGGGTCGGCGCGCCAGGGCGTGCTGGTCGACGGAGCCACCCCGGTCGCTCCCACCACCACGCAGATCCCGCCGCCGGGTCAGCCGCCGGGAGGCGTCCCCGGAGCGCCGACCGACACGGGCCAGGGCACGGTGTCGGTACCGGTGCCCGGCGGGACGCCGTGAGCCTCCGCGTCACCGAGACGCGATTCGAGGAACTGGTGGACGACGCGTTGGACTCGGTGCCCGACGCGCTGTTCGAGGCGATGGACAACGTCGTCGTGCTCATCGCCGACCGCCACCCGGACGAGCCCGACCTGCTGGGCCTGTACGAGGGGGTGGCGCTGACCGAGCGCGACACCACCTACTCGGGGTTCCTCCCGGACACCATCACGATCTACCGGGGCGCACTGTGCGCGTTCTGCTCCACCGAGGAGGAGCTGGTCCACGAGGTGGCGGTGACGGTGATCCACGAGATCGCGCACCACTTCGGGATCGACGAGGAGACGCTCCACGCGCTCGGCTGGGGCTGAGCCCGATCGGGGCTGAGCCCGCCGCCGTCAGTACCCCGGTCGCCCCAGGTGGTCGCCCCACCGCTCGCACGCCCAGCCGCCGCCGTCCGGCGCGAGCTCGATGACCCCGCAGTTGGGGATCCGGTTGTCCAGCGCCCACTGCGAGGGGACGGCGCCGGCGAACACGGCGAGCATCCGCATGAGCGTGCCGTGCACCACCAACACCACGTCCACGGCGTTGTCGAGATAGGACTCGCGCAGCTCGGTGATCAGCGGCATCGCCCGGTCCTGCACGTCCAGGGCACTCTCACCGTCGGGGAGCCGGGAGTCGAGATCGCCGAGCTCCAACCAGTCACGCACCACCCGGTTGTAGGCCAGGAGCGCCTCGGCACCGGTCCGCATCTCGTAGCGGCCGGCCTGCACCTCGTGGACGCCGGGCACGGCCTGGGTGGGCAGGCCCATCTCCCCGGCGATGAGCCCGGCGGTCTCGCGGGCGCGGGCGGCCTCGGAGCTGAGAACGACGGACGGCCTGATTCCCGAGCCGGCCAGCTCCCCGCCCACCAGCCGTGCCTGATCGCGCCCGAGGTCGGTGAGCGGCGCGCCGGGCAGGGCGGTGTCGAGGGCGCCGGCGACGTTGGACGGGGTCTGCCCGTGGCGGACCAGGTGGAGGCGGGCGCTCACCCCGCGTCCTCCCCGCGTCGCAGGCGCGCGAGCCAGTCGATCTCCTCGGCGCGGTCCGGCGGGGGCGAACCCGCGTCGCCCCCGCCGGCGACGGGCCACGACCCGAGGTAGCGCAGGTCGGCGGTCCGGTGGCGCAGTGCGACGAGCGCCTCCGCCACCGCGGGGTCGTCGATGTGCCCGACGAGGTCCACGTGGAACAGGTAGGTGAACCGCTCGACGCGGGTGGGCCGGGAACCGATGCGGGTGAGATCGATGTCGCGGATCGACAGCTCGGTGAGCGCCTGGACCAGCGAGTTGGGCTCGTGGGGCAGCCCGAAGATCACGCAGGTGCGGTCGCTGCCGGTGCGCGGCGGCGGCGCGGCGGGCCGTCCGACCAGCACGAACCGGGTGCGCGCCCCGCCGATGTCGGCGACGTTCTCGGCGAGCGGGACCAGTCCGTTGATCTCGCCGGCCCGGCCGGGCGCGGCGGTGGCGTCGGCGGTGCCGGCGGCGACCTCCTCGGCGCCGGCCGCGGTGGAGGAGGTGGTCTCAATGTGGGCCCGGGGCAGGTTCGTCCCCACCCAGCGGCGGACCTGCGCGGCGGCGACGGGGTGGGTCCGCAGGACGCGGACGTCGTCGGCGGCGGTACCGGGCCGCACGAGGATGGAGAACACCACGTCGAGTTCGGTCTCGGCGAAGATCTGTAGCCGGTCCCCCACCGCGAGCGCGTCGCTGGTGGGGTTGACGGTCCCGTCGACGGAGTTCTCGAACGGGACGCACGCGTAGTCGGCGGTGCCGACGCGGACCATGGCCAACGCCTCGTCGGGGGTGCCGGCGGGGACCGCCTCGGCATCGGCGAGCAGCGCCGAGGTGCGCGCGTCTGCGCGCAGTCGGTGCAGGGCGGCATCGGTGAAGGTGCCGGGCGGGCCCAGGTAGGCGACGGTGACCACGACGACAAGACTAGCCAGCGTCAGGGACCGTCCGCCGACGCGAGGTCCTCCGAGACGGCATCGACCCGCCCGTCGGGCACGAGGGCGCACGTGACCACGTCGCGGATCGCCTCCCGGGCCGACCTCGACAGGCCCAGGATCCGGGCCGGGTCCGGTCCGGCGAGCGCCGCGCGGACGTCCGCCCCGGTCATGGCGGCCACGGCGCCGGCCAGGATCGCCCACACCTGATCGGCGTCGGCGCAGCGGGGCACCAGCCCGGAACCGAACCCGACCCCGGAGTGCGCGGCCACGGCCAGCAGGTCCGCGAGGTGGTCGGCGGCGGGCCCGGGGCCGGCCAGCCCGGGGGCCACGTCGACGACCGCGGGGGTTCCCGCGGCGAGCACCCCGGCCACCGCGTCGAGCGCGGGCAGGCCGGTGGCGGCCGAGGGTTCCACCTCGACCGGGGCGGGCGCCGACCAGCGCGCCAGGGCCGACACCATCGACGCCTCGTCCACCACGAGGTCGTCCAGCAGATCCGGCCGGGAGGGCCCGCGACCGAGCAGTTCGAGCGACACCGTCATGGCCTCAGGTCTACACCCCGCGCGATGACCTCAGGACCACCCCCCGCACGTTGCTACGCTCTCCCCGATGGGTACCGACGACTCCCCCGTGCCCGAGTACGCGGCCGACTACACCCCCGCGCCGGACGACGCCCCGGACGCCTCCCACCTCACGCCCGAGGAGAAGCGCGGGCCGCGCACCGTCCACGTGGCACTGGGGTTGCTGGCCGCGTTGCTCGTCGCCGCCGTGGCCACGAACCCCGCGTCGGTGCTGCCCCGGGACTCGACCCTGGCCGGCACCTACTACGTCGACGAGGGCTCCGGGCTCGAGCTGCAGGTGCCGGTCGGCTGGCGTGTGATCGACGACCCGGAGTTCGGCAGTGTGCAGCTGAGGCCGGTCGGCACCGGCCGGGCCCTGGACACCCGCATCCTCGCCGGTCCGCTGGACGCCGGGATCGCCGCCGCCGCGATCACCGATGACCAGGGGGCCGCGACCGCGCTCGCGGAGACCATCCAGTTGTACGTCCTGGGCGTGTCCGGGACCCGTGACGAACAACGGGTGGTCCCCGTGGACAACGAGGCGGGCACGGGCGCCGCGATCTCCTACGTGGTGGTCCCGGACGGCATCCCCGACCAGGACTCCGGCGGGTTGGTGTACACCGCCGTATTCGGTTCCGAGGACAGCCGGTGGTGGGTGGCGTACGTGACCACCGCGCAGCAGTCCGCTCCCGGCGTCCGGTGGATGGACCGGGTCGTCGACCACGTCCGGCTCCCCGAGTGACCCCGTGGAGGTGAGCGGGTCGATGCCACCGGCCTCCGGCGCGGGACGGGTCCGCGCAGCCCTCTCGCCCCGCGAGGCGTTCGCCCGGTATGCGGCCCGGTTCGACCCGGTCACAGACCCCCGTGTCCGCCGGCTACTGGTGGCCGAGCTCGTCGTCGTCCTGGCCGTCACCTTCGGCCTGTCCGGCGCCTACGCCGTCCTCGACCTGGTCTCCGCGCTTCTCGCACCCGCGGACCTCGGGGAGCAGACCGCCGCCCTCAACGTCTCACGCTCGGAGCACTCGTGGCTCGACCTGGCCTACCAGGCGCTCGGGGTCCTGCGACTGCTGGCGTGGGCGCTGCTGCCGCTGGTGTTGCTCGCCCATTCCGGGCTCGGCGCGCGGGCCGTCGGGCTCGTGCGCGACCGTCCGGGCCGTCAGATCGCGTGGGGGCTCGCGCTGACCGCTGTCATCGGCGTCCCCGGGCTGGCGTTGTACCTCGGCGCGGTCGCCGCGGGCGTCAATCTGCAGGTGTCGGCATCGGGTCTGGGCGAGACGTGGTGGCGGCCCGTCGTGCTGGTGCTGTCCGCTGCCGGCAACGGCGCCGCCGAGGAGATCCTCGTGGTGGGGTACCTGCTCATCCGGCTGCGCCAGCTGGGGGTGCCGCCCGCACTGGCCCTGGCGGCCAGCGCCCTGCTGCGCGGGTCGTACCACCTCTACCAGGGGTTCGGCGGCGGGCTCGGGAACCTGGCGATGGGTGTGGTGTTCGCGTTGTGGTGGATGCGGACCCGCCGGTTGTGGCCGCTCGTGCTGGCGCACACGCTGCTCGACGTGGTCGCGTTCCTCGGCTACGCGCTGCTCGCCCCGCACCTGTCGTGGCTGTGACCGCCCGGCCGCCGCTCCGCGCCCCGTACCGCTTAAGGTTGCGCGTCCCGATTGGTCCATTCGGGCAGCGCACCTGGCCGAATCGCGTACATAGGGGCAGCGCACCCCGGCGCAGAGGGGCGGCCCCCGCGGTTGTGACGCGTGTCCCGCCGGGGCCGTGGGACCCGCCGACCGCGGCACCGGCCAAGTAGAGTCCGATCCCATGACCGACGACTCCAGGCGCCGGCACCTCACCCCGGAGGAGGCCGCCGAGCTCCGGCGACGCGCGCGCGAACGCCGTGGCTACGCCGACCCCGGCGCGCCGCGGGACCCGTCGGCCAGGCCCGACCGGGGCGATCGGGGCGCCCGGCGGGACCCCCGCGCCGCGGGCCCTCGCGACGCGGGCCCTCGAGACGCGGGCCGCGAGCGTCCGGTGGGTCGCACCGGCTATCAGCCACGCCAGCAACCGGAGCCGCTGTCCCCGGAGGAGCGGGCCCGCTACGCCGCCCGGGACCGCCGCGACCCACGTGCAGGACGCGACCCCCGCGACCCGCGCGCCGGACGCGACCCCCGCGACCCGCGTGCCGGACGCGATCCCCGGGACCCGCGGCAGCCCGCCGGTGCACGGGCCGGCTCGCGCGACCCCTACCGGGGGCCCGTCGACCGCCGCGGCCGGCGACCCGACCGTCGCCCCCCGCGCGGGGCGGCGGGGACGCCGCGCGGCCCCCGCAGCCGCCGCACCCCGCGGCGCCGGATCGGGCCCCTGCGGATCCTCGGACTGGTGCTGGTCGTCGTGCTCACGCTCGGGGTGGTGAGCGTGCTGTGGGCGGATTCGAAACTGCAGCGGATCGACGCGCTGACCGACTACCCGGGGCGAGGCGGCAACACGCCCGGCACCGTCACCCTGCTGGTGGGCACCGACTCCCGCGAGGGATTGACCGCCGAGCAGCAGGCCCAGTTGTCGACCGGGTCCGAGTCGGACGCCGGCGGCAAGCGCACCGACACGATGATGCTCGTCTACACCCCCCGCGGCGGGGATCGGACCATGCTCATCTCCCTACCCCGCGACCTGCTGGTCGACATCCCCGGTTACGGCGAGAACAAGCTCAACGCGGCCTACACCTTCGGCGGTCCACCCCTGTTGGCGCAGACCCTGGAGCAGCAGTCCGGGGTGCGGATCGACCACTACGCGGAGATCGGGTTCGGCGGTTTCGCCGGGATCGTCGACGCGGTCGGCGGCGTGGACATCTGCCTCGACGAGCCGATCAACGATCCGCTCGCCGGACTCGACCTCGCCGCCGGGTGCCAGACGCTCGCCGGCCCGCAAGCGCTGGGCTTCGTGCGCACCCGTTACGGCTTCGCCGAGCAGGACCTGCAGCGCGTCCGCAACCAGCGACAGTTCCTCGGCGCGCTCATGCGCAAGACGCTCTCGCCCGGGAACCTGTTCAATCCGTTCACGGCCGTGCCCCTGGTGAACTCGGCGTCGGAAGCGGTCACCGTGGACACCGGCGACCACATCTGGAACCTCGCCATGGTGATGCGTCGACTCAGTGGTGACCCGCTCACCGTGACCGCGCCCCACGACGGGATGGCCTCCGGGTCCGTGGGCTCCTACCTCGTGTGGGGCCCCACGACGACCGGGTTCTTCGACGCGGTGGCCTCCGGGCGGACCCCGTTACCGGAGTTCCTCGACACCGGGCCGTGAGCGGCGGAGCTCAGCCGGCCGGGGTGATGGAGACGATCCCCCACGTGCCGCCGGGGTTCTCGGCCACCCGGACACGCTGCCGGATCAGCACCGGGTCGGCCCCCGGCGGGTACTCGGTGAGGTCCACCTCCAGCAGGGTCGGTGACAGTTCGCGTACGTCCACGCAGTGAGTGGTGCCCTCAGGGACCCGCTCGACCCCCTCGACGCGCAGCTGCTCCTCGGTCATCCGGCTGGAGGGGGCGACCGCCTCGAAGGCCTTCTCGGCCGAACGCTCCACGTAGTAGGCGTGATCGAAGGCCAGCACCGCCCCGGCCGGCGTCTCGAGCGAGCCCGGCCCGGACCCCACCACCCGGCCGGGTTCGGCCACCTCCACGCACCCGGTATCCCGCTCGTCCGCAGGGCCGACGGCCCCGCGGGTGACGACGAACCCGAGGACCGCGGACCCACCCAGCACCGCGACCCCGGCGGCCGCCAGCAGGGCGATCCGTGCCGGGCGCCGATCGAGCACCGCGGGGGCCGGCGGCGGTTCGTCATCGGGTCGGCCCCGGTCCGCGGGCGGGGCCCCGAGCGAGAGGGTGGACAGGTCGTCCGCCTCGCGCCTGGTGCTGCCGCTGCCGGCCGGTCCCGCAGGGGAGCGCAGTTCGCTCGTCGCCGGGGCGTGTGCGTCGCCGACGGCGCCGAGGGTGATGCGGGTGGGGGGCGGCGCATCGGCGGACGGTTCGCGCTCACCCGACCCGGCCCGCGCGGCATCCGAGCCACCGGCCCCGCCGGCCGACCGGCCCGCCGCGGGGACGCCGGGCATCGCGTGATCGGGGGTCGGCCCGGTCCGCAACCACGGCGGAACCGTCACCTCCGGGAGCCGGGGGGCCTCGTCGTCGTCGCCCGTCCTCGGCCGGTCGGCCACGCCGCCCCACCCCCTCACTCCACTCCGCGTCGACTCATCGCGTGACGGGTCATCGCGTCACGGGCGACCGCGGTCGCCAACGGAGTGGATCCTAGAGGCCGCCGCGCCCGGCCGGGGGTTCATACCGCGGGGGCCGGGCGCGTGGTGCTAGCGGGGAGCCGCCGTCTAGCGCAGGGTCACCTGACGGGCGCGCAGACCGTCGCGGGAGGACCGCTCGTCCGAGGTGAGGGGCGTGTCGTCGGCGAGCGCGTCGCGCAGCGCGGCGTCGAGCGCCTGCAGACCCGGCGCCCATTCCTGGTGGTGCATCTCGCGGTCCAGGTCGAACACCGGCACCAGGACCCCGTGCGTGCGGAACGACCCGGCGAAGCGGGACCCCTCACCCAGATGGAGCGCGCCGGCGGCGTGCACGCGGGCGAGCGCCTCGAACAGGTCGTCCTCGTTCTCCGGCCGCACCCAGCGGATGTGTGCCTTCTCGCCGGCGTCGACCCACCAGGCGGCCTCGATGCCGTCGGCGGAGACGCGCGCCGAGGGCATCATGACCTCGTTGGCGTTGCGGATCGCCTGCTCGATCTCGGGCCCCACGTCCACGCCGTCGGCGACCCACCACGAGAAGTCGTCGTGGACGACGATCTCCAGCGGCGCATCGGCGACCACGACGTCGGCCAGTGCCGGGGTGGAGTCGGTCGGGTGCGACGAGGTGAGGGTCTCCCCGCCACCGGCGCGGGTCGCCCAGTCGACCGCGTACGCGAGATCGGCTGCCGGGTCCGGCCCGTGGACCTGCACCTGCAGGCCGACCATGGCCTGGCCGCCTAGCTCCTCGTCGCGGACCAGGCCCGCGATGGCGCCGGGCAGGACGGTCGCCAGCGTGACCTCCCGCCCACCGTCGACCGTGGTGAGGCGCGCGGTGGCCGACGGCACGAACTCGCGCATCGCCACCATGTCGCATTCCCCGGCGAACCCGGCGAACGGCCGCGGCTCGACGCTCAGTTCCTCACGCTCGGCCGCGCGCGCGGCGATCTTGGCCTGGCGGTTGCCGCCGGCCTTGGGCTCGTTGTTCCGATTGCGTCTACCCACGATCACCACGATACGGTGCGCCCCCGCCGACCGCCCGCGTAGGCGTCGGACTCGAACCCGGACTCGGGCCCGGGCTCGGCCGACCCGCCCGTCAGGCGCCCGCGGGCCCCTCGGTCCGGGGCGCGCCGCCGTCGAGGACGGTCAGCGCGCGCGAGGGGACGTTGGTGCCGACCCAGTCCACGCCGAGGTCGCGGCACAGCAGCAGGTCGGCGGGGTCGTCGACGGTCCAGCAGTAGGTGCCCATCCCCCGCGACCGCCAGTACTCGACCAGCCACGGCCGCGCCCGCAACGTCCCGATGCTCGGTCCCATCAGCTGGGCACCGAACCCCTCGGCCGGCCACGACTTGACGACGTTCCGACGCTCGCGCAGCTGCACCGTCGGCACGTCCGGGGCGAGCCGCCGGAAACGCCGCACGGCCGCGACGGAGAAGCTCATCATCACCGCGCGGGAATCGGCGAACGACGTGGCCCGGTCGAGACCGAAGTACTTCAGCTCGTCGTGCAGGACCGTCTCGACCCGACCGCCGGACGGCACCGGGTGCTTGGTCTCGAGGAACAACCGGACGTCCGGGTACGCCTCGGCCATGACGAGGAAACTGCGCAGTGTGAGCACCGTTTCGGGGGCGCGGTGCACGGGGTGCCACGACCCCACGTCGAGCGCGGAGATCTGCTCGAGGGTGCTGGCGTGGACCCAGAGATCCCTGTCGGAGACGCGGGTGGTGCGGGGGTCGTGGAGCAGGACGGGCACGCCGTCGGAGGTGAGGCGGACGTCCACCTCGAGCGCTTCGGCGCCCTGCTCGAGGGCCTGCTGGTATGCGACCCGGGTGAGTTCGGGGAATTCCGCGGAGGCGCCGCGGTGTGCGACGACCCCGCTGCGGGTGGAGACGGGCGAGGGCAGGTGGGTGGTCGCGGGGACCGTCACGTCTCAATCCTTCCGGGTTGCTGACGCTTCCAGGATCCCCGCCGCGATGAACCTGCGGGTGAACCGCGGGGAAGGGTCACTGAAACTCCTCATGACGCCCCGGGTCTCCCGGACCGCCCACGCCGCGGCGAGTGCGGCGAGGGCGGTGAGCAGCACGGTGTCCGCGGCGGCCTGGGGGCCCTCCCCGCTGCCGCGCCACAGGGCGACCGCGACCGCCAGGACGTTGACGGCCCAGGCCGCCCACCACCGCCGGAGGTCCGATCGGGACGGGGCGCGGGTCGACGCCCGGCGCAGTTCCTCGAGGTAGACGGGCAGGCGGAAGAAGTTGACGACGACGAGGAGGGCACCCACCCACAGGCCCGCCCGTGACCGGGGGTCCCGAACCGGTGCGTACGCCCGTCGCCGCATCTCCACCAGCCAGGCCGTCGCCGTGACGGCTGCGGCGATCCCCACGGCGATCGCGACGATCCCCGTCACCCAGACCAGGGCGGTGGTGAGGGCCTCGAGCCACCACGGCGCGAGCCGGTCGGCGTACCAGACCAGGGCGGCGTAGCGCAGTCCGTGGGCCACGGCGGTGGCGAGGAACCAGGCGCCGGCCGCCCGCATGATCCCGGGGGCGGCGGTGGCGAACCGGGCGGGTGCGGGTCCTGTCGGCTGCTCGAGCCGGCGCGGGATCGCGACCGGCGGCAGTCCCCACCGCGGGGTGCCGGGGTAGGACGGGGTGCGGTCGCGCCACGCCGGCCCGGTGCGGTGCCGCGGGGCGGGCGGCCGCGTCACGGGCGTGGGGGGTCGCCACGGCGGGTGCGCGACCCAGCGCCACTGCCCCTGCCGCCGCGGTGTGGTCATGGCGACCATGCTGGCACAGCCCGGGTGGCGTCGGACGGCGCTGTGCCGGAGCCTGGGTCCATGTCCGTCTACTGCGTGCGCGTCCACGACCTCGTCTCGGGAGAGGCCGACCCGGCGGGGGCCCACGTCGTCCTCGTGGACCGGCTGTGGCCGCGGGGCGTACGCAAGGAGTCCCTCGATCACGACGACTGGTGCAGGGACGTGGCCCCGTCCGCCGACCTGCGCCGCGAGTTCCACCGCGGTGAACTGGACTTCGAGCACTTCGCGGAGAGGTATCGGGAGGAGTTGTCACGCGAGCCCGCCGCCGGGGAGGTGGCCCGCCTGGCGACGCTGGCGGCCCGCGGCGACCTGGTTCTGGCCTATGCGGCCAGGGACACCGAGCACAACCACGCCCTCGTCCTGGCGGACGAGATCAGGCAGCACATGTAGCCGTCGTCACATCAGGGGTGACGGATCGCAAGGGCGTGTGTATGGTCTTCCTCAGTAGTTGAAATCGTTCGTTGTATTTCTGTAGATCCACCGTCCTCGAGAGAGGGCAGTGCGGCACCGCAGGGAAACACACAGCACGCTCTCTGCTGCAGCACCCGGGACCCCGACAAGCGGGGTACCGACTCTCGAAAGGACGCCAATATGGCTACCGGCACCGTTAAGTGGTTCAACGCTGACAAGGGCTTCGGCTTCATCGCCCCCGACGACGGCTCGGCCGACGTCTTCGCCCACTTCTCCGCCATCCAGGGCTCGGGCTACCGTTCGCTCGAGGAGAACCAGCAGGTCTCCTTCGACGTCGCGCAGGGCGCCAAGGGCCTGCAGGCGGAGAACATCACCCCGATGTGATCTGTGACGTCAGAGTGATCTGACGTCCTTCAGACTCCACGAGAGGGCCCGGCAGGAGAGATCCTGCCGGGCCCTTTCGCATGTCCGCTCCGTCTGACCCTCGGTCCGGCCATCCGCTCCCGCGCCCGGCCAGACGCGGGAGCCCCCGGTCAGATGGGGCAGGCGACGCCGCTGCGGACGTGGCAGTCGTAGCCGCCCGGGTTCTTCACCAGGTACTGCTGGTGGTAGTCCTCGGCGTAGTAGAAAGTGCCGGACCGGACCTCCCCCAGCTCGCCGATCTCGGTGGTCAGCGGGCCGTAACCGGCCGCGTCGAGCTCCTTCTGGTACCCCTCGGCGATGCGACGGGCCACCTCCAGCTGCTCCGGCGTGGTGGTGAAGACGGCCGAGCGGTACTGCGTGCCCATGTCGTTGCCCTGGCGCATCCCCTGCGTGGGGTCGTGCCACTCGAAGAACGTGGCCAGCAGCTTCTCCACCGGCAGCACCTGCGGATCGAAGACCACAAGCACGGCCTCGGTGTGGCCGCTCGCCCCGGTGCAGGTCTCATCGTAGGTGGGGTTCGGCGTCCACCCGCCGGCATACCCGGCGGCGGTGGTCCAGACCCCGTCGAGCTGCCACAGGATCTTCTCCGCGCCCCAGAAACACCCCATCCCGAGCACTATCGTCTCGTGGCCCTCCGGGAACGGCGGGACCATCGGGTTTCCGGTGACGATGTTCGCCGGCGCCACCGGCACCGGGTCAGCGCGGCCCGGGAGCGCCGCCTCGGCGTCGACGACCGTGGTCGCGGTACGCATGGCGGAGTGTCTGATCGCGTCTTGTAGCCAGCCCATGCCGCCAGGGTAACCCTCCGGCCCGTTCGTGATCCGGACGTGATGTGACCAATGCCATAGTCAGCGCTAGGGTGGTGACCAGTTCGACCGAGGGGGAGCTCGACGTGACCGCTACACAGCCCGCCGCGCAGCGCCTGCGCGCCATCCTCGACGGCGAGCCGCCGCAGCCCTTCGAGGGGTCCGGCTGCAGCGATCACGTCCGTCGCCGCAACCTCCACGTGAGTGTCGCCGTCGCCCTGGCGCTCCTGGTCGTACTCGTCGTACTCCTGGTGATCTGACCAGGCACGTTCATCCTGACAGGCAGGTGCGGGCGACACGCACCAGCAGCGGGGCCCACGGCGCGCAGGAGTCCTCCGGCAGCGTCGCGATGTGGGCCATCTCCGCGACCGCGACCCAGCGGAGTTCCGCGATCTCGGCCCGGTGCCGCTGCGCGCCGTCCACCTCGGCGGCGAAGACCTCGGAGACCAGGGAGAACCCGGGCTCGTTGGCGGTCGCGGTGTCGAATCGCCCCAGAAGGGTGAGCCGATCGGGGGCGATGACCACCCCCAGTTCCTCGTCGATCTCCCGTACGGCGCACTCCCTGGGCGACTCCCCGGCCTCCCATTTGCCGCCGGGCAACATGAACCGGTCGGTGCCCGCCTTGCGGACGGTCGCCACCGCGCCGTCGGGTCGGGTGAGCACGACGGCCGACACGGAGATGACGCCGCCGACCGGGGCCATATCAGAGTGATCCACGACCCCGATCATGGCAGGCCATCGGCTTCGCCGGCCGCCCGCGGTCGCGCAGGACGACGCACCGGTGGACGGATCACTATGGTGGAGGTGGACGTCGTGACGGGCGCCACGGGGAATCCCGTGCGCAGCCCGCCACCCAACTGAAAGGACACTCCACTATGGCCGAGTACGTTCTTCCCGATCTCGACTACGACTACGGCGCTCTCGAGCCGCACATCTCCGGCGAGATCATGGAGCTGCACCACTCCAAGCACCACGCGACCTACGTCAAGGGCGCGAACGACGCCATCGAGCAGCTCGCCGAGGCCCGCGAGGACGGCAGCATCGCCGCCAAGGCCCCGCTGCTGAGCAAGAACCTGGCCTTCCACCTCGGTGGCCATACCAACCACTCCGTGTTCTGGAAGAACATGTCGCCGAACGGTGGCGACAAGCCCGAGGGCGAGCTGGCCGCCGCGATCGACGCCGAGTTCGGGTCGTTCGACAAGTTCCAGGCCCACTTCAACGCCGCCGCCACGACCCTGCAGGGTTCGGGCTGGGCCGTCCTGGGCTGGGACCACATCGGGCAGCGCCTGATCATCCAGCAGCTCACGGACCAGCAGGGCAACATCTCGATCAACATCACCCCGCTGCTCATGCTGGACATGTGGGAGCACGCCTTCTACCTGCAGTACAAGAACGTCAAGCCGGACTACGTCAAGGCCTGGTGGAACGTCATCAACTGGGCGGACGTCGCCCAGCGCTACGCCGAGGCCAAGGGCTGAACACCGGCCTAGCGCCTCACGGCTCAGCAGAGCTCGCAGCGGCCCGGGTGGGGACCTCCCCGCCCGGGCCGCTGCTCGTTTGTCGCCCGGCTCGTCCGTCCGGCACGCAGAGGACACCCCGGACGAGCGTCCACTTGGGTAGCGTCAGCCGCGATGCGATGATGCGAATCACCGCGGTACGCGCACCCGGGGAGAGACGATGTACGACAACCTGACCACCGTCAGCCGCCGCACCGTCCTGGGCGGGGCCGCCGCACTCGGCGGGGTCGCCGCGTTGCAGTCGCTCCTGCCAGCCGTGGCACAGGGCCAGTCCACGGCCATGTACGTCGGCCGGGGCATCGGGGACATGACCGGAGAGCCGCTGGGCGCGGGCATGAACGGGTACGCGGACACCGAGCAGCAGTCCGTCGGGCTGCATCTGCGGCAGCGGGCCCGCGCCTTCGTCTTTGCCGACTCGCCGTCGTCACCCCGGTTCCTCCACGTCACCGCCGAGATCGGGCTCGTCTTCCAGTCGATCCAGCAGGAGGTGCTGCGCCGGTTGGCCGCCGAGTTCGGCGACACCTACCACGAGGGCAACGTGGTCATCACCGCCACGCACACCCACGTGGCACCCGGCGGGACATCCGGCCATCCGATGGTCGACCTGTCGATGCTGGGCTTCCGGCCGGTGACGTTCGAGGCCAACGTGGCGGGGATCGTCGACGCCGCACGGATGGCGCACCAGGACCTCGCGCCGTCGAGCGTCGGGGTCACCACCGGCGCGCTGCACGACGCCGGCGTCCAGCGTTCCCGCGGGTCGTTCGACCGCGACACCCCCGAGGAGCGGGCGCAGTTCCCGGCGGGGATCGACCCGCGGTCGCAGTCGTTGCAGATCACCCGCGACGGCCGGCTCGTGGGCGTGCTCAACTGGTTCGGCGTCCACGCCACCTCGATGACCTCCCACAACACGATCGCGTCCTCCGACAACAAGGGCTTCGCCGCATGGCACTGGGAGCGGGAGGTGGCCGGGCAGGACTACCTCGACGGCCGCACGCCGGAGCTGGTCACCGCGTTCGCGCAGACCAACCCGGGCGACGTGAGCCCCAACCTCGACCTGGCCCCCGGCCGGGGACCGACGCCCGACGAGTGGCTCAACACCCGGATCATCGGCGAGCGACAGTTCGCGGCCGCGCGCGACCAGGTGGACAAGGGGGTCCGGCCGCTCGGCAACGGGATCGACGTCCGGCACCGCTGGGTGGACATGTCGGCCGTCGAGGTGCGGCCCGAGTTCACCGGCGACGGGCGCACCCACCGGACGGCGGTGGCGGCCCTCGGCGCGTCATTCGCGTCGGGCAGCCAGGAGGACGGCGGCGGCGGGGACGAGCTGCCGTTCGCCGAGGGCGACCGCGGCGGCAACCCCGTCGTCGCCGCGATCACCGACGTGGTGATCCCCGCCTGGCTCCGCGAGGCGCACGGCGCCAAGGACGTCCTGCTCCCGGTGGGCCTGGTCCCCCACGCGATCCAGCGCGTGTACCCGTTCCACCTGGTCCGACTGGGAACGCACCACCTGTTCACCCTGGGGTTCGAACCGACCGTCGTGGCGGGCCTGCGCCTGCGCCGGACCCTGGCGGCGGAACTGGGGGTGCGCGAGGACCACGTCACCGTCCAGGGGTACTCCAACGCCTACGGGCACTACGTCACCACGCCCGAGGAGTACTCGGCGCAGAACTACGAGGGCGGCGCGACGGCGTTCGGCCCGTGGACCCTGCCGGCGATCCAGCAGGTCGCCGCCGACCTGGCCCGCTCGATGCGGGCGGGGACCCCGCTGGACCCCGGCACCTCCGAGCGGGACCTCACCGGGCAGATCCCCGTCTCCCCCCTGGGCAACCCGCTCGTCGACACACCGGCTCCGCTGCGCAACTTCGGCGACGTCCTGGACCCGCCGCTCGCGGAGTATCGCGTCGGGCAGCGGGTCGTCGTGCGGTTCTGTGGCACCCACCCCAACTCCGACCTGCGCCGCGGAGACACCTACCTCGCGATCGAGCGGCGGGAGGGCGACCGGTGGGTGCGGGTGCACGACGACGGCGACTGGTCCACGATGATCGTCTTCGAGGGCCTGCTGACCGTCACCGGCGCCCTCATCACCTGGGACATCCCGCCCGGCACCCCGGCCGGCGCATACCGCGTGGTCTACACGGCGTCGGGCCGCGGGATCGACGGGCGACTGTTCCCCGTAAGGGGGGAGAGCCCGGCCTTCGACGTGCGCTGACAGCGGGTCTGGGACACTGGGGACGTTAATGCTTGCACTTCCTAGTGCACGCGTCGTCTACAGAAAGGACATCGCCCGTGGACATCAAGGGTGCTTCCGTCATCGTCACCGGCGCCGCCTCCGGCCTGGGCAACGCCACCGCGCGCTCGTTCGCCGAGAAGGGCGCGGTCGTGTTCGGCCTCGACCTCCAGCAGTCCATCGACAAGGCCGTCGAGCAGGGCATCGATGAGGGCATCACCCTCATCGCCGCCGACGTCACCAACGAGGACGACGTCAAGGCCGCCATCGCCAAGGCCACCGAGGCCGCGCCACTGCGCGTGGTGGTCAACTGCGCCGGCATCGCCCCGGCCGCACGCATCGTCTCCAAGAAGGGCGTGCACGCGCTCGACCTGTTCCAGACCTGCATCTCGGTGAACCTCGTGGGCACGTTCAACGTGCTGCGGCTCGCCGCCGAGGCCATGTCCACCCAGGACACGGTCGACGAGGACGGCCAGCGCGGCGTCATCATCAACACCGCCTCCGTCGCCGCCTACGAGGGCCAGGTCGGCCAGATCGCCTACGCCGCCTCGAAGGGCGGCGTGTACTCGATGGGCATCTGCGCCGCGCGCGACCTCGCGCAGTTCGGTATCCGCGTCAACACCATCGCCCCGGGCACCATCGAGACCCCGATGCTCAAGGGCCTGACCGAGGAGTTCCAGAAGTCCCTCGAGGCCGCGATCCCGTTCCCGTCGCGCCTCGGCCGGCCGTCCGACTACGCGCAGCTGGCGAACGCAATCGTCGAGCAGGACTACCTCAACGGCGAGAGCTTCCGCATGGACGGCGCCCTGCGCATGGCGCCGCGCTAACTGCCCGCCCGGGACCGGACATAGCGTCCGGCCCCGTGCGCCGGTACGACGACTGAGGCCCGCCCCCTGCGAAGGGGGCGGGCCTCGGTGCTGTGCCTGGGTCAGGCGGTGCGCACAGGGTCAGCCGCGACCGTTGTCGATCGCGGGGCCGGGGGCCGGAGCGGGGGCGGGCGCCGGAGCCGCGGGGGCCGGAGCGGCACCTGCCGGCGCCCACGGCAGCGGCGGCAGCGGCGGGAGGGCGATGCCGGCGGCGGTGAGCGCGGCGTGGATCTCCGGCGCGAAGTAGATGCCCGCACCGATGGCGGCGACGGAACCCAGCCCCAGGGTGGCGGGAACGAGCGAGCCGGTGCCGCCGGGGAGCGAGCCGGCACCGAGGGATCCCTCCATCGAACCGAGAACGGTGGTGGCTCCCTCGCCGATGCCGAGCGAGCCCGCGATAGGAGCGTAGATCGGGGCCAGCGAACCGGTGGTGGGCTCCCCCAGAAGCGAATCAGTGGTGGTGATGGAGCCCGTGCCGGGTGCCGGGCTGAGCGAGTTGACGCCGGAGGAGGCGATCGCCTCGGACAAGGAGCCCGAGAGCGAGCCGGTGGTCGGCTCGCCGATCAGGGAACCCTCGGTATCGAGGGAGCCGTTTCCGGTCGCATTGCCGTCCAGGATGAGGGAACCCAGGTCCTCGGGGACCGACCCGTTCCCGGCGGACTCACCGCTGCCCGCCGACTCGGTGCTGCCCTCTGTGGAGCCGCCGACGAGGCTGCCGAGGTCGATGCTGCCGGAGGACTCGTCCTGCGCGTTGGCGACGCCGGTGGCGCCCGAGATGGCCAGGGCAGCGGCGGCCGCGACCGCAGCGGCCTTGCGGGTGGTGAACGTCATTGCGTCTCCTCGTGTGGAAAGGGGCTCCCAGGCGCAGAGGCCGGGGTTGGGGTCTGTGAGACGTGAGAACAGCGTTACGAGACCGAGGTTCATCCGTCCGTTCCCCACCCTAGCCACGAATTCAGGCGATGAACGGTGAGAACTCAGTTAAATCTTAGTTAGTAAGGGGTTCTGAAAGGCGCTCGACCCCTTGCCGTGTGGCCACCCATGCCCCAGCGTCGCCCCGGGGCACCCGCGCGGGGAGCCCCGAGGCCCGCCCCCTTCGATCCAGGGTGCGGGCCTCGTGGCACGGGAAGCGGGCCCCGCTGGACCTCGCCGACTGCGATCAGATAACCGGCAATGGCGGCAGCACGATTCCCGCGTCCGTCAGAGCCTGCTCGATCTGCGGCGCGAAGTAGATTCCCGCCCCGATGACAGCGGCGGAGCCGCCGACCAGCAGCACCGGCCCGAGCGAACCGGATCCACCAAGCGAATCCGTACCGCCATCGGAGCCGATGACGATTGCCGGACCCCCATCGGAGCCCAGTGCGTCACCGACCGACGCCACGGCCGGCACCAGGGAGCCTGAGGTGGGCTCGCCGAGGAGGGAACCGGTGGTGTCCACGGAGCCGGTACCCGGCGCGGGACTCACGGCGTCGGAACCCGCTGCCGCGTTGACCGAGCCCACGCCCTGCGACACGACCGGGGCGAGGCTGCCGAAGGTCGGCTCGCCGAGCAATGCGGAGCCCGAGGTGTCGATCGATCCGGGGCCGACCTCCCCCGTCCCCTCCTCGGCCGAGCCGAGGGCGGAGGACTGAGCGTGTGCCAGACCCACTCCGCCGGTCAGGGCGAGAGCAGAGACGGCGAGGGCTGCAGCGGCGCGGATGTGACTCGTCATGGGTCAATGTTCCTTTCGGGAGGGATGCGCCGGCACTCCGGCGATATTTAACAATTCTAATCATTCCGCCGAGAACACACTGCGCGGCCACCGCGAAATGCCCGCGCATGAGGGGTCCAACGCCGAAGTAGACATACGTTCAGAGCTGGTGGCCGCCCCAGCTCGAGCGGGAGATCCACTCACGCACGGCCCGGGTGGCCTGCACGTCGTCCTCGTTGTAGGTGAGGATGCGGTCGCGGCCAGTGTCCCGCTCGACGCCCCGCGCCGCCTGCGCGTCGCGGTACCAGCCGAGCGAGGCCTCGCCGCCGGCCTCGGGATCCCGCCACGTGAACCCCGCGGCCGGGGCGACCACCTTCAGCCCGAGGCCCGAGGTGGAGACGAACTGGGTGGTGATCGCCTCGTGGACGTCCACCCAGAGCGGGGAGGAGATGAAGCGCCGGACCTCGGCGACGGACGGGACCCCCTTGACGACGGCGACGGTGCCCTCCGGACCGAACCTGCCGGCCGACGAGAGCAGCCACCCGTTCTCCGCGGATCGTGAATAGCAGTAGGCCCGGAACGACCGCCCCTGCCCGGCCGCCCGGTCGCGGATGCCTGTCAGCCAGCGCCAGAACTCCGCGAACGAACGCCCCTCGTCCGGATCCGGCAACCGCGCCCAGGTGGCGAACGGCCTGTACCCCTCGGCCTCCAGGGGCCGCCCGTCCCTCAGTGTGAGCAGGGTCCCCCACAGATAGGCGCCGTCGTCGAGGTGGCTCTCCAGGTCGACGTCCACCTCGATGTCCGCCCGCGGGATGCTCGGCCGCGCCACTTTGGGCACCACGACCTCGCCGTCGCGGTGTGCCCTCGCCCGCAGGACCGCGTCCGAGAACGGCTCGCCGTTCCAGTCCGTGGGCCGGTCCGGTCCGGCCTCCGCCAGCTCCGCCACGGTCCGGATCCCCCGGGCCCTCAGCGACCCGACCTGTCCGCCGCCGACGACGAGACTGACGTCATCGGCCACGACGAGCCGGTCACGGCAGCCCTCGACGGGCCCGTCCCGATCGTCCCAGCCCTCCCACCAGGGGCAGGTGCGGCATTCGCCGATCCGGCTGGGTTCGGTGTCGAGCTCACCGCGCACCACCGCCAGCCGCGTGGCGTGGGTGCGGTCTGCGGCGTCGAGCACCGGCCCCAGGTCGTGCACCACCGCGCGCGCCGAGCCCAGCCCCAGCACCGCGCCCACCGGGGACTCCGCCGCGTGCCCCACGGCGGCGAGCAGCCGCCACGCGTGGACGAGCCGGTCCAGATCCGCGGGGTGACGCCGCACCCGGAGAGCGGGGTCGGGCGCAGGGGACCAGTCGAGCAAGCGGGTCACCGTCGCCGTCGACGCGCTCCTCCCCCGCCGCGGATCGACCACCTTGTGATTGACCACCAGCACCGGCGCGTACCCGCCGCCGGGCACGGCCGCCAGGGTGCACCGGAGGCCCGCCCGGCCCTCGTGCGGATCGGCGGGAAGAGCCGCGCCCCACACCAGCGTCGCCCCGTCGGCCAGGGCCCGGAGTGTCGCGCTCTCGTCGTCGTCGCCCGGTACGTCCCCCGGCAGATCGGTCCAGTGATCCCCCACCACGTCCACCACCACGGCGTCGGGGCGCGCGTCCCGCAACGCGCGCTCCCGCAGGCCCGCGCGCCGATCGGCCGCCGCCATCGCCCGCAGACGCACGCCCTCGTCGAGCGGCGCCGTCCGCCACCACCCCGGTCGCGCATCACGCTCCCGGGCCACGCGGTGCAGACATCTGGCCCCCGAGGCCGGCCCCACCACCGCCGCATCGGGGGCGCGGTACGTGGTGCTGCCGGCGTCCTCCATCGCCGTCCATCATGGCCCAGCCGCGGCCCACACGACGGTCCGGTCCTCAGTGCGGGCCGATTCGCCTAGGCTGGAGACCTGATGTCCGCGACGAGAGAAGGATCGACGCCCATGGGCAAGCTGACGACCTACCGCGACAAGCGTGCCGAACTCCGCGCCCATGCTTCGGCGCTCAAGTCCACGGCCATGAAGGAGGCCAAGCTCGCGGCCAAGGAGACGCGGAAGAAGGCCAAGGAGGCGCACCGCGTGGAACTGGCCGAGGCCAAGGAACGCGCCAAGCTCGAGCGCAAGAACGCCGACCGCAAGGCGAGGCGCGCCGAGAAGCGGGCCGAGAAGCGTGACAAGCTCGACCGCAGATCCGCCAAGCGGAACCGCAAGAACGAGAAGGTCCACGCCAAGCAGGAGCGCGCCACCATCAAGCGCGAGGCCAAGCTGCTGGCCAAGGACCGCAAGCTCGCCGAGAAGATCGACTCCGCCGGCCGCAAGCACGAGTACCAGCTCGCCGAGATGGAACTCAAGAAGCTCGAGGGCACCAAGCTCAACAAGGATGACCTGCAGCGGTGGCTGAGCATGGCCAAGGTCGCCACCCCGGTGCTGCTGCCGATGGTCTACAAGGCCGTCTCCAACGTGCAGGGATCGGCCGGCAAGCCCTCCGGCCCCGGAGGCGTGGACCTCGAGGCCGCCGGCATCAACGCCACCGGTCCCGGCGCCGCCCTCGGCGTGCGGATCGTCCGCCTCGAGCAGACCCTCGACCAGCTCGACACGAGCCGCGGGAGCGAGCGGGAGGTCAAGGACTTCATCGCCTCCACCCGGACCCGGCTCACCGACCTGCGGACCGCGGTCGAGACCGCCGAGACCACGCCCACCGCGCAGCGGCGCGAGATCCACTCGTCGATCTCGGGCGAGCTCGACCGCATCAACAAGGACATCTTCGCCCGCCTGGGCGTCAAGGCGTGACGGCACTGCGGGGGCGCGTGGCGTCCGTGGCGGTCGCTGCCGCCCTGGTCGGCGGCGCGGCCGCGCCCGCGGTGGTGCTCGCCCCGGTCGCCGTCGCCCACTCCGTATTGGTCTCCATCGATCCGGAGGACGGGTCCGAGCTGGACACCCCGCCCGACGAGATCGTGTTGACCTTCAACGAGGAGATCAACCAGAGCTTCGCCTCCGTCGCCGTGACCGCCGGGGAGAACCGGGCCGACCGGGTCGTGGGCGACCCCTCGGTGGCGGGCGAGACCGTCACTGTCGACGTCGATGAACTCGAGCCCGGCCCCTACATCGTCGGATACCGGGTGACCTCGTCCGACGGTCACGTGGTGAGCGGGTCGTCGGTCTTCACCGTGGCGGGCGGGGCCGAGGGAGCCGCCGGCGCGGAGGCAGGCGCACAGTCCGGCGGCGAGTCCGGCTCGCAGGCAGGCGCAGAGTCCGGATCGCAGCCCACGGCCAGCGGAGACGCCACCCCGGCTGGCGGGTCCGACACCGGGGCCGGCGACGAGGCGGACGTCGCCGATGAGACCTCGGGTGAGGACACCGGCATCAATCCCGCGATCTGGGTCGTCGGCGGTCTGGCGATCCTGCTCATCGGCGGCGCGTTCGTCCTGCTGCGCCGCGGTAACTGACGGGCGGGCCCGCAAAGCGGTGCAGCCGCTCCCCCGTCCGGCGTCTCGCTCCCGCGCCTGTACACGTCAGCCACAGCCGCGTCCGGGCATGGCGTCTGGCCTGCCCCTCGGGGCGCGCGAGACGCCATGCCCGGACGCGGCTGTATCGGGAGGGCGAGCGGCAGCACCACGAGGCGGGCCGGGGCGGCCGGACACCGCCCGCGCCGGCCACCCGCCCGCGCCGGCCGCCCGCCTACCGCCCCGGCAGGAAGCGCATGGCGTCGGTGGCGGGCGCGAGCAACTGCTGCCACCGCGTGCGGGGCAGGAACGACGGCCCGCCCATGTGCACGACGCGCTGAGTGGCGATCGTCTGCGCCTCGGTGTACTTGAGCAGTCCCTCGTCGCCGTGGCGTCGGCCCACACCGGAGGCGCCCATGCCGCCCATCGGGCCCGCGACGGAGCCCCAGCCCGCGACGTAGCCCTCGCCGACGTTGACGGTGCCGGTCCGCAGGCGCGCCGCGATCTGCTCGCCCTCGGAGTCGGACCCCGCGAACACCGACGAGTTGAGCCCGTACTCGGTGTCGTTGGCCTCGGCGATCGCCTCCTCGACCGAGTCGACCGGGTAGATCGAGACGACCGGGCCGAAGGTCTCCTCGCCGTAGCAGGTCGCGCCGGAGGGCACGTCGGTGAGCAGGGTGGGCTCGTAGAACAGCGGTCCCAGGTCCGGCCGGGCGCGTCCGCCGGCGAGGACGCGCGCGCCCTTGGCCACCGCGTCGTCGACGTGTGCGGAGACGGTGTCCAGCTGGTCACGGGAGATGAGGCTGCCCATCTCGGCCTCGAAGTCGTAGCCGGGCCCCACGCTCATGGACTGCACACGCGCGGTGAGCTTCTCGATGAGCTGCGGCGCGACCGAGCGCTCCACGTAGACCCGCTCGACCGAGATGCACAGCTGACCCGAGTTGGAGAAGAACGCGCGCGTGGCGACCTCGGCCACCTCGTCGAGGTCGGCACCCTCGGTCACAATCATGGCGTTCTTCCCGCCGAGTTCGGCCGAGAAGCCGATCAGGCGCTCGCCGCACTGGCGGCCCAGCGTGCGGCCGGTCGCGGTGGAGCCGGTGAACATGAGGTAGTCGACGTTCTCCACGATCGCGCCGCCGACGGTCCCGCCCGAACCGGGCACCACCTGGAACAGGTCGCGCGGCAGGCCCGCCCGGTAGAGCATGTCGGCGGCGGCGAGGGCACAGAACGGCGTGATGGAGGCGGGCTTGATCACCACGGCGTTGCCCGCGAGCAGGGCGGCGAGCGCGTCGGTGGCGGCGAGGTTGAGCGGGTAGTTCCACGGGGCGATCACGCCTACGACGCCCTTGGGCTGGCGGCGCACCACGGCCTTGGTCAGTCCCGGCAGCATGCCCTGGACGCGCTTGGGGGCGAGCAGCCCGGGCGCGGTCCGGGCGTAGTGACGCGCGGTGATGAGGCAGTCCAGCACCTCCTCCTGTGCGGAGGCGCGGCTCTTGCCGGTCTCTGCCTGCACGATGTCCATGAGTTCGCGGCGGTTCCGCATGATCTGCTTGGCGAAGCGGGTGATGACGGCGACCCGGTCGGCGACGTCTCGTTCGGCCCACGCGACCTGCGCGGCCCGGGCCCGCTCGACGGCGGCGGTGACATCGTCGGCGGTGCCGGCGGGGATCTCCGCGAGCGGGTCACCGGTGAAGACCTCGGTGATCATCGCCGACGGGCGGCTCGAGGGATCGGCCCGGAATTCGGGGATCGCGACGAGGCCGCGGAGACGGTCGTACACATGGGGCGCGGGTCGGCTCATGGCACCGAGGTTACCGGCGGGTAAGGAAGAGCGGTACCGCCTGCCACCGTTCTTCGCACGCCGGTCGCGGAAACCCGGGCTTGACCCTGACATCGCGTCAGGCCCCACGCTCGTGGATGTGAGAGATGCTGGAGACATGACGACGAGAGACGGGCTCACCGTGGGAGCGGTCGCCGCGCTGGTCGGGGTGAGCGTCCGGACCCTGCACCACTGGGACCGGATCGGGTTGGCGCCGGCAAGCGGCAGGACGTGGTCGGACTACCGGGTGTATGACGACGACGACGTCGCCCGCCTCCACCGGATCCTGGTCTACCGCGAGCTGGGCTTCCCGCTCGCGGAGATCGGGGACCTGCTCGATGACCCGGAGGCCGACGCCCTGGCTCACCTGACCCGCCAGCGGGAGCTGCTGGTCGGACGCATCTCGCACCTGCAGGAGATGGTCTCCGCAGTCGACCGCATGAAGGAGGCGATCGATATGAACGCACCACTGACCCCTCAGGACAGGGCCGAGATCTTCGGCACGGACTGGAAGGAGGAGTACCAGGAGGAGGCCGAGCACCGCTGGGGCGACACCCCGCAGTGGGCGCAGTCGCAGGAACGCACGGCGCGCATGTCCAGGGAGGACTGGAAGCAGGTCAAGGCCGAGGGCGACGCGCTCAACGTCGACCTCGCCGCCGCCAAGCGTGCCGGCATGGACCCGGGGGCGTCGGAGGCCGCGGAGCTGGCCGAGCGCCACCGCGCATCGATCGGGCGGTTCTACGACTGCACGCATGCGATGCAGGTCTGCCTGGCGCGGATGTACGTCGAGGACCCACGCTTCGCCGAGACGTACGACGCGCACGAGCCGGGCCTGACTCAGTGGCTGGTCGCCGCCGTCGAGGCCAACGCCCGCGCGCACGGTGTCGATCCCGACACCGCCACCTGGGAGTGAGCCACCCCGCATGAGCCGGTGGGCGATGTCGGACGGCGGACGTACCCTGGCCCGCATGAGCCGATGGACCACTACCGACATCCCCGACCAGACCGGCCGGACCTTCGTGGTCACCGGCGCGAACAGCGGGCTGGGCCTGCAGACCACCCGGGCGTTGACCGACGCGGGCGCCCGGGTGGTAATGGCCTGCCGTGACACGGGCCGCGCCGAGACGGCCCGCGCGACACTCGCGAACCCGGAGCGCGCCGAGGTCGTGGAGCTGGACCTGGCCGACCTCGACTCCGTGCACGCGGCAGGCGAGCTGCTCGCGGGCCGCTCGCCCGACGTGCTCATCAACAACGCGGGGCTGATGAACATCCCGCGGTCGCGCACCGCGCAGAGCCACGAGATGCAGTTCGGTGTCAACGTCCTCGGCCACTTCGCGCTCACCCAGCACGTCGCGCCGGCGCTCACCGACCGGGTGGTGTGGCTGGGGTCGATGATGCACCGCTTCGGCACGGTGGACCCCGACGATCTGGACTGGACCCGTCGCCGCTACGCCCCGATGCCGGTGTACGCCGCGTCCAAGCTGGCCTGCGTCATGCTCGCCTACGAGCAGCAGCGTCGCCTCGAGGCCGCGGGGTCGCCGTTGAGGGCGGTGGCCGCGCACCCCGGGTACTCGGCGACCAATCTGCAGTACCGCAGCGGCAGTCGCGTGCAGGACCTGCTGATGAAGGGCGTGGAGAAGATCCCGTTCCTCGTGCAGCCGGCCGAGCGTGGGGCCCTGCCGCAGCTCTACGCCGCGACCGTGGAGTCCGTCCCCGGCGGCGCGTACATCGGCCCCGACGGCCCCGGCGAGCTCACCGGGTACCCGACGACCGTGAACTCCACCAAGGCCTCGCACGACCGCGAGGTCGCCGCCGCGCTGTGGGACCGCTGCCGGGAGATGAGCGCGCAGGGGTGAGTGGGCAGGGATGACCGCCCGCGGGTAACCGCTGGCGGCGCGGCCTACCGCCCGGCCTTCCGAGTGGCCTTCCGAGTGGCCCCGCAACGATCTGCCCGGGCCCGCGTGGAGGGGACGACGACGAGGCCGGGCCCCTACGCGCGCCGGCGGGCGAAGGCCAGCAGCAACCCGCCCAGCAGAATCGTCCCGGCGGCGACGCCGACCAGCGCGGTGGTCCCCACGCCGGTCATGGCCAGCTCCGCGGGGGCAGACAGCTCGGCGGGGGCCGACTGCTCGCCGGGTCCGGCGGTGGCGTTCCCCACGGTCGTCGCGGTGGCGGCAGGCGCGGCCGCGGCGCCGAGGGTCGCGCCCACTCCGCCGGTTCCGCCCTGCGTGTCCCCGGCGGGACCGTTCGCGCCGACCGGGGAGGTGTCGGTCTCGTCGGCCTCGTCGTCGTCGACCTCGTCCGTCGCGTCCTGCCCACCGTCGGCGGCCGCCGCCTCGGCCTCGGCACGACGGCGCTCGTTGTCCTCGTACGGATCCTGCAGCGCGGCGATCTGGACGGCCTCGATACTCCCCGCCAGCGCGCCGGGCAGCTCGGTGCCGGCGGCGTCCGCGGCGTCGGCGAGCAGCGCGCCGCCCTCGGCCGAACCCTCGACCAGACCGTGCCAGAAGTCCAGCTCGTGCGGGTAGAGCTCGCCGGCCTCCTGCCGCTCCCCCAACGCCGTGAAGAAACCACCAGCGAACTGCAGGCTCAACACGGGGAAGATGTACTCGGGAATCGCGATCGATCCCAGCCCGATGGTGCCCGACCCGATCGACCCGGTCGGATTGGCGTAGACGGAGCCCGGCAGGCTCCCCGAGGACGCCACGGACGCCGCCGCGGACCCGCCGGCCGACCCCAGTGCTTCGAGCGGCGCCACCGAACCGAGGGTCTGCCCCAGGGACAGTCCGGCGTCCGCCACCGGGGCGCTGCCCGTCTCGCGCAGCCCCTCGGACCCGAGCGCCCCACCGCCGATGACGATCTCCTCGGGCAACTGGCCGACCAGCTGGTCCACACTGCTGTTGCCCGTCTCGGCGGGCAGCGCTGACCCCGACCCCGAGTCCTCCTGCGCGTACGCCACGGCGGGGACCGCGACCGCCGCCACCACGGCGGTCGTGACGGCGGCGCCGAGGCGCCTGGTCCGGACTCCGGAACCACGGGTCTGGGGCATCGGGCACAGCCTCTCGTCGCAGGGGCGGGCCTGTGCGACCCGCGCACGCTGAGCGTACTACTGCGGTGCCGCCCGCCCGTAGCGCCGGCTGTCCGGCCGGACCCGATCCGCCGCCGGACCCGATCCGCCGCCGGACCCGGCCTACTGCAGCGCGGAGGTGAGACGTGCGACGTTGTCGACGTACCGCCCCGGCCACGGGCGGCTCATCCACGTCTCGATGCCCAACGTGGTGCAGTCCTCGAGGTAGGAGTCCACCACGTCGTTGAGCTCCGCGACCGCCTCGCCGCCCAGGACCAGCAGACTGATCTCGAAGTTGAGGTTGAACGAGCGCTGGTCCATGTTGCTCGAGCCCACGATCCCGGCGTAGTCGTCGATCAGCACCGTCTTGGTGTGCAGGACCGCCGGGGAGCGGAAGCGGTGGATCACCACCCCGGCCTCAAGCAGCGCGCGGTAGTAGGACCGCTGGGCGTGGTGGACGAGGAACTGGTCGGCGTGTTCGGGGACGAACAACTCCACCCCCACCCCGCGGAACGACGCCGACGTGATGGCGTGCAGGAGAGCGTCGTCCGGCACGAAGTACGGGCTGACGATCCGCACCCGCTCACGTGCCTGGCCGATGAGCTGGGTGAACATCCTCAGGCCCGGCTGCGTCCTGTACCCCGGCCCGGACGGGACCAGCTGGAACGCGCTCACCGGGTCGCCCGCCGTGGGATCCCCGCCCTTGCGTCCGGGCGCCAGTGGCGCGCCCTGCGCCACGTCCTCCAGCGTGCCGATCACCTCACCGGACTCGGAATACCAGTCCACCGCGAACACGCTGTCCATCGCCTGGACGATCTCCCCGCGGACCTCCATCATCAGATCGACCCACTCACGGCCGAGCCGGGCGTTGCGCGAACTGCCGTAGTGGCGCTCGATGAGATTCTGCGACCCGATGAACCCGTGCACCCCGTCCACGATGAGCATCTTGCGGTGATTGCGCAGGTCCGGACGCCTGAACCGGCCGCGGAACGGGTTCACCGGCAGCATCAGATGGAACTCCACCGGGGTCCGCCGCAGCCGCTTCCGCAGTTTCGTGAACCCCCGGTAGCGCAGTGACCCGAGGTGATCGACCAGCACCCGGACCACGACCCCCCGCTCGGCGGCCTCGACCGCGGCGGTGAAGAACTCGTCGGTCTCGGAGTCCCACGACTGCGCGTAGAACTCGATGTGCACGTGGTCCCGGGCGGCACGGACCGCCTCGGTCATCGCCGCCACCGACCGGGTGTAGTCCGAATGCAGGCCGACGAAGTCCCCGGACATGGCCGGGATCGCGGTGAGGGTCCGGTTCATCTCCAGGATGGTCCGCACCCCGGGCCCCACGTGAACTCCGTCGGGAACGGTGGGCCGCTTCTCGAGCGCCCTGGCATAGAGATGGTTCGCCTCGGCCTGGATGAGGTGCCGTCGCCCGGTGATGTAGGGATTGCCCAACAGGAGGAACAACGGCACGCCCACCACCGGGATGAAGAGGATCGCGAGCAGCCACGCCTGCGACGACGACGGCTGCCGGTTCTCGGGGACCATCCCCAGCGCGAGGATCTTGATGACGTACTCGGTGATGAGCAGGCCCGAGGTGACCCCTGCCGGGAAGGACAGGTCGAGACCCACCACTGTGGGGTTCACTTCGTCTGTCGGGTCAGGACAGTCCCGAGGGCGAGGGCACGGGGGTCGATCACCGTTCCGCCCCGCATCGTCCACCGCACCACGCCCGCCAGGGCACGCTGGGCGTACACCGAGTCCGCAGAGCCCAGCTCACGGGTCCCGGGCAGGACGACGAACGCGTCGTCATCGGCGACCGCGGCGAGGTCCGCGCGCAGGCCGACCCGGATCTCACCGCGGTCCCGCAGGCCCACGACCCCGGCGGTGCGCGTGGCCATCCACCCGGCGACGTCAGCGAGATCGAATCCCCGGCGACGGGCCTCGGTCCACACGACCGACAGCCCGAGGCGGGCCGAGGCCACGGCGTCGATCGTGCCGTCGCGCAACGCCTCCCACAGCAACTCGCGGTTGGCGGCGTCCCGGATCGGCGGGTCGAGCCGCGCGACCGCAGCGCCGCCGTGGGTGACCTCGGAGACCAGCGCCAGCATGTGCGGGCTGGTGGAGGCGGTCACGGCCAGCCCGTCCGCCCTGGCCTCGCGCAGCAGGGGCAGTTCCTCGTGGTCGGACACCGCCCGGACGTGCAACCGGCCACCCGTGCGCCGGCAGACCTCGAGAAGCCCGGGCAGATCGTCCACCCCGGCATCCACCGCGAACAGCCCGCCGGCCTCCGCGACCTCCTCGGCGGCCGCCACCACCTGTGCGGAGTCCAGGGTCGGCGCACCGGCGACGCCCTTGCCGGCGGCCACCGCCGACACCCCGAACACGCCACGATCCAGCAACGTCCCGAGCCCGCCGAGATTCCCCGGAACCGCCGCGCCCCACAGTCCGACGTCCACCGTGGACTCGCCGGAGACGTCCTGCCGCCAGCGGTCCACGTCCTCGGGGGTGATCGCGACCGGGTCGCCGTCGGTTCCGTAGTCGATCACCGAGGTGATCCCGCCCTGAGCCGCCGAACGCGTGCCCACCGCGACGTCCTCGGTACTGACGTGCGGGTCGACGAGTCCCGGCATGAGGACCACGTCATCACCGAGGGCGATCGTGTGGTCGCCCGCCAGACCGATGTCCCGCGCCTCCGACCCCGTCCGCACCGACGAGATCACTCCCCCGTCCACCGTGACCGCCGCCTGCTGGATGCGATCGTCGACGACCGCGCGCCGGGCGTGGATCAGGAGTTCGTACTGGGCCACGGGTGGCTCCTTCCTGGTTCTCGGACGATGGCGGGGCACCCTTCACCCGCTATTGTCCCCCACGGCGGGCTCCCCCGCGGGAGCGCGGCCGGATAGCGTTGCCATGACCAGACCACGTCCCAGGAGGCCCCGCATGACCGACACCCCCGCCGGATTCGTCCCCACCGCGGACCTCGTCGACGAGATCGGCGAGGACGTCCGCAGCTGTGACACCCAGTTCCGCGACCTCGGTGGCCGGACGGAGTTCTTCGGTCCCGTCTCGACCGTCCGGTGCTTCCAGGACAACGCACTGCTCAAGAGCGTGCTCGGCGAGCCCGGCGAGGGCCGGGTCCTGGTGATCGACGGCGGCGGCAGCCTCCACACCGCGCTGGTGGGCGACCTCATCGCCGAGCTCGGCCGTTCCAACGGCTGGGCCGGGGTCGTGGTCAACGGCGCCATCCGAGACTCGGCGGTCGTGGGCGGCATGGACTTCGGTTGTAAGGCCCTGGGCACGAACCCGCGCAAGTCCAGCAAGACCGGCGACGGCGAACGCGACGTGACCGTGAGCTTCGGCGGGGTCGACTTCGTCCCCGGTGACACGCTCTACGCCGACTCCGACGGGATCGTGGTGCGCTGACCCGTCCGGGTCGTTCGTCGCACCCGCCCGAGCGCCCGCGGGGTGTGCCCGCGGGCGGGGTCGCTCAGGAGGCTCCCCCGAGGCTCGCGACCGGGATGGTGAGCACGTCGCCGATCGAGGCCTCGGGCCCGTAGCTGCCCAGGGACCCGGGCGCGTAGGAACCCGTCGCGTTGGGCAGCTCCACCGACAGGATGACCGAACCGGCGTTGATGAGCCCGGTGAGCAGGTCCATCAGCGAGCCGGTCCCGAGCGACCCGTAGCCGATGCTGCCGAGCGCCTCCCCCACGTTGGGAGCGAGGAGCACGCTGCGAATCGTTCCCATATCCGCGGACTCGTCCGGCTCGTCTGCCGCCGCCGTTCCGGCTCCGGTCAGCAGGGTGGCGGCGGCGAGTGCCGAGACGGTCGCTGCGAGGGTGGTCGTGCGCATCGGGATCCTCCGGGTCGTCGCCCCGCCCCACGGCGGGGTCTCACCCAGGAGATGGTATCGGGGGTCACACCAGTGTGGCGCGCGACGCGGCTTTCCGGCCCGCTCGGCCGATCAGGCCTCGCGGCGGATCCAGCGCAGCAGGGGCCCGAGTGAGACCCGGTCGGTGAGGTCCAGCCCACCCAACTCGAGCATGGACTCCTCCTCCGGGGTGCGCTCGGATTTGCGACGCAGCGCCGCGAGAGCGGTCTTCACGCCCAGCCGCTGCCGGAATCCCAGCTGGTCCGGGGTGACCACGCCCCGCAACTGGAAGAGCTTGAGATCGCGGAGCTGATCGCCCGAGAACTCACTCGACATGAGCTCGATCCGGGCGTCATCGGTGACCGGAGTCGGGCCCACCATGACGACGGCGACCCGGCGCCCGGCCTCGACGAGCGCCTCCCAGTTGTCGCGGATGAACGCCGAACCACCCAGCCCGCCGGCCGCCCGCATCCCGGTGACGAGGACGACCGTCCCGGCGACGACGAGTTCGGCCGGGTCCACGGTGTCGTGATGGGTGGCCCGGGTGTCGAACTCCTCGGCGAGCCAGGCGGCGTAACGCCTGGCGCCGGGGTCACCATCGTGCAGCACGACCGGAGCCTGGATCGTTCGCCGCGCCTCGTCCGTCATCAGGCCTCTCCCCGTCCGTCGCGCGCGACCACCCGGGCTGCGCGGCCCCCGATCTCCACCACGTCGCCGTCGACCAGACCGCGACCGCGACGGGTGTCCACCTCGTCGTTGACGCTCACGGCGCCGGAGGCGACCGCGTCCTTGGCCTCGGCACCCGAATCGAGCAGTGATGCCAGCTTGAGGAACTGCCCGAGCGTCAGCTTGCTGCTCAGGTCGCATTCGACGTCGTCGACGGGTGGACCGGCCGGCGGGGGTGTCGCCCGGCCGGTCCGTCCTCGTCCTGCGATGTGGCGGCTCATACGCCCGAGCCTATCGGGCGCGCCGTCACACGGGCGGACCCGTCCTCGCGGGCTGCTCGCCGGGCAGGTCCCCGCGGCCGCGTCGCGTCACCAGGGCCAGCCCCGTCCCGCCGGCCACCAGTGCCGCAGCGGCCAACGCCAGCGCGATGATCTGAACGCCCGACATGCCCGAGGCGTCGTCGACCTCCTGCTCGTCCACGTCGGGGGACTCGCCCCTGGACGGCAATGGTGGCAACTCGCTCAGCACGGGCAGGTCCGTCACCACGGCCCGGCCGCCCGGTCCCGAGAGCTGGGCGCCCGGTCCCGGCAGCTGGGCCGAGGCCACCGGCGCCCCGGCCAGGACGACCGCAGCGCAGAGCGCGGCGATCATGCTGGCGGGGCGACGGCGGACCATGGATGCCTTCCGAGACGGAGGCCGGGCGGCCTGCTATCAGAATAGACCTGATC
Organism: Dietzia sp. MNB45; assembly: GCF_051994785.1. Classification (NCBI taxonomy): domain Bacteria; kingdom Bacillati; phylum Actinomycetota; class Actinomycetes; order Mycobacteriales; family Dietziaceae; genus Dietzia; species Dietzia sp. MNB45. The sequence continues at coordinate 267,501 of NZ_CP163397.1, read as the reverse complement.
TTAGGTTCCATTAAGGTCAGGCGCCACGGCGGATCTCAGCGCTGTGCCACGTCCGTCGGTCGGACCGGCTCCGGCAGCGCCGTCTCCCCCATGAGGAAGCGATCCACCGAGGCGGCGGCGGCGCGCCCCTCCGCGATGGCCCACACGATGAGCGACTGCCCGCGGCCCATGTCGCCGGCCACGAACACGCCGTCGACATTGGTCGCGTAAGTGCCGTCACGGTCCACGTTTCCGCGGTCGGTGAAGTCCACCCCCAGGTCGGAACAGAGTCCGGCCTTCTGGGCACCCGTGAAGCCCATCGCCAACAGCACCAGATCCGCCGGGTACTCGAAGTCCGTACCGGGAACGGGCTCGAAGCGCCCGTCCACCATCCTCACCTCGGAACCCTTGAGGGCGGTGACGTGCCCGTTCTCCCCCACGAACTCGGCGGTGGACACGCCGTAGACGCGCTCACCGTTCTCCTCGTGGGCGGAGGCCGTGCGGAACATCAGCGGGTACATCGGCCACGGGGTCGAGGCCGCACGCGTCGCCGGCGGGCGGGGCATGATCTCGAAACTCTTGACCGACCTGGCCCCCTGACGGGTCGCCGTGCCGAGGCAGTCCGCGCCGGTGTCGCCGCCACCGATGATGATGACGTGCTTGTCCCGCGCGTGGATGGCGGGCAACCCGTCGGCATCCACCACCGGGTCGCCGACCGCGGCCTTGTTGGCCAGGGGCAGGTAGTCCATGGCCTGATGGATGCCCTCCAGCTCACGGCCGGGCACGGGCAGGTCCCGCCTCATGGTGGCGCCGCCGCTCAGCACCACCGCGTCGAACTGCTCCCGCAGCTGCGACGCCGTGATGTCCTCGCCGACGTTGACCCCGGAACGGAAGACCGTTCCCTCGGCCTCCATCTGCGCGAGACGCCGGTCGAGGACCGCCTTCTCCATTTTGAACTCGGGGATCCCGTAGCGCATGAGTCCACCGATGCGGTCATCACGCTCGAACACCGTGACGGAGTGTCCGGCGCGCGTGAGCTGCTGCGCGGCGGCCAGACCCGCCGGGCCCGAACCCACGACCGCGACGGTCTGACCCGTACGGAACGACGGGATCACCGGTGCCATGCCGCCGTCGGCCCACGCGGCCTCGGCGATCTCCACCTCGATCTGCTTGATCGTCACGGGCGGCTGGTTGATCCCCAGGACGCAGGAGCCCTCACACGGCGCGGGGCAGAGCCGGCCGGTGAACTCAGGGAAGTTGTTGGTCGCGTGCAGACGGTCGACCGCCGCGTCCCACTTCCCGCGGTGCACCAGGTCATTCCACTCGGGAATGATGTTGCCCAGCGGACACCCCTGGTGGCAGAACGGCACACCGCAGCTCATGCAGCGGGAGGCCTGGGTCTTCAGGTGATCCTCCGGGATGGTCGTCGACTCGTAGACCTCCTTCCAGTCCATGATGCGCAGGTCGACGGGGCGGCGTTCGGGCAGCTCCCGCTCGGTGTGCTTGAGAAAGCCCTTCGGGTCAGCCATTTGCGGCCTCCATGATCGCCTCGTCCACGTTGCGTCCGTCCTTCTCCGCCTGCTCGATGGCCAGCAGCACGCGCTTGTAGTCGCGCGGCATGACCTTGGCGAAATGATTCACGTTCTGGGCCCAACCACCGAGGATCTCCCGGCCCCGGGCCGAATCGGTCTCCTCCACGTGGCGCTCCACGATGCCGCGGAGGAATTCCACGTCCTCGCTGGTCAGCTCGTCGGTGTCGACGAGCTCCACGTTGAGGTTCTCGGGCAGGACGCCCTGCGGGTCGTAGAAGTAGGCGACGCCACCGGACATGCCGGCCGCGACGTTGCGTCCCGTCTCCCCCAGCACGACGACGCGTCCACCCGTCATGTACTCACAGGCGTGGTCGCCCACGCCCTCCACCACCGCGGTGACGCCCGAGTTGCGCACGCAGAAGCGCTCGCCCACGATGCCGCGGAGGAATACCTCGCCGGCGGTGGCGCCGTAGCAGATCACGTTGCCGGCGATGATGTTGTTCTCGGCCGCGAAATCGGGGGCGGCGTCCTCCGCCGGGCGGACGACGATGCGTCCCCCGGACAGTCCCTTGCCCACGTAGTCGTTGGCGTCACCGAACACCCGCACGGTCACGCCGGAGGCGAGGAACGCCCCGAGCGAGTTGCCGGCGGACCCCGTGAAGCTCAGGTCGATCGATCCCTCCGGGAGCCCGGCACCACCGTGCGCCTTGGAGATCTCGTGACTGAGCATGGTGCCCACCGAGCGGTTCACGTTGCAGATCGGGTAGCTGCCCGCGAACGGCCCCGTCGCGGGATCAGCGATCACCGAGCGGCTGTCCTCGATGAGCCGGCGGTCGATGACGCCCTCGAGCTTGTGGTCCTGCGACTTGGTGTTCCGCAGGTCCTGGTGCATGAACGGGGACTCCGCCTGGGCGAAGATCGGCGCCAGGTCGAGCTTCGCGACCCGCTTGTTGTGGGCGAACGCCCGCGACTTGTCGAGGCATTCGGAGTGTCCGATCGCCTCGTCCAGCGAACGGAACCCGAGCTCGGCGAGGTACTCGCGCACCTCCTCGGCGATGAACTCCATGAAGTTCACCACGTACTCGGCCTTGCCGTTGAACCGCTCGCGCAGGATCGGGTTCTGGGTGGCGACACCGACGGGGCAGGTGTCGAGATGGCACACGCGCATCATCACGCAGCCGGCCACCACGAGCGGAGCCGTCGCGAATCCGAACTCCTCGCCGCCGAGCAGCGCCGCGACGATGACGTCGCGCCCGGTCTTGAGCTGCCCGTCGACCTGGACGACAATCCGATCCCGCAGGCCGTTGACCAGCAGGGTCTGCTGGGTCTCGGCGAGACCCAGCTCCCACGGGCCGCCCGCATGCTTGAGCGAGGTCAGCGGAGACGCGCCGGTGCCACCGTCGTGGCCGGAGATGAGCACCACGTCGGCGTGCGTCTTGGACACACCCGTCGCGACGGTGCCCACACCCTGCTCGGCCACGAGCTTGACGTGGATCCGGGCCTCGGGGTTGGCGTTCTTCAGATCGTAGATGAGCTGCGCCAGGTCCTCGATCGAGTAGATGTCGTGGTGCGGCGGCGGCGAGATCAGCCCGACGCCCGGGGTCGAGCCACGAACCTCGGCGACCCACGGGTAGACCTTCCCCGGCGGGAGCTGGCCGCCCTCGCCCGGCTTGGCGCCCTGGGCCATCTTGATCTGGATATCGGTGCAGTTGGCCAGGTAGTTGCTGGTCACACCGAACCGGCCTGAGGCCACCTGCTTGATGGCCGACCGGCGCCAGTCACCGTTGGGGTCGGGGCTGAAGCGGTCGATCGACTCGCCGCCCTCGCCCGAGTTGGACCGGGCGTGGAGACGGTTCATGGCGATCGCCAGCGTCTCGTGGGCCTCGGCCGAGATGGAGCCGTAGCTCATCGCGCCCGTGGAGAACCGCTTGACGATCTCCGAGACGGGCTCGACCTCCTCGATCGGCACCGGGGGACGGGTCCCCTTCAGCTCGAACAGGCCGCGGAGGGTGGCCAGACGTTCCGACTGGTCGTCGACGAGCTGGGTGTACTCCTTGAAGATCTCGTAGCGACCGGAGCGCGTGGAGTGCTGGAGCTTGAACACCGTGTCCGGGTTGAACAGGTGGTACTCGCCTTCCCGGCGCCACTGGTACTCCCCGCCGATCTCGAGCTCGCGGTGCGCGGCCTCCTCCGGCCGCGGCAGGAACGCGAAGCGGTGGCGACGGGCCACGTCCTCGGCGATCTCGTCGAGCCCGATGCCGTCGATGGGGCTGATCGAGCCGGTGAAGTACTCGTCGCACAACTCCTGCGAGAGCCCCGTGATGTCGAAGAGCTGCGCACCCGTGTACGAGGCCAGGGTCGAGATGCCCATCTTGGACATCACCTTGAGCACGCCCTTCGCGGCGGCCTTGCGGTAATTGGCGCAGGCCGCGGGGGTGTCCACCCCGGTGAGGTGACCGGTCTTGACGAGCTCGTCGATGGACTCGAACGCCATGTACGGGTTGATCGCCTCGGCGCCGTACCCGAAGAGGACCGCCATGTGGTGGACCTCGCGGGCGTCTCCGGATTCGACCACGAGGCTGACCCGGGTACGGGTCTTCTCGCGGACGAGGTGGTGGTGCACGGCCGAGGTGAGGAGCAGCGACGGAATCGGCGCGTTGCGCTCATCCGACTCACGATCCGACAGCACGATGATCGTGGCACCATCCTCGATGGCGTGGGAGATCTCGCGACGGATCCGTTCCAGGGCGATGCGCAGGCCGCGGCCGCCGTGAGCGACGTTGTACAGGCCGCGGACGACCACCGATCGCAGACCGGGACGGGTCTCGCCGGCCGCCATCAGCGTCGACAGCTCGTCGTTGCCGAGGATCGGGTTGTCCAGGCGGATCTGGCGGCACGACTCCGGGCCCGGGTGGATGAGATCGCCCTCGGGGCCGAGCGTCACACCGTAGCTGGTGACGAGCTCCTCGCGGATCGCGTCCAGCGGCGGGTTGGTGACCTGGGCGAAGCGCTGCGCGAAGTAGTCGAACAGCATCCGTGAGCGCTCCGACAGGACCGGCAGCGGCGTGTCGGTGCCCATCGATCCGATCGCCTCCGCACCCGCCCCGGCCATCGGCGAGACGAGGATCCGGAGCTCCTCCTCGGTGAATCCGAAGACCCGCTGTCTCAGCACGACACGCTCGTGCGGCATGTACGGGTGGTCGACCTGCGGGAGATCCCCGAGTCGGACCATGCCCTCGTCGAGCCACTGCTGGTACGGGTGCTCGGCGGCCAGCTCGGTCTTGATCTCCTCGTCGTCGATGATCCGCCCCTGGGCGGTATCGACCAGGAACATCCGGCCCGGGCGCAGGCGGGTCTTGGTGACGACCTTGTCCTGGGGGATGTCGAGGACGCCGACTTCGGAGGCCATGACGACGAGCCCGTCGTCGGTGACCCAGATCCGGGACGGGCGCAGACCGTTGCGGTCGAGCACGGCGCCGATCACGGTGCCGTCGGTGAACGTGATCGACGCCGGTCCGTCCCATGCCTCCATGAGGGAGGCGTGGTACTCGTAGAACGCCCGCTTGGCCGGGTCCATCGTCTCGTGGCGCTCCCACGCCTCGGGGACCATCATGAGCACGGCGTGGGGCAGGGTGCGCCCTGCCAGCGTCAGCAGTTCCAGCGCCTCGTCGAAGCGCGCGGTGTCGGAGCCGCCCGGGGTGCAGATGGGCAGTGCCGCCGACAGGTCCTCGATGTGCTCGCTGGACATGAGTGACTCGCGGGCCCGCATCCAGTTCTCGTTACCGCGGGCGGTGTTGATCTCACCGTTGTGGGCGACGTAGCGGAAGGGATGCGCCAGCGGCCATGCCGGGAACGTGTTGGTGGAGAAGCGGGAGTGGACGATGCCCAGGGCGGACTCCACACGCTCGTCCTGGAGATCCAGGTAGAACTCCGGGAGCTGCTTCTCGGTGAGCATGCCCTTGTAGACGAAGGTCCGAGGGCTCAGGGACGGGAAATACACGGTCTCCGAGCCGAGGTCACCCTTGCCGGGCCCCTTGGAGCCCAGCTCGTGCTCGCAGCGCTTGCGCACCACGAAGCACTTGCGCTCGAGGTCCAGCTCCGTGAGCAGCGCCCCTCCGGGGCCGGCGGCCTTGACGAAGATCTGGTGGATGCTGGGCTGCGCGTCGCGTGAGATCGCGCCGACCGTGGAGTCGTCGACCGGGACCTCACGCCACCCGATCACGGACACGCCCTGTTCGGCGGCGATCCGCTCCACCATCCGCATGGCGTCCATCGCGAGCATGCGGGACTGGGGGAGAAAACAAAGGCCGGTGGCATATGCACCGGCCTCAGGCAGTTCTACGTCCTGCTCCTCACGCATCACTTCGCGGAGGAACAAGTCCGGTACCTGGATCAACAAGCCCGTGCCGTCACCGGTGTTGGCCTCGGCGCCAACGGCGCCGCGGTGCTCGAGGTTCACCAGTGCGGCGATCGCCTTCTCGACGATGTCCCGGGACTTGCGTCCGTACATATCCACAACGAACGCGACGCCACACGAGTCGTGTTCGTATTCAGGGCGGTACAGGCTCTTGGGGCCGGGAGTCGTCATCATGTATTCGCCTTCGCTTGTCGACGGGCGGACTCCGTGGTGTCTGGAGCACCCGTACTCAGAGGACCGAAGTGCTCTGGCTCGGAAATAATATGGGCAGAAGGGGCGCAGCACACAAATCGGGAAAGTCAAACTGTGGCCCCTGACATGGGAACCCGAGTCCACCTTGTGAGATTTCTCTCAGGGTACGCGCCTCACGCCCGCCCGAGATGGCGGAAGACCCGCCCCGGGCAAATGCTCTCGGGGCGGGCCTTCTCTCAGATAACTCACCGAATGAACGGCATTGGTGGCAACGTGACACCGTCCGGCAGCGCCACTTCGTAATCACCCAGCGAGCCGGTCATCACGATGGCGGCATTGACGCCCACCGCGGCGCCTCCGACTCCGGCGACACCCGGCTCGCCCCCACGCCCGTTCGGCGTCGGGGGCCCGGGCGCAACCGGCGGCGCGGCGACCGCCGGCGCTGCCGCGACCGGAGCGGGGAGGCCCGGCAGCGGCGGAAGCGCGAGCCCCATGTCCGCGCCCACCTGCAGGATCATCGGTGCAGCAGCCACGGAACCGCCGATGAGCGCGACAGGCAGCAGCAGCGGCAGTGACCCCACAGCCGATCCTGCGGACCCGAGTGGGGCCAGCGACGCCGTGAGGGACCCGAGAGGAGCGAGGGAGCCGGTGGCCGATCCCGGTTCGAGAGATCCCATCGGCAGGGAGCCCTCAGACGAGCCTTCCTCCAGCGACCCTTCATCGGACCCGGCCGACAACGGTGCGAGGGAACCCCCGTCGAGGGAGCCCTCCAACGAGCCGTCGAGCGAACCCTCCCCCGTCCCGTTGCCCGAACCGGCATCAGAACCGGACGACAACGGCGCCAGGGACCCCTCCACCGACCCGTCATCCGAACCCATGTCATCGGACCCGGCAGCAGACCCCGTCATCAACGGCGCTAGCGAACCACCGTCAAGCGAGCCCTCCAACGACCCGTCGTCCGAACCCATGTCATCCGACCCGCCATCGGAACCCGACGACAACGGCTCCAGCGATCCTCCCACCGATGCGAGAGGCAGGGAGCCCAGAGCAAGGGATCCGGGCGCGAGTGAACCGAGGTCGACCGACCCCTCCCCGGGCTCGTTGTCCGACCCGCCCTCAGAACCGGCCGACAACGGCGCCAGCGAACCCGCATCCAGCGACCCCTCCAACGACCCGTCATCCGATCCCAGATCCTCCGACCCGCCCTCAGAACCGGCCGACAACGGCGCCAGCGAGCCATCACCCGCCTCGGAACCGGACGATCCGAGCGCCAGGAGCAGAGTCACGGCCACGAGCGATCCGCCCTCGGCGGAACCGGGGTCCAACGACCCGTCGTCCGAGCCGGCATCCGAGCCCGCCGACAACGGAGCCAGGGAACCCGCATCCAGGGACCCCTCCTCCAGCGACCCTTCGTCAGAGCCCACGTCATCCGACCCGGCATCGGACCCCGCGGACAACGGCTGCAGCGAGGCTGGGTCCAGGGAGCCGGGGTCCAGCGAACCGGGGTCGAGCGATCCCGGGTTGAGCGATCCGGTGTCCGGGGACGACCCCGACGGCACGGATCCGGGGTCCACCGAACCGGGCCCCGAGAGATCATCCGAGCCGGTATCGGAACCGGCGGACAGCGGCTCCAGCGAGCCGGGATCCAGCGAGCCGCTCGGTATGCCTCCGTCGAGCGATCCGCCCTCACCCGACCCGGCCGAACCGAGCAGCAGTTCGAGGTTCAGACCGAGCTCGCCGTTGAGCGACCCGGTCTGGGCACCTGCGATCGCCGGCGAACCGGCGGCAGCGAGCAGCGCTGCGCTGGTGAGCGCCGCCGCCCTCAGATGTCGTGCGCGTTTCGAAGACATAGTCGATCCTTCTCTCGGTGTCCCTTGCTTCGGCCGGAGGATGCAGCGGATCGCTGGCACCGATCCCCTTACCTGACCTAAACATCGCGTAAACTCAGAATACTGTTACCTAGATCACATTACTACCGGTGAAACGACATATATTTGACCTCGTCAGCGGCCCGCGGCCACCTACGCTCGATGGGTGACCACTGCGCCCCACACCCTGTCGTCCCCGGTCCCGCCGCTTCGCCGCATGTCGGACGGCACGGTCAAGCAGACCAATCCGTTCACGGGCACCGAGGTGTGGACCGTGCCCGGTCGGGCGCACCGGCCCATCGACCACCCCCCCGGGCGGGTCACCGCGGTGGACCCGTCCGCCGCGGAGGCGCACTGCCCGTTCTGTGTGACCCGGCTGCGCGAGACCACCCCGGAGAAGGCGCGCGTAATCCGCGACGGCGACACCTGGCGGGTGCTCGAGGAGGTGTCCGCCGACGAGCTCGATGCCACGACCCCGGAGTTCCGGCTGTTCGGCAATCTCTTCGAGATCGTCTCACTGGACTACTGGAAGGCCGTGCACGGTTACCGCATCCCGGCCCGCGCGGCCACCCACCAGTCCGCGTATCTCGCGACCCCGTCTGGCGCCGAGCACGTCCGCGCGCTGGTCCGCGCCCGCATCGCCGCAGCGCAGGGCGACCCGTCGGCCGTGGACGCCATGGGCCCGGCCGAACTGGCCACGCACTCGGAGAGCTTCTTCGGCGGCTGTCACGACGTGGTGGTGGCACGCCGTCATCTCACCGACGGCGCCACCGCCAGCGACCGCCACGCCGCGTCGGGCGACCTGACCCCCGCCGAGCACGAGCAGTTCACCGCCTTCACGGTCCGCGCGATGCGAGGCCTGTACCGCGACAACGCACACGCGCGGTACGTGTCGGTGTTCCAGAACTGGCTCGCGCCCGCGGGCGCCTCGTTCGCGCACCTGCACAAACAGCTGGTGGCGATCGACGAGACCCCCGCCAAGACCGCCCGCGAGGCGGCCGCGCTGGGCGGCGACCCCGACCTCTACAACCGGCTCGGTGTGGACCACGCCGCGGCCGAGGGGTTGGTGCTGGCGGAAAACGAGCACGCGGTCGCGGTGGTGGGCGTGGGGCACCGCTACCCCGCGCTGGTGGTCTACTCGCGGTCGGCGGCGAGCGCGCCGTGGGAGCATTCGGCGGCCGAGCTGCGCGGCGTCTCGGATCTGCTGCACGCCTGCCACGCGGCGACGGGTCGGCTGGTGCCGTGTAACGAGGAGTGGCACACCCGCCCGCCTGAACGGGGTGTCGCGGCCATGCCGTGGCGGATCGTGCTGAAGTGGCGCATCTCGACACCCGCCGGTTTCGAGGGCGCGACCGGCGTCTACGTCAACACGATCGACCCGTGGGGCTTGCGTGACCGGGTGGTACCGCGCCTGGCAGAGCTCCGCGCGCAGGGCCGGATCGCCCACATGGCGGTGGGCACCGAGTGCGGGGACGTGCGGGGGGCACTTCGGTACGGGCGGTGAGGACGACGACGACGAGGTGGTGGCCACGCCCGGCCTGCGGGAGGGCGGGTCAGTGGCCGCGGACGCCGAGGCCGCGGACGCGGCCGGAGGCGCGTGAGACGACACGCGTGTGGATGACGCCCCGCGCGGGGGCGGCGGTGGCCTCACGGATGCCCGGGACGGAGGCCGGGATCACCACCGGCGCGGCGAGACCCGCGTCGAGCAGCATCGCGGTGGGCGTCTCCTCCGAGCCGCCGTTGATGCTGCAACACAGTTGATAGGCGTCCTCGTCCCGCCAGATATTGACCCAGTGGACGTCGAGTCCCTCACGGGCGGCCCGGCGACGCAGCGCCGACGAATAAGGGCACCCCGGCCTCCACAGCACCACCACGGCGCGACCCGCGTCGGCGACGGACCGCACGGTCTGGAGTGGCTCGTGACCGGAGGCGCGCAGCGGGGAGTTCCACAGGGCCAGCACCAGTGCCGCGACGAGCACCACGGCCGCCAACGGCGCGCCGTGTCCGAACCCGATGAGCGTCCACGCCGTGGCACACCCGAGCGCCAGAACGGCTGCGGGGCCGAGCCAGTGGCCGGGGACGAGCTCCCGCCCGGCCCGTGCGAAGGGATGGGTCACGCCGATGACCATACGCCCCGCGGTTCGGGGCGTGGGGCCCGCTTCGCCAGAATTGTGACCTGACAACGAGTCTGGTGCCGCCCGACCGGTTGCGCGGTAGCGTCGGCCCCATGACGGATCCGCCGCCGCCCACTGCGTCCCGCACATCGGCCACCCGCAAGGTCCGGGACCTCACCGGACCCGGGATCACCACGGTCTTCGGGATGGAAGGGACGGATCTGGGCATCCTGACCCGGACCCCGTCCGGGCGCCTGCTCGCGGTGTTCGGCGACACCTTCGCCGGCGCCGGGATGGGCGCCCCCCATGTGGGGCGTCCGCACCCGGGTATCGAGCAGTGTGCCCCCACCACGGACGAGCGTCCCGGACCCGGAAACCCGGACTGGCGCTCCCCCGCCGGATTGTTCTCCGACACCGTCGACCTGTCCGAGGGGCTCGAGTGGACGGACGCCGCCGGCCCGGGCCCGCGGGACTACGCCGCCCAGCTGATCGACTATGTGCACGGCCGCGGTTGCTCGACCGTCCTCCCGAGCGACGTGCTCACCATCGGAGACACCATGTACCTGCACGTCATGGTCAACGACGGCCTGGGCACCGTCACCCGCACCCGGATCCACCGGTCGACCGACGACGGCCGGACCTGGGAGCCCACGGGGGCGGAGTTCTCGCCCCTCCTCGAGGGCGGCCATCGCCAACTCTGGACGTGGGAGCTCGGCGGGGACGGGTTCGTCTACGTCCTGTCCACAGGGTTCCAACGGGACAAGGGCGTCATCCTCATGCGGGTGCGTGAGGAGCACCTCGCGGATCCCGACCTCCGCAGGTGGCAGACCTGGGGCTTCCGGAAGGGCGCCTGGGGCTGGGGCAATCCCACGACCATCGTGCTGCCCGGCCGGATCGGCGAGATGTACCTGCGTCGGTGCGAGGACTTCTGGACCCTCACCTACTTCGATGCCGAGCACTACCGCATCGACTGTCTGACGTTCCCGCACATCGGGGCCGACCTGCTCGACCGCTCGGTCACCACGCACACCACGCTCCTGCACGGGAGTGCGTGGGGCGACGAGTCGGACGGTTCCGACCCCGGGGCCGGGCCCGCGCGGGTCGCCCAGCTCTATTGCGGCTGCCCGGTGCCGGGGTCCACGCCGGAGGAGTGGCATTTCGTGGTGAGCCAGTGGAACACCCACGACTCGGCCGCCGGGCCCGCCGGGTGGCCGTACCGGTCCATGCAGTTCGTCGGCTCGATCCCGCGGCCGCCGCGCGGCTGAGCCAGGATCGCGGCTCAACCGGGGGCCCGGTGCACCAGGAGCACTGACGGCTCACGCCCAGGGCAGCGGCCCCAGCTCGCGTTCGGCCCACGGGTGCACGGCGGCGCGGTCGCGCACGTCGAGCCAGGCGGTGTCCACCGCGATCGCGTCCGGCCACGGCGCCGTCGCCACCAGCTGGGAGTCCAGGACCTCCACCGTGGCCTCGGACGGGTCGGCGCCCGCGGCCGCCCGCGCGGTGATCCGCCGAACCAGCTCGTCGCGGGGCGCGGTGCACGCGATCTCCACCAGCTCGGCGTGCGCGTCCGCGGCCACGGTCTCGGCCTCCGCGCGGCGCCGTGGCTCCAGCCAGGTGGCGTCCAGCACCACCGTTCGCCCCTGCGCGAGCAGCCCGGCGGCGCGGGCGAGCATCTCCGCGTAGACCGCGTCGATCGCCGCGTCCGAATACCGGTCGGCGGCGGCGCCCGCGATCTCCCCGCGGACCACGTCGGAACGCAGCAGGTCCGCCGACAGCGCCTCTGCCAGCGGCGCGGCCAGCGTGGACTTACCGGACCCGGACACCCCGCCCACCAGCACCAGACGGACACGGCACCGCAGCAGTGAGTCGACCGCCCGGTCCGCCAACACCAGCGCCCGGCGGGCCTCGCCGCCGGCGGCCCCGTCGTCGGCCTGCTCGGCGCGGATGGCGGTCACCTTGGAGCGGACCAGGGCACGGTAGGCGATGTAGTGGTGGACCAGCGAGGGCGGCGCGTCATCGCCGGAGAAATCGCGGTAGGCCTCGAGGAGGACGACGGCGAGGTCCCGCGCCCCCGCGGCGTCGAGATCCATCGCCAGGAATGCGATGTCAAGCATCGCGTCGCCGAACCGGAGCCGGTCGTCGAACTCGAGGCAGTCGATCACCCGCGGTCCGTCGTCGGTGAGGTAGACGTCGGCGGCGAGGAGGTCCCCGTGGCCGTCGACGACCCGGCCGGCCGCCACGCGGGACCGCAGCAGCGGGGCCCGCCCCCGCAGGTAGCCCGACGCCAGGGCCGCGATGTCGTCGACGATCTCCGGGGCGTCCCTACCCACGTCGAGTCCGCGCAGGTGGTCGAGGGACTCCGCCCACAACCGCGCCACCGCGGCGGGGGAGCCCGCGGCGTCGATCTCCTCCGAGCGGGGGCTGGCGGCGTGGAGGTGGTCGATCTGCCGGGCCACCTCGCGGATGCCGGCCACGATGTCCGGATCGCCGTCCCCGGTCGAGCCCTCCTGCCGCGACCGCACCAGCGCGGCGAGGCTCCGGTGCGCGGGGAGGCGACGCATCCGCACGACGTGATCGATCACCTCGCCGTCGGGGCCCCTCACCTCCAGCACGCCGGTGTAGACGTCCGGGGCCAGTCGACTGTTGAGCTCGACCTCACGGCGGCTCTGCTCCGCCCGCGCCTCGACGGTGGTGTTGTCGAGGAAGCCGAGATCCAGTGGCTTGCGCACTTTGTGAGCCTGGTCACCCCAGAGGATGATGAGCGCACTGTGGGTCTCCACGAGGCCCGGAGGGCCCGGCGTCGCGGGATCGGATGCTCCGGACACGGTCATGGACCCAGCCTAGGCAGGCACGACGCCGCCCGTGGCGCCTCCGACGGACCCGCCCGACCCCCCGGGGACACGCGAGTGACCGGAGTGTTACATCAACGCGCCCTCACGATTCGGACCCCTTGCGCTCTCGCAGGCCGCTTGTAGGGTCGCCGACGCACCTCGCTTCCGACCGGGGTGCCCGCGATGAGAGACATCGGGGTCGATGTAGATCGGAGACGTGCTCTATGACGAACACTCACCGGAAGACCACCAACCGCACCACCGCGAAGATCGCCGCCGTCGGCGCGTTCGGACTCGGTGCCGCCATCGCGTTCCCCGGCCTGGCCGCCGCGCAGACCGAGGCCCCCACCGACCCCACCGCCAGCCTCGAGGACCTCGCAGGTGACAGCGGCAGCCTCGCCGAGCTCGCGGGCGACGGTGGCAGCCTCGAGGGCGCCCTGGGCACCGACCTCAACCTCGACCTGGGCAGCCTGGCGTTCAACCTCAACCTCGATGCCGAGACCCCCAACCCGGGCTCCGTCGAGCTGGGTAGCCTCGGCGTCTCGCCGAACACCGGCAGCGCGCTGATCGACGGCAACTCCGGTTCCGCCGAGGACGAGACCGAGACCGCGACCGGGTCGGCCACCGGCTCCGCCGACGAGGATGCGACCGACGCCGACGCCGACAGCGGCTCGCTGGACCTCGGCTCGCTGGGCAGCAGCGACGAGACCACCGATGACACCGACGGCGTCACGACCGCCGCGGTGACCGAGGAGGCCCCGGCCACCAGCGGTTCGCTCGGCAGCAGCGACGAGACCACCGACGAGGCCCCCGCCGACGAGACCGCAGCCGAGACCGGGTCGCTGAGCGGCTCGCTCGCCGGCCTGAGCTCGGGCGCCGAGGACGGCGACGGCACCACCGTCGACGCCGGCGCCGAGGTCGAGGCCGACGCCGGACTGAACTTCGGCTCGCTGGGCTGATAACCCCCGCGTCCACGACGCGCCTTCCCGGCCCGGGATCGTGACCCTCCCCCTCACGATCCCGGGCCGTCGTGTGTCCGCCGACACTCATGGGGGATGATGCAGGTGTGACGATCGTCGTGGCCTGCGGGGCCTTCAAGGGCTCCCTCACCGCTGTCGAGGCGTGCCACCACGCGGCCGAGGGCGCCCGTCGGGCGCACCCCGACACCGATGTGCTGGAACGCCCGGTCGCCGACGGTGGGGGCGGCAGTCTCGAGGTGATGGTCGCCGGCGGCGCCCGGACCGTGCCCGTCACGGCATCGGGGCCCACCGGCGAGCCGGTCGAGACCTCGTTCGCCGCCATCGACCCCGACACCGCGTTCGTGGAGATGGCGGACGCCTGCGGCCTGCTGCGACTGCCCGGCGGCGAGGCCCGCCCCCTGGAGGCGTCCAGCCGCGGGGTCGGCGAGGTGATGCTGGCCGCGCTGCGATCCGGCCGCGGCAACATCCACCTGGGCATCGGCGGCAGCGCGTCCACCGACGGCGGCGCCGGGATGCTCGCCGCTCTCGGTGCGCGTTTCCTGGACTCCTCCGGCACGGAGCTGCCCGACGGCGGCGGCGCGCTGGTCAACCTCGACCGGATCGACCTCGACGGCCTCGACCCGGCCGTCCGCGCCGCCCGCATCCTCGTCGCCTGCGACGTGGACAACCCGCTGCTCGGTCCGCTGGGCGCGGCCCGCGTCTACGGCCCGCAGAAGGGCGCGACCCCGGAGCAACTCGACGAGCTCGAGGCCGGCCTGACCCGCCTGGTGCGGGTCCTGCGCGCACAGGGACTCGACGTCGACCCGGATGCGCCCGGCTCCGGCGCCGCCGGCGGGGTCGGCTTCATCGCCCGTGAGCTGCTCGGCGCCTCCCTCGACCCGGGGTTCGAGGTGCTCGGCACCCTCACCGGTCTCGAGGACGTCCTGTCCGCCGCCGACCTGGTGATCACGGGCGAGGGCCGACTCGACGACCAGACCATGCACGGCAAGACCCCGATGGGAGTGGCGGCCCTGTGCCGGTCCCACGCCGTCCCGGTGGTCGCGGTGTGTGGCCGCCTGGATCTGGGGGCCGACCGGGTCGCCGAGGCCGGGTTCGCGGCGGCGGCCGCACTCACCGAACGGGAACCCGACCTGGCCCGTTCCATCGCCAACGCGGGCCCGCTGCTCGAGGAGGTCGCCGCCGAGGTCGTCTCCCGCATCCTGCCCTGAGGCGGCGTTGTCACCAGCGGTGCGGTCAGCCGATACGCCGGCGCAGTTCGTCCACTCCCCCGCCGGACAGCTCGTCGAGGAACACCGGCCGGCCCGCCATGGCCATCACCAGCGCCAGCGTCGGCCCCTCCACCTCCGGACCTGCGCCGGCCTCGAACGGCCCGTCGGTCGCCCGTAGGCGCAGTCCCTTCACGAGCCTCGCACTGTTCACCGCGAAGTCCTGCGACGCATAGAACCGCGCGACCCCGGTCAGGGGATCGACGGGGTAGGCGCGGGTCAGGCCGAGGGGCCGGCGGATGTCCTCCGCGTGCACGATCGTCTCGCCGAGCCACGCCGCGGGGTCCCCGAAGGGTGACACGCGGAGCGACGACGAGTCGACGAAGTTCTCCAGCGTCCTGCCGGGGCTGTCGCGGAGCTGCTCCCGCATCCTGCGCCGGTTGTGCCGGTCGGTGTCGAACCCCGCACCCACGATGCTGCGGACCCACCGGACCCGGCCCGTCCGGGCGACCGCCGTCAGATGGGCGAGGACCTCCTCCACGCTCCACCGGGTGCACAGCGACCCGGTGCGCCACTCCGCGTCGCGCAATGCCCCCAGCTCGTCGGCCAAGGCCGCGCGTTCCACGTGGATCGCCGCCCACAGTCGGTCCCGGTCGGCACGGGTGCGGCCCATGAGAACTCCTCCGTCGCGGTTGGGGTGGTCTCATCGAACCACGCGGCCCCGCCCGGCGGTGTGGTCCATGATGGAACCGTCCCCGCCCCCGACTGGAGGTCGACATGCGCAGATGGCTCCTCGGCGCGCCCCTGGCCGCCCTGGCCGCGGTCGCGGCCACGGACCTGCGGCAGACCAGGTTCCCGATCCTGCGGACGTTCCCCGTCCTCGGACACGCCCGCATGGCGCTGACCGCCATCGGACCCGAGCTGCGGCAGTACATCGTCGCCAGCAACGACGAGGAACGGCCGTTCACCCGGGATCAGCGCGACTGGATCTACGAGTCCGCCGAGTCCCGGGGAACCACGTTCGGGTTCGGTACGGACAACGATATCGAGTTCCTCGAGGGCTACCCGATCATCAAACAGCGCACCTTCAGTGACGTCACCCTGTCCGCGCTCCCCCATTCCGGACAGCAGCTCCCGCTCCCGCCCGCCAAGGTGCTCGGCGCCGCCCGCGGCCGGGCCCGCGCGTTCCGGCCGGACTCTTTGGTCAACATCTCGGCGATGAGCTACGGCTCGCTCTCCGCGCCCGCGGTCGAGGCCCTGGGTCGGGGTGCCGCCCTCTCGGGAGCCCTCCACAACACGGGTGAGGGCGGCCTGAGCCCCTACCACCAGAACGGCGCGGACCTCATCTTCCAGATCGGCACCGCCTACTTCGGGGTCCGCGACGACCGGGGACGGTTCGACATCGACAAGCTGGTCGCGCTCACCGAGAAGCACCCGATCCGGGCGATCGAGATCAAGCTCTCCCAGGGCGCCAAACCCGGCCTGGGCGGACTCCTCCCCGCGGCCAAGATCAGCGAGGAGATCGCCGCGATCCGCGGGATCCCGATGGGCGAGGACTGCGCGAGCCCCTCCCGGCACACCGCGTTCAGCGACGTCGACTCGATGCTCGACCTCATCGAGGACATCGCCGACCGCACCGGCCTGCCCGTCGGCATCAAGTCGGCCATCGGCGACATGACCTTCTGGGAGGAACTCGCCACCGCGATGGTCCCGCGCGACCGCGGCGTCGACTTCATCACGATCGACGGCGGGGAGGGCGGCACCGGCGCCGGTCCGCTCGTGTTCACCGACGCGGTGTCCCTGCCCTTCCGCCTCGGCTTCCCGCGCGTGTACTCGATCTTCGCCGAGGCGGGACTCACCGATGACGTCGTGTTCATCGGCGCCGGCAAGCTCGGCATCCCGGAGAACGCCGTGGTCGCGCTCGCACTGGGCGTGGACATGATCAACGTCGCGCGGGAGGCCATGCTGTCGGTGGGGTGCATCCAGGCGCAGAAGTGCCACACCGGCGGCTGCCCCACCGGTGTCGCCACCCAGAACCCGTGGCTGGTGCGCGGGGTGGAGCCCACCGCGATGGCCGAACGCTGCTCCAACTACATCCGGTCGCTACGCCGCGAGCTCGTCAAGGTCGCCGGCGCCGTCGGCGTCCCCCACCCCGGCCTGATCGGGCCCACCGACGTCGAACTCGCCCGCGGCACCCGGGACTCGCACACGCTCGCCGAGATCTACGGCTACGGGGACGGCTGGGGGCTGCCCGGACCGGACGACGCGCGGGCCGTCACCGAGATCATGGTCGCCGCCGGCGTCGCCGAGCACACCGCGGCGATCACCCCGCCGGGCGTCGAACCGGACTAGTCGCCCCCGGCGGCCCCCGCGCGCAGCAGGCCCAGCTCGCGGTTGAGGTTGGCGTGGGCTTGCTTCTCCCACATGTCGCGACCCGCGCGGGTGAGGAACACGGACCTGCGCTCGAGCAGTCCCTCGAGCGCGGCGATCCGCCCGGCGACGAACCTCTCGCCCGGGACGTGGGCGAACTCGTGCCGCACGTCCGCGGCGTAGGTATCGTAGGTCTCCGGGTCGGCACCCAGCACGGCCAGATCGGCGTCCGAGAGGACGGCCCCGTCGAGGTCTCCGGGCTCGATCCGGTGCCCGCCCATGAGGCGGACGAGGCGCGCGACCTCCTCGACGGGCGCGGCCGGGTCGAGCAGTTCCTCGGCCAGCGCCGCCGACTTCTCGTTGTTCTCCGCGCCCGCGGGGTCGAACACCGCGGCGTGCAGCCACGCGGCCAGCCGGACCGCCGTGGCGTCGAAGGTCTCCCCGTCCGCCTCGAGCGCGTCCACGGCCCGGAGCACGGCCCGCAGGTGCGTCTCGTTGTGGTACCGCCGCTGTGGCTCGTTCCAGCGTCTCAGCAGGTCAGCCCGCAGCTCGGGGGTGAGGAACCCGACGGGGGCGTCGAGGGGGTCAGCGGAGGCCGTGCGATCCGTGTCCATGGTCGGACTCTACCGCCGAAACCCCGCTGATCCGCGCCGGATCGGGTTACTCCTCCAGCTCCGAGCCCAGCCTCGGCGGGAACTCCTCGAGTGCGGCGAGCTCGGCGGTGTCGAACGTTCGGGCCCTGGACAGGAACCGCTTGCCGGTGGGGTTCTCGAGGCTGAACCCCGAGCCGCGTCCCGGGATCGCGTCCAGCACCAACTGCGTGTGTTTCCACGTCTCGAACTGGGAGCCCGAGATCCACACGCGGACCCCGGGGGCCAGGTCCAGCTCCCCCACCAACACGTCGCGCTGCCCCACACGGAACTCGCCGTCGGGGTAGCACATGGGCGCCGAGCCGTCGCAGCACCCGCCGGACTGGTGGAACATCACCGGGCCGTGCCGGCCGACGAGCTCGCGGATGAGTTCGACGGCCGGCTCGGTCGCCACGAGGCGCGGCGGCAGGTCGGCGGGCGCGCCCTCCGGCGGGAGCGCCCGCGCGGCGATGCGCACGCTCCCGCCCGAGGGCAGCCCGCACACGTCGTCCATCAGAAGAAGCCCTGCGGCTTGCCCGAGTAGCTCACGAGCAGGCACTTGGTCTGCTGGTAGTGGTCGAGCATCATGCGGTGGTTCTCGCGGCCGATGCCGGACTGCTTGTAGCCGCCGAACGCCGCGTGCGCCGGGTACTGGTGGTAGGTGTTGGTCCACACGCGGCCGGCCTGGATGGTGCGGCCGGCCCGGTAGGCGGTGGTGCCGTTGCGCGACCACACGCCGGCACCGAGTCCGTAGAGGGTGTCGTTGGCGATGGTCATGGCGTCGTCGAAGTCGGTGAACGAGCTCAAGCTGAGCACCGGACCGAAGATCTCCTCCTGGAACAGCCGCATCTTGTTGTGGCCGCGGAACACCGTGGGCTGCACGTAGAAGCCGCCCGCGAGGTCGCCGCCGAGTTCCGCCCGCCCGCCACCGGTGAGCACGTCCGCGCCCTCCTGCTTGCCGATGTCGATGTAGGACAGGATCTTCTCCAGCTGGTCGTTGGAGGCCTGAGCACCGAGCATGGTGTCGGTGTCCAGGGGGTTGCCCTGGGTGATCTTGTTGGTGCGCTCGATCGCGAGCTCGGAGAACTCGTCGAAGACCGACCTCTGGACCAGCGCGCGCGAGGGGCAGGTGCACACCTCGCCCTGGTTGAGGCCGAACATCGCGAAGCCCTCGAGCGCGGCCTGACGGAAATCGTCGTCGGCGTCCATGACGTCCTCGAAGAAGATGTTGGGGCTCTTGCCGCCCAACTCGAGTGTCACCGGGATGAGGTTCTCCGAGGCGTACTGCATGATCAGGCGCCCGGTGGTGGTCTCGCCGGTGAAGGCGACCTTGCGGATCCTCGGGTTGGAGGCCAGGGGCTTGCCCGCCTCGGTGCCGAAGCCGTTGACCACGTTGAGCACGCCGGGCGGGATGAGGTCACCGATCACCGACAGCAGGAACAGGATCGACGCCGGGGTCTGCTCGGCCGGCTTGAGCACCACGCAGTTGCCCGCGGCCAGTGCCGGGGCGAGCTTCCACACCGCCATCAGGATCGGGAAGTTCCACGGGATGATCTGGCCGACCACGCCGAGCGGCTCGTGGAAGTGGTACGCCACCGTGTCCTCGTCGATCTGCGAGATCCCGCCCTCCTGCGCGCGGATACACCCGGCGAAGTAGCGGAAGTGATCGATCGCCAGCGGGATGTCGGCCGCCAGACACTCGCGGATCGGCTTGCCGTTGTCCCACGATTCGGCCAGGGCGATGGCCTCGAGGTTCTCCTCCATGCGGTCGGCGATCCGGAGCAGGACCAGCGAGCGCTCGGCGGCGGAGGTGGCGTTCCAGGCCGGGGCGGCGGCCCACGCGGCGTCCAGGGCCGCCTCGATATCCTCGGAGGTGCCGCGGCCGACCTCGCAGAAGACCTGACCGGTGATCGGGGTGACGTTCTCGAAATACTCGCCCTTGACGGGTGCCACCCACTCGCCGCCGATGTAGTGCTCGTAGCGGCTCTCGTAGGACATCACCGAACCATCGGCGCCGGGCTGTGCGAAAACGGGCATCGTGCCCCTCCTTCTCCTCCGCGCGACCCCCGTGGCCGTCGCTGTGATGTAGGACACTAATTGCGGCAGGGTTGCAGCAACGTTGCACGACGGACGATTCCGTCCGACTCCGTGCGGGCACTGCCCGACCGGACAGGCCCCCACCCGTTCGACCTGCCGGAATCCACCGCATCCCCTCGCCGCGGACGTCCCGACCGCCCTACCGTCAGCCCCCATGGAGACCACCGCGAGACCCGGGGCGACCCGAGAGATTTCCGCGATCCGGGGCGGACCGGGCCGACGCTTCGGGGCGTTCACCGTCGTGGCCGACGCCCATCGGGTACGGATCGGGCACGACCTCAGCCACGACGAGGTGAGCGAGGCGGTGATCCCGGCCATGTCCCGCGACCTGCTCGACACCGGGGTCCTCCACACCGTGGACGAGTTCCACCGGGCCGTGACCGCGCTCGTGACCTCCCGGGACGGGAGCTGGCAGGAGTGCTGGTCCGACTACTACCGGTCCTCGATCGCAGCACTGACAAACGGCCACTGTCCGTTCTCCCCGGTCCACGACCGGGCGGTGGCGGAGTTGGTCGGCGACTCGGCGCTGGAGATCGGGTGTTGCTTCGGGTTCCTGTCCCTGCGGCTCTCACGGGAGGGGGCCGGGACCATCGCGGCAGATCTGGACCCCACCGTCCTCAGGCTGCTCCGGACCTGCGCACCGGCCGGTGACATCCTGCCGACCCCCGTCTGTCTCGACGCGCGGACGACCCCCTTGGCGACGGACACCGCGGACACCGTCTACCTCGTCCACGTCCTCGAGCACCTCGACGAGGACGCCGGCTGGGACGTGGTCCGCGAAGCCCTCCGTCTGGCGCGACGCCGCCTGGTGATCGCCGTCCCCTTCGAGGCGGTGGCGGTGGCACAGTACGGGCATGTCCGGACCTTCGACATCCCCACACTGACGAGCCTGGCCGCCCGGATCGCGACGGTCGGACACGGCCGGTCGGCCGGTATCCGGACGAAGGTCGACGAACACCACGGGGGATGGCTCGTGGTGGACACGTGAGCCCTCCCGCCACCCGCTCTTCTCCAGCCCCGCTCGCCTCACACCCCCGCCCGTCGCCGGTCAGAGCAACCCCTGCCGACTGGCCACGTACACCGCCTCGGCACGCCGGGAGACCTTGAGTTTGCGCAGGATGTTGCTGATGTGGAACTTGGCGGTGGTGGCCGAGATGAACAGGGCCTGACCGATCTCCTTGTTCGACATCCCCTCCGCCAGCAGCGTCAGGACCTCGATCTCCCGGGCCGACAGGGCCTCGGACGCCGAGCCCCCGCCCTTGAGAGCGTCGAGCACCATCGACGCGGTCCGGGTGTCGAAGGCGCTCTGCCCCGCCGACACCGACCGGACGGCGGTCACCAGCTCGGTGACATCCACGTTCTTGACCACGTACCCACGTGCTCCGGCCCGGACCGCACGCACGACTATCGCCTTGTCGAGGAAGGTGGTGAGCACCAGCGGGGCGACGCCGGGGAACAGGTCCCGGACCGCTGCACAGACCCGCAGCCCGTCGAGTTCCGAGCCGCTCCCTAGTTTGAGGTCGATCACCGCGACGTCCGGGCGGGTCGAGGTGATGACCTCCAGCGCCGAGTCCGCGGTCGACGCCTCCCCGACCACCTCGATATCGGGTTCCCGCTGCAGCATCAGCCGCAGCCCTTCTCGGAGGACCGAGTGATCGTCCACCAGGACGGTGCGGATCGTCGCCGGTGGGGTCATGGGGCCGGCCGCCGACGGGGTCATCGGACCGGCCGCCGGTCCGCACCGTCGACGCGGGGCGCCACCACCGTGATCGCCACCCCGCCCAGCTCGGACTCCGCGATGCTCATCACGCCCCCCACCAGTTCCGCCCTCTCCCTCATGTTGACCAGCCCGTGGCGCTCGTCGGGGGACCCGGTCCGGGCCGCTTCGAGCAGGTGGCGCAGGTCCTCCGGCCGGCCCTCGCCGTCGTCCTCCACGGTCAGGCCCACGGCCTCGTCACTGAAGTCCAGGGTCACCACCACGCCGTCCCCCCGCGAGTGTCTCGCGGCGTTCGCGAGCGCCTCACCGGCGATCCGGAGCAACTCGTGCTCGATCTCGTGGGTCGTGGGGAACTCGCTGCCGAGGACCCTGACCTCGTTGGACATGCTCGACGGGACGTGGAGACGACAGAGATCCTCGATCAGCCGACTCAGGCTCCCGTCACCGTCGTCGATCGTGCGGAGGGCGTAGATCACGGACCGCAACTGTTCGACGGCCTGGTCGGTCAGGTGCACCGCCTTCTCGAGCAGCGGCCGCTGCTGCTCGGCCCGTCCCACCGCGTCGAGGCCGAGTTGGAGATGCATCCCCGCGCCGAGGACGAGCTGGGACACGCTGTCGTGGAGTTCCCGGGCCATCCGCGACCGTTCCACGTCGAGGATCCGCTGGCGATGCGCGGCGTCGAGCTCCCGGTGGGCGATCTCGAGTTCGGAGTTCCGCCGGGACAGCTCCACCACGTGCCCCCGGGCCTCCTCGTACGCCTCCTCCGCCTGGGCGAGCAGCGTCTCCTTGTCCCGGAACAGGACGGAGTTGTGCAGGGCCACGGCCGCCTGCGCGGCGAGGATCCGCAGGACCACGGTGTCGATGTCATCGGCCGGTCTCCCGGGGTGGCGCCACGACGCCAGCCCGCCGATCACCCCGCCGTGCAGGACCAGCGGCACGGTCACCGCGTCGGGGCCGCCGGCCTCGGCCACCTCGGCGGAGCGGCCGCCCCGGAGCACCGCGAGCAGGACGTTGACCACGCCCTTGGGCAGACCGTCCGGCACAGGCGCGAGATCCCGCCCCTCGAACGCCACGAAGCGCCCCTC
Source organism: Dietzia sp. MNB45 (assembly GCF_051994785.1). Lineage (NCBI taxonomy): Bacteria > Bacillati > Actinomycetota > Actinomycetes > Mycobacteriales > Dietziaceae > Dietzia > Dietzia sp. MNB45. The sequence goes on along the minus strand of NZ_CP163397.1, from coordinate 244,485 downwards.
GGGGTCCACGAGGACGTGCCGTGGTTCGACGGACGGGAGCTGACCGTCCCGGAGGGCCACCAGCGCCCACTGGGCGTCGAGCTGGTCGTACGCGACCCTGAGGACGGACAGCATCAACTCCTCGGGCCCCTCGGCGGTCCGCACCAGCGCCCCGGAGACGCGATCGAGTGCGTGCATGGACCGTCGCAACCGCGATTCGGCCGCACGGTACTGGTCGAAGAAACTCCTTTTGACCGACCGCAGGCCGAGGAGGGAGTCCAGGTCCGTGGGCCCCTCGGTCATGACGCCTCCCGATAGAGTCGTTCGACGTCCTCGAGGGTGACGGGACGCGGATTCGTGGCCATGCAGAGATCGTCGAGCGCGTGCGCGGCCAACGTGGGGATGTCCTCGCCCCGGACTCCCAGGAGCGAGAGTCCCGACGGGATCCCGACCGACGCGGAGAGGTCCCGGAAGCGGTCCGCGACCCGGTCCGTCACCTGACCGCCCCGGGAACCGACCGTGACGCCGGCCGCGCGCGCCAGGTCGGCCATGCGGTCCGGAGGCATCACCACCCCGTTGTGTCGGACGACATGGGACAGCAGGACCCCGTTGATCTGGCCGTGGGACGAGTCGTACCGCCCGCCCACCGGGTGGCTCATCGCGTGGACCGCCCCCAGCACGGCGTTGCTGAACGCCATCCCCGCCTCGAGCGACGCCAGCGCCATGTCCTCCAGCTGCACGTGACTGAGCCGCTCGCCGGCCGCGAGCCTGTCGAGCGACCGCGCGCACAGCTCCACGGACCGCAGGGCGTGGGAGTCCGTCAGCGGGCCCGCCGCGCGCGAGAAGTACGCCTCCACCCCGTGCGAGAGCACGTCGATCGCGGTCGCCGCCCCCACGTCCTCGGGGACGGTCGCATGGGCACTCGGGTCGATGACCGTCACGTCCGGCACCAGCGACCGACTCACGATGGTCACCTTGGTCCGGCGGTCCGAGTCGTTGACCACGCAGAACTGCGAGACGTCGGCTCCACTGCCCGCCGTCGTCGGCACGGCCACCACCGGGGGCAGCGGCAGCCGGACACGGTCGACCCCCTCGTACTCGAGGACGTGCCCGCCGTTGGAGACGACGAGCGCGACCCCCTTGGCGGCGTCGATCACCGAGCCGCCGCCCACCGCCACGATCACGTCGCACCCCGAGGAGTGATAGGTCTGCGCGCCCTCGAGGATCTGGGACGCGCGCGGGTTGGGGCGGACGTCGGACCACACGACCGGCTCGGCACCCTGTGCCCTCAGCCCCTCGACGACCGTGCCCGGCCACGGGGTGAGTTCGAGCCACGGATCGGTGACGACGAGGGGGCGACGTGCGCCCAGCCCCATGGCGGCGGTCGCGGCCTCGGGCAGGGCTCCAAAGCCGAAGAGGATCTCCGGCGCGTGGAACTTCGCCACCCGGCCTTCCGACGACATGACCTCACGATAGGCCCGGGGCATCTCAGGCGAGCGAGCTTCCCAGCAGACCTGCCCGTTCGGACAGTTCCGCGGGGTCACGCGCGGTCACCACCCCGTCCAGGTATCGCGCATACGCGCTCAGTCCGCACGTGGGCCGGTTCCAGTACCTCCGGGCCTCCGGGGTGATCCACGCCATCCGGTGGGCCCGCCTGCTGATGCGGCCCACCAGGTCCTCCCGCGGATCGAGCCCGTTGCTCCGCCCGTCACCCACGATGAGGACCGAGGTCCGGGCGTCGATCAGGTCGCCGTGGCGGTCGAGCAGCTCGGCGAACATCCGGCCGTAGTCGCTGCTCGCCTCGAGATCCAGTCCGGGTGCGGACAGGACGGTCGCCAGCGCGTTCTCGCCGGACGACGACAGGAGGTGGTCCGTCACGTCGACGGGTCGGTCGACAAAGGCGACGACCGAACACCGGTTGACCTTCTGGTGCAGGCTCTGGGCCAGCCGCAGGACGAAGCCGGTGACGGGCCGGACCGAGAGCGACACGTCGACCAGGATCAGCAGCTTGAGCGGACCGGGGACGCGGGTCCGGTTCATGATGGTGAACGCCTCGCCGTCCGTCCCCCACGCCCGACGCAACGTGGAGCGAGAATCGAGCAGTCCGCGGGCGAACGGTCGCGATCGTCGGCGGGGGGCGCCACGGATGCGGCGCATCACCTCGTGAGACGCGCGTTCGAGGTCGGCGCTGTCGGTCACCTCCCGGCCACCGCGGACCTCGTCGTCGTCGACACGTCCGTCGGTGGCGTCCTCCGGGAGGCTCTTCAGGAACGCGACCACCGCGTCGACGAACATCCCCGCCTGCTCGCCTCTCAGATCCCCGCCGTCGTCACCGTGCGCCGCATACACTTGACGGGCGTCGTAGCCGTCGAGGGTCCGCAGGACGTCGAGCGCGTCCGCCCATTCCAACGACTCCTCACCGGACACCGAGATCGCGGAGGACCCCATCTCGCCGACATGGTCCGATGACGCGCGGTCCACCTCGATCTCGTAGGTGACCGAGGACTGCCACCGCTCCGCCCCCTCCTGGACCGCGAACTCCTCCTCCCCGGTCGCGGTCGAGAAGTCTGAGTCGTCGTAGTGCATGTCCTCGTTCCGCCGGCTCGTCTCGTCTCCCTCGACCAGATCCCCGATCTCGGCCGGGTCCAGGTCCGACGGGGTGGAGGGCGAGGACTCGTCCGTGTCCAGCTCCAGTTCGTCGGGCAGTCCGCCCACCTGCGGGGCGCCGCCGTGGGCCCCTCCGGCGTCCTCGGTACGGGTGGTCAGCACGCCCAGGAAGAAGCGGTCGAACACCGCGTCGAATCCCCGGTTCTCCCGCTGGTACTTGACCGTCACCGCACGGAGCGCCGCCCGCAGGGCCTCGGGCCGGGACGTCCCGACCATCGCGAGGACTGTCCGCAGCTCCACCACCTCGGCCGGGGAGACCGCCACCTCGCGCTCCCTGAGGAGTCGGCCGAACGCCACGGAGGCGATGTCAAGGACATCCGAGGGCGAGAGGCGGGACGCCGTCCCGGTCGTCATCGCCGTCCGGTCCCGCGCCCGGCCCCGCTGCGGGCCCGACCGGCCCCGAACGCGGCGGAGGTCGACGCCCCGGTCGCATCGGCGGCCGCCCTCATGTCCCGCCCGTTCCCTGCCGGCTCCTCTCCGGGGGCGCCCCCACCGCCGAGCACGCCGCGGGCGACATCGTCGTCGGACCGGTACTTCAGAAGGGCGGCGGACAGGACCCAGCCGAGCTCCGGACCGTCTCCTCCCCACACCGACGCGGCGCGGGCCGCGTCCACCACCTCGGAGATCGACGGAGGCTTGCGCAGCGGCATCTCGCGCAGTCGCCGCGCCTTCTCCACCACATCGGCCGCCACGGTCTCCGGAACCTCCGGTGCGCGGGATCGGACGATCTCCGTCTCCCGTGCGGCGTCCGGGAAGTCCACGTGGAAGTGCAGGCACCGGCGCTTGAGCGCACTCGACAGCTCCCGGGTGTCGTTCGAGGTGAGGATCACCCAGGGGGTGGTGCGTGCGCGGTAGGTGCCGAGCTCCGGGATCGTCACCTGTTTCTCCGCGAGCACCTCGAGCAGCATCGCCTCGAGCGACTCCTCCGTCCGGTCGATCTCGTCGATGAGCAGGACCACCGGGTCCTCGGACATGATCGCCTCGAGCAGCGGCCGAGTGACCAGGAAGTCCTCACCGTGGATCCCCACCTCCATCTCCGCCAGCGCGGCAGAGGCGGCGGCGAGATCCTCGTGCACCTGCAGTTCCACCGTGATCCGATCCCGGAGCATCTGGACGTGGAGCAACTGCTTGGCGTAGTCCCACTCGTACAGTGCCCGGGCGTCGTCGAGTCCCTCGTAGCACTGCAGCCGGACTAGCCGCCGACCGAACGCGGAGGCGAGCGACTTGGCCAGCTCGGTCTTGCCCACACCGGCCGGCCCCTCCAGCAGCAGCGGCCTGTCGAGGACCGTCGCCAGGTGCACGACCGTCGCGAGTTCCCGGTCGATGATGTAGCCCGTCCCGCGGAGCGCCTCCTGCAGGACCTCCACGTCGATCACCGCGTCCGCGGGACCCACCTCGTCGGGGCGATCGTCGATGACGTCCATGGTCGGGCCCTTCCCGTGTTCTGGATGGTGGTGTCCCCCCGGGGGGCGCGCGGGACGGATCCGCTCGCCCGCCCCCGGGGAGGACCTGGTGGGGTTAGTGCGACCTGCCGGTGCGAGACGGTCAGTACGAACCGGTCATCGCGTGTTCGACCATCGGGATCAGTGACTCGACCGTGGACTCACGCGGGTTACCCGGGGTGCACGCGTCCCCCATCATGTGTTCGGCGATCCTGCGGATGTTCTCCGCCGAGGTATCGATCCTGTCGCCCTTGCCCTTGTACTTGCCCGTGTCCATCTGGTTCTTCTCGTACAGCCCGGGCGTGATCTGACTGAAGTTGTCGGGGATACCGACGTCCTTGGACAACCGGATGGCGGCCTCCACCGCGGCGTCGGCGGCCTGGACGGTCGTCATGTTGCGGGTGTCCACGCCCATCTGCGGCGCGAGTTCGGCGTAGCGCTGGTAGCGGGACGGCAGGTTGTACTCCCACACCCGGGGCAGGGCGATCGCGTTGTTCAGACCGTGGTGCGTGTCGTAGTAGGCGCTGATCGCGTGGGACATCGAGTGGATCATGCCCAGGCCGCCCGAGTTGAACGCCTGCGTCGCGATGTACTGCGCGTTCATCATCCCGGTCCGCGCCTCGAGGTTGCGGGGGTCGTACACGGCCGTCGTGAGGTTGTCCGCCACGAGTTTGGTCGCGTACAACGCATTGCCCAGCGACGGGGCGAAGTCGAGCCGCGAGACGTACGGCTCCGAACAGTGCGCGAGGACGTCGAAGCCGCAGTAGGCGGTGAAGTGCTGGGGGCAGGAGTAGTAGAGGAGCGGGTCGTCCATCGCCAGCGAGACCAGGCTGGCGTCGTCGAACGCGACCCACTTGTGCGGGTGGTCCATGTCCGAGGTGTCGGTGATCACGTAGGCCCACGAGGTCTCCGCACCGGTCCCCGCAGTGGTGGACACCGCGATGTGCGGCGGGTTCTCGAAGTTGGTGGACTTGGAGAAGCCCTGGAACTCGTTGATGTCGCGGCCGTCGTGGGCGATCACCACGCGCGCGCCCTTGGCGGCGTCGTGGCTGGAGCCACCGCCCACCGAGATGATGCCGTCGCACTTCTCCGAGTTGTAGAGGGCCGCGGCGTCCATGACGTTGTAGTCCTTCGGGTTGGACTCGACCTTGTCGAAGACCACGACGTCGAGCCCCTGATACTCGATCTTGCCCTTGAGCTCCTCGATGATCCCCGACCCGCGTAGTCCGGTGGTCATGATGAGAACCCGGGTCATCCCCAGCTTCTTGGCCTCCACGCCGAGGATGTCGTGTGCTCCGACACCCAGCAGAGCCTTGGGGAGAGGGTGGAACTCCTTGATCGGCATGTCCCAGATCTGATTCAGTTCGATCGCCATCGTGCGCCTCCTGCTCGAGCGACCCCCACCTTCGGCGGGGCGGTGAATGTGACACCGATCACTCTTGCCCGGCGGCCGCCCTGTCCGGAACAGCTACTGCGGTGTTCTGTCCACCCGGCACACACGGACAACCCGGATGGCACCGCCGCACCTACCCGAACGGACGGGCCCGGGCCGATTCGTCCCCGACATTCAGGCCACCGTCGCCGTCGCGATCCCCGCGCCCCTCACGCCCCGAAGCGCTGATCGAGGACGCGACACCGCGCCTCGGCCGCCGCGACGGTGGAGGCGTCCGCGTACCGGGACCGGGCCAGGCTCCGCCACGCGGCGAGGTCCTCCCGCCCGGCGCCGGCGACCCAGGCCCTGAGGACGGGGAGCCGATCAGCGGACAGGACCGCGGCCCGCACCATCGAGTGGAGCTCGAGCCGCAGGTCGGCCACCCCGGGAGCGTCCGAGGCCGGCAGGATAGGTCCCGGATAGGAGGCCACCGCCTTCATCACGTCCCCGGAATCGAGTGCGTCCGTGACCTCTCGGACGTCGGTGACCAGAGCGCCCGGGGCCAGGCGGTAGGGCCTCGAGGCCACCACATCCGGCCCGAACACCCGCCGGAGGCGGGAGACCTCGGCGCGGACGCTGACCTCGTCGAGTCTGTCGTCGGCGAGCAGTTCCGCGAGCGCCCCTCCCGTCAACCCCTCCGGATTCGCGTCGAGCAGGACACAGATCTCGGCATGCCTGCCGGTCAGGGCACGCCCCGCGCCTCCCGGGCCGTCCCCGTCGAGGACGCCGGCCCCCGCACCGAGCACCCGCAGCCTCACACGCCCTCCGAGGGGGTGGTCGACCCCGCCTCGCCGGGGGACGACGAGGCCGGCGGCCGTGCGCAGCTCGCCCTCGGCGAGCATCACCGTCGCCCGTATCAGCGCGAGCATCTGGTCCGAGGTGGCGCTGCTCGGGCCGGTGACGTCGATGAGCCCGATCAGTTCACCCGTGGCGGGGTCGTGGACCGGTGCCGCCGCACAACTCCATTCGTGGGCCATCTCAAGATAGTGCTCGGATCCGCGGACCCGCACCTCGGTGTCGTGCCTCAGCGCGAGCCCCGGCGCGTTGGCCCCGACCGCCTCGTCCGTCCAGACCGCGCCGGGGATGAACGCCATGGACTCCGCGCGGGACCTGACCCCGCGGTCACCGATCACCCGCAGCAGTCGTCCCCGCTCGTCCGCGACAGCGACGATGTGCCCGCTGGAGACCACCCCCGGGACGAGGACGGACTCGACCACCGGGAGGACCGACGCCATCCGGTGCTGCGCCACGTGGCGGGAGAGGTCCGGACCCTCCAGTTCGACCGACGGCGCGACCACCGTGGGGTCGATCCCCCGGTGCCTGCTGCGCTCCCACGACTCGGCCACCAGCAGGCTCGCCGCGGGTCCCGTACCCCCGAACATGACGCTAGTGTAACCCATATCACAGTAACGAGGATCACGAACCTGACGCGCCCCTCATGAACGGATCTAAATAGACCGTGCTGAACACGGATGGCGAGCAACCCTCTACACTTGACAGTGATACAGGCCACACATGACCTAAGGATCGCGATGACGACCGAGTTCGCCACCCCTCCCGCCTCGAAGCCCTTTCCCGTTCCGAACCTGGCCAGACTGGTGTTCAAGAACGCGGAGGAGGCCCCGAACGACGTCGCAGTGCTGCGCCGCGTCGGTAGCGACTGGAAAGAGGTCACCTGCGCCCAGTACCTGGAGGAGGTCAAGGGCGTGGCCAAGGGCTTCATCGCCCGTGGCGTCAAGCCGGGCGATCGCCTCGCGATCATGAGCCACACCCGCTACGAGTGGTCGCTGATCGCCTGGGCGGCCTGGTCCGTGGGCGCGGTGACGGTGCCGATCTACGAGACCTCGTCGTCGGCGCAGTGCAACTGGATCCTGACGGACTCCGGGGCGACCGTCGCAGTGGTCGAGGACCTCGACCTGCGCGAGGTGCTCACCGCGGAGACCGAGTGGCAGGGCGACATCCTCGTCATCGAGAACGATCTCGTCGCCCAGCTCACCGAGGCCGGCGCGGCCGTCTCCGACGAGGAACTCGAGCAGGCCTCGCTGGCGATGGGTCACGAGGACCCCTGCGCGATCATCTACACCTCCGGCACGACCGGCAACCCCAAGGGCTGCGAGATCCTGCACGGCGGGTTCGGCGGCGTCGTGGTGGCCGTGGAGGAGCAGCTCCAGGACGCGTTCGTACCCAACAGCCGCACCCTGATCTTCCTGCCGCTGGCCCACGTCCTGGCCCGCATCCTGGAGGTGGCGTGCTTCTACAAGCGCGTCGCCGTGGCCCACGAGCCCGACACGACCAAGGTCGTCGAGCGGCTGGCGGAGATCCACCCGACGTTCCTCGTGTCGGTGCCGCGCGTGCTGGAGAAGGTGTACAACTCCGCCGCGGGCAAGGCCGAGGCCGCCGGTGGCGCCAAGGCAAAGATCTTCAAGGCCGCCGTGCAGACCGCCATCGACTACTCCAAGGCCATCGAGGGCGGGGGCAAGCCGTCCGCCGGCCTGGCGCTCAAGCAGAAGCTCTTCTCCAAGCTCGTCTACTCCAAGCTGCACGACGCCCTCGGCGGCGAGTGCAACCGCATCATCTCCGGTGGCGGCCCCCTGGGCGCCCGCCTGGGCCACTTCTACCGGGGTGCGGGCTTCGACCTCCTCGAGGGCTACGGCCTGACCGAGTCCTCGGGCGTGCTCACCGTCAACCCGACCAACCGGGCCAAGATCGGCACCGTCGGTCGCCCGATCCCGGGTGTGACCATCCAGATCGCCGATGACGGCGAGGTCCTGGCGAAGGCCAAGACCCTGTTCAAGGGCTACTGGCAGAATCCGCAGGCCAACGAGGACTCCTGGACCGGCGAGTGGTACCACACCGGTGACATCGGCGAGCTGGACTCCGACGGCTACCTGTCCATCACGGGCCGCAAGAAGGACCTTATCGTCACTGCCGGCGGCAAGAACGTCTCGCCTTCGCAGATCGAGGACCTGCTCTCGTCCGACCCCCTGATCAGCCAGGCCGTCGTCGTGGGCGACAACCGCAACTACATCGCCGCGCTGGTCACCATCGACCAGGAGACTTTCCCGGCGTGGCGCGACAAGCACGGCAAGACCGGCGAGGTGGAGGACCTGCTCCGGGACGGCGACCTGGTGGGCGCGATCCAGGACGCCGTGGACCGGGCCAACAAGTCGGTCTCCCGCGCGGAGTCCATCCGCAAATTCAAGATCCTCGCAGCCGAGTTCACGGTGGAGAGCGGCGAGCTCACCCCGACGCTCAAGCTCAAGCGCAACATCGTGCACGACCGCTTCGGCAGCGAGATCGAGTCGCTGTACACCGACGCCTGATCCACCGATCGCGAGAGCGCCCGGGCCCGGACGGGGTCCGGGCGCTCCCACATCCGCCCGATCAGGCGTACATGCCCTCGATCTGCCCGGCGTAGTGCTCCGCGACCACGTGCCGCTTGACCTTGAGGGTCGCCGTCAACTCGCCCGAGTCCTCAGTGAAGTCGCGGGGCAGTACGACGAACTTCTTGACGCCCTCGGCGTGCGAGACCTGCCGATTGGCATCGTCAACGGCGGCCTGGATCTCGGCGCGCAGCGCGGGGTCGGTGACCAGGTCCTCGACCGGCCGGCCGCTGCGATCGTTCTCCGCCGCCCAGTTCTCGAGCTCGACCTCGTCCACCGTGATCAGCGCGGAGACGAACTTACGGGCCTCACCGATGAGGACCGCGTGGCCGACGAGTCGATGCGCCCGGATCGCGTCCTCGATCTGCCCCGGCGAGACGTTCTTACCGCCAGCGGTGACGATGATCTCCTTGGCGCGACCGGTGATCGTCAGGTAGCCGTCCGCGTCGAGCGAGCCGAGGTCACCGGTGGCGAACCAGCCGTCGCGGACGGCCTCGGCGGTCGCCTCCTCGTTGTTCCAGTAGCGGTCGAAGATCAGCTCGCCGGCCAGTTCCACCTCACCACTGTCGGCGATCCGGACGCTCGTCCCGGCCACGGGTCGCCCGACGGTGCCGATGCGCTGGCAACCGGGGCCGTTCACGGTCGCGGCGGCGGTGCTCTCGGTGAGCCCGTAGCCCTCGTAGACGGGCACGCCGGCTCCGCGGAAGAAGTGCGAGATGCGGTCAGGCAGGGCGCCTCCGCCGGAAATGGCGTACTCACAGCGACCGCCGAGCGCCGCGCGGATGGCCCTGTACACGAGCAGGTCGAGAGCCTTGTACCGGGCGGCGTGCAGGAGCGAGGGCCGGCGCGCGTCGTCCAGTCCGTCGTTGCCGCGCAGACGGCTGTCCTCGATGGCGACCGCTTCGGCGCGCTCGAAGATCCGCCTCTGAACCGCGCCCTTGGCGGCGGCCTTCGTGGCGATCCCGTCGCGCACCTTCTCGAAGACGCGGGGGACCCCGAGAATCATGTGCGGCCGGAAATCGGCGAAGCGCGGGAGGATGGTGGAGGTGTCGTCCCAGAAGCCGACGGTCGCGTCACCGAGGTAGACCGTGTAGGTCACGGCGCGGGCGAGCACGTGGGCCAGTGGCAGGAACATCAGGACCTTCTTGCCCTGCTGCGCCATCGACCCGATGGGGTGGTCGAGCAGCGCGTGACACTCCGACAGGAGGTTGCGGTGGGTGATCACGCAACCTTTGGGCCGTCCGGTGGTGCCGGAGGTGTAGATGATCGAGGCGGGGGTGTCGAGCTCGAGAGTGGCCACCGCGGCGTCCAGGGTCTCGGCCTCGACGGACTCGCCGTCGGCCTCGAGGGCCTCGAGCCCGCCGTCGTCGAGGTAGAGGATCCGGGTGCAGGTGTCGGGGACGGTCGTGTCTCCGACGACGACGACGTGTTCATCGTTCTCGGCCACGAGAACCTTCGCCGCGGAATCGGCGAGAATCCATTCGAGTTGCCCCGCCGAGGATGACGGGTAGATCGGCACGGTGATGGCTCCGGCGGTCCAGACGGCGAGATCGACCAGCACCCATTCGAGGCGGGTTCCGGCCATGAGCGCCACCCTGTCCCCGGGCTCGACGCCGGCCGCGATGAGTCCGGCCGCGATCCTGTCCACGCGCTCGACGAGTTCGGCGTTGGAGACGGATCGCCACCGGCCGTCGACGTGATGGTCGAACGGGACCGCCCGCGGCGCCGTGGCGGCGCGCCCTCGCGCCACCACCGGGATCAGGTCGGAACGTATGAAGTTTCGCTGGGCGGGGACGGTGATCTCGCGCATGCCGGAGGCGGCCTTTCGGGCGACGATGAAAATGGAGCGCAGTCGATTATCGGCCCGACGGGCGCTCGTGGCAATCAGGGGACCATTCCCTGGCCACACCCTCGTGCCATCTCGACCTATCGCGTACACTCGCGAATAGACAGACCTGTTCATTCTTCAGAACGGAACACACCATGGCGCAGATCTACTCCGACATCTCTGAGACCATCGGCAAGACCCCGCTGGTCCGTCTCAACTCCCTGACCGAGGGACTGCAGGCCACCGTCCTGGCCAAGCTCGAGTCCGCCAACCCGGCCGCGAGCGTGAAGGACCGCATCGGCGCGGCGATCATCGACGACGCGGTGGCGTCGGGCGGCCTCAAGCCCGGTGGCACGATCGTCGAGGGCACGTCCGGCAACACCGGTATCGCGCTGTCCATGGTCGCGGCGGCCCGCGGTTTCAAGGCCGTCATCGTCATGCCCGACACCATGTCGGTCGAGCGCCGCGCCGTGATGCGCGCCTACGGTGCCGAGCTCATCCTCACGCCGGGCTCCGAGGGCATGAAGGGTGCGGTGGCCAAGGCCGAGGAGATCGCCGCGACGCGTGAGAACGCCGTCCTGGCGCGCCAGTTCGCCAATCCCGCCAACGCGGACGTCCACCGCCGCACCACCGGCCCCGAGATCTGGGAGGACACGGACGGCGACATCGACGTGTTCGTGGCCGGCATCGGCACCGGCGGCACCATCTCCGGCGCGGGCAACTACCTGCGCTCGCAGAAGTCGGACCTGCACATCGTCGCCGTCGAGCCCAAGGACTCGCCGCTGCTGACCGAGGGCAAGGCCGGACCGCACAAGATCCAGGGCCTGGGCGCCAACTTCGTGCCCGAGATCCTCGACCGCGAGATCTACGACGAGGTCATCGACGTGACCCTCGAGGACTCGCTGGAGATCGCCAAGCGGCTCGGCAAGGAGGAGGGCATCCTCGCGGGCATCTCCTCCGGCGCCAACGTGTGGGCCGCCCTCGAAATCGCCAAGCGCCCCGAGAACGCCGGCAAGACCATCGTCGTCATCGTGTGCGACTACGGTGAGCGCTACGTCTCCACGATGCTGTTCGAGGACTACCGCGACTGATGACGCCGACGACCGATCGCCCGGTGGGGTTCTGGCGCACGCTGCGCGAGGACCTCGCCGCGGCGCGCGCCCATGACCCCGCCGCCCGGGGCGACGTCGAGAACGCCGTCGTCTACTCCGGCCTGCACGCGATCTGGATCCACCGTCTGTCCCACCGCCTGTGGAACGCGGGCGGGTTCGGTCGGACCGCCGGGCGCGTCCTGTCCCAGTTCTCACGGTTCCTCACGGGGATCGAGATCCATCCCGGCGCCACCATCGGCCGACGATTCTTCATCGACCACGGGATGGGCGTCGTCATCGGTGAGACAGCTGAGATCGGCGACGACTGCATGCTCTACCACAGCGTCACCCTGGGCGGGGTCTCTCTCAAGCAGACCAAGCGTCATCCCACGCTCGGCGACCGCGTGACCGTGGGCGCCGGCGCGAAGATCCTGGGTCCCGTCGAGATCGGCAACGACTCCTCGGTCGGCGCCAATGCCGTCGTCGTCAAGAGCGCCCCCGCCGACTCGATCGTCGTGGGCATCCCGGGCGAGGCACGGCCGGCGAGGTCCACCAAGGAGGAACTGCGCGACGCGCAGTTCTACATCGACCCGGCCATCTACATCTGAGCCAGATCCCATCGAGAAGACCGTTCCCCCCGCATCGTCCGAGTGACGGCGTGCGGAACGGTCTTCTCGTCGACGGACTAGGCTCTCCGGCTGTGCGGACGCTTCCCACCACCTACTGGCTGCGCGCCCCGCTGGCGCTGCTGGCCCTCGCCTCGGTCGTCATGGTCCTGCGGGCGCCCGACGAGCGGACCCCGTGGTGGGGCATCACCGGGAACTTCCTCGACGTCAACGTCTACCGCTGGGGCGGCAGCGCCGTCCTGAACTCGATCCCGTTGTACGACGGACTGCTCACGGGTGACGACTCCGGGCGCTTCTACCCGGAGATGCCGTTCACCTACCCGCCGTTCTCCGCCCTGCTGTTCACCCCTCTTGACCTGGTGACCCCGCGGCTCATGGAGGCGGCGTGGCTCGCGCTGACCCTCGTCCTGCTCTACCTCGCGGTCCGGATGTGTCTGCGCGCGCTGGACTACCGCCCGGACCGCGTCACCGCCCAGGTCTCGCTGTGTCTCGCGCTCATCGCCCTGTCCACCGAGCCGGTGCGGACCACCGTGTGGTTGGGCCAGATCAACATCCTCCTCCTGGTCCTGGTCCTGGCCGACCACCTCGCCTGGAGGTCGGGCCGCCGGTGGGCGGGGATCGGTTCGGGCCTGGCCGCGGGCATCAAACTCACCCCGGCGTTCTTCTGGGCGCACTGGGTCCTCACCGGACGCTGGCGGATGGCCGTCGTCTCCGGGGCGGCGTTCGGCGGCACCGTCGCCCTCGGCTTCGTGCTGATCCCCCGCGACGCCGCGGGCTACTGGTCGGGGACCCTGTTCGAGTCCCAGCGGATCGGGCACGACGCCATGTTGGCCAACCAGTCCCTGCGGGGTGCCATGGCCCGTCTCGCCGGCACGGAGATGGCGCCCACCTGGGCGTGGCTGCTCGGGGCCGCTGTGGTGGCGGCCGTCGGCCTGGGCGTCGCCGCGCTGGCCCATCGCGCCGGACACCAGCTCCTCGCCCTGACGTTGGCCGGACTGACGATGACCATGGTCTCGCCGTTCTCCTGGGGCCACCACTGGGTGTGGTTCGTCCCGCTACTCGTGCTGACCGTGCACTACGCGATCGCCGCCCGGCGCTGGTATCTCTGGCTGCTGCCGGCGCTGCTCTGGGCGGCCACCGCCAACTGGGTGCAGAGCTTCCCCGACCCGAACTTCCCGGACGACCGCTGGGTGGCGATGGGCCTGTTCATGCTCGGCGGCGACATCCCGCCGGTCATCTACACCGTGATCACCAACGCCTACCCGCTGACCTGGTTGGCCGCGGTGGGGCTCGCCGCCCTCCTGCTCCTACGCGCCGGCCCGGACGGCGCTAGGCTGCGCGACTATGGGACGGCGGACGACTCGTCACCCGGCGCGCAGGATCGTCGCCGCGGGTGACGTCAGGCGAGAGGTGGCGACGCTCGCCGTCGAGGAACCACTCGAGATCAGGGTCGGCGGCCAGCCGTTCGTCGTGACCATGCGGACGCCGGGCGACGACATGGACCTGGCGGCGGGCCACCTGGTCTCCGAGGGCGCCGTCTGGAACCGCGAGCACCTGCCCGAGATCTGCTACTGCACCACCGTCAGCGGACGGACCGAACAGGACTACAACACCCTCACCGTGACCCTGTCACCGGACATCCCGGAGCCCCGCTCCGCGCGGGCGTCCACCATGAGCAGCGCCTGCGGCGTGTGCGGCGTGGACTCGATCGACGAGGTCCGGCGCTCGACCCACTTCCCGGCCGAGCCGGCGGAGCCGCTCATCGATCCCGCGGTCCTGCTGTCCCTGCCCGACCGACTCCGCGAGCACCAGCGGGTCTTCGACAAGACGGGGGGCGTCCACGCGGCGGGGTTGTTCACTGCCACCGGAGAACTGCTGTGCCTGCGTGAGGACGTGGGGCGACACAACGCGGTGGACAAGGTGGTCGGCTGGGCGTTGCGCGAGGGGCGATTGCCGCTGCGCGGGGCCATCCTGCAGGTCTCCGGCCGGGCCTCGTTCGAGCTCGTGCAGAAGGCGTCGATGGCGGGGATCCCGCTCCTGTCCGCGGTGAGCGCGCCGTCATCGCTGGCGGTGGACCTCGCCGCGGAAACCGGCGTGACCCTGGCCGCCTTCAGCCGGGTCGACCGCGCCACCATCTACACCCACCCCGAACGCATCCGCGACTGACTCACCCCAACCCTGGCGAACTAAATACCCGCCAGGGTATTTTTCAGGCATGGCTTCCACGACTGACATAGACACCTTCGCCTCCCACCACCAGGAGGGCGCCCCGCTCATCGATGTCCGCGAGCCCCACGAGTACATCGCGGGCCACGTCCCCGGCGCGCGCCTGATCCCCTGGGCGACGTCGCTTCCGCCCCGGATGTCGCGCCCAAGGGGACCACCGTCTTCGTGATCTGCGCGTCCGGCAATCGCAGCAGGGCCGCCTGCCGGGCGCTGGAGGCCCGGGGCATTCCGGCCGTCAGCGTCGACGGAGGGACCAGGGCCTGGGCCGCGAGCAGACGACCCGTGGTCACCGGTCCGGACGCGTCGTGACCCCCTGCGATCCGGTCACGGTGTAACCCGGGCCCGCGTCCGGGGCCGGGACGGCGCCGGGTTCGGGGTCGGCGTCCCCGGCCGCGACATACCCGCGGCCCGGCGCGATGAACAGCAGGAGCAGCGCGGCACCGGCCGCGACGAGGCCGAGCGCGAGCAGGGCATCGGAGAGGCCGGCGGTGAAGACCTCCGCGGCCGCGTCCACCACCGGCCGGGCAGCCGGTCCGGCCGCCGCCCCGAACTCGACGGCACCGGCGAAGGAACCCTCCACCGCGGCACGGCCGGCCTCGGGCACCGACGGCAGCAGCCCGGTGATGTCGGCGGCGTACCGGCCGGCGAGGATA
The DNA here is from genome assembly GCF_051994785.1 of Dietzia sp. MNB45. Lineage (NCBI taxonomy): Bacteria > Bacillati > Actinomycetota > Actinomycetes > Mycobacteriales > Dietziaceae > Dietzia > Dietzia sp. MNB45. The sequence goes on along the minus strand of NZ_CP163397.1, from coordinate 229,158 downwards.
CTGCCGCCGATCGCGATGCCGATGGCGGCCCCGATCTCGCGCATGGCGTCGTTGACGGCGGCCGCGACCCCCTGCTCGTCGATGGGGATGTCCGACACGATCGCCGAGGTCGCGGGCGCGGTCGACAGTCCCAGTCCGGAGGCGGCGATGAACAGGGGCCACAGGACGTCCCAGTACCCGGAGTCGACGCCGAGCCGCGAGAGCAGGACCATACCGACCGCGATCGCACCGACGCCCACGACAGACATGACCCGCAGCCCGACGGCACGGGTGAGCTTCGGCGCGAGTAGTGACAGGACCAACACGGGCACCACCATCGGCGCCAATGCCATCGCGGCACCGAGCGCGTCGTACCCCTTGACCAGCTGGAGGTACTGCACGATGAGCAGGAAGAACCCGAAGATCGTGAGGAACTGCATCGCGACGGAGATCGACCCGGCGGAGAACCCGCGGCGCCGGAAGTAGCGGACGTCGAGCAGCGGGTCGGGGGCGCGCAGCTCGACGAGGACGAAGCCGACGATGCTGAGCGCGGAGGTGACGAGCGCGATGACCACGAGGGGTTGGGCGAAACCGGCGTGCGTCCCCTCGATGAGCCCGAACACCACGCCTCCCACGGCGAGGGCGGAGAGCACCGACCCGGCGACGTCCGGTCTGCCGTGCCTCGAGGCGACGGACTCGGCGATCGTGAACGCGGCGATCAGCACCAGGACGCCCACCGCGGAGTTCACGATGAAGATCGATTTCCAGGACCACACCTGCAGCATCAGTCCGGATCCGAGAAGGCCCACGATGCCGCCGACCCCCGCGAACCCGGCCCAGGTCCCCACGGCCGTACCGCGCCGCTCCGGCGGGAAGCTGGCGGTGAGCAGCGACAGGGTGGACGGCATGACGAACGCGGCCCCGATCCCCGCGATCGCCCGCAGGAGGATGAGCCACAGCGGAGAGTCGAGCCACAGCGGCAGTACCGAGGACACGGTGAACAGCGCCAACCCGACGATGAGAGTCGCGCGGCGTCCGAAGCGGTCGCCGAGAGCCCCGGCGGTGAGGACGAGAGCGGCCAGCGCGAGCGTGTACGAGTCCACGATCCAGGTGAGCTCGGCCTGGGTGGCCCCGATCGCCACGGCGATGTCGGGCAGCGAGGTGTAGAGCGCGGACATGGTGGCCACCACCAGGGACACCGCGACGATGTTGATGAACAGCAGCCAGCGGCGCCGTCCTGGGGACAGTTCGAGCACGGGCCCTCCCGGGGTCGTCACGGAAAACGATACCGGCGGTATCGCTTCCTGTCCGACACCGTAACGCACGACCGCCCGTGTGGCGGGCCACAATGGGATACATGACCTCCACCACCGACCCCCGCCGCGCCCGATCCCGCGGCAAGTTGCTCGACGCGGCGTCGTCGCTCCTGCTCTCAGGCGGGGCGGCCGCGGTGACCGTGGAGGCGGTCACGCGGGCATCGGGAGTCGCCCGGACCACGTTGTACCGGAATTTCCCCTCGACCGATTCCCTCATCGCGGCGGCGTTCCAGCGGCTGCTGCCCACCCCGGAGTCGCCGTCGGCCGACCTCCCGGTGCGCGACCGCCTCGTCCACCTCTGCACGTCGATCACCACGCTCATCCAGAACGCGCCGATGCAGCAGTCGATGATCGGCTGGCTGGCGATGGGCCGGTCCGCCTCCGATGACGACGAGGTGGGCAGGCTCCGCCGGAGCGTGGTGGACTCCTATGCCGCCCCTCTGCACGAGGTCCTGTCCGCCGCCGAGACCGACGGCACCCTCGTCCCAGGCGACCGCGACCTCGCCGTGGCCCAGTTGGCCGGTCCCGTCGTCCTCGCCCGCATGATCGGCCTGCGACCCTTCACACCGCGGGACGTGGAACGCCTGGTCGACGACTTCCTCCGCGGCCGGACGGCCGGTGAGACGTGACCACCGTCGGCGCGGTCGTCCTCACCGGGGGTCGCGCGAGTCGCCTCGGCGGGGTCGACAAGGCGCGACTGGCGGTGGCGGGTCGGCCGATGGTCGAGGCGGTGCTCGGCGCCGCCCGGGCGGTGGCGGGCCCCGTCCGCACCGTGGGCCCCGGGGGCGACACCCGCGAGGATCCGCCCCACTCGGGACCCGTCGCCGGGATCGCCGCGGGACTGCGGGCGCTCCCGCCGTCGGTCGACCTCGTCGTCGTCGTCGCCTGTGACCTGCCGGACCTCGACGCCGCCACCCTCCGCGCCCTCCTCGCCGCGCTCCGGCCCGCCGCCACCACCCACGCCCCCGGCGCGGCACTCGCCGTCGACGTCGCCGGGCACGACCAGTACCTCCTCGCCGCGTGGGACCGCCGCGCCCTCGCCGCGCGCCTGGCCGCCCTGGAGGCCGACGGCGGCGTGGGCGGGCGACCGGTACGGGCCCTGTACGACGACGAGGAGGTCGTCCGCGTCCCCGTCGGCGACCCCGCACGCGACGTGGACACGTGGGCCGACCTGGCCGGACACGGACCGGTCGCGCTCCCACAGGTGGGGGCGGTCCTGCGCGCCGGGCTCACCCCGCTGCCGGCGGACGTGCGCCCGCCCCTGGCAGCCGTCGGCGCGGTACTCGCCTCACCGCTGGTCGCCGCGGACCCGATGCCGCGGGGGCCGGTGTCGGCGATGGACGGTTACGCGCTGGCCGGGCCCGGCCCGTGGCGACTGACCGGCGCCGCCCGCCGCGCCGGGGACGGCTCGTCGGCGACGCTGACCCCCGGCACGGCGGCGCCCATCGCGACCGGCGCCCTGGCCCCCGCCGGCTGCGATCGCGTGCTGCGGCACGAACTGGTGACGGTGACCCCGGCCCGCACCGGCCCCCCGGTGGTCACCGCACTGCCGGGGGGCGACGGGGTGAACGACCTCCGCCCCGTCGGCGAGGACTGGCCGGTCGGTCACGAACTGGCCCCGGCGGGGGCGGTGCTCGACGCGGCGCTGGCCTCCGCGGCCCTGTCCGCGGGGGTGACGGCCGCACGGGTCCGGGGGCCGGTACGCGCGGCGGTGGTCACGACCGGTGACGAGGTCCTGCCCGCCGACACGCCCGCGCCGCTTCCGCCGGGCCGGATCCGCGACACTGTGGGCCCGCTGCTCGGCGGGGTCCTGGCGCGGGCGGGGTTCGCCGGCGTCGGCCCGCCCGGGCACTGCGCGGACACCCCGGACGCGGTCGACGCGCTGCTCGGCGGCGGCCCCGGGTCCGCGGACGCGGCGGCCGGCGACGTCGTGGTGCTGGTGGGCGCCACCGGCCGCGGCGTGGCCGATCTGCTGCGCCCGGCCCTGGCGCGCGCGGGCGCGCGGATCGTCCTCGACGGGGTCCGTGTCCGCCCGGGAGGGTCGCAACTCGTGGCCGTCCTCGCCGACGGTCGAGTCCTGCTGGGACTACCGGGTAATCCGCTGGCGGCGGTGTCCGCGGCGGCGACCACGGGCCGGGCGCTGGTCGACGCCCTCACCGGACGCCAGCGCACGCCCGCGTCGGGGCGCGTCCCCGGGCTGGACGACCTGGCCACCCCGGGCCGCTCGCGGATCCTGCCCGCCCGACCGGACGGCGCCGGCGGCTGGCACCTTGCCGACCGCGTGCGCACCGCGCACCTGGCGGATCTGGCGGGCGCGCCCGCCCTGGCCGTGGTGCCCGAGGGCGGGGGCCCCGACGCCGACGCCGGGGCCGACGACCTCGTGGAGATCATCGACTGGATCTGACCGGCCCGCGGCGGGGCGTTCCCGCAGGTCGGAGGGCGGCCCCAAATGACCAGTTCAGAAGGTATTTGAGATCACCGGCATCAAATGCGCCCGGCCAGCTCGCAATATGGCACGCTCGGCGTTGTGCAGCTGTCCCGGTCCTCCGATCTCGCGCTCCGCGCTCTCATGCGCCTCGCCGTCGCCGATGAGCGCGGCGACCGCATGACCGCCGCGGCGATCGCGGAGTCGGTGAACGCCTCGACCTCCCACGTGGCCAAGATCGTCTCCCGGCTCGTCGACCTCGGCCTCGCCGAGTCCCGGCGCGGCCGGGGCGGGGGGCTCGTCATCACCGAGGCGGGCCGACACGAGTCGGTCGGGTCATTGCTGCGCGAACTGGAGGGCCCCGGCGAGGTCGTCCAGTGTGAGGGTCCGACGCCCTGCCCGCTCGCGGGCAACTGCGGTCTGCGACGAGCCCTCGTCGACGCCCGCGAGGCGTTCTTCGCCGCCCTCGACCCCCTCACCGTCGAGGGCATCGTCCGGGCACCCACCCGCCAGGTGTCACTCAGCCTCGCCACCGCCCCACGGCCGGACCCCGGCCCGGGGTCCTGACCACCCCCACCCCGCAACACCCCCACCCCACAGTCCGGCCCCCACGGTGCCCGGGCCACCCCGTCACGCCCCGAGAAGGAGATCCCCATGACCACGTCGCTCACCACCCTGGAGTCGATCCTCGCGCACCCCCGCGAGCTGTCCGAGGAGCACGCCGCCGTCGTCCGCGCGACCCTGCCGGTCATCGGCGCCCACATCGACGAGATCACGCCCGTCTTCTACCGGACGATGTTCGCCGACAATCCCGAACTCCTCCGCGACACCTTCAACCGCGGCAACCAGAAGCTGGGCGCCCAGCAGCGCGCGCTCGCGGCGTCGATCGCGACGTTCGCCTCCCTGCTGGTGGACGGCCGCAGCCCGGTCGACATGCTCTCCCGGATCGGGCACAAGCACGCGAGCCTCGGCATCACCCCCGACCAATACCAGGTGGTCCACGACTACCTCTTCGGCGCGATCGTGGAGGTCCTGGGCGAGGCGATCACCCCGGAGGTCGCGGCGGCGTGGGACGAGGTCTACTGGATCATGGCCGCCGTCCTGGTGGACTTCGAGAAGGCCCTCTACGTCGAGGCGCAGGTGGAACCGGGGGACGTCTTCCGCACCGCCACCGTGATCTCCCGGGAGGACGTGACGGACTCGGTCACCGTGATCACCCTCGGTGGTCCGGACGGCGAGCCGCTGCCCGACTTCCGTCCGGGCCAGTACACCTCCGTCGGCGTGGTCCTGCCCGACGGCGCGCGCCAGCTGCGTCAGTACTCCCTGTCGACGGCACCGGGCGACGGCACGTGGCGCATCGGCGTCCGCCGGGTCGACGCCGAGGTCCGGGGCGGGCTCGGCTGCCCCGCCGGCGAGGTCTCGGGCTGGCTGCACGCCCACGCCGAGGTCGGCACCACGATCCAGGTCACCCTCCCGTTCGGCGACCTCGTCCTGGACGCCGCCGGGATCGGCCGGGACCAGGACGCCGCGCCCGTGGTCCTCTGCTCGGCCGGGATCGGCATCACCCCGATGCTCGGGATGGTCGCCCACCTGTCGGCGACGGAGGACACCCGTCGCGTGCTCGTCCTGCACGCCGACCGCTCGCCGGCCGACCACGTCCTCGCCGAGGAGGTCGCGGGCGAGTCCTCGCTGCTCGCCGACGCCGAGGTCCACACCTGGTACGAGCAGGGGGCGGACACCGTCGCCGGCCCGGGCGCGGTCCACCGGGGATTCATGGACCTGGCGACCGTCGAACTCCCCGAGGGGGCGCACGTCTTCCTCTGCGGGTCGACCGGCTTCCTCCAGTCACTGCGCCCGCAGTTCCTCGAGGCCGGCGTGCCCGCCGAGCGGCTCCACGCGGAGCTGTTCGCCCCGAACGACTGGCTGGTGTAGTCCCGCCGGCGTGGGCCCGGATGGCCTCCGTCCGGGCCCACGCGCAGCCCCGAAAGGCGCGTCGCGGAGTGTATTTGACCTATAACAACTCGTGGGCGTGTGGACGAACTCGCGGACGCTCGCCGCGATCTGGCAGACACTGGGGGCCCGGGCGGTTCCCCCTCGAACTGGCCCGGCGCAGCGAGACAAAACACAGATCCGACGCAGCGAGAGCCGACGCGAAAGGACCCATGGTGTCCTCAGCACCAGATTCCGCGACCCGCGATGCGGGGCCCCCTGTCGTCCCCGACCCGGGGAAAGCGAACCTCGCACTGGCCCTGTGCTTCTCGGGATTCCTTCTCACCTTCTGGGCGTGGGCCCTGATGGGACCGCTGGGCGCGACATACAAGGACCAGTTGGGACTGACGTCGTTCCAACAATCGCTCGTCGTGGCGTTGCCGGTCGTGGTCGGGTCACTCGGCCGGATCCCCGTCGGCGCGCTCACCGACCGCCTCGGCGGCCGCACGATGTTCCCGCTGATCGCCGCGCTGACGATCCTCCCCACCCTGTTCGTCGGGTTCGTCGACAACAGCCTGACCGTCCTGCTCATCGGCTGATTCTTCCTGGGCATCGGCGGCACCTCGTTCGCCGTCGGCGTCCCCACCGTCAACTCCTGGTTCCCGCCGAACCGGCGCGGCACGGCGATCGGCATCTTCGGCGCCGGAATGGGCGGCACGGCCATCGCCGCGTTCACGACCCTGCGGCTCCGCGAGGCGTTCGGCGACCAGGCGCCGTTCGTCCTGGTCGCGATCCTGCTGGCCGTGTACGCGGTCGTCGCCCGGATGCTCCTGAAGAACTCGCCGACCTGGACGCCCGCCCAGGGAAACTGGGTGGTCAAGGCGGCCAGGACCCTCGCCCGTCCCGTCACCCTCAAACTGGCCTGGCTCTACGCGATGGGCTTCGGCGGGTTCGTGGCGTTCTCCGTCTATCTGCCCACGTACCTGCACAACTTCTACGAGTTGGAGACGGAGGACGCGGCCCTGCGGACCGCCGTGTTCGTGGTGATCGCGGTGGCCTCCCGACCCCTCGGCGGCGCGCTGGCCGACAGGTTCCCCGGCGCCTGGGTGCTCATCGTGAGCTACACCGTCACCGGGTTGATGGCCGCCGCCGCGACGGAGCGCATGCCGCTCGTCAGCGCGGATGCCGGCACCTTCTACCCCGTCGGGACGGCGGTCTTCCTGTTCATGGCCGCGTCGCTGGGCACCGCCTCCGGCGCCGTGTTCGCCCTGGTGGCCGAACTGGTCGAGCCCACCGCGGTCGGGTCGGTCACCGGCATCGTCGGTGCCGTCGGAGGCCTCGGCGGCTTCGTCCCCCCGCTGCTGCTCGGCTACTTCTGGACCGCCCACGGCAACTACCGCGTCGGGCTGCTCCTGCTCTTCGTCCTCTCGATCGCCACCGCCGCCCTCACCTGGCTGTGGTTCCTCCGTACCCGTCGCAGTGAGCCCGCCGCCACGGAAAGGACCCCGGCATGACCAGCATCGACTCCCCCCGCCCCGCCTCGCCGACGCCGGAGGGCCGCGGCACCGGGTCCGGTCGGATGGACGGCCCCGCCTCCGATGCCCTGCTGCGGGCCGGCCGGTTCTTCCGCCGGGGGGAGGCCTCCGACGACCTGCGGACCGTCACGCACTCCGGCGGGCGGGAGTCGGACGTGTTCTACCGCGACCGCTGGAGTCACGACAAGGTCGTCCGCTCCACGCACGGCGTCAACTGCACGGGCTCGTGCTCGTGGAAGGTGTACGTCAAGGAGGGGATCATCACCTGGGAGTCGCAGCAGACCGACTACCCGGACATCGGCGACGACATGCCCGGTTACGAGCCCCGCGGCTGCCCGCGCGGCGCCGCCTTCTCCTGGTACACCTACTCCCCCACCCGCGTGCGCTACCCCTACATCCGTGGCCGGTTGATGGAGCTGTGGCGCGCGGCCCGCGCGGAGCACTCCGACCCGGTGGACGCGTGGGCCTCGATCGTCGAGGACCATGAGAAGACCGCCTACTACAAGCGGGCCCGCGGCCACGGCGGACTGGTGCGCTGCCGGTGGGAGGACGCGATGGAGATCGCCGCCGCCGCCCACGTCTACACGGCCAAGACCTCCGGCCCGGACCGGGTCGCCGGGTTCTCGCCCATCCCGGCGATGTCCATGGCCTCGTTCGGCGCCGGCTCCCGCTTCATCGAGTTGTTCGGCGGCTCCATGCTGTCGTTCTACGACTGGTACGCGGACCTGCCCGTGGCCTCGCCCCAGGTGTTCGGCGACCAGACCGACGTCCCAGAGTCCGCGGACTGGTTCAACTCGTCCTACCTCATCATGTGGGGCTCCAACGTCCCCGTCACGCGCACCCCGGACGCCCACTTCATGACCGAGGCCCGCTACCGGGGCCAGAAGGTGGTGGTGGTCTCCCCCGACTACGCGGACAACACCAAGTTCGCCGACGAGTGGCTGCACCCGCACCCCGGCACCGACGGCGCCCTCGCCATGGCGATGGTGCACGTCGTCCTCACCGAGTTCTACGCCCGCCGGTCCACGCCGGAGTTCGAGTCGTACGCCAAGAAGTACACGGATCTGCCGTTCCTCATCACCCTCCGCACGCGCGGGGACGGGTCGGTGGTCCCGCACAAGTTCGTCACGGCGGACATGCTCGCCGACGGCGTGCTCGAAGCGGCCCCGGGTGAGAACGCCGCGAACAAGACCGTCCTCATGGACGCCGTGACCGGGCGCCCGGTGGTGCCGAACGGCACCCTGGGCGACCGGTTCGGCGAGCAGGGCGCCGGGAACTGGAACCTCGACCTGGGTGACATCGACCCCGCGTTGAGCCTGCTCGACACCCTGGAGGGCACCGCCGAGATCGTCCTGCCGCGCTTCGACACCGTGCGTGGCGACGCCGGGACCATCACCCGCGGGGTGCCCTACCGGACGGTGAGGGGTGACGACGGCGAGGACCTGCGCGTCACCACCGTCCTGGACCTGATGATGGCGCAGTTCGGCGTGGCCCGCCAGGGCCTGCCGGGCAGCTGGCCGAGCGGTTACGACGACCTCGAGCCCTACACCCCGGCATGGCAGGAGCAGCACACCGGCGTGCCGGCCGCCCAGGCCGAACGGATCGGTCGCGAGTTCGCCCGCAACGCCCTCGAGTCCGGCGGCCGGTCCATGATCCTCATGGGCGCCGGCACCAATCACTGGTTCCACTCCGACGTCATCTACCGGGCCTTCCTGGCGCTGACCATCCTCACCGGGACGCAGGGTGTCAACGGTGGCGGCTGGGCCCACTACGTCGGGCAGGAGAAGGTCCGGCCGCTGACCGGGTTCCAGCAAGTGGGAATGGGCCTGGACTGGTCGCGCCCGCCCCGGCAGATGATCGCCACCGCCTTCTTCTACCTGCACACCGGACAGTGGAAGTACGACTCCTACGGGGCCGACGTCCTGACCGCCGCCACCGGCGAAAACCGCTTCGCCGGCATGAGCACCCCGGACCTCGTCGCGATGTCGGCCCGGCTGGGCTGGATGCCGTCCTACCCGACCTTCGACGCCAACCCGCTGGACCTGGGCGCGGAGGCCGCCGACGCCGGGGTGCCGGCGGCCGATCACGTGGTGGGCCGGATCAAGGACGGGTCACTGCGGTTCGCCGCCGAGGACCCGGACGGCCCCGGCAACGCGCCCAAGGTGCTCACCGTGTGGCGCTCCAACCTGCTCGGGTCGTCGGCCAAGGGTGACGAGTACTTCCTCCAGCACCTGCTGGGCACCGACTCGTCACTGCGCGCCGACCAGGCCCCCGAGGGCCACCGCGGGCGGGACATGGTGTGGCGGGAGGACGCCGAGGACGGCAAGCTGGACCTGCTCACCACCCTCGACTTCCGGATGACGTCCACGACCCTGTTCTCCGACCTGGTGTTCCCCGCGGCCACCTGGTACGAGAAGCACGACCTGTCGTCGACGGACATGCACCCCTTCGTGCACTCGTTCAACGCCGCCATCAACCCGCCGTGGGAGACCAAGACGGACTTCGAGACGTTCCGCCTCCTCGCCGAGAAGGTCTCCGAGCTCAGCCACGGTCACCCCGACATCCGGACCGATGTGGTGGCGACGCCCCTGGGGCACGACACCCCGGACGCGCTCGCCAACCCGGGCGGCACGGTCTCGGACTGGAAGGACGGCTCGTGTGAGCCCGTCCCGGGGAAGAACTTCCCCAAGATCACCGCGGTCGAGCGCGACTACCGCCTACTCGGGGAGAAGTTCGGGTCGCTCGGCCCGCTCGCGGAGAAGGTCGGCATGCCCGTCAAGGGACTCATGCTCAAACCCGACAAGGAGATCGGGGTCCTGCTCAAGGCCAACGGCGAGACCCGCAAGGGCGTCGGGAAGGGTCGACCGCGGCTCGACACCGACATCCGGATGTGCGAGGCGATCCTCACCCTGTCCGGGACGACCAACGGACGGCTGGCGACGCAGGGGTTCGAGCAGCTCGAGGCCCGGACCGGCCGCGAGCTGGCGGACCTGTCGCGGGGCGAGGAGGGCAAGCGCATCACCTTCGCGGACACCCAGTCCCGGCCCCAGCCGGTCATCACGTCCCCCGAGTGGTCGGGGTCCGAGCACGGCGGCCGGCGGTACAGCGCGTTCGTCATCAACGTCGAGCGGCTCAAGCCGTGGCACACGCTCACCGGGCGGATGCAGTTCTTCATGGACCACGACTGGATGGCCGAGATGGGCGAGCAACTGCCGGTGTACCGGCCGCCGCTCAACATGCACCAGCTCTACGGCGAGCCCGTCCTCGGCTCGGATGACGGGTCCGGCGGCGCGGCGCTGACCGTCCGCTACCTCACCCCGCACAACAAGTGGTCGATCCACTCGGAGTACCAGGACAACCTCCTCATGCTCAGCCTGTCCCGCGGCGGGCCGACCATCTGGATCAGCAAGGAGGACGCCGAGCTCATCGGCGTCGTGGACAACGACTGGATCGAGGCGGTCAACCGCAACGGCGTCGTCGTCGCCCGCGCCATCGTCTCCCACCGCATGCCGGCCGGAACGGTCTACATGCACCACGCGCAGGACCGCGTGGTCGACGTGCCGATCGCGGAGGCGTCGGGCAAGCGCGGCGGTATCCACAACTCGGCAACCCGCATCCTCATCAAACCGAGCCATCTCATCGGCGGGTACGCGCACTTCAGTTACGCGTTCAACTACATCGGCCCCACCGGAAACCAACGTGACGAGGTGACGGTCATCCGCCGTCGCTCCCAGGAGGTGCAGTACTGATGCGCGTCATGGCCCAGATGTCCATGGTGATGAACCTGGACAAGTGCATCGGCTGCCACACCTGCTCGGTGACCTGCAAGCAGGCGTGGACCAACCGGTCCGGCACCGAGTACATGTGGTGGAACAACGTCGAGACCCGACCCGGGCAGGGGTATCCCCGGACGTACGAGGACCAGGAGCGGTGGAAGGGCGGCTGGGAACTCGGCAAGAACGGCCAGCTCAGGCTCAAGGCCGGCGGGCGGATGAAGAAGCTGCTCCAGATCTTCTCCAGCCCCACGATGCCGTCGATCGACGACTACTACGAGCCGTGGACGTACGACTACGACACGCTCGTGTCCTCGCCCCTGCAGGAGCACACGCCGGTAGCCCGGCCCTACTCGCTCATCAGCGGCAAGCCGATGAAGATCTCGTGGTCCGCCAACTGGGACGACGACCTGGGCGGTTCCCCCACCCACCTGAAGGACGACCCGATCCTGGCCAAGGTGAGCGAGGAGATCAAGGCGGAGTTCTCCGAGACCTTCATGTTCTACCTGCCGCGCATCTGCGAGCACTGCCTCAACCCGTCGTGCGTGTCCTCCTGCCCGTCGGGCGCGATGTACAAGCGGGTCGAGGACGGCATCGTCCTGGTGGACCAGGACCGCTGCCGCGGCTGGCGCCAGTGCGTGACCGGATGCCCGTACAAGAAGGTGTACTTCAACCACCGCACGGGCAAGGCCGAGAAATGTACGTTCTGCTTCCCCCGCGTCGAGGTGGGCATCCCCACCGTGTGCTCGGAGACGTGCGTGGGACGCCTGCGGTACATCGGACTCATCCTCTACGACGCCGACAGGGTGCTCGAGGCGGCCTCCGAGCCGGACGAGCACAAACTGCTCGCCGCGCAGCGCTCGTGCTTCCTCGACCCGAACGATCCCGAGGTGGTCGCCGCGGCCCGCGAGGCCGGCATCCCGGACGACTGGATCGAGGGCGCCCAGCGGTCGCCGATCTGGCAGCTCATCTCCCGGTTCGAGGTGGCCCTGCCGCTGCATCCGGAGTACCGCACCATGCCGATGGTCTGGTACGTCCCGCCGCTGTCGCCCATCGTCGACCGGGTCGCCGCGGACGGTGGTGACGGCGAGGACGCCGACACCCTCTTCGGCGCCATCGACACCATGCGCATTCCCATGGAGTACCTCGCGGAGCTGTTCACCGCGGGTGACGTGGACGCCATCCAGGTGGTGCTCAACCGACTGGCCGCGATGCGCACCTACATGCGTGACATCAACCTCGGCCGCGAACCCCGTGCGGAGATCTGCGACGCCGTCGGGATGACCGAGGAGGACGTCTACGACATGTACCGACTCCTGGCCCTGGCCCACTACGACGAGCGCTACGTGATCCCCACCGCCCACCAGGAACAGGCCCACTCGCTGGAGGAACTGGCCACCGAGTGCAGCCTCGACTACGAGGGCGGGCCCGGGATGATGGGCGAGTCCGGGCCGTTCGGTGAGGGCTCGGGCGACCAGGCCCTGCCGATCGCCGTCGAGAGCTTCCACGCCCTCAAGCAGAGGCAGACCTCGGACACCATCGCCTCCCCGGGCGACAAGTCCAGAAGGGTCAACCTCCTCAACTGGGACGGTCTCGGCACGGGCGGCCTGTTCCCCGGAAGCAAGGACTGACGCGATGGGTGCACAATTCCTGGCCGGAACCGGCTTCGGCAGCGACCTGTTCGCGCGGGTGCGTCGGGCGGTGGGCCCCGGCAGCGGGCCGGCGGTGGGCCGCGGGGCGCCCGGCGACCCCGCGCTCTACCAGGCCGTCTCACTGCTGATCGACTACCCGACCGCCGAGCTGATCGGCCGGCTCCCGCTCGTCCGCGAACTGGCCGAAGAGCGGGGCGCCGTCGCGCGGCCACTGCTGGGTCTGGTGGACCACCTGGAGTCGACCCCCCTCGACGACCTGCAGTCGGAGTACGTGGAGACGTTCGACATGCGGCGCCGCTGCTGCCTCTACCTGACCTACTACCGGTACGGGGACACCCGCAAGCGCGGCACCGCACTCGTCGACTTCATCGAGACGTACAAGGCGGCCGGTGCCGAACTCGGGGCCGGGGAGCTCCCCGACCACCTCGGCGTGGTCCTCGAGTTCGGTGCGCAGTGCGATCTCGACGGCTGCCGTGCGCTGCTCGTCCAGCACCGCGCCGGTCTCGAGTTGCTGCGGATCTCGTTGGCCGACCGCGGCTCGCCCTGGACCGGCGCGCTGGAGACCGTCTCGGCCACCCTCCCGGCTATCGGCGGGCACGACCGCGACGCCGTCAGCAGACTCGTCGCCCAGGGGCCGCCCGACGAGGAAGTCGGCCTGGAGGCGTTCACCTCCTCGTCCTACCTGGAAAGCGGGGCCCGGCCATGATCGGAACGACTGCAGCCGAGGTGACGATCCCGGACATCTTCCTCTGGGTGATCCTGCCGTACGTGTGCCTGGCGATCTTCGTCGTGGGCCACTGGTGGCGGTACCGCTACGACAAGTTCGGGTGGACCACCCGTTCCAGTCAGCTCTACGAGTCGCGCCTGCTCCGCTGGGGCAGCCCGCTGTTCCACTTCGGCATCCTCTTCGTGGTCGGCGGCCACATCATCGGCCTGGTCATCCCCAAGTCGTGGACCGAGGCCGTGGGCATCAGCAACGACGCCTACCACTGGATCGCGGTGATCACCGGGGCGATCGCCGGCTTCTGCACCGTGGTCGGACTCGTGATCCTCATCTACCGTCGCCGCACGGTCGGGCCGGTCTTCTCCGCCACGACCGTCAACGACAAGGTCATGTACGTCTTCCTGGCCGCGACGATCTTCCTGGGCATGGCCAACACCATCGTCGGCAACATCCTCAGCCACTACGACTACCGCGAGGAGCTGTCGGTGTGGTTCCGAGGCATCTTCTGGTTCCAGCCCGATCCGGCACTGATGCTGTCCGCGCCCATGTCGTTCAAGCTGCACGCGATCGTGGCGTTCCTGCTGTTCGCCATCTGGCCGTTCACCCGCCTGGTCCACGTGTTCTCCGCGCCGATCGGCTACCTGTGGCGTCCCTACGTCGTGTACCGGTCGCGTCCGGCAGGCCAGTTCGGCAACCGCCCGTACCGCCGGGGCTGGATGCGCGAGGACGTCGGCGACGTGAGCCGCGAGATCGGCGCCGGGCGGGCCCGGTCCGGATCGAGCCGCGTACCACGTCACTGAGGTGACCCGGTCACGCAGCCTCCCGACGCCCGCGCGACTGTCTCCGGGGTACTTCGCCATGGTCATGGCGACGGGGATCGTCGCCGTGGGAGCCGGGCAGCGGGGCTGGGAGACGGTGTCCGTGATCCTGATCGTGCTCACCGCGATCGAGTACGGGATCCTCGTGCTCCTCACCCTGTGGCGGCTGATCGCCTTCCGCGCCGAGGTCGTCGCCGACCTGCATGACTCCCGCACCGCGTTCCTCTTCTTCACGTTCGTCGCGGGGACGAACGTTCTCGCGGTGGCGCTCGCGGGGCGGCACCTGCTCGTGGCGTCCGTGGCGCTCCTCTGCGTCGGCGCGGCCGTCTGGATCGTGCTCGGCTACACGGTCCCCTGGGTCGCGGTCCTGTCCCGCGACGAGCGCCCCGTGGTCGCGGAGGCCAACGGCACCTGGTTCATCTGGGTCGTCGCCAGCCAGTCGGTGGCCGTCGCCGCGGCGACCCTGGAGCCCCACGTCGAGTCGGCCCGCGACGCCCTCGCGATCGTGGCCGTGGCGTCCTGGTCGGTCGGCGTCGTCCTCTACGTGGCGTGCGCGGTGTTCGTCTCGCTCCGGCTCATGCTCTACCCGCTGGATCCGCGGGAGCTCGATCCCCCGTACTGGGTCTCGATGGGGGCGGTGGCGATCACCGTCGTCGCCGGCGCACGGATCGTGGAGATGGCCAGCGCCCCGATGGTCGACGCCGTGCGAGGACTCGTCGCGGGCCTGGTCGTGGTGTTCTGGTGCTTCGCCACCTGGCTCATCCCGGCCCTGGTGGCGGTGGGGGTGTGGCGTCACGGGATCAAGAGGGTGCCGTTCCGATTCGAACCCACCTGGTGGTCGATCGTCTTCCCGCTCGGCATGTACGCCGTCGCGGGGATGTACCTCGGGCGGGCCGACGACCTGCCGATCGTCGCCTGGATCGGCGAGACGTGGATGTGGGTCGCGGTCGCGGCCTGGCTCATCGCGCTCGTCGGCATGATCCGATCCAGACTCCCGCGGGTCACGCGGGTCCCGACATGACGGGCCGGAGTGGCGGTGCCGAACCCGCCCCGCCGTCAGGGGCGGGACGGGTCGAACCGTCAGCGCCGGCGGTTGCGCATCTTCTCCGCGAACTCGCGGGCCTTGCGCTGGTTCTCGGGCTTCGAGGCCTCGCGCTTGACCACCTGTACGGCCTTGAGCGCGATCCCGCTCCTCAGTGCATTGCGTAGGAATGCCATCGTGTACCTCCATGTCCGGGGGCGCCAGTCTAGAGTCGGTGGGCCCCTACCGCGACCGGCCGAGAGTGGAGTCCGAGGAGTACGGATATGAGAAGTGACGGCGACGCCCTGTGGCGCATCCTGGCGACCCGCCGCGACCATCGTCACTTCCACCCGACACCGGTCGCGCGGGAGACCATCGAGCGACTGCTCGAGGTCTTCGCGGTCGCGCCGAGTGTCGGACTGAGCCAGCCGTGGCACGTCACGGTGGTCGAGGACCGCGCCGTACGGGAATCCATCCACTCCGGCTTCCGCGCGGTCCGCGCCGCCGAGGCCGAACGGTTCGGCGGCGAACGCCGCGAACTGTACGACTCGCTCCGCCTGGAGGGCATCCTCCAGGCGCCCGTGGGCCTGGTGGTCAGCCATGTGCCGCCGCCGGGTCCGATCCTCGGGACCACCAGCGTCCCGGCGGCGACCGAGTACAGCGTGGTCGCCGCGATCACCCTGTTGTGGCTGGCGGTGACGGCGGAAGGCCTCGGTATGGGATGGGTGAGTCTCGTGGAACCCGGCCATCTCTCCGACAGCGTGCGGCTTCCGCCGGGCGCACGCCCTCTGGCCTACCTGTGCCTCGGGTACCCTGCCCTCGAGCTGGACGAACCACTGTTACAGACCGTCGGGTGGGGACGTCGTTCCCCGCTGTCCGTCGACTGGGTCTGACCACGCCGGGGGACCGGGGTCAGGCCCGCTCGACCCCGACCTCGATGACGGTCCCCCACGGGTCGTCGAATCGCAGGACCGCACCGTCGTGACGTGTCTCGATCCGGTGGTCGGTCAGTCGCTGCCGGAGTGCGTCGACATCGTCCGCGGTGGGCAGCTCGATGTTCACCCGGCCCAGGCCCAGGGCCGCCGCGCGCGGGCCGGCGCCGGCCGTGCCCCAGGTGTTGACCGCGATGTGATGGTGGTACCCGCCGGCGGCGATGAACAGTGCCGAACCGACGTCGCTCATCACCTCGAAGCCGAGGGCGTCGACGTAGAAGTCGCGGGCTGTCCCGATGTCGCCGACCTGGAGGTGGACGTGCCCCAGTGCCGCGGACGTCCCGATCGACGAACCGGCGACCGGCGGGGTGAGGTGCGTGCGCAGGAAGGCGTTGGGGTCCAGCGGGTTGGTGGCCACCTTCAGCAACCCGTGGGGCTCGGTGGCCCAGGTGTCGCGGGGCCGGTCGGTGTACAGCTCGACACCGTTGCCCTCGGGGTCGTCGAAGTAGAACGCCTGACTGTAGAGGTGATCGGCGCTGCCGGTGAAGGATCTCGGCGCATGCCGGGCGACCGAGGCGACGGCCGCGGCCAGCGACGGCTCGTCGTCGAACAGCACCGCGGTGTGGAACAGTCCGGCCTGCCCCTGCCTGCGCGGCGGCAGCTCGGGCATGCGGCGCATCCGCACGATCGGTCGACCCGCCCGGCCGAGCACGGCGGTCTCGCCGGTCTGCTCGAGCACGTCCAGGGCCACGCCGTCGGCGTAGAACGCGATCATCGAGTCCAGGTCCCGGACCAGGAGTTCGACCGCGCCCATGCGCGTGTCCGCCGCGAGCAGGTCGTCGGCCGGGCGCTCGGCCAGGCTGCGGGGATCGGGGTTCTGGACGTAGACGGGCATGGTGCCCTCCTTGCTCTCGGCATCGCGGTTGCGTGATATGTCATCTATATCAACCGGCCCACCCGCTCGCCTATTCCGCGATGCGTCACCCACCCCCGCGGGACCGCCGGCCGGGGCGCCTACTCCGCGGCGTCTACTCAGTGACGTCGAGGAAGCCCGCCGCGCCCTTCTCGGCGTCGGCGAAAGAGTGGTCCACGAACGTGTAGCGCCCGGGCTCGACGAAGGTCATCTCCACGAACCCGCCCTGCGACGGGGCCAGGTCGAGCGCCTGTGCGCCCCCGTTCCCACCGCCGAAGGCGTCCCGCCCGTCCCGCAGCAGGTAGGCGCCCTCCTTGTACACGGTGTCGAACTGTGAGCCCACCACGTGAAAGCTCGTCCCGTCACTCGGTCCGGCCGCCACCACCCACACGCGCACGGTCTCGCCGACCCGGGCGGTCAGCGGGTCCCGCCGGTACTGGGTCGCGTGCCCGTTGAACATCACCAGGTCGGGCTGCCCGGCCGCGATCTTGCCGGAGTCGAACGGCTCGTCCTCGGCACCGAGGTACGACTCGGACTGGACCAGGGCGTACTCGCGGTCCACCTCGGTCAGGCCCGGCGGGTCCACGATGAGCGCGCCGAACATCCCCGCGGCGACGTGGCCGCTCATGGGCGCGGTCGCACAGTGGTAGAGCCAGGCGCCGGCCCGAGTCACGGTGAACCGATACTCCAGCTCTTCGCCCGGCGGGATCGTCCGCATCACCTCGTCGGGACCGACGTCGCCGGCGTGGAAATCGATCGAGTGTCCGATGGTCCCCTCGTTGCGGAGGGTGACGATGAACGTGTCACCCACCGTGCCGCGGAGGGTCGGGGCCGGCAGCCCGCCGTTGTAGGTCCACACGGGCCGCACCACCCCGGGCGCGAGTTCGCCGGTGGTCTCCTCGACCGTGAGGGTGATCCGGTGTTCGCGGCCCGTCGGGGCGGGCGCGAGGGCCGGGTCGCGGGTCACGAACTCGTCGGAGGGCGGGGCCAGCACGTCGATCGCCTCGGCGGGGGCGATGCCCGCGGCGCCCCCGGCCCCACCATGGGCGTCGTGCCCGGCGGCGGGATCACCGCCCTCGACCCGGACCTGGAAGGTCATGCCCATCGCCCTGTGCCCGGCGATCGTGCACCATCCCTCGAGGGAACGCCCGACCACGCCGGCGTCCACCGTGGCGGTTCCGCCCGGGTCGACCCTGCCCGAGCCGGCCCCGTTGGTCAGGTACAGGTCGTGCACGGTCGTGTCGTCGTCGTTCGTCAGTTCGATCACCAGCCGGTCGCCGGCGGGGACCGTCACCGTGTTCGGTTCGAACCTCATCCCCACCGCCGTGACCTCCACGGTCGTCGTGTTCCCGGTCGGGGTGACCGACGCGGCCTGACCGGTGCGGCGGAGTGGCGAGGACGGGTCGGCGGCGAGCGCGGCCCCCGTGGCGAGGACCACCACCAGCGCGGCGGACAGCGCGCCGACCAGATTCCGCCGACGGCCGGGCGCGATCTCCGGCTGGGACGTGCCCGGGGTGACGCGGGCGGGCTTCTCCCCGGCCTCGCGGGCCGCGGCCGCGCCCCGGATGACGGCCAACTGCGCGCGGACGGCGCGGATCATCACCGGCAGGAACAGCGCGAACCCTCCGAACGCCAGCGTGGAGCCGACGACCCGGGTCCAACTGGTCCCACCGGGCACGAGGAAGACGACCAGGCCGGCGTTGACCAGGACGAGGCGGAAGGCGACCAGGCGGTTCATCTCCACCATCCCCGCCCGCACCGCCGCCGGACCACCCCGCATCACGGTGGGCATGAGGAAGCTCATCGCCCCGAAGAGGATCTGGGCGGCCGCACCGGCGAGCAGCGGGGTCGTCACCTGTCCCAGTTCGCCGATCCTGCCGGTCGCGACGAGCCACGTCGCCCACCCCAACGACACCGGCAACCACACCAGCCCACACGCGATACTCATCGAGGCGAACTCCCGCGGCGGCGCCGTGCGCGCGGTGCGGACGAGGTGGACCAGGTGCCACAGCACGGCCAACAGGTACACGCCCAGTGCCGTGGCGGTCACCGGCGTCACGCCCGCGAGCGAGCCCGCCGCGGCCACCACCACCGCGACCGACATCACCCCCAGGGACCGGACCGCCGCCGCGTCCTGGCCGGCGGCCATGGGGGTGCGCAGTACCGTCGCCCAGAAGGTCACCAGGGTGGTCAGGACGGTGATCCCGACGAACCCCAGGACGTTGACCGCGAGGTGGAACGCGTGCAGGCGGACGGCCCACTCCCCCGGGACGCCGACCCCCATGAAGGCACCGGCCACCGCCCCGGCGGGCAGGAACGCGGCCGCCACGGCGTAGTACCGGACGATCGGCCGGAACCGGGTCGGTTCCGCCGCCCGCAGCTGCCCGATCAGGTCCACGACGTACCAGGCCACCGCGCCGCCCACGACCGTGGCGCCGGTGACGATCGGGATCGGCCACGACCCGATCATGCCCACGACCAGGACCACGATCCCGGCGTTGAGCAGCATGATCCTGCGCACCTGGAGCGCGCGTGACGCCTCCGGGGGTCGCCGGTGCAGCAGGGTCTCGGTGAAGTGCTGGCCCCACACGAGGATCGAGTTGGTGAGCAGGCCGAGGGTGAAGACGTGGATGATCGTCCACGTCGCGGCGGGCACCCACCGGTGGACCACACCCAGCAGCACGAGGGCGATCATCCACAGCTGCACGGGCCGGGTCGCCCGGCGGTGCCACGACCCCTTCCGCCGGGACGGGGTCCGGGGTGCCGCGGTGTCCATACCGCCGAGTCTAGGGCCGCCCCGAACCGCGCAGACGCCTACTGCGGCAACGGCGCCAGCCCGGCGTTCTCGAGGGCGCGACGGCCGCGGTCCGACGTCACCAACTCGAGGAACTCGCTCGCGGCCGCGCGCTCGGCCCCGGCGTCCGGTCCGTCCTCGGCACCCGGGATCCTGGCCACCGTGTACCGCGTCGTGCCGGCGTCCTGCGCCAGCTCCCAGTCGCGCTGGTCGACCTCGGCCAGCGCGACCCAGCCGTGGGACGCGGCGACATCGGTGCGGTAGACGATGCCCACGTCGAGTTCATGGTCCGCCAGGCGGGCCGCGAGCGCGCGCGAACTCGGATCACGGGGGACCCCCGGCGGGGTGGCCACGCCCGCCACGGCCAACAGCGACTCCGCCGCGCGACCGCAGGGGACGTCCAGCTCGCACAGCCCCACCCGCAGGTCGGGCCGTTCCAGGTCGCGGAGGCCGGTGACCTGGCGCGGGTTGCCGGACGGGACCGCGACGACGACGTGGTTGCGCGCGAACACCACCGGTTCGACCGCCACTCCCGTATCGACGAGCCACTGCATGGAGCCCTCGTCCGCGGAGGCGAAGACGTTGATGTCGTCGCGGGCGGGCATCCCCTCGGCGATCGTGTCGGAGCGGCCCAGTTCCAGGCTCACCCGGACCCCGGGGTGCTCGTCCTCGAAGACGTCGACCATCTCGGTGAACGCCTCGGACAGGGACGGCGAGGCGGCGACCCCGAGGGTCATGACGGGGGAGTCGGGCTCCGGCTCGGCGCACGCGACGGTTCCCGAGCACGCCAGGGCGAGAGCGAACGCGCTGACAGCCCGGCCCCGGTTCACCGATCAGCCTCCGGCGAAGGGAGGCAGTACGTCCACCTCGGAGACACCGTCGATCGAGGCGTGGGGGTCCCGGGTCGTCTCCTCACCCACGAGGAACGACGACACGGTCACGATGCTGGCCAGCGGCTCGCCGTGTCGCTCGCAGACCTCCCGCGCCAACTCCCCGACGGTCGTGGCCTGTGTGTGCAGCCGTTCGCGGGCGGTACCCGCGGCGTCCTCGGCGGCCGCGTAGTACCCCACGGTGATCACTCTCGGTGTCCTGCTCACGACGTCAACCCTATCCTCCGGCACTGACACGTCAACCACCTATGGCGCCCATCGACCGCCGCGGCCTGTGGAAGGCGGTGCCGCCGATGCCGTGTCCTGCCTGCTTGCCCCACATCGCGCCGCGCCAGACCTCGGCGATCTCGTGGTCGGGCGCGCCCGACCTCAGCACCCCGAGGACGTCCGTCTCGTCGTCGCTGAACAGACACGACCGCACGGTCCCCTCGGCGGTGAGGCGGGTCCGGTCGCAGGCGGAGCAGAAGTTCCGGGTGACGGTCGCGATCACCCCGACCGTCGCGGGCGCACCTCCCACGGTGCGTCCTGCGACCCGCCACATCTCGGCCGGCGCGGACGGGTCCTCGCGCCCGGCGGGAACGAGGTCGAAGCGGGTGCCGAGGGAGTCCAGCACGTCCTGCGCGGTCACCATCTCCGCGCGCGACCACGTGTTGTCGGCGTCGAGCGGCATCTCCTCGATGAACCGCAGTTGCACGCCCTCCGCCAGGGCCCACTCCAGCAGGTCGGGCGCTCCGGGCAGGGTCGCCCGCAGGGGCACCGCGTTGACCTTCACCGGGTCCAGGCCGGCCTCGACCGCGGCCCGGACGCCCCGCAGGACGGACGGCAGCCGGTCCCTGCGGGTGAGTTGGGCGAACTCGAGGCGGTTGACGGTGTCCAGGGAGATGTTGATCCGGTCCAGACCGGCCTCGACCAGCGCGCCGACCCGGTGTTCGAGCCCCACGCCGTTGGAGGTCATCGCGATCGGCAGGTCGGGGCACTCGGCCCGCGTGCCGGCGATGATGCGCTCGAGGTCGGCCCGCATGAGGGGTTCGCCCCCGGTGAAGCGGACCTCGTGCACGCCCAGCTCGCGGTGCGCCAGGGCGACCAGCCGGATCACCTCGTCAGCGGTCATCCGCGCGGCGTCCGGGATGGGCGGCAGCCCTTCCTCGGGCATGCAGTAGGTGCAGCGCAGCGAGCACTTCTCGGTCAGTGAGACGCGCAGGTCGCGGGCGACGCGGCCGAAGGAGTCGACGAGCAGCGGGGTGGCGGGGCGCGTGGAGGCGCTGCGGGTGTCCGGTTCGGTCACGGCGCCCACCTCCCTCCGCGGTCGCGTGGCTCCGAGTGTAGGGGGCACCGTCAGGCGGCGCGCGACCCCCCGTCCGGTCACCTACCCGCCGTGTCCCCGTCCGCGGCGCGCCCCTGTGGGGTGGGGACGTCCGGGGCGGGGACGTCCGGGTTCGGCCCCAGCAGCGTGAGCTCGTGGATCTCGTCGCGCTCGGCCTGGCCCCGCAGCTGCGGCGCGATCGCCCGTCCCAGGTGGTAGCCCAGGACCACCACGAGGGTGCCCAGCGCGATGCCGCCGAGCTGGAAGTCGTCGGTGATGAGCAGGGTCGTGTCGCCGACCGCGATCACCACACCCGCCGCCACCGGCACCAGGTTGAGCGGGTTGCCGAAGTCGACCCGGTTCTCCTTCCAGATCTTGGCGCCGAGCAGGCCGATCATGCCGTAGAGCACCACCGTGATGCCGCCGAGCACGCCGCCCGGGGTCGCGGAGATCACGGCCCCCAGCTTGGGGGAACACCCCAGCACGATCGCGGTCAGCGCGGCCACCACGTACGCGGCCGTCGAGTACACCTTGGTCGCGGCCATCACGCCGATGTTCTCGGCGTACGTCGTCGTCGCCGATCCACCGAACGAGGTCGCCAGCACGGTTCCCGCGCCGTCGGCGGCCAGGGCGCGGCCCATCAGGCCGTCGGTCTCGGTTCGGGTGATCTCGCCGATCGCCTTGACGTGCCCGGCGTTCTCGGCGATGAGCGCGATGACGCCCGGCACCACGAGCAGCACGAACGCCAGCGAGAAGTCGGGCGCGTGGATACCCACCACGCCGGCGGCCTCGTCGGTCATCGGCGGCAGCCCGATCCACGGCGCGTCCCACACTCCCGACCAGTCCACGCGCAGGTGCTCGGTCACCTCACCGGCGGTGGCGTTGAACGAGGTGATGGGCCCGGTGACCAGGTCGAGCACCCAGGACAGGACGTAGCCGAAGACCAGGGACAGGAAGATCGCGATCCGCCCGGCGAAGCCCTTGAGCCCCACGGTCATTCCGATCAGCACGACCATCACCGCCAGTGCGACCCACTGGTCCTGCGGCCAATATGTCTCGGCCACCACCGGCGCCAGGTTGAAGCCGAGCAGCATCACCACGGCGCCGGTCACCACGGGCGGCAGGATCGCGGTGACCACGCGGCCGCCCACGACGTGCACGATGAGGCCCACCACCAGCAGCGTCGCGCCGGCGACGAGCATGGCGCCGGTCACCTCGGCGCTGGTGCCGCCCTGCGCGCGGATCGCGGCGACCGCGCCGACGAACGCCACCGAGGTGCCGAGGTAGCTGGGGACCTGCCCCTTGACCACCGCGAGGAACAGGAGGGTGCACACGCCGGAGAAGAGGATCGCCAGCTGCGGGTTGAGCCCCATGATGATGGGGAAGACGAATGTCGCGCCGAACATCGACACCACGTGCTGGGCGCCGATCCCGATGGTCCGCGGCCAGCTCAACCGCTCCATGGGGGCGACCACCTCGCCGGGTCTGATGTTCTTGCCGTCGCCGTGTACCGACCAGAGACCCACTTCTTCCCCACTCTCGCTGCGTCCGGCCGCACTCGCGCGGACCGTAGGCACAGTACAACGCGGTTACGGTGGTGACATGACCTCCCTGCCCGACAGGCCGAGCCGCCCGTCCCCCGCCGAGTACCGCGAGCTCCTGCGTGCGCACCTGGAGCCGGTCCTCGAGCGGGCCGCCCGCAGTACGCACCTGCCGCTCGCGGCGTGCTCCGACTCGGTGCTCTCGGCGGCGTTGCGGGCGTCGGTCGACCTGCCGTTGTTCGTGAACTCGCAGATGGACGGGTACGCGGTGCGCTCCGCTGACGTGGCCGGGGCGGGACCCGACTCGCCGGCGCGGCTGACGGTGGTCGGGGCGGTGCACGCCGGTGACGGGCCGGGACCCGATGTCGACGACGACGAGGCCTGCAAGATCATGACCGGAGCGCCCGTCCCCCGGGGTGCCGATTGTGTGGTGCCCATCGAGGACACGACCGTGAGCGAGACCGACCCCACTGTCGTCCTGGTGCATGCGCCGCGGTCGCGGGGCGAGTTCATCCGTCGCCCGGGGGACGATGTCCGGGCCGGCGACGTGGTGATCGACGCCGGGGTGCGGCTACAGGCGCGGCACCTGGCGGCGGCGGCCTCGCTCGGGGAGTCGGGACTCGATGTGCGGCCGCGGCCGCGGGTCGGGGTGGTGGCGACCGGTTCCGAGCTGGTGGCGCCGGGGCGGCCGCTCGCGCCCGGCCAGATCTGGGAGTCCAACTCGATCACCCTGGCCGCCGCGCTCAAGGCCTGCGGCTGCGAGGTCACCACGACGCTCATCAGCGGCGATGACCGCGCGGCGTTCACCTCGACTCTCGACGAGGCCGCCGGCGACGCCGACCTCGTGGTGACCGTCGGCGCGGTGTCGATGGGCGACGCCGAGGTCGTGCGCCAGGTGCTCGCCGATCGCGAGGGCGCCCGCTTCGCGCCCATCGCCATGCAGCCCGGCGGCCCGCAGGGGCTCTCGCGCTGGCGTGACACTCCCGTGGTGTGCCTGCCGGGCAACCCCGTGAGTGCGATGGTGTCGTTCGTCGTGCTCCTGCGGCCGGTCATCCTCGAGGCCGTCGGCCGCGCGCCGGTCCGCCCCGTCCGCGCCCGCCTGTCCCGCGACGTCACCTCGCCTGCCGGGCGGGTGCAGTACCTGCGGGCGGCGCTGGCCGCGGACGGCGACGGCCTGCCCACCGTCGATCCGGTCTCGGGCCCCGGCTCGCACCTCGTGGCCTCGATGGCCCGGGCGGACGTGTTGATCGAGATCCCCGCCGACGTCACCTCACTGGAGTCCGGCGCCGAGGTCGACGTCCTGCCGCTGTAGGGGCACGCCGTACAGTCCGGGGGAAGGTGCGTTGACCAGCCTGCGCACGTCGTACTTCGCCGCAGGCGAGAACGGGGGTCCCGATGCGTTCCGACGCCGAGCCGACCGCGGAGCAGACCGCGGTGCCGGACGAGGGCCTTCTCAAGTACCTCGTGTACACGAGTACGCCGACCAGGCAGATGGTGCCCGAGGACTTCGAGTCGATCCTGCGCACTGCCAGGCACCGCAATCGTCTCGTGGGGATCACCGGCATCCTGCTCTTCCGGGACGACTGCTTCATCCAGTTCCTCGAGGGCCCACCGGCCGAGATCGATGCCCTCCTGGACGACATCATCGCCGATGAGCGGCACCACCACCTCCGCGTGATCCTCACCGAGACGACCGTCGAACGCAGCTTCCCCGATTGGCGGATGGGATTCGGGACGCCCGGGGCCCACGAGCCAGCCGGCCTGCCCGACGAGCGCGACAGTTTCAACGACCTCGCCGCCGGTGCGGACGGGGGCACGGTGCGACGGGCGGCCGACGACGTGTCGACCTGGTTCAAGGTGAAGGAACACTCCGCCGCGTCCTGACCCGGCTCAGCAGACGTGAAAATGAAGAGCGTCCGACGCACCCGCTACAAGCGGACTGTGCGCCGGACGCTCGTGCTCACTCCGGGTCAGATGTGACCCGGCGTGTCAGAACCAGTGTTTACGTCCACCGACCGCGCGGCCTGCCGCACCGAGGATGACGAGGATGACGCCGATCGCGATGAGCACGAGACCGATCGTCCAGAGGATGGGGATGTCCAAGAGGAATCCGAGGATCAAGAGAATTGCGCCAAGAATGATCATGAAGTCGTCCTTTCACCGTAATTTTTGGGGAACGACTGAGCGTACCCACGTCCCACAGAGTCCGCGACCGATCGCGCCCGGTCACGCCCGCGCCTCATCCCGTGCTGTCGAGCGCCTGCTGCCAGAAGTCGATCTCCAGCCGGGTGGCCGTGCGGAACACCTCGGTGAGCTCGTCGAAGCGGCGGTCGGTGAGCCCGCCGTCGGACAGCACGTCGAGCTGCTCGATCGCGGCGCCGGCGGCGGCGGTGAACTCCTCGCCCGAGTACTCGGAGATCCATTCGCCGTACGGGTGCTCGCCGTCGTGCTCGGCGAGCCGGGGCGCCAGGTGCGCGCCGATCTCGGCGTAACCGATCGTGCACGGGGCCAGCGCCACATGCAGGTCGAGCCGGTCCCCCGCCATGCCGGAGTCCAGCACGTACCGGGTGTAGGCGACGGTGGCCTGCTTCTCGGCGGCGGCCTCGAGATCGGCACGCGGGATTCCCCAGCGTTCGGTGAGCCGCAGGTGTAGCTCGGTCTCCGCGAGGATCGCGCCGGTGGCCTGGTGGGCGGCGGTGATGTCGGCCAGCGTCCGGCTCTTGAACGCCGCCAGGGCGTTGGCCCGCGCGAACTGCACCAGGAAGTGGAAATCCTGCACCAGGTAGTCCTGGAACACCGCGAGCGGCAGGGTGCCCTGCCCGAGCTCGGTGACGAACTCGTGTTCGGTATAGGCCTCCCACTCTGGACGGCAGCGGTCTTTCAGGGTCTCGAACAGGGTCACTCGGCTCTCCCGTCGTGGGCGGACGTCAGGCGGGCGACGATCGCGCCGTGAGGTCGAGCTCCCGGCCCGGTCCGCGTGTAGGTCTCGATCACCTCGAAGTCTGCCATCCGCAACTCCTCCGACAGGGCCTCAACCGGCCAGCGGTAGGCCCCGGCCACGGCGTGATCGAACCGTTCGACCTCCGCGCCGTGGAAGAACCCGAGCAGTAGTCCGCAACCGGGGCGCAGACACCGCGCCATCCGCACGAGCGTCGGTCGCACGGTGGCCGGCTCGTGGTGGATGAGCGAGTACCAGGCGAGAATCCCGGCGACCTCGCCGGGCGGCCGGGGTAACGCGTCGAGGTCACCCACCTCGAATCGACACCCGGGATGAGCTCGGCGGGCGTGACTCACGAACTCCGGTACCTGGTCGACTCCGCGCACGTCGACGCCCCGGGCCGCCAGGTGGCCCGTCCAGTGCCCTGGGCCGCAGCCTGCATCGATCAGCGGCCCGTCGAGCTGATCCGCCCAGCGCGCGACCAGCTCGAGGTCCGAGGGGTGGACCGACGCGATGGAACCGAGGTGGTCGATGTACTCCTGTGCGCGGCTCGAGTACGCCGCTCGGACCTCCCCGGTCACGACGACCTCCCCCGTCGGCGACTCGGCTGTGCACCCTCCCACCGGCGGAAACTGCGGGAGAAGGTCGCGGTCTCGGAGTAGCCCAGCTCGGAGGCCACCTCGGCCACCGGGACGTCGTGCACCAGCAGCTCGAGCGCCCGCTGATGCCGCACCTCGTCGACCAGCGTCCGATACGAGGTCCCTTCCGCTGCGAGGTGGCGTCGCAGTGTGCGGACATCGACGTGCAGTTCCGCTGCCACGTCCGCCATCGACGGCCAGGTTCCGCGCTCGTGCCGGAGCCGGCTGCGCACCTGGCCGGCCACGCCGACCCGCGCGAGCCTGTCGGCGAGGAGCTCGCGGCACTGCCGCTCGAACACTCGCGCCGTGTTCTCGTCGCCCTGCGGCAGCTCGGCCTCGAGGGCCTGTCGCGAGACGGTCAACCGGTTGCGCGCGGCGTGCGGCGTGACCGTGTCCGGCGCCAGGCTCCACGCGTGCCCGACCAGCGCCGCGCTCTCCGGGCCGAGGGTCGTCTCGAGCGAGACCGGCCCCAGGTCGATCCGGGCACCGCGGAACGCCGCGGCCAACCCTGCCAGGTCCCGCTCCACGACGAAGGTGCGCACGTCGGCGGGGATCTGGTCGTCGGCGGCGACCAGGACCGCCCCGCCGTCCGGGCCGTCCACCTCGAGAGAGAACTGCACGTGGGTCGGGGACAAGGCGAGATAGGGGATCGCGCGATCGATCGCCGCCCGCACGGTGGGGCCCGCGAGCATCATGAAGCCGATGACGCCGGTCCGTCCGATGGTGGAGTGGGCACCGACGCCCGCTCCCAGCCCGGGCCGGTCTCCGAGGCGCGCGAGCAGGGTGCGGATCACCGTGAACTCCTGGTGCGCCCAGATCTGCGCGGTCTCGTCGTGGAGGTCGCCGGGATCGAGGCCCGTGCCGGCCAGGCACTCCGTCGTCGTCATCCCGTGGGCCAGCCCGCCCTCCACCATGATGCGGACGCCCTCGGTGCCCCGCGGCACCGCCCACACCGGCGAGGAGTCCATCGGCCGACCGTAACAACACCGGGCGGCAGATGTCCGAAAATGCCAAATCCGCGCCCGTTTGCGACCTTCCCGCGCCCGCGTCGGGTGGCTAGCGTCACAGTCATGACTCTCGCCGCACGCGCAGGAACCGCCCAGTCAGCCGGCCACACCGGCCTCGCCGACGAGATCCGGGCGCTGTACGCGCGGGCCAAGGCCGCCGTCGGCGAGGACGACCTGGCGCACATCCGCAACGTCACCGCCTACGGCCGGGCGATCGACGCCCGTCGCCGCGAGTTGCTGCGCGAGGGCGGGCCGCGGGCGATCCGGCGGGCCACGGCGCTGGAGATGATGTACCGGCTCATGCAGTTCTCCGAGCTCGGGCACAACATCGTCCACGGCAGCTACGACCACCTGCCCGGCAACGGCGACTATCACTCCGACCGTTACGAGTGGGACTTCAACGTGGACGTCGACCACTGGAAGACGATGCATCACGTGGGCCACCACCCCAACACGAACATCGTCGGCAAGGACCACGACCTCGGCTACAGCATCTTCCGCGGCAGCGCCGGACAGGACTGGTACGGCCACCACCTCGGTCAGGTGGCGCTCATCTCGGCGCTGGCGGCCGCGGCCCCGGCAGCGGCTCCGTTCTTCCTGGCCAACATCGCCCGCAAGGTCTCCGGCCGGCCGTTCCTCAGCTCCTACACCCTGCGCTCGCCCGCCCGGATCGCCGGACGCGACCTGAGGCGTCGCTTCATCGACGAACCGTTCCGCTCGGGGTGGAAGCCGCTGCCCACCCTGCTGGCCAACTACTCCGGCGGCGTCACCGGCTACATGGCCGTGTTGTTCCTCGTGTTCATCGAGCACCACGCCGGCGAGCTGGAGCTGTTCACCGACCCCGGCCCCGACGAGACCGCCGACCAGTACTACGAGCGACAGATCCGGGCGACCCGCAACTTCCTGCCCAGCACGCAGATGGACGACGCCCTCGCGCGGGTCCTGGAGGAGGAGGTGCCGTTCGCCGATCGCCCCGACCTGCGGATCTTCTACGGCGGCCTCGACACCCACGTCGAGCACCACCTGTTTCCCGATCTGCCACCGTCGATGCAGCGCAGGATCGCCCCGGAGGTTCGGGCCATCGCTGCCAAGTACGGGCTTCCGTACCACGAGACCCCGCTGCTGGAGACCGTGCCGCTGATCGCCAAGACGCTCACCGGCCTGTCGGTGCCGTTCGGCGAGCGCGAGTTCGGCCGCCCGTCGGCGCTGCTGCGCGACCCCGCCTCGCTCGTGCGCCGCGTGCGCGCCGGGCTGTCCTACAGGCCCCTGCCCGAGTCGCCGTACCTGGACAAGCCGCGCTTCCACAACGTGCCGGTCAGGGTCCTGTCCGCGACGCCCGCCGCCGACGGCCAGGCCGTGTCGGTGCGGTTGGCCCGCCCGCGCGGCTGGGAGGACATCGGGTGGGATGCCGGGGCGTACGTGTCGCTCCGGGTCGCCGGCGGAGGCGATCACGGCGGCGATGGTCAGGGCGGCGAGGAGTCGGTCCGCCAGTACAGCCTGGTCCGCGACAGTTCGGACGCGGAGGCGGATGCCGGGGGCGCCATGGAGATCTGCGTCAAGCGCGTCGAGGGCGGGCGGGTGTCCACCCGGCTCAACGACTCGTTGCGCGCGGGCGACCACGTGACACTGGTCGGCGTGCCGCAGTCCTCGGGCGACTTCCCGACGCCCTCGCCGGGTGCGAAATCCCTGCACATCGCCGGCGGGGTGGGGATCACCCCGATCATCAGTCTGTTGCGCCGCATCGCCCGCGACGCGCGCCGCGGCCAGCCCGACGGAGCCACCGGTACCCGCCCCGACGCGACGCTCCTGTACGTCAACCGCGACGACCGCTCGATCATCTTCGAGTCCGAACTCCGCGAGCTCGCCCGCGACTCCGGCATCACCCTGCACCTGTTCACCGATGCACCGTCCGCGCGCGAGGACCTGGTCACCGGCCGACTCGGCCCAGAGCTCCTGCAGCGCGTGGTTCCCGACGCCGCCGATCGCGAGACCTACGTGTGTGCCCCGGCCGCGCTCATCGACCTCACCCGCGGGTGGCTGCGCGACCTGGGCCAGCCGGAAGAGCATTTCCACGCCGAGTCGTTCACCGCGCCCGAACTGGACCGGCCCGACGACGACGGCAGTCGCTACACCGTCCGTTTCCGCCGCACCGGCACGGCGGTGGAGATCGACGGCGCCACCACTCTGCTTGAGGCGGCCGGCCGCGCCGGGATCGCCGTCCCCACCGGCTGCCAGCGCGGGCTGTGCAAAGCGTGTGTGACGCCCAAGCTCAGCGGCACCATCCGCGCGGAGGCCGCCGACCGTGCACCCGGCGCCGTCGCGCAGGAGCGCGTCACCGTCTGCACCGCGCTGGCCTGCTCGGACGTCGAGCTGGATCTCTAGTCGGCCGTCACCACTTCCCGCGCGTGTACTGCGGCGGGTACGGGGCCCGCCGCCAGTCCAGGCCGAGTTCGGCAGCCGCGCGCTGTGGCCAGGCGGGCTCGCGCAGTGCGGCGCGCCCGAGGAACACCACGTCAGCGCGCTCGTCGACCAGCAGCTGTTCGGCGTACTCCGGGTCACTGATGAGCCCCACGGCGCCCGCCAGGACTGCACCCGACGCGCGCACCTCCTCGGTCAGCGGCACCTGGTAGCCCTGCTCCAGTTCGACCGGCGGCCGGTCGGGGGTGTTGGCGGCCGAGGAGACGTCCACCAGGTCGACCCCGTGCTCGGCGAGCCGGCCCGCCAACCAGCGCGAATCCTCCGGGGTCCAGCCGCCGGGCACCCAATCCGTGGCCGAAATTCGGACGAACAGTGGCTTACCTTCCGGCCACACCTGCCGCACCGCGTCGCAGATCTCCAGCAGCAGCCGGGCCCGGTTGTCGCGCGAACCGCCGTAGGAGTCGTCCCGCTCGTTGGACAGCGGCGAGAGAAACTCGTGGATGAGGTACCCGTGGGCGGCGTGGATCTCCACGACGTCGAACCCGGCGTGGTCGGCGCGGCGGGCGGCGTCAGCGAACGCGGTCACCACCGCGCGGATCCCGTCGACGTCCAGCGCCTCCGGTGTGGTCATGTCACCGAACCCGATCGCCGAGGGCGCGACCGTCGTCCACGCACCCTCCTCGGGCGGAAGTGAGCCGACCGGGTATCCGGGCCACGCCCGGTACGCCGACGCCTTCCGCCCGGCGTGCGCCAGTTGGATGCCGATCGCCGCCCCCTGGGAGTGCACGAAGTCCACGATGGGCGCCCACGCATCGCGCTGCGTGTCGTTCCACAGCCCGGCGTCCTCGGGACTGATCCGCCCCTCCGGCACCACCGCCGAGGCCTCCGCGAGGATCAGGCCGAACCCGCCCTGCGCCCGCGCGCCCAGGTGCACGAGATGCCACGGCGTGGGCACCCCGTCACGGTCCTCGCACGAGTACTGGCACATCGGCGAGAGCCACACCCGGTTCCGGATCTCGAGGTCGCGGATACGGATCGGTTCGAAGAGCATCGCCATGTCCGCGATTAAACCCGCATCCCGTGACGCCCCGCCTCGCCGCACCCCCGGAGCCCGCCGCACCCGGCCGACTACCGTGAACGGCATGACTGACGCGCCGACCGGACAGGGCTCATCACCCGAGCCGCAGCTCACCCACCTCGACGCCGAGGGCCGCGTGCGCATGGTCGACGTCGGCGACAAGGCCGTCACCACCCGGACCGCCACCGCCGAGGGGGTCTTCCGCACGCGCCCCGACGTCGTGACCATGGTCGCAGGAGACTCGCTGGGCAAAGCCGACGTCCTGGCCACCGCCCGCCTGGCCGGGATCGGCGCGGCCAAGAAGACCTCCGAGCTCATCCCGCTGTGCCACCAGATCCCGCTGAACTCGGTCAAGGTGCACTTCGACCTCGACGACGAGGCCGGCGAGATCCACGTGAAGGCCACCGCCAAGACGACGGGCAGGACGGGTGTCGAGATGGAAGCCCTGACCGCCGTCTCCGTGGCCGGGCTGACGCTGCACGACATGGTCAAGGCCGTCGACCCGCTCGCCACCATGGACGGGGTCCGCCTCGCCGCCAAGACGGGCGGCAAACGCGGTGACTGGACGCGAGAATCCGAGGAGACGACCGGGAACGACGACGACGAGGTGACGCGCGCGAACACCGGGCCCGCCGCGCTCGATTCCGGCCGAAGTGGTGTCGTCGTCGTCTCCTCCACCGCCGCCGCGCACGGCCACCGCGAGGACACCACCGGCCCCGCCATCGAGGGTTGGCTCCTCGAGCGCGGTTTCTCGCCGGTCGAGGTGCACGTGGTGGCCGACGCCGACATCGCCACGGCCGTCACCGAGCACGTCCGCCGCTCCCCCGCGGTCCTGTTCACCACCGGCGGCACCGGGGTCGCCCCGGACGACCGCACGCCGGAGGCCACCGCGCCGCACCTGGAGCTGGAGCTGCCGGGGGTCGCCGAGGCGATGCGGGCCCGCGGCCTGGCGGCCACGCCGACGGCGGCGATGAGCCGCGGGCTCGCGGGCTTCGCCGGACGTACCCTGGTTGCGAACCTGCCGGGCTCGACGGGCGGAGTCCGCGACGGGTTGGCGGTCCTCGACGACCTGCTCGAGCACCTGCTCGACGTCCACGCCCACGGAGGAGGACACCGATGAGCGTCTCCAGTCCGCTGGTGGACATCACCGACCGGGAGATCGACCCGCGCGAGGTCGAGAAGGCCGTGTGGACCAGCGCCGACGGGGCGATGGTGACGTTCTCCGGCGTCGTGCGCGACCACGACGGGGGCCGCGAGGTCCACGACATCGAGTATTCGGCTCACCCCACGGCCCGGGACACGCTCGCCCGGCTCTGCGACGAGGTCGCGGTCGAGCACACCTCGGCGGCCGATTCCGGGCGCACGGTCCGCGTCTCCGCCGTCCACCGCGTGGGCGTGCTGCCGGTGGGCGAGGTCGCGGTGGTGGTGGTCGCTGTGGCTCCGCATCGGGCCGAGGCGTTCGCGGCGTGTTCGGAGCTCATCGAGCGTCTCAAGCACGGGGTGCCCATCTGGAAGCGGCAGCGCTTCACCGACGGCGTCTCCGAATGGGTGGGCGTCGGCGACTGCTGAGTTGGTCAGGCCGGCCGTCTGCGGGGTCGGTACCTGTCCTGACCCGGCGGATTGATGAGTGTGCCGTCGTCGGCGACGATGCGGTCGGCGAAGGCGTTCCACTCGCGTTCCCAGATGGCGTCACGGGCACGGGCCAAGGGGCCCTTGGGTCTGGTGCGGTGTTCGTGTCCGGTGTCGGTGATGATGACGAGTTCACCCAACGGCCCGGACCGGTAGGCATTGGTTCCGAACGTCTTCTCCCGGTGGTGTTTGCGGCACAGGCAGACGAGGTTCCACTCGGTGGTCGGCCCGCCGAGCTCGGGGTCCTTCGTGTTGAACGCGATCACATGGTCCACGTCGCAGGCCTCGGCGGGAACCGAGCACCCGGGGTGGCGGCAGGTGCCGTCGCGCATGCGGATTCGCTCGGCCATCGCGGGGGTGATCACGTACCGCAGGGCGTGTTCCGGGGAGTCGAGCACGCCGGGGGCGGGGTCGATGAGCTCGAACCGCACGCTCGCGTCGTCGCCCTCGAGCAGTTCCGTGCAGAGCCATTCGACGCTGCTGTAGGTGCCGTGGACGAACTCGACACGGTTGGGCAGGCCCCGGGCCGCGGAGGCGATCACGCTGATGCGGATCGGCTGACCGGCCCGCGCGGCGTTGCCCAGCGTGGGCCGGGGGAGGTCCGCCCCGAGCCTGATGTCGCCGAGTGCGATGCCGTCGTGCTCGGACGCAGGGGCCGGGTCGGAGCCGGAGCCTGAGCCGGGGCCGGGGCTGGTCGTGGACGGGTCACCAGCAGGCGGATAGACGGCGAGCGCGGCGAGGGCGTCGGCGCGGAGCTGATCCAGGGAACCGTCCAGTCCGTCCGCCGAGGCGGCCGACGCATCGGTCTCGATGCGACGACGGAGGAGCTCGGCATCGGCGGCGGTGAGCTTGGCCCACATCGTGGCCATGCCGTTCCGGTCGCCGCGGAAACGGACCGAGCGGGTGGCGGCCGCCGCTGCGGCGGCGTCCTGCGCGGCAGCCGGGTCGTGTCGCTCCACGGCGTCATCGATCGCCGAGTCCACTGCGTTGCGGGTCGGCCGGTCGCCACCGTCGAGATCGTCCGTGAAGCGCGCGACCACCTCGTCCTCCACGATCGACACGATCGCGTCGGACACCTCCGCCAGGCGACACGCGATATCGACCGCCAATTGCTCGGGCAGTAGCCCGCGGTCGACCGTGGATCGCAGACGGGGCAGCCGCCGGTGGATCTGCGTCCCGGCCGTCACCAACCGCGCGGCGTGCCAGCACGTGAGCTGACACGCCGCCACGAGGTGATCGCGGGCCCGGGCCTGCGGATCCAGCCGGGCGTACGCGGGTCGGCGCGAACCGGCGCCGGCCTCGTCGGCCTGCTCCGCCTGTGCCTGCTCGGCCCGGGCGAACTGTTCGACCAGGACATGTGCCGCCTCCAGCCGTGTGGCCCCGGCGCGGTTCTGCGCCAGCGTCGCGGCGCGGGCCGCCTCGCTGACGGCCTCCATGTCGACCATGCCGAGGGGTTCGGGTACGGCGAACAGTGCACTCGTCGTCGTCACCATTCCACCCCCTCCGCCACCGGCATCGAACCTACATTCGACAATACCCGCACCGGCGCACTAGCACAAGGGTTCGATCATTTTCGATCACTCATCCCAACCTGGTACCCACCCACTGCGCCAGGATCCGCGCGCAGGCGTCGACACCCTCGACCCACGTGGTGCCCGCGGACTCGTCGGCGGCATCCGAGACGTGCTTGACCAGTCGCGTGGGCACGCCCAACATCGCGCCCGCCGCGGCCACCGCATACCCCTCCATGTCCACCAGGTCGGCGATCCCGGCCAGGCGGTCCCGCACCGGGCCGCCCGCGACGAAACTGTCGCCGGTCGCGAGCACTGGCGCAGCCGATCCCCCGGGCCCCGACGGCGCGGCGGCGTGCTCGGGGGTCACCGCGCGCGTGGCGGACAGCGCCAGCGGCGGGCCGTCGTGCCGGCCGGTGACGGCGTGCAGGGCGGGGTCGTCGAAGTCGTGCTGGAACACGGTCGCGATCTCGTGCGTGCCCTCCATGCCCGGGTGCAACCCGCCCGCGGTGCCCACGTTGACCAGCTCACGCGGCCGTGCCCCGCCACCGAGCGCGTGCGCGACGGCCACGGCCGCGCGCACCTTGCCGACGCCGGTGACGAGCACCGGGAAGTCGGTGACGAAGTGCCGTGCCTCCTGCTCCAGCGCGACGACGACGAGAGGGTGAGCCGGATCGACGGTCCCGATGAGTTCCACGCGCCATACGGTAGCCGTCGCGGGGCCCACCCGAGTCCGCCGCCGGGCCTACGGTGGAGTCGAACCACCCCGAGGGAAGAGGTCGTCCGCGATGTCCGTCCATGCCGCGCCCGTCACCACAGCACCCGTCACTACAGCGACCGCCGACCGGCGCCGCGCCCTGCTCGCCCTGCCCGCCGCGGCACTGCTCGCCGCCGCCGGCTGCTCGAACGGCACCGAGGACGCGCAGGCGCCCGAGACCGTCACGGCCACGGTCAGTGCCCCCGTCGAGGTCAGCTCCCCGGCCACCGAGCAACCCGCCGGCGACCGCCGGGACCAGGCCACCGACTTCGACCGCGCCAACTGCGACACCGAAGTCTCCGGGCAGGACGTCACCGGCGATGTCACCGTCCGCGACGGGCAGACGTGCGTACTGTCCGACCTCACCGTCACCGGCGACATCGACGTCCTCGGCGGCGGTCGACTCGAGGCGACCACCATCCGCGTCACCGGGGACATCGAGGCCGAGGGGCACGCCTTCGTCCTGGTATCCGGCGGCGAGGTAGCCGGGTCGATCGAGCTGGACCGCGGTCGCGAGGCGATCGTGGAGAACGTCCGCATCGGTGGCGACCTGGAGTCGGAGGAGAACACCGATTCGCAGCGGTTCGAGGGCAACACGATCGGCGGCGATCTCGAGTGCGAGGCCAACGCCCAGACCCCGACAGGTGGCGGGAACCAGGTCGGCGGCGGGCGCGAAGGCCAGTGCGCGATGCTCTGACCGGCTGCCCGATTCACCCCACGGGCGGGTCCCACCAGCGTCGCTCGCCCGCACCCAGCGGCAATCGGGCGACGACCTCGTGGCGGGCCCGGCCCCGCGGCCCCTCGCCGAGGAACGAGTCGACGAGTGCGATCTCGGAGACCTCCCACCGGCTGCTCGTGAAGGTGTCGAGCACCCGCAGCCAGGCGGTCGCATCGTCACGGCCGCCGAGCCGGGCGAGCGTGAGGTGGGGACGGAACCGGGCGCCGTCCGGGGCGCAGCCCGCGGCGTTGACGGCCGAACGGGCGCCCGCGGCGAGCGCGTGGAGCGGCCGCCCCTCGGGCTGGTCGATCCCCGCCCACAACACCTTGGCCCGCTCGACGGACGGGAACGCCCCCGCGCCGGCCAGTCGTAGCGTGAACGGCTCGTGCTTCCGGGCGACCGCCTCCACACGCTCGGTCAGCTCGTCGAGGCGCCAGTCGTCAACGTCGGGACAGAACGTCAGGGTGAGGTGCCACTGGGCGGGGTTGGTCCACGCCAGGCCCGGCCGCGGCTCGAGGAACCGCTCCAGTTCCTCGCGAACCTCGTCGGGCGGTACGACCGCGACGAACATCCGATGCCCCATCACCCCACCGTGGACCATGCGCCGGTGGTCCACAAGCCCGAGTCGTGATCCATCACGAGCCCGCGAGCCACCACCCCAGAGCGGCGGCGGCCACCGTGGCTGTCATCGTCCCCACCCCGTACGCCACCGCGGTGAGGAACCGGCCGTCGCGGGCCAGGCGAACGGTGTCATAACTGGCCGTGGAGAACGTCGTGTAGCCGCCGAGTGCCCCCGTGCCCAGCAGCACGGCCACCGTCCCGCCGCTTCCCGTGGGTCCGGCCAGCAGCCCCATGACCAGGCCCAGTGCGAACGAACCCGACACGTTGACGAGGAACGTGCCCAGCGGAAACCGGCCATGCCACCGCGCGGCGACCGCCAGGCCCACGCCGTAGCGCAGGGCCGCGCCCACGCCCCCGCCGAGCGCGACCCACACCGCCATCACGGCGTCACCCACCGTCATGACCCAGCGATCCCAGCGCCATCCCGAGCACGGTGGCCACACCGCCCAGCACGAGCGTCGCCGCGGGATAGACCATCGCGCCGACCCCATCACCCGCCCGCGCCAGGGTCGAGACCTGCAGGGCGATGAGCGAGTAGGTGGTGAACCCCCCGCAGAAACCGGGGCCGAGCAGTAACCGGGCGTGATGTCGTCGTCGTTGTCGTCGTCCCTCTCGTCGCCACGCCCCGCCCTCGGGCAGCACGGTGAGGACGACCCCCAGTGCGAACGCGCCCACGACGTTGATCGCGAGCGTCACGGTGAGGGCCGGCGGCGCCAACTCGGAGACGACGACCCGCGCGAACGTGCCAGCCGCCCCGCCGGCGGCGACGACGGCCATCGAAGTGAGAGTGACCATCGCGGCGGGGAACCTCACGTGGACAGTCCGGCCTCCAGGGCGGCGTCGAGGCCGTTGCGATGACCGGTGATCTCCAGGCCCGCGGCGTCGGCGCCGACGCGGCCCCACAGCAGCAGGGAGAGGGTCTCCGGCGGCCCCGCCACCTCGACCGCGCCCGTGGAGTCGGGGCCCGCACCGTCCGTACCGGGCAGCTCCCACTCCAGCGCGCCGAGGGCGCCCGCCCCGACCGGCTCGGCGCCCGCGGCGAGGCCCACCGCGGCCGGGCCCTCCGGGGCGTGGGGGACGCCGCGGAGGCGGATCGTCACCGCGAGCGGCGCGACGTGGGCGGCCATGTGCGGGCGCATGACGGTACAGAACTCGTCGATCGTGTCGACGGCGACGTCCTCCGGCACGGGCGTCGTCGCGGCGGCACCGTGCAGGGCGTTCTCGACGTCCCAGCGGTGGACGAGGGTCTCGTGGAGCTGGCGCCGCGGCCAGAAGTCGGCGCGGCCCGGGCCGGAGAAGGTCCAGACCAGGGCGTCGGGGGCCGTGTCGGTGAACGTCGTCATCATCTCGGCGGTGAGACCGGAGTACCAGTCGGCGAGCGCGGCGGCGCCCTCGGTCACCGGCGGCGCGGACTCCATGACCGCTCCCCTGCCCCCGGTCCGGGTGTCGGGCGTGGCCTCGCGGACCGTGGCGGCGCCCCACCAGTTGACCGCGCCCAGGTGGACCACCAGGTCGTGCACGGACCAGCCCGGGCACGAGGCCACCGGGGCGGTGACGTCCGCACCGGTCCCGAGCCCGTCCCCGGACAGGGCGTACCGCACCAACCCGACCTGCGCCTCGAGCGCGTCGAGCATCCTGGAGTAGGCGAGCCGGGAGGTCATACGCGGGTCGCCTCGTCGGACCCGGGGCGGTCGTTGCCGTCCGCCCGGCGGCGGGTGAAGTCGATCTGTCGCCCCGCGTTCGACACCGCCACCACGGTGCCGGTGCCGAAGATGCCGTCGCGGTCGAACAGCGAGGCCGTGCCCACGGCCACGCCGTCCGCACTGACGTGCTCGTCGGCCTCGATCCCGATGTCCCCCGACCGGGGCAGCCGGGCCAGCGCCACGGTGAGGTCGGCGTTGATGAAGCCGATCCCCTCGTCGCCCCAGTGCGTCATGAGGCTCGTGGACTCGGACACGATCACGGCCCGCTGGAACGGGGAGGCCGGCTCGCCCTCCACCACGTCCAGCGGGTGGATCCAGAAGCGCTTCCGCTGGTCGTTCTGGTGCACGCCCATGTCGCGGTCCCACGAGGGGCCGGGCTGGCCGCTGCCGAAGAACACGTTGGTCCCCGGCCCGGTCTCCCCCGGATCCGCGTCGGCCGGCGCCGCGAGCTCCCGGCCGGACCGCCACACCGTCCCCGGTGGCTGCTCACCGCGGCGCAGCTGGACGAACGTGGCGCGGGCGACGGCCTTGCCCCCCTGGATCAGCCGCGCGTCGGCCACGCGGATGCGGTTGCCGCTGCGGATCTCCTCGGTCTGGACGACCAGGGGTTCGTTGCGCACCGGCGCGAACAGGTCCACCGTGAGGCGGGCGGGTTGGAACTCCTCGGCACCGAACTCGTGCTCGAGCGACCGGGCGGCCGCCACCACGACGGCCGGGCCGTTGACCATACTGTCCGACCAGGCGCTGCGGGCGTACCGGGTGGGCAGGTACGCCCCGCTGTCGTCCAGGGTGAAGAAGGCGCGTTCGCTCATCAGGCCACCCCGTCCGTGCCGGTGGCGCCGGCGTACGCGCCGAACCCGGCCGAACCGCCCGCCGACCCCGCCGCCCACGACCGCAGGATCGCCGCGAGCTGCGTCTCGAAGTACTGCTCGGCGCTGGGCGAGGACCGCCACACACTCAGCTCCAGCGACACGACCCCGTGCAGCGACGCCCAGATCGTGGTGGCGGTCTCGTGCACGTCGGCCGACCGGAACACGCCCTCGTCGACGGCCGCGTCGACCACCTCGAGCAGCGGTTCGCGCCACAGCGCGTCGACGGTGCTGTCCCCACCCCTGCCGTCCCCGGCCCCGGCGATCCCGGCTCGCGGCGACCGCACCGGCTCGCCCACGACCAGCCCGTACAGGCCCTGGTTCTCCAGTGCCCACCGCCGGTACGCGCGGCACAGCGACCGCATGTCGCCCTCGACGCTGTCGTGCCGCAGCGACTCGCGCAGGGCGGCCGCCAGTTGCCGGTCGGCCTCGTGCGCGACGGCCGCGAGCAGGCCGGACTTGCCGCCGAACATCGTGTAGATCGCCGTGGTGGAGGTGCCCTGGGAGGCGGCGAGCGGCCGCAGTCCCAGCGTCTCCGGCGCCGCGTCCCGGAGCCGTCGCGTGGCCTCGTCGAGGATCCCCCGGCGCAGCGCCTCGTCGTACTGGGCGTGGTGTGGGGCGCGGGTCGCGGCCTGGGTCGAGGCGCGGGTGGCCGCGCGCGGCGAGGAAGGGGTCACCCCGGCAGGGTACGACGACGACGACGACATCGGCGTCATAGCGGCGTGGCGTGTCGCGGCGGACGCCGTGATGCCGATGTCGTGGCACCGCCATCACGCCCGCGCCCCGCGCCGGGCCGGCGCCGCCGAGCACGCCGTGGCAACGGTGTCCCACCTGCTGTGACGGTGTTCCGATCCACGCATGGCTGCGCGCCGTATTCGGTCCGTTCCGGACGCACGACCCGGCTGAACCAGGACAAGGGAATTCGGCGCCGGGCCGGGCAACTCGAGAGAGTCGGCGGGCCCCGAGCGGTCAGCGTGCGAAAAGGTCAGCGTGCGAAAAGAAAGGCCCGCAGCCCCTCGCGGGGACTACGGGCCTTACTTTGTGCGCGATTCCAGCTCGCCGCCTCGTCGAGTGGCGACAGGGTTGGTCCGCGTCCGTGTGTTGGTCGTACAGACCGGTGTCCGTATCAGTTGGCCGCGGCGTACGCGTCCATGATGTCGGACGGAATTCGGCCGCGGTCGGAGACCTCGTAACCGTTGCTGCGGGCCCATTCGCGAATCGCCTTGGTATCGCCCGACGACGACGACTTGGCCGCGGCCCGGCGTGCAGGCTTGGCCTTGCCACTGGACGAGACACGATGGCCGTTCTCCACGTACGGAGCCATTACCTCGCGGAATTTCTCAGCATTCTCGTCGCTGAGGTCGATCGTGTATTCCTTACCGTCGAATGCGAACGTGATCGTATTGGCGACGCTGCCGAGATCCGTTCCGTCGAGGTCGTCGATGTACTGCACCTGGAACTGCTGTGCCATGTGTTCTTCTCCCTTGGCCGGCTCTGTTCTCTATATGAAGATATTATGCACAGGGAAGTCGACATACGCACACGTTTGTTTTGGATAGCGCTTCTCGACAATGTTTTCAGTGCTGAACTTTACAGGGATATTCCACAGTTGTTCAGTGGCCGAAAGAGTCGGAATTCTCGCGATATCTCCGCACGATGAGATCGACGATCTCCGGGTGTGCGCCGAGTGGCGGAGAGACGATATCCCCGCCTGCCGCGGCCATTCGATCGGCGAAGAAACCGGGGGCGAGAAGGTGGGTCGCGACCGCCACCCGACGTCGCCCCCCGGTGCGGAACTGTTCGACCGCCTCGGCGACGGTCGGGACCGCCGCGGAGGCGAAACCCGAGGTCACCGGCACGCCCATGAGGTCGGAGAGCCTGTCGGCGAGCGCCCTCGTCTCCGCGATCGACGACGCGTTCTTACTCCCCGCCGCGCCCAGGACCACGGCGTCCGCGCCGAACGCGCCCACCGCGCCGGCCTCGGCGAGCCGCTGCATCAGCGCCCGCACGACCTCCGGTTCCGCACCGAGGTGCGGCGTCTGGACGACCGGGCCGGGGGCGTCGCGGCAGGCCTGTCCGACGTCGTGGGTGACGTGGTAACCGCGGGCGAGAAAAGCCGGGACCACGACCGTCGGTGCGCCGTCGGCGAGTATCCGGCCCGGGCCGGGTGACTGGACGTCCACCCAGGAGAGTCGGCAGTCCACGCCGGGCAGCCGCTTACGCGCTTCCAGCAGGACCCGACCCAGCACGCGGCGGCCCGCCGCCGCCCGGGTGCCGTGGGCGACCAGCAGGAGGCGGGGGCTCATGACGTCATCCCGGGAGCGTTCACCCTTCGAGCATGCCGCAATCCGGGTGCGGGGCGGCACCCGCTCGGCGACACTGGGGGGATGAACGCAGGCGGCAGACGGGGTGCGCGGCCAGAGGTGACCGTGGCCAACTGGGAGGCCGTGTACGACTTCTACGGCCCGGGGCGTCGGCGCGACGGCTTCACCCACCCGCTGCTGGCCCTCGTCGGGGCCGTCTATGCCCCCCGGCTGCGGATCGCGTCGGAGACCGTGGCCGAGCTGCACCGTCTCCACAACGCCGGGGTGGGGATCGTCGTCGCCGCCAACCACCCGTCCAAGCACGACCCGTTCGTCCTGGCCTCGGGCGTGTTCGACAAGCGGGTCCGGTTCCTGTCGAGCGGCACGGGCCTGACCAAGGATCCGCTCTTCCGGGGCCCGCTGCGCCCGGTCTTCGAGTACACGGGGACGGTCCCGGTGTTCCGGGCCAAGAACTACCAGGGCACGGCACGCGAGGTGCACGATGCGGCGGCGGCCCGGCTCATCGGTCTCTGCGTGGATCGTCTCACCTCGGGCGGCGTGGTCCTGACGTTCGTCGAGGGGACAAACTCCTCGGCCGACGACCTGCGCACGCTCCGTCTCGACTCGGTCAAGAAGGGGGTGGGCCAGATGGTCCGCGGGGTCCGCGTGGAGGGCGGCCGGGTGGCGGTCCTACCGGTCGGGATCGTCTACCACGGGCGGGAGCACGCCAGGACACCACCGCGACGCCCGGTGCTGGCCGCGGGCCGGCCGATCGTATGGGAGGACCCGGGGGCCCCGCCGGCGATCGACGAGGTGCGTGGCGCGGTGCGGGACGGGATCGACGACGCCCTCACCGCCGCCTGGGGTTAGACCACGCCGGGGACGACCTCGAACTCCACCCCGACGGCGTCGAGTTCGCGGGCCCGCGCGGCCAGGGTGGCCGCCGCCGCGATCCGCACGACCCCGTGTCCC
Source organism: Dietzia sp. MNB45 (assembly GCF_051994785.1). Classification (NCBI taxonomy): domain Bacteria; kingdom Bacillati; phylum Actinomycetota; class Actinomycetes; order Mycobacteriales; family Dietziaceae; genus Dietzia; species Dietzia sp. MNB45. Next base: position 186,451 of record NZ_CP163397.1, on the reverse strand, counting down.
GCGGCGTACCGCGCCGCCACCAGTTCGGCGACGCGGGCGGCGGGCAGGCCGGGTCCGGTCTCGAGCACCTCGACGTCGTCGTCGAGCTCCGTCAGTAGCGCGGCGTCGGCCGCGCCGTCGGTGACCAGGACGTCCGCGGCGTGGACGAGGCGTCGGGCGCGCACGGTGAGCAGGTCGCCGTCGCCGGAGCCACCCACGAGCGCGACCCACCCGGTGGCCGGGCGGCGACGCGCGCGCAGGCCCGCGGGTGCGGTGGCCAGCGAGCGCGCCACGTGGCGTCCCACGCGCACCGACCGCCGGGGGTCGCCGGAGTCGACCGCGATGCGCACGAGGCCGGCGGGCGTCGCGACGGCCGTGCGCGCGGGCACCCTCGCCGAGCCGAGCCCGGCGTCTCCCGCGGTGACACACCAGATGCGGCGCTGCTCGCACTGGGCGGCGATCTCCGCGTCGACATGGGGGTCGCCGGTGGCGACGTGCACCATCCAGGGACTGTCCAGGTCGGATGGGGTGAACGACCTGGTGACGACGACGAGGCGGTCGGATGCCCGCTCCGCGAGGTCGGCCATGGCCGGGTCGACGCGCGGGGCCACCACCTTCAGGACCGCGCCGGCCTCGAGGAAGGTCTCCGCCCGGCGGGCCGAGACGGGCCCGGCCCCGACGAGCAGCACCTCGCGACCGGCGAGGCCGACGGTGAGCGGGAGCCCGTCCAGCGCCGGCGTCGGTGCCGGGCCGGCGGGCGGCGCCGAGAGCGCACTGGTCACAGGTGGATGCCGCACTCGGTCTTGGACGATCCCGCCCAGCGGCCCGAGCGGGGATCCGCTCCGGCCTCGACGCGGCGCGTGCACGGCTCGCAGCCGATCGACGGGTAGCCGTCGTCGAGCAGCGGGTTGAGCAGGCACCCGTGCTCGGCCGCGTAGTCGTGGACGCGCTCGAGGGTCCACGCGACCAGCGGGTTGATCTTGACCATGGAGTGCTTCTCGTCCCACTCGACCATGGCCGCGCCGGCCCGGTGGTCGGTGTCCACGCGGCGCAGGCCGGTGATCCACGCCTCGTAGCCGGACAGGGCCGCATCGAGGGGCTCCACCTTGCGCAGACGGCAGCACATCTCGGGGTCGGTCTCGAAGGGGCGCGGGCCGAGGGCGGCCTCGTGCTCCTCGCGGGTCGCAGGGCTGCGCACATCCACCACGTTGAGGCCGGGGGTGGCCGCGAGCGCGTCGCGGACGCCGACGGTCTCGGAGAAGTGGTAGCTCGTGTCGAGGAACAGCACGTCCACGCCGGGGGCGTGGGGTGCGGTCATCTCCGGCACGACCGTGTTGGCCATGGAGCAGGCCACCGCGAGCGCGTCACCGAAGGTCTCGCCCGCCCAGGCCAGGACCTCGGCGGGGTCGATCTCGGAGTGGTTGCCGTAAAGGCCGCGGTCGTCGAAGCGACGGCCGGCCTCCTCGGCGATCGCCTTGAGCTCGGAGGTGGTGCGCTTCCGGCCGGGGCCGGGGGTCAGGACCGTGCTGCGGGGCAGCAGTTCCAGGGCTACAGCTGTCATACGAGGGCCTCCTCGTCCACCCGGTGCGCCCACTCGGCGAAGGTCTCGCCGCCGGCACCGGTGTCCATGTACTTGCGAATCACGCGCTCGACGTAGTTGGGCAGCTCTGCCGACGGCACGCGGAGACCGCGGACCGTGCGCCCGAGCCCACCCGACTCCTGGTCCTGGGAGGCCAGCCCGCCACCCAGGTGGACCTGGAATCCGGGGGTGTCGCCGTCGAGCAGCTGGCCCTTGAGCCCGATGTCGGCGGTCTGGATCCGGGCGCAGCTGTTGGGGCAGCCGTTGAGGTGGATCGACAGCGGCGTGCGCAGGGGCGCGTCGTCGGCGAAGCGCCGCTCCAGCTCGTCGACCAGCGCGGTGGCCGTGTCCTTGGTGTCGACGAACGCGAGCTTGCAGAACTCGATGCCGGTGCACGCCATGGTGGCGCGGCGGAACGAGCTCGGGCGGGCGTACATGCCGATCTCGGCCAGTCCGTCGACCAGCTGGTCGACCTTGTCCGGCTCGACGTCCAGCACGAGCAGCTTCTGGTGCGGGGTGAAGCGGACGCGCTTCGATCCCGCCGCCTCGGCGAGGTCGGCGACCTGCGCCAGCTTCTCGCCGCCCACGCGGCCGACGGTCGGGGCGGCGCCCACGTAGTAGCGGCCGTCCTTCTGCTCGAAGACGCCCACGTGGTCACCCGAGCCGACACCGCGGCGGGGTGCCGGGCCGTCCGGCAGCTCGCGGCCCAGGTACTCGTCCTGCATGACCTGGCGGAACTTCTCGGCGCCCCAGTCCTTGATGAGGAACTTGAGCCGGGCGCGCGTGCGCATGCGGCGGTAGCCGTAGTCGCGGAAGATGCCCACGACGGCGGCCCAGACCTCGGCGGCCTCCTCCTGGCGGACGAACACGCCGATGCGGGTCGCGAGCTGCGGGTTCGTGGACAGGCCGCCGCCCACCCACAGGTCGTAACCGGGACCGAGCTCGGGATGCTCGACGCCCACCAGCGAGATGTCGTTGATCTCGTGGACCACGTCCAGGCTGGGGTGGCCGGTGATGGCGGACTTGAACTTGCGCGGCAGGTTGGAGAACTCGGGGGTGCCGATGTACTTGGCCTTGATCTCGGCGATCACCGGGGTGGGGTCGAGGATCTCGTTCTCGGCGACGCCCGCCACCGGGCTGCCGAGGATGACGCGCGGGCAGTCGCCGCAGGCCTCGACGGTGTCGATGCCCACGTCCTCGAGCCGCTGCCAGACGGTGGGGACGTCCTCGATGGCGATCCAGTGGTACTGGATGTTCTGCCGGTCGGAGATGTCGGCGGTGCCGCGGGCGAAGTCGGTCGAGATCCCCGCGAGCACGCGCAGCTGGTCGGTGGTGACCGCGCCGCCGTCGGTACGGACGCGCATCATGAAGTACTCGTCCTGCAGCTCGTCGGCCTCCAGCTTGGAGGTGCGGGAGCCGTCGAGGCCCTGCCTACGCTGGGTGTACAGGCCCCACCAGCGCATACGGCCGGAGAGGTCGTCCGACGGGATCGAGGCGAAGCCCTCCTTGGAGTACGTGTCCAGGATCCGCTGGCGCACGTTGAGCGCGTCGTCGGTGAGCTTGAACTCCTCGTTATGGTTCAGCGTCAGCTTGCCGTCGATCTTCCACTGCCCCTGCGGCTTGGGCGCCCGCGCGGGACGAGCAGGGCGGGGGGCGGCTGCAGTATCGGTCATGCCCGCGACAATAGTCAGGACAGACTGGTCTGTCTATCCAGGGTGACCTAACCGACCCCCGCCCACCCGTCGTCACTCAGGTGACGTCGAGTTCACGCCATCGGCAAGGTCGAACCGAGGTCCCCGGCGATGCCGAACAGGGTCCCCCAGAGGATCTGGACGATGTGGAACGGGAGGAACGTTGCCGAATCGACGAGCGTCGAGCCGGAGTCCTGGACGAGGCTGCCGGCCGCCGCCATCGACGACCCGGCGAGCTCTACGAGACTTCCCATGATGCACTCCTTCCGGAGCTGATCTGACGACCCATCCCTGTGGTGGATCCGCACCCCAGACGCCCCGCCGTCAGCCTAGGCATTTCCTCATAAAGTGGGAACCGTGCAGCATAACGGTTAGGCAATTAGTTAAGGAGCGGAAAGGTCACGATTCGGCGGTGGCGTCGGCCCCGCGACCGACCGTACTGTCTGAGACATAGCCCACAGCTGGTGGGTACCACATCGAAAGGACACACCATGTTCTCTGATTTCTGGGCAGGACTTGCAGCGGGCTCGGCCGAGCTAATCCCCGCGCCGTTCGGTTCGGCGGCCATCGACGGCCTGCTGCGCCTCCCGGCCTACGTACTCGGCACCCTCAGTGGTGGCGCGGAGCTGTTCGGCTCCTGATCTGATTCGACACGCCCCGGTGGTCCGCCACCGGGGCGTGTCGCGATTTCGGAAGCTTTACATCCCGCAGAAGTCGAGCCAGGTGTCGACCTCACGCCTGGCCTGCTCCCGCCCGAGGACATACGCCTCGGCGAGACGGTCGACGCGCCGCTCGTAGCTGCGGATCATCACCCGGTGCGGGCGGAAGACCAGTGCTTCGCCCGACTCCTCCAACGCCTCGATCTCGTCGAGGGTCTCGTTGTAGAGGGCCCAGCGGTGCATCAGCGCCTCCCCCACCGCCGGGAACCGGCGGAAGTAGGAGCGGTAGAACGGCGTCAGCCGTCGTGGCGGGATCTTCCGATACCCGTGCGGCTGGGTGAGCACCACCAGGAATTTGTCGTATCCCGCGTCGCGAGCCGCCGACAGCGGGATCCCGCCGTCGTGACCCAGCGCCCCGTCGACGTAGTACTCGCCGTCGATGAGCACGGGCGGCATCCACACCGGCATCGTCGACGACGACCGGACCATCCTCATGAGGTCGCTCATCGACGTGATGTCATCCTCGCCCCAGAAGACGGTCTCGCCGTCGGAGCAGCGGAACGTCCCGATCCGCGCCTCGGTACCGCTGGCGTCGAACGTCTCGAAGTCGTACGGGAGCACCTCGTCCGGCAGTCCGGCCTGCTCGTAGATGTACTCGGCGTTGAACAGGCCCTTGCCGCGGGCGAAGCTGCGCCAGTCGCCGAAGTTCGGATCCGCGGCCATCTCCACGAAACTCTTGCGGGCCCGGACCGCGTCGCGCGACACGTAATTGGCCAGGTGGGAGGCACCCGCCGAGATCCCCGCGACCAACCCGGTGTGGATGCCCGCCTCGATCAACGTCTCCACGACGCCCGCGGTGTGCACCGCCCGCATACCGCCGCCCTCGAAGAGCAGGGCGACGTCCGGAGCTGTGGGCGCTAACTCGGTCACGGTTACCAGGGTAGGTCGCATCGACCCGGACGCCGCGATCCGATACCGTCACCGTGTGAGCGCAGTCACCGACTTCATCGTGTCCATCAACGACGTCTACTGGTACGGGGTGATCGCGCTACTCGTGGGCGCAGGCCTCTACTTCTCCATCACCACCCTCATCGTCCAGATTCGGATGTTCCCGGAGATGATCAGGGCGATCTTCGAGAAGCCGTCGGACATCGACGAGGGCAGGAAAGGCATCTCCGCCTTCCGGGCCTTCACCATCTCCGCCGCCTCCCGCGTGGGTACCGGGAACGTCGCCGGCGTCGCGATCGCGATCACGGTCGGCGGACCGGGCGCGGTGTTCTGGATGTGGCTCCTCGCGATCGTCGGCGGCGCCACCGCGTTCGTCGAGTCCACCCTGGCGCAACTGTACAAGGTCAAGGGCAAGGACTCCTACGTGGGCGGGCCGGCCTACTACATCCGCGACGGGCTGGGCTGGAAGCCGCTGGCCATCGCCTTCGCCGTGATCATCACCGTCACCTACGGGTTCGTGTTCAACGCCGTCCAGGCCAACTCGATCGCGCAGTCCGTCCGCAACCAGTTCTCCCTCGAGGGCTTCACCCCGGGCCTGATCATCGGCATCGCCCTCGCCCTCCTCGTGGGCGCCGTAATCTTCGGTGGCGTCCGCCGGTTGTCCGCGGTCACCGAGATCCTGGTCCCCGTGATGGCCGTGGCGTACATCGTCGTCGCCCTCGTCGTCGTCGCCCTCAACATCACCGAGGTCCCGGGGATGATCTCCCTCATCGTCGGCCACGCGCTCGGGCTCCGCGAGGTCGCCGGCGCCGCGGTCGGCGCGGCCATCATGCAGGGCATGCGCCGCGGACTGTTCTCCAACGAGGCCGGCATGGGCTCGGTGCCCAACGCCGCCGCCACCGCATCGGTCTCCCACCCCGTCAAGCAGGGCCTCGTCCAGGCGCTCGGCGTCTACTTCGACACCATCATCGTGTGTTCGGCCACCGCCTTCATCATCCTTCTGGCCAACCCGGAGTTCGGCGGTGACCGCGAGGGCATCACGCTCACCCAGGACTCGCTGGCCGCCTCGGTCGGCGACTGGGGCGTGCCCTTCCTCATGGTGGTCATCTTCTTCCTCGCGTTCTCCTCCATCCTGGGCAACTCGTACTACGGCGAGGCCAACATCACCTTCCTGCGCGGCAACCCCGCCGCACTGCGGACCTTCCGCATCCTCGTGGTGCTCGCCGTCCTCGGTGGCAGCCTGGGCTCGGTCGACCTCATCTGGAACCTCGCCGACCTGTTCATGGGCGTCATGGCCACCATCAACCTCATCGCGATCATCCCGCTCGGCGGTCTCGCGGTGGCGCTCCTGCAGCACTACCTGAAGCAGCGGGCCAAGGGCCACAACCCGGTGTTCCACCGCGACGACCTGCCCAAGGCGCGGAACGTCTCCTCGTGGGACGGCACCGACCCCATGACCCACCAGCACGTCGCCGACGAGGCCCGCGAGGTCAAGGCCGAGGAATGACCCCCGGCACGAGCGCCCGCGACCGCTTCACCGCGCTGCCCAAGGCGCACCTGCACGTGCACCTCGAGGCGGCGATGCGCGAGGCCACCCTGAGGCAGTGGTGCGCGGAGGACGGCATCGAGGCGCCGCCCCTCGTGGAGTATGCGGACTTCACCGCGTTCCTCGGCGCGTACGGCCTGCTCATCGACCTGCTGCACACCCCGGAGCGGGTCGGGCGACTACTGGACGAGGTGGTCGCCGACGCCGCCGCGCAGGGCGTCGTGGCGCTGGAGTTCGCGTCGATCCCCGAGAAGGCGGTGGCGTTCGGCTCGGCGGAGGAGGCGCTCGAGTTCATTCTCCCGGCCGCGGCCGACGCCGGGCGTCGTCACGGCGTGTGGACCGGGTCCATCGTGAGCATCGACCGTGGCGCCGGCCCCGGGCACGCACTGGAGGCCGCCCGGCTGGCCGCGCGGTTCGCCGACCGTGGCGTGGTCGCGGTGGGCCTGGTCGCCGACGAGCGCGGCAACCCCGTGGCCGACGCGGCCGGGGCGTTCGCGATCGCCCGCGACGCCGGGCTCGGGGTGGTGCCCCATGCCGGCGAACTCGCCGGCCCGGACGAGGTGCGCTCCGCGATCGAGCTGGGCGTGGACCGGATCCAGCACGGCGTCCGCGCGGTGGAGGACCCCCGGGTGCTGGAGCTGCTGGCCGAGCGCGGGACCTGCCTCGACGTGTGCCCCACCTCGAACGTCGTGCTGGACGTGTACCCCTCGCTGGAGGAGCACCCGCTGCCGCGGCTGCTCGAGGCCGGGGTGCGCTGCTCACTCGGCGCCGACGACCCGCTGCTGTTCGGCGTGGACGTAGTCGACGAGTACGTGGCCGCCCACGAACGGATGGGCGTGTCGGTGGCGCGGCTGGTCGGGGTGGCGCGGGCGTCGATCGAGGCGTCCTTCGCCCCGGACGACGTCAAGCGGGACGCGCTCGCCCGGATCGAGGCCTGGCGCCTCGACTGAGCGCGGGGCGGACCCCGGGTGGGGTCATGCGCCCGGGTGGGGTCAGGCGCCGCGGCGGATGCTGTCGGCGGCGAGGATCATCGGCACCTGGAGCGGGAGCCGGCCCCACGCGATCACCTGGTACGGCCACACGGGCTTGCGACGCCAGGCGCGGACCATCTGCAGGTTTCCCGGGAAGACGCCGATGAACAGTGCGGTCGCGACCGCGCCGCCCACCTTCCGGGTGGCGGGCGCGGCCAGCAGTCCGGCGACCGCCACCTCCACGACGCCCGAGCCGTAGGTCCACGCGCGCCGACTGCCCGGCAGCTCCGGCGGGATGAGTCCGTCGAACGGCCGGGGCGCCACGAAGTGCAGCGCCCCCATCGTGCCGAGGGCGGCGGGCATGGCCCAGTAGCGGACGGTGCCGCGGGTGGTCGCGTTGCTCATTCGCCCGAGACTACGGGTGCGGCGGGCCGCTCACCGGACCTCGGGCAGGACCCGCTCGCCGAGCAGGCGGAGCGACTCCCAGCCCGCCTCGATCGGGATCCCCCCGCACAGCGGGTGGGTGGTGATGAGCCCCAGGTCGCCGTCACGCACGAGTCGTACCAGCTGGTCGGGGGTCGCCACCACGTAGACACCCTCGTCGCGCAGTTCGTCGACGGTGCGGGCGTCGGAGTGCACGAAGGAGTTGCGGGTGCCGCCGGCGTCGCCGGCGCCGGTCTGCCAGGCGCGGTACCCGAGGGCGTCGGCGAGGAGGTGGTGGCCGTACCGCGCCCAGAACTGGTCGGGGTCCTCGGCGCAGAACACCGTCGCGGGGCCGGGAACGGGTTCGACGACGAGGCCGGGCCGATGCCCGTGGGCGAGGCATTCCGCCCGGTACAGCGCGGTGAGCTCGGGATCGTCGACCTGCGGCTGGAAGTGCATGCCGAGTCGCCCGGCCCGCCGGGCGGCCGCCCTGCCACCGCCGAGGAAGATGAGGGGGTGGGGGTCGGAGAACGGCCTCGGCGTGGGCGAGGACCGCGGGGAGCCGTCCGCCGGGTCGTCGCCGACCGGCTCGCCTCGCCAGGCGGCCAGGATGGTCTCCAGCTGGGCGTCGAGACGGGCGCCCCGGGTTCTCCACTCGCGTGAGTGCAGCGCGTACTCGACCGGGCGGTAGCCCAGCCCGAAGGTGAAGCTGACCCGGCCCGAGGCGAGGTGGTCGAGGACCGAGATGTCCTCGGCGAGACGGACCGGGTCGTACAGCGGCGCGATGAGCGCCCACACCGTGATGGGGACGCGGCTGGTCACGGCCGCGACCGCCGACGCCGCGATGAGCGGGGACGGCAGATAGCCGTCCTCCGAGGCGTGGTGTTCGGAGAGGTTGACCGCGTCGTGGCCGGTCTCCTCGGCGTAGCGGGCCATGTCGAGGGCCGCGCGGTAGCGGTCCCGGCGCTCCTCCGGCCCGGCGCCGGGTGCCCGGAAGTCGAACCGCGTGACGACGTAGACCATCAGACCGCGACCACTACACCCGCGCCCCGGCCAGCTCGGTGTACGCGGTGCCCCGCTCGTCGCGCTCCCACCAGGTGTCCGCCGGCGCACCGCCTGCCCCTGTGCCGTCAGACCCTGTGCCGCCTGCCCCCGAGCCGTCCGCGCCGGCAGCCCCCACGCCCTGCCTGATGAGCTCCCGCTTGAGGATCTTGTTGGTCGCCGTGGTGGGCAGGGCCACGGAGATCCGGACCCAGCGCGGCCACGCCTTGGGCGACAGGTCCGGCTGCGAGGCGAGGAACTGCTCGAAGGCGGCCGGCTCCAGCTCCGAGTCGTGGCGGGGGACGATCGCCGCGGCGAGCTGGTCACCCACCCCGCGTGGATCGGGCAGACCGTAGACGGCGACCCGCGAGACCGCCGGGTTGCGCAGCAGGATCTCCTCGACGATGCCCGTGGCCATGTTCTCGCCGTCGACGCGCAGCCAGTCCCCGCTGCGCCCGGCCAGGTAGACGAAGCCGTCCGCGTCGCGGTAGGCCAGATCGCCCGACCAGTACATCCCGTCCCTCATGCGGTCGGAGGTCGACGTGTCGTCGTTGTAGTAGCCGGCGAAGAACCCCGCCCCCTCGGTGTTGACGAGTTCGCCCACACACTCATCGAGGTTGGTCACGGCGCCGTCGTCGTCGAACACCGCCCGGGGACACTCCTCCCCGGTCGCGGGGTCGTACACGGCGACCCCCGGGAACGGTTCCCCGATCGACGCCAGCGGCGAGTTCTCGGTCCGCACGATGATCACCGCGAGCTCGGTGGAGCCGTAGGCGTCGCGGACCTCGCACCCGAACCGCTGCGCGAAGGCGGGGATGTCCTTGGCCGCGGCCTCGTTGCCGAACGCGGCGCGGAGCGTGGTCTGGGCGTCGTCGGGGCGGGGCGGGGTGTCGAGGATGTAGGCCAGCGGCTTGCCCACGTAGTTCATGTAGGTCACGCCGTAGCGGCGGATGTCGTCCCCGAACCGGGTCGCACTGAACCGGCGGGCCAGCGCCATGGTGGCGCCCGCCGCGATCGCCGGGGAGAAGCCGCTCATGATGGCGTTGGAGTGGAACAACGGCATGGACAGGTACAGCACGTCCTCGGAGGTCAGACCGAACGACGGCGCGAGGTTCTCTCCGGACATCGTCACCGTGAAGTTGCCGACCTGCACCGCCTTCGGATCACCCGACGTGCCCGAGGTGAAGATGAGCATGAACGGGTCCATGGCCTCCACCGGCGGCGGGTCCTGGGGGGCGGACGACGACGCCACCAGCGCCGCCCACTCGTCGGAATCGGTGTCGATCACGCTGACCTCGCCCAGGTCGAGGCCGTCCAGCAGCGGCTTGAGCTCGGAGTCGGTGAGGATGACCTGGCACTCCGCCTTGCGGATGTCACGGGCCAGCCCCTCCCCCCGGCGGGTCGCGTTGAGCCCGACGGTGACGTACCCGCCCGCCGCGCCCGCCGCCAACGCAAAGAGCATCTCCGGGGTGTTCTCCAGGAGCGTGGCCACGTGGAGCGGCCGCGCGGGATCCAACATCCCCGTGACGGCGCCGGCCCGGGCGTCGGCGCCCGCCAGGTAGTCACGCCAGGTGATCGAGGTGTCGTCGTAGCGGATCGCGACGGAATCGGAGTCGGCGTGGCGGCGGAGTTGCTCACGGACGGTGTCGGCCATGTGGGAATTCCTTCACGGGAGGCGGTGTGATCTGGATCATAGCCACGGCGCTGACATGCGTTAGGGAATCGCGGACGGGAACCGCCCCGGCACTCGGTTTTCTGCAGCGGAACGCGCGCGCCTCTACTGTGGCGAGCACTCCGACTGGACAGTTCGCACCACGAATCCGACTCGATCAACGGGAGACCACACATGGACGTCGCCGCCGTCGCCGCCACCGCACCGGACGCACCCCTGGAGAAGACCACGATCCGGCGTCGGGACACCGGCCCGGACGACGTGCTCATCGAGATCGAGTACGCCGGCATCTGTCACTCCGACATCCACCACGTGCGCGGCGAGTGGGGGAAGACCACCTACCCCGTGGCGCCCGGGCACGAGATCGTCGGCATCGTCCGGGAGGTCGGTTCCGAGGTCACCCGGCACGCGGTGGGCGACCGCGTGGGCGTCGGGTGCCTGGTCGGCGCCTGCCACGAGTGCGCCTCCTGCCAGGCCGGCCAGGAACAGGAGTGTGAGCGCGGGTCGGTCGCGACCTACGGCTCCCCGCTGCCCGAGGGCGACCCCGAGGGCCCGGTGACGAACGGCGGCTACTCGACCCACATCGTGGTCGAGGAGCCGATGGTGGTGTCCGTACCGGACGGGCTCGACCCGGCCGCGGCGGCGCCGCTGCTGTGCGCGGGGATCACCATGTTCTCGCCGCTGAAGCAGTGGAATGTCGGCCCGGGCACCAAGGTCGCGGTGATCGGCATGGGCGGACTCGGACACGTCGGGGTGAAACTCGCGGTGGCGATGGGTGCCGAGGTCACGGTCCTGTCGCAGACCACCTCCAAGCGGGACGACTCGCTGAAGTACGGCGCCGTGGAGCACTACGCGACCGCCGGCGACGAGGGCAAGGCCACCCTCCGGGAGCTCCGCGGCACCTTCGACGTCATCCTCAACACCGTCTCCGCGAGCCTGCCGATGGACCGGTTCCTCGCCACGCTCAAGCCGCGCGGGGCGCTGGTCAACATCGGCATCCCGACCGAGCCGATGTCGGTGCGGGCAGGGTCCGTCGCCGCTGGGCGCAGGATCCTGACCGGATCCATGATCGGGGGGATCCCGGAGACCCAGGAGATGCTCGACTTCTGCGCCGAGCACGGGATCACGGCCGACATCGAGCTCATCTCGGCAGACAAGATCAACGAGGCGTACGACCGTGTTGTGAGCTCGGACGTCCGGTACCGGTTCGTGATCGACGCCAAGACGTTCTAGGGGTGGGCGTCAGGTTTCACCGGTGAACCACATCCAGATGAATGTCGCCACGAATCCCACCGTCGAAAGGATGAGGACGGTCCGGCTGTAGTGATCCTCCCAGGCCATCTGGATGAACCGCCGCTTGAACTCTTCCCACTTGCCGTCCCAGAATCCGGGTTCCGGTTCCAGGGCGGGGTGTTCGTAGGGGTGCGGGTCGCGTTCCGACGGGTCGTCCCATCTCTGCCCATACCTCATGGTCGTGTCACCTCTCTGCCGTGTGGGCCCGGTACCGGTCGTGAGCCATATCGCCCGCCTGCTGTCCCAGGTACGTCCCGACGGCCGCACCTATGCCGGCGCCGATGAACGTGCCGAGGGGACCGAACATCGTTCCTGCGACGGCGCCGGCTGCGGCGCCTCCGAGCGCGCCGCCACCCAGAGCCCCGAGGGTCTCCGCGACGGCCTCGCCGGTCGACGTCTTCCCCTGGGCGTGGGCCTTCACGCCGTCGTACACCGTAAGCCCGCCACCGACCGGACCGGCGACCCTACCGAGTCCCCGCAGTCCTGTCGCCGCGGCTCTGCCGAAGTCATCCGGGGCCGGGTTGAGCGTGTGTCTCCCCCGCGTCAGTGGATCGAGTTCATCGGCGACGTCCGGGTAACCCCGTGACGCGGCCCCCGTCATCGCGTCCACACCGCGACCCGGCCACGGGTCGTCCGGGCCCGGGATCGGCGACCGATCGACCTCGGGTGGGATCGCGGCGTGCAGCCGAGCGGCGATCTGGTCGATCTCGCGCCCGTAGTGCTCATCGAGGGAGCGAACGGTGTCGACCGCGGAGCTGATCGCCTCCGCACGCTCATCGACCGTCGATTGATCGATGTCGTCGCGACCCGACAACGGACGCACCGACGATTCGCTCACCTCGAGTCCGGCTGCCCCGGCATCGGCGATCCGATCTCGAACCGTCTGAACTGCCGGCCCCAGAGCAGCGTGCGAGCTCCGGAGAGCATCAGCCAGATCCTCGAGTCCGTCAGCCAGCGTGCTGACGTGCGACTTCTCACGTTCCACGGTGTCGAGGACGGCGTCAGCGGCCGCCCCGTCCCAGCCATCATCCAGCTCCACCGCACCGTCGACCAGGTCCCTCCGGATGCCCTGCGCCACCGAGTGCTGCCGGCCGACCTCGCCGCCGGCCCCCGCCAACGCGGACACGTCCCAACGACGAATGTCCGCGACTGTCCAGCTCACCGCCGGGCCACCGCTGCGAGGAGAGCCGCGAAGTCCTCATCCTCGGCCTCGAGGAACCGGTGCGCCTCGGCCGCGAAGTCGGCCAGGCCCCCGAGCCGACCCGCGATTCTCTCGGCGCACACCGCTGCCGCACCGCACGCCCGGTCCACCGCCTGCTCGATCGCCGACCCGCCCGGAAGACCGCCGCCCAGCCGCGCCGCGACCTCGGGAAACGTCACCTCCGCGGCCGCCTCCCCGCAGTCGCGGAACACCGAGACCGCGCTCGCGATCTTCCCGGCATCCGCCCTGATAGTCCCGTCGGGCACGAACCCTCCTCGTCGTCGTTCCGGTCTACTACCGGGACGCCCCCGTGGCGTCCTCACCACGTACGACGCGCGCCCCACGCCGATCGGTTCCCCCGTGTCGTACCCGTGGTGTGTACTCGGGAGTGTGGAAGGGACACCGGTCACCGCCGGTTCCACCCACGACCCGGCGGCGTCGCCCGGCGTCGGGACCTCTCCCTCGAGGAGTGCACCATGTCGCTCACCTGGACCCCCACCCTCGACCGCGCGCTCGCGGTCGCCGCCCGCTGCCACGCCGGCCAGACCCGCAAGGACGACCCGACGCCCTACATCGCCCACCCGGTCGCGGTGGCGCTGATCGTTTCCGACTTCACCGACGACGAGGACGTGGCGGTCGCGGCGCTCCTGCACGACGTCCTGGAGGACGTGCCGCCATCGGTGTACTCGGCCGACGACATGACCGCCGAGTTCGGCGAGCGGGTCACGGAACTCGTTCGCGGCGTGTCGGAGGAGAAGACCGCCGGCGAGGAGACCCCGCCGTGGCGGGTGCGCAAGGAGGGCTACCTCGCGCGACTGGCCGAGGACTCCCACGAGTGCCTGCTCATCTCGGCCGCCGACAAGATCCACAACCTGCGCTCGATGGTCACCGCGCACGAGCGGCTGGGCGGTGACATGTGGGGCCTGTTCAACGCCGGGCCGGAGGAGAAACTGTGGTTCTACCGCGCGATCGCCGACGCCGTCGCCGAACGGCTCGGTGACTGCACCGCCTCGCGCGAACTCCGCCGGGCGGTCGACGACGTGGCCGCCCTCGCCCCGGTGGGATGACGCCGTGCGCGACCAGCTCTCCGGCCCGGGCAGCGCGCCGCTGCGTCCGGCGGAGGACCCCTGGGACGGTTTCGAGACCACCCTGGCCGGCCATCTGCGCAGGTCGGAGGCGGTCGGCGCGATGGAGTTCACCGCTCCGTCCGACGCGTCCGGAACGCGGGGGCGGTGCGTCGTCCACCTCGCGCCCGGCGGCGAGCGCGCCTGGGTGACCGTGCGCCTCGCCGGTCACCCCCTCGTGGAGGAGATCATCGCCCACACCGCCCCCACCGCGCCCGCCACCATCGCCCGGGCGGTCGTCGATGCCTGCCGCGACCGGCTCGGGGTACCGCACCCCCAACTGCTGACCCTGCGCTGCCAGGGCACGGTCGGGCGGCACACCGGACCGCTGCGTCTACTCCGCTGGGACTCGATCCCCATCGGCAACGACCCCGCCGACCACCCGAACCCCATCGACGTGGCGGTGGAGGTGGCCGACCACGAGGACGCCCGGGAACGGTTCGAGGCGATCGTCGAGAGAGTCACGGGACGGGCCTGCGTGGTCGACGACCACGGGGCCATCGTCTTCGACCACGTCGGCCACCGGATGCACGTCTCGTTCGCCGAGGACGACCCGTACGCACGCATCTGGGCGTGGGTCGTGCGGGGAGTGCGCTCCAGGTCCGACGCGGCGCTCGAGCTGGCTCGACTCAATCTCGACGACGACCGCATGTCGTGGATCCTCGACGGCCGGCACGTCCTGCAGCGGACCACCGTGCCGGTCGCCCCGCTGCTCCCCCGCCACGCCCAGGTAGCGCTCGAACACTTCCTGTTCACGTTCTCCTCGACGCGGGACGCGATCGCCGCGAGGCTGGGGCCGCGGTAGCAGCACAGACGAGAGCCGGTGCATTCGATGAACTGAATGCACCGGCTCTCTCCGGCGACCCTGACGGGACTCGAACCCGCGACCTCCGCCGTGACAGGGCGGCGCGCTAACCAACTGCGCCACAGGGCCGTGCTCGTGGCACGGGATAGGAGAGTAGCGGACCCCGCGAGCTCGCTCTCGACCACCCCGTCAGTCGGCCCAGAAGGACACCATTGGCTGGCTCGAGATCAGATCGCCGCCCTGGTAGATCCGCATGCCCGACGAGTCGATCGAATAGAGGACGTCGTTGTTGGCCACCATCGCCGAGCCACCGGAGACCGCGGGATCGTCCACCTCCACCCCGGCCCCGCCGGCCGAACCGCGGTAATAGAAGCGGCCGTTGTCCGGGTTGACGCAGATGGAGAACGAGGCCTGGGTGGTGCGGCCGATCATTGTCGCCGGATCCCCGGCGTTGCACCGTGACTGCGCGTTGTCGACCCATCCGGAGGAGTCCGCGCCGGCGGGGTACCCGGCACTGCGTGGGGTGCGGGGCAGAGGGGCCTCGCGGGTGACGGTGACGGTCTCGCGCTCCGGCGCGGTGGTGAACGCGGTCTCCGTCACCGGAGGCTGCGAGGTCGCCGCCGGCGAGGACGACAACGAGGACGCCGCCACCTGACCGGACCCGTCGCCGGCACCGCCGCCCGGGCGGAGGACGAGGTAGGCAATCGCGCCGAGGAGGGCCAGTGCCAGGACCGCCAGAACCGCGATGACGGCGATCACCGCGCCCGAGCCCCCGCGCTGTGGCTCGGGCCCGTACCCGGGCCCCGGCCGTCCCTGCGGTGGATGTGAGCCCTGCGCCCCGTTGTCCCAGCCGTACGACATCGGCGGTGCCCCCTCGCTTCGCGCTTCCCCGAATGTGCCGGTCTGACCGGACGGTAGCAGCAGGATCCGATTCCGTCAGCGGCGATAAGAGACCGTCCACCCCGGGATTGTCGGACCCGTGCGGCACCATGGCGGTGTGACCGGATCCCAGGCTCATCCCAGCGCCCTCGTCGCCGAGGTCCGCCGCCTCCGCGGCACCGACCCTCTCGGCCGGATCACCGTCCTCGTGCCCTCGTTCGGTGCGGCCAGGGACCTGGTACGGGCGCTGGCGCTCGACGGCGGGGCGGTTAACGTGACGGTCCGGACCGCCTCCCAGGTGATCAGCGAACTCTCGGCCCCCGCCCAGGCACCGAGGGCGGCGCTCCCGTTCCCGCTCCTGGCCGCCGCCGTCGAGAAGGCGTTGGACGCCGACCCCGGGCATCTCGAGTCGGTGGCCTCCGAGCCCGTCACAGGGCAGGCCGTGGCCCAGGCCTGCCTGCGGCTGGGGACCGTTGAGCCCGGGTCGGTCACCGCCCAGACCCGCCTGCACTCGGAGGTCCTCCGGCTGGCCGACGAGGCCCATGCGATGACGGGGGCCGCGTACTACACGCAGTTCGAGGCCGTGAGCGTCGCGTTGGAGCGCCTGGACGAGCTGGGCCGGATCGTGTTGGCCGCGCCGCTGCGCGGGACGCAGGCCGAGCGCAGGCTGCGGGCAGCGCTGGACCAGCTGGGCATTTCTCCCCTGCCCGGTACCGGATCGGACCACCTCGCCTCCGCTGCCGAACCCGGCACCGGGAACGCCGTCACCGGCACGCACGTGCTCCACGCGTCGGACTCCGATGACGAGGTGCGTGCGGTGGTCCGTTTCGTCCGTTCGCGCCTGGCGGACGGGGTCCCCGGCCACCGGATCGGTGTCTACTACCCGTCACCGGACCCCTACCTGCGGCTGCTCCACCGCGCGTTCGGCGAGGCCGGGATCGCCGTCCACGGTCCCTCCGACGCGGGGTTGGGTCGCTCCGGTGCCGGTCGCACGCTCGTGCGGCTGCTCGGCCTGGACGCCGACCGTATGCCGCGCGCCGATCTCCTCTCGATCGTCGCCGAAGGGGCGATCGTGGTGTTCGACGACGAGGGTGCCGCCGTCTCGTCCCGGCGGTTGGAGATCCTCACCCGGACGCGCTTCCCCGTCATCGGCGCCGGCGACTGGGACCGACTGGGGGAACACCTGCGGGCTGAACCGGAGGCCCTCTCCGAGACCGACCGGGCCGCGGCGGCGGCCGTGCTGCGCCTGATCGCGACCGTTCGTTCCGGGCTCGCCGCCGTCGACGCCGCGCGCACCTGGACGGCCGCCGCAGACGCCGTGACCGGCCTGGTGTCGTCTCTGTTCCGCCAGAGCCCCGACCGGGCGGCGGTCCTCGCGGTGATCGGTTCCCTCGGCGATCTGGACGCGATCGCGCCCGCGATCACCCGGGATCGAGTGGTCGGTGCGGTCGCCACGCGGCTGGACGGGATCGTCGACCGGGTGGGCGAGGAGGGCGCCGGGGTCGCCCTGGGTCCGATCGACGATGCCGTGGGCCGCGACCTGGACACCGTCTGCGTAGTGGGGATGGCGGAGGGCCTGCTCCCCGTGTTGCACAAACCCGACCCGCTCGTGCCCGAAGGCGCGGTCGAGCCCGATTCGTCCGAACTACTCGATGAGCGGTACCGGGTCCTCCAGCTCGCGCTGGCAGCCGGATCCGAGCACCGCCTGTGTTCGTTGCCCCGCGGGTCCATGCGAGGCGGCGGCAACCGGATCCCGTCCCGCTGGCTACTGCCCACCCTGACCCGTCTCGCCGGGAAGCCGGTTCGCGCCACCACGTGGCTGGTGGACGTCGCCGGATGCCCGGCCGTCACCGCGGTGCCCTCGTTCGTCGAGGGGGTGCTGACCCCGCCGGCCGCGCTCGGCTCCGATCCGGCCACACCCGCTGAACTGCGGATCCGGGAACTCTCCGCCAACGGGTGGCAGCCCCGGACCGGGACCCCTGAATTGATCGCCCGCGCCCACGAGATGCGTCAGGACCGTCGGCGCGGCCGGTTCACGCGGTTCACCGGTGACGTCTCGTCGGCCGCCGACCTGCTCACCGTCCTCGACCACCCGCTCTCACCCACGAGACTCGAGGACTGGGCCCAGAGCCCCTACCTGTTCTTCCTCTCGACGGTGCTCCGGGTCCGGACACTCGACGACCCGGCTGCGGACATCGAGATGGACCTGCGCGACTACGGCGATCTCGTGCACAGGATCCTCCAGCGCTACATCTCCGATCGACTCGAGACCGGGTCCGGACCCGACCGCGACCTGCTCATGAGAGCGCTGCGCAGTGAATGCGAGGCCGCGATCGCGACCTCGCCCGGCCTCGTCGCCTCACTGTGGCGTCGGCGCGAGATCCTGCTCGCAGCCGAACTCGACCGGTGGTTCGCCGAGGACGAGGCGGACTTCGAGACCGGGTGGCGCCCGGCAGCGACCGAGCTCGGATTCGGGCGACAGGACGCCGACGGCCCGGTCGTCGAGATCCCGTTCGAGGTGACCACCTCCCGGGGGACGACATCGGTGTTCCTCGCCGGGTCCATCGACCGGCTCGACGAGCGGGCGGGCGCACTGCGGGTCACGGACTACAAGACCGGCAAGCCTCCCGGACAGGACGACCGGCCGACAGAGGACGATCCCACCATCTCCGGCACGCGATTCCAGCTGCCGCTCTACGCCGCCGCAGCAGAGACGGCCGGCGATCTGCCGGTCCGCGAGGTGCGGTACTGGTACTGCACCGAGCGCGGGGAGTTCGAGCGGATCTCGCTCGGCGTCACCGTCGAGGTGATGGACAGGGTCCGCGAGGACGTGGGCAATCTGGTGGACGCCCTCCAACGGGGATGGTTCCCGCTCAAGGGCGGGCGAGGCTCCTCCCGCGACCTCGCGAACCTCATAGGCGGTGTGGAACTCGACCGCACCTGGGAGCAGCTCTCCCGACAGGATCCGATCGCGTCCCACCCCGCGTTCGACGGCCTCCTCGCCGCCGACCCGACCGAGATCGAATCGGAGACGTCCGCATGAGCCAGCTGCCAGACCGGTCCGCCCGCGCCCGCGTCGCCGCGGACACCTCGGCGACCCTGTTCGTCGAGGCCGGGGCCGGCACCGGCAAGACCCACGCACTGGTCAGCCGCCTCGGTGCGCTCCTCTTGGAGGACGCAGTGCCCGTCGAGGAGATCGCGGCGATCACGTTCACCGAGAAAGCGGCCGCCGAACTCCGCGACCGGCTCCGGGTGACGCTGGTCGACAAACGTGCCGACGGTGATGACCGCGCCGACGTCGCCCTCGCGGGGCTCGACACCGCCGCCATCGGCACCCTCCACTCCTTCGCCCTGCGTCTGCTCTCCGAGAATCCCCTCGAAGCGGGGATCCCGCCGAGGGTCACCGCCCAACAGGACACCGCCGAGGCGACCGCCGTGGAGGCCTTGTGGCAGGAGTGCGCCACCGTCCTGTTCGGCAGCGGCCCGACCGCCGCCCGGACAGGCAACCTCGCACGAGCCGTGGACGACATGCTCGACGCCGGCGTGAGCACCCACGCCTTCCGGGAAGTCGTCGAGGCACTGCATCGCGACTGGGACCGCCTGCCCACCGAACCGCAGTACACCGGTGCCGCCGAACTGCCCGGGACACCGGACCTGGCCGAGATCGTCGCCACGGTGGGATCGATCGTCGGGTGGCGGGACGCCTGCCAGGACGAGACGGACCTGATGTACGCGACGCTCGGCAAGCACCAGACCTGGCTCGAGAACCTCGAGGCCTCGACCGCCGATCCGGCAGCCTCACCGACGTGGGTCGAGCTTCTCGCGAATCCGATCGGGGTCGGACGCGGCGGAAAGGGAGCCAGCTGGGGAGGCAAGGAAGCGCTCGACTCCATCAAGGAGGACATCAGGAAGCTCCCCGGCCTCTGCGGTGGGATCCTCGAAGCGCACTGGCGCCCCCGCATCGCGGTGGTTCTCGACGCCCTCGTCCCGGTGGTGCTCCGACACGCCGCCGACCGTCGCCGTCACGGCACACTGCAGTTCCACGACCAACTCGTCCTGGCCCGCGAGTTGCTGCAGAACCCGACCGTCCGCGAACGCGTCCGGGCGCGCTACCGGCGGATCCTCATCGACGAGTTCCAGGACACCGATCCCATCCAGCTGGACATCGCCGAGTTGCTCACGGCCGCAGCCGACGGGTCCGGGCCCGAGCCCGGCCGACTGTTCACCGTCGGAGACCCCAAGCAGTCCATCTACCGGTTCCGTCGCGCGGACATCGCCACCTACCTCCGCGCTCGGGGCCGCGACGAGGCCGGTGTCGAGATCGAGCGGCTGAGCACCAACTTCCGCTGTTCACGCCCGGTCCTCGACTGGGTCAACGAGGTGTTCTCCGAGGTGCTCACCGCGACCGACGGCGTCCAGCCCGAGTATCGGGACCTCGAACCCGCCCCCGACCGACCGCCGTACGACCCCGCCCACGGGCCCCGTCCCTTCGTCTTCCGCACCGACGACGCGCCCCCGCACTGCCCGCCGGATGCGAGCGAGGACCACCGGCGACACTGGACCGAGGCTGCTGATGTCACCCGGGTGATCGCCACGGCGATCCGCGAGGGGTGGACCCACGAGTCCAAGGAACGGCAACAGACCCCACTGCGACTCGGGGACATCGCCATCCTCCTGCCCTCGCGCGGATCGCTCCCCATGCTCGAGACCTGCCTCGACCACGCCGGGATCGACTACCGCACCGAGGCCTCGTCGATCGTCTACGGGACACCCGAGATCCGCGACCTCCTGCTCGCGGTCCGCGCCGTGGCCAACAGCGCAGACGAGGCCTCCCTGGTGGGCGCGCTGCGCTCACCGTTGTTCGGCTGCGGTGACGACGACCTGCTGCGCTGGCGCGCCGCCGGGGGCTCCTGGGCGCCCGGTGCCCCGGCTCCCGCCGACCTCGCGGGGTCGCCCGTCGCCGAGGCGATGGGGTACCTCTCGGCCCTGTCCCGGGACACCCGACGCCCCGGCGAGCTACTCGAGAAACTCGTCCGCGACCGCATGGTCTTCGAGGCCGTCGCCGACTCGCCCCGCCAGCGCGACCTGTGGCGCCGGATCCGATTCGTCATCGAGCACGCCTGGCAATGGGAGGAGTCCGCCGCCGACCCCGCGCGCGCCGACCTGCGCGATTATGCAGACTGGGCGCTGGCGTTGACCGCGGAGGACGCCCGGGTCCCCGAGGCCGCGATCCCCGAGATCGGGGTGGACGCGGTCCGCATCACCACCATCCACGCCTCCAAGGGGTTGGAGTACCCGATGGTCATCGTCGCCGGGATGAGCCGGAAGTGGCCCGCCGACCGGGCCCGGCTCCTGTGGACCGACGACGACCCGCCACGACCTGCGGCCTCGTTCTCCACGATCGTGCGGGACCCCGCGTTCGGCCGAGCCTCCGAACGCGAGGGCGCGCACTCGCTGGCCGAGCGGGTCCGCCTGCTCTACGTGGCCGCCACCCGTGCCGAATCCCGCCTGGCCGTGTCAGGACACGGCTACGTCCTCACCCAGAAGAAGACCCCCCGCAAACTGTGGGGCTCCCTCTTCGGGTCGGTGGTCGAGGAAGCCGATGCACCCCCTCTGGCCGAGTACGGGCAGGACCTGCTCGAGGCCGCGGCGACACCGGCCGTGGACGTGCCCGACGCGGCCGAGTGGAGTGAGCGCAGCCGGGAGATCTCGGCGAGATCCGCCGAGCGCGCCGGCTGGTCCGCGACCCGGATCGTGCACACGGAGGTGGCCGGCAGGACCGCCGACGCGAGTACGGGCGAGCGCCAGGACGAGGTGGCGGAGCCGCGACCGCTTCCCGAGCGGCTCGCCGCCGCGTTGCGCGACCGGTTCGACCCGACCCCGGCGCGACCGGACGAGTTGCCACCCGCCCCGCGGGGCACCCCGCTGGCCTCCGGACCGGATGTCGGCACCGCCGTGCACCACCTGGCCGAGCACACGAACCTGAACCGGCTGGTCGGGCCGACAGCCGACCCCGTCTCCGCGATCGCGGGCTGGGAGCGGTGGGCGGCAGACCAGCTAATCGCCCTCGGGCTGGGAGGTGGGCTGCGTGGGAGCCGCAACCCGGAGGCCGTCGCAGAGATGGTCTCCGTCGCGAGGACCGCACTGACCTCCGAGCCCGTCCGGCGGGCGGCGACTCGCACCCACTGGGCCGAGCTACCCGTGGCGGGGCCGCTGAGCACCACGGATGGGACGACGGTCGCGGTGGACGGGGTCGTCGACCTCGTGATGGAGGAAGCCGACGGCTCGTTGACGATCGTGGACTACAAGACCGACGTCGCCGTCACGGTGGACACCGTCGACGAGTACCTGCTCCAACTGTGCGCCTACGCCGAGCTGCTCGGTGGCACCACCGGAAAGACGGTGCGGAGGATCGAGCTGGTCTTCTGCCGCGGGATCCGCCCGACGGTGGTGGCCCGCGACCTGGGCTGACGGCACGCCCCCCCGCGGGGGCGGCGCCCCGACGACGTCAGCCCAGGTTGCTCCACACCACGCGGCCGTCCGCGACCGCGGCGAGTGCCGAGTCGCACGGAGCGCCCACCGTGAAGGCCTGGTAGAGCTCGACCAGCAGATCCACGACCGAATCCCACATCCGGTGAAGGGGCTGACCCCCGCCGTACGCCCACACCGAGCCGGCGTCGCGACCAGCACGGTACGACACCGCGTAGCCGAACCCGCTGCGCTCGGCGAACGGCCACAACCGACCCGCCCACGTCGCGTCACCACCCGGCTCGGATCCCAGGGTGCCGGCCCCCATCGCCTGCTCGAACCTCGACGCCTGCACCCCGAACCCCTGGGCCACGGTGAGAGGCTCCGCGAACGGGAACAACCCCTCCATCGAATCGAGCCCCGTCCTGCGCAGGTGCCACAACAAGGTGCGGATTCCGGTGGTGTCGTCGACGCCGCACCTGTCCAGTAGAGCGCCCGACGGACTCGCGGACCGCCGGGGATCGTCGGCTGGGTGTGGGCCGTCACCGGCGGCGACCGGGGCCGCCCGGAGGAGGTCCGCGAGTGCGTCGGTCAGTTCGCCGATCTGCTCGTCGAGCACCGCCGAGGCGTCGTCCTGCCCCGCCATCGACCGCCGACCACCAACCGACCGGCCGCCGGCACCCGACGCCGGCGGATCCGGATGAGGCGCGGGATCGGGGGCGGTCCGGGACTCCCCCATCGCGGAACTGATGCGCGCGAGAGCGCCGTCGAACTCCTCGCTCCACCCGCCACCGGCGACCCAGTCCTCCTCGGCGACCGGAGGCACGGTCCGCAGCGGGGCCGGTGGGGGCGGAGACGGCTCGTCGGGGATGGCGGGCAGGAAGCCGGTGACGTCCGCCAACAGGTCCATCCGGGCGCGGCGGCCCTCGTCCATCCGCCTGCGTTCCGAGCGGGTGAACGCCATGACCGGCAGGGTGAGGAGCAGCGCGGCCTGCCGGCCGGTGAAACCGAAGCCCAGCTTGAGCGCCCGGCGTGCCTCGACCGGCGACTCTGCGTCCCGGATGGCCGCCATCACCCCGTCGAGGTCCTCGCAGGCCCGGAGGATCGCCTCCGCCTCGTCCCAGGACCGCCCGATGTCGTCACCGGGTTCGAACCATCCTCCGACGGCACGCGCAGCGCCCACGACAACCCCCCTTCTCGTCGACGAACCACACATTCGCCCCCTCAGATCCGCGGGAATCCTACGCCCGCCCGCGCTCCCGTGGCGGTTCCAGGACCAGCACTATGCGGAGACCTCCGGAAGCGCCTGCGGCAGGCCACATGTGACCCATCTCTCCGCACGCGGGGGGCGCTCTGACCAGTGCCGATGGCGGGACGATCGAACCCTCAGGATTGACCGAGGTCCACGACGGGATCAGTGCGTAGGGTCCGAGGCATGCGCAAAACCCTGATGCTCGAGGAACGTCAGCCGGACGACACCGGCACGGCGCACTCGGACGTCGACACCATGCCCGACGTCACCCACGCCACCGTCCTCCCGGCGCCACTGACGACGATCATCGCCGCGCTGGCGGGCGGCCTGATCGGCATCGCCGCGGTCTACGGGGTGGCGTCCAGACTGGCCGGCTCGCTCACCGCGGTCGCGGCCATCATCATGGTCTTCGCGGTCACGCTGGCCGGCCCCCGGGTCCACGCGGCGGCCCGCACCGAACTCGGGCGGACGATCGCGGTTACGCTCCAGGCGATCGGGTTCGGCGGCGTTGTCGGCGCGCTGGTCATCGCCGCCTGAACCACCGCCGCCTGAGCTATCCCTATCCTGGTCAGCCCCGCCTGAACCGCGCGGACAACTCGTCGACAACCGCCTCCTCCACCCCGGCGCCCTCCACGAGGTATCGCCGCGCGTCACCGAACTCGCGCGCCAGCGCGTCCAGGGATCGGCGGAGGTTGGCCTCCTCGACGCCGATGAGGACCCCTATCGCCTCGAGCTTGTCGGGCATCTCCGTCTGCACGTAGGTACGGATGGAGGAGACGAAGTCCGCGGACATCTCCCGCGTGAGCAGGTAGTCCGCGATCACATCCTCCTCCCGGACACCGGCGACCAACTGCACCAGCGCCGAGACCCACCCGGTGCGGTCCTTGCCCGCCGTGCAGTGCACGATCGCCGGGCCCGACGACACGGCCAGGGCGTGGACGGCCCGACCGAACGCCCGCCGCTCGTGATCACCCACCACGAACCGCTCGTAGGTCATGGCCATCTCGCGCCGCGCCTCCTCGGCCCCGGCCAGGCCGGACGCACTGAGGGTCGCCGCCGAGGTGTGCCCGCCCAGCACGTCGATCGGCAGGTACTCCGCCCCGGCGGGGACGACGTCGGGCTGCTTGTCGATCTCGGCCTCGGTGCGCAGGTCGACGACGGTCGAGACGCCGAGTTTCTCGAGCACCGCGAGGTCGTCGTCGCCCACCGCGAGAGTCGTGGACCGGTAGACGAGACCGCGGGCCATCGACCCGGACGGACGGAGTGCGTAGCCCGGGCCGGCCATGTCCCGGAAATTGTGGACGCTGGTGAGTCGGACATCGCTGACGACGAACCCGTCCCGGTCGAGACAGACCTCGTCGTCGTCGGATCCCCGGACGGCACCCTCGTCCACGTCGACGTTCCCGCCGTGTTCGCCGACCATCCCACGCCCCTGTTCGATCCCCGCGCGCCCACGTGGCGCGCCGTCGCCTCGTTCCTACCCGATGCCGGCCGGACACGCCCACCGGGTGGGCCGGTGACCACCGAGGCTGACACCTGTCAAAGTTGCTGGCTGTTTCGCCTGTGCGACAGGGCCCGGTCGCCTATTGTCCGATCTCATGACCACAGCAGCGTTCAATCCCGGGCACGACATGCAGCACGCCACGTTCGGCGACATCCTCATCGAACGTTCCACCGACGACCACCCGGGACTGCTGTTCGAGGACTCCGCGTGGACCTGGCGCGAGTTCGTGGCCGAGGCCGCCGTCCGCGCGGAGATCCTGCGCGGCTGGGCGGAGGAGCACTCCGACTCGTACGCGGACCGGCCCGACCCCTACCGACACCTCCACGTCGGCATCCTCCTGGAGAACGTGCCCGAGTACCTGTTCGTCCTGTGCGGTGCCGCGCTCGCGGGCGTGACCATCGTCGGCATCAACCCCACCCGGCGCGGCGCCGAACTCGCCTCCGACATCCGGGGCGTGGACTGCGACGTGATCGTCACCGACTCGGACGGCACCGCCCTGCTCGAGGGCCTCGACACCGGCGTCGCCGCGCAGTTCGACATCGACTCCGACAAGTGGCGCGGCCTGCTCGCCGATCACGCCGGCGCCGAGCCCCGACTGCACCCGGAGAGCGCCCGCGACCCCCACACCCTGCTGGCCCTGCTGTTCACCTCCGGCTCGACCGGCGCCCCCAAGGCCGTCATGTGCTCGACCGGCCGCATGGCCATGATGGGCACCATCAACTACCGGGGCCTCGTCCGCGACGACGTGGCCTACAGCGCGATGCCGCTGTTCCACGGCAACGCCCTCTTCGCCGCGTTCGCCCCGTCGGCGTACGTCGGCTGCACCTTCGCGATGCGCCGCAAGTTCTCCGCCTCGGGGTTCCTGCCCGACGTGCTGCGGTTTAACGCCAGCTACTTCAACTACGTCGGCCGGTCACTGTCGTACATCCTCGCCCAGCCAGAGGTGCCCGAGGAGAAGCAGACGCGCCTGCGGGTCGTCTTCGGCACCGAGGCCTCCGTCCACGACCGGACCGAGTTCGAGCGCCGCTTCGGTGTGACCCCGCTCGAGTCGTACGGCAGCAGCGAGGGCGGCGTGGTGATCAGCCACACCGAGGACACCCCGCCCGGCGCGCTCGGCGTGGCCGGCGCCTACATGGACGTCGCGATCCTCGACGCGGATGAGAACGAATGCCCCAGGGCCGAGTTCGATGCCAACGGCGGCCTGGTCAACGCCGGCGAGGCGATCGGCGAGATCTGCAACGTCACCGGCGCAAAGCTGTTCGAGGGCTACTACCGCAACCCCGAGGCCACCGCCGAACGCAACGTCGGCGAGGTCTTCCACACCGGTGACCTCGGCTACCGCGACGCGGACGGGTACTTCTACTTCGCCGGCCGCTCCGGTGACAGGATCCGCGTGGACAGCGAGAACTTCTCCGCCGGGCCCGTCGAGCGCATCCTCGACCGGTTCCCCGGCGTGCTCGTCGTGGCCGTCTACCCGGTCCCGGACCCGCGCACCGGCGACCAGGTCATGGCCGCCATCCAGCTCGAACCCGGTGTGGAGTTCGACGCCGACGCGTTCTCCGAGTTCTGCCGCACCCAGCCCGACATGGGCACCAAGTGGGCGCCGCGGTTCGTGCGCGTCATGACCGAGATGCCGGTCACCGCCACGCGGAAGATCTCCAAGCCCAGCCTGCGACGCGAGTCCTGGATCGAGCCCGGCGAGGTCTACCTGCGTGGCGGCGCGGCGGGCGACGACGACGTCTACCGGCCGCTCACCGACGCCGACCGCGAGGCCCTGCTCACCGAGTACGAGCTCCACGGACGCCGGCCCGTGGGGGTGTGACGATGAGAGCCCGGCGGATCCTGCGCGCGGCGTCCGTGCGCGGTGGCGAGCCGATCGCGGCCTTTCCCTGCCCCGCGCCGCGGGTGTCGACATTCGGTGACGCTCCCGCGCCGGCGGTGGGCGAGGCAAGCCTCACTCCGCCGCACCGTCTGCACGCCGAGAACTGAACGTTTTGTGAAGTGGACGGTGCCGAGCCCTCTCCTCTTGCGAATCCAATCGGTCTACGGCATAGCCTCCACTAACCGTCCCGCAGAGCCTGCCTCACACCCGCGGGACACCACCGGACCGTCAGTGCCCGCGCCTGATCCATTCCTCGAGGTGCGGGGATTCGTCCCCGACCTTCGTGCCGTCGCCGTGACCGGTGTGCACGAGGGTCTCCGCGGGGAGCGTGAGGATCCGATCGCGGATGGAGGTGATGATCGTCGGGAAGTCCGAGTACGAGCGCCCGGTGGCGCCCGGCCCCGAGTGCGACTACCCAGGCGCGTACGAGGTGAACATGCCACTCACCGGGCACTTTGAGAGTCGAGGCCGCTTCGGGTCGATCACCTCAGCAGTCGGCCAAGGCACGGTCTTCTCGGCCGACACGCCCTCCCTGATCAGTCATTGGGACGCAACCTGCACGGTGATCGGAGTGAAGTTCGACAGTTCATGGTTGGAAGTTGAAGCGGAACAAATCTTAGGGACAGACCGGATCAACGTGCGTACGCTGTTGCCGGAACAGATGTCCCTGAATGCAGGGCGAGCCAAGGCTTGGCATCACTTGGTCGTTAGCCTCGCCGCTAACGTGCACGATTCCGACTTGTTTCTCGACAGCGAGCTCGTACGCCGCCAGCTTGCAAGCGCGGTAGCAGTGGGCCTCGTCGAAGCGAGTTGCCTTGAGGGCGGGATCGGTGCCAATGCCCGGCCGCGAATGATTCGGCGGGTGATCGAGGCGCTTCACGATGACCCAGCGCGGGCTTGGACCGCTGCAGACATGGCCGCGCTTGCCGGTACGAGTTCGCGGCGGCTACAAGAAGGCTTTCAGCGTTGGGTCGGCCGGTCTCCTACCCAGCACTTGCTGGTAATTCGGCTGCAGCGGGCTCATGCGGACCTCACCACCAATCCGCTATTGACAGTCGGTGACGTTGCGGCACGTTGGGGATTTTCGTCAGCAAGCCGGTTCGCGGCGGCATATAAGCAGCGATATGGCATTGCACCGTCAGTGGCGCGACGGTAACCGAACCGACCACCTCCCGATTTTCGGGTTCAGGTGCCGTCTCGTCTGACAATGCACCTAGGGTCGTGCGTGTGAAGTAGCTTTACGGTCAAGTTCGTGAAATCATGGGCCGGGGTCAGACTTCGACGTGTTCAGGCTCGTCCACTAAGTTTGTGCCGTATGCGGCGATCCGGCGGGGGTCATCGAGGGGCAGCGAGTCGATGGGCAGGCGAACTGGGTGGGCTGCCGACCCGGTGGTGATGAACTTCTGCCCCGGGCGCACGCGACTTGCCTGCTCAGCCAGGTCGGCTCCAGTCTCGGCGCGCTCTACCTCGCGACTACTCTCCGTGCCCGCCACAGGCGAGGTCGCAGTGCTGTCAGCTTCATCGAGCGCCTCGCGCACGATCAGACGAGGGTCATATTGCCGCAGGTTCAGCGATTGCCAGTCGGCGCGCTGCAGGGGTATCCCCATCTCTTTCTCGGCCGTTGTGCGGGTCATGTCGATGAAGGCCCGCAGCGCGCGGACGGTCTCGGCGAGCTTCTGCGCGTAGATCGGCAGATTGTGTGGACCGAGGATGACCCCGGCGATGATCGCGAGCAATAGCAGCTTCTCGAACGTCAGACCGAACATGGTGCAGATCCCTGCCTTTCCGCCGAAAGGTCGGCGACCTCAGCGGTGACAGCTCGGCGGTCCGCCCGGCTGTCCCGTAGTTGGGTGATCGCCAGTGCGCCGGCGAACAGAATGGTCATGGGGACCGCGACCAGGAACATCGACAGCACGTCGGCGGCAGGGGTCACCAGTGCGCTGAACAGCGCGATACCGACGACGATGAGGCGCCAGCCGCCTCGGATGGTCTTCGCCGAGACCAGATCGAGGAAGTTGAGCAGGACGACAAAGACGGGCAGCACGAATGCCACTCCGGTCGCCAGCACGATCTTCATCACGAAGTCCACGTAGTAGGTCGCGGTCAAAATGGTGGCATCCTCGTTGGAGGACAATCCGGCCAGGAGCCGCACCATTTGCGGGAACAGCAGGAATCCGAACGCGACTCCGGTGGCGAACAGGGGGATCGCGCTTAGCGCGAATCCGACGGTGTACTTTTTCTCCCTCGCGGTCATCCCGGGCACCGCGAACCTGAACAACTCGACGAGCCACACCGGGCTTGCCAGCAGCACGCCGGTGAAGAGGGCGATTTTGAGCTTAAGGTCGAACGCCCCGGTCACCGTGTCGTAGTTCAGGCTCGCCTGCCGATACCGGGCGATCTCATCGATGGGGGCTCGCAGCACGTCAAGGATCTGGTCAGAGAGCAGATAGCCGGCGACGATGCCGACGAGCAATGCCACCGCCGCGCGAATGGCGCGGTTGCGCATTTCTCGGACATGGTCGGAGAGAAGCATCGTTCCCCGTGCGGCGGTAGCGGCAGTCACGATGCCCTGCTGACCGGGTTCAACTCCGGGCGGCCCGTGACCGGTGCGGCCTGATGATCCGTGGCCCCGGCCACTGCCGGGGCCACGGTGCTGGCAGTTGGCGCTGTGTCCGCGTCGGTCCCCTCGCGGACTTCGTCTTTGAGGATCCGCATCGACTGCCCGACGCTCTTAGCCAGCGCCGGCAGTTTCGACGCCCCGAAGACCAGAAGCATAATGGCGAGGATGACCAGGGCGTGCCAGCCCGTGAGATTTTGCAGCATGGTGTTTCTCCTAGAGATTAGGGGTCAGATCGAGCAGGGTGTGCCACCGTGGTGGCGGGGTAATCAGTTGCTCGGCGGGCCACCGTTAGGTGGCGTACCGCCACCGGGCGGCATCCCACCACCACCACCGGGCGGCATC
This sequence comes from Dietzia sp. MNB45, assembly GCF_051994785.1. Classification (NCBI taxonomy): domain Bacteria; kingdom Bacillati; phylum Actinomycetota; class Actinomycetes; order Mycobacteriales; family Dietziaceae; genus Dietzia; species Dietzia sp. MNB45. Next base: position 156,572 of record NZ_CP163397.1, on the reverse strand, counting down.
CCGCCACCACCACCGCCGCCGGTGGCTTCGGTCGTGGTGTCGACGCCGACGGCCAATCTGCCGACGTACCCGGACGTGATGTCACCGGTGATGGTTGGCACCTGAAGGTTCCAGTCGCCGTCGGCGAAGATGCCGTCATCAGAGATCGCGGTGCCCACACCGGCGAGATTCTCGGCAGAACCGGCATACGCATCGAGTGCGTAGACGTCAGTGAGCATGTCCGGGGGGAAGGCCAGCTGGGATGTCGCGATGACGTTGGCCACCTCGGTCGCGGACTGCTCGTCGGGGTAGACCTCGAAGTGGATGTGGGTCCATCGGCCTGCGTAGCAGCCCGGAACGATGGTCTTGAAGGTCAACTCGCCATTGGTGTCAGCGACCTGGATGCCGCGTAGGTACGTTTCGTCCTCAGCGCCCTGGGAGTACATCGAGTACAGGCCCTGGGCGTCACACTGCCACGCGTAGACCGCCGCACCCTCGAAGGGGACGTTGCCGTTGGCCATGTCAGTGACGACGAACGTCAACTCGAACGGCACGCCCTCAACGGTCGTTCCACCGTCGAGGCTGGAGGTCAGATCACTGCGCACGATTCCGGACTCTTGCAACACGTTGACACCGTTGGTGCCATCAGCCGGGTACGGGCCGTTGGTCTCCTCGGGAATCTCAGCAATCGAGGACCCGGAGGCAGAGGTGGTCGTCGAACCAGACACCGAGCCGGCGCTGCTCGAACTGGAACTGCCCGGATAGCAGGCGGCGAGAGTGACCGCGCCGACTCCCGCTCCGACCAGGCCCAGCATCCGTCGGCGGGTGACCAAAGTCTTGGCGTCGAAACCCGCGCCCTGATCGACCAATTCATCGTCTGGGCGGGCCAGCAGACGGCCCTCGTACGCCGGCCCGTCCGGGGTCCGGTCAACTTCAGGGACGTGGTTCATGGTGCTTGCTCCTAGCTCGTAGGCGTCGGGGGTGTGAGCACCAATCTGACGGCAGTTCCTGGCAACTGCCTGTACGCGCACTGTAGGTCTGGTGGGAGTACGCCACTACTCGCGAAAGCGCTCAGAATCAGGTGGTCTCACAGCGAACGCCCGACTCGCCTCGCGGGGAAGGCGCTCCTCCGCCGCCGACCCCGGCACGGCGGGCCGACACTTCGCACGATCGCTAGCCGCCACTGCGCAAACTGCGCTGAACCGGGCTGCCCATCTACCAGCACTCCCGAATGCCACCCAGATCCACACGGCCAACCGCCCCAGAGAAGCCACCGGCGCCATTCACGATTCCATCAAGACCAGCCGGACTGCGCAGAACACGAGCTCCTGCGTGCCCGCCGGTAAACAGGTCTTATGTAAAGCCGAAAGAACCCTATGGTCTCGATACCGGCACTCACTGACGCGTACTCGAACCCTCATCGTCCTTGCCGTAGCGGGAATTTCCGACGGCGGCATCACGACGCAAGGACCGCGACTTCGGTGTCGCGTAAGAGCGTGGCACCAGCTTCGTCGCGCAACAGGTGGGCTCACGCGACGAACAAGCGCCGTTTACTTCTGACGCTGAACCGCCCCAGGTTTTCCGCCGCGCCCTATGTGGGTTGCAGCTCTCGGTTGAGAGCGGCGTAGTAGCTCTGCTCGAACTCGATGGGCGGAACGTAGCCCAGGCTCGAGTGGAGCCGGTCATTGTTGTACCACTCGACCCATGCGGCGGTCGCGTACTCGACGTCGGCGAGCGTCTTGTACGGTCCGTCGTGGAAGATCGACGAGCGGATGCACTCGGCCTTGTATAGCCCGTTGATCGTCTCCATGAGGGCGTTATCGTAGGCGTCACCGACGCTGCCGATCGACGGTTCGATCCCCTCGAGGGCGAGGCGTTCGGTGAACGCTACAGATGTATATTGGCTGCCTGCGTCCGAGTGGCTGATCAGCGATTTCGGCTCGACCGGGTGTCCCTCGCGGTCGCGTTGCCACAGCGCCATCCGCAGCGGCGTCATCACCAGATCCGTGGCCATGGTGGTCGCCGCATTCCAGGCAACGATGCGCTGGGCGAACACGTCGACGATGAACGCGACGTAGGCGAAGCCGGCCCACGTTCGGACGTACGTGAAGTCAGCGACCCACACCCGGTCCGGGCGATCTGAGGTGAAGTCCCGGTCCAGCAGGTCCGGCGCCCGCACTGCGTCCGAATCTGGGGAGGTCGTGTACACCTTCTTTGCCCTAACCACCCCGGATAGGCCCAGCGTGCGCATCGCCCGGTCCACCGCGCCCGGACTCGCTGCGGGTAACCCGGCCCGGCGGACCTCGGCGAGCATTTTGCGGCGCCCGTACAGCCCGGCTGGCTGCATCTTCCGGCGCCCCTGCGCATCGGGCTTCCACACCAGCTGCCGTATGACGTCCTCCACCTCGGCGTCGCTGACGACCCTCGCTGCGATTGCCCGCCGGGGTGAGGTCCACATCCGATAGGTGCGTGCGGCGATCTGCAGACCTGCTTTGCGCAGGCCACGGCAGACCGACTCGACCGCATGACCCTCGGCTCTCATCTGATCGATGAATTCGCAGATCACCGGTTGCGGGGGTCGAGCTCCCCCGCGAAGAAAATCGAGGCCCGGCGCATGATCTCCAGGTCCTCGGTCAGCCGCCGGTTCTCTGCCTTGAGGCGCTTGATCTCGGCGCTCTCCTCGGTGCTGACGCCGGGGCGTGCGCCTGAGTCGATGTCGGCCTGCACAGCCCACCTGCGGACCGTCTCCTTGCCCAGCCCCAGACGGCGGCCGATCTGGTCGCAGCAGGCCGTCAGCGACGCGTACTCCCCGCGGTGCTCGGCCACCATCCGCAGTGCCCGCTCCTTGACCGCGGGATCGATTTTCTTCGGCATACAACCATCCTCCTCGACTCGAAAAGGAGGCGGCGGGAAACCTGGGGCGGTTCACTGCGAGATGTTCGGTGAGGTTGGACAAGCTGCTCTTCGCGTAGCTGATGAGCACCCCGGACAGTCGCTCGCTGTTGAGACTGGCGGCCTGGAACGCAGTCAGTACGCGCCAGAATCGTTGCGAACCACCGTTGCTGGGAAGTATCGCCACGGCCGAATCGATCCACTCCTGAAGATTCGTCGACCAGCCCTGCTCGGGTGGGGTCAACTCATCGAGAGCCGCGCGCAACGCCGCCTCAAGCAAGTCCTCTTTGTCGAGGTAGTAGTGGGTGACATAACCGGTCGTCACACCGAGCTGACTGGCCACCCGGCGAAGCGAGACATGATCCAGCCCGCCGTCGGCGACCAGATCACACGCCGCTCGAGCGATCACCCGACGCGCGTCCTGCCCCTTCACCCCACCCGGCGTACGAGCCACCATCAACCGCATCCTCATCGTCGAAAGAACTCACCCTATGGCGATCGAGACCCGCAGACACCGAGCATCGAACCACCCTCATCCTCCAGCATGGGCCACCCGCCCGCATGGCGCCCCGACCACCACCTGCACCTCATGGTTGTGACGCAGGACACCCCTGGGCTAGCATCGCGGAGGCGGAACCACATAACAACTGTTATGTGGTGATCAGTATCACAAGCGCCGATGCGTGCGTCAAGCAAAAGCCAATAGAAGTCGGCGATCACCCGACGCCCGGAGCTGCCGCACGGGAACCCCAGCCCGAGGCCCCCAACCCTGACCCGACGATGGTGATAGCGGTGCCCCAAACCCGGCCGCTACGACGGTCCATCAACTATTTGGCGTCTACGGCAAGCTGCTCGTGCGTCACGCCGTTTTCACGGCATTGCGCAAAGCGCACCACGTCGTCGCGAGACTCTGAAGGTAGAGCCGGCCTGGACGAGTGGAGCTCTCAGGGTCAACCGACCGCAGAACGTTGCGCCAGGGAGATCCGCCACACACCGCTACGCCTTGAGTCGCCGCCTATCAGCTTGCCTGCGCCTTTGGTGTGGCGAACTCCAGTAGGTCGTCCCGATGATTGTGCTCGTACGGCGCGGGAGCGGAACCCTGCTGCCGGGCGGCGAGCAGGTCAGAGTATTGCTCGAGCGGACTGCGGGGGTCACCGAACTTCTTACGCGCCTCCTGCGGCGTGTAGACACTCGACGATTCTGCGTCCACCCCCCTGAGATAGCCCTCGAGAACCGGCCCGCCCCGCGGCGCGATGCGGTTGAGGAACCAGACCTGCGCGCGGGGGCCCCGGGCGAGTGCCGCCATCGCCGGTCGGATTGCCGCCGACGCAAGCGCATCGGTAACAGGCGACTGCCGCACGCCCATCATCGACCGCATCCACCGCGGATAGGTTGCCACGACGCCGGCCCTGACGAAGGGCCCCAACACCAACCGCATCGGTGCGGGCAGAGCGGTGAAAACGGTACGCATCCCGTCGAGGATGAAGTCGATGTTGTACATCGCAGCCTCGGAGGAAGCAAGCCGGTCGCGCCAGTCGTCGAAGTACTTCTGCACCTCGCCTCGGGTGCGCGGGACGTCATCGATCTCGATCGGCTGGAACTGCGCCGCGATCGCGCACTCGCGCCAGTACTCGTTCTCGTCGGACCGGCTGAGCTTGCCCGGACCGTACTTCTCGTAGACGTAGAGAATCGAGTGCCAGGCCGTCATATGAATCCACAATTGCGAGGACGGGCGATTGGAGTCGTACTCGCCGCCGGTCACCGGATTCGGGCCGTGGGCGCGCGCGTGCACCTTCATCAGCACATCCGACGACTTGATGACGGTCTCAGCGTCCCCGAAGAGCACAGTGGCGAAGTATTGGACCGTGCGGTCATAACGCACCGCCGGTCGCTGGACGACCTGCCCGCTGTGGTCAACGGCTGCGGTCAGATCCGGATCGAGATGTTCGATCGTCACCGACCGGATGAATCCGAACAGGGCCGACGTCGGATACGACCACACTCGTCGGGCCACCGAATCCGGGGCGAAAAAGCCCTCGTCCTTCCGAAGGTAGCGCGTAGTCACTCTGGACACCTCCTACGGCTTTGTAAGGCTAATTGACATTCACCCTAACATTGTCCAGTGGTCTGAGTCACGCGTAGACCATGACAACACCGACTGCGAGCCCCAACAGCAACCAGCGGGGATTGCGCAACCACATCGGTCACCGTCACCGCATCTGGAACACCACCATCGACCGCCGACACCGACAACCCCTGGCGGCGCTGGGCCAAATCGACCCCAGCCCCACCGCCCGGGCGCTCGACAGCCCCCAGACCCCGCCGACTTGGCCCGACGCCCGCGGACAACTCACTAACCATCGCGAAACCCTCGCCAAATAAGAGCGAGCATCGTGTCCATGCAGGTCAACAGCGCTGAATACCTTGCCTTTACGTCTATAGCGTTAACGCCGATAACGGACTTTCCCATCAAACGATGCCGATCACGCGAACTCGACTACTCCCCGAGTTGCCCACACATTCGCCCGACCCGCACGATATGAGCCCCCCTGTCGGAATCGAACCGACGACCTTCTCCTCCATCGCCTGACTGGCAGGGCATGCTGGCGTAACGCAGCTGGTTAGAGCGCACGCGAGGTCGGGGGATCGAGTCCCTCCACACCGGTACAACTCATCCGAACGAAGGCCGCCCGCGTCGCCGCGGGCGGCCTTCGTCGTCTGCCGGACGCTTCCTGCAACAGGGTCCGATCACACTCGGATCGCGTCTCGGCCCCCGGTTACGAGGTCGAGTTCCCCCTCTTCTCGCGGGGCCTCGACTCCCTTCTCGAGGGTTGGCCGCAGGAGGAGCATCGCGATGGCGATCACCGCAAGGACGGATACCTCGTGGACCAGCATCCCGATCGACATGGTCACGCCCCCGGCGAACAGTCCGGCCAGCAATGCGACCACGGTGACCAGGGCGATGGCGATGTTCAGTCGCATGGTCCGGACGGTCCGCTTGGCCAGGCCCAGCGCGTAGGGCAGTCGCGGGAGCCTGTCGGCCATCAGCGCGATGTCTGCGGTCTCGATCGCGGCGGGTGAGCCGGCGGCCCCCATCGCCACCCCGATGTCGGCCAGCGCCAGCGCCGGGGTGTCGTTGACCCCGTCACCGACCATGGCGACGGTGTGGCCGCGGGACTGCAGCTCGCGCACGATCTCGACCTTGTCCTCCGGCATGAGTTCAGCACGGATCTCGTCGACTCCGAGTTCGGCGCCGACGTTGCGGGCCACCCGCTCGGCGTCGCCGGTCGCCATAACGACCCGGATCCCGGCGTCGTGCAGGGCCTGGATCGCGGCCGGCGCGTCGTCACGGATGGTGTCGGCTACAGCGACGATCCCGACTGCCCGCCCGTCGACCCCGACGAACATCGCGGTCTTGCCCTGTTCGTTGAGCTCGAGGATGCGCGCATTGTCGGGACGGTGATCGAGCAGGGCTGCCGACCCGACCGCGACCATCTGTCCTGCCACCTCGGCGCGGATGCCCTTGCCCGCCACCGGTTCGGCGGCCTCGACCATCCCGACCTCCAGGCCGGCGTCCCGGGCGCCGGTGATGATCGCCTCGGCGAGCGGGTGCTCGGAGGCGGTCTCGGCGCGCGCGGCCAGCACCAGCACCTGCTCGCGCGAGTAGTCGTCGTCGAGCACGTCCACGTCGGTCAGGACCGGGCGACCGTTGGTGAGGGTGCCGGTCTTGTCCACGACGACGGCGTCCACCTTCGCCGACCGTTCGAGGTATTCGCCGCCCTTGATCAGGACGCCGTCCTTGGCGGAGCGGCCGATCCCGGCGACGATCGACACGGGGATCGAGATCACCAGGGCGCCGGGGCAGCCGATCACCAGAAGGGTGAGCGCGAGCTCGATGTTGCTCATGGTGGCGACCAGCGACCAGGGAAGCAGGCCAACGACCAGGGCCGAGATCATCACGGCGGGGGTGTACCAGGTCGAGAACCGTTCCATGAAGGTCTGGGTGCGGGCCTTGTCGTCTTGGGCGTCCTCGACACGGTGGACGATCCGGGCGAGGGTGGTGTCGTCGCCGATGCCGACGGCCTCCACGCGCAGGACTCCCGACCGTAACCAGGTGCCGGCGAACACCTCGGAGTCCTCGGACTTCTCGGCCGGAACGGATTCGCCGGTGATGGTCGCCTCGTCCACGCCGCCGTTGCCCGAGATCACGCGGCCGTCGACAGGAACCTGCTCGCCGTTGCGCACCAGCACGATGTCGCCGGGTTCGAGTTCCCATACCTCGACGATCTCCGGCTCCCCGTCACGCAGGACGGTGGCGGTCTCGGGCGCGGAGTCGACGAGGTCGGACAGGGCCCGGCGGGTGCGGTTGAGAGTTGCCCTCTCTAGGGCTTTGCCGAGGGCGAACAGGAAGGTGACCGCTGCCGACTCCCAGTAGTTGTCGATGAACATGGCCCCGACGGCGGCGACCACGACCAGGAGGTCGATCGAGATCATCCGGATCCGCAGGGCCTGGACCGCCGAGACGGCGATCCGGTAGCCGGCCACCAGCGCGGCGGCGATCATCAATCCGTCCGCCGCGGCGTCGGCCGAGGTGAGTCGGCCGACGAGCCAGGAGGCGATGATGAGCAGGCCGGAGGCCGCCACCACGCCCCAGGTCTTCCATGATTTCAGCATTGCCCTGTCTCCCTCGCGTGTCGAAGTGCGGTCGGTGCGGTCGCGTCAGAACGCCGACGGCTTGACCGCGTAGCCGACCTCGGCGACCGCGGCGACCAGGTCGCGTACGGAGACCTTCGCGGGGTCGTAGTCGACCAGTACTCGTCCGGAGGCGAACTTGACCTCCGCGGACTCGACTCCGTCCAGTCCGTTCAGCTTGTTCTCGATCTTCGCGATACACGACGGGCATGAGAACTCATCCGAACGCAGGACGATGCTCTTGATCTGCTCGCGGACACTCATGGTGATCCGAGCTCCTCTCCGATGACCGTTCCTGTGGGAACCGGGCACGTTCCTTACGTGCACATCTGACCCTAGGAGCGGACGGAGGAACCTTCCTTGACGCCGGTCAATTACCGCGAAATCAGCGATGAGCAGCTATTCGCCTGCGGTCAGCCTGTCGAGTGCGATGGGGTCGAGGACCGAGACCCACTCGCGGCCGGAGTCGATGACCCCTGCCCTCTTCAGAGCCGCCATCGCTCGCGAAGCGGACTCCACGGTGGAGCCGGCGAGCCCGGCGATGTCGTCGCGCCGGAGCCGGACCTGGAGCAGTCTCGAGCCGTCCCGCTGGGGACTGCCGAACTTCCGGTCGAGGTACAGCAGCGCCGAGGCGACCCGCCTGTCCACCGACTGAGTGGCGCGCGCGATCTCGCTGTCGCGTGCCTGCGTGAGCCGCTCCTGCTGCATCCACATCAGTGCCAGGGCGAGGCGCGGGTGGTCACCGACCACTTCCGCGAGGGAGTCGGCGGGCAGGAACAGTGCGCAGGTGGTCTCCATCGCCCAGGCGGATTCGGTGGCCACGGCGGGCTCGGTGCGCAGTGGCCCCACGGTATCCCCCGGGGCGGCGATGTCGACCGTGATCTCGCGTCCATCGACGGTGTCACGGGTGACGCGCACCCGACCCGAGACCACGAGGTACGAGCCGGAGAGTTCATCCCCGGCGAGCACCAGCGGATCCCCCTCCGCCCAGGACCACGCGGTGAGGTGCCCGTTCACATCGCGCCGGTCATCGGGCGAGAGTTCCCGGGTCAGCGGGGAACCAGCCAGCACCCGCATCCGGACCTCATCCGAGCACGAGTGCGGGTGGGAGCAGTTGCGCCGGACCGGGTTTCGGGACATCCCAGGACTCTTTCCGTTCGACGACGTCTCGGCCGTTCGGCCGACTCAGTCCGAGGGGTGAATCCGGGACGAGACCACCCGGAAGTCACCCACGCGGGCGAGGGCCTCATCGATGATCGCCGGGTCCGGGCGGACCGTGTCCGGGTGCTTGACGTACAGCTGGGCGTGGTCGGTCCCTGTCAGTTCGAAGGTGGCCTGACCCAAGCCGTGCTCGGCGAAGATGTCGTAGAGCGCCTGCAGTGCCTTCTTGACGTCTCTGTCGGTGCGGACGCCGCTGACCTCGAAGCGACACGACACGATCTCGGGCACGGTCAAATCCTTCCGTTGAACGCCTGAAGCGCGGAATCCTCGCGGGTCCCGCCCCGGCCATCACCGTACTCCGCGTAGTCGGCGATCCACCGGATCGAGCGCACCCACTTGACGTGCTTGTAGCCGTGGTTGGACTCGACCCGCAGGCGAGCCGGGGCGCCGAGGTGCGTCTCGAGTGGGTGGCCGTTGCGCTCGTACGCCAGGATCGTGTCGTCCTCGTACGCGGTCTCCACATCGATCACCGCGTAGAAGGGCTCGCGCGGTCGGTTGTCGTACATCTTCTGGGCCAGCCCGTACGAGTCGATGAGCACGTAATTGCCGCCCTCGGGCCTGGGGCCGAGTTCGTCCAGGAGGTCTCGTAGCCGCACACCGGTCCAGCGGGAGGTGGCCGACCAGCCCTGCATGCACGTGTGGATCGCCACGTAGGAGGTCCGGGGCAGGGCTCGTAGATCGTCCAGGGTGAGGACCTTCTCGGCGCCGGTGGTGTCGTCGCCGACCATCACGGTGTAGCCGTCCCAGTCGTCGTCGCGGGCCGCCACCCACTGGGGCGACTCGTCGTCGGTGGGCGGTAGGCCGTTGGTCCAGTGAAACTCCGAGATGTCCTCGTCGGTATAAGTCGACTGTCGGCCCATCCGCGGCCGCAGCCTGTTGAGGAAGATCCGCCGCCCGATCTCGGTGACGCCGGCGGTGAACCGCTGCGCCCGGGCCCGGTCGGCCAGTGACCAGTAGCTCAGCGCGATCCAGAACACCACCACCGCGACGATGGTCGCGATGGTGATGGTGAAGGCCTGGGCGGCGCGGGAGGTGTCGGTAGTGCCGAACACCATGTGCACGAGGTTGTGTTCGGCGTGCACGAGGAACACCAGGCCGACGTGCATGATGATGAACGCCGTGATCAGAACCATCAGGATGAAGTGCAGCGACCGGGCTCCCTGGTGGCCGCCCCAGAGCTTGAAGTACCAGGGGAACCGCGAGCGCACCGCTGGCGCCATGGCGACGCCCGTGAGGATGAGCAGCGGGGCGAGGACGAAGATCACCACGGTATAGGCGAGCATCTGCGCGGCGTCGTACGGGTCGAAGTGCTCGATCGCCGGGGCCCGAAGACCGAGGTACATCTTGATGGACTCCCACGCCTCGGGGAACACGTCCCAAGAGGTGGGGATAATGCGCTGCCACAGTCCCGTGGCGAACAGCAACACCACGTAGATCAGGCCGTTGAGGACCCACAACATCACCGATAGGCCGTGCCAGTGTCGTCCGAGCCCGATGTTCTCCCGGCCCGGCAGCCCGATGAGCGGAGACAGCGACTTCTCGTCCATCAGGGAGGTGTAGACGCCCTCCTCCTTCGGCAGCCTGCGACGGGTGAACCGTAGCCACTCGGTTCCCGGCTTGCAGTCGTTGCGCCACCACAGCCGCGGCATCGAGGACAAGATCTCCCAACCCGACCGCAGCAGCATGCCGATCAGTATGAAGTTGATCAGGTGGGAGGCACGCAGCCACAGGGGGAAGTCGGGGTTGATCATTCCGTTCACACTCCAAAGGTCCAACCGGGGGTATATGGCCTCTACGTCCCTGACGACGTTGACCATATACGGCACACCGTTAACAAACGCCCGGTCCAGCGCCACCCGATTCGGGCAAGATCGGTCGCCATCTCTCCGGCCCCGCCGAAGCCCGGGCCACCTCGCATGGCGGGCGCGCGGCGCGAGGTCGGCGATCACGTCATTGCCTTACAGCATCTATCTGGACACACATTCGCACTCGCGGACGGTGGGCTTCTCAACAACACCGTCACTATCCGATCAATGCACACCCTCGAGATCGAGTTCGACACGGGGAGATACCCCCAGGGGGTATCGTTAGCGACAAGTGAACGCCGAAGATCAAGCACATCGAGGACGGGGAACACGATGACATCTGATCGAGCTCAGATACCTCCGCTCATCGCGGTCCAGGAGTCCTGCGCGTGCTGTTCGACGCCGACTTCCCCCATGCGAATCGGGCCCCTCGGTGACGCGGAAAGGGAGACGGACCGATGAGCAAACCCCACGACCATCCTGATCGTCGCGGGCTTAGCGGTGAGGTTGCAGCCGCCCATCACGGCCAGGGCAAACACACGGTCTATGCCCAAGGTGTGCCCGGCGGTCACGCCCATCACGGTCACGGCGCCCACGACGGGCACGCCGGCCACGACCACGGGGGCCATGTGCAGGTGTTCCGGCGCTTGTTCTGGGTCATGCTCGCGCTGGGCATCCCGACCGTCGCGTTCTCCCCGATGTTCGGGATGCTATTCGGGTACGAGGTAACCGGCTGGGGACGGTGGGTCGCCCCGATCCTGGGCACCATCATGTACATCTGGGGAGGAAAGCCCTTCCTCACCGGCGGGTACGACGAGATCAAGGCTCGGCAGCCGGGAATGATGCTGCTGATCAGTCTCGGCATCACAGTCGCCTTCGTCGCCTCCTGGGGCTCGACCATCGGGCTGCTCGGTCACGAGCTGGAGTTCTGGTGGGAGCTGGCGCTGCTGATCGTCATCATGCTGCTGGGCCACTGGGTGGAGATGCGCTCACTCGCCCAGACCAGCTCGGCCCTGGACTCCCTGGCAGCCCTCCTGCCCGACGAGGCTGAGCGGGTTGAGGGCGATTCGATCGTCACGGTCTCGCCTGCAGATCTGCAGGTCGGGGACGTGGTGATCGTCCGCCCCGGAGGAAGTGTTCCGGCGGATGGCGTGGTCGCGCAGGGCACGGCCAGCATCGACGAGTCGATGATCACCGGCGAGTCCCGCACGGTCCGCCGTAGCGAGGGCGACACTGTGGTTGCCGGCACCGTGGCCACCGACTCCGGCATGCGGGTGCGGATCAGTGCCGTCGGCGACGACACCGCCCTGGCCGGGATCCAGAAACTCGTCGATGACGCCCTGAACTCCTCCTCCCGCGCACAGCGCATCGCCGACCGTGCGGCCGCCTTGCTGTTCTGGTTCGCACTCGGGGCGGCACTGCTCACCGCGGTGGTGTGGCTTCTGGTCGGCACCCCGGATCAGGCCGTCGTCCGCGTGATCACGGTCCTGGTGATCGCCTGTCCCCATGCCCTAGGTCTGGCGATCCCACTGGTGGTCTCGATCGCCACCGAGCGCGCCGCCCGCAGAGGCGTGCTCATCAAGGACCGCCTGGCATTGGAGGGCATGCGCACCGTCGACGCGGTCCTGTTCGACAAGACCGGCACCCTGACCAAGGGCACTCCCGCCGTCACCGCCGTCGAAGCCCACAGACCATGGGACGAAGATCAGCTACTGGCCCTGGCGGCGGCTGCGGAATCCGATTCAGAGCATCCGCTGGCTAAGGCCATCGTTGCCGCCGCCCGAGACCGCGACCTCGAGATCCGGCCTGCCACCGATTTCAGTTCCTCACCGGCGGTGGGCGTCGAAGCCACCGTAGACAGCCGGACCGTCCAGGTCGGTGGACCTTACCTGCTGCAACAGCAGGGTGGTCAGGAGCTCGATATCGCCGAGAAGTGGCGGCTTGACGGTGCGATCATCCTGCACATTTTGGTCGACGGCACGGTCGCCGGTGCGCTCCGACTGGTCGACGAAGTGCGCCCCGAGTCGAAGGCCGCGATCGAAGCCCTGCACGCCAACGGGCTGGAGGTCGCGATGATCACCGGTGATCCCGACGCCGTGGCCGCCTCGGTCTCCGCCGAACTGGGCCTCGACCGCTACTTCGCGGGCGTCCGGCCCGAGGACAAAGCGGCAAAGGTCGCACAGCTCCAAGACGAGGGACGCGCGGTCGCCATGGTCGGCGACGGCGTAAACGACGCACCGGCCCTGGCCCAGGCCGACGTCGGCATCGCCATCGGTGCCGGCACAGATGTGGCAATCGCCTCGGCCGGCGTGGTGCTGGCATCCGACGACCCCCGCGCGGTCGTCGGTGTACGCGCACTCTCGGACGCCGCGTACCGCAAGATGGTCCAAAACCTGTGGTGGGCCGGCGGCTACAACCTGCTCGCCGTCCCGCTGGCGGCGGGCATCCTGGCACCCATCGGCCTGGTAATGCCGATGTCCGTCGGCGCGATCCTGATGTCCCTGTCCACGGTCGTCGTCGCGGCGAACGCTCAGCTGCTGCGCCGGCTGGACCTACGCCCCCAAACGGCCACAGTCTCGACCCCGAATCGACAGGAAAACACCTGACAACATGTCCACCGGCCTCCGGCTGAGCACTACCGCAGTGGTGGCCCTGATATCGGCCGCCACTGCAAGAAGGCCTGCGCCGACCTCCTCGCCGCCATCGACTGACATCTTGTCCGACAACCCGGGCGAGTTGCTCAAGCCTCCAGACGGCGTCTCGTTTGATGATCGCCTAACGCGACGCCCCGCGCCCCAGCCCCCGGTCAAGGATTGGTGCAGGTCGGCGGTCTATACCCGCTCATGCCGATGTTGCATGGTCGTGCAGCACAGAAGAAGTGTCCTAATGAGGGCCACGTGCGACACCCGCGGAACGCGGATCGAACACTGCGTCCCATTTCCTTGGACACGCGAGACCACCGTCCGCCCCGAGTCCGATCCCCTCCGGCGCAGGTGGCCGGCTCTCAAGCTCGCTGTTGGAACGTGAGAGGCCTAGCGATCAGCTCTTGCAACAAGATGCGCGGATGGGAAAGCGATTGCGTTCAGGTCGATCGCCTCGCAGATTTAGGCGGCTGGATGGTTACTGAGGTACTCGTCAATGGCCGCTCGGATGACCGCACTCATCGGCTGCCCTGTCCGCTCGGCGTACTCCGCCAAACGATCGCGATCGGCCTCGGTCAGCCGGACTGCTAGGGGCCGGGTCTCCTCGGTCGCGTCCCCGCGGCGTGGTCTGCCGGGCTGGTAGTCCGGACGCACCTCGACAGAACGGTCGACCACCTCGTAGTCGCCAGCTTCTACGAGATCAGCTAGCCGCTCGTAGCGCGCTTCACGGTCTCTGGCGTTACTCATGATCCCTCCCGTTGTGTTCGCTGACGGCGACTAACGCCGTCGGACAAGTCGAGCAATCCTCCGGTGGCCTCGAGTACTTCACGCGCCACCGCCGACGTCAGCAGCATCGCGTGGAACACGTGCAGCTCATCGGCATGAACCCGGTCTGCGACCACCTCGACCAGCGGCCCACCGGCCGGGTCTCCAATCATCCGCACCAGCTGCGCGTCCGGCTCTGCGCGAGGCGCCAGCCGATAGCGGACGATCGGGTGCTCGATAACCGGCTCTTCGCATCTGAGCGTGGGGTCAGGTCCGTAGCCCGCCGGCGATGAGGAGCATCCGCAGGCGATAGTTGTCGCGGTTGCGGTAGCCGCGGGCCAGGCGCCGGTGGAGTTCGATGAGGCCATTGATCGCTTCGGTTCCTCCGTTGTTGGAGCGGCCGGTGGTCCAGTACGCGAGGAAGGCGGCCTTCCACTTGCGGAGCGTTCGTCCTAGTCGGGCGATTTCCGGGATCGGGCAGGATGGCAAGGTCGCGAGTACCTTCTCCGCAGCGCTGCGCCCGGCAGGCAGGTCTTTGTGGTGGTAGGCCTGTCGGAGTTCGTGGGCGACTTGCCAGGCGATGAACAGTTCCTCGTGTCGGGGGTCGGCGGCCAGGGCCTCGTCGAACCGCCGCCACTGGCGCTCGGTGAGCCTGTCGGGGTCGCAGCGGATGATGGTGCGGATCCCGTAAAGCGGGTCGCCTTTACGTCCGCGGTGACCGCAGATCTGCTGCTGCAACCTCCGGCGGACCTCGTCCACGGCGCCAAGGGCGAGCTTGACCACGTGGAAAGCGTCGAGAACAGCGGTGGCATCCTCGAGTTCGTCATCGATCGCTCGCTTGTAGCCGTGGAACGGATCCAACGCGGCGATCTCGACGCCGCTGGTGAAACCCTTGCCCCGCGCGGTGAGCCAGTCTGCGAACACCACCCCGGAGCGGCCTGGCACGAGGTCGAGCAGCCTGGCCTGTACTTTGCCGTCCCCGTCGCGGGTGAGGTCGACCATCCCGGTCAGTTCCTTGGGGCCGCGCTTACGCCGGGAGACATGGTGCCAGATGTGTTCATCGACGCCGAGGGTGCGGACGCCGTCGAAGCGGGCCGGATCATCGGCCAACGCCTCCAATGCAGCCTTGACCGGCGTCCACACCGTGTGCCACGCGGTACCGAGCTGACGAGCCAGTCCGCTGACGGTGGCGTGCTCCCGGCGCAGCTGTCCCACTGCCCACTCCACGACGCGGGCCGTGGTGGCATGCCGCGGCGAGGCAAGCCCAGGCAGGTTCTCCACGAACGTCACACGTTCGCACGCCCCGCCTGGGCAGACGAAGCGGCGTTTGCGCCAGATGATCGTGACGGGGCGGCCGAACGCGGGGATGTCGACCAGACGCACCACCTGCCGTCCATGCCCCACCCCGGCGGCGCCGCAGTCCGGGCATCCGACCGGTCCCGGCTCGGATTCGACGGTCACCTCCAGGTGCTCGCCACGCAGACGCGCATCAAGGACGTACACGTCGTCGAGCCCGACGAGAAGATCGCAGCGGACACAACGGGGCGCAGGTGCGGTTCCGGTGGCAGACCGGCAGCACCCGATAGGCTCAGACATGGGTCGAGGCCCTTTCAGGATCGGATGTAGTGGTACTTCCAATCCTTCAGGGCCTCGACCCTCTCGTCTCCCTACCGCCTCACCGGCGTGTCGTCCTCACCCACGCTCAGATGCGAAGAGCCCGATAACCGCCCGGATCTCCGTGTCTGCGATGCCGTGCCGGCGTGCGGACGCGTAGATCACTCCAAAACCGTATCACGGTTTTGGAGCGCCAGGAACACCCCCTGAACTGCGCTTTCAACGCGCCGATAACTTATGTTATGTAAAGTGGAAGTCTGCGTATTGCATCGGACGAATCATCCTCGGCCCTTCAGCCTCCCTCTCGTGCACAGCTCCAATGCCAGCCCCGACCTGCGATGTCGCCCGCTCACGGATAGCGTCAACGCCGGCTCATGGCTCGGACACCGCATCTGGAGACGGTCGAATGGCGGTCTCCGAAACGTCGATGACCTGCACAGGTTTCCAGGCAGTCTCATTAGATGCATCACCGATTCAGCAGATGAAACGGCCCTTCAGGTCTTCCGCTGCTGCCGGATAGCTCTGGGTGGGTCCACTACCGGCGATGATCGATGAGTTCTTTGCCGATCCCCCGCCGGTGGCCGCGAATACGCACGAGGCAGATACGCAGACCTCCCACTAGAACTTGTCGCAAGCGTTAACTATCCCTTGACGATACCTGTGGCGCACCTGGACACTCGGAGCTATGGAGACTCCTCACCTGGTCGAGCTCATCGACGCCCACAAGCGCGCCTACGGCGTCAGTGAGGCCGAGCTGGCCCGCCGAATCGGGATCACCCGCCAGAATCTGCACCTGTGGCGCACCCACGGCCTGCGCGGCCTGCCGGCCCGAACGACCCTCAACGGCATGGCTGCTGAACTGCGCCTTCCATATGTCCGGATTCTCGAGGCGGCCTTGCGCGATGTCGGCTACCTCGACGCCACCGACGGATTATCAGGCTTACTGGCATGACCGCCCCTGACCCCCTCGGCCCGGCGGCCACGATCGCGGCTCTGAGTTCCACCACCCACCCGCTCGGAGACCTGACCACGCTACCCGCGGCATCCGGGCTATATGCCTGGTGGGCGGCCCCAGAGATACTGCCGCACCTGCCCGGCCCCGCCCATCCGCACCAGGTGCAGGTCACCGTCACCGATACCGCCACCGGAGACACCCTCATCGACGAACCACGCACCACCTATGACAACGGCTTCCTCGGATTCTGGCTACCGCGAGACATCACTGCCACGCTCACCATTGATTGCGACGACAAATCGGCCACTGTTCCGATCGCCACCGGGGACCTGGACCTCACCTGCCTGACCACCATGAGACTCACCTGACAACCCCCACTGCCCGCATCAACACCCCCTGCCGGGTCGTGGCCACCGGCCGGCAGGGAAGCCAGGTGCGTCCCGAATGGGCCACAGCACCGACAGTCAGAGGTAGCGGCAGATCGTCTCGGCTTGGCAGGTCGCAGGGTCCACTGTGCGATTGGCGGACTGGAGCTGGGCGACTGCCTGACGCAGCTGCAAGAGGTCGGCTATCTGCTGGTCGATCTCGTCCAGTCGAGTCACCAGGAGCGTGTCGACGTGAGCGCAAGGTGCCTGTCCGTCATCGCGAATCCGGAGGATCTCACCGATGCGGGCAAGCGATAGTCCCGCGCTCTGGCCCCGCCGGATGAAATCGAGCCGGGAGATGACGTGCTCGGGGTAGTCACGGTAACCGTTGAGGGTTCGTTGTGGGGGCGGGAGAAGGCCCACGGATTCGTAAAAGCGAAGGGTTTTCGGAGAGGTGCCCGCCGTGGCAGCCAGTTCGCCGATCCTCATTGAAATTACCGCTCCTTCGAGACCGCCTGGGTTGACCTTCCAGTGCGCTGGAAGGTCCATCCTAATGAGCGAAGAAAGAGAGGGGCCATCTGATGGAACCGGGTTTCGAATTCGATTTGGCGGTGGTGGGCTCCGGCGGGGCAGCCATGGCGGCCGCTATCACCGCTCGCCAGGCCGGCAGGACGGTGCTGGTGATCGAGCACGGCACCATCGGCGGCACCTGCGTGAACATCGGGTGCGTCCCGTCCAAGACGCTGCTGGCCGCTGCCGGCACCCGCCAGGCCGCACTGACCAATCCCTTCCCCGGGGTCCCCACCCTCGCCCGGGACGTTGATCTGGGAGCGCTGGTCAAGCAGAAGGACCAGCTGGTCACTCGACTGCGAGAGACCAAGTACGCCGACGTCGCGAACGCCCATGGCTTCGAAATCCGCCGTGGGGAGGCTTCCTTCCTCGATCCCGACACTCTGGTGATCGATGGGGATCCGGTGGCGGCCGGTTCGGTGGTACTGGCCACCGGAGCAGAACCGGCACTACCGAAGGAGGTAACCGGGCTGGACGAGGTGGAGCATCTGACCTCGACCACCGCCATGGAATTAACTGAACTGCCCGACTCCATGATCGTCATCGGCGGTGGCTACGTCGGTATCGAACAGGCCCAACTCTTCGCCCATCTGGGCACCCGGGTGACCATCATCGGCAGGATCACCCCTGCTGCCGAGCCGGAAATGGTCGCCATCCTTCGCCAGGCCCTGGCCCAGGACGGGATCACGGTGGTCGAGGAGCACGCCACCTCTGTCGACCGGCAGAACGCACAGGTCACAGTCCGCACCGCTTCGGGCCGCAACCTCTGCGCAGAGCGTCTACTGGTGGCCACCGGGCGTCTCCCTTCCACAGACCGCCTCAACCTGCCAGCCGCAGGAATCACCACCGACCCGGACGGATTCATCCTTGTCGACGAGCATCAACGCACCACCAACCGGCGCGTCTTCGCCGCCGGTGACGCCACCTCGGCACCCCAGTTCGTCTACGTCGCTGCTGCCACCGGAAAAGCCGCCGCCGCCAATGCCCTTCGCACCGATCCGCAGGGCCCAGGCGAGGTCGTCGACTACACCGGACTGCCAGCGGTGATCTTCTCCCGCCCCCAACTGGCCACCGCCGGGCTCACCGAAGCCGCAGCCCGGGCCGCCGGGCACCGATGCCAATCCCGGGTGATGAGCTTCGAGGACCTGCCGCGCGCCTTAGTCGACCAGGACACCCGCGGGGCGATCAAAATGGTCGCCGAAACAGAAACCGGAAGAATCCTCGGACTCAGCGCCATCGGAGACCACGCCGGAGAAATCATGCTCGCGGCCACCTACGCCATCACAGCCCGGATGACCACCCGCCAGATTGCCGACATCTGGGCCCCGTATTTGACCACTTCTGAAGTCCTGCGCCTGGTCGCAGGCACCTTCCACACCGAACTACCCACCTCCTGCTGCGCCTGAACACCGCCTCCACGTGGGGGCTTGGTCATTCGCGTTCGAGGTATCTTGCCGTCTCGGTTTCGAGTCGAGGAGGATGATGCCATGTCGAAGGACGTTAATCCCGCTACTGAACCACCCCGACAAAGCGAACAAGGTGCCCTGGCGCGAACTGTTCTGGTCGTCTCCGTCATGCTGCTGGCCGCGGCGGACCTCGGAGCTAAGGCTTGGGCGGGCGGAGCACTGGCCGACGGCCACACGGTGGATCTGGGACCAATGCAGCTGCGCCTGGGTTTCAACTCCGGGGTGGCGTTCAGCCTCGGCGCTGGCCTTCCCGCCGGCGTCGTTCTCGGCATCACTGGACTCATCATCGGTGCGCTGGCGCTCTTCACCTGGCGGGCCACCGGCACAGCAACGCGCACAGTACGACTGGCGTTGGCCCTGGTCTTGGGCGGAGCTGTGGCCAACTTCATCGATCGCGCCCCCGACGGGGTGGTGACTGACTACCTGCACACCGGTTGGTTCCCTACTTTCAACCTCGCCGATGTCTTCATCACCGGTGGCGCCGTGGTGCTGATCGTGGCCACCCTCACCGGTCGCGACAAGGCCGAGGCCTTGGAGATGCCAGCAGCTTCGGCCCGGCAAGCCAGGGGACCTCATGACCACTGAGGTGGCCGTAGCAGCGTTGGCTCTATATTTGTTCGGCCTGGTGGCCGCTGTCGGGGTGCGCTCCTAGCGCCACCATCAGAGCACCGGTTCCACCGCTTGCGCGGCCTGAGCGGTGCGCGCCCGGATCAGTCGGGAGGTGGGGTGAGATCTGGTGGCGGGTCAGCGACGATCACGACGCGCGATGTCAGGACCTGCGCGCCTTCCGCGACAGAGAGTCCGAGTTGCACCGATATTCTGCGGCAGATGCCTGGCAGCGGCTGACCCGGCAGGTCTATCCCCTGCCCGCAGAGCGCGAGCCCGCTTGGTCGGCAGCCAGTCGATGACGTCGCGCTCGCCTCTAGTTCGGTCGTACCTGTCCGACTAGGTGACGACGCGGCCGTACCCGGCCGATGCGGCCCGGCTCTGTCTCTTCCACCGCACGCCACGACCGGTGGGCCGGACCGAAGCGCCACATTATAGACTCTTGGCTAGCCGTTGCAGTCCGAACTGCGCCGTAACTTTTCCACGCCGGTGCGACGCTCCGTTTGGACAACAGGGGCGGTCGCGGTTCAAGTGCGTGGAGCTAGATGGATGTGAGTGAGCTATGCGTAGGACTCCCTTCGTCGCGGTGATCGCCGCGGTCGCCCTGGGCCTGGCCGGGTGCACCTCGGAGAACACCGAGACCGGGACGGAGACGACCGCAGCCGCGACCGCTGGCGCGGCGCCCCTTGTGGTGGAGGATGCGTGGGTCAAGGCCACTGACGTCAATGGGGGTACTGACCACGGCGAGGTCACTGGTGACCCCGGTTCCGGTGATTCGAACGCGCACGGCGACGGTGGCGCGATGGCACCGGTGTTTGGGATCGTGCGGAATCAATCCGATGAGGATGTCCGCCTGGTCGAGGTGACCTCCGCGGTTTCCGGTGAGGCCGAGTTGCATGAGACCGTCTCGGGGGCGGCGGGTGGCTCGATGATGCGGGCGCGAGAGGGCGGCTTTGTCATCCCGGCGGGCGGAGAGCTTGTGTTCGAGCCTGGCGGGAATCACATCATGCTGATGGGAGTGCACGAAGCGATCCGCACGGGCCAGGAAGTCACCGTGACCCTCACATTGGAGAACGGCGATACGAGCGAGATCGTCGCCTCGGCACGGTCGTTCGAGGGGGGCAATGAGCAGTACCAGGGCGGGGAGTGACGGGACATGGGCGACCAAAACCATCGCTCGGCGTTGAATCGCAGATCCTTCCTGGTCGGCGGGGCCGCCGTCGCCGGAGGTGCGGCGGGGTGGGGAGTTGGTGAGCGTACCGCCACTGCTCGGACCCCTGATCGCGACGCGGTGGCCAACTCCCGGGCCGTCGGCGCGGCCACCGAGCCCTTCTATGGTGACCGTCAGTCCGGCGTCACCACGGCGCCGCAGGCGCATGCGGCGTATGTGGCATTCGATCTGCGAGAGGGTGTTCGCGGCACCGACCTCATCGGCGTACTGCGAGCCTGGACCCAGGACGCGGCCCGGCTCACGCAGGGGCGCGGCGGTCTCGCCGACCTGCAACACGAGTTGGCTGAAGGACCGTCCCGGTTGACGGTCACCATCGGTTTCGGCACGGAGCTGCTCGGCAAGGTCGGGCTTGGCCGCCGCACCCCGGAGTGGTTGCAGCCGCTGCCGGACTTCCCACAGATCGACCGGCTCGAGGACCGGTGGTCCGGCGGCGATCTGCTGTTGCAGGTCTGTGCCGACGACCCGCTCACCGTCGCACACTCGGCCCGAATTCTGTCCTCAGGTGTTCGCGACGCGGTCACTCAGCGGTGGGCGCAGCGAGGGTTCCGCCGTGCCGTG
The DNA here is from genome assembly GCF_051994785.1 of Dietzia sp. MNB45. Lineage (NCBI taxonomy): Bacteria > Bacillati > Actinomycetota > Actinomycetes > Mycobacteriales > Dietziaceae > Dietzia > Dietzia sp. MNB45. The sequence goes on along the minus strand of NZ_CP163397.1, from coordinate 135,211 downwards.
GGCACCGACCCGTCCGGGCAGACACAACGCAACCTCTTCGGTCAGATTGACGGCACCGCCAATCCCTCACCGGCCGATGCCGACTACGACCAGTTGCTCTATTCCGATGGCGCCGACCGGCGATGGATGCGGGGCGGCACCTCCCTGGTGCTGCGCCGTATCCGGATGACGATGGACACCTGGGAGGAGATCGAACGGAGCTCCCGTGAGCTCTCGATCGGACGGAAACTCGACTCGGGCGCGCCACTGACCGGTACTACAGAACACGACCCCGCTGATTTCGAGGCAATGGACCGCACCGGGTTGACCGTCATCCCCACCGAGCCACACATCGCCCGGGCCCGGCCACGGGTCCGGGCCGAGACGATCCTGCGACGACCGTACAACTATGACGATGTCCCGGAGTCCGGCCAGATCAGCAACTCCGGTCTGTTGTTCGCTTCCTACCAGGCCGACCCGGTACGCCAGTTCGTGCCGATCCAGCAGCGACTGGCAGAGCAGGACATGCTCAACACCTGGACGGTTCCGATCGGCTCCGCCGTGTTCGCGATCCCACCGGGGTGCCACGAGGGCGGCTACGTCGGAGAGAGCGCATTGGAGGGATAGCCGCACGCAACCACCGGGGGTCATGGTCACCGCCTCACCGCCGAAGCAACGGCTGCCCGATTATCATCCAGTGATCACGTCGGGGCACGCATGAGTTAGAAAGCGGACAATCTGTTGAGTAAGAATCTGAAGCTCTCGCTAGCGCTGATCACGGCTGCGCTGGTCGTCCTGGTGGTGGCCTTACTGGCTGCCGGGAACGATTCCGGCTCCGAGCAGGCACGTCCTGATGACAGTCCGGGCACCGGAGTGTTGGTGCGTGAGGACAGTCCCCGACTGTCTGAGGGCGGTGACGCCGTCTTCGTTGAGTTCCTCGATTTCGAATGCGAAGCCTGCATCGCGCTCTATCCGACAATTGAGGACCTCCGCGAGCAGTACGGAGACCGGGTGACGTTCGTGGTGCGCCACATGCCCCTGCACGACAACTCTATGGCGGCGGCCCTGGCCGCCGAGGCCGCCGCCGAGCAAGGCCGGTTCGAGGCCATGTACCGCAAGTTGTTTGACACTCCCGAGCAGTGGGGCCACCAACAAACCCCGCAAATGGACACATTTTTCGGCTATGCCGAGGAACTGGGGTTAGATATGGAGCGCTTCGAGAGCGCATACAACGACCCGGCCACCCTCGAGCGCATCGAGCAGAGCAAGCAGGACGGTCAGAGCCTCGGGGTCAGTGGCACGCCGACCTTCTTCCTGGACGGGGAGCGCCTCGAGCCGACCAGCGTCACCGATCTCGAGAACAGCATCAATGCTGCCCTCGAATAGCTCAGCCACCCCGGTCGCACACTCCACCAACGCCGGCCCGGATCAGTACCCCCACCGCAGGCTCGCGGTGGTGCTGATCGTTGGTGGGCTCATCGGCCTGGTCGCGGCGGTAGTGCTGCTGGTGGAGAAGATCGCGCTGATCGAGAACCCGGGCTACGTCCCGTCCTGCAGCATCAACCCTGTCCTGTCCTGCGGGTCGGTGATGACCACCGCGCAGGCCGAGGCCTTTGGCATCCCCAATCCGATCATCGGCATCGCCGGATTCGCCGCCACCACGGCCCTGGGTGCTGCGCTCCTGGCGGGGGGAGCATTTCAGCGCTGGCTGTGGGCCAGCATCCAAGTAGGCGTCACCTTCGCGGTGGTGTTCATCCACTGGCTCATCTACCAAAGCTTGTACAGCATCGGTGCCCTGTGCCCGTACTGCATGATCGTCTGGGCGGTGACCATACCGATCTTCTGGTACTGCACCCTGTGCAATCTTCAGCCACTACGCCGCAGCGATTCGGCGGGTCTTGCGCGCCTCATCGCCGTAGTTACCGAATACCGGGGCGCGATACTTACCGCCTGGTACCTACTTGTCCTGCTGCTCATCACGCACCGCTTCTGGGACTACTGGACCACCCTCGTCTAGAAACGCTCGCCGAACAGCAGATCGCGTTCCGCGAGTCAGTCCTCGGCTCACTCGGGGGCGGCACACCGCAGTCTGCGCAGGCGCTCCCAGATCAAAGCAGCGCACGCCGGATGGCTCTCGGACCCGGTCCCCCGCCCGCTGTCCAACTCCTCGTACAGCTATCGACTGCTGTCGCAGACGATCAGGCGCGGTTGCCTCCACGCGAGCTGCGTCGATACTCGGATGCGAACCGGTCACCGTAGCGATCACGCATGGCCGCCGCTACGAGCCGGTCTGAGTCCGCGGCCTCGTCCGATGGACCATCGTCTCCAACCGTGGCCGCGGGAGGGCCCGACGGGGCCTGCGACGCTGTGGTGTCCTGCCCGGGACCTGCTGCCCGGTTCCCGCCCTTGCGTGGCCGCGCCGCGGCGGCATCGTTGTCCTCGTCGTCCAGACGACGGCGCTGACGTATCTCGCTCCACACGAAGTAGCCCAGGCCGATGGGAGCGAGGACCCCGAAGGCCATCCACTGCAGTCCGTACGACAAGTACGGACCCGACTCGGTGGACGGCACTGGCATCGGTTCCAAAGACCCGGGCTGCCCACCGGCGAGCTGGAGATAATAGGGCGACAAGTCGGTGCCGAGGAGGTCCCCGATGACGGGGGGGGTCGATGTTGCGCACCATGTTCCAATCGTGCAGAACGATGGGTTGGGCGGGAGCATCCATCGGGATCCTGAGGCGGGCGATGATGGTCAGCTGGCCCGTCGGCGCGGACGGGAAGTCCGGGACCGCGTTGTCGTCGCCGACGCGGACCCATCCGCGGTTGACGAGCAGGGAGTCACCACTGTCGGTGCGGAATGCACGAAGTGCCTGGTACACGAGTTCACCGTCGACGGACTGCATCCGCAACAGGACATCCTCCATGGGCAGGTAACTTCCGCGCGCAGTAACCAGATGCCACTCGGAATCACCGAGAGATCCCTCCCGCCGGATCACTTCGTCCAACGGAACCGGCCCTGCCACGCTGCTCTCAACGAGCTGGCATTGCGTGCCTTGAGATCCTCGTACTTGTTCAACTGCCAGGGGGCAAGCATCGTGAAGCACAGGTAGGCGAAGAGGCTGATGAACAGAAGGGTGATCAACCATCCCGGCTTGAGCATGCGAGAGAACCGTTTCACCTGCCAAACAGTAATCGTGCCGGCTGTCCGATCACCCTGCGCATCACCACGGCGACGGGAGCCGGCTGCACGGGCCTGTCGGAAAACTGGGCTGACCGGGGGGCGCGCACCTCATTTACGACCTGTCCGGTGCCCTGGTGGTCCGTGATCAGCGTCGTCAGGTTTTCGACCTCCCGCCGATCGAACATGCTCGCCATCGAGCACCGCGCCCAGCGGCGCGCATGTTCATGCGGAGTAGTGACTACCGCTGCGTTCCCGGCCGAGGCCAGAGCCCCGGTGTGTTACGGGCCCGGCGTGGCTGCGCTGGGCGCCTACCTACTGGGCCGCCAGCACCTTCCGGTTGACCGGCGTTCCGCAGAATTCGGTGGTTCTGAAGCCATTCCGGGGTGTTCGCAACGCTGTGCCCTGCACGGGCATGTTGAGGTCTAGCAATTCGTGTCGACTCTGCCCGTGTCACCTAACCCCCCAAGCAGAAACGCGGGACTCATGACCGAATGGGACACTTGAAGAGCGCCCTGGAGTCTCGCCCCCAGCAGCGTCCGGGACCGTAGCCTGATTAGGCGTCGTTGGAGCCGATGACTGCTCGCAGAGCAACGGGCGTGCCAGCCTAGCTGCAATCAGATACCGACCTAGGAGATCAGCAATGATCGCATTGACCACGTGGACGGGCGGCATCCTCACCGCCACCGGACTCATCGCCTACTTCACCACCGGGATGGAGAGTGCCACCTCGCTGATACCGGCGTTTATCGGTGTGCTGCTGCTCATCGCGGCGTTCATCGCGAGCCGCGTCCCGAACGCCAGCCGAGGGGTGATGATCGCAGCGCTCGTCATCGCCGTGCTCGGGGCACTGGGATCTCTCATGCCGCTTGCCGACCTCGGCGCGTTGTTCGCCGGAGATGCAGAGCGGCCTGCTGCGGTAATCGTCAGCGGGATCATGCTGATCGTGCTCGTCGTGTACTTCGTGGCGGGCCTTCGTCAGATCCTGACCACTCGCGAAACGGGGCCAAAAGCAAATTGACAAAGACCCCGGCCTTTCGCGGTGGGGTGAACATCGGGAGGAAGATTCCCGCGGATCGTGAATCGGGGCGCTCGCCTCGCACCGCGGCTGACGCGGGTTGCCGGGGTCGAGAGCGTTCAGGACGTAGTCGGGGGCGCGGGGATCGGCCACGGCAACGTGCTCGGAGAGGTTCTGCTCGCAGCCGTCCTGGACCACCACGTTGGTCGCCATCGAACCGGGGGCCAGGCCCGACGTGTACGGCAGGACGACCTCGACGTACCGGGTAGCCCGTTGAGGTACCGCACGCCCGGCGCGTACGGAGTCCCGTCGGCCCACAACTCCTGCAGCACGAGCGAGCCCGGCAGCATCTGCGTGAGGAGCACCGCAACCAACTCGACGCCGCCGGTGGAGGCGGTAAGCATCTGGTCCGGTCACCGGCCTGCTGATCGAATCCCGTACGACTCAGCTCAATGACCGCGATATCAAGACGGTCCGCGGAACCCCGGTTTTCGCTCCCAGCCGGGACACGCTTCCACGTCGCGCACGCGGCCGGAAACCAGGAACCACTCCTGCCAGCGTTCCGGAGAATTCTCCGGTTCTGGAGTCATTTCGGAGTGGGCGCAACGCCGTGACCTGCAGGGGCTTGTTTGAGATCTAGTAAGTCGGGGATTCCCCGAAGAAATGCACTACCGCGCGGGGTTGCAACGCCGGCCCGGAAATTGGCGAACACCAGCACGCGCTCCCCCGCGGGGAGGCGGTCGGCACGCCCGAAGTGGACGGTGCTAGACGAGGACTCCTTGGGCCGCGAGCCACGGCACCGGGTCGACCCACTGACCGGCGGCGGTCTGTACGCGAAAGTGCAGGTGGGGGCCGGTGGAGTCTCCGCGGTTGCCGACGGTTCCGATCACTTCACCGGCGTTGACCCGCTGGCCGACGCTGACGTAGTTCTGGTCGTTGTGGCCATATTCCAGCAGTTCGCCGTCATCTGTGCGGATGCGGATCCAGATGCCGTACCCGGCGGCGGGGCCAGCGGCTTCGACAACGCCGCTCTTGGCGGCGTAGAGCGGCGTACCAATCGGCGCACCGAAATCAGTGCCGTTATGGAAGCTGCCCCAACGCGAGCCGAACCCCGAGGTGATCACGGCCTCCGTAGGGGCATGTGCGCCGCCGATCTGCGGGCTACCGGCGCTGTCGCCGAGGGAACCGAGCCCGAGCCCGGCGGCGTACTGCCGGACCTCACTTGGGGCGAGGCCGAACTGCTCCCCGATCCTCTGGATCTCGGCGGGGCCGATGCCGAACTGCTCGGCCGCGGCCTGGATCGCCTCGACGACCTGGGCCTGATCGATCGCGACGGGTTGAGCGGCGGCGGCTGGCGCGAAAGCCAGACCAAGGCCGCCCGAGAGGGCTACGCCGACGACGGCGCTACCAACAAACCGCGACACCGTCGCGGTTTCGCTGGCCACACGATGGCGGCCGCCGGCCAAAGTCGCGCTGCGCACGCCCAAACGCTCGGTGAGCTCTGCGACGGTCACGGTCCGGGTGGAGTCGATCATGGGGCTGTCTCCATCGTTCGGGGTGATGTGTTCCCGCGACGTCTATGCGATGCGGGTGACCGATTTCGTCGGCAACACGACCCAATATAACAACTCGGTATCGATCGTGTCACCCCTCAGCGCGTAATTCGTGATCATCGCCAGCCCCAGTGCGCCCAGATCGACTCCCGGTCGGGGAGAAGTCGTCTCCACCTCGGAAGCTCAGCCAGCGCCTAACCCTGGCGGAGCTGTCACCTCACTGGTCCTCTCTGTGACGGTCGTCTCGGCCGTGCATCTGCCTTGCGACCCGGTTGGTCAGCCACTACCTTTAACCGGGGTCAGGTCACGAAACGATTACGGTTAGACGACGACGGGATTCGGTAGCAGTGGAGAAGCGAGCAGGACCGAAGCACGCCTCTCAGTCGACCAGCCCCCCGCGGCGCCGCCGCGGAGCCCATCGCCGGCCTTCACCGAACAACCACCGCAGTATCGCCGCGGTCGTGGCCCTGGCCGCGGGTGCCTCTATTGCCGCGGCGGCGCCCACCAGTGATCAGCAGATCGTCCTCCTCGCGACCGACGAGCCCCCGGCCGGTAGCACCGATGACGCACACTCCAAAGATGCCCAAGCCGCGACCCCCTCGGCTCCGCTCCCCCTCACCTCCGATGACGCGAACGTGTCAGGCGAGCCGGGACCCACCGCCGCGGGTTTCGTCGCCAGTCTGCAGAGGGGCACCGAACTCAACTACGAGCGTGAGATTGCCGAGGAGCAGGCGCGGCGTCCCATTGTGGCCCTCCCGGCAGTGGGCATCTCAACGTCCTCCTTCGGCCCCCGATGGGGCACGTCCCATTCGGGTCTCGATGTCGCCAACGCCATCGGCACACCGCTGTTCGCCGCGACCGACGGAATCGTCATCGATTCAGGCCCGGCCTCCGGTTTCGGCATCTGGATTCGGATCATGTCGCCGGACGGCTTCATGACCGTCTACGGCCACAATGAGAGCAATACCGTTCAGGTCGGTGACACTGTCGTCGCTGGTCAGCAAATCGGCGTGATGGGCAACCGCGGCTTCTCCACCGGCCCACACGTGCACTTCGAGGTATGGGCCGACGGCGGCTCGCGGGCTGTCGATCCGTCGGCATGGCTGGCAGAACGGGGCATCATGGTCAACTCGGGGTCAAGCAGCAGCGCCCTATGACGCCGGAACTCTGACGGCGCAGGCTGGCCGACAAGGCCCTGGCTCCCCCACACTGGGCTTCTAACTGTGACGAACAACTGACAAGACGACGCCCACCGGCACACTCACTGCGAGGCTGGCAATGACAATCCGGTAGAGCACGAGATACCACGTACGCGGGCGCGCGTGACGCACAGTGGCCAGGAACAACGTGAGCGATATCAGCAACAGCACACCGCCCGCGGCCACCACGATCACGGAGCCGGTCAGGGTGCCACCGAGTACCGCACTGTTGGCCAAGTTGTAGGCGAGAAGCTGGACAACACGCAGGCGACCGAACAGTGTGCCGCCAGTAAGCAGTGCCTGTCCGACGCCCAGCCCTACCTGGGCCACCCCCGCAACTAGCACCAGGTAGGCCGCCACCCAGGAACCCTCATCGAAACCGGTGGGACCGGTGACCGCGGCGACAAGGCCGCCCGCGATGATGGCGGTGAGGCCGACGAGCACGAATTCTCGCATCGCCCGCCAGTGCGAGCGTGTGAACTCGGCCTGATTACGTGCGCTGTGACTCAGTTCGTCGCCCATTCTCTGTTTCCCCTCGCCGTGATCGGTGTCGTGGTCCTGGTAGCGGGGTTGCTCGCCACTGAGGTGGAGACCACCGGGTTGTCGCACCCGCCGGTTGGTGGGGTTGGGGATGTTGCGGCGGGCGGCCATCTCGTTCACGGGCTCGCTCCTATCGCCGACGTGCCTGGGGGACGAACAAGGGGGTGTGAGGGAACCATCCTCGACGACGAGGGTCCGCTTGTCCCCTACTTCCGGTCGGTCTGGGACATCTCGCGGAGCATGTCGTTATAGGCCTTGAGCTCGGCGTCGTCGTCCCGCTCGGCCTGCCGCTCCCCCCTCCGCGCCTCACGCATGTCCGTCTGGAACCACTGCCAGGCCAGGGCGAGCATGACGATGAACAGCGGGATCTCCCCCGCCGCCCACGCCACCCCGCCGCCGACCTGCTGGCTCTGCAGCAGATCCGGGACCCAGGGCAGCCCGATCCCCGAGTACCAGCTCTCGGCCAGCACGGTCTTGTAGTTCATGAGCACGATGCCGAAGAAGGCGTGGAACGGTAGCGAACCGAGCAGCACCATGAGCTTGTAGAAGGGCGAGAAGTGCCGCGGCGCCGCGTCCACGCCGATGATCACCCAGTAGAACAGGTAGCCGCTGATGAGGAAGTGCACGTTCATGAACATGTGGCCCAGGTGCTCGGAGGCCAGCGTCTCGTAGAACCCTCCGAAGTAGATCAGGTAGAACCCGGCCACGAACTGCACCGAGGCGACGATCGGGTGGGTGAGGAATCGGGAGAGCGGGTTGTTGATGAACTCCACGATCCACTCGCGTGGTCCCGGCGGGTTGCCGCGGCCCGCCGCCGGGAGCGCCCGCAGTGCCAGTGTCAGCGGCCCGCCTAGGGCGAGCAGGACCGGAACGAGCATCGAGATGAGCATGTGCCCGACCATGTGGCTGGCGAAGTCGGCCATCATGTACATCCCCATACCGGAGCTGGTGGTCAGGAACAGCAGCACGCACCCGAGCACCCACGCCACGGTTCGTCCCACCGGCCAGGAGTCGCCGCGTCGGCGCAGGGTGATCAGCCCCCACACGTAGAGCCCGAGCAGGATCACCGAGGCCAGACCCAGCACCAGGTCGAAGCGCCACAGACCGAACACCGTCTCGAAGGAGAACGGCCCCGGCAACTCAAAACCCAGCAGCGACTCCTGCCGGGTGGGCACATAGAGCGGTGCCGGGGGCGGGGTGCGGCCGAGCGAGACCGACAGACCCAGGGTGCCCGCCATGATCACCGTTTCGACCAGTCCGATGCGCAGCAGCGTGCCGCGGTCCACCGGGGCGTTGGCCGACGTTCCCTCGATGCGGTTGATGATGCGCCGGCGCACCGCCAGCCCGAACACCGCCAACAGTGCCAGGCACAACGCTTTGGCCACAATCAGCAGCCCGTAGGTCGAAGACAACAGGTCGGCGGGGTGCAGACGGACCAGCCCGTTGATGATCCCGGTCAGCCCGAGCGCGACGATCGCCACCGTGGCCACCACCGAATAGCGGCGCAATGAAAGCGCTACCCGGCCCCCGCCACGCATCGCGTGGGCGATCACCGCGACGAGCCCACCGACGTAGAACGCGGCAGCGAACAGGTGGATAATCAGCGAGTTGGCGGCGATGTCGTGGGCGGTGCCGCCCGAGGCGTGGCCCGTCGCGGCAACGGGCAGGAGCGAGAGCACCGTGACCCCCAGCCAGATGACCGACCAGCGCCAGCTCACGGTGAGCCGCTGCCCGATCCCGGCGACCAGTGCAATGATCGCGGCCCAGCGCCACGAGGACGCCACCTCGATCTGAGTGATCGCCACGATCCACTGGTCCGGCGGCAGGGACTGCCAGAGCGTGCGCCCGGACACATCCGACAGGGTCAGCGGGATGAGCAGGGCCGCCGCGATCGCCCACGCGATGTTGATCCACGAGGAGATCTGCTGTGCGCGGTAGCCGTCCACGTCGAGGGTCTTGTCTTTCTGCGGCGGGGTGAAGAACGCGGCGAACAGCGCCATTCCCACCGCCACCGATGCCAGCAGCTCGGCGATCGCGCGGACCGCCGGGAGCCCGGCGGTGGTGAGCAGGCCCGGGTTCGGGACGCCGAGGAGCTCGAGTGCCAGGTCCGTGGACATTCGCGAGAGCGGGACCACCACACCTGCCGCCACGACCGCGAGCAGCACCACGACCGGCACCACACCGCGGGTACGCAGCGGTCTGGCGGTGGCGGAAGCTTTGGACGAGGGTGCCTTCGACGACGGCGACATGATCCCTATCGTAGGAAGCGGGTATCCCGGGGTCCGATTCGCGCCTGCTCTGCGCACCCCCGTGACCGGCGACGTTTCATGCGGGCCGTCCACCTGCCGGCGGACTACCGGGCCTGCTCGCATGCGCCCACTCGGCCGCCGCTCTCTCGGACTCCGGGCCTCAGCTGATCAGACAGTCTCGGGTTCGGGCGGTGATCGCGTGGGTCGGCCAGCCTGCCGAGGCCTTCAGGGTCGTACCTTCACCCGCATTGGTGGCCGTCTCCGCGCCCGCCGATCCCTTTCCTGCCGCCGCGCCGAGCAAGTCCGCTGGCCGGACCCGCACTACCCATCGTGCAGAAATGTGAACCGTTCATCTCCGGCTCGTAGCGGGTCAAGCGTGTCGGACTGCGGGAGATTCACGGTCACGCACGGCGGCAGTCTCCAGTTGAATGGTGGCATGGTCAATGGAGACGGGGAAATGCTCCTTGACGCAGGTGAGGATCTCCTCCAGGATCTGCGGGGCGTGACCGGATTCGAAGCACTGATCATCGATCACGACATGCGCGGAGATGACCGGCAGGCCGGTCCCAATCATGGATGCGTGCAAGTCGTGCACGTCCCGAACATGGTCCAGCTCCAGTATGTGATCCCGAACCTCATCCAGATCGAGCCCCGTAGGCGCGTACTCCATCAGCACCCGAACCGTCTGCCGCAGAAGCGTGAACGCGCGCGGGATGATCAAGGCGGCGATGAACAGCGCGGCAATGGTGTCGGCTCGCTGGAAACCGGTGGTGTTGATGACGATCGCCGCAACGATCACCCCCACCGACCCCAAAGCGTCGTTGAGCACCTCCAGAAATGCCGCCCGCATGTTGAAGTTGTCGCCTCGCCTGGAGGCCAGCACCACAATGGCGGCGATATTGGCGATCAGGCCGATCACGCCGAACACCAGCAGTTCGGTACCGGGCACGTCCGCCGGCTCGAAGAGTCTGCGGACGCCTTCGATCGCGGCATAGCTACCGACGACGATCAGCAGGACAGCTTGCCCTAGTGCGGCGATGACTTCGATCCGGGCGAATCCCCAGGTCCGTTTACTGCTCGGTGGACGCAGCATCATCGTCGCGGCTATGACCGCAACCAACAATCCCGACGCATCAGCCAATGCATGAGCGGTGTCGGTCAACAACGCGAGACTGCCAGTGACCACGCTGCCCACCGCTTGGGCCACCACGATGATCGCGGTGATGCAGAACGCGATCAGCAGCCGACGACGCGTCCCGCGATCGGCCTGGGGAGAAGTACTTCCATGGTCGTGACCGTGGCTATGCCCCATCTCGACTCACTCCTGCCCGAGGTCAAGGTCGGGGTGGTCCTGGTGATCGCGCAGCGACGGCGACACCCCGGACGCACTCAACAGCGCATCGGCGGCTTCCACCAGGTCCGCCAGCCGGGCCGGCTCAGCCAGCGAGAACCACGAGGAGCGCCCCTCGATCCGCATTCTGACTAACCCGCAATCCCGCAGGCAAGCCAGGTGCTTGCTCACCGTGGACTGTGCCAGATGCATGTGATCGACCAGATCCCGAACCCGATGCTCACCACTGACCAGATGCTCCAACAACGCCAGTCGAGTTGGTTCTGCCAGAGCATGGAACAACGCTGCATAGGTGTTTCGATCCTCGAACGTCACTGAATCGGGCACCCCATAATTGATCGCCATAGAGCGATGTTAGCACGAACCGTCGATAAGTTCGGGTGGGTCTCGGCCATCGGTGTACGCATTGTTCTTGCTCAGTCGTGCCTGGCAGCTGATGCCCTCCCGTCGATGCCGGGGCGCAGCGCAAGGCCGTCCGGTCGATACCGAGTGTTGTGATGGTTGCCGTCGTTTTTTTCCGGCGGTGTGCGGTGCGGGGCACGCGGGCACAGTGTCAATGAGGGAGCGGTGCCAGCTGGTGCATGTGCCGGCTGTCGTCGCGGTCGGCAGTTCTTGGGCTCGAGGGTCGCTCGAGCTGCCTGGTGCGTGCGGCACGCAGGCCATTGAGTATCACGAAGACTTCGGCGACCTCGTGGACCAGGACGACCGCTGCGAGTCCCAGAATTCCGGTGATCGCCAGTGGAAGCAGAACGATGATGATCGCCAAGGACAGGATGATGTTCTGATTGATGACGCGACGACCGCGGCGGGCGTGGTCTATGGCGCGCGGGATCAGTCGCAAGTCATCGCCGGTGAACGCGACATCCGCCGACTCGACCGCTGCGTCGGAGCCGGTGGCCCCCATGGCGATTCCGATGTCCGCCGAGGCGAGCGCGGGGGCGTCGTTGACACCGTCGCCGATCATCGCCACTGGCCCCCGGCCGTCGGCACGCAACTCGGCGATTGCCTGCGCCTTGTCCTGCGGACGCAGCTCGGCACGCACGTCGGTGATCCCCGCCTCGACGGCCAGTGCATCAGCGGTGCGGGCGTTGTCGCCGGTAAGCATCGTCACGCCCATACCCCTCGACGCCAGCGACGTCATGGCCTCGCCGGCCTCTGGACGCAGCTCGTCGCGCACCCCGATGGCCCCGACCGGGTGGTCGTCGCGGTGGACGACCACCACGGTGATGCCGCGGGCCTCCATCGCGTGAACGTGATCTGCCAGAGGACCTGGGTCGAGCCAGCGCGGGCTGCCGACGGCGATGTGCGCGCCATCGATAAGGCCGGCGATTCCCGCGCCCGCGGACTCGGTGACCGCCGATGCGGCGGGGACCTCGGTAGCTGCGGCGGTGATCGCTGCGGCCAGCGGGTGGGTGCTGTGGGTTTCCAGAGCGGCCGCCCAGCTCAGGACCTCGTCCTGGGCAGCGTTGCCAGTGGTGAGGACCTGCGTGACGGTGGGCTGGTTTCGGGTCAAGGTGCCGGTCTTGTCCACTGCCACATGCCGGAGGTAGCCCATGCGCTCGAACGCGGCACCGGATTTGATGATCACCCCGAACTTGCTGGCCGCACCGATCGCGGAGACGACCGTAATCGGCACCGAGATCGCCAGTGCGCACGGCGAAGCGGCGACCAGTACCACCAGTGCTCGCTCGATCCACAGTCCGGAATCTCCGAAGATCGAGCCGATCAGGGCGACCAGAGCAGCCAGGATGAGAACACCCGGCACCAGCGGGCGGGCCAGGCGGTCGGCGATACGTGCCCGCTCCCCCTTCTCTGTCTGTGCCTGCTCAACCAGTTCGACCACTGTGGTCAAGGAATTGTCTGTCCCTGCGGCGGTGGCCTCGACCTCCAGGACGCCGGAGGTGTTGATCGAGCCGGCCAACACCGCGTCACCGGGCCCGACCTCGACGGGAATGGATTCACCCGTGATCGCCGAGACATCCAGGCTGCTCTGCCCGACACGAACGATCCCGTCGGTGGCCAAACGTTCGCCGGCGACCAGACGCAGCACATCGCCGCGTTCCAGAGACTCAACGGGCACGGTGCGGGTGCCCCCGGTGGCGCCGAGGACGGTGGCACTGGAGGGAATCAGCGCCAACAGGGCCCGCAAGCCCGAGCGGGCCTTGTCCATCGCCCGATCCTCCAGCGCCTCGACGATGGAGTACAAGAAGGCCAGAGCGGCGGCCTCCTCGATGAACCCGAGCCCGACCGCACCGGCGGCGCTGATCGTCATCAGCAGCCCGATACTCAACCGACCCCGGACGAGCAGACCCCGCACCGCGCCTGGAACAAACTGCGAGGCGCCCAGAAGGAGAGCGGTCCAGAACAGCCACGCCGCTGCAGTCTCCGCCCCGGGGCCGTTGGCGAGCCACTCGAGGATCACACCCAGCAGGAGCGTCAGGCCAGAGAACACCGGGATGAGGACGGCACCGTTGCGCCACCACGAAGCGGACTCGTCAGGGCCGGCCACTGGCCCGGCCGGCTCACAACCACACGCGGACGTTGTCACCGCCGACCCCCTTCCGAACTGCAGCAACCCTCGACCGGACACTGCATGTCCAGACAGGGCGCGTTCTCGTCAACGGCAAGAGTCGTCTCGACCAAGGCGTTCAACGCACGTGCCAGATGGGCATCGACGATCTCGTACCGATTCTGCCGACCCTCGAGTTCAACCACGACGATCCCGCAATCCCTGAGACAGGCGAGATGATTCGACACATTTGAACGCGTCAACCCCAGCTCCTGGGCAATCTCGGCGGGATACACGGGCCCATCCAGCAGCCTCATGAGAATTCGAGAACGAGTCGGGTCGGCCATCGCACGACCGAGTCGGTTCATCACACCTTGACGCGAAGCAACAGTCAGCATGCACTGAATAGTACAGGACTCAGTGAACTGTCCCTGGCGGTGTGACCACGCATCTAAAGACGACGAAACCGCAAGGCCAACACAGTCAATGGGCACAGGTGTACCTGGCCTACCCCCGGAACCCACCCGCTTGCCGCGCCGTTCTGGGGCGTTTAACAGGGCGGATAGTGGCTATGGCACGATCGGACAGCGGGAACATCTCGCCAGTGCCGGTCACGTCACTGGTGTTCGAGAGAGCCACCCCGTGCGGCACCGCCGGTTCGGAGCCGAGGGGGCAATGACCCGTCGCAGACCGGAGTGAAAAGCATGGGCAGTAGTCGAGCAATCGGTTTCCGCGCGCGACTGTGGGGGGCTCTGTGTGCGAGCGCTCTAGTCCTTACAGGTTGTGGGAGTGGCACCGATGCGGTCGCGCAGGGCGGCACGTTTGAGTTCGTCAGTCCAGATGGACAGTTGGAGATCCACTACCCCGAGGAAGAACGGAAACCGGTTGCCGAACTCGCCGGGCCGGATCTGCTTGACCCAGACCAGACCATCGGGCTCGCTGACTACAAGGGCGAGGTGGTGATCCTCAATACGTGGGGCCAATGGTGTGGGCCTTGCCGCACCGAGGTCGACGATCTTCAGCGCCTTCAGGAGGAGTTCGAATCCCAGGGCGCCACCGTGCTCGGGATCAACGTGCGTGATCCCAATCGCGATAAGCCGGTCGACTTCGTGCGCGACAACGGCCTTACCTACCCGTCGATCTGGGACCCGTCCAACGCGGCCGTAGGTGCACTTCGCGGCTTTCCCACCTCGATCGTGCCGACAACCCTCGTGCTTGACCGGCAACACCGGGTGGCCGCCGTGTATTTGGCGGCGGTCACCGATTACCAACTTCGGGACGTCATCGCCGAATTGGTGGCCGACGAGGAGAGTGCCACGCCGTGACGAATGTTGCCGACCTCGTCTTCGCCGGTGCCATGCCGCCGATGGACGGCCTGGTGCTCGCGCAGGGTATCGGTTCGGCGTTCCAACAGACAGCGGCCAGCGGACCCCTTCTGCTCGCCCTCGGCGCCTGCCTACTAGCCGGTCTGGTCTCGTTCGCCTCGCCATGTGTGGTCCCGCTCATCCCCGGCTATCTCGCCTACCTCGCTAGCGTCGTCGGCGCCGAGCGACCACCGGTCACCGTGGCGCAGGCCGAACAGCGCCACAGCGAGTCGCGAACGATCACTCTCGAGGAAAAGAAGGCCAGACAACGCTCGCGCTACCGGGTCGTCGGGGCATCTCTGCTCTTCGTTGGCGGGTTCACCGTTGTGTTCGTCTCGCTTAGCGCAATGGTCCTCGGAACGGTTCAATACCTCGCACCACACGAGGAGTTGCTCCAGCGCATCGGCGGGGTCATCACCATCCTCATGGGTTTGGTCTTCATCGGCTTCGTACCGGTGCTGCAACGAGATACCCGATTCCAGCCGAAGGCTGTCTCTACCTGGGTCGGCGCGCCTCTCCTGGGCGGAGTGTTCGCCCTCGGCTGGACACCCTGCCTCGGACCAACGCTCGCCGCCGCACTGTCCGTCGCCGCCGGAAGCGGCTTCAGCGGCACGCGCGGTGTCATGCTCATCGTCGCCTACTGCCTCGGGCTGGGGCTGCCATTCATCCTCGTCGCCTGGAGCTCCACCTGGGCAATCCGAACCGTCGGCTGGCTACAACGCAACACTCGACGAATCCAGATCATCGGCGGCCTCCTACTCATCGCAGTGGGCATAGCACTGTTCAGTGGCGTGTGGGCACTGTTCATCAGTTGGCTACGGGACTTCGCAATCACCGGCACGACGCTGCCGATTTAACCTTCTGCGCGGCCCTTCCGGGGCGGTAGCGCCCGAGTCACAGAGCCCAGAAATGTCTAACCTGTTCAGACGCCCAGTCAGTTCAGCGCCTACTGTACAGTTCAGTGAATGCTGACTATATCGTCTTGTGTGGATGTGATGAACCGGTTGGGGCGGGCGATGGCCGACCCCACCCGGTCGCGGATACTGCTGACCCTGCTGGAGCGGACGGCCTACCCGGCGGAGCTGGCCCGCGATCTGGAACTGACGCGTTCGAACGTGTCGAACCATCTAGCGTGCCTGCGCGACTGTGGCATCGCGGTCGCCGTGCCCGAAGGCCGCCAGACCCGGTACGAGATCGCTGATCCGCACCTGGCGCGGGCGTTGGCCTCCCTGGTCGAGGTCACCCTCGCAGTCAATGAAAACGCCTCCTGCCTGGACCCGGCCTGTTCGGTGCCGGGTTGTTACGCCACGGAGGTGCAGGGGTGATCCTGTCCTCAGCCCTGCAGGCGATCGGTCTGTTCATCGCCACCAATATCGACGACATCATCGTCCTCTCACTGTTCTTCGCCCGCGGCGCAGGCCAACGCGGCACCACCGCACGCATCCTGGTCGGCCAGTACCTTGGATTCCTAGGCATCCTCGGCGCCGCTGTGCTCGTGGCCTTGGGCGCCGGGACGTTTTTGCCCTCGGAGGCCATCCCGTACTTCGGGCTGATCCCATTAGGCCTGGGACTATGGGCCGCGTGGCAGGCCTGGCGTGGGGACGATGACGACGACGACGCCAAAATCGAAGGTAAGAACGTGACCGTGTGGACCGTGGCCGCGGTGACCTTCGCCAACGGCGGGGACAACATCGGCGTCTACGTCCCAGTCTTCCTCAGCGTCGGCCCGGGAGCCGTGGTGGCCTACTGCGTCGTGTTCCTGGTTCTGGTCTCGGTCCTGGTGGGCCTGGCCAAGTTCGTGGCCACCCGTCGGCCAGTCGCCGAGGCTTTAGAACGCTGGGAACACATCTTGTTCCCCATTGTCCTGATCGGCCTGGGCATCTTTATCCTGGTCAGCGGCGGAGCCTTCGGACTCTAATCACGGCCGGCCCTCCCGCCGCCCACTCTCACTGCCACTGCCGACCAGGATCGTCAGCGACGTGAGGCCGAAGGCAAGGCCCTGTCCCGAGGAGGACGAACAATGATCACGTGGCTGGAGCGGTGGCAGATACCCCTGTACCTGGTGGCCCTGGGGGTCGGTGCCGTGTTCGGGCTGGCCACCCCTTCCGCCGCCCCGGGTCTGGAGCAGGCAATCAACCCGGTACTGATGGTGCTGCTGTACGCCACATTCCTGGGCGTGCCGCTGACCCGGCTCGGTCGCGCGCTGCGTGACGGCCGGTTCCTGGCCGGGCTGTTGGTGCTGAATTTCGCCATCGTCCCGGTCGTGGTCTACGGGCTCTCCCGGTTCGTCGCTGACGACCAGGCCCTGCTGCTGGGTGTATTGCTGGTGCTGCTTGCCCCGTGCATCGACTACGTCATCGTCTTCTCCGGGTTAGCTGGCTCCGCGCACGACCGGCTACTGGCCGCGGCCCCGCTGCTGATGCTCGTGCAGATGCTGTTGCTGCCTGCCTACCTGGGCCTATTTATGGGCCCCAGCCTGTTCGAGGTCTTGGACGTCGCCCCGTTCCTTGAGGCCTTCCTGTTATTGATCGTCACACCCTTGGTTCTGGCGGCCATCACGCAGTACCTGGCCGCACGGTCCGCCTCCGCCCGGAAGCTCATGGACGCGATGGAGTCACTGATGGTGCCGCTGATGATGGCCACCCTCGCCGTCGTGATTGCCTCGCAAGTCGACGCCGTCCGGACGGATCTGTCCTCACTGCTGCGGGTCATCCCGGTCTATGTCGGCTTCCTGGTCGTGATGATCCCCTTGGGAATCCTCACCGGCCGGGTCTTCAGCCAGGATGCCCCGTCGACACGGGCGTTGGTCTTCTCCGGGGCGACCCGCAACTCGCTGGTCATACTGCCCCTCGCCCTGGCCCTGCCCGACCCATTTGCCCTGGTCGCGGTCGTCGTGGTCACCCAAACCCTCGTCGAACTCGTCGGCATGGTCACCTACGTCCGGCTCATACCCCGCCTCATTCCACACCACCCTGGAGCCCGCTCCCTAACAACTTCGCCAGCTCCCAAGGGCAACCCGCCCTGATGTCCGCACAGGCCCTGTGGGGACCGACACCAGCCCAGGGCGCGTAATAACCAACGGGAGGGATCCGAGCCCCGCCGAACTGGCGGCATAGCTCGCACTCCCCTCACCCCCGAGGGAGATCACTCTGGTGGTGGCTGCGCCTATTTCACGGTTCTGCCAACTGATGCGGCGATTCTCCGGGCAGCCTGTTTGGCATAGGGCCCCACACCGGTGATCGTTGCCGCTCCGGGACCGGTCCAGTCGCCGTAGCCGACCACATGGAGGCCCGGATGCTTTGGTCGACCGTGGTCGAGCAACCGGCGTATCGGCCCGATCGCGGAGCGAAAACCCGTGCACCAAATCAGGTGATCGGCGTCGATCTCATCCAGTGAGGTGAACATCGGCGTGGCCTGCAGCCGTCCGGTGTCCCGAGCGCGGCGCACCTCTGGCAGGACGACGATGTCTCCTAAGGCTGAGTCTGTCCCGGGGTCGGGCTCGCCGCGCTGCAGGGCAAGGGCACGTAGTCGGTTGCGGCGGAACAGCACCCGTCCGTCGACCTCGTCGGGCATCCAGCGTGGTGGCTGACGGGTGTACCAGGTCACCTCGGCGACGCTCGTGAGTTCTGCGGCGATCTGGGCGCCGGAGTTCGCGCTGAACCGCCCCAGGTTTCCCGCCGCCTCCTTTTCGAGTCGAGGAGGATGGTTGTATGCCGAAGAAAATCGATCCCGCGGTCAAGGAGCGGGCACTGCGGATGGTGGCCGAGCACCGCGGGGAGTACGCGTCGCTGACGGCCTGCTGCGACCAGATCGGCCGCCGTCTGGGGCTGGGCAAGGAGACGGTCCGCAGGTGGGCTGTGCAGGCCGACATCGACTCAGGCGCACGCCCCGGCGTCAGCACCGAGGAGAGCGCCGAGATCAAGCGCCTCAAGGCAGAGAACCGGCGGCTGACCGAGGACCTGGAGATCATGCGCCGGGCCTCGATTTTCTTCGCGGGGGAGCTCGACCCCCGCAACCGGTGATCTGCGAATTCATCGATCAGATGAGAGCCGAGGGTCATGCGGTCGAGTCGGTCTGCCGTGGCCTGCGCAAAGCAGGTCTGCAGATCGCCGCACGCACCTATCGGATGTGGACCTCACCCCGGCGGGCAATCGCAGCGAGGGTCGTCAGCGACGCCGAGGTGGAGGACGTCATACGGCAGCTGGTGTGGAAGCCCGATGCGCAGGGGCGCCGGAAGATGCAGCCAGCCGGGCTGTACGGGCGCCGCAAAATGCTCGCCGAGGTCCGCCGGGCCGGGTTACCCGCAGCGAGTCCGGGCGCGGTGGACCGGGCGATGCGCACGCTGGGCCTATCCGGGGTGGTTAGGGCAAAGAAGGTGTACACGACCTCCCCAGATTCGGACGCAGTGCGGGCGCCGGACCTGCTGGACCGGGACTTCACCTCAGATCGCCCGGACCGGGTGTGGGTCGCTGACTTCACGTACGTCCGAACGTGGGCCGGCTTCGCCTACGTCGCGTTCATCGTCGACGTGTTCGCCCAGCGCATCGTTGCCTGGAATGCGGCGACCACCATGGCCACGGATCTGGTGATGACGCCGCTGCGGATGGCGCTGTGGCAACGCGACCGCGAGGGACACCCGGTCGAGCCGAAATCGCTGATCAGCCACTCGGACGCAGGCAGCCAATATACATCTGTAGCGTTCACCGAACGCCTCGCCCTCGAGGGGATCGAACCGTCGATCGGCAGCGTCGGTGACGCCTACGATAACGCCCTCATGGAGACGATCAACGGGCTATACAAGGCCGAGTGCATCCGCTCGTCGATCTTCCACGACGGACCGTACAAGACGCTCGCCGACGTCGAGTACGCGACCGCCGCATGGGTCGAGTGGTACAACAATGACCGGCTCCACTCGAGCCTGGGCTACGTTCCGCCCATCGAGTTCGAGCAGAGCTACTACGCCGCTCTCAACCGAGAGCTGCAACCCACATAGGGCGCGGCGGAAAACCTGGGGCGGTTCACGCCGCCCACGACCGCGACTGTGGTACTTCGAAAGGGAGTTGTACCGGGGTAGTTGGCGGAATGCCACTGCGTGCCGGCGAAGGTTCCTGGGTGGGAGGGAACAAAGGGGGCGGACCACGTCCCGGTGGCCGCGACCACGTTCTCGGTCGTCCACGACTTCGTGCCCGCCCAGACGTGGTAGGTGCCCTTCTCGTAGATCACCTCGTTGACCGTGACGGGACGCTGGACCGGAATCCGGTAGCGCCGTTCATAGGCAGCGAGATAGTCCACGACATGGCAGGCCGGTGGAAACCCGTCATAAGGGGGCATCGGCCAGCCCGGCAGATTGGAGAACTCAGCGGTGGAGAACAGGCGCAGGGACGGCCAGACGTGTAACCAGCCCCCACCCGGGTTGGGTTGATTATCCAGAACGAGGGTGTCCACGCCTGACCGCAGCAGGTAGTAGGCGGTGGCCAGACCTGCTTGCCCACCGCCGATGATGATTGCCTCGTGGTGCTCCGGGGTCCAGTCTGTGTCCGAAATGGTGGTCAGCTCCTGTTCACGTTCGGGCACTTAGTGCTGCGGCCACGGTGAGCAGGACGGCCATGATGACTGCCATTGCAGGGTATCCACCGATGAGGCTGGCCAATAGGGGTCCGGACACGGGGGCGAGTGCGGTGACGGCGGTCATTGGTGCGTTGAATAGGGCGTTGATGGCGCCGAAGTTTTGGGTGCCCCACCGGTCGGAGACGGCGGTGGCCTGGAGAAGGGTGTGACAGCCGCGGGCCGCGCCTGTACCTACGGCCAGAGCGATGAGCAGCCAGGTCGAGCCGGGAGTTGTTGCCAGTCCCCACAGGCCGAGTGCACCGGCGCCGAGGATCACCAGTGTGCGGTGTTGGGGTGTGGTTCTTCGGGTCAGTGGTGGGTAGCCGAGTCGGCCGATGACTTGTCCTGCGCCCACCAGTCCGAAGGCCAGTGCTGCGGTCGAGTAGTCGATTCCTCGTTCCAGCAACAGTGGGATGAGGTTGATCGTGACGGCGAATAGCGTGAACGTGGCTGCCGTCATCACTACTTGCAGGGTGAGGAATTGGCGGGTTCTGGTGACCTGGCGGATCTCGGTTCGGGACTGCTGCACGGTCGGCTCGCTGGCGGTGTCTGACCAGGTGGAGTTGAGAAAGAAGGCGTGCAGGGGCACAGATACGGCGGCGAGGATGCCGGCCATGATGAGGTAGCTGGTGCGCCAACCGAACTGCTCGATCAGGGAGGCAGTGAGCGGGGCGAAGATGGTGGAGGAAAGCCCGGCGACGAGTGTCAGCGTCATCAGGGGGCCGACTCGTCGCGGGCCGTACCAGCGGGTGATGACAGCGAACGCGGGTGGATAGAGGACAGCCGATTGGGCGAACCCCGCCACGAGCCAGGCCAGATAGAACATGGGCAGGTTGGGAGACCACGCCACCAGCGCCAGGGCAGCCACACCGATGACCGCCCCGAGGGTCATCACCGTGCGTGGCCCTCGGGAATCCAGAACGGAACCGACTTTGAGGCCGGCGACTGCCGAGATTGTGAGACCAGCTGACAGTGCGCCGGTGATGGCGGTGCCACTCCAGCCGGTGTCCTGGGAGATCGGCGCGACAGCCGCGGGCAGTGAGTAGAAAAGTAGGCCCCAGCTGGTAGTTTGCGCGATACACAGAGCCGCGAGTCCGCCCCGGGGGCGGTCGATCCCAGGCGGTGTCGCGTCTCGTTCCGTCATTGGATCCGATGCCGGACACGACGTGTGACCACCGGGTTGCGGCGGGTCACCTGTGAACCGTGGCCCACCAGGCGCGGACTCGATCGTCGATGTCGTCGACGATCTGGCGGGTGATCTCCGGAGTCTGCTCCGCGGGGTCGACAAGGTCCCAGTCCAGATAGTTCTTGCCCGGATACACCGGGCAGGCATCCCCACACCCCATCGTGATGACGTAGTCGGCAGCCCGCACCACGTCATCAGTCAGTGGCTTCGGGAACGCCCCCGCCATGTCGATTCCGCGCGATGCCAAGGTCTCCACCACGACAGGGTCGACCTCAGAGGCCGGGAGTGAGCCAGCTGACCGGACCTCGACGCCGCTACCGGCGTAGTGCTTGAGGAGTGCCGCGGCGATCTGGGAGCGGCCGGCATTGTGGACACACACGAACAACACCTGCGGGACGTCCGACTGGATCTTCCCTTGCGACAACGCCAGTGCACGGAGCCTGTCGGAGGCGAAATTTCGGGCGAGCGCCGCGAGGTACCGCTTGATCGTCGCCGTGCGAGCCAGCGCGGTGTAGGACTCGAAAACGTAGCGTTCTATCGTCTCGGCCGAGAAGATGCCCTCGTATGTCCGAGCGAGGTCATCGGCCGTGCGCTGGAGAACGTGGACGTCCAGTTCGGGTGCATCGATGGTCATGGCAGATCCCTTTCAGCAGCAGGAAGAGGTGGTGGCGCCGAGCGAGATCAGCTGCGGGGAGGCCGGTGCGTCGCACGAGCCACCGAGGTCGGTTGAGCAGACTCCGGTCTCGGGCAGGTCGAGGTGCACATCATCGGCGGCGGCCCGGTCACCGGCGAGTGCGGCGGCGATCGAACGAACCTGCTCGTAACCGGTGGCCATGAGGAATGTCGGCGCCCGGCCGTAGCTTTTCATTCCCACGATGTAGAAGCCGGTCTCGGGATGCGCCAGCAGGCTCTCGCCGTGCGGTTCCACGCTTCCGCAGGAGTGGAACTCCGGATCGATCAGCGGCCCGAGCTGATACGGAGCGTCCACGGCCGGATCCAGAGCGAGCCGAAGCTCGGACAGGATGGACAGGCCGGGACGGAATCCCGTGGCCGGAACGAGCAGGTCCACCTCCAGTCGGGAGGGACCCTGTGGGGTGCTGGCGTGCACGGTCAGATTGTCGGTCGTCGGGGTGAACTCGGTGATGGTGAAGGAGGTGTGCACCTCGATCACTCCAGACTCGACGGCTTCGCGCAGGCGGGTGCCGAGCGCTCCTCGGGCCGCCAGTTCATCGCGGTCCTCGCCTCCGTAGACGCTCGACACCTCGGGGGTGCGCACCGCCCAGCTGATCCGCGTTGCAGGATCCTGCTTCGCGAGGTCAACGAGGTCGAGCAGGGTGTTGGCGGCCGAGTGTCCTGCCCCCACGACCAGGACATGACGTCCGGCGAACCGGTCGCGCTCTGACCCGGTCACGGCCGGAAGCGGCGCGGTGATCAGGCCCTTGTCGATCGCCGCGTTCTCACCGGGGGCGGGCAGACCGGAGCGGCCGAGCGGATTGGGCTGGCCCCAGGTTCCGGAGGCGTCGATGACGCCGCGGGCCCGCACCTCGGTCACGGCGCCATCAGCGGCCTGGACTCGGACCAGGAACGGGGTCTGCTCGCGGCCCGCCGAGCGGGTCTTGTCGATTCCTTCCCTGGAAACCGCCACCACGCGGGCGCCGGTACGGATGACATCGCTACCCAGGAGCTTGGCGAGCGGGGCCAGGTATTTCTCGATCAGCTCGTGCCCCGTGGGCAGAGCGTCCGGGTCGGGCTCGGTCCAGCCGGTGGGCTCGAGTAGGCGTCGGGCGGCGGCGTCGATGTCGTACTGCCAGGGCGAGAACAGGCGGGTGTGCCCCCACTGCTCGATAGCGGCGCCGATGGTGGCGCCGGCCTCGAGCACTAACGGCGTCAGACCCCGTTCCCGCAGGTGCGCGGCCGTGGCCAGCCCCACCGGCCCGGCGCCGATGACTACTACCGGAAGTTCGTTGAGTGTCGTGCTCACTGGGCGTTCTCCTTCGGTGCCAGTTCGGCGATCAGGTGGGTGATGCGCCGTTTGATGTCGTCGCGGATCGGGCGGACAGCATCCTTGCCCTGACCGGCTGGATCGGCCAGTTCCCAGTCCTCGTACCGCTTTCCCGGGAAGACCGGGCAGGTGTCTCCGCAGCCCATCGTGATGACCACGTCGGCGGCCTTGACCGCGTCGGTGGTCAGCACCTTCGGTGTGGCGGTGGTGATGTCGATGCCCTCCTCTGCCATCACCTCCACCGCGACGGGATTGAGCTGATCGGCCGGCTGCGAACCAGCCGAGAGGACCTCGATCCGGTCCCCCGCCAAATGCGAGAGGTAACCGGCAGCCATCTGGGAGCGCCCGGCGTTGTGCACGCAGACAAACAGCACGCGCGGCTTACCGCCTGCGATCTCGGTGTGCAGGTCGCGAACTCTGCGGTCGATGTCATCGCGCACCAGACGCATTCGCTCCATCCCCTCGATCCCACGGGCGGAGGGCTCGTCGGTGTTCCACACCTCGATCGTGCCCGCCATCCCGTCGACCGGCTCGACCTGGGCTTCATCGCCCAGAACGATCACCCGGTCCACCCGCCGGAGCAGGTCGGGATCGATGGCCGTGGGGGTCTGGCCGGACATGTCGGCGCTGAGCTCGGCGACCGATCCCGCGGCTAGGGCGTTGACCGCGGAACCGGGCCGGGTGCCCGCGGAGTGGACCTCGATCGCCTCCCCGGTGTGCAGGCGCATGAGCGCTGCTGCCATCTGGGACTTGCCGCCGTTCTTGACGCACACGAACAAGACGCTGGGAGTGTTGGTCATGGCCGGGCTCCTTCGGTGTTGCGGGCCGGGTCCGTGCGAGATGGCGGGAGGGTTGGGTCTCCCGGGAACAGTTTCGGTCCGGCCCAGAGCGCGACGTAGACGAGCCCGATCAGAACAGGAACCTCGATCAGCGGGCCGACCACACCCGCCAGGGCCTGGCCCGAGGCGATACCGAAGGTGCCGATCGACACTGCGATCGCGAGTTCGAAGTTGTTGCCCGAGGCGGTGAAGGCGACGCTGGTCGACTTGGCGTAGTTCAGCCCCACCGCCTTGGAGACGAACCAGCTGAAGAAGAACATCAGGACGAAGTACAGCAGTAGCGGCGCGGCCATCCGGGCCACGTCCAGCGGCTGCGAGGTGATCGCCTCGCCCTGCATCGCGAACAGCAACACGATGGTGAACAGCAACCCGTACAGGGCCCACGGGCCGATCCGGGGGAGGAAGGTCTCCTCGTACCAGTGCCGTCCTTTCGCCCTCTCCCCCAGCACTCGGGTGAGGAAACCGGCCAGCAGGGGGATGCCGAGGAAGACCAGCACGGAGATCACGATGGACCACACGGAGAACTGCGCTGAGGTGGTCTCCAGTCCGAGCCAGGAGGGGAGCAGCTGCAGGTAGAACCAGCCCAGGGCGCCGAACGCCACGACCTGGAACACCGAGTTGATCGCCACCAGCACCGCGGCGGCCTCCCGGTCCCCGCACGCCAGGTCGTTCCAGATGAACACCATCGCGATGCACCGGGCGAGTCCCACGATGATCAACCCGGTACGGAACTCCGGCAGATCCGGCAGGAAGATCCACGCCAACGCGAACATGAATGCCGGCCCGAGGATCCAGTTCAGGATCAACGATAGCGTGAGGAGCTTCCGGTCGCCGGTCACCCTGTGGGTCTCGTCGTAGCGCACCTTGGCCAGGACGGGATACATCATCACCAGCAGGCCGATCGCGATCGGCACGGATATCCCGCCGATCTTCACCGAGTCCAGGGCGGTGTCCAAGCCCGGGACGAAGCGTCCCAGCAGCAGGCCGGCGGCCATGGCCACGAGGATCCAGGCGGCCAGGTAGCGGTCGAGGAACGACATCTCCTTGGCGACCGGCGCAACAGCCCGGGCGGTGGTGGTGCTCATTGGCACGAAACTCCCTCATATCGATGAACGTCTATGCTGGAGGCTATGCCCACATATCGGCATGTGTCAATGTATTGTTTGAGGCGGGGTGAGCGAAGAAATGACTGCAGGAAACGACGTCCTTCCGACTCGGACGCAGAACGAGTGCTGCCCCCTGTCATCAGCTCCGATCACCGCCGAGACCGCAGATCAGATGGCGCGCACGCTCAAAGCACTGGCGGACCCGACACGCCTGCGACTGCTGTCCCACATCGCCGCGCAAGGCTGCGAGTCGGTGTGCGCGTGCGACTTACTCGACGTGGTCGACATCAGCCAGCCCACGATCAGCCACCACCTCAAGAAACTCGTCGACGCAGGCCTCCTGACCCGGCAGCAGCGTGGCAAGTGGGCGCACTACTCAGTCGTCCACGAGACGTTCAAAGACCTGCGCCGCTTCCTAGACCTGGCCTGAAGCTCACCTGGAGCGGTAGCCGTTTCACCAGTAGGCAATCCGGCCGGAGTCGCTACGCGGACCACGCAGCTGCAGCCCGCGAAAGTGAGTCGCTGCCAGAATTCAGGTGGCTGGATGCCTACCCATCTATGGCACGTACACCACGGCCGGTAACCAGACGTTATGTAAAGTCGAAGTCTGCGTATTGCATCGGACGAATCATCCTCGGCCCTTCAGCCTCCCTCTCGTGCACAGCTCCAATGCCAGCCCCGACCTGCGATGTCGCCCGCTCACGGATAGCGTCAACGCCGGCTCATGGCTCGGACACCGCATCTGGAGACGGTCGAATGGCGGTCTCCGAAACGTCGATGACCTGCACAGGTTTCCAGGCAGTCTCATTAGATGCATCACCGATTCAGCAGATGAAACGGCCCTTCAGGTCTTCCGCTGCTGCCGGATAGCTCTGGGTGGGTCCACTACCGGCGATGATCGATGAGTTCTTTGCCGATCCCCCGCCGGTGGCCGCGAATACGCACGAGGCAGATACGCAGACCTCCCACTAGAGGTCAGAGCAGCTGTTCGGTGGTGTTCCCGCCGTCGGTGGTGCGTAGAACGGTGGTGTCGGCCACCATCAAAGCCTCGATCTCACCGTCCGCGGTGGTGCTTGCGCCCAGGGCGGTGATCTCTCCGACCGACTGGTCGCTGGCCGTCCACGTCTTCCCGGCATCGCGGCTGGTCAGCAGGTGACCGTCGATCCCCGCCCCGACGATGGTCTTTTCATCGGCCCAGGCGATCAGGGACATCAGCTGCGGGGTGTCCAGGATCTCCCAGGTGGCGCCTTCGTCGGCGGATCGCAGGACCCCGTCCTCGGTGGTGGCCAGGAAGATGCCTGTGCTCGGAGCGATCGCCAGGGCTGCCGGGGCGGAGGGGATCTCGAGGGTGTCCCAGGTGCGCCCGTTGGAGCTGGCGCGCAGTTGGCCGTCGAAGCCGAGCACACGATCGGGGCCGGCGGCCAGGGCGTGGAAGTCCGATTCCCCGCCCCGGGAGAGCACCGACCAGGTCTTGCCCTGGTCGGTGGATTCGATCAGTCCGACCGGCTCGGACAGGTCGGTGTCGACGCCGGGGTGACCCGAGGCCAGATAGCGTCCTTCAGGCGTAACGGTGAAACCCATGAGATCCACGACCGGGCCCACCTGGGTCAGTTCGCGGTCCTGGAGGCGAAACAGCCCTTTATGGGTGGCCAGCAAGATCACCCCTGACCCCTCCCCTGTCCCGGCGTCGCGGGTGATGGCGTGCACATGGCTGATCGCCGTGCCGGTGCTGCTGGGTCCGGCCGAAACCGGTGGCGCCGGGGTCTGTGCCGGGGACGTACAGGCTGCCAGGGCGCCGGTGCCGAGCAGGCCGAGGCCGCCGACGAGCAGGGTTATGCGGCTCTTCGCATCTGAGCGTGGGTGAGGACGACACGCCGGTGAGGCGGTAGGGAGACGAGAGGGTCGAGGCCCTGAAGGATTGGAAGTACCACTACATCCGATCCTGAAAGGGCCTCGACCCATGTCTGAGCCTATCGGGTGCTGCCGGTCTGCCACCGGAACCGCACCTGCGCCCCGTTGTGTCCGCTGCGATCTTCTCGTCGGGCTCGACGACGTGTACGTCCTTGATGCGCGTCTGCGTGGCGAGCACCTGGAGGTGACCGTCGAATCCGAGCCGGGACCGGTCGGATGCCCGGACTGCGGCGCCGCCGGGGTGGGGCATGGACGGCAGGTGGTGCGTCTGGTCGACATCCCCGCGTTCGGCCGCCCCGTCACGATCATCTGGCGCAAACGCCGCTTCGTCTGCCCAGGCGGGGCGTGCGAACGTGTGACGTTCGTGGAGAACCTGCCTGGGCTTGCCTCGCCGCGGCATGCCACCACGGCCCGCGTCGTGGAGTGGGCAGTGGGACAGCTGCGCCGGGAGCACGCCACCGTCAGCGGACTGGCTCGTCAGCTCGGTACCGCGTGGCACACGGTGTGGACGCCGGTCAAGGCTGCATTGGAGGCGTTGGCCGATGATCCGGCCCGCTTCGACGGCGTCCGCACCCTCGGCGTCGATGAACACATCTGGCACCATGTCTCCCGGCGTAAGCGCGGCCCCAAGGAACTGACCGGGATGGTCGACCTCACCCGCGACGGGGACGGCAAAGTACAGGCCAGGCTGCTCGACCTCGTGCCAGGCCGCTCCGGGGTGGTGTTCGCAGACTGGCTCACCGCGCGGGGCAAGGGTTTCACCAGCGGCGTCGAGATCGCCGCGTTGGATCCGTTCCACGGCTACAAGCGAGCGATCGATGACGAACTCGAGGATGCCACCGCTGTTCTCGACGCTTTCCACGTGGTCAAGCTCGCCCTTGGCGCCGTGGACGAGGTCCGCCGGAGGTTGCAGCAGCAGATCTGCGGTCACCGCGGACGTAAAGGCGACCCGCTTTACGGGATCCGCACCATCATCCGCTGCGACCCCGACAGGCTCACCGAGCGCCAGTGGCGGCGGTTCGACGAGGCCCTGGCCGCCGACCCCCGACACGAGGAACTGTTCATCGCCTGGCAAGTCGCCCACGAACTCCGACAGGCCTACCACCACAAAGACCTGCCTGCCGGGCGCAGCGCTGCGGAGAAGGTACTCGCGACCTTGCCATCCTGCCCGATCCCGGAAATCGCCCGACTAGGACGAACGCTCCGCAAGTGGAAGGCCGCCTTCCTCGCGTACTGGACCACCGGCCGCTCCAACAACGGAGGAACCGAAGCGATCAATGGCCTCATCGAACTCCACCGGCGCCTGGCCCGCGGCTACCGCAACCGCGACAACTATCGCCTGCGGATGCTCCTCATCGCCGGCGGGCTACGGACCTGACCCCACGCTCAGATGCGAAGAGCCGGTTATGCGGGTGGGGGATTTCATGGATCCTTTCCGCCTCGCACCGCGTCGCGAGGGCCATCCACCATTGTCGATCAACTACCGGATCCCGTTCCGCGGCCAGAAGACCAGCCGCCGGGAGCTGTTCGCCGAGCACGAGAAACCGGAACTGATCGCCTTGCCCGAGGCCCGCTGGCAGCCGGTGATCTGGAAGAAGTCCAAGGCCAAACGGGACTACCACGTGGAGATCGCCACGGTGAAGTACTCGGTGCCCCACATCTTCGCCAGCCAGCACGTCGGTGTGAAGATCACCGGCCACACGCTGACGGTCATGTGCGACGGCGAGGTCATCGCCTCGCACACCGTCTCCGGGCGCCGGCACGGCTACATCACCGATCCCGAGCATGTACCCGCCCAGCACCTGCAGTCCGCGGACCTGTGGTCGCCGGCCTACTTCGTGCGCCAAGCCCACAAGATCGGCCCGAACACCGTCGCCGCGATCAGCGACCTCCTCGATCGTCAGCGCATCGAAGCCCAGGGCTACCGCTCGTGCCAGAACATCCTCGCCCTGGCACGGGGCGACAACAAGCAACTCCTCGAGCGCGCCTGCGGACAGCTGGTCTCCGAGATCTCACGCCGGGCGTCGCTGATCACTGGGACGCCGCGGTTAGCGGGCTTCGACGGTGCCCATCATGCCCTGGTCCTCGTGGTCGAGGATGTGGCAGTGGTAGACGGTCTTCCCGGGGAAGTCCTCGAAAGCGATGAGTACCTTCACCTCCCTGAAAGGCGGGACGTTCACGACGTCCTGCCATCTCGGTTCGGAGAGGTCGCGGTCCCCGTCCTTGATGACCTGCATCGGCCACACGTGCAAGTGGACGGGGTGGTCCATGGGACTAGAGTTGACCAGGGTCCATTCCTCCACCGTCCCGGCCGTCACCGGGGTGTCGACCCGGTCGGGGTTGAACTCCTGCCCGTTGATGGCGAAGGACATCATGGTGGCATCCTCCTCACCGCCCATCATGGCACCGTCACCTCCCATGCCACCGGCCATGCCCATGGCGAATTCCAGGGTACGTCGAGCGCTGATCGGCTCCCCCTGCAAATCTCGCAGAGCCGACCCTTCTCGCACAGGTGCCAGCCGTTGGGCGAGGTCCCCGGATACGGTCAGGTCGAGCAGCTCGATCGGCTCGTCGTTGCTGGGCTCGTTGTCGCCCCTCATCATGCCCTCGCCCATCATGGCGTCCATGCCGCCGCGGCTCACCGGTGCAGTCACCAGTGCTGAGGAGCCCTCGGTGGTCTCCACAAGAAGTTCGACGCGGTTGCCGGGGGCGAGCACCACTTCGGTGATCTCCTTGGGCACTGGTAGGCGGCCGAGGTCGCGGCTGAACATCCGGACCTGTTGGCCATCTAGCTGCAGCCGGAGGTACCGGGAGGAGCAGGCATTGACGATCCGCCACCGCTCTCGTTCCCCTGGCGCGGCGGTGATCTGCGGGCGGACCTGCCCGTTGACGAGGACCACCTCGCCTTCCCGGCCCATCATCTGCTGCATCTGGTTGACCTCAGCGAGGTTGCCGGAGGCGTCCAGGGTCAGGTCCGAGACCACCATGACCCGCTCCCGGGTGACCGAGACCGGTTCGCGGTCTTCCACAATGATGGCTCCGTAGAGTCCGGCGGCGACCTGGTCGGCCACATAGCCGTGGCGGTGCGGGTGGTACCAGTAGGTGCCCGGGGGGTGGTCGGCAGACAGGGAGATCTCGTAGTCGAACGACTCACCGGGGGCGATGCTCAGGAACGGGTTGTCGCCGTTGCCTTCCGGGGAGACGTGCAGTCCGTGCACGTGCAGGTTCGTCGGGACCTGAAGCTCGTTGGTCAATGCCACCCGGATCGTGTCGCCCGGGGCCACCCGCAGGGTCGGTCCAGGCAGAGATCCGTTGAAGGTTTGCACGGAGGCTTCTCGGCCGCCGACCCGGACCCGTGTCGGGGCGGCGGTCAACTCCAGTTCCAGCACGCGGTCACGGCTGGCCAGCACCTGCGGTTCGATCAGATCCTCGCCTTCGATGTATCCGGGGCCGCCGGTGGTGGTCCACCACAGCCCCGTCCCGCCCACGATGGTGGCACCGGCTGCGGCCGCGCCCAGTACCAGCAGTTGGCGGCGGGTCAGTTGGCTCACCGGCCGTCCTTTTCCAGAGCCCACAGCCGTTCGCGGTACTCCTCGGTGCTCATTTCACCGCGGGCGTAGCGCTCA
The DNA here is from genome assembly GCF_051994785.1 of Dietzia sp. MNB45. Lineage (NCBI taxonomy): Bacteria > Bacillati > Actinomycetota > Actinomycetes > Mycobacteriales > Dietziaceae > Dietzia > Dietzia sp. MNB45. Next base: position 103,996 of record NZ_CP163397.1, on the reverse strand, counting down.
TCCAGGATCTCCCGCCCCCGGCTAGCTCCCGCGCCAATCCCAGGATTGGTGCCGGACCCGCCCGTGTTCGGGGACCTGCCGGAGAAGATCTTCACCAACACGACCACACCTACGATCACCCCCACGAGCACCAGCAACCCGAAGACGCACATCAGTCCCATACCGCCCATACCGTCACCGTTCATCATGAGCGTGCTCCTTGTCTCGCAGGCATCACCGAGCAGCCCTACCATAACGGTTGCACCGCTATGGACTTCACCGGATCACGTCACCTGTGATTTCGTGCCACGCCTGCAGGCACGTGCGTTCTACCGCAGGTGCGCCAGCGGGTCGCCGGGGGTGATACCGAGATGGATGTGATCGTGGTGGACGTCGTCGGAGAAAAAGCCGTTGCGCGGTCCGTTGAGGTCGACGGGTCCGCCGACCTCGGTCGCCCCCAACTCGGAGGCGCGCCGCATCAATCGGAGCACACGATCGTCGCCAGGCCGGGTGTCCACCACCGGCCGGCCGTCGATCTCACGGATGTCTACTGTGCTAGCGGCCATGCCAATCTCCCTGTAGGCGGACACGTACTTCCCTGCTGACGGTTGCATGGTGAGTGCTCATGTTGGAAGCCTTTCGTAGCAGCTGTGGCAGTTCTGCCACCCCGCAATGTACCCCCCAGGGTATATAAGTACAGCGGATGGAGGGTCTCCCTTTAGGATCCACTGCTCGGCCTTGGCGTCGATGCCATCGATGACCCGGTGTTCGCCGACCTGGTCCCAGCGCGTACTTCTACGGAATGTAGAATTACACGGCGGAGTCGATGATCAATTGCGGTGAACCCCCTGTGAGGACGTGTGTGGATGGTGATGCGCAGGTCGACCACGCGGCCCGCCCAGGGGATCGATCCCTGGATGCTCGAGGCCGAGCGGACTGTGCAGCGGATTTCCACGCGCCCGGACCTCGGGCCCGCACCGAGATCCTCCCTCGTGGCGCTGGGGCTGTTGGCAGCCCTGCGGGCACTGGGCCTGGTGCTGGTGGCGGAGGCTGTCGCGCGAGGGATCGCGGGACTGGCGGTCGGCACCCTCTCGACCGGGTCGGTGCGGGCGATCCTGGTACTCGGTATGAGTGGTGTGCTGCTGCGGGCCGCTGCCGAATGGGCGACCGAGACGAGTGCACGCAGGGTCGCCATCGCCGTCAAGCAGAACCTGCGGGGTCGGCTGTGGCGCCACATGGTGCAAGCGCACGATCCCCGGGGCGGGACCGCGGTGCTCGCCACGGATGGCTTAGACGATCTGGACGAGTACTACCTGCAATCCGTGCCGGCCATAGTCGCGGCGATCGTGGTGCCCCCGCTACTGCTGGTACGCATCCTCGCCGCCGACTGGGTCAGTGCACTGGCGATTGTAGTGACGATCCCGCTGGTGCCACTGTTCATGGTCCTGATCGGCCGCCACACCGGTCAACGCACAGATGCGGCGTTGCGTGCTCTGGCCAGGCTGTCTGACCATCTGGCCGAACTGGCCCGCGGACTGCCAGTGCTGGTCGGGCTCGGCCGCGTCGAGGAGCAGACGGACTCGCTGGACACCATCCAGCGGATTTACGGGCGCCGCACGCAGGAGACGCTGAGGTGGGCGTTCCTGTCCGCCCTGGCACTTGAGCTCATCGCGACGATCTCTGTGGCGGTAGTAGCGGTCTTCTTGGGTCTCCGCTTGCTTGGCGGGTCGATGGACCTACAGCCCGCACTGCTCGCGCTGCTGCTCGCGCCAGAGTGCTTTACCGTGTTTCGCCGGGTCGGGGTGGCATTCCATGCGTCACAGGATGGCCTCGCGGCTCTGCACCGAGTGCGCGAACATCTCGAGGTAGCACCCGGGACTGACCTGCGAGAAGCCCACGGGGCCACGGTCCGCGTCGCAGGGCTCGAGGTTCGCTATTCCGGTCGCGGGGCCGCGGCATTGACTGGTCTCGACGCAGAGCTGAGCGGCATTGTCGCCGTGACCGGGGCCAGTGGAGCCGGTAAGTCCACGTTCCTCTCGGCGCTGGTCGGGGCGCTGCCGGTCGATGCGATAGTGCATGGTCGAGTCACTGGAATCGAGGCTGACCTCGTGGGGTGGTCACCCCAGTCGCCGCGAGTATTCGGTGCCACCCCACGGGCGGAACTCGCGTTGTATGGCGCGGATCCCGCGGCCGCTCTGGCCGAGGTCGGACTATCCCGGGTCGCCGAGTCGGCTGCCGCCGAACTCAGCCCGGGGGAACTCCGACGCCTGTCTGTGGCGCGCGCACTGGCCCGCGTGGACGCCGGCGCCCGCCTGCTGGTGCTCGACGAGCCGACTGCCCACCTTGACCACCATGCCGCTGAGCTGGTCAGGGACGCGATCGTGCGCCGGGCCGAGCGTGCCACGATCGTGCTGGCGAGCCACGAACCGATGACACTTGATCTCGCCACGAGCACTATTCGGATCTCTGGGCAGGCCGGCCGCGCAGACGATGACGCATCCGCGCTCACCGAGGCCGCTCGGGACGGTGATCTCGGCGCCTCCCCGGTCCCCGCTGTGGACGGGAATGCCGATCAGGGTCGTTACGGGCGGGGACCAGAACAGGGAGTCTGCGCGGGGGCGGACGAGCAGGTGTCGGACGAGACAGGCGGCGCCCAGCGTCTGTCACTCGGTGCGCTGATTGGTGCCCACGGCAGGCTCTGGGCGGGGGCGGTAGGCATCTCGGTGCTCGCCACCTCGCTGGGCTTGGCGCTCACCGCGCTGTCGGGATGGTTGATCGTCCGATCGAGCGTCGAGGAGTACATCATGTATCTCCTGGTGGCGATCGTCGGAGTTCGAGCGTTTGGGATCGGACGCTCGGTGGCCACATACGCCGAACAATTACTCACCCATCACGCCGCCTTTCGAACCATCGATGACCTTCGGCTGCGGCTCTGGCGAGCGATCGCAGCACGAGGAACCGGATCCCGGCGGCTGCTCGAGGGTGGGGCGCCCCTGGACTACCTCGTGACCCAGGCCGATGAACTGCGGGACCAACTCCCCAGAGTCGTTACGCCCGTGATCTCCGGAGTCGCCGTACTGCTGGGAGCCACACTCACCACCTGGTTGGTCACCCCCGAGTTCACTGTGCAGGTGGGGGTGAGCCTGAGCGCGACCATGGCCCTCGGCGCGGTCCTAGTGGCAACGGTCGAACGTGGGGGCGATGTGGCCAGGGTTGCTGGTCGGTCCCACCTGATACGGGGGTCGGCCTCATTGAACGCGGCAGCGGCGGACCTACGCGGTAATGGAGTGGCAGCGGCGGCGGTCGACCAACTCGACGAGCTGAACCGGAAACAGGCCGCCGCCGAACGGCGCGCCACCCGCGGCACAGGGCTCGGAACGGCGGCGGTGACAGCAGGCACGGGCCTCCTAGCGGTGCTCGTGGCAGTGTCCGATCCGTCGGTGGGTGCAGAACGAGCCAGTGTGATTGCCCTCCTGTGCCTGGCGCTGGGTGAGTCTCTCGCCGCGTGGGTCTCGGCAGTGCACCGAGTGCCGTCCGTGCGATCACTGCTGCAGAGCCTCGGCTCCGTACTGGGCCCCTTCCCGCAGACCGCATGGGGCGTTGGCGCGCCGAACGGCCCCGTGAATTCGGTGACGCTGGAGAAGGTTACTGCTCGGTATCCGCACACTGCGCGACCGGCCGTGGCGGAGGTGGATGCTGTCGCGCGCACGGGGTGCTGGTTGTTCCTCGACGGGCCGTCCGGATCGGGTAAGTCCACGCTGCTATCCGCCGTGATGGGGGCACTGCCCCTCAGTGGCGGCACGATCTGGGCCGAGACCTCTCCGATCACGACGTTCGCCGAAAAGGAATGGCGATCCCGCGTGGCCTGGTGCCCGCAGGACGCCTACGTCTTTGACTCCACCCTGCGCGGCAATCTCCTCCTATCCAGGCCGGCCGCCCAGGCCCCCGATGACGCCGCACTGCGGCGGGTTCTCGAGCGGGTCGGTTTGACCGTTCTGCTCGACGCGCTCCCCGACGGTCTGGACACCCGGGTCGGGGCCGGCGGTCGGGCCCTATCAGGAGGGGAGCGTCAACGATTGGCGGTGGCACGGGCACTGCTCACGCGCGCCGACGTTCTCCTGCTCGACGAGCCGACTGCGCACCTAGACGCGCCGACAGCCGACGCCATGATGGAAGATCTCCGTTCCGCCGCCCACGACAAGGTGGTGATCCTGGTTTCACACCGCCACAACGACCGGCGGCCCGAGGACCAGGTGGTCCGACTCAGCTGAACGAGCCGGAGCGAGCCGTCAGATCCGCATCGTTCACTCATGGCCGGGGGCCGGGGCACCGAGACGGCGGAGTCGATCGCTCATGCGGCCGCCGCGGCAGGAGGCCTGGTGGCCGCAGCCGCGCTCGTTCCTGCTGCTCCCGCTGCGGTCGTCGTCGCCGACGCTGTCGGTCTCACCGCTACCGTCGGCGGCACCGACCCGCAGGATCGCGCGGGCCACCACTTCGTCCCGTACCTCTCGGCGGGCTCGGTCGTCGGCCAACATCTCCACCATCGCGGCGACCTCCGTCTCCGCGAGGACCGCGGTGGGAAGTCCCGGTAGTGCGGACCGCCAGGCCCGGAACGCCAATTGCAGGATGTCGTGCCGCTGCTCCACGTGCGCGCGTTCGTGGGCGATCACGGCCGCGAGCTCGTCGGGATCCAGGTTGTCGAGAAGTCCCTGGGAGAGCACCGTGACGGAACCGGCGCCACGGGGGATGCAATATGCCACCGGTGCGGCCTCGTCGATCACGCGCGTTCGCGCGCGGGTCGGGTGGGGCGCTGTGAGTAGTTGGAGCAGCGTCAGATGTCGGCGCCGTTGCCGCGTGACCTGGACGACGGTCGCACCGAGGTGAGCGAGAAGGTAGCAGCCCAGCAGGATCGCAGGGATCACCGCGGCCAGGGGATGCTCCGGCGCGACCGCGCGGCCGATCAGCGCGAGTGCCCCGATCATCGAGACCCCGCCGGCCAGGCCGATGGCCTGCCAGAGAAGGAGCGCGCGGGCCGGGGCGTGCATCGGCCAGCGTGCGCGAGCCAACAGGACCGGCACCGGCCAGGCCAGGGCCAGGGCGACCCCGGCCAACAGGAGCCCCACGTCACCGGTGGACATCGCCGACTGGGGGATCAGCCGTTTCCCTTCAGTAGCGTGCGTAACGCCGCCGCCTCATCGTTGGAGACCCCGCCGACGAACCGTGCAAGTACCGCGTGCCGGTCCCGGGAGTCTCCAAGGACTTCGTGCATGAGTTCCGCGGTGTACTCCTCCCGCGAGGCCACAGCGCGGTAGCGGTGGGGGCGCGCGGTGCGATCCGAGACGACCAGACCTTTGCGTGCAAGGCGGCTCAAGACCGTGAGCAGGGTGGTCACGGCGGGTGGGCGCTCCCGGGAGCTGTCGAGCACGCCCTTGACGTCGTACGCCGTCACCGGCCCACTGTGGTCCCAGATTACGTCCATAACGGCACGCTCCAACTCGCCCAGGGTCGCCACGGTGATCCTCTCCTCCTGCTTTGTAGCCGGATTCTATCAGTGGCGAAAGAAATTCGACTCTCGGTAGAAATATTTCTACGCTATGTAGAATGCCGATGGCGGGTGAACACGACACCCGATCCGGTGAAAGGGGTTGGCGTCCTATGGACGTTGTCGAGATCGCACGCTGGCAGTTCGGCATCACGACCGTCTACCACTTCCTCATGGTCCCGCTCACTATCGGACTCGGGGCGATGGTTGCCGTGATGCACACCGCCTGGGTGCGCAGCGGCCAGGAGAAATTTCTCCGGATGACCAAATTCTGGGGAAAGCTCTACCTCATCAACTTCATCCTCGGCGTGGCCACGGGCCTGGTCCAGGAGTTCCAGTTCGGAATGGCCTGGAGCGAGTACTCCCGGTTCGTCGGGGACGTGTTCGGTGCCCCGCTCGCGCTCGAGGGTCTGCTCGCCTTCTTCCTCGAATCGACCTTCCTCGGTATCTGGATCTTCGGCTGGGGCAGGCTGCGCAAGGGCGTGCACCTCGCGGCCCTGTGGTGCGCGGTGATCGGATCCTGGGTCTCGGCGTACTTCATCATCGTCGCCAACTCGTGGATGCAGCACCCCGTGGGCGTCGAGCTCGGCGAGGACGGCCGGCCGGTCATGACTGACGTGTGGGCCGTGCTCACCAACAACACCGCACTGGCAGCGTTCACCCACGCCGTCTTTGGTGCGCTCGTGGTGGGAGGGATGTTCCTGCTCGGGATCGCCTGGTACCACCTGTGGCGCCGCCGGCATGACGGGATCGACACCGTCGACGAGCGCGGGCACGTGATCGTGGGGCAGGCCCAGGACATACCAGGACGCGACCGCACCGACCACGGCGTCTGGATCTGGTCCCTGCGATTCGGCGCGATAGTCGCCATGGTGGGGTTCCTCGGCACAGTCGTCACCGGCGACATCCAGGGCAAACTCATGTACGAGCAGCAGCCCATGAAGATGGCTGCCGCCGAGGCCGCCTGCCACTCCGGCTCCTCCTTCTCGGTGCTCTCGCTGGGCAACCCGGGATCCACGGACTGCCGCGACGTCACCACTCTCATCGAGGTCCCCGGCGTTCTCGGCTTCCTCGCCACCGGGGAGTGGGGCGTCGACATGCCGGGTATTCGCGACCTCGAACCCGAGTACGTGGACCGTTACGGCGAGACGATTCCGGACGACGCCCTGTACGGCGACCGGGCGGGCGCGCAGATCGAGTACGTCCCCGTCATGTGGGTGACCTACTGGGGCTTTCGCCTCATGATCGGCCTCGGCGGGATAGTCGCCGCCGCCGGAGCGGTTGCCCTGTGGCTCACCCGGCGCGGCACCGTCCCCGGATCCCGCGGGCTCATGCGACTCGCGCTCGCCGGAATCCTCGCACCGTTCGCCGCGAACATCGCCGGATGGATCTTCACCGAGATGGGCCGACAGCCGTTCGTCGTGGCCCCGAACCCCGCCGTGACCGGAGCCGACTCCGTGTACATGTACACCCAGGCCGCCGTATCTCCCGGTGTGACCGCCGGGGAGCTGCTGTTCTCCCTCATCTCCCTGGGCTCCGTCTACGGGGTTCTGCTGGTCGTCGAGGTGTACCTGCTGGTGCGGTATACGCGCGGTGGAGTCGCCAGTGCGATGCCCGAACTCGTTGGTCAGGACGACGACGACGTCGACGACCCGGACGGCGAGCACGACGACGTGCTGTCGTTTGCCTACTGACCACGAGACGAGGAACAACCATGGAACCCCTTGCAATCATCTGGTTTGTCGCCATCGCCCTCCTGTGGACCGGGTACCTCCTGCTCGAGGGATTCGATCTGGGCGTGGGCATGCACATGATCTTCTCGACCCGCAGCGAACGCGACCGCCGCGTCATGCTCAACACCATCGGCCCCGTCTGGGACGGCAACGAGGTGTGGCTCATCACCGCCGTCGCTGCCCTCTTCGCCGCGTTCTCGCCCTGGTACGCCGCGCTACTGTCCGCCCTCTACGTGCCGCTGACCCTCGCGTTGCTCGGACTCATCGTGCGGGCCGTCGGTATCGAGTACCGGGGCAAGGTCGGCACAAGGGTCTGGGCGACGTTCTGGACGTACATGATCGGCCTCGGTTCCGCGGCCGTCGCGTTCTTCATCGGCGCGCTGCTCGCGCTCACCTCGATCGGACTGCCTATCGACGGCAACGGCGACCGCGTCGGCGGTCCCTTTGCCTGGCTCTCGTGGCCCGCCCTCGTCGGTGGCCTCGCCGTGGTGGGATTTGCCCTGGCCCACTCCGCCACGTTCCTGGCGCTCAAGGCCGACGGCCCAGTGCGGCGGCGCGCATCCGGTTTCGCCGTCCGGTGGGCTCCCCTCTGCCTGCTGCCGCTGCTCGTCTGGATTGCGATGGTGCAATTCGAGCACGGTGCCGGACCGGCGGGGTGGACGGTCGCCCTTCTCGCCGTGGTCTCCGGTGGCGTCGGATGGGCTCAGGCACGCGCGGGCCGGGAAGGGCTCGCGTTTACCGGCTATGCCGGCACCGGCCTGTTCGGGCTGGCCGCGATCTTCCTGGCCATGTTCCCGGTTCTGCTGCCGTCCACAATCGACAGTGCCTTCGACATCACGGTGCAGTCCGCGGCGCACAGTACGTATACCCTCGGCGTGTTGACCGCCATCACGGTCGTGGCGCTGCCCGTGATCCTCTGTTACCAGGCATGGAGCTACTGGGTATTCCGGCACCGCGTCACACCCGGGATGATCCCCGAGCCACACGTAATTCTGCCGGCGATCCTGCGGGCCGAAGACGCCGGGCGCCAGGTGTAACCACCCATCAGCCGACTGCGACCAACCTGATGGCCGGGTCCGTCGTAGACGGCAGGACCGCCTCGGCAGACTGGCCCCCATTGAATTCGAGACCATCATGACCGACGAGGCCCTTCAGACCGCGTGACTAACCCTGTCACCTAACCGTGCATCAGCTCCCGGCGCTCGGTGGCGGGTTTCTGCCAGTACTGGCTGGCGGTCCGGTGTCGTGCTGCAGTGCCTACCGCGAGCAAGATTCGCGGGAGGCGCTATTGCTACGACTGCGGGAGGTCGCGGGTCAGCGGGACTACTTCCCACTGGGTGTCGCTTCGCACCTCCTCGACCAGATCCGGCCTAGTCGAGTAGACCTCAATCCATCCTGTCTCGGGTTGAATCTCGAGGAACAGTGTCTCGTCGTCGGACCACAAGAAGGATGGTTCGGGGTGGAGGAACGGGTCCATGAGAGCCGCCGTGGAAGCTGATACCAGCTGGTAGTCGTAGGAGCTGCCATAGTCGCCGTCATCGACGATTGTGATAGTGCGTGCGGCGTCGGATGTTCCGATTGGATCGCCGTTCACTGTCCAGATCGCGGCTTTCCACTGCAGGACAGACGCGGTGCTGCAGTAGCGCTGCGCGATCTCGATGGCAGGGCCAGCGCTACACCCGACCAGGCGATCCACACCTATCGCCAGCTCCGGGGTGTTGGCGCTGTCGATCATCGATGTCAATCCACGGCGGGGCGGATACTGCGCACCTACACGCTCAGCGACCTCATGCCATGAGCTCCACCCGGCCACGTCGCGGCCCGTATGGAGCGTGATCGGACACAGGATCCGCACCCCGTAGGGAAAGAGATCTCGGACAGCACCCACGGTCCCGGTCTCGAGCAACGCTGCGATGCGCCCCTTGCCGCACACTGGCGACCACCCATCCATGTCGCTTCCCCTTCCTCGTCTACGTCGTATGTCGTTGGAGGGCGCGGTACAACGTTGACCGTCCGACTTCCAGATCGCGGGCGATCGCCGACGGCCCCTCCCCTGCCTCGATGCGGGCGCGGGCCTTGTCGATCTGCTCGTCAGTCAGGACGCGTTTGCGTCCCTTGTACTTGCCCTTCGCCTTGGCGATGGCGATGCCCTCGGCCTGGCGTTCACGGATGATGGCCCGCTCGAACTCGGCGAACGCACCGAGCAGCGAGAGCATCAGGTCTGCTCTAGGATCCTGGGCGCCGGCGGCGTAGGTGGCCCGCTCGTGGACGAACTCCACACTGGCGCCCTTGGCGGTGATCTCGCCGACGATCTGCTTGAGATCAACCAGAGAACGGGCGAGCCGGTCCATCGACGCAACAACCAGCTCGTCACCGTCCCGGAGATACCTGATGCACTCTTCTAGCTTCACGCGATCGGCACGCGAGCGAGCGGACTGTTTCTCGACGTAGACCCGGTCGCACTCCCCCACCGCTTCGAGCTGACGCGCCTCGTTCTGATCGGCCGCCGAAACCCGCACGTACGCCACTCGCTGCCCACGAGGACGCGAGGCCCGGCGAGCCGGCTTCGGATCCGGCTTTGGCTTTCGTTTCGGGTTCCGCTCGATGATGTTCTCCGAGTCCGTCGACTCCACCCGAAAGCTCCAGCCCAACTCGTCCCGGCGCCGGAACCGAGTCCGCTCTTTCCCGCGGCTAACGATGAGCACCTCCTCGCCACCATCACCCGAACGGTTGAGCAACGTCCCGATCCGATCGGCCATCGAAGAGACCCTTTCGCCCGGAATCTGTATCAGTAGATATTAGACCCGACGGGAAGACGTTTCATAAACGCCGAAGTGGACCCTGTGACACAGCGGCGACGGTAGACGTCATATCGTCCCGCACGGGTGTACTGGCAGATCGCGCTGCCCAGTGGCGGCGTTCTAGCGGTGATGCCTAGCGGCGCCGCCAGCATTAGTGGTCGAGTGGCTCGAGGGCTCGGGCGGCTTGCTGGTGGCGGTAGAGGGTGGCGCGTGACCATCCGACCAAGCTGGCCGCTTCGGCGGCGGTGCGCCCCTTTTTGCGGGCGCCCTGGGCGATGTCGAGTTTTTCGGCGATCACTGCGGGGTCGACCGGGAGCCGGCCGAACCTCGTGCCGCTCTGCTTCGCTGCGGCGATGCCGGCGTTGACGCGTTCAGTGATGAGCTCGCGCTCGTACTCGGCCAGGGTGGCGAGCATGCCCAGCATCAACCGGCCGGAGGTGGTCTCCGGGTCGATGCCGTCCGAGAGCGACCGGATCTTCACGCCCTTGTCGCGAAGCAGGTTTACGGTATTGAGGACATCGATCAGGGAGCGGCCGAGACGGTCAATGCGCCACACCACGACGGTATCGCCGGACTCGACGTAGTCCAACAGCCGCTTCATCCCCGGGCGCTCGATCGCGGCCCGGCTCCCCGAGGTGACGTCAGAGAAGACGTCGCGTTTCTGCACCCCGGAATCTATGAGTGCATCCAACTGCAACTGCGCGTCCTGACTCGCGGTACTGACGCGGGTGTACCCCAGATGCCTCATGGCTCGATGATGCCCCATAAACCCCTACCGAGGCCGCTCCTGAGACGAAAGCCGCCAAGATGACTTAATGAGACACCGGCGGGTGGCCATAGGGCCAGGAAACCTACTCAGAACTGGCCGCCAACTCGGACGGGGCCAAGTGTCTTGAAAACCTTTAGGTTCTTAAGGCGCCTTCGCGACAGTTCAGCGATCACTGTATAGTTCAACATATGCTGACTGTTGCTTCTCGTGTGGATGTGATGAATCGGTTGGGGCGGGCGATGGCCGATCCGACGCGGTCCCGGATACTGCTGACGTTGCTGGAGCGGCCGGCCTACCCGGCGGAGCTGGCCCGGGACTTGGGACTGACGCGTTCGAACGTGTCGAACCATCTGGCGTGCTATCGCGACTGCGGGATCGCGGTCGCCGTGCCCGAAGGCCGCCAGACCCGCTATGAGATCGCAGATCCGCATCTGGCGCAGTCACTAGCCTCCCTGGTCGAGGTCACCCTCGCCGTCAACGAGAACGCCTCCTGCCTGGACCCAGCCTGCTCAGCGCCGGGTTGTTGTGACACGGGGTCGGGCGCGTGATCCTGACCTCGGCCTTGCAGGCGATCGGCCTGTTCATCGCCACCAACATCGACGACATCATCGTCCTCTCACTGTTCTTCGCCCGCGGCGCAGGCCAACGTGGAACCACCGCCCGCATCCTGGCCGGCCAGTATCTCGGGTTCGTCGGCATCCTCGGCGCCGCTGTACTCGTCTCCCTGGGCGCGGGGGCCTTCCTGCCCCCGGAGGCCATCCCCTACTTCGGACTGATCCCATTGAGCTTGGGACTGTGGGCCGCGTGGCAGTCCTGGCGAGGGACCGATGACGATGACGACGACGCAAAAATCGAGGGCAAGAACGTCGCCGTGTGGACCGTCGCCGGCGTCACCTTCGCCAACGGCGGAGATAACATCGGCGTCTACGTCCCCGTCTTCCTCAACGTGGGCACGGGAGCCGTGATCGCCTATTGCATCGTGTTCCTAGTGCTGGTAGCAGGACTGGTGGGCCTGGCCAAGTTCGTCGCCACGCGCCGGCCGATCGCCGAAGTCCTGGAACGCTGGGAACACATCCTGTTCCCGATTGTCCTGATCGGCTTAGGCGCCTTCATTCTGATCAGCGGCGGAGCCTTCGGGCTCCAATAAGGCTCTTCTCTGCCGCAAATGAGCGGTCTCTGAAGACCGCCACTGAGAGGTCAGCTCCACAGCACGAATGGCGGTCCCCCGACCGTCCCGCATGGGTGTACCTCATTGAACCAGATCGGGTCGGTGCGCTTGACTGCCCTATATGACCGATCCGCGTTAAAGCGAAGCGACGCTGGCCAGTCTTGGCGGGTCGGTCGCTCTTCACTACGTTTCCGGCAAGATGGCGTTCATCGACCGAGACAAACCCACCCCATTCCCGTCCCGTTTATCGCGCCCTCTTTCGGCACAGCCCACGCCGCCCCCCGTCGCCCATGGCAACGGAATGGAGTAAGAGACGATGTCGAAGCCAACGACTGTCGACGAGTACCTCGACGCAGCACCGCCTCTCGGCCGAGCCCTTCTCACCGAACTCCGCGCCCTGAGCCGCGAGGCCGCTCCTGATGCGGTCGAGCAGATCAAGTGGGGCCACCCGGCCTACGTCCATCCCGACGGCGTCATCTTGTTCATGTTCAGCGGACACAAGGCCCACGCCAGCGTCGCCTTCACCCCGTCCACCCGAGCTGCTTTCGAGGCCGAAATCACCCAGTACCGCACCGGCAAAGGCACCATCGCGCTGCCGTACGACACAACCCCACCCCGGCCGCTGCTCACCAGGATGATCGATTACCGAGTGCGCGAACACGAACACGACGGCGTCAACTGGATGTGACCACGGCGACCGTGGCGCTATCTGATGCGGCGGTGAAAGCAGGTCAGAATGCTATCGCAGCACCTTGAGCTGGAACGGGTAGTTGATCGTCCGCCCTTTGAGTGCGCGGAGAGTGCCGATCACGTGGCCGATGACCTGCGCGAGGAACGACACCGCCAGCAGGATGAGGCCGAGCGGGATGCCGATCACCGTGATGATGCAGATCCAGCCCACGATGCTCATGATCCACAGGCCGAGGTTGAAGTTGAACGATCCGGCGGCGGCCTGGCGGACGAACGGGCTGCGGTCCTTGTAGATCAGCCACATCACGAGCGGGCCGACGAACGACAGCCAGCCGGCCGACAGCGCCATCGCGATGAGGCTCGACGCGTGGGCCAGGGCCGCGGGCGTGCGGTCATCGGGGTCGGCCACCGGCGGCTGACCGTACCGGGGGTCGCCGTACCGGGGGTCGCCGTACTGGGAGAATCCGGGCTGCTGGGACATGATCCCAGTCTCCCCGTAGAGCTGCGGCGGCGCATCCGGGTTCTCCCCGGTTCTCGCGCCCGCGTGCGCCGGCGGATGGGGCGCGGGCCAGGTTTCACGCACTTGTCATATCCCGCGCCTACTGTGGCGGACATGGCCGACATCACCCAGTCCGACCAGCGTCCGACCGAGCAGCCGAACGCCGACCAACCCGGCGTCGATCAGCTCGCGCCCGACGGCGTCGATCCGCTCGAGGACGCGGTCCGGCCGCTGCGCGACGACGTCCGGTTCCTCGGCGCCCTGCTCGGCGACACCGTGCGGGAGCAGGCGGGCCAGCGGATCTTCGACCTGGTGGAGACCGCGCGGCGCACCGCGTTCGCCGTCCGCCGCTCGGAAGCCGACCGTGACGAGGTCGCCGCCCTGTTCACCGATGTGCCCGCCGCCGAGGTCATCCCCGTCATCCGCGCGTTCTCGCTGTTCGCCCTGCTGGCCAACGTGGCCGAGGACCTCCACCAGGAGCGGCGACGCCGGATCCACACGGCCGCGGGCTCGCCGCCGCCCGACGGGGACCTCGAGGCCACCTGGGCACGCCTGGCCGAGACCGAACCGGGCGCCGACAAGCTCGAGACGGTCCGCTCCACCGCCCGGGTCGTCCCCGTGCTCACGGCGCACCCCACCGAGACCCGTCGGCGCTCGGTCTTCGAGATCACCCGACGGGTGCTGGACCTCATGCGCCGCCGCGACGCCCTGCGCACGGGGTCGGACGGGGCGGGGCACCGGGACCGCGTCACCGATGCCGAGCTCGAGCAGGTGGAGCAGGACATCCGCCGGCAGGTGCTCACCCTGTGGCAGACGGCGATCATCCGCAGCCAGCGCCCTCGAATCGAGGACGAGGTCCTGGGCGGGCTGCAGTACCACGAGGCCACGCTCATCGACGTGATCCCGCCGCTCAACGCGGAGATCGCCGACCGTCTCGGCTCCGGCGACCGCCCCGTCGTGCGCCCCGGCTCGTGGATCGGCGGTGACCGCGACGGCAACCCGTACGTCACCGGGGACGTCGTGCGGTTCGCCACCGAGCAGGCCGCCGAACTGCTGCACCGCCACTACACCGCCGAACTACGCCTGCTCGAGCGGGAGCTGCCCCTCTCGCGGCGGGTCGTTGACGTGCCCCCCGAGCTCAGCGACCTCGCGGACTCGCTGGTGGAGGCCGACGAGGAGCTCGCCGCCGCGCGCGAGGACGTGCCGTTCCGCCGCGCCGTGCGGGTGGTCCGCCGTCGGCTCGCCGCGCGGGTGAGGTCCTCGTCGTCGTCACCCGGATCGTCGTCCCCCGCGATCGGTCACGACGACGACGAGGCCTACACCTCCCCGGCGGAGATGCTGGCCGATCTGGATGTCATCGACGCCGCGCTCGGGTCCTGCGGTGGCGACCTGGCGCGGTCGCCGCGTCTGCGGGACCTGCGGTGGGCAGTACGGACGTTCGGGTTCCACCTGCAAGCACTCGACATGCGGCAGAACTCGGAGTCGCACGAGGAGGTGCTCACCGAGCTGTTCGCCCTGGCCGGGGTGAGCGAGGACTACTCGGCGCTGGACGAGGAGGCCCGCGTGGAACTGCTGCTGCGCGAGCTCTCGCACGACCGGCCGCTGCTCGGCCCGCGCGCGGAGCTGTCAGAGCTGGCGGCCAAGGAACTCGGGGTGATGCGGGCGGCCGCCGCGGCCGTGGACCTGCTCGGCCCGGAGGTGGTGCCGCACTACATCGTGTCCATGTGCGGGACGGTCTCCGACCTGCTCGAGCCCGCGGTGCTGCTGCGCGAGGTCGGATTGTTCTCCGGTGACCCGGCCGAGCCGCGCTCGAGCGTGCGACTCATCCCGCTGCTGGAGACGATCGACGACCTCGCGGCGGGGCCGGACATCCTCGACGCGGCGCTCGCGATCCCGCAGTTCCGGGCGCTCATCCGGGCGCAGGGCGATGTGCTGGAGGTGATGCTCGGCTACTCGGACTCCAACAAGGACGGCGGGTACCTGGCCGCCAACTGGGCCCTCTACCAGGCCGAACGCGACCTCGCCGAGGCCGCGACCCGGGCGGGTGTGCACCTGCGCTACTTCCACGGCCGCGGCGGCGCCGTCGGACGGGGCGGCGGCAACTCCTACGAGGCAATCCTCGCGCAGCCACCGGGCGCGGTGCAGGGCGCGCTGCGGATCACCGAACAGGGCGAGGTCATCTCAGCCAAGTACTCCGAGCCGCGCCGGGCGCGCCGCAACCTCGAGGCGCTCGTGGCGGCGACGCTCGAGGCCTCGCTGCTCGACGTCGAGGGGCTGGGCGAACGGGCCGGCGAGGCGTACGGGGTGATGGCCGAGCTCGCGCGGCTCGGGCGGGCGGCGTACGCGTCCCTGGTGCACGACGACCCAGGGTTCATCGAGTACTTCACCACCTCCACCCCGGTCGCCGAGATCGGGGAACTCAACATCGGGTCCAGGCCGTCCTCCCGCAAGCAGACGTCGAGCGTCGAGGATCTGCGGGCGATCCCGTGGGTGCTGTCGTGGTCGCAGTCGCGGGTGATGCTGCCCGGCTGGTTCGGCGTGGGCACCGCACTGCGGCAGTGGGTCGACGCCGAGGGCGAGGCGGCGGCCGGGGAGAGACTGGCCACGCTCCGGCGGCTGAACGACGACTGGCCGTTCCTGCGCACGACCCTGTCCAACATGGCGCAGGTGATGGCCAAGGCGGACATGGGGCTGGCCGGTCGCTACGCCGAACTCGTCCCGGACGCCGAGGTGGGTAGGCGGATCCACGGGGTGCTCACCGACGAGTTTGAGCTGACCCGCGAGATGCTGCTGGAGATCATGGGGCAGGAGACGCTGTTGGACGACAACCCGGCGCTGGCCCGCTCGGTGCGCAATCGCTTCCCCTACCTCGAACCGCTCAACGTGCTGCAGGTCGAGTTGCTGCGCCGCTATCGCGCCGGGGACTCCGACCCGGCGGTGCGAACCGGCATCCAGCTGACCATGAACGGTCTGGCCACGGCCCTGCGCAACTCGGGGTGATCCTCGACGTGCCGGCTAGCGTAGCTGTCGCTGGGTGAGCGGGATGAGCAGCGCGCACACCACCGCCAGCCCGGCGATCCACGGGACCGGACCGCCGGCGCGCGAGAGCTCGGCGAGCACGTACGGCGTGGCCATCCCGAGGTAGGCCAGGACGTAGAACACGGCCACGAGCCCGGCGTGGTCCCGCGGTCCGGACTGCAGCTCGACCTCGACCAGCCCCGCCACCAGCAGCGTGGCGTACCCCACGCCGAGCAGGACCGCGACGGGCAGCAGCCAGAGGGCCCGGCCGGGGAGTGCGGGCGAGGCGGCCAGCAACGCTCCGGCGGCCATCCCGAGCGAGGCGGCGGCGAGTCCCATGACCGGCGGCCGGGACGGCGGTGACGCGGCCGCGATCCTGCGGACGGCGGGTTGGACCAGCACCCCGGCGCCCAGCGTGACGCCCACCATGACGCCCGCGTACAGGGTGGGCCGGCCGAAGGCGTCCCCGCCCAGCAGGTCGGCGAGCACCGCGAACGACATGCTGGCGCAGCCGAACACCAGCGGGGCCCACGGCGCGACCCCGAGGAGGAACCGGCGGGTGCCGGCCGTGGCGGGGATGAGCGGGGCGGCCTCCGGCCCGTCGTGCGGCTGGTACGGGTCCGCGGCGCCCCACGCCGCGACCAGCGCGATCGTGCCGAGGATCAGATGCGGAAGGTACGCCGAGAAGAGCGGGGCGGGGGCGAACTCCCCGACCATGCCCGCCGCCAGGCCGCTGAGCCCGAACCCGCCGGTCAGCGCGATGGCCGCGCGCCGCGCACCGGTGCCGGGCGGCCCGCCGGCGGAGAGTTCGCGGACCCAGGCGCTGCCGGCCCCGAACGCGGCCCCGGACGCCAGCCCGGCGAGGAACCGACCCAGGTACAGCCACAGCGAATCCTGCGGCCCCAGCAGCATGAACAGCGTCGCCAGCAACGAGAGGACCAGGACGGGCCGCATGAGCACACGGCGGCCGTTGCGGTCGGACCACCGGCCGGCCACCAGCAGGGTGGGCAGCAGGCCGACGATGTAGACGCTGAAGATCGCGGTGACGCTGGACTGCGACAGGCCCAGCTCGGCGCGGTACAGATGCAGCAGCGGGGCGAACTGGTTGGCACCCCAGCCCACGGCGAACACCGCGAGGGCCACGCGCACCCAGCTGCGACGGTCGACCTGAGAATCCATGGAGCAGAACCTAGCCCGCGTGTGCCCTACGCGAGCGCGGTGGCCACGAACGCCACCCCCACCACCACGAACAGTGTGCTGGCCACGACGTCGACCCACGGCAGCAGCCGCCCGACCCGCTCGTTGACCACCCGGTGCGAGGCGACCGTCGCGAGACCGGCGAACCAGGCGAGCGCGACCGCGATCATCCCGGCGACCAGGGCCACCGACCACGCGGGCGAGACCTCCTCGCGGAGGAACGGGGTGAGCACCGCGCCGAAGAACACCAGGGCCTTGGGGTTGGCGAGGTTGGTGAGCAGGCCGCGGGTGAAATCCCCCCGCGGCACCAAATCCGCTACGCCGATTCGGGATCCGCTATCCGAATCCGGGTAGCGGATCCCGATTTCGAGTAGCGGATCCGGTGGTGGAGTGGTGGGTGCGGCGGTGGTGGCGGGTGCGGCGGTGGCCGGCGGTGGGGTCGCACGGCGCGAGCGCCACCAGCCGCGCAGGCCGAGCACGCCGAGGGTCGCGAGCAGGAGCCCGCCGGCGACCTGGAGACCCGTCATGACCTGCGGGTACACACGCACGAGGGTCGCGACTCCGGCGAACGCGGCCGCGAGCCACACCGTCAGGCCGGTGACGATCCCCAGCGCGGTGGCGAGACCCTGACGCCGTCCGGCGAGGGCACGTTGGAGGACGACGACGACGTCGGGCCCCGGCGAGACCACCGCGATCGCCCAGACGCCGAACAGACCGAGGAGCTGCGCCGCGGTCACGCCGCCGATTCCATCTCGAGGAGCCGCTGCTTGGCCGCGAGCCCGCCCCGGTAGCCGCCCAGTCCGCCGTCCGAGCGCAGGATCCGGTGACACGGCCACACCAGCGGCAGCGGATTGGTCGCGCAGGCCGACCCCACCGCGCGGACGGCGCCGGGCCGGTCGAGTTCGACGGCGATCTCGCGGTAGGTCGCGGTCCGCCCGTACCCGACCCGGGCCAGATGCTGTTGGACCTCACCACGGAATCCGCGGGCGAGGCGGGTGTCGAGGGGCAGGTCGAACTCGCGGCGGCGGCCGTCGAGGTACTGGTCGATCTGGGCCGCGGCCGCGTCGAGCACCGGCGACTCCGTCGGCGCGCCGAGGATCCGGGGTCCGACCCGGTCGGCCAACATCTCGAGGACCACCCCGGAATCCTCCACCTCGAACGCCACGTACACCAACCCGGCCGGGGACGCGGCCAACAGCAGCCCACCGATCGGGGTGTCGACGCTGCGGTAGGCCACGTCGACCAGGCCCTCGCGCTCGGCGTCGCGGGCCAGGCGATCCCGCAGTCGGGTCGTGTCCGCGGGGGCGGACCGCAGGAGCGACGCCACGCCGGCCTCGGAGATCGCAGGGTCGTCCGCTGCCGGATCGGGCGCCGCCGGGTCGTGCGCGGCCGGATCGTGGATCGGGTCGGTCATGACATCTCCTCCGTGGGACGGTGCGGTTCGAGAGCACGGCGCGGTTCGAGGGGACGGCGCGGTTCGAGGGGACTGTGCGGGTCGAGGTGACCGTGCGGTTCGAGCGTCGTGCGCAGGCGGGCGATCCCGTCCGCGGCCGCGCGGCGAGCCGCCGCCTCGGTGCCGCCGGTGAGCTCGGCGATCTCGGCATAGCGGAGCCCGCCCAGATACCGGTAGGCCACACAGATGCGCTGCCGGGTGGGCAGGGCGGCGACGGCATCCCAGATCCGCGGATCGCCGACCTCGTCGTCGTCGACCCCCGTCGTTCCCCGCGCGCCCCCGGGACGTGGTGTGCGGGCGTCGAGAACGGCGACGTCGTCGGCGGCCCCGCTCGGTGCGGCCTCCCGGACCGAACGCCGCACCACGTCCACCGCCCGGCGGTGCGCGACCCGGACGAGCCAGGCCTCGACGTCGGTGTCCTCGGGCAGCCCGGGCCACGCCCTCAGTGCCGAGAGGAACGTCTCGGACCAGGCGTCGTCGGCGTCAGGGCCCGGGCCGAGCACCGCGCGGCACACCCGCAGCACGGTGGGACCATGGCGGTCCACCGCGGCGTCGAACGCTGCCCTCATGTGTATCGATCCTGCCCTCGTGGTCGCTGCCGGGTGCGGGCGCCCCGCAGACGGGGCGTGCGATGGTCACCGGGTAGTCGCGCGGCGCGCCGGTTTCGTGAGGCGCAGCGGTTTCGTGAGGCGCTGCGGTTCCCCTCGCTGAGTCCGGGACGCATACTGGTCTGACCGTCACGCCCCGGGGGGTCTGAAATGCTCGGTTCCCGCACACCCTCACGCCCGGCCGGACGTCGCCCGGCGCACCGCACGAGCCGCAGAAGCCGAGCGCGCCGCACCGGACTGGCCGGCGCGCTCGCCGCGCTCGTGCTGGCGATCCCCGTCGCCACCGGGGCGGGCCCGGTGCCGGACCGGGTCGCGGACCGGGTCACGCCGGCGGCCCGGGCGCAGGTCCAGCTCGGCTCGCTCGGCGACTACCTGCGCGACCTCGACCCCACCGGCGAGCTTGGGCCGTACGTCACCGAGGCCCTGAACGGGATCAACGGGCCGATCGGCGATCCCGGTCCGCCCGCCGCCGCGGCCGCGCCCGTGACCTGCCGACCCACCGTGGCGCATCCGCGGCCGGTGATCCTCGTCCACGGGACCTTCGACAACGGGGCCGACACGATGCCGCGCCTCGGCGATCCGCTACGCCGTCAGGGCTTCTGCGTGATCGCCCCGACCCTCGGCGCCTACGCGGGCAACCCGGCGCGCGGCGGGCTCGACTCGATCGTCGCCGCATCGGGACCGCAACTGGCCGGGGTGATCGACCACGTACGCGCGGTGACCGGGGCCGAGCAGGTGGACCTGGTCGGTTACTCGCAGGGCGCCGCGATCGCCGGGTACACCACCAAGGTGCTGCGGCCGGGCGCGGTGAACCGCGTGGTCTCCGTGGGCGGGTACTGGGGCGCCGACAACAGCGGCCTCATCCCGAACCAGCTGCCGCGCGAGGTCGCGGCTCTGGGCCTGTGGGCCGCGAACCTGCGGGGACTGGCCGAACTGTCCCCGGGCAGCCCGATGATCGCCGCCTGGTACGGGCTCGACCGCACCCCGTTCCTGCCCGGCGTCGGCTACACGCTCATCGCCACGCGCGGCGACCACCTGCTCCCGCCCGAGCGCAGCTTCGTCCCCGGCCCGGGCGCGCGGTGGGTCGTTCCCGAGGACGCGTGCGGGGGCCGACCGAATTCGCACGGGGGGATGGCAGTCGACGCGCGGACGCACGCGATCGTCGCCGGGGCCCTCGGCGGCGCCGGGGGGTGCTGAGCGTCCGGGCCCCGCGGCCGGACCCTCCGTCCGGGCACCGCGGCCGGGCCCAGCGACGTCAGCGCAGCTCGCGGGAGTGGTGCTGGTAGAGCTCGTAGGCGTCACGCAGCCCGAGGCCGGGGTGGGCGACCCGCAGGCGGCGCACCGCGTCGATCTCCCCGGAGGAACCGCGCATCGCCGCGGCGATCTGCTCGGGGCGGATCGACGCCGCGATCCGGCGGGAGCGTTCCTCGTTGCGCCCGCCGAGCCACCAGCGGTGCGCCGCAGCGCCGAACAGCATGACCGCCATCGCGAGCCACAACAGCACGTCCAACATCGCGGCCCGGCCGGAGAGCACCTGCACAACCACCACCACGAGCGCACCGAGCCCGCCGAGCACGGTGGCCGCGACGTACGCCACCGCCGTCCGACCCCGTGACCGCGCCACGTGATCGATGGCCGACTCCGCCCGGTCCGCGATCCCGTTGAACGGGTGGGGAGAGGTCACGCGCGGCCCCCCTCGTCGTCGTCGGACTCCCGGCCACCCGCGAGGTGGCGCTCGACCCGCTCCACCTTGCCGCGCAGCTCCCCCGATCGGCCGGGCCGCAGGTCCGCCTTGAGCACCAGGCTCACGCGCGGCGCCACGGCCAGCACGGCGTCCGTGGCGGCGCGGATAACGGGCATGACCTCGTCCCACTCGCCCTCGATGGTGGTGAACATCGAGGTGGTCTCGTACGGCAGGCCGGAGTCGCGGACCACGCGGACGGCTTCCGCGACCGCGCGACTCACGGATGCCGAGTCGTCCGCGGTGGACGTGGGGGCGACGGAGAACGCGAACAGCATGGCATCACCGTAATCCCGCCGGGCCCCGTCGTGCAGATCGGTGAGCCCCGGCGATACCTGGGTCACAGACCCACGTCACACGCCACCGTCACACCCTCGAGACCGTCTGCGGCACACCCGCGGTGTACCCGGCCTCGGCGAGCAACTCCCGCACGCGCGGGATGACCTTGCGGCCGTAGAGGTCGATGGAGGTCATGAGGTCGTCGTGCGGGGTCGGGCCGCTGGCGTACTTGAGGTCGAAGCGGTCCAGGCCCAGCGTGCGGACGGTGGTGGCGATCTTCTGCGCGACGGTCTCGGGGGACCCGACGTACATGGCGCCCGAGCGGACCTCGCGGTGGAAGTCGGCCTCGGTCGCGTCGCCCCAGCCGCGCTCGCGGCCGATCTGGTTGCGGTTGACCAGCCAGTGCCGCGCGGACAGCTCGGCGGCCCGGGCGTCGGTCTCGGCGACGAAGCCGGGCGAGTGGACGGCGATCGGCAGGCGCGGGGCGGCCGTTCCCCCACCAGCCGTCCCCCCACCAGCCGCCCCGGCGCCCGCGAACTGGGCATTGGCCTCGCGGTACAGGTCGGCGAAGGGGGCGAACCGGCCGGCGGGGCCGCCGATGATCGCGAGCATGAGCGGCATCCGGTAGCGGGCCGCGCGCACCACGGATTCCGGGCTGCCGCCGACGGCGATCCACGCGTTCAGCCCGTGCTCGGTCTTGGGGTAGACGTGCTGGTCGACCAGCGGCGGACGCAACTCACCGGACCACGTCACCGGCCCCTCGGGCAGCAGCGCGGCGAACAAGTCGAGCTTCTCGCTGAACAGCTGCTCGTACCGGGCGAGATCGAGGCCGAACAGCGGGAACGACTCGGTGAAGGACCCGCGCCCCAGCACGACCTCGGCCCGCCCGTTCGACAGGGCGTCGATGGTGGCGAAGCGCTGGAAGACGCGGATGGGGTCGTCGCTCGAGAGGACCGTGACCGCCGAGCCCAGCGTGATGCGCTCGGTGCGGGTGGCGATGCCGGCCAGCAGGACGTCCGGGGCGGAGACGGCGAAATCGGGGCGGTGGTGCTCGCCGATGCCGAACGCGTCGACGCCCACCTGATCGGCGAGGACGGCCTGCTCCACGACGTCGCGCAGGACCTGCGCGTGGTGGACGGGCCGACCGCCGCGGTCGACGGTGACGTCGCCGAAGGTGTCGAGGCCGAAGGCGACATCCTGAGTGGAGGGGTCACCGTGGGTGGCGTCGTGGGTGGAGGGCGACGACGACGAGGTGGGCGTCGCGGGGTCGTGTGCGGAGGCTGACGAGTTCATGCGGTCAGCATAGTTGATCCGTCATCTACATGGCGGGGTGTGCCGCCCGGGCGCGGGAGGCGCGGACGTACCGGGCGATCATCCGGTCCATCACCCCGGGCGCGAGTCGCTGCAGCCGCCACGTGGCCCGGGCGCGGGCGGGCTCGATCACGAGAGCACGGTTGCGGGCGACGCCGTCGAGCACGCTCGCCGCCAACCGGTCGGGGTCCAGCGGCCGACGCACCCCCTGGCCGTCGAGGTAGAAATGCCGACCGTCGAAGCCGTCGAGTTCACCCTTGTCGAGGATCGCGGTGTCGACCGCCGCCGGGCACACCACGGTCACGCCGACCCCGTGACCGGCGGCCTCGGCGCGCAGCGACAGCCCGAGCCCGACGACCGCGTGCTTGGTCATCGCGTAGCTGGTGATGAGCCCCGCCGGGCACAACCCGCCCATCGACGCGGTGAGCACGATCGCGCCGGCCCCGCGGTCGATCATGTGCGGGTACGCGGCGTGCACGCAGTGGACCACCCCACGGACGTTGACGTCGATGATCGCGTTCCACTGCTCCAGGGTCAGCTTGTCGGTGTCGCCACCCCAGGTGATGCCGGCGTTGGCGAACATCAGGTCCAGCCCGCCCCGGGTGGAGACCACCTCCTCGACGAGGGCGGCCACCGCTGCGGCATCGGTGACGTCGAGGTGCGCCGGTTCGGCACTCCCCGCCCCTGCCGACCCGGCGCCGGGGCCGGACCTCGTCGTCGTCACCTCCTCGGCGACCCGACGCGCGGCGGCGAGGTCGATGTCCGCCACCACCACGTGCGCGCCGGCCGCCACGAGGGCACGGCAGAGGGCCGCGCCGATCCCGGACCCGCCGCCGGTGACGACGGCCGACGCCCCGGCCAGCCGCGGGCCATGGAGGGCGCTCGCCGACCTGGGCGCGGTCACGCGAACGCCCTGGTCGCCAGCCCGAGCACGTCCGGGTAGCGGCGCAGCTGGGCGCCACCGTCGATCGCCAGGTCCTCCGCCGTCATCCAGTCCGCCGCGGCGAGGTGGAGCACGGCGCGGGCGACGTCCTCGGCGGTCCCCCGGTGGGCGATCGCGGAGTTCTCGGCGTACTCCTCGGCCAGGCCGGGGATCTGCAGGACGGGCTCGGTGAGCGGGGTGACGAGGAAGCCCGGCGAGACGGTGTTGACCCGCACCCCCCGCTCGCCCAGCTCGAGGGCCGCGACCTGGGCGAGCATCACCAGGCCCGCCTTGGCGGCACAGTAGGCCGCCATCCCCCGGCCGGGCTGCCGCGCGTTGAGCGAGGCGATCGCGACCATCGAGCCGCCGTCCCGGACCGCTCGGCCGCCGTGCTTGAACACCAGGAACGCGCCGGTCAGACACACGTCGACGACCCGGCGGAACTCGGCGGCGTCGTGGTCCGTGACCAGACCCAGCGTGCTGACGCCGGCGGTGGTGACCACCAGGTCCGGGGCGGTCCCGGCGAACAGCGCCTCGACCGACGCCTCGTCGGTCACGTCGACGGCGCCGGCCCGGTGCGCGGGGCCGAGCTCGGCGGCGCGGGCGGCGGCCAGCTCGGCGTCGAGGTCGCCGATCGTGACCTGCCACCTCCCGGCGGCGAGCGCGCGGGCGGTGGCCCATCCGATCCCCGACGCCCCGCCCACCACGACGGCGGACCGGCCGCGGGCGGCCACATCGGAACCGTCCGAGGTGCTTTCGCGGTCAGGGGTGGGGACGTGTGTGCGATCCGGGTCCACGGGGCCTCCAGTAGGGTTGACGGCCGGCCTCGGCGGGGTGGTTCGCCAGGCCGGAGGAAGCTGTTGACGACCGTCAACACGGGCCATAGTGTGATCCGCGCCATAGCTTTCTTGTCGGCGAGTCTGCCTCGCCGAGGGATCCGCCGAAGGGGTTCGCATGACATCGACCTGCACAATCGCCGTGATCGGCGCGGGCATCAGCGGCCTGACGACGCTGAAGATGCTCCGCGACTACGGGATTGACGCGGTGTGCTTCGAGGCGTCGGACCGGATCGGCGGGAACTGGGCGTTCGACAACCCCAACGGCAGCTCGAGTGCCTACCGCTCGCTGCACATCGACACCTCCAAGCACCAGCTGAGCTTCCGGGACTTCCCGATGCCGGAGGAGTTCCCGGACTTCCCCCACCACAGCCAGATCAAGCAGTACCTGGACGACTACGCCAAGGCGTTCGGCCTGCTGCCGTCCATCGAGTTCGAGACACGGGTCGAGCATGCCGAGCGCCTGCCGGACGGCGGGTGGGAACTGACCACGTCGCGCACCGGGTCGGCCGCACAGGCCGGGGCCGGCGAGACCGAGACCCTCCACTTCGACGGGCTCGTCGTGGGCAACGGACACCACTGGGACCCGCGCTTCGCCGATTTCCCCGGCGAGTTCACCGGGGAGATGATCCACTCCCACGCCTACGTCGACCCGTGGGATCCGCTGCACCTCATGGACAAGAAGATCCTCGTGGTGGGCCTCGGCAACAGCGCCGCGGACATCGTGGTGGAACTGTCGTCCAAGGTCATGCGCAACGAGGTGACGCTGTCCACCCGGTCGGGTGCGTGGATCGTGCCCAAGTACATCGCCGGCAAGCCGGCCGACAAGTACTTCGCGACCTTCCCGTACATCCCGTACTCGTGGCAGCGCAAGGCCATCCAGGCGATGCAGCCGATGTCGGCCGGCCGGCCGGAGGAGTACGGCCTGCCGACCCCCAACCACAAGTTCTTCGAGGCCCACCCCACGCAGTCGGTCGAACTGCCGCTGCGGCTGGGGTCCGGGGACGTCGTCGCCAAGGGGGACATCGCCCGGCTCGACGGCCGGACGGTGCACTTCACCGACGGCACCAGCGGCGAGTTCGACGTGATCATCCAGGCCACCGGGTACAACACCACGTTCCCGTTCTTCGACCGGGACTTCCTCAGCGCCGACGCCCACAACCACGTCCCGCTCTACAAGCGGATGTTCACCCCGGGCATCGAGGACCTCGCCTTTGTCGGCTTCGCCCAGTCCACCCCGACCCTGTTCCCGTTCGTCGAGGCCCAGGCCCGGCTGGTGGCGGCGTGGGCGGCCGGCCTGTACCGCACCCCGCCGGTGGCGGAGATGGAGCGGGTGATCGTGGAGGACGAGAAGAAGTACATCGGCCACATGCTCGACACACCCCGCCACCAGCAGCAGGTCGACTACTTCCTCTACGAACGCGACCTGCGCACCCGGGAGATCCCCCACGGTCTCGAGCGCGCCCGCGAGCGCGGCGCCGCCCTGCGTGCCCGGGTGACGGCATGACGCCGGCCGCCCCCTCGGCGACCACCTCCCCGCGCGGCGACCGGCGCCGCGAGGCCCTGCTCGCCGCGCTCGACGACCGACTGCGCACCACGGCCCTGGACGACATCTCGGTGGCCGACCTCACCGTGTCCGCGGGGATCACCAGGTCCGCGTTCTACTTCTACTTCGACTCCAAGGCCGCCGCCGTGGGCGTCCTGCTGGCCGCGGTACAGGACGAGGCCCGCGCGGCGGTCGAGACGATCGTGGGCGGCGAGGGAGACTTCCGCACGCGCGTGGCCGGGGCCCTCGAGAAGCTGACCGACCGCGTGTTGGAGAACGCCCACATCTACCGGGCCCTGCTCACCGCCCGCAGCAAGCACGAACAGACCCGGGCGCTGTGGAACGAGGGCCGCCGGACGCTGGCCGCCCCGATCGCCGAGTTCCTGCGCACCGAGCGCACGGCCGGTCGGGCGCCGGACGGCGTGGATCCCGAGGCACTCGCCCTGGGGCTGATCCACATCAACGAGACCGTGCTCGAGCAGTTGGCCTACGACACCGACGGCCCCCGCGAGCCGCTGCTCACCGTCGCCACCGACATGTGGGTCCGCTCGGTGTACGGCCGACCCGACCCCGCGGTGGACGCCGCGGCAGACCCAGGGAGAACCGCATGACCAGCCCCGTCGACATCGTCTTCCGGTCCGGATCGGGGCCGGACGCCGCCGAGTGTCGCGGCTGGTTCCTGCCCGCCGCCGGCGGGGCGGAGAGCGCCGGTGATGCCGCCCGTGCCAGTGAGGCGGGCAGCCCCTGCGTGGTGCTGGCCCACGGGCTGGGCGGTACCGCGGACTCCGGCCTCATGCCGTTCGCCGAGGCGTTCGCGGCCGCCGGGTACGCCGCGCTCGTCTTCGATTACCGAGGCTTCGGGCGCTCCGACGGCCAGCCCCGCCAGGTCGTCTCCCCCGCCCGCCAGCAGGACGACTACCGGGCCGCCATCGCCGCCGCGGCCGCCCAACCCGGCGTCGACCCGACGCGCATCGTGCTGTGGGGCTGCTCCCTCGCGGGCGGTCACGTCCTGGAGGTGGCCCGGGGCCGCGACGACATCGCGGCCGTCATCTCCATGATCCCCCTGGTCGACGGGCGGGCCGCCGCACTGGCCGCGGCCCGCCAGCACACGCCCGCCTCGCTCCTGCGGGCGACGGGGACCGCGATCGCCGCCAAGGCCGTGGCGGCGACGGGACGCCCCGAACCGCTGCTCCCCCTCGTCGGCCCGCCCGGCTCGAGCGCGCTACTGTCCCTTGACGGGTACGAGGAGGCCTACACCTCCGTCGCCGGGCCGACCTGGCGCAACGAGGTGGGCGCCTCCATCGGCACCGAGCTGGGCTCGTTCCGGCCCGGCCGGCACACGGAAGACCTCGTCGTCGTCCCCGTGCTGGTCCAGATCGCCGACCTCGACCGCAGCGCCCCACCGCACGCCGCCGCGACGGCCGCCTTCGCCGCGCGCGCCGAGGTCCGGCACTACCCGGGCGACCACTTCGACCTCTTCGCCGGCCGGCCGTGCCACGACCGGGCCGTCGAGCACGCGCTGCACTTCCTCGAGAGGCACGTGGGCTGACCCGCGGCGTCACGTGCGTCGGCGGTGTCGGCGCACGGTTCCGCGGGCGACTTCCCCATGGTTGTTGACATGTCATAGAGGTCGGCCTATATTGGGTGACACAACAGTTAAGTGCTCGGCCCCGCCGGCCGGGCAACCCCACCCGAAGGAGTCACCATGACCGCCAAACTCACCGACCTCACCGGCACCTGGACCCTCGACGACACCCACACTCGCCTGGGCTTCGTCACCCGCCACGCGATGATCACCAAGGTCCGCGGCTCGTTCAACGACTTCACGGGCACCGTCACCGTGCCCGCCGAAGGCATCGAGGGCGCCACCGCCCAGGTCACCATCAACGCCTCCTCGATCGACACCCGCAACGCCGATCGCGACGGCCACCTCAAGTCCAACGACTTCTTCGACATGGAGACGTACCCGGAGATCACGTTCACCTCCACGAAGATCGCCGCCAACGGCTCGGGCGGCGTGGACGTGACCGGCGACCTCACCATCAAGGGCACCACCAAGTCCGTGACCATCCCGTTCAAGTACGAGGGCACCGCCACCGACCCGTTCGGCAACCAGCGCGCGGGCTTCGAGGGCACCACGGTCATCAACCGCAGCGACTTCGACCTCACCTGGAACGCCGCGCTCGAGACCGGCGGCGTGCTGGTCTCCGAGAAGGTCACCCTGGAGATCGAGGTCTCGGCGATCAAGAGCGCCTGACCACTCGCCCGCCACGGCACCAGGGCCCCGTCACCGATCGGCCCCGCCCCACATAGTGCACGCTCGCCCCGGCAATTGCCGGGGCGAGCGTTCCGTTTCGGGGGCGGGGCCGGGCCGGGCGGGGCCGGAGACCCTAGGAGACGACGGCGAGGACCGCGGTGTGCGAACCGTCCGCGTCCTGCCAGGTCGCGCTGAGCGTGCCCGGCGATCCGATGAGCGGGCGGTCGGCCTCCGCGTCGTTCTCCTCGGACACGACCCGGATGACGTGCAGAACCGCGTTGGAGCCCTGGGTGATCCCGTCGCCACCGCCGCGGATGTTGACCGGCGACGGCGTGATCGTGCCGTCCTCCACCTGCAGATGGTCGGCCGCGGCGTCGCGGTGGCTGATCACCCGGCGGACCTCGGCGACGTAGACCGGATCCGCGGAGGCGTCGTAGACCCAGCGGCGGCCGAGTACAGAGTGCTCCATCTCGCCGACCAGTGCGTCACCGGAGTCGTCGAGCTCGGACCCGCGGTAGGTCACGGGCACGTGGAAGGTGCGGGCACCGTCGGTGAGGAGGAACGACTCCATCCCGACCTCGCCGGCGGGATCGACGAACCGGTAGGCGGTCACCTGCTCGAGGCCCTCCGGGTCGCCGTCGAACCACTCCTGGTGGCGGACCCAGGCCCGGAGCAGGTCCAACTTGCCCGGGTCGAGGACGGCGTCATAGATCTCGGCGGTTCCACTCATGCGCTAAGACTCCCCGAATTCGCCCGGTCCGGCAAACGCGAACCGGGGCTGGTGGGTGTATGAAGAAGAATTCGCGGGAGCGCTGTTCCCGCTGCGTAAGTGGGCAGACCACCAGACTGCGCCGACCCGACTGTGATGCGGGCCACAGCAAGTCCGCGCGGGTGGCCGTTACGGTTACCGCCGTATCGCCGGGGAGATCCCCCGGAACCCGATGGAAAGGTGTGATCCCCATGAAGAAGACCATCGCCGTGATCGGTTCCGCTGCCGCCCTGTCCTTTGCCGGTGCCGGCCTCGCCGCCGCCCAGGAGCCGACCGACCCGACGCAGGGCGCCGACACCACCCAGACCGAGACCACCGACGACGCGCTTGACGACGCGCTCGACGAGGTCGAGACCCCCGCCGAGGTCTCCGCCATCGCCGAGCAGCTGTGCGGCACCATCTCCGCCTACGACTTCCTCGGCTCCGCCGAGGGCGTGGTGCCCGGCCTGAGCGGCGAGGCGTGCGAGGCCAACGCCACCGCCGCCGTCGCGGCCGCGTTCTCCGGTGACATCTCCGGCGCCATCGACATCCTCCGCGGCATCGACGCCGAGATCCCGGGCGATGACGACGAGACCGCGGATGCCGGCTCGGCCGAGCTCCTCGGCTCGCTGGCCGGCGGTGACGCCGAGGGCGGCGAGACCGCCGACGACACCGAGCTGCCCGCGTTCGGCTCCTGATAGCGACTCGCGCGGCGGCTGCGACCAGCCGCTGACCGCATCGCCATCCGACTCGGCCCCGGCCCCCCTCGAGGGAGCCGGGGCCGAGTCCTTTCTGCCCGCCCGGGCCGTCAGCTGTGGTGCTCCGGCTGCTGGGGCTCCGGCGGATGGGCCCCCGCCGCCACGAGGTCTCCCAGCGTCTCGGGGTCGATGTGCCCCGGCTGCGTCTCGGTCATGAACCCCACGATGATCCGCTCGACGGCCGCCGGGTCCTCGACGTGCGGGTAGTGGCCGGTCCGCTCGACGATCGCCAGGCGACTACCGGGGATCGCCTCGTGGGTGGCGTGCCCGTGGGACATGGGGATGATCGGGTCGCGGTCGCCCCAGATCAACTGGAACGGCAATCGCCCGGCCAGGTGCAGCCGGTTGGCCGCCGACACCGCCTGCCCCTTGTTGTCCACGACCGCGCGCAGCGTCTTGAAGAACGTCCTGCGGTGACCGGGCCTACTGAGCGAGTCGTACACCATCCAGGACTCGGTGATCGCGTCGGCCCGGATCCCCAGGCCGGAGAAGAAGCGCCCCACCGAGTTCCCGGCGTTCACGAAGACCGGGGCCGCGCCGATCGTCAGCAGGAGTTCGGCGCCGGGGACGGCCAGCGCCCGGAGGATCCAGTTGACCTCCTTGCCCAAGCCGCCGCTGCCGATCAGGACAATCCGCTCGCAGTACTCGGGGTACTGGTAGACGAACTGCATGGCGACGCCGCCGCCGAGCGATTGCCCGATGACCGTGCATCGCTTGATGCCCTTGACCACCAACAGGTCGCGCAGGGCCGAGGCCATCGCGCCGAGCGAGTAGTCGTCGAAGTCGAGTGAACTCTCCCCGTGACCGGGCAGGTCCGGGGCGATGACGTGGAAGTGGGCGTCCAGGCGCGGGATGAGTTCGCGCCAGGTGGTCGAGCTGCCGGCCATGCCGTGGATGAGCAGGATCGTCGGCTTGCCCTCGCCGGCACCCGCCTCGCGGTAGGCCAGCTCTCGTCCGTGAAGTGTCGCGGTCTGCATAGTGATTCCCCCTCGGGGACGGCCTCCCGCGCCGTATCTCGTCGCAGGGAGCACCTACCGTCATTGTGCGCCCCGCGGGGACGTTCACGCAGTTCCCCGTGTCACATCTGGGCCGAAAACTTCCGGATCAGCCGCCGGTGACGATGCCTGAACAGCGCACCGACCACCATCCGAACCACCGGTCCCGGCAGCACCGTCCGGGGTTCGGCCCGCAGGGTGTCGGTCACCCGGGTCGAGCCGTCGGGCAGGTCATCGAGCTCCCGGCGGTGCTCCCACACGCGGCACGACCCCAGGCTCGAGCGTTCCTGGAAGTAGCGCGGCGCCTCCATCCCGGTGATCACCAGGTCGTCGAACTCGACCGGGACGATCCCCACCAGCAGGATCCACGCCCGCCCCGCCGGGCGACCGAGCGGGAGGTCCGCGATCGTCGCCCCCCGCAGCGACCTGGGGAACCGCATCGTCAGCAGCGGGCCGAACTCGTCCGCGACGCCGTCGGCGGTGACGACCCGCGCCCACACCTGGTCCCGGGGCGCGGGCACGACACTCGAGCGCACGACCACCACGCCGGGGGTCCGAGCAGCGGCCCGCCCGTCACCGCGGCGCATGGCCGCCGGTCCTCGCGGCCGGTTCGGCGGGAACGGTCTCGCCGTCGTGGTCGTGGAGGCGCACCTCGTCGTCGTCCCCGGCGGGGTGAGCAGCGCTGTCGGGTCCGGACACCTCGTCGCGCCCGGGCACCAGGCCCGGCCCGAGGTCCTCGCCGCCACCAGCCGAACCACCGCCGTCCGGGCCGCCCCGGGCCGCGCTGCCGCCGTCCGCGCCGCCCCGGGCCGCGAGGTGGCGCACGACGGTGTTGGCCATCGCCGTGACCGGCACCGCGAACAGCGCGCCCACGACACCGAACAGGTACGTACCGGCCGTGACCACGAGGATCACCGCCAGCGGGTGCAGCGCCACGGCGTGGCCCATCAGCAGCGGCTGGAGCACGTGCGACTCGAGCTGGTGGACGACCACGACGATCGCCAGCATCGCGACCGCGATCGCCGGCCCCCGCTCGACCAGCGCCAGGACCGTGGGGATCACCCCGGCGACGAGGGTGCCGACGATGGGCACGAACGACGCGAGGAACACCACCACGACGATGGGGATCACGAACGGCACGCGCAGCAGCAGCGCGCCCAGACCGACCCCGGCGGCGTTGATCGCGGCCACGGTGAGCTGCGTGCGGGTGTAGGCGCCGAGGCTGCCCCAGCCACGGCGGAACGCGGTGTCGACGTGCTCGCGGCTCGCCCGCGGCAGCCACCGGACGAAGAACTCCCAGAGTTTCTCGCCGTGGTAGAGGAAGAAGAACAGCGACACAAGGCAGATGAGCACGCCCGCCACGGCGTCCACGGCCGTGTGTCCGAACTGGACCGCGCCGGCCGCGACCGCCTCGGAGTTCGACTCGATCCACGTGCGGGCCTGGGCGACGGCCTCCTGCAGTCGGTCCGCGGTGAGGTGCAGCGGGCCGTCCTCGAGCCACCGCAGGGCGGCGTCGGTGCCGGAGGAGATCTGGTCCCGCATGCGGGGCACGCCGGTCGCGAGCTGGGTGGTGACCGCCGCGAGCGCGGCGAGGATGACCGCGAGGACCCCGACGACGACGACGAGGGCCGCGGCCGCCCGCGGGACCCGCTCCGGGATGCGGTCCACCATCGGGCGGAGCATGGCCGCGAGCAGCACCGCGATCGCCAGGGGCGCGATGATCACCGACAGCCGACCGACCGCCTGCCCGACGAGCCACCCGCCGCCCGCGATGAGCAGCAGGCACGCCGACCAGCCCGCCGCCAGCACGACCGGGTACGGCAGGTGCGCCCGGTCGAAGGGAGCGGCGGTCGGCGAGCCCTGGGTCATGACCTCGATGTTAAAGCCTTTTCAAGACTTCTCAGGTCACATCACGGGGCGAGGTCGGTCCAGCCCACGAAGCCACTCGGATCGTGGCGGCCCAGCACGCCGTGTTCGAACATGCCCCAGCCCTCCGCGCCGTCACACGTGGCCCGGGCGATGTGATCGATGGTCTGGTACGGCATGAACGCCTGCACGTCGGGATCCGCGAGGTCGTAGGCCGTGGACAGGCTCCAGCCGCGCCCCTTCCACTGGCCGTGCTGCCAGTCCGGGTCGCCCACGTATCCGGATCCCATGCTCAGTGGGATGTAGCCGAGGGTCTCCACCCCCACCACCACCGGCTCGCCGGTGGGCGTGGTGAGGTGGATCCGCGCGGTCTCGGGGTGCCGGGTACCGCTGCGGTAGTCGATCTCCACGCGCGGCCAGCCCAGCTGCTCGACCCGGCCGTCCTTCCACGTGCGGGTGGCGTGGCTCAGGGTGCGGTGACCGTCCGGGCTCTCCTGCATGATGATCATCAGCGCGTAGTCGTCGAACCGCAGCGGGACGTACGTCCACCAGTGGCCCTCACGCGGCTCGTCGGCCGAGCGACCCTTGGGCTCCGGGTCGCCGCTGGGACGAATGCCCCAGGAGCGGTCGCGGCTGCCCATCCACACGTCGGGATCCACGGTGAAGTCGGTGCCCTCGGCGGTGAGCGTGCCGGACCAGCTGCCCACCTGGGCGAAGCGCGTCGCATCGAGGATCGGCCGGGGCCCGTCGAGCAGCATGTGCCGCTCCTCGAGGACCGCCTCGAACGATCCGTGCCAGGTGAGGTCGAACGAGAGGTCCTCGTGCTCGCAGACCAGGCGGACGGTTCGCAGCGGCTCGATCACCTCGACGCGGTACCCACCCACGACCGAGTCGAGGGACCGCTCGTCGCTGGCGTCGGAGAAGCGGACCGAGCGCTGCCGGTCGCCCTGCCGGACGGTGGCGAAGGCGTCGATCACGCCGAGATTCGGGTACACACCGAGGCCGGTGACGAGGTAGACGTCCCCGGTCCGGTCATGGGCGTTGAAGTAGTAGCGGTCGTAGAAGTTGCGGTCACTCGTGGCGACCTGCGCCATCGACAGCGGGGACTGGTGGACCGGGTACTCGTCGAGTGGCGCGGGCTTGATCGTCATGGACTCTCCTGGGAGCTCTCTGGGGCGGTGGTGCGGGTCGGTGCAGGGGGTCGGTGCTGTGTGGCGGTCGAGTGGGGTGGTTCGTACCGGGTGTCAGTCGGCGATCATCCTCGCGAGCATGGCGTGGTGCAGGACGTACTCGTCCGGGTTCTCGTGCGCCTCGACCTCGCCGAAGTGGACGCGGCGGCGCTCGATCTGCGACATCACGATGCCGTGGCGCAAGGCGGCGTAGGTGCGGAAGAACTCCAGCTCGCGAACCGGTGACCCGGTGAGCTCCTCGTACCGGGCGACCACCGCGTCGTGGGGGAACAGGTCGGGCAGGCCGGGGAAGTCCCACTGCTCGGCGATCTCCTGGAACATGTCGTGGAAGAACAGGAACCAGCCCAGGTCGAGCTCCGGCGGAGCGAGCGTGGCCGACTCCCAGTCGAGCACGGTGGCGGGTTCGACCCCCGTCGAACATGATGTTGCCGATCCGCGCGTCACCCCAGCACAACACGTCGGGCGACAGCTCGGCGGGCCAGTTGGCCTCGATCCAGTCGAACGCCTTCTCCGGGACCGGGATCCGGAGACCGTCTTCTCGTCGGGTCCACTCGTAGCAGGCGCGCTCGTTCTCCACGTGGGCCCGGAGACTGTCGAGGCCGGCAGCCGGCGCGGCGTCACCGAGCGCGGTCCGTGGCTCCGGTGTGCCGTGAACCCGGGCCAGGACCTCCACGCTCACGTCGCGCAACCGCGCCCGGCCGGTCTCGTCCAGCTCCTCCACCACCCAGCCGCCGAACACGTACGGCGGGTTGTCGACGGGCACCCGGTCGGAGACACGGTCCATCACCAGGAAGGGCACGCCCAGGACCTCGGGGGAGTCCTCGACCCAGCGGACGCCGGGCACCGGCAGGTCGGTCCGCTCCCGGACGGCGCGCATCACGGCGGCCTGCCCGGTCAGGTCGTAGTCGGGGAACACCGGGAACGAGGAGGCCTCCGGCGCGAGTCGGGCCACCAACTCCGCGCGCTCGCCCGCCCGTCCGTGGTCCACTCGGCGTCGAACAGGACGGAGATGCTCGACATGCCCGAGCTCTCGGGGCGCCGGATCGACGTCACGCGGACCGGTCCCGTGCTGCCCACCCGCTCGGCCAGCCACGTCTCCAGTCGGGCCCGGACCTCGACGAGGTCGGTGGTCGAGGTGATGATGTCGCTCTTGACGTCGTCCGCCGTCACGTCCTGGCTCATGCCCGTCGTTCCTTCTTCCGGTGACACTCCCTTCATCCGGGGCGGTGAGGTAGATCACACCATAAAGATAGACTCGTGTCTAGGTTTTCAGCCGACGGATATCGTGGGTCCCGGCGCACTGCGAGCCGCCGGGCCGCCGAGCCGCTGATGAGGGGACGAGACGACAGATGCAGACGTGGCCGCTTATCGACACCGAACCGCCGCCCGACTCCTCCCGGCGCGCGCACAACAAACACGCGGTCCGCACGAGCCTGCTGCAGGCCGCCCGTCAGCTCTTCGCCGAACGCGGGGTCGCCGAGACCACGGCGGAGGAGATCGCCGAGGCGGCCGGCGTCTCCCGCGCGACGTTCTTCAACTACTTCCGGAACAAGCACGGCATCGTCATCGCTCTCCACGACGCCCACGTGGCCACACTCGGACTCCTTGTCGACGACCTACTGTCCGAGCCGCTGACCACCGCGGGTCGGCTCGATCGCTTGTTCGCGGACGTCGCCGCCACCGCCGCCGCCGCGCCGGTCTACTTCGCCTCGCTGACCGGCGAGCTCGAGCGTGAACTCGCCGTCCCCGCCGTCAGCGCCGCCCGCACCGAGCAGCTGACCTCCACCCTGGTGCGACTTCTGACCCCGGGAGTGGCCGCCGGGGAGGTGCGCGAGGACCTGCCGCTGCGCTTCCTCGCCCAGATGGTCGGCTCCACCTACATCTCGGTGATCCGCTACTGGCGTGAGTCGCCGGACTACGACATCACGCTCAACAGTGCCCGGGCGTCGCACTTCCTGACCGGCGCCCTCGCACCAGGGACGGGCTGACCCGACGGTCGCCGGAACCACGACGGCCGCCGGCCCCGGAGGCGCGAAGTTTACGTCGGTCCGCGTGGTCGCGCGACAGGTTGCGGACCTCCGCCAGAGGAGCAGAATCGCCCGCACGGCCGGAAAAGCCAGTGCACCCAGAACGATTCTCATCCCGAAGGAGTGCCGATGCCCGACAAGAAGTCCGACTCCAAGTCTGCCGCCCGATCCGCGGCCGAGAAGCTCGTCGACAAGGCCGAACAGTTCGCCGACGACCTGGCCGGCAGCGCCGACGTCGTCCCCGGTACGCCGGGATCGCGACCGCCGACCGTCGCCGAGCCCACCGAGCCCACCAGCCCGCTGCCGCCGAAGGCCGACCAGAAGGGCGCGACCCCGTACGGCCCGACCGGCGCGGAGCCGCCCGGCTCGGTCACCGCCCGCGAGGAGGTCATGCGTCAGCAGGGCCAGTTCCTCACCACCGCCCAGGGCGCGCGCCTGTCCGACACCGATCACTCGCTCAAGGCCGGTCGTCGCGGCCCGGTCCTGCTTCAGGACCACCACCTACGCGAGAAGATCATGCACTTCGACCACGAGCGCATCCCGGAGCGCGCGGTCCACGCCCGCGGGGCCGGTGCGCACGGGACGTTCGTGGCCAACGGCGCCGCAGCGAGCGTCTGCAAGGCCGGCGTCTTCGCCGAGGGCAAGGAGACCGAGGTCTTCGTCCGCTTCTCCACCGTGCTCGGCAACCGCGGGTCCGCCGACACCGTCCGCGACACCCGCGGATTCGCGACCAAGTTCTACACCGACGAGGGCACCTGGGACCTGGTCGGCAACAACATCCCGGTGTTCTTCATCCAGGACGCCATCAAGTTCCCCGACGTCGTCCACGCCGCCAAACCGCACCCGGACCGCGAGATCCCGCAGGCCCAGAGCGCGCACGACACGTTCTGGGACTTCGTCTCTCTGCACACCGAGGCGCAGCACCACACCCTGTGGAACATGTCCGACCGCGGCATCCCGCGCTCGTACCGGATGATGGAGGGCTTCGGTGTCCACACGTTCCGGATGATCAACGACGCCGGCGAGACCAGCCTGGTGAAGTTCCACTGGAAGCCCCACCTCGGCGTCCACTCGCAGGTGTGGGAGGAAGCCCAGATCACCGCCGGCATGGACCCGGACTTCCACCGCCGCGACCTGGCCGACGCGATCGAGTCCGGCGCGTTCCCGAAGTGGGACCTGGCAATCCAGGTCTTCCCGGACACGGTCGACGAGAACGGCGTCAGCGAGATGTTCCACGGCATCGACCTGCTCGACCCGACCAAGATCGTCCCCGAGGAGCTCGCACCGGTGCAGGTGATCGGCACGATGACGCTCAACGCCAACGTCAAGAACTTCTTCGCGGAGACCGAGCAGGTCGCGTTCCACCCGGGCCACCTCGTGCCGGGCATCGACGTCACCAACGACCCGCTCCTGCAGGGCCGACTGTTCTCCTACCTCGACACCCAGCTCACGCGTCTGGGCGGTCCGAACTTCGGCCAGATCCCCATCAACCGCCCCCACGCCCCGGTCAACGACATGCTCCGCGACGGCTTCCACCAGTCGGCCGACCACGTGGGAGTAGCCCCGTACCAGCCCAACAGCCTCGACGGCGGGTGCCCGTTCATGGCGGGCACCACCGACGGTGCGCTGGTGGAGGTGGCGCAGGAGATCGCCGACGCGCAGGTCGTCCGCGACGCCCCGGCGACGTTCGACGATCACTACTCGCAGGCGACGCTGTTCTACACCAGCCTCACCGAGGTCGAGAAGGCGCACGTCGCCGAGGCGTACACCTTCGAGCTGGGCAAGTGCTACGAGGAGGCCATCAAGACCCGGCAGGTCGAGCAGCTCGCGCACATCGACCACGATCTGGCCGTCACCGTCGCGTCGGGGCTGGGGCTGCCCGCGCCCGCGAAGGCGCCCGTGGCCGAGGTCGTCACCAGCCCGGCCCTGTCCCAGATCGGCAAGGAGTGGCCTTCCGACGGGCGCCAGATCGGCATCCTCGTCACGGAGAACTCCGACGTCGCCGCGGTCAAGGAACTCGAGCAGGCCGTGTTCGACGACGACATGGTCCCGCTCGTGATCGGCCCGGTCGGCGGCAGGCTCGGCGAGGGCGAACCCGACGCGACGGTCGCGATCTCGCGGACCTATCAGACGCAGCGGTCCATCGAGTTCGATGCCCTCGTCGTCGTCGACCTCCCCGCCCACCCGCGGACCGACGTGCTCATCAGCGAGATGTACCGGCACAAGAAGGCCATCGCCACCCTGGCGCCCATCGACCGGTACGTCGACTTCGGGCTGACGTCGGACACCCCGGGCGTGGTCGCGGTCGACGCGGCGGCCGGCGTGCTGCCCGCACTCAAGCCGCTGCTGGCCACCCACCGGGCGTGGGAGCGTCCCGACCCGGCCCGCATCTGACGCAGGGCACGGAGCAGTAGCCGGACACCGTGGGTCGGGGATCGCGAGAGGTCCCCGACCCACGGCGTGCGCGGGTAGCGTCTCGGCCATGAGCCCCCACCCCGACCCCCATGAGGCCTCCGCCCGCCAGAGTCCTGCCGGCCTCCGCCTCGAGGCGCGGCGAGTGATCACGGCTCCGGCGGACCGCGTGTTCGCCGTACTGTGCGATCCGGACGGCCACGTGGCGATCGACTCCTCGGGGATGCTCCAGGAGGCCGAAGGATCGGTGGTCACCGCCGAGGGCGACCGGTTCGTCGTCCACATGGACCGCGAGTCCCTCGGCGACTACGACATGGGCGAGTACGACGTCACGGTGATCATCACCCGGTTCGAGCCCGACGCCGAGATCGCCTGGACCATCGACGGAGCCATCAGACCCCCGATCGGCCACACCTACGGCTACCGCCTGATCCCGCTGGGCAATGGCGATAACGGCGATGGCGACGACACCGAGGGGGCGCGTACCGAGGTCGTCAGCTACTACGACTGGTCCGACGCGCACCCGAAGTGGCGCGACTCGGGAGTACTGCCGGTGCTGGACGCATCAGCGCTCAAGGCGACGCTCGGAATCCTCGACCGGGCGGTCAGGAGGGGATATGTCCGCGGCTGATCCGAACGCCCACCGGCCGGACCTGTGGTTCTCCCGCGACGGCATGGAGCTGCGCGCGGTGGACTCCGGGCCCGCCGACGGCGAGGCGATCGTCCTGCTCCACGGGTTCCCGCAGCGCACCTCCAGCTGGGACCTCGTGTCTCCGCTCCTGCACGCGGCCGGGTACCGCACCCTGGCGCTGGACCAGCGCGGGTACTGCGAGTCCGCCCGCCCCCGTGGTCGGCGCGCGTACCGACTGTCGGAACTGGTGGGGGACGTCCTCGCCCTGCTCGACGCCGCCGGCCTGCCCGACGCCCACGTGGTGGGTCACGACTGGGGCGCCGCCGTCGCGTGGGGTGTCGCCGGGGCGCACCCCGACCGCATCCGCAGCCTCACCGCCGTGTCGGTCCCCCACCCCGCCGCCTTCCTCAAGGCCATGGTCGCCTCCGACCAGCTACTGCGATCCTGGTACATCGGGCTCTTCCAGCTGCCGTTCCTGCCGGAGCGACTGCTCACCTCGGCCGGCCCGCGGCCCGAGAAGGCCCTGGCCGGGATGGGCATGACGCCCGAGATGATCGAGCGCTACCGGCGTGAGATGGTCGCCGCCGGCGCGATCCCCGGGGGACTCGGCTGGTACCGGGCCCTGCCCTTCGCCTCACCGTCCCGCTCGACCGCGGCGGTCCGTGTGCCCACCACCTTCGTGTGGAGTGACCGCGACCCGGCCCTGGGCCGCGGGGGCGCCGAGCGGACCCGCCACCACGTGGACGCCGACTACCGGTTCGTCGAGATGAGCGGGGTCAGTCACTGGATCCCCGACGAGCGGCCGGCAGAGCTGGCCGATGCAATCGTGGCCCGCGCCCGGTCGACCGCGGACGGCTCGGGTCCCGGGGCCTGAACTCCACCGCACCGGGTGCGCGCGGCCCGGTGCGGTGTCACGCTGGGCCGATGTTCTTCATCTTCGGTTTCAAGAACTCGTCCCGGAACCTCGGGCTGGCCCGGGCCACGTGCCCGAACTGCGGCAACGTCGCCGCACAGCGGGTCGACCGTCGGAAGCGAGCGTTCTCCCTGTTCTTCATCCCCATCATCCCGCTGGGGTCGTCGTACACGGCCACGTGCACGGCGTGCGGCATCACCACCAAGATCGACCGGTCGCGGGTCGACGGGATCCTGTCCGGCGCGTACTGATCCGGCCGCTCAGCTCTCCCGCGCCGGCACCGCTGGGGCCGTGGCCTTGTCCTCCCACGGTGGCGGGATCGTGGCGGCGACCGCCGCGGCAAGGAGGGTCGCGCCGCAGCCGAACATCAGACCGACCCGGAATCCGGTCTCGGTGGGGACAAACAGCCCCTCGAAGTCCATGGACATCTGGGTGAGCAGCACGCCGAGCACCGCGGCAGAGGTCGTGGTGCCGATGGAGCGCATGAGCGTGTTGACGCTGTTGGCCGAGCCCATCTCGGAGGTGGGGACCGAGGCCATGATCAGCGCGGGCATCGCACCGTAGGCCAGCCCCACACCGCCGCTCACCACGATGCCGACGGTCATCACACCCCAGGTCGATCCCATGAGGAACAACCCGGACGCATAGCCGACCGCGACCACCAGCGCTCCCAGGATGAGCGTGGTCTTGGGGCCACGGGTGCCGATGAGTCTCCCGCTGAGTGGGGAGACCGCCATCATCGCCAGCCCGCCGGGCGCGCTCCACAACCCCATGGCCACCATCGACTGGCCCAACCCGTGCCCGGTCTCGACAGGGAGCTGGAGAATCTGGGGCATGATCAGCAGCTGCGCATAGAGGCCCATGCCGATGGTCACCGAGGCGATGTTGGTCATCAGGACGGGGCGACGGGCGGCAACCCGCAGGTCCACGATCGGTGACGGGTGCCGGAGGACCCACAGCGCCCATCCGGGCAGCGAGACCGCGGTGAGCGCCAGCAGGCCGAGGGTCAACGGGGCGCCCCAGCCCCAGTCGGCGCCCTTGGACACCGCGAGCAGCAGCGAGATGAGAGCGATCGCGAGCCCCACCGCGCCGACGACGTCGAGCGTGCCGTCCGGTTTGGCGGCCGGCAGCGTCCGGAGACGCACCGTCATCATCACGATGATCGCCACGCCCAGGGCCCCGGACCCCCAGAACATCCACTGCCACGAACCGTATTGCGCCAGGGCGGCCGCCGCCGGGAGCCCGAGCGCCCCTCCCACTCCGAGCGAGGAACTCATCAGACTGATCGCCGGTGCGAGTCGACGCGCCGGGAGGATCTCGCGCATCGTGGCGATGCCGATGGGGATCACACCGATTCCCACGCCCTGCAGGGCGCGCCCGATGAGCATCGGCCACAGCGAGGTGGCCAGTGCGCACAGCACCGAGCCGACGACCATGACCGCCGTACAACCGATGAGCACGTACTTCTTCGGATAGAGGTCTCCCAGTCGTCCCATGAGCGGACCGGCCACCGCTCCGGCGAGCAGCGTGATGGTGACGACCCAGGAGGCGTTGACCGCGGAGGTGTTGAGAATCGCCGGCAGCATGCCCAGCAGCGGGATGACCAGCGTCTGACTGAGGGACATGACGATGCCGCCGAAGGCGAGAACCGCGATGAGACCGTTCTCGTCCGACCGGACGGTGTCGGCGTCCCCACCCCGCGTTCGTGCCATCATCCCGTGTCCTTCCGACCGAGGCACACGTCCGGAGCCTCTCGTCGGACATTACAGACAGGTGTCGAACACGTTCTCGTTCCGGGCACGACCACGGTGTTCGACATGGCGGCCCGACGTGGCGGAATCCTTGCGGAGTCTTGTCTGCCGCTGCCCGCGGTGCGACGATGAGCGAGTGGACACCACCGGCTCGACCCGGCTGATCACCCGCCGGCCCACCGTCTCCGTGGGGGCGTTCCTCGCCGCCGCGGCCCTCGCACTGACCGCCGCCGTCACTGCCCCGGCCACCGCGAACGCCCAGGACTCCTCTGAGGCCATCCCGCTCCTGTTCCCCGCTCCCGACCGCGTGATCGCCATGGGCGGCTCACCCACTGGGCTGTGCGCGGGCGCGATCTCCACCACGCTCGACGGCGACGGGTACCCGGACACGGCGTCCGTCTCCTGGGCCTTCGCCGTCGTCGGGGTGGGCCCGTGCAACCTCACGGCCACCCTCTCGTGGCGCAACCTCGACACCGGCGCCACCGGGGAGAAGATCGCGCAGGTCCCGTTCCCGCGGATCTCGACGGGCATCCCCGATCCGATCTCCCACCCCTACGAAGCGCAGATCTCCACCGGCCCGGGGCGGGTCGAATACCGACTCACCACCACCGGCGGGGCCGTCGCCGGACCGATCGTCGTGGAGACGGTCGCCTACGACGGCTGACAGCGGCCCGGGCGGACATAGGCGGCACGGCCGCGGCCGAGACGGGACGCAGGCAAGACCGCGTCAGGATCCTGCCCCTCGGGGCCCGCTGACTTACGCGCCCGCTATGGTCCGATCCCGCTGCATACCCGGGGCAAGAACGTGCAAACCGGCAGCGTAAGCCGGTGAGGCCGGCGAGGCACGGGGTCAGGCGAGTAGCCCCTCGGCCGCGATCCGCCAGTCCTCCACCGGCGGCGTCAGCACGTTCTCGCCGAGCACCTGCACCAGCACGGTCGAGGCCCCGGCGTCCAGGTGCTCCTGCACACGCGCCCGCGTCGCCTCGACCCCGCGGGTGACCATCGCGTGCTTGAGCCGATCGCTGCCCCCGCGCACGTAGTCCGACTCGTCGAACCCCTGCCGGGTCCATGAGTTCCGATAGTTCGGCAGGCCTGTATAGACGTTGAGGTGGTCGTGGGCCCGCGACCGCCACACCTCGTCGTCGTCGTCGACCCCCTCGGCCACCACCGCGGCGTGCTCCACGACCAGGGCCGGCCCGTCGTCGGCGGTCCCGCCGAGGATCTCCCGCGCCCGCGCGGTGTGCTCGGGCAACGTCAGGTACGGGTGGGCGCCGGCGGTGCGGTCGCGCGAGAGCTCGAGCATCTTGGGGCCGAGCGCGGCGAGCACGACCGGCGGCATCGTGTCCTCGCCCGCCGCCATGGGTTGCGTCCC
Organism: Dietzia sp. MNB45; assembly: GCF_051994785.1. Classification (NCBI taxonomy): domain Bacteria; kingdom Bacillati; phylum Actinomycetota; class Actinomycetes; order Mycobacteriales; family Dietziaceae; genus Dietzia; species Dietzia sp. MNB45. The sequence continues at coordinate 60,984 of NZ_CP163397.1, read as the reverse complement.
GTCGAGCGCGTCGAGGTACTCGCGCATCGCCGACAGCGGCCTGCCGTAGTGGTGGCCGCGGTGGCGCTCGACCAGCGGCGCGTGCGAGACGCCGAGGCCCAGGACGAACCGGCCCGGGTGCGTGGCCTCGATCGTGCGGGCGGCCGCACCCGCTGCCGAGGCGTCTCGGCCGTAGATGTTGGCGATGCCGGTGCCGATCGCCATCCGGCGCGTGGCGCCCAGGTACAGCTGCGCGGCGGTGAACGCCTCCCGGCCGACGGCCTCGCCGAACCACAGCGAGCCCCAGCCCTGGTCGTTGAGCTCGCCGAGGACATCGGGAATCGCCGCCGGCGTCAGTCCCTCCAGCGAGCCGGTCCACAGGCCGATCCGGCCCAACTGCTCGCGGCCCGCCCCGTGCCGGCGGTCTCGGTTCGGCGCACTGTCCTGGAGAGCACTCATGTCCCCGAGTGTGCCCGACCCCGTCGTCGCCGGGCCGGCCATTAGCCGCAAACGGCCGCGCCCACCGCTCCGTCCGCGACACACTGAGCTGACACATGTTGCAGTGACGCGCGGCACACCCCTGGGCACGGAGGAGACGAGACGCCGATGTACGAGTGGTCCGAGACCGACCTGATGATCCGCGACGCCGTGCGCGGCTTCATCGCCAAGGAGATCCGCCCCCAGCTCGACGCCCTGGAGAGCGGTGAGATCCCGCCGTACCCGATCATCCGGAAGCTGTTCGCCGAGTTCGGCATCGATGCCATGGCCCGCGACGGGGTCGAGAAGATGCTGGCCAGGGAGCGGGCGCGCGAGACCGTCGGCGCGGCCGCCGGGGGCGGGACCGCGGGCGGCGGAGCGGCGTCCGGTGACGGGCCGCGCGGTGACGGCGGGAGGGGGGACGACGACTCCGGCGGCGATTCCGGCAGCGCCCTCGAGAACCGGGACTCCATGATGGCCGTGGTGACCAGTGAACTGGCCGGCGCATGCATGGGGCTGGTCTCCGCGCTCGGCGTGAGCCTCGGGCTGGGCGCGACCACGATCATGTCCCGCGGGACGCTGGCGCAGAAGGAACGCTGGCTGCCGGGGATCGTGACCATGGAGAAGGTCGCGTCGTGGGCCATCACCGAGCCGGACTCCGGTTCCGACGCCTTCGGCGGCATGCGGACCTACGTGCGGCGCGACGGCGAGGACTACATCCTCAACGGCCAGAAGACCTTCATCACCAACGGGCCGTACGCGGACGTGATGATCGTCTACGCCAAGCTCGACGAGGGGTCGGGTGGAGCCGGCGGCACCGGACCCGCCACGGACGCCGACAAGCGCGACCGCAAGGTCCTGACGTTCGTGCTGGACAAGGGCATGGAGGGCCTCACGCAGGGTGCTCCCTTCAAGAAGATGGGCCTGCACAGTTCCCCGACCGGGGAGCTGTTCTTCGACAACGTCCGCCTCGGCGGGGACCGGCTGCTCGGCGAGTCCGAGTCCGGTCGCGGGGGCGACGGCCGCGAGTCGGCGCGGTCGAGCTTCACCGCCGAGCGGATCGGGGTGGCCACCATGGCGCTGGGCATCATCGAAGAGTGCCACCGGCTGTGCGTCGATTACTCCCGCGAGCGCACCCTGTGGGGCCAGGAGATCGGGCGCTTCCAGCTGATCCAGCTCAAGCTGGCGAAGATGGAGGTGGCGCGGATGAACGTGCGCAACATGGTCTTCAACTCCATCGAGCGCGCCCGTGCCGGCAAGCCGCTCTCGCTCGCGGAGGCGTCGGCGATGAAGCTGTACTCGTCCGAGGCGGCCACCGAGGTGGCGCTGGAGGCCGTGCAGTTGTTCGGCGGCAACGGGTACATGGCCGAGTACCGGGTCGAACAGCTCGCCCGCGACGCCAAGTCGCTCATGATCTACGCGGGCAGCAACGAGATCCAGGTGACCCACATCGCGAAGGGGCTCCTCGCCCGGTGAGGCTCCGATCCGTCCGATCGGTTGCCTCCCGCGCCCGCTCTCGTACCGTCAGTACATGGCCACCGAGATGTTGCACACGTACATGCAGGACCACCACGCCGGTGCCGCCGCCGGGATCGACCTGTTCCGCCGCGTGGCCGAGCATCACAGCGACCCACACGTCCGCGAGGTCGTCAGCCGGATCGGTGACGAGACGGTCGACGACGTCAAGGCCCTCGAGGAACTCATGACGCTGGCGGGGGCCTCCCCGTCGCTACTCAAGGACCTCCCCGCCAAAGCGTCCGAGAAGCTCGGCCAACTCAAGCCCAACAGGCGGTTCGCCGAACGATCCCCGCTGAGCGATCTGGTCGAGCTCGAGGCGCTGACCCTGGCGGTGACCGGGAAGAAGATGGGGTTCCGGGCGCTGTTGGAGCTCGGAGACCCGCGTCTGCCGACGCCGACGCTGGAGAACCTCTTCGAGCGGGCGGAGCAACATGCCCGCGACCTGGAGGAACTCCGCGTGGGGTGCACGGCCGCGCTCCGGGAGGAGTGACCAGGCCGCGATCTCTCGCGACGACCGGTGTGCACCCCGCGAACTCTTCGCTACGTTCGGGACCATGGGTACCACGAGCGACATCGCGGACAGCGCGGAGCAGATGGTCAATGAGTCCGGCGGTTTCCCGGCCCAGGAGCAGGAGCCACCAGGTCTCACCTCCGAGATGGCCCCGCTGCCCGACCACGGTGAGCACAGCTATCGCGGATCGGGTCGGCTGGAGGGTCTGAAGGCGCTCATCACCGGTGGCGATTCCGGCATCGGCCGCGCCGCCGCGATCGCCTTCGCCCGCGAGGGCGCCGACGTCGCGCTCTCCTACCTGCCGGTCGAGCAGCCGGATGCCGAGGAGACGGCCGGGTGGATCGAGAAGGCCGGGCGGCGGGCGGTCCTGCTGCCGGCGGACCTCCGGGACGAGCAGCAGTGCCGCGCGGTGGTCCGCGACGCCGCCGAGCAGCTCGGCGGGCTGGACGTGCTGGTCAATAACGCCGCCTACCAGCACGCCCGCGGCGAGGGCCTCGAGACCATCGACACCGAGAACCTCGACCGGGTGATGAAGACCAACCTCTACGCCACGATCTGGGCCACCCAGGAGGCGCTGCAGTTCCTCGGCCGTGGATCGTCGATCATCAACACCACCTCCATCCAGGCCTACCAGCCGGCCCCGCCCCTGGTGGACTACGCCGCGACCAAGGCCGCGCTGAACAATCTCACCGTGAACCTCGCGAACGAGCTGGGCGGGCGCGGGATCCGCGTCAACGCGGTGGCGCCCGGGCCCATCTGGACGCCGTTGCAGCCCGCGACCCAGGAGGGCGACAAGCTCCCCGAGTTCGGCGGCGACACCCCGCTCGGTCGCGCCGGCCAGCCCGGCGAGTGCGCAGGGGCGTTCGTTTTCCTCGCCTCCCCGTCGGACGCGAGCTTCGTCTCCGGCACCGTGCTGGGGGTGACGGGCGGCAAGCCCATCTTCTGACATGTCGGTTCCCCTGGAGGACTACGCCCTGCTGTCCGACCTCCGGACGGGTGCGCTGGTGTCCCGCGACGGCAGCATCGACTGGCTGTGCCTGCCCCGTTTCGACTCCCCCGCCGTGTTCTCCGGGCTGCTCGGCGAGCCGGAGGACGGCCGATGGCTGCTGTCGGTGGTCGACGGCGAGGTGGTGGAGCGCCGCTACCTGCCGCTGACCTTCGTGCTGGAGACCACCTGGTGCACGCCCCGCGGGGTCGCGCGGGTGACCGACTTCCTCCCGCGCAGCACCGCACAGGGTGATCTCATCCGCACGGTGGAATGCATCGAGGGCGAGGTCGAGGTCGAGCACGACCTGCGGCTGCGCTTCGACTACGCCCGCGCCACCCCCTGGACCCGCGAGATCGCCCACGACGGCGACGAGCGGGCACTGCTCTCACTGGCCGGCCCCGACGCCATCCTGGTGACCGGTCCGACCCTGCAGTGCCCCGACACGGACCTCGGGGGCTCCGGCGGACATCGCGCCGCCCGACTCGAGGGCAGATTCGCCCTGGCCAGCGGCGACACCCTGGCATGGGACCTCACCTGGTTCCCGTCCCATGAGGATCCCCCGGACCCGCCGGACAGCGACGAGGCCCTCCGGGCCACGGTGGCGATGTGGAGGGAGTGGGCCGACCAGCTCGATGTGGGCGGCCCGTACCGGGAGCACATCGTCCAGTCGCTGCTGGTGTTGCGGGCCCTCACCAATCTGGACACGGGCGGGATCGTGGCCGCCCCCACCACGTCGCTGCCGGAGGAGTTCGGCGGGACCCGCAACTGGGACTACCGCTACACGTGGTTGCGCGATGCCGCGTTCACCATCGAGGTGGTGGTGGCACACGGACTCACCAGGGGCGCCACGCTGTGGCGGGACTGGCTCCTGCGCGCCGTCGCCGGTGACGCCCGGGACGTCCGGATCATGTACGGCCTCTCGGGCGAGCGGCAACTGCGCGAGGAGGAGCTCGACCATCTGTCGGGCTACGAGGACTCGCGCCCCGTCCGAATCGGCAACGGGGCCGCTGACCAGTACCAGGCCGACGTCGTGGGCGAGGTGATGATCGCCCTGCACGAGCTGCGCACGGCCGGCGTGGACGAGAACGAGTACACGTGGGGACTACAGAAGAGCCTGCTGGACTACGCCGAGTCGAACGTCGAGCGCGAGGACCACGGCATCTGGGAGATGCGCGGGGACACCCACCACTTCACCCACGGGCGCGTCATGATGTGGGCCGCCTTCGATCGCGGGATCCGGGCGGTCGAGGAGTGCGGCCTCGACGGCCCGGTCGAACGGTGGCGAGGGCTGCGGGACCGGTTGGCCGCGGAGATCGAGGAGCACGGGTTCGATTCCGACCTGAACAGTTACACGCAGACCTACGACAATGACGAGGTCGACGCGTCTCTGCTGCAGTTGCCCCACACCGGCTACCTGTCCTTCGACGACCCACGGATGCTGGGGACCGTCGCCAGGATCGAACGTGACCTGGTCACCGAATCGGGTCTGGTCAACCGTTACCGGACCTCCAGTGGCATGGATGGGGTGGGGGGCACCGAGTATCCGTTCGTCATGTGCACCTTCTGGCTGATCGAGCAGTACGCCTGTAGTGGCCGGATCGACGACGCCGAGGAGCTGATGGAGACCATGCTGGCCTGCGCCGGAGACCTGGGCCTGTTCGCTGAGGAGTACGACCCCGAGACCGATCGCCTGGCGGGCAACTTTCCCCAGGCATTCAGCCACATGGGGTTGATCCGCGCAGCCGACGCCATCGACGCCGCACGAGGCGCCACGAGGAGGGTCTGAGCCATGGCCGACTACGGATTCCACGCCTCCCACGAACAGATCTCGCCCGGCCGGCTCCTGGACGACGTGCAGCGGGCCGAGCGGGCCGGCTTCCGGATGGCGATGTGCTCGGACCACTTCGCGCCGTGGTCGGTCCGTCAGGGCCACTCCGGTTTCGCCTGGTCCTGGCTGGGTGCCGCACTGGCCACCACCGACCTGGAGTTCGGCACCGTGTGCGCGCCCGGTCAGCGCTACCACCCGGCGATGGTGGCGCAGTCGGCGGCGACCCTCGCGCAGATGTTCCCGGGACGGTTCTGGGTCGCGCTGGGCACCGGGCAGAACATGAACGAGCACATCACCGGCGACAAATGGGTGGCCAAGGACCTCCGGCAGGCCCGGCTCGAGGAGTGCGTCGACGTGATCCGCAGCCTGCACGCCGGCGAGGAGGTCACCCACCGCGGCCTCGTCGAGGTCGACCGGGCGCGGATCTATTCGCTACCCGACGCGCCGCCGCCCCTGGTCGGCCCGGCCCTGACCCCGGCGACCGCCGAACGAGCCGCCGCCTGGGCGGACGGGCTCATCACCGTCAACGCCGACCTCGGGTCGATGACGGAGATCGTCGGCGCCTACCGCGGCGCCGGCGGGCGGGGTCCGCTCGCACTCCAGGTGCACATCGCGATAGCCGACACCCTCGGCCAAGCCCGGGATCTCACCCGCGACCAGTGGCAGAACAACGCCGTCGGGGCGCCGCTTGACGCGGACCTGGCCACGCCGGAGGAACTCGACACCGCCGGACGATACATACCCGACGAGAAGCTCGCCGACACGGTGATAGTCACCGATTCCGTCGACGACCTCGTCGGGCGCCTGCGCGAGTTCGAGCAGCTCGGGTTCGACCGGATCTACCTGCACCACGTCGCGCGGGACCAGTCGCAGTTCCTCGAGCTGGCCGAGCACGAACTGCTTCCCGCGCTGCACGGCGCCTGACGGTCCGACGTCTGACCGCTCCGCGCCCGTGGTCGCTGGCCGGGTTCCACGTGAAACCGCGCGGGGGTCGAGAACGGTATGACGTAGCGTCCGGGCATGAGGTTCTCGCAGGTCGACGTCTTCTCGCACGTCCGGTTCCGGGGCAATCCCCTGGCCGTGGTCCACGACGCCGACGGTCTACCCGACGACGAAATGGCGGCCATCGCCCGGTGGACGAACCTGTCCGAGACGGCTTTCCTCCTCGAGCCCACCTCAGCCGGGGCCGACTACCGGGTCCGCATCTTCACCCCCTCCTCCGAGTTGCCGTTCGCCGGCCACCCCACGCTGGGCGCGTGCGCCGCATGGCACGCGGCAGGTGGACGGACCCGGGTGCCGGGCCGGGCGGTGCAGGAGTGCGGGATCGGTCTGGTGACCGTCCGCAGCGAGGGGTCCGGCGACTGGTCGTTCGTCGCGCCGGACCTGATCCGGGCGGGGCCGCTCGAGGAATCCGAGGTGCGACGGCTCGCCGCGGGGCTGGGACTCAGCCGCGACGACGTGGTGGACCACGCCTGGGTGGACAACGGACCCGGGTCCTGCGCCCTGCTCCTGCACGACGCGGAAACCGTCCTCGCCGCACGCCCCGACCCGGTGGCCCTGGCGGGGGACCGGGTCGGGGTCGCCGGCCTCCACCCCGCGACGGCCGAGAACGGGGCCTCTCGGGAGCTCGAGGTCCGGTTCTTCCCCGTGTCCGCGGGCATCCCGGAAGACCCCGTCACCGGAAGTTTCCACGCCGGGCTGGCCGTCTGGCTCACCGGTAACGGGACCTTGCCCGCCCGCTACACGGCTCGGCAGGGCACCGCGCTCGGCCGCCAGGGGCGTGTACGGATCACCGCCGCGTGCGACGACGCCCCCGGAACAGGCATCTGGATCACCGGGCACGTCGGCCACCTCGTGGAGGGCGAGATCCACGTCGACTGACCGCCGCATCAGCGCATCTCGCCGGCGCCCACGTACGGGTGGGGGCTCGTCGTGGGACGCCCTTCCGCGAACCGGGAGTACCGACAGTCGGCCGGGTCGACGCCCGACACTGTCGTCGTCCCCTCCGTGAGCAACTCGGCGACCAGCCGACCGACCGCGTGCGCCATCTTGAACCCGTGGCCGGAGAACCCCACCGCGAGGAGCAGCCCCTCGATCGGCGACGGGCCGCGGCCCGGATCGACCCTGCGGGTGAGAGGTCCGCGCTCCACCACCGCGACCCCGCCGCCCGCCACGCGGACGACAGACGACAGACGACAGACGACAGACGACAGACAACCACATCCGCTACTCCCCCTCGGGATCCGCCACTCCAATCGGAATAGCGGATCCGTAGGGCGAGTAGCGGATGTGGTCGAACGGTCGAACGGGCGGTTCGGCGCGTCAGGCCCTGGCGCCCTGCTGATCCTTGACCGCGGCCAGGATGTCGTCGACGCGGTCCTTGGCGTCGCCGAACAGCATCTGGGTGTTGTCGCGGAAGAACAGCGGGTTCTGGACGCCGGCGTAACCGGCGGCCATCGACCGCTTGAACACGATGACGTTCTCGGCCTCCCAGACGTGGAGCACGGGCATACCCGCGATCGGGCTACCCGGGTCCTCGGCGGCATCCGGGTTGACCGTGTCGTTGGCACCGATGACCAGCACCACGTCGGTGTCCGCGAAGTCGTCGTTGATCTCGTCGAGCTCGAGGACGATGTCGTAGGGCACCTTGGCCTCGGCCAGCAGGACGTTCATGTGGCCGGGCAGGCGGCCGGCGACCGGGTGGACGGCGAAGCGCACGTCGACGCCACGCTCACGCAGGGTGCGGGTGAGGTCGGCGACCGGGTACTGCGCCTGCGCCACGGCCATGCCGTAACCGGGGGCGATGATCACCTTCGAGGCGTCCGCCAGCAACTCGGCCGCACCGGCGACATCGATCTCGGTGTGCTCGCCGTGGTCCTTGCCCTCGCCGGACGATGCCTCGATACCGAAGCCGCCCATGATGACGGAGAAGAACGAGCGGTTCATCGCCTTGCACATGATGTACGACAGGTACGCACCCGAGGAGCCGACCAGCGCGCCGGTCACGATGAGCAGATCGTTGCCCAACAGGAAGCCCGTGGCCGCGGCGGCCCAGCCGGAGTACGAGTTGAGCATCGACACCACGACCGGCATGTCGCCGCCACCGATGCTGGCGACCAGGTGCCAGCCCAGGGCCAGCGCCAGGGCGGTGACCACGATGAGCATCCACAGCGCGGGGGAGATGACGAACCACACGGTCAGCGCGACGAACACCACGAGGATGCCGAGGTTGATCAGGTTCTTGCCCGGCAGCACCAGCGGTGCGGACTTCATCTTCCCCGACAGCTTGAGGTAGGCGACGATCGAACCGGTGAAGGTGACGGCACCGATGAACACGCCGATGAACACCTCGGCGTGGTGGATGCCGAGCAGCGAACCGGTGAGCTCACCGTGCAGCTCGGGCTCGAGGTAACCGTTCCACCCGACCAGCACGGCGGCCAGGCCGACGAACGAGTGCAGCAGGGCGATGAGTTCGGGCATCTCGGTCATCTGCACGCTGCGCGCGCGCATCAGGCCGATGACGGCGCCGATGGCGACGGCCACGACCATCAACACGATGCCGATGGTGGCGGGCTGGTGGTCGATGACCAGCGCGACGGTGGCGACCAGGGCCAGCGCCATGCCGGCGATGCCGAACGTCAGGCCCCGGCGAGCGGTCTCGTGCTTGGACAGCCCGGCGAGCGACAGGATGAACAGCAGTGCGGCGACCAGGTAGGCCGCATTGGCGGCGGTCTCAACAGACATCTGCTCAGGCTCCCTTCGAGAACATGCCGAGCATGCGACGCGTCACGGCGAAACCGCCGAAGACGTTGATGGACGCGACGAGGATCGCGACGGCGGCGAGCGCCAGGCCGAGGGTGTTGTCGATCCCGACCTGCAGCAACGCACCCACGACGATCACTCCGGAGATCGCGTTGGTCACCGACATCAACGGGGTGTGCAGCGCGTGGTGCACGTTGCCGATGACGTAGTAGCCGATCACGATCGCCAGCACGAACACCGTGATGTGGCGCGGGATGTCCCCCGGCGCGACCGCGGTGAGCAGCAGCAGCAACGCCATGCCGGCGGCGATCAGGCCGAGCTTCGCGCCGGCCGACATCTTCTTCTTCTCAGGCTTGGGCTCGACCGGTTCAGGGGCAGCGGCCGCCGCGGGGGCGGCACTGACCTGCACCGGCGGGGGCGGCCACATGATCTCGCCGCCCCGTGTCACCGTCACGCTGCGCTGGACCACATCGTCCATGTCCAGCGCCCACGCGCCGTCCTTGTCCGGGGTGACCAGCTTGGTCAGGTTGACCAGGTTGGTGCCGTACAGCTGCGAGGCCTGGGCGGGTAGCCGCCCGGCCAGGTCGGTGTAACCGATGATCGTGACACCGCCCTCGGTGACGACGACCTGGTCGGGGACGCTGCCCTCGACGTTGCCGCCCTGCGCGGCGGCCATGTCCACGATCACCGAGCCACGCTTCATCGTCGCGATGTCGGCGGCCGTGATCAAGCGCGGTGCCTGCCGGCCCGGGATCAGCGCGGTGGTGATGATGATGTCCACGTCGGCTGCCTGCTCCGAGTAGAGGTTCGCCGCGGCCCGGTCGTAGGCCTCACTGGTCGCCTTGGCATAGCCGTCGGTGGAGACGACCTTCTCCTCCTCGGGCACCTCCACGGGCAGATACTCGCCACCGATGGACCCCACCTGGTCGGCCACCTCGGGGCGCGGATCGGTCGCGCGGACGATCGCGCCCAGGCTCGAGGCGGCCCCGATCGCGGCGAGACCCGCCACGCCGGCGCCCGCGACGAGGACCTTGGCCGGCGGGACCTTGCCCGCCGCGGTGACCTGGCCGGTGAAGAACCGCCCGAAGTGGTGCGCCGCCTCGATCACGGCGCGGTAGCCGGCGATGTTCGCCATCGACGACAACACGTCCATTGACTGCGCCCGCGAGATACGCGGGACCGCATCCATCGCCAGCGCGGTCACGCCGCGCTCGGCGAGCACACCGAGAAGGTGCTCGTTCTGCGCCGGGGCCAACAGGCCCACCAGCGTCGCGCCCGACCGGACCCGCGCCACCTCTGCCTCGGTGGGCACGGCGACCTTCATCACCACGTCCGCCGACCACGCGGCGTCACCATCGGCCAGCTCGGCACCGGCCTCGGCGTATGCGGCATCCGCGAACTCCGCGCCGGTACCGGCGCCGTGCTCCACCACGACCCGGTATCCCAGGCCGATCAGCTTCGCCACCGTCTCGGGCGTCGCCGCCACGCGGTTCTCCGCCGGGTTGGACTCGGCGACCACACCGATCACCGACGGCGCGACACCGGCATCCCGGACATTGGAGTCCGGCTTCATATCAGGGATCTCTTCAAGGCTCGAAGCCATAGGGCATCCTTTTACTGCGTTGTGAGCGAGCCGACGCGTGTGCGCCGGCTCTGACGTCTCGAGTTTTGGCGTGTTCTACGTATTCTCCACAGGCCCGGCACGTGTGTGCCCGGGGTGCGCTCCAGTCACCGATCCGAGATCAGAGCTCACGAAGCGGCTCGGGGTGGGATGGTTACCCCTGCTTCGTCCACCGTTACGGCGTCGTCCTCCGGCGCGGGCAGGGTGGCGCCACGTCCACCGGAAGAACTTCCGGCAGAGCCTACGGGACACTGTGGACCGCGAACGAGCCGGTGGGACCGTTTTCGAGAGCCTTGTGACGTAAACCATACGGCTTGGTGCTTAGTGGCATGAAACAAAAAGCACCCCGGACCGTCAGAGACGATCCGGGGTGCTCCCGATCTGTGGGCGAAGGGGGACTTGAACCCCCACGTCCCGAAGGACACTGGCACCTGAAGCCAGCGCGTCTGCCATTCCGCCACTCGCCCGAGTAACGCCCGAATACGTTAACACGCGGCGTTCCGACCGCACTAATCGGCTGGTGAGGGCTTCCCTGCGGCTGGAAGCGTGCTTCCCACCGCCACCGCCTCTATGATCGACCGGATGCCGCCGCGGGCGGCGCGAGGACAGCCGAGCCGGCCGATGGCCGCGGCCCACCACGAGGAAGGAGGCGAGGTATGGGGATCGTCGGGAAGTTCGAGCGCACCCTTCAGGGCGCGGTCGGCGACGCGTTCGCCCGCCTCTTCGGCGGGAGAGTCGTGGCGGCCGAGGTGGAGTCGCAGCTCCGCAAACAGGCGGAGGCCTCCCTCAAGGTGGTCGACGGGCACCTGTTGGTGTCCAACAGCTACACCATCACCCTGGCCCGGTCGGACTACGCCTCCTTCACAGAGGATGAGGCCCTGGCCGTCAAGACCTTCTCCCGCCACCTGTCGGATCACATCTCCGAGCAGGGCTGGGAGACCTACGGCCCGGTCACCGTGACCTTCGTGGAGCGCGATGACCTCCACACCGGACAGATGCGTATCGACGGGGTCGTGGACCCCGACGCCGTCCCGTTCCACATCTCGGCCGCCGCACCGGCGCCGGCGCCGGATCATCCGGCGCCGTCGTCGCCGGGTGCGGACCGACGGGGCGTGGACGGGCCGAGTGCGAGCAAGGAGAACAGCGACATGCAGGCACCCGCTTCCAACTACCCGGTCTCGACCGGCCCCGGAGCCCGGAGCGCGGGCTGGGGTGGCCCGTCGGACGCCCCGACCCAGATCACCCAGGGCCGGGCCTCGCTGACGGTCACGCTGCACCTCGAGGACGGCTCGGGGCGGACGTTCCGCCTCCAGCGGGGCTCCAACCTGCTGGGACGCGGGCAGGACGCCGCGTTCCGCCTGCCCGACACCGGGGTGTCACGCCAGCACGCGGACATCCATTTCGATGGTCGGGAAGCGGTTCTCACCGACCTCGGCTCGACCAACGGCACCACGGTGAACGACGGGCCGATCCAGGACTGGCAACTCGCCGACGGCGACGTCATCAGGGTCGGACACTCGGAGATCACCGTCCGGTTCGACTAGCCTCGACACGGATGACCCCCGGAACCACCGGGGGCGGCCACACGTTGTCCGAGGTGAATCGGCGGGCGAGGGGAGGACGGCACCAGTGCAGGGACTCGTTCTGCAGCTCTCGCGCGGCCTGTTGCTGGCGCTGTTGTGGCTGTTCATCTACCTCACCCTGCGGGCGCTGAAGACCGACGTCTTCGGCAACGTGGGGATGAGGTCGTCCGGCCGCGGCGAGCGCCGGGGCGGCGTGTTCGGCCGCGGCTCCCGGGCGATCCGGCATCTCGTGGTCACCCAGGGCGCCCTCGCAGGTACCCGGATCACCCTGTCCGAGCAGCCGGTCCTGGTGGGCCGGGCCGACTCGTGCACCCTGGTGATCGACGACGACTACGCGTCCAACCAGCACGCGCGGCTGTCCCCGCACGGCCCCGACTGGTTCCTCGAGGACCTCGGCTCGACCAACGGCACCTATCTGGACAGATCGCGGGTGACGACCCCGGTCAAGGTGGACGCCGGCACGCCGATCCGGATCGGCAAGACCGTGATCGAGCTGCGCACGTGACCCCGGCGCTCGTCTACACCGCGCGCTCGCATCTGGGCATGGTGCGGGAGAACAACGAGGACTCGGCCTACGCCGGCCCCCGCCTGCTGGCCCTGGCCGACGGCATGGGCGGGCACGCCGCGGGGGAGATCGCCAGCCAGTTCGTGGTGGCGGCGCTGGCCAGGCTCGACGAGGACGAGCCGGGCCAGGATCTCACCGGGGCCCTGACCCGCGCGCTGACGGTCGGCAACGAGGCGATCGCCTCCCACGTCGAGACGTACCCGGAGACCGACGGCATGGGGTGCACGGCCACCGCGCTGCTGTTCGACGGCCGCCGCATGGGCCTGCTCCACGTGGGTGATTCCCGGGCCTACCTGCTGCGTGACGGGACACTGACCCAGATCACCAAGGACGACACCTTCGTCCAGTCCCTCGTCGACCGCGGGGAACTCTCCGCCGACGAGGCCCACACCCATCCGCGGCGCTCGCTCATCCTCAAGGCGCTGACCGGGGAGCCGGTGGAGCCGACCGCCGTCATCCGCGAGGCGCGGGTCGGCGACCGCTACCTGCTCTGCTCCGACGGCCTGTCCGACCCGGTGAGCACCGAGACGATCGCCGAGACGCTGGCCACCGGCACCGTCGAGGAGGCCGCGGACCGGCTGGTCCAGCTGGCGTTGCGCTCGGGCGGGCCGGACAACATCACGGTCGTCCTGGCCGACGTCCTGGACTCCCCGCGCGACGCGCCGGTCATCCCCGTGGTGGTGGGCGCGGCGTCGGGCGACGAGCCGGGCCAGATCGACCCCGCCGCCGACCCCTACTCCGACACCGCGGCCGGTAAGGCCGCCGCGTTCTCACGCGCCCAGGTCGCCTCACGCGGGGGAGCCGCCGGAACGTCCGGTGCCGCCGGGGAGTCGGGTGCCGGGCGTGGGAACGGATACGACGACGACGACAACGAGGTCGACGCCGCCCCACCGCGCGGCAGCAGATGGCGTTTCGCCCTGAGCGTCGTCGGGGTGCTCGTACTGCTGGCCGGGATCGTGGGCGTGTCCGCGCTGCTCGTCCGCAGCAACTACTTCGTCACCGAGTCGGACAGCCAGGTCGTGGTGAAGAGGGGCATCTCCGGGGAGGTCTTCGGCATCTCGTTGGCCTCGGTCATCCAGGTGGGATGCCTGACCCGCGAGGGCGACCTGACGATGCACTCCCCCGATGCCATCCCCGCCGGATGCGACGTGTTCACCCTGGGGGACCTCCGCGAACCCGCCCGGGAGACCGTTCGCGCCGGACTGCCGTCGGGGAGCCTCGCCGAGGCGGGCGCCCAGGTCTCCCGGCTCACGGAGGACAACCTCCTGCCGCCGTGCGACCCCCGTGAGCAGCAGGAGCGCCCGCGCGAGCAGACCTCGTCGTCGTCCTCTCCCACCGAGTCGCCCTCTCCCACGGGTTCCCCCGCACCCACCGGGTCGCCGTCGCCCGGCGAGCCCGCCCCCACGGACGAACCGGCGACTCCCCCCTCCCCCACGACCCCCGCACCTGTGCCCGGGGAGACCTGCCGGGCGGTGAGCTGACCCATGTCCTCTCCCGCATCTGCCTCACCATCGTCGGCCTCACCCGCATCCGATCCCCGCGGCCGGGCGGTGCCCGACAGCCCGCGCCGGGGCAAGGAACTGGTCCTGCTCGTCGCCGCCGCGGTGATCGTCGGGTTCTCGCTGCTGCTGGTCCAACTCGCCCAGGAGCAGGAACTGTCCCTGGCGCTGCTGTGGATCACCCTGGCGTTCCTCGGCCTCGCCGGCGGCGCCCACCTGCTCATCCGCTGGCTCGCGCCCTACGCCGATCCGGTGTTGCTACCGGGCGTCGCGCTGCTCAACGGGCTGGGGCTGGTGCTCATCTACCGGCTCGACCTGTCGTACGCGGCCAACGCCGCCGCGAGCGGCAACGACCCGCCGGGGATGGACGTCACCCGGCAGCTGCTGTGGACGTTCCTCGGCCTGGCCGTGATGGCGGTCGTGCTGTACTTCCTGCGCGACCACCGCGTCCTGGCCCGGTACGGCTACACGATGGGGTTCGCCGGCCTCGCACTGCTGGCGATCCCGGCGGTGCTCCCCTCCCGGTTCTCCGAGATCAACGGCGCCAAGAACTGGATCATCCTGCCCGGGTTCACCATCCAGCCCGGCGAGTTCGCCAAGATCCTGCTCATCATCTTCTTCGCCTCGATCCTGGTGGAGAAGCGCGAGCTGTTCACCACCGCCGGCAAGCGCGTGCTGGGCGTGGACCTGCCGCGCGCCCGCGACCTCGGGCCGATCATCGTGGCCTGGTTCCTGTCCCTGGGCGTGCTGGTGTTCAACACCGACCTCGGCATGGCGCTCCTGCTGTTCGCCACCGTGCTCACGCTGCTGTACGTGGCCACCGAGCGGGTGAGCTGGCTGCTCATCGGCGTGGTCCTCGTCGCCGTGGGCGGCGTGCTGGCCTACGCCCTGTTCGGGCACGTTCGTGTGCGGTTCCAGATCTGGCAGGACCCCTTCGCGTTCTTCGACACCGGCGGCTACCAGAGTTCGCAGGCCCTGTTCGGCCTCGCCTCCGGCGGCATGGGCGGCACCGGTCTCGGCAACGGGCGACCCGACCAGGTGCCGTTCGCGAACACCGACTTCATCACCTCCACCATCGGCGAGGAACTGGGCCTGATCGGCCTCGCCGCGGTGCTGATGGTCTACGCGATCCTCATCCTCCGCGGCATCCGGGTGGGGCTGACCATCCGCGACAGCTTCGGCAAGCTCGTCGCCGTGGGCCTGGCGTCCACCATGGCCATCCAGATGTTCGTCGTGGTCGGCGGCGTCTCCACCCTCATCCCCCTCACCGGCCTGACCCTGCCGTTCATGGCATACGGGGGCTCCAGCCTGTTGGCCAACTACGCACTGATCGCCATCCTGCTGCGCCTGTCCCACGACGCGCGCCGGCCGCTGCCCACCCCACGTCAGGCACCGGCGCTGGCAGAGGCCGCCACCGGCATGATGCGGGCGCCCAAGCTGCGCGCGCCGGGCCGGAGGAACGGGTGAGCGCCGCGTGAACACCGCCATCCGACGGGTCGCGATCGCCGCCATGGTCATGGTGGTGGCGCTGCTGTTGCAACTGACCTGGGTCCAGGTCTTCCGCGCCGACGAGCTCCGTGCCGACCCCCGCAACACGCGGATGCTCCTCGACGAGTACTCCCGCCAGCGCGGCCAGATCACCGCCGGCGGACGGGTGCTGGCCATGTCCCTGCCGTCGGAAGGACGCTTCGAGTTCCAGCGCACCTACCCCACCGACCCTGTCGTCTTCGGCCCCACCGTCGGCTACTACTCGCTGCAGTTCGCCACCGCCGGGGTCGAGCAGACCCAGGACGCCTTCCTCAACGGCTCCGACCCGAGACTGCTGTCCCAACGGATCACCGGTCTGATCTCGGGCCGCACCCCGCAGGGCGGCTCGGTGGAGCTCACCCTGGACCCCACGGGCCAGGAGGTCGCCTACGAGGCCCTGCGGCGCGGCGCGGGCCAGGGGCCGTTCGTGGGCTCCGTCGCCGCCGTCCGCCCCTCCACCGGTGAGGTGCTCGCACTGGCCTCCAGCCCGTCCTTCGACCCGGGCGCCCTGTCCAGCCTGGACCCGGAGGTCCGCGCGCAGGAGATGGCGCGCATCGAGCAGAGCCCGGACCGGCCGCTGCTCAACCACGCCACCCAGCAGTCCCTCCCGCCCGGCTCCACGATGAAGGTCATCACCACCGCCGCCGCGCTCGAGCAGGGCATGGGGCCCGAGACCCCCGTCTCCGGCGCCGACCGCACCCTGCTGCCGGGCACGTCCACCTACCTGGAGAACTACGCCGGCCAGACCTGTGGCGGCAGCACCGTCACCCTGCGCACGGCCCTCGAGAGGTCCTGCAACGTGCCCTTCGTCGAGCTGAGCCAGGAGATCGGCGCGGAGGCCTTCACCGAGATGGCGGAGAAGTTCGGCGTCGACGGCACCGCCCCGGATGACTTCGGCATCCCGGTCGCACCGTCGGGCCTGGGGCAGATGGAGGACGACGCCCAGCTGGCGATGAGTTCCATCGGGCAGAGCGACGTCCGGATGACGACCCTGCAGAACGCCATGGTGGCCGCGACCGTCTCCAACGGCGGGGTCCGCATGGAACCGCAACTCATCAAGACCCTGACGGCGCCCGATCTCTCCGTCGTCCAGGGCTTCACGCCCCGCGACGCCGCCCGCGCCCTCACCGACGAGCAGGCCGGCACACTCACCGAGATGATGGTCGCCGCCGAACAGGGCGCCGGGGGCGGCTTGCCCGGGGTCACCGTGGCCTCCAAGACCGGCACCGCCGAGCACGGCGTGGACTCCTCCGACTCCATCCCCTACACCTGGTACATCGCGTTCGTCCCCGGCCGTGACGTGGCGGTGGCCGTGGCGATCGAGTCCGGGCCCGGGGTCGATCGCAGCACCGTCGGGTCCACCTACGCCGCACCCATCGGTCGCGAGGTCCTGGGCGCGCTGCTGGGAGGGACGCCGTGAGTCTGAACTCCGGCGCGGTCCTGTCCGGCCGCTATCGCCTCCTGCGCCTCATCGCCACCGGCGGTATGGGGCAGGTGTGGGAGGCCGACGACGGCGTCCTCGACCGCCACGTCGCCGTGAAGGTGCTCAAGGCCGAGTACTCCTCCGACCCCGAGTTCGTCGAGCGCTTCCGGTCCGAGGCCAAGGTCACCGCGAGGATCTCCCACCCCGGGATCGCCACCGTCTACGACTACGGGCAGATCGACGACCCCGCCTCCGGGAACCCGCTGTCCTACCTGGTCATGGAACTCGTGGTGGGCGAGCCGCTATCGGACGTCCTGGCCCGCGAGGGCACGCTGCCGATGCGGCACACCCTCGACATGCTCGAGCAGACCGGCCGCGCCCTCAACGCCGCCCACGCCATCGGCCTGGTCCACCGCGACGTCAAGCCGGGCAACATCCTCATCACGCCCGCCGGGCAGGTGAAGCTCACCGACTTCGGGATCGCCAAGTCCATGGGCGCGTCCGCCGTCACACAGACCGGGATGGTCGTGGGCACCGCCCAGTACATCGCGCCCGAGCAGGCCATGGGGAACGACACGTCCCCGGCCGGGGACGTGTACTCGCTCGGCGTGGTGGGTTACGAGTGCCTGGCCGGTCGACGGCCGTTCGTCGCCGACTCGCCGGTCTCCGTGGCGATGATGCACGTCCGCGACACCCCGCCGCCGCTCCCGGACTCGGTGCCCGGACCGGTCCGACGCGTCCTCGCCGAGGCCATGGCCAAGGACCCCGGCCGGCGCTACCCGGACGGCGAGGCCTTCGCCGAGGCGATCGCCGACCTCCGGGCCGGTCGCGATCCCCGTCTCCCGGGCGCGTTCCTCGCCGCCGGCGCCGCGGCGGGGGCTGCCGCAGCGGCCGCCGGCGCCACCGCCGCGACCACGGTCCTGCCCGATGAGGACCCGGGCGGCGTGTACCGGGCCGGGGGTTCGCCCGACCCGACGCGCGCGTACACCCGCACCCACCCGGGCACCGCCGGACAGCCGCGCACCGACGGGCCGCGGCCGGCACGACCGGCGCACCCGTCCCGGCCCCAGCCGGCGCCCGCCGCGACCCGGCGTCAGCCCGCCCCACCGGTCACCTCACGGCCCCCCCGCCGCGGCCGCGGCGGCTCCGGCTGCGTGGGCTGGTTCCTCGTGGTGTTCGTCCTGGTGGCGGCGCTGGCGGTCGCGGCCGTCATCGCCCTGTCCAACGTCGGGGTCTTCGGCCCGGGCGGGATCTTCGGCCGGACCACCCCCACGACGCCGCCGTCCACCGCCCCGGTGACGACCACCACCACGCAGGCACCAGCCCCGGCACCCGAGCCGCCGCCGACCCCGACGCCGACCCCCGAACCCGCGCCGTCACCGACCGCGGTTCCGCCGGCCCCCGACCTGCAGGACATGCTGGACTCCCTCACCTCGGAGTTCAGCTCGCTGATCCCGCCCGAGGGGCAGCCCGGTGGGGGCCAGGGGCAAGGTCAGGACGAGGCGCAGGGCCAGGACGAGGGGCAGGGACAGGGCCGAGGCCAGGACCAGGCGCAGGGCCAGGCGCAGGGCCAGGCCCGGGGCGCGGCCGGTGACGCCGTGCCCGTTCCCGCCCGGTGGGCAGGTGTCGACGGATGACCACACCATCCGTCCTGGCCGGGCGCTACGAGATCGGTGAGCCCCTCGGATACGGCGGCATGTCCGAGGTCCGTCGCGGGCGCGACACGGTCCTCGGCCGGGACGTGGCCGTCAAGATCATGCGCCCGGAACTGGCCCGCGACGAGACCTTCTACCAGCGCTTCCGTCGGGAGGCCCAGAACTCGGCGTCGCTGAACCATCCGTCGATCGTGGCGATCTACGACCAGGGGGAGGAGCACACCGCCGACGGTTCGCTGCCCTACATCGTGATGGAGGTGGTCGAGGGCGACACCCTCCGCGACATCGTCAGAATGGACGGCCCCATGGAGGTCGAGCGTGCCCTCGGCGTGATGGCCGATGTCTGCGGTGCGCTGGACTTCTCCCACAAGAAGGGCATCGTCCACCGCGACGTCAAGCCGGCGAACATCATGATCTCGCGCGACGGCGCGGTCAAGGTCATGGACTTCGGCATCGCGCGCGCCCTCAGTGACTCCAGCTCGACCCTCACCAACACCTCGTCGGTCCTCGGCACCGCCCAGTACCTCAGCCCCGAGCAGGCGCGCGGCGAGACCGTGGACGCCCGCTCCGATCTGTACTCCGCGGGCTGCGTGCTCTACGAGATGGTCGCCGGTGCACCTCCGTTCACCGGCGAGTCCCCCGTGGCGGTGGCCTATCAGCACGTGCGCGAATCCCCCGCGCCACCGTCGGCGGTCAACCCGGAGGTGAGCCGCTACGTCGACGCGGTGGTCATGCAGGCGATGGCCAAGAACCCCGAGAACAGATACACCTCCGCCGGGGAGATGCGCACCGACCTGCTCACGGTGCTCACCGGTGGCCGCCCCGCGGCGCCCCTGGTGCTGACCGACGACGAGCTCGACGACGACCAGCGCCCCGACGCCCCCCACGGGTTCACCGGCGCGGGATACGGAACCGGCGCGTCCCGCTGGTCACCCGGCGATGCGCCCACCGAGGCACACGCCCTGCCCGAACTGGCCGTTCGTGCCGCCGGCGCCGGTGCTCCTGCTGGCGCAGCCGGTGCCGGTGCCGGTGCCGGTGCCGCGCGTCCCGCCTCCCATCGCGGCGACGCCCGACGCCGCGACGCCCGACCCGACGACGCTCGTCGCGGGCCACGCGGGGTGGCCATCGCGCTCGCCGCCCTGCTGGTGCTGGGAGGGATCGCGACGGTGTCGATCCTGGCGACCTCGGGCGACCGCGGCGGTGTCGCGCAGCAGCAGGAGGTCACCGTCCCCGAGGTCGCCCAGCGGCCGGTCGCCGAGGTGGTCGAGGAACTCACCTCGATCGGGCTCGAACCCGTGCAGACCCCGGCGCCGCACCCCCAGATCCCCGAGGGGCACGTCATCTCGTCCGACCCCATCGCCGGCAAGCGTCTCGCGGTGGGCTCCGAGATCAGCCTCGTGGTCTCGACCGGCAAGCCCATCCTCTCGGTGCCCAACGTGATGGGGATGTCCCCCGCCGATGCCCGACTGGCCCTCGAGGAGGCCGGGTTCCAGGTGGTCCCGGAGAACGAGGCCCGGCCGTCGACACCCGAGGACCAGGACAAGGTCGTCGACACCGAGCCCGGACCGGGTGCACAGGTGCCCTCCGACCGGCCGGTCCGGCTGACGGTGGGCTCCGGCCCCGAACAGCTCGCCGTGCCCGATGTCGTGGGGCAGTCCGCAGAGCCCGCCCGCGCGACCCTCGAGGCGGCGGGCTTCCGCGTGGACACCCAGCGGGTCGACGGCACCGCGCCCGAGGGCCAGGTCGTGGGCCAGTCCACGGCCGCGGGTCAGACCCAGCTCAAGGGCGCGACCATCACGCTCCAGGTCTCCGCCGGGAACCGGTTCGTCATGCCCAACCTCGTCGGCGACACCGTGGAGGAGGCCCTCGGCAAGCTCGAACGGGCCGGCTGGCGGGGCGACCGCGGGCAGCTGGTGGAGCTCCCGCAGAACGACCCCGACCTCAGCCGGGTGGGCCAGATCTGGTCGCAGCAGCCGCCCGTGGGCGAGGCCGGCGTCAACGACCAGGTCGTCGTCCGGGTGATCCGGTTCGGGCTGGTGCCCGGCCCGGGCTGACCGGGCGAGCTGACCAGCCGGTCAGGCCAGGGCGGCGCCGCGGGTCCGGTCGAGCTCGGATTCCAACCGCACGACCAGCGTCTCCGAGGGCCGCTCGCCGCACATCCCCAGCCAGTTGGCGAGCATCCGGTGTCCCCCGTCGCTCATCACCGATTCGGGGTGGAACTGCACCCCGTGGACGGGCATCTCGCGGTGACGCATCGCCATGACCAGGCCCGAACCGGTCCACGCGGTGGGAACCAGTTCGTGCGGGATCGTCTCCGGCAGGACCGTCAACGAGTGGTAGCGCGTGGCCGTGAACGGGCTGGGGATACCGGCGAGGACTCCCGAGTCGTCGTGCGTGACCTGACTGGTCTTGCCGTGCATGAGCTCGGCGGCCCGGTCGACCGTCGCGCCGAAGGCCTCCCCGATCGCCTGGTGGCCCAGGCACACTCCCAGCACCGGGACGCCCGCGTGTCCACAGACCCCGATCAGCGGGATCGTGGCCCCCGCCCTGTCCGGCGTTCCGGGACCCGGGCTGAGCAGGACTCCGTCGTACCCGCTGACCACGCTCTCCAGCCCGGCCACGTCATAGCGGCCGTCCGGGCCGGCGAGCCTGGGGTCGTCGTTCCGCCACACGTCGCACTCCGCGCCCAACTGGCCCAGGTACTGGACGAGGTTGTAGACGAAGCTGTCGTAGTTGTCGACGACGAGGATGCGCATAGACGCAGCGTACTGCCGTCGCACGGGTGAGCGTCGGGGGCGGGCTTGGTAGAGTGGCCCCGACATCCCCCACCAGTTCGAGGACTCCATGCCCAAGTCAAAGGTCCGGTCCAAGACCGAGTACACCGACGCGGCCGTCAGCCGCACCCCCGTCAAGGTCAAGGGGACCCCGACCGCGCGGTGGTACCTGGTGCTCATGCTCGCGCTGATGATCCTGGGCCTGCTCTGGCTGGTGACGTACTACATCGCCGGTGAGCGGATCCCGTTCATGGCCTCTCTCGAGACGTGGCAGAACTTCGCGATCGGTTTCGGTCTCGCGGTCGTGGGGCTCCTCATGACCATGAACTGGCGCTAGCCGGCCCGCCCGGCCGCACTCCCCGGGAGCATTTCTCCCGTTCCACAGGTTTATCCACAGGTCACCCCCCGCCCGGCGCGGGGGGTGACCTGCATTTTCTCTGAGAATGCTGCATCTATGCAGGTCACGGGGACGGTAGTGGGACAACGAGCGTCTCGGCCTTCCCCTTCCACACCCCTCACACGCTGTGGACAACTCCCTCCACACTGGGGATAACGCCTGTGTGTTGACGATGACGACGACGCCGCAGGTCGGGACCGCGTCGACTCGAACGGCAGTCGAACTCCACCCGTGTTATTCATCCACAGTGTGGATAGCGCCTGTGGATAGGGGAGGATGTCCGGCATGAGTGGTGACGCCGTGTCGGGAGCCGGTCCGCGGGCGGCGTCGTGGTCACCCGGGGCCCTGTGGCCGGGCGTGCAGATCCTGCTCGGGGTGGTCCTGGTGGTGATCGGCCTGCAGCGGCAGGATCCGCTCGCACTGCTGCTCACCGGCCCGGCGGCGCTGTTCCTCACCCTGTCGGGTGTGTCCCACCTGGTCCGGCGGCCCCGACTCGAGGTGGTGGACGGGCAGTTGGCGATCAAGAGGCTCCGCCGCGTGGACTTCGTCCCGCGGTCCGAGGTGGTGGAGGTTCGCCTGCTGGGGGTCTCCCGATGGGGGGCGCGGCAGCACCTGCTGCGACTCGAGTACACGGACGAGCGGGGTCGCGAACGACTGGACGTGTTCACCCGGCTCGATCTGGGGGCGGATCCACGGGACGTGGTCGACGCGCTGCACCGTCTGGGATTCGGGGCGGTCGGCCACGGCCGGTGAGGGTCAGACCGCTCCCGGCGGACGACGCGGGGGTCGGACGATGTGGGGGTCGACCGACGCGGGGTCAGACGCCGGTGGGAATCAGCGGGTGACGAGGAACCCGAACGTCATGGTGTCGGCCGCGAACCACCCGGCGGCACCGACCGACCCGACCACGACGAGGAAGCCGGCCCACGAGACGACCTCGCGGCCCGTGCGGCCCACACGCCGCGGCATCCGGCGTGGCACCACCACCAGAGCGAACGCGGCGACGGCGCCGGCCGCGAGCCCGCCCAGATGGGCCGCGAGCGAGATGCCGGGCACGAGGAAGCTCACGCCGACGTTGAGGACGAGCAACACCCCGATTCCCCTGACGTCGAGGCGCATCGACATCGCCACGATCGCGTACGCGCCCATCAGGCCGAAGATCGCCCCGGAAGCGCCGGCCGTGAGGGCGCCCTGGCCGTAGAACATCACGGCCACCGACCCGCCCAGCGCCGAGCCCAGGTAGAGGGCGAGGAAGCGGACGTGCCCGATGCTGCGCTCGATCCCCAGTCCGAGGATCCACAACATGTACATGTTGAGCAGCAGGTGCATCGGGCCGAAGTGCTGGAACGCCGAGGTGAGCAGACGCCACCACTCGTCCCGGGCCGCCACCAGCGGCGGGAAGAGCGCCGTGGCCTCGAACAACGGCGACGCGTTGTTGGTCAGGAAGCTGCGCGCCTGCACGACGGTGGCGGCGTAGACGGCCAGGTTGGCGGTGATGATCCACGCCGTGACCGGCTGGAGGCGGAAGAATCTCGCGACCGCGCCACCGCGTCGGGTCTGGGTGCTCATGTCTCCCGGTTATCCGTGCTGCGTCTCGTTCGTGCGGTGTCCCGTCCCCGCCTTGTCCCTGCCGCGTGCCGGCCCTGCCGCGCTGCGGACAGACCGGCGGCGCGGGTCCGGGAATCCGGAACCCGCGCCGCCGGTCGACCGGGACCGCTCGGTCAGGAGATCTCGATCGACTCGATGACGACGTCGTCGGTCGGCCGGTCCATCGCACCGGTCTTGGTGGTCGCGATGGCGTCGACGACCTTGCGCGACTCCTCGTCGGCGACCTTGCCGAAGATCGTGTGGCGGTTGTTCAGGTGCGGCGTGGCGCCGACGGTGATGAAGAACTGCGAACCGTTGGTGCCCGGGCCGGCGTTGGCCATGGCCAGCAGGTAGGGCTCGGAGAACTGCAGCTCCGGGTGGAACTCGTCCTTGAACTGGTAGCCCGGTCCGCCCCGGCCGGTGCCGGTGGGGTCCCCGCCCTGGATCATGAACCCGGAGATGACGCGGTGGAAGATCGAGCCGTCGTAGAACGGTCCGCTCTTCTCACCCTTGGCGTTGGCCTGGGAGTAGTCCTTGGAGCCGTCGGCGAGACCGACGAAGTTCGAGACCGTCTCCGGGGCGTGGTTGCCGTACAGCTCGATGACGATGTCACCACGGTTGGTGTGGATGGTTGCCTTCTGCGTTGCGATGCTCACGCCACCCATCCTGCCACGCCGCAGGGACCGATGTCGGCGAGGTGGTGGTCGGTGTCGGGCCGCTGTGCCACCATCTACCCATGAGCAAACGAAGCGATCGCGCCGACGAGCGTAGGGCCGTCAAGCAGGCGCAAAAGGACCTGGACAAGGCCGGCACCGCCGCCCGGAAGGCGTTCGACCTCAAGGACCCCCGCTTCCTGGGCGAGGCAGCAGTCGCCGCCACCCGTGGACCGGTCGGCCTGGCCCTCTTCGGTGCCAGCCGCGGTATCCAGGTGATCCGGGATCGTCGCGCCGAGCAGGCCGAGCTCCTGGGCGATCTCGCCGCGGACGCGAGGCAGCACGCCTCCGCGCTGCGAGAGCAGACGTCGGCTCTGGCCACGCCGCCCCAGAAGCGCAACCCGCTGCGCCGCTTCGCGCCGCTGTGGATCGTGGGCCTCGCCGGCGGCGCCGCCGTCGCGGGTGCCACGGCCTATTTCCTTCGTGGCCAGGGCTCGCCCACCTCGCCGTCGGCGCCCACCCCGACCCCCGCCCCGCCGCGGACACCCACCCCGGCAGAGGCGGCCGCCGAGGGGCGCGACCAGACGACCGGCTCGGCGCCCGCGGCCACGACCGGCCCCGGCGTGACGGGTGACCCCGTGGGTTCAGAGACCGGTGAGGACCTGACGATCGAGTCCGCCGATCCCGAGGGGCCCTCGGACCAGTCCGCCGACACCTCCCCCGCCGCGGGCAGCGCCGTACCCGGCCCGGCGGCCGGGTCCGCACCGCAGCCCTCGGACGATCAGCCGGTCGGCGACGCCTCCACGGACGGGACCGCGACCGACAAGTGATCGACCGGGACCCGATCCCCGACGGCTCTGCAGTCGACGACACCGCAACCGACGACACCGCGCTCGACGACACGGCACTCGAGGTCATCGCGTCGAGCCTGCCCGAACTGGGCCCCCTTGACGTCCACGCGCTGTACAAGCTGCGCGTGGACGTCTTCGTCGCGGAACAGGACTGCCCGTACGCCGAGATCGACGACGTCGACGCCGACCCCGGCACGACGCACCTGCTGGCCCGTACGACGGACGGTGCGATCGTCGCGACACTGCGGGTGTTCGGATCGGACGCGGGCGACGGGGTGATGCACATCGGTCGTGTCTGCACGACGCCCGCCTGGCGGGGCCGGGGCATCGCGGCGCGGCTGATCCGCCGGGGGCTCGTGCTGTGCCGGGACCGGCCCGTCGAGATCGGGGCCCAGGCCTACCTGGAGAGGTGGTACGAGCAGTTCGGATTCGCGCGGTGCGGGCCGGACTATCTCGACGGGCGGATCCCCCATCTCCCCATGCGGCGCGACCTCCTAGGATGAGACCCGGCTCACCCCCTTCGATCCCTCCCGAGGACACACATGACGTCTGACGCTCCCTCCGGCTCGCTGGTAAAGGCTCTCCTCCCGGAGAGCGAGATGCCGACGCACTGGTACAACATCCAGGCCGATCTCCCCGAGCCCATGGCACCGCACCTGCACCCGGGAACCAGGGAGCCGCTCGGTCCCGAGGACCTCGCCCCGCTGTTCCCGATGTCCCTCATCGAGCAGGAGGTCACGCCGGAGCGCTACATCGAGATCCCCGAGGCGGTGCAGGAGATCTACCGGCTGTGGCGGCCGTCGCCCCTGATCCGTGCCCGCCGCCTGGAGAAGGCGCTCGGCACGTCGGCGCGGATCTACTACAAATACGAGGGCACCAGCCCGGTCGGCTCACACAAGCCCAACACCGCGGTCGCACAGGCCTACTACAACGCCGCCGAGGGCATCACCAAGCTCACCACCGAGACCGGCGCCGGCCAGTGGGGCGCCTCTCTGGCGTTCGCCGGTCAGGCCTTCGGCATCGAGGTGGAGGTGTGGCAGGTCAAGGCCTCGTTCGAGTCCAAGCCGTACCGCCGGATGCTCATGGAGACCTTCGGCGCCTCGGTCCACCCGAGCCCGTCGGACCTGACCGAGGCGGGACGCTCGTTCCTGGCCAAGGACCCGGACACCCCCGGTTCGCTCGGCATGGCGGTCTCCGAGGCCGTCGAGGTGGCCGCCGGCGACCCCGAGGCCCGCTACTCACTGGGGTCGGTGCTCAACCACGTGTGTCTGCACCAGACCGTCATCGGCGAGGAGGCCCTCAAGCAGCTGGGCATGTTCGGCGAGGACGCCCCCGACTACGTGTACGGCTGCGCCGGTGGCGGCTCCAACCTCGCCGGGTTGGCTTTCCCGTTCATCCGCGAGAACCTCGCCGGTGCCCGGACGCAGATCATCGCCGTCGAGCCCACGGCGTGCCCGTCGCTGACCGAGGGCGAGTTCCGGTACGACCACGGTGACGTCGCCGGCCTGACCCCTCTGATGAAGATGTACACCCTCGGTCAGGACTTCGTCCCGGACCCCATCCATTCCGGTGGCCTGCGCTACCACGGCATGGCGCCACTGGTCAGCCACGTCAAGCACCTGGGCCTGCTCGATTCCATGGCGGTGGAGCAGAACGCCGCGTTCGCCGCGGGCGTGGAGTTCGCCAAGGCGGAGGGCATCGTCCCCGCACCCGAGTCGACGCACGCCCTCGCAGGTGCGATGGCCAAGGCCCGCGAGCACACCGGTGAGGCAGGCACCGGACCGTCGATCGTGATCGGCCTCTCCGGTCACGGCTTCCTCGACCTCCCCGCGTACGAGTCCTTCATCCGCGGTGAGATGGGCTGACGCCTCCGAAGACCCCCCGACCGTTCCACACCCTCGATCACAGGAGCCCCCCTATGACCAAGACCATCGACTTCACCGACCGCGTCGCGATCATCACCGGCGCCGGCGGCGGCCTCGGCCGCGCCTACGCGCTCGCGCTGGCCGAGCGTGGCGCCAAGGTCGTCGTCAATGACCTGGGCGGCGACGTCCACGGCGAAGGTGGCACCCCCTCCCTGGCGCAGCAGGTCGTCGACGAGATCACGGCCGCCGGTGGCGAGGCCATCGTCGACGGCAACGACATCACCGACGAGGCCGCCGTCGCGTCCCTCGTGTCGACGGTGATCGACAAGTGGGGCCGCATCGACGTGCTCATCAACAACGCCGGCATCCTGCGTGACAAGTCGTTCGCCAAGATGGAGATGGACGACTTCCGCAAGGTCCTCGAGGTGCACCTCATGGGATCGGTCAACTGCACCAAGGCCGTGTGGCCGCATATGGCCGAGGCGGGCTACGGGCGCATCCTCATGACCGCCTCCACCTCCGGGATCTACGGCAACTTCGGCCAGGCCAACTACGGGGCCGCCAAGTCCGGGCTCGTCGGTCTGATGAACGTCCTGGCGATCGAGGGCGCCAAGAAGAACATCAAGGTCAACGCGATCGCCCCCACCGCGGCCACGCGGATGACCGAGGATCTGCTGCCGCAGCGGGTGCTCGACATCATGGGCCCGGAGACCATCGCCCCCGGCGCCCTGTTCATGGTCAGCGAAGACGCCCCCACCAAGACCATCCTCGGTGCCGGCGCCGGCGTGTTCGCCGTGTCCCAGATGGTCGAGTCGCGGGGCGTCTACCTCCCCGACGACGCGCGCACCCCCGAGGTCGTCGCCGAGCGTTGGAACGAGATCGCGGACGTCACCGACGCCAACCCCCTGGAGTCGGCTTTCGAGCAGACCTCCAAGTACGCCGCGCTCGCCGCCCGCGAGCTGGGCCTGCACCTGGAGAGCTGAGGAAGGGCCGCCGCCGCGACACCCCGCCACCCCGGCACCCGCCGTCGAGAAGAGCGCTGGGCGGCGCGGGCGTGGCGGCGCCGGGCGGGGCGGCGCGGGCGTGGCGGGCGGCGCCGGGGTCACTCCTGGTCGGCGAACTGGGTTTCGTAGAGCTCCGCGTAGCGACCACCGGTGGCCAGGAGCTCGGCGTGCGTGCCCGACTCGACCACCCGGCCGGCCTCGAGGACCAGGATCGTGTCGGCGGCGCGCACCGTCGACAACCGGTGGGCGATCACCAACGAGGTGCGGTCGGCCATCGCCTCGCTCAGCGCCTCCTGGACGGCGGACTCGTTGGTGGAGTCCAACGCACTGGTGGCCTCGTCCAGCACCACCACCGACGGGGCGGCGATGAGCAGCCGCGCGATCGTCAGTCGCTGACGCTCACCTCCCGACAGCCGGTAGCCGCGATCACCGATGACGGTGTCGAGACCGTCCGGCAGCGACCGCACGAGATCCTCGAGCCGGGCCCGGCGCAGCGCGTCCCAGACGAGGTCATCGGAGACCTCCGGCCGCGCGAAGGTGAGGTTGGAGCGGATCGTGTCGTGGAAGAGGTGGCCGTCCTGCGTGACCATACCCACCGTGCGCCGCAGCGACGACGAGGTGACCCGACGCACGTCGAGTCCCGACACCCGCACCGCACCCGAGTCGACGTCGTACAGCCGCGGCAGCAGGGAGGCGATCGTGGACTTGCCCGCGCCGGACGACCCGACCAAGGCGATCATCTGTCCCGGTTCGGCGCGGAAGGAGATCCCGTGCAGGACCTCCTGGCCGCCGCGGGTGTCGAGGACCGCGACCTCCTCGAGCGAGGCGAGGGAGACCTTGTCCGCCGAGGGATAGGAGAACGTGACGTCGTCGAACTCGATGGTCGCCGGGCCCTCCGGGATGGCGACGGCGTCGGGGGCGTCGGAGATGAGCGGTTCCAGGTCGAGGACCTCGAAGACCCGCTCGAAGCTGACGATGGCCGTGACGATGTCCATCGGCGCGTTGGCCAGGGAGGTCAACGGGCCGTACAGGCGGGTGAGAAGCAGCGCGAGGGCCACGACGGACCCCGCGTCGAGGGCGCCGTTGAGTGCGAACCACCCGCCGAGCCCGTAGACGAGCGCCAGCGCCAGCGTGGACACCAGGGTCAGCGAGTTCATGAACACACTCATGAGCAGCGCGGTCCGCACGCCGATGCCGCGGACCCGGCCCGCGCGGGCGGAGAACTCCGCCGACTCCGTCTCGGGGCGTCCGAAGAGCTTGACCAGGGTCGCGCCGCCGGCGTTGAACCGCTCGGTCATCTGGTCGTTCATCGACGCGTTGAGATCCGAGGCCTCGCGGCGGAGCCGCGCGAGCCGCTTGCCCACGTAGCGGGCCGGGAACAGGAAGATCGGCAGCAGCAGGACGGACAGGACGGTGAGCTGCCAGTTGATACCGGCCATCACGGCCAACGTGAGTACGAGCTGCACCAGGTTCGACACGACCCCGGACAGCGTGTCCGAGAACGCCCGCTGGGCACCCATCACGTCGTTGTTGAGGCGACTGACCAGCGCGCCGGTGCGGGTGCGCATAAAAAAGGCGACCGGCATCGTCTGGACGTGGTCGAACACCGCGCGGCGCAGGTCGAGGATGAGCCCCTCCCCGATCCGTGCGGACCACAACCGGGTGACGACCGCGACGATCGCCTCGATGATCCCGATCGCGGCGATGGCGAGCGCGAGGCCGATCACGACCCGGACCGGCGAGGCCTCGACGATCGCGGTGACCACGCGGCCGGCGAGCAGCGGTGTCGCCACGGCGAGGGTGGCCCCGAAGACGGAGAGCACCAGGAAGAAGACGATGCGCCGGGTGTGCGGGCGGGCGAACTGTCCGATCCTGCGGAAGTTCTCGCGGGTGAACACACTGCGGTCCAACGCGATGTTGTTGTTCTCGGCCCGCATCAGCGTGCGCATGGCGGCCTGCTGCATCGTCACGTAGCGGTACTCCTCCCGCGCCGGAGAGGGGCCCCGACGACCGTTCGGTACAACCCGGCACGGGGCCCACGTATTCCGGCCCGCGACCGCGGTGGCGTTCCTCGTCGTCGTCGTCCCGATCCGGTCTTTGGACAAAATCTGGGGTGATGTCTAGACACGGCGGGGGAATTTGTCTAATGTCAGGGGCAACACAGTGGCATACGCCACATCCTGTTGACCCGGAGGTCGTCTGCGATGTCCAGCACCGAGTACATCAGCCCCACCGACGGGGCACCGCACACCCACCACGAGGCGGACGCCGCCGTCGAGCCCTACGCGTGGACCGACGCCAAGCGGTACCTGTGGCTGCTCGGACTCATCCCCGCGATGGGTCTGTTCGTGTCGATGCCGATCGTCGCCGGGTTCAACGCCCTCGGCTGGGGCGTGGCGGCCACCGTCGCCTGGTTCCTCCTCCCCTTCCTCGTCTACGTCGCGATCCCCCTCGGGGACCTCGCCGTCGGCGCCGACGGTGAGAACCCGCCCGACGAGGTCATGGACAAGCTCGAGGCCGACCCGTTCTACCGGTGGTGCACGTACCTGTACATCCCCTTCCAGTACGCGTCCCTCATCGCGGCCGCCTACCTCTGGTCCGCCGACGACCTGTCGTGGCTGGGCTACGACGGGGGACTCGGGATCGCCGCCTCGATCGGCGTCGCCTGGACCGTCGCGATCACCGGCGGTATCGGGATCAACACCGCCCACGAGCTCGGGCACAAGATCGCCGGCAGCGAGAAGTGGCTGTCCAAGGTCGCCCTGGCCACCACCGGCTACGGACACTTCTTCATCGAGCACAACCGCGGACACCACGCCCGTGTCGCCACCCCCGAGGATCCGGCCAGCTCGCGCTTCGGCGAGTCGTTCTGGGCCTTCCTCCCGCGCAGTGTGTTCGGGTCGCTGACGTCGGCCTGGCACCTGGAGTCCGAGCGTCTCGAGCGTCTGGGCAAGAGCCCGTGGACCCTGCGCAACGACAACCTCAACGCCTGGCTCATGACGGTCGTGCTCTTCGGCGGACTCATCGCCGTGTTCGGCTGGGAGATCGCGCCGTGGCTCATCGTCCAGGCGATCTTCGGCTTCTCGCTGCTCGAGGTCGTCAACTACCTCGAGCACTACGGCCTCAAGCGCCAGAAGACCTCCGCCGGCCGCTACCAGCGCTGCCGCCCGGAGCACTCCTGGAACTCCGACCACCTGGTGACCAACATCTTCCTGTACCACCTGCAGCGCCACTCGGACCACCACGCCAACCCCATGCGTCGCTACCAGGTCCTGCGCAGCTTCGAGCAGGCCCCGCAGCTGCCCTCGGGCTACGCCACGATGATGGTCCTGGCCTACGTCCCGCCGCTGTGGCGCAAGGTCATGGACAAGCGCGTCCTGGCCCACTACGACGGCGACATCACCCGCGCCAACATCCAGCCGTCCAAGCGCGAGAAGATCCTCGCCCGGCACGGCGCCGGGTCGACGGCGGTCGCCGAGCAGATCGTCGCGGACACCGACATCGCGACCGATCAGACCTCACCGACCGGTGAGTACGTGTGCCCCAACTGCGGGAACCACTACTCGGAGGCCGCCGGGCTGCCGCGCGAGGGTTTCCCCGCCGGGACCCCGTGGTCGGCCATCCCCGACAGCTGGCGGTGCTCGGACTGCGGCGTCCGCGACAAGGTGGACTTCCTGCCCGTGAAGTGACCCCCGCGTGCGGGGCTCCGATCGGCCCTCCGCCGCCCGGCCCACGGGATCAGGAACAATGGACACCATGCCCCGTCACCGCCCCACAAGTGACCGACGCTCCCCCGGCGACCCCCGCGGGGAGCGTCGGTCACTGCGCTCCACCGTGTTCGAGGCCATGCACGAGCTGCTGGGCTCGCACGACTGGTCCTCGGTGACCATGTCCGACGTGGCCAAGGCCGCCGGTCTCAGCCGGCAGACCCTGTACAGCACCTTCGGCAACCGTCAGGGACTGGCCCAGGCGTACGCACTCCAGCTGTCGGAGACCTTCGCCGGGGAGATCCGCGACTCGATCATCCGCCACCCGGGGCAGATCGAGACCGCGCTGAACGAGGGGATCAACGGGTTCCTCCTGTCGAGCCAGAACGACCCGCTGGTCCGCGCCCTGCTCACCGGCGACATCAAGCCGGACCTCCTGCGCCTCATCACGACCGAGGCCGGGCCGCTCATCGAACGGGCCACCGAGGTGCTCACCCCCGCCCTGTCCGACAGCTGGATGCGCATCGAGGAAGCCCAGGCACGGCTCGCGGCGTCGATCATCGCCCGGATCGGCATCAGCTTCATCTCACTGCCGCCCAACGACCCCGACCAGCTGGCGTCAGGCCTCACCGAGGTCATCGCCCCATACCTCCAGAAGGTCATCCAGGTCGACGTGCAGGGCTGAGCCCCCGGCCCCGCGGGGCCGGGGCGCTCTACGCGCCGTCCGCGATGGTCGACCGCGCACCCGGCTGTCCCGGCACCGGGACGCTCGCCTCGAGGAACAGTCCCCGCGCCTCCACGCACAGCCGGTCGCCGGCGTGGATGGTGGCCTGCGTCCACGTCTTGCGGCCGTCGACCTCGTGCACCCAGGCCCGGAACGTCAGCGGCTGGAGCAGCGGCGTGGGCGAGCGATAGTCGATCTCGTAGTGCGCCGTCATCCCGAAGCGGCCACCCCAGTGGTTGGCGAAGCCCATCATGTGGTCGATGACGAGCGCGCTGATCCCCCCGTGGACACACGCCGGCGGGCCCTGGTAGACGGGACCGAGGGTCACCTCCGCCATCACCGACCCGTCGTCACAGCCGTGGAACTGCACCGGCGGGGCGATCGGGTTCTCCTGCCCGCCGACCGGGTTCGAGCGACGAGTCCCGGCACCCGTCCACATGTTCTCCAGCCGATGTGAGGGCGATGGGACTCGCGGCTCCAGCAGATCAGCGACTTCGGCCAGGCGGTCGGCGATGTCCCCGAGCTCGACCTCGGAGTGCGCCAACGCCGCCGTCGCCTCCCGCAACCTGCGCAGTTCGGCCACCGCGCGGTCCAACTCCGGGTCCGCCGGCGGCAGCTCGGGGACGGGGATCGGGTCGAAGGAGTCCCCGAACCGGCTCCGCGCGGCGTCGAGGGAGAACTGGTCCGGATCCAACCCCGGGAGGGGTACTCCACCGAATCCGGGACGATCGCTCTGTTTGGTCATACTCTTAGAGTATGTCGACACCTGTCAATCCGAAGCCGTTCGATCCCGTTACCTATGGCCCGTGGGCCCTCGTCGTGGGCGGGAGTGAGGGCGTGGGCGCCGAGATCGCGTTCCGCCTCGCCGATCAGGGCGTGTCCTCCGTGCTCGTCGCCCGCAAGGCCGGGCCCCTCGAGGAGACCGCCGAGGCCGTCCGCGCCAAGGGCGTCGAGTGCCGGGTCGTGTCCGTCGACCTCACCGAGCCCGGCGCCACCGAGGGCATCGCCGCGGCCTGCGAGGGCCTCGACCTGGGGCTGCTCGTCCTCAACGCCGGCGCCAACACGTACGGCTCCGAGTTCGTCGAGTCCGACATGACCCAGGTTCAGAAGGTCATCGACCTCAACATCACCTCGCCGATGCAGATCATCCGGCAGTTCGGCCCCGCCCTCAAGGCCCGCGGCCGCGGCGGCATCGTGGTGATGGGCTCGATGGCCGGCTACCTCGGCCACGCCGACATGAGCGTGTACTCCGCGGCCAAGGCGTTCAGCCGGGTCTTCGTCGAGGGCCTGTGGCTCGAGATGCGCGAGCACGGCGTCGACGTCGTCGAGGTCATCCTCGGCGTCGTCCGCACCCCCGCGATGATTCGCGCCGGCCTGGACATGGACCTGCCCGGCTTCACCGTCAGCGAGCCCACCGAGGTCGCCGAGGAGGTCCTGGCGTCCATCGGCAACGGCCCGATCCACGTCTGCGGCGGCGAGAACAACCGCAAGGGCGTCGAGTTCTCCTCCGGCGTCGACCGGGGCCGGATCGTGGCCGGATCCCACAAGCGGATGACGGCGCTGCGCGGGAACTGAAGTCCGACGCGACGCACGCGTCGGTGCCCGGCCGCGGTCAGCCCTCGATGGGCCGGCCGCGGTCGGCGTCCCGGATACCCCTCGGCTCGATGAACAACGCCTCCGCAGTCGCGCAGAGGGTCTCGCCGGTGTGGAGGGTCGCGGTCGCCCAGATCTTGCGGCCCTCCACCCGCTCCTGCCGCGCCTCGAACCGCAGCGGGGCGAACAGCGGCGTCGGCGATTTGTACGAGATCCGCAGGTCCGCGGTCATGCCGACACTCTCCGACGCGGCGTTCGCCAGCCCCAGCATCTCGTCGAAGATCAGCGCGACGATCCCGCCGTGGACGCAGCCGGGAGGCCCCTGGTACTCGATACCCAGGGTGAGGTCGGCCCGCACGGTCGCATCGGGGAACACCACCGGCTCCAGCGGCGGGGACACCGGGTTCCGGCTGCCGATCGCCGGGTTGGCCGCCAGGTGCTCCGGCACACCCCAGGTGGCGTACTCCGACGGCCGCACCACGGTGCCCACGGTCTCGAGGTGCTCGACCAACCCGCGCACGGTGGCCACGGCGTCGTGGACGTCCTCGTAGACGGACCCGGCGACCAGGCCGCGGAGTCGGCGCAGCTCGCGGGCCAGCTCGGTCGCGCCGGACGCATCGGGGTCCTGGCGCAGGAAGGGAGTGCCCTCATCGCTCGCACCGGCGGGGTCCGCGGTGCCGAGGGGGCGGTCGCCCGGGGCGGTGGGGTCGGAAGGGCCGGAGTCGGTCGTCACGGCAACAGAATCTACTCTGCGCCCCGGGGTCAGGCCTCGCCCGCGCCCTCATCCCGGTGCTGCCGGTACGCCGCCACCCACTCCGCGGGCATGACGAACAGCCCCTCGGCGGTGGCGCAGAGGCGATCTCCCGCGTGGACCGCGCCCTGCGACCACACCTTCCGGCCGTCCACCCGGACCTGACGGGCGGTCACCACGATCGGCTCGAGGATGGGCGTGGGGCTGCGGTAGTCCAGGTCCAGGTACATCGTCATCCCGGTGGTCCCCGCGTGGTGGTTGACCCGGCCCAGCGCCGCGTCGAACAGCAGGGCCACGACACCGCCGTGAACACACCCCGGGGGGCCCTGGTACTCCAGCCCGAGCGTCATCTCGGCCCTGAGCGTCCCGTCGTCCAGCAACTCGAACTCGGCCGGCGGGGCGAGGACGTTGGACCGGCCGATGATCGGGCAGTTGGAGGCGTACCGACGCTCCCGCCAGTTGACCTCCTGCCGCTGCTCGGGGCTCGCCGACGCGGCCTCCAGCTCATCGGCCACCCTGCGGATCCGATCGGCCAGCGGGCCCAGGTCGGTGTCGAACATGCCGCCGGTGGTGAGCGCGCGGATCCGGCGAACCTGCTCCACCAGGGCGTAGAGGCCGGCCTCGTCGTCGTCGTCCCTGTCGACCGGACGGCCAGCACCGCGCGCCGGGTCCAACGGCCCCAGATCCACCGTCGGCCGGTCGCGCCGCACGACGGTCACCGGCTCGACAGTCCCCGGCTCGACGGTCACCGGCTCATTCATGCCGGCGCCGACCCGGTCACATCGCCGGCCGCCACCGTGTCGGTGACCCCGGCCGCACCGCGGCCCGCGCGCCGGCCGAAGAACGAGCCGTCGCCCAGGGACGTGCCGGAGATGTACCCGTCGCCGTGCAGACCGTGCGTGCACCGCCCGGCGGCGAACAGGCCCGGGATCGCCTCACCCGCGCGGTCGAGCACCCGCGACTGCAGGTCCGTGTGGAGTCCGCCGAGCGTGAACCCCTGCGCCTTGAGCGGCAGGCCGTTGAAGGTGTCCGGCCCCCCGGCACCCGTCGGATAGGCACCGAACGGCGGCTCGAGCGGGCGCACCCACCGGGCGTTCTTGCCGAACTGCGGGTCCTCGCCACGCTCGGCGCCGGCGTTGTATCGGCGCAGCTGGTCGGCCAGCGCATCGGCGGGCAACCCACAGTCGGCCGCGAGCTCCTCGATGGTCTCGGCGGCGTGCATGGGCTGCATACCCCACAGCTCGGACTCCGGGACGTCCTCGATGCCCTTCTCGTCGATGATCACCCACACCGGCGGGCGGCGGTGATACACGGCCGCGTGGCAGTACAGGCCCGGGTAGACCTCCTCGTTGATGAAGCGCTGCCCGTCGCCGTCGACGAGCATCGCGCCCACCACCAGGCGGGGGATGACGAGCATCGCGGTCTCGGTCTGGTGCATGCGGCGCACGGCCGCGCCGGCCTCGATGCCCATCTCGATGCCGGAGCCGTCGTCGCGGCCGTCGGAGACCTTGTCCTTGCCCAGCTGCTGCGGCGCCCACTGTTCGAGCATCCGGTCGTTGTCCACGAACCCGCCCGTCGCCAGCACGACGCCGCCGGTGGCGCGGTACTCGCGTTCCTCGGAGAACTGCGTGGCCCGGACGCCCGCCACGCGTCCGTCCTCGACGATGAGCGAACGCGCCTTGACGTCGCACTGCAGGTCGACGCCGGCCTTCTGCGCCGTGGCCACGAGGGAGTCCATGAGCACGTTCCCGGCGAAGTTCGGGGCGGGCGGCCGGTGACCGCGCGCTGCCGGGGTGGCCAGGGACGCGTAGGGCTCCGCCCGCTCCCCCATCCACATCAGGCCCGAGTCGTCGCCCGGCATCCAGGTGGGGGTGTCCCACAACTTCCGGTTGAACACCGCTCCGTGCGAGACCAGCCAGTCGTGGTGCTCGACGGCCCCCGCGCAGTAGTCGGCGATCTTCGCCTCGTCGGCGTTGGGCCCGAGCGCGGCCAGGAGGAACGCGCGCATGTCCTCCTCGGTGTCGGCGATGCCCAGGGCCTGCTGGGTGGCCGTGCCGCCCCCCAGGTAGACCTCTCCGCCCGACTGCGCCGAGGAGCCGCCCGGTCCGGAGGCGCCCTCCAGCGCGATGACCGTCGACCCGGCCTCGGCGGCCTCGATCGCCGCGCAGGCGCCGGCGATTCCCATCCCCACCACGATGACGTCCGCCGTCATCACGGCGGGACGGTTGTCTGCACTCTTGTCCGTCATGGTCTGCACACTACTTGTAACGTGTTTCAGTTAGTGCATTAATGTCGGGTTCATGATTGATGGTTCCGACACCGCCCGTCTGGACGCCCTCGAGGCGAGGCTCACCTCGACCGAGACCGGTCTCGCCACCGCGCGGGCCGAGCTGGCCCGCGCGGCCGATGAGCTGGCCGTACTGCGGTTGCTCGCCTCGTACTCCCCCCGCGTCGACTCCGGCGACGCCGAGGGCGTGGCCGAACTGTGGACCGAGGACGGCGTCTACGACGTGGACACCGGCGTACTCGAGGGGCACGAGGGGCTGCGGGAGATGGTGCACGGGGACGCGCACCAGGGACTCATCGCGCACGGGTGCGGGCACGTCCCCGGTCTGCCGGTCGTGCTGCTGGACGGGGACCGCGCGGTGGCGACCGGCTACACGCAGCTCGTGGTGCGCTCGTCGCGCCCCGGGCGCTACACGGTGATGCGGGTGACGGCGAGTCGGTGGGAGCTGGAGCGGCGCGGCCGGGTGGACGCGCCGGACCGCGGGTGGCGGGTCGTGCTGCGCACCGCGCGCGCCGTGACCGACGACGGCGAGGGTCGGGCCCTCCTGGGACGGTCCCGCGAGAGGTAGCGTGGCAGCCATGTACCGCCGACGCCCCGCGGCCGCGAGCCCCACACCGGACCCGATCCTGCGCGCGGGCCGCCTCGCGCTGCTGACCACGTCCGCGGTCCACCTGGGGTTCCAGTCGATGGTCACCTCGGTGGTCTATCCCCAGCTGTTCGACGGTTCCACCCACGGCATCGCCGAGCGCCAAGCCGATCACGCCCGCCGCATCGCCCCCGTCGCCATCACGCTGTACGCGACGGGCCTCGGGGCGGCGGCCTGGGCGGCCTACGGGTCGGTCCGCTCGGCCGAGCGCAGCGGTCTGGGGGCCACCCTCCTCGCGTGCGCCACGGGCGTCGCCGTCCCGGCCATCACCGCCGGAGTGGTCCCGCTACACGTGGGGATCGCCCGGGAGCAGGTCACCGGGCCGCGCATCAGGGCGCTGATGGCCACGGACCGGCTCCGCACGGGACTGGCGGCACTGGGGCTGGCGGCGGCCGCGCAGGCGCTGAGCAGTCGCGACTAGCCGCGGGGGCCCGACCGCCGGGCCCGTCCGCCCGCGCCCGGCCGCGCCACCGCGACCAGGGCACCCACCGCGATCACGCCGACCGCGAGCGCCAGCACGTGGTACGCCGGGATCAGTCCGATGCCCTCGGCGATGACCGCCGCGATCACCGCCGGCACGCCGAGCGAGATGTAGGCCACCACGAACAGGGCCGAGAACACCTGTCCCCGCACCGCCTGCGGCGCGCTCTGCGCGACCAGGGTGTTGCCCATGAGGAACAGCAGGCCCATCCCGAGGCCGGTGAGCCCCGCGGCGGCGATGAAGCCGACGACCGTGCGGGCCTCCAGGGAGACCGAGGCGACGACGAGCCCCACGACGAGCGCGAGCACGCCGAGGACCACCCCTCGCCGCCACCGCGACGGCCCGGACCGCAGGTTCCACCCCAACTGCGCGACCCCGGCCGCCGCCTGCAGGGCCGCCACCACCAGGCCGGTCACGAGGTAATCGGACGCACCCATGAGGTCGCGGGCGATCGCGCCGCCGAGACCGAGGAACACCCCGCCGACGGACCACGAGACGATCACGCACACCGCGGCCAGCGCGAAGACGGACCGGACCTGGGGCGGCACCGACGGCGGACGCACCCGCAGCGCGTCGCGCAGGGTCCCCGATCCACCGGCGGTCTCGGGAACGATCGTGGCGACACCGATGAGCAACGCGACCGTGGCGGCCCCGATCACGAGGTAGGGGTGGACGAGGGGTGACGACGACGAGGTGGCCACCACCCCGGCGAGGAGCACTCCGGCCGCGATGCCGAAGTTGGTGGTGGAGCTGCTGGTCAGGGCGCCCACCCGCGAATCCCGGGTCGGATGGAGCTCGATCAGTGCGGCGGTCGCCGACCCGGTGATGAGACCCACCGCCAGACCCTGGATGACGCGGGCCGCGATCAGCCAGGCCACGGATCCGGCGGCGGCGAGCATGCCCATGCTCACCGCGAGCAGCGTCAGGCCCGCCAGGATGACCGGGCGACGCCCGATCGCGTCGGAGACCCTCCCGAGGAACAGCAGGGGGACGAGGACCGCGAGGGCGTACACGGCGTAGACCACGGTGATGGCGGTGCCACCGACGCCCCAGTCCTGCTGGTAGTCGACGTACAGCGGTGACGGGGTGGCGCTGGACGCGAGGGCCACGGTCACTACGAGGGCCATGAGCACGAACGGGGGCCACGACGCGCGAGGGGTGGGGTGCACGGTCTCCCTATCCGCCGGGGAGGGCGCCTGCCGGGCGGGCGCGCCGGGCGGCGGGTGAGTGGAGCCTAGGGGGATGCACCCCCAAAGCACTTGTTTTGTCTGGTAGGACACCATTTCTGAACCGTCGCTTTGGGCGGGGTTCCGATTGGTTTCCGATACTGACAACCAAAGAGCGACCCCCGTAGGCGCTGGAACGCTTACGAGGGTCTAGACCAGAACAGAGGCACCTGTCATGGCCGTTGCGCCTACTCTATCCGCCCGTCGTCGGCGGGTCCATCCCATCACGGTTGAACTATTCGCCGTGCTCGTCATCGCCGTCCCCGTGTGGAGTCCAGTCATCCTGTGGGTGGTGGGAGCATGAACGGCCACGTGTTCAAGCTCGCGGATGAAGCCGACCTCACTGCCTGCGACCTGAACCGCTGCGCTGACGCACTCGCGGGGGTCGATCCCGTCATGGCTGACAACTTGCGGCGTGCCGCTGAGCGCCTGCGGGCGTCATTGAGGGCAGAAGGCCACCCCGTCACCGTGGACGCACTGTGAGCGCCCTAGAGGGTCGTGCGCGTGTCGTGTCCGCGTTCCTGGCCCGTACCGCCCTCGGAGTCATGCCCCGTGATCCTGCGCTAGGTCTAGCCCTCGCTATGGCGTCTCGTGACCTCGCGGAAGCCCTCGGTGTTTCGATCACTGTCGCCCCCGCCCATACAGTAGGCGAGTCCTCTAAGTCAAGTACCGGGTTGTGAGCATCTCCCCCGGCTTGTTTCGGGGGTTTTGCTGACGATCCGGGCCGTTCCGGTATCCGCGTTTCGTCTCAGTCGTTTCAGGGTGACCCGACTAACTCAGTCACTCCCGGTGTTCTCAATCCCACGAACCGGCGTGGGCGTTCCTCCCTCGGTTCTGCGCAGACGTGGGAGGGATCACGACCAGCCGTTTCACGAAATGTGGAAGGGCTACTTGTCGTGCCGTGACGCGATAACGGGGCATGGTTCGTGGGAAACCGTGGGGAGGGGTCAGCAAAGGCTATATCCCTCTGGGATTCCTTATGGTTGTCTCTAAGGGGAGCCGCCCCACCTATATCAGCCACCAGCCAGAGAAGGGCTTTCCATGACGATCCGAAACGGTCGCTCCTATACCACTTACATCAACTCGACTGCGTGGGAGAAGCGCCGCGAGCTTTACTTCTCCACTCATCCAAGGAAGTGCATCACTTGTGGGGCTAAAGAGGATATTCACCTTCATCACAAGACGTACGCCCGTATGGGTAGTGAACGTGACGGCGATCTAGCTGCGCTGTGTGAGTTCTGCCATTCGACGTTGCACCGGTTCCATAAGCAAGTCGGCGGTAGTTTGCTCGACGCTTCTAACGCTTTCATTTCTGAGTTCGATAAGCCTGCTCCGGGGGGTTGGAAGCGGAAGCCTAGGTCTGAGTTTGTCCCTAGGAATTTGCGGGGCGCTGCGACGGACAAAAAGGGCAGGAAGGTTAGCAAGCTGGATTGGCGGGATGAGGTTCGGAATATTCGGACAGACAAGAGGCGGTAACCGATACCAACGAAACGGGGGTGGTGAGGTCACTGGATAGTGTTTCCCGCTTGGCGGTGCGGCCTGTGAGGGCCTGGGAGACGGTTCCTAGGGTCAAGTATGGGTGGGTTGGTTTGCGGCCTTCTGAGTGCTCCCCCAGTAGCCATGACGAATAAACCCACCAACCCCTTTGCATGGCACGCAACAAATAGGGGCTTTGAAACCTAACTCGCACCCAATCCGTTGCATGTTATGCAAGCATTCTGAAAAGACTTCCCAAGCCGATTACCGGCCCGTAAAGTAACCGGCATGAGAACACTTCACATCAGAGAAGAACACGGGACTACTCCGGTTCGTGTCAGCGTTGAAAGCTACGAACACGGCGGGCGATCCATCGTCATACACACGCGGGAAGCGATAGCTACCGATAAAAGGTGGGATGCTCTGCGATTGGCTGCGTCTATCATTGTCGCTGCGTTCCGCTACTGAACTCGCACAAATGACGAAAGCCGCCCCGGTCCTCCACATGGGAGAGCCGGGGCGGCATCTGTAGATCACTGGGCAGAGTCGAACGCTTCCTCCACATGGGCAGGAATCCGGCCACGATCCGAAACGTCGTAACCATTAGCCTGTGCCCATGCGCGGATAGTGGCGGTGTCCCTCTTGGGCCTAGACGTAGTGGCACGCTTCCGACCATCGGGGCGGCTCGCATCCATCCAGCGGGCGAGGTCATCACGGAAAGCCTGCGCATTCTCGGCACTAAGGTCGATCACACGGGCTTTACCGTCAACAGTGAACCGGATGCGTTCGTGGTCGTCTTCTGCGAGTTCGTCCCCAGTCAGGTCGTCTGTGTATCGGACGATTTCGATTCGTTGTTCTGCCATGCGCTCACGGTAACAGAAAGCGCCTCTGGGGAAGCGATTCTAAGGGCTTGGAATCTCCGACCCTACCTCTACCCCTCCGAGCGGCTGAAAACGTCTCACAGCCCGTCCCCTGAGGCGGTAAACAGCCCTCTGGGACTAGTTTTGTGCCCACCTCTGCTGAGCCTTAGCCATTGATTCAGCCGGACTCGGATTATGCCTTGCATTAGCTGCGTGCTGGCCACGCTCCGACGCCGACATACCCGACGAACCCTGCCAACGGAACCCACCCAAAAGGCGATCAAGAAACGCACGCTGCGCACGAATCTCACCCACAAGCGGATTCATCACATCCTGATTCCGTGACCCACGAACCATCAAACGCCCGTCGGCCTTCTCGGCTTCCCACGCCTTTTCTAGAACGTCAATCTCATCGACCGTGGCCCGGTAAAGCTCGATGCGCCGACGCTCATCCGGGTCAAGCGAAAGATTAGCCACACTCCCGACGCCTAGACGTTCCGCTAGGGCCTGTTCCAACTCTTCTACAGCCCGATCACCAGGCGTCTTACGTTTCCGTCCCATGACGAACCCCTTCTAAAACCATACTGATTCACTACACTAATAAGCACTCGCATACCGATACGCGCCACCTATAACGCTCCCGAACGCCCTTGCACACACCCGCATCGAAGCGTATCGTTGCACGTCAAGCACCATTTCCGCCAAATCAGGCGATACTCCCCTAATGGACATCTCAGTCCTGAGTTCCGCAGCGTTGCTCTGCCCCTATGTCACCCGAGGGCGGGGGCAGGGCGGGGAGGGGCCAACCCCCCCACCCCGAACACCCATGCGAATAGGCACCCTAAGTTAGGTCGCCCTTACTGTCAGTCGGCTACGACCTCGATGCGGTCCGCGTTCTCGATCTGAGTGACCCGGTGGGCGTAGTCATCGCTCGTGGCTGCGGACAACTCGAACCCTGCGTACTCCCCTCG
Source organism: Dietzia sp. MNB45 (assembly GCF_051994785.1). Lineage (NCBI taxonomy): Bacteria > Bacillati > Actinomycetota > Actinomycetes > Mycobacteriales > Dietziaceae > Dietzia > Dietzia sp. MNB45. The sequence goes on along the minus strand of NZ_CP163397.1, from coordinate 18,195 downwards.
GGCGAGCTTCCGGAGAGTGTCGGTCTCGTCTCGATGCCAGTCGGTCATGAGTCGTCGTGCTTCGTCTCGGCGTGCGAGGTCTGCCGCGTTTGAGCGGGTTTCGCCGCCCTGGTTCCAGCGGCTTGCGGGGGTCTTTTTGATCGGGTCAATGCGACCGGGATCGACAATGAGGCTCAAGGCTCGTGCGGCCTGGGCTACCTTGCCGCCTGTCGCCACGGTTGCGCCAATGGCGGTGTGAGCGCGGACCTTCATGGACAGCTGGTGCAGTTGGGTGAGGGCATCGCCGTATCCGCCACGCACGGCGGTCTCAGCGTTGAGGCTGGCGACGTGTCCGGCTGCGTCTGTGAGGGCTGCGAGGATGCCGCTTACGGTCTCGTGTGCCTGGTCTGTGTAGGTGGGGAGGGCCTGTGTTAGCTGGGCGTCGAGCTGTGCCTGTGTGGTGGTGAGAAGTCGTCCGCGAATGGCGGTGGTTGCCACGTCCACCTTTGCGTTGTGGTTGGCGATGTCCGTGATGATGCTGTCCCACGTTCGGGGATTGGGTGCGGCTGCAAGCTCTGCGGCGGCGTCTCGGGGCTTCATCTCGAACAGGGCCACGGCGGCGTCTCGGCGCTTCATTGTGGCCGTGATGGTTTTGTCCCAGGTGGGTTCGATTCCGAGCGCCATACTTGCGGCGTGGTAAGACTTCTCAATGTTGGTGGTATGAGTGTTCATAGGGTGTCCCTTTCCGGGGTTGTAACGAATGCGGAAAGAATCGTCATTCGTCTATTGTCAAAGTCAAGGTTTGCGGGGCTTGATTTTGCCCCTTCATATTCGCCGCGTGCTAACCGTACGATTGTCCCGGTTGGGGAGTGTCGGTTATTGGCGATTAACTGTCGGATGGTTTCGGGGGCTGCTTCTCCTGGGTCACAGAATGAAGCGACTTGTGCCGCTGCCACGCTTAGTCCTGAAACTCGTAAGAGTCCGTGGACGTGTGCCGCCCCGGTTATCGGGTCTGCGATTCGTGCTATCTCGTGGTCGTCGGCGGTCTGTAGCCGATCTAGGCGAGCCTGTAGGTGGGGTTCCCATTCGGCCCTAGCCCTAGGCAGGAATGCTTTCCATTCCGGTAGGTCACCGGGCCGGGGCATGTTCTCAATCCAAAGGTTGAGTTCGGAATACACATGACGGATAGCGTCATCTATGCGATGTGGGTATGCGCGATATGGTGTCACAGAATCCTTTACCGATAGTGCGGTGTGGCCGTCCCTGTATTGCCGGGTAGGCGCTATATGAGAAGCGCCATTAAGTAGGCTCACACCGGCTGGCGCTTCTGCGCTTTAGCGAACATTGCGGCTTCGTCTAGGCACTCAGCGAGTTTGTCTGTCTCGTCAAGGCTCATTAGGTATTCGCATCCGTTGATGGTTAGGCAGATGCCGCCCCGTGATGGGCTTACGAACCATCGCGCGGTAGTCGTGGTGATCTTCATTTGTCCTCCAATTGGTCAGCCAGATCATGCAGCAAATCCGCCATTTCCCTCACGCGCTCATTGCAGATGACAAGCCGGTGATTATGCCCGAATCTAGACCAGTCCAAGCGAGCATTTCCGCTCTTAGTGATTGCCCCTTCAACCTCGGTGGTGCGGTAGATGTTGCGTAGCGCGATTAGGGGTTCGTCTATGCCCGCGTCTACTGCGGATATGGCTATGGCGTTTGCGAGGGTTGCGGCTTCTCCTGGTGTGAGGATGATTGCTGCGTGTTGTCCGTTGCGGTCGCGTGTGGCGATTTCTACGTTGCCGTTTGTGGTGGCTACTCCGGTTGCGGTGATCCGGTTCATTCCCAGTCCTCCAAAAGGCGACGATTTAGGAATATGTTCAGCGCGGTGGCTTGCTCGTGAGTGAGCCGCATTTCCAGCGACTGATATTTGCCGAAACCGATCAGGCGCATTCGCCCATTACTCACGCTCGCTTTGAAGTGTGTGCATTCTTTGATGGTGGGGCGCTTTGATTCGGCGTGTTCGGGTTCGTCCAGGTCGTTTCGCCTGCCGTCTTGGGCGAGGTATCGGAATGGGTCGGTTGACATGAGGTGTCCTTCCTGCCCCAAGAATGGGCTTGGGTATCGTCTGTTTTCAGCCACGAGGGATGCATTAGTCTCCAAGGCATGAATAAAGGCCGCTAGAATCGTTTCTAACGGCCTTTGAGGGTGTGGGGTATGCGAGGGTTAGGGTTTGGCGCTCGAAACGCTTAGAAAGCGAATGAGGCGGTTATGCTTGATGGTCCAGAATTGCCCCAGCATGACCAGTCAAACCGTCCACAACAGTTTCTAAGTCTGCGAGAATGGTTAACGCTTCTCGGTGCTCGGTTCGGGTGGTCCTGCCGTCTCGGTGCATTCGTCGGATGAACTCGCGGAACTCGGAGGCGATTTCGGTGATTTCGGCGGCGTCTGTGTAGACGGTTGCCGGGTCGATTTCGGGGGTTCGGATTCGGCTCATGGGGTGTTCCTCTCGCGGGAAGGGGTCAAACTGCGAATGCGTACAGGATTTGAGCCACTTTCAGAGCTTTCAGGGGTGTCGGGTAGGGGCTAGAGGTTAAGGGCCTTAAATCCGCCCTGTGGCCCCTTCTGCTTCCAGCACGAATAAGTGCGGCCCGCATCCACTAGGCCAACCTCGGGAGGGTTGACGCATTCCCCGTCTTTGCGGTGCTTGTCGAATCCGGTGATGCCTGTGAACGTCGCGTGACACGAGACGCAGTGAGCCGTATCGAAACCGGTCCATCTCCGGCCACACCGGCAACTGTGGGGATTGGCAGGGTTGAAGTCGTCCATGATGGAACCTCTCAGATATGGCGATACCCCCACCTTTTCGGGGCGGGGGTTCGGGTGATCGACCTCTAGGGGGCCGTAGTGGTGTCGGGTGCGTGTTCTGGCGGCTTTACAGGACTCCGGTAGGGGTTCGTATGGGTCCAGCCCTTTAGGGGCTTAGAAACGCACCGGCCATGTGATAAGGGGTGGCCCCGTCCCAAGGGGTAAGAGGAACGGAACCACCCCGGTCTATGAGTCCGGCACTAAACCGGAGTATGAAAACAGGCTTTGACCTGCAAGTTTAAGGGGGAGGCGAAAAAATCGCCGCCTAGAGGCGAAATATTCGCCTCCGAAACATAGTCTGACCAGCGAAAACGAAAACGCCCTCTAATGATCTAACTAATGGCACTTACATTTGCTCCCACCAACAGGTGCATTCATGAAACCCAAGTCGAACGGGGCCACAAGACACAAGTGATTCGAAGCAACGTCAAGGTGCTCCTTCTCAATCGCCGTCTTCCTAGCCTCACGGATTCGCCTAGTGTCAGTGTTGAACACGCGCTCCAACTCTCCGCGCTCAACCCGCATATGGTTATCGCTTCCCATCCCGGCGTAGCAGTAGTACGAAAGGCGTAGCCACAACGGGAGGTGTTGATTCTTGGACTGTCTCAATCCGTACAATCGTCCGGTCCTGTACCAATCTCCCGGCACATTGTTTTTGCGCCGTCCACGGTTGTTGCTGCTCGGGTCAGGATTCCCGTCGTCCACTGTCATCATTTAGCACTCCCTGTGCGAGTCGGATAAGGTCTGCAAGGTCGTCGTCATTCGCCAGGAAACTATGCGCTGTCCCTTCAACGCCGATCCTGTGAACTCGCTTCTGGAGTTTGCGACTCCAATGGGTCTTGATTTCGATTGCCACTGATCTCCCTTTCTGTGCGGTAGGTGTTGATGTTGTCCGGCTTGTGATCCCCAATAGGGGGCACCCCCTCACGGCCTGCGGCCTTCGGGGCGTTCCCCCTCGCTAACGCTCACCCCCTCCCCAGGCGCGATTGAAAAGATCATCATTGGGGGTGGTGCCTGTGCCGGTGCGGTGTGTTTCATAGCGCCTCGCGGCGCGGCATAGACGGGGAAGGGAGGGGTTTGTTGCTGGTCCGGTTGCCCTCGGGTTTGATCTGCTCGGAAGGGCAGGGATCGTCGCTGGCGCGCCGATGGAAAAGATTTCTCTTCTCGAATGTCGGGAGGGGGTGAGCGCGGAGCGCGAGGGGGGACCATGACAGCCGGAGGCTTCATGAATGGTTCCCCCTATGAATGGCCGGGGGAATGTAGCCGGTCTAGCTGGTGGTGTCGGTGCCTGTGATCCGATCAATCTCGGCCTGGGAAATTCGGGTGACCTTCGGGGAAAGCCGAATCGCCTTGATAGTTCCGTTGGCGATCAACTCGCGGACAGTTACGGTTGAAACTCGGAGGAGGTCAGCGACCTCTGAAATCGTGTACATATGGAACCTTCCAGGAACGGCGAAACCCCCACGGGCGGTGTGCTCGCGGGGGTTTCGTTATTGGGTGGGCTTGGCTGCCCTTATCAGATACAAAAACTCTATCATGCCGATCTAGTCGGCTTCTTGTGCTGCCTATGCTTCGAGTCTACTAAACGGCGTCTAGTTGCCTCTCACATCGCCGCTGCCTCTAGCTTACGGGATAGGTGGACAAACCTTTGTCGTCTACTCGTAAACAACTCTACGGCATGGGGTTAACGAACTCTGCCGCTCGAATGCCCTAAACCACTCGTGCTTTCGATTCTACGGCATACCGAAACAGGGACGACCTCGGGAAACTATGCGATTGTCACGTAACTCATGCGGTCTTGCGTGACCTCTTCGCCGGGGCTTTAGCGACTGGTACTAGGTATGCCCCATGCGTTAGTCCAACCCATTTCGATGCCAGCTTCTCCCGCTTGGCGTACATGGATTCGGGAACCTCACACGTTTGGATAGGTGGGAGCACTTCGGGAACCTTCTCCCGTTCGTCCCGGTCCCGCTGCTCCGGCCACCGCGTACCGATTTCACTCCGATAGCGCATTCCCGTTCCGAACGTCTGCATTAACGTCTCCACCTTCACGATTTAAGGGGTTGAAATAGCCTCACCCATACTCGGGTATGGGAAAGGGCTGAAAGTCGCTCAGAAAGCGAATGAGGCCCCAATACGGGGCTTTGCAGAGGACTCAGGCGGTAGCGAGACGGCGGGTAGCCGAATCCAGCGAATCCATACGCACACGCAGAAGCCGGGGACCAACCCGGTAACCCTCGATCCGACCATCAGCGATCCAACGCCGAATAGTCTTGACTGAAACGCTGTAGTGCTCTGCGGCATCAGCAAGCGACACCAGACGAGACGACGACACAGACATAAACGAAACCTCACAACACGTAATATGGGCACCCCAAAACAGGGCAGACACCGGAAACCCCGGCACAAACTCCCCAGGCAGGGCAACCACCCACACCTGAAAGGATCAACTACAGACGCACCATATCGTGAAGGGTGTCCGTGCTCGAACGGCACCGCCCCTGACCAGCGGAAACTACCCCAAACGCCCCATCAAATCCCTGGGCCGGCTAGGACGCACCCGCATATAGGTCTCCACAATCGTCTTCAAATCCTCCTGCCCCAGGATCGACCCAATCTCAGCCGGGGTAGCGCCACGCTCCGCAAGCAACGTAATCAGATAGTTGCGCCCATAGTGGGGAGTCAAATCATCACGCACACCAGCCGCAGACCTCGCACGATTAAAGATCGACCGGAACGACGTATCGAACACCACTTCGCCGCTCTCTGTCGGCGTCACCAGACCTTCCGCACCCTTACCGGCGAACCGCTCCAAGTGATCGACCACGACCGGCGCAAGCTCTGGGAACACGGGAACGTCACGCACGCCCGCCGCCGTCTTAGCGTCCTGCCACACCATCCGCATATGGCCCTCGGCGTCTGCGATCCTCTGGACATTCCCACGTACCCGAATATCGACCTCGGGCCAACCATCACGGTCCCTGACAACGATGTGCTTCCGGCGTAGTGCAAGCACTTCCCCCACCCTTAGCCCATGCAGGAGACAGAGCACCCCGGCGAGCTTGTACCGCTCGGGCAACTTGTCGATGATTGCTTCTAGCTCTTCTCGCTCCGGTAGTTCCTTGTACTTGGGGCGGGGGCGCTTGGACGCTTCCACGACCCTTACCGGGTTGTCGGTGAGGGGGGAACTCTCGTCGTCCACGAGTGCCTGAAACGCTGCCCGTAGCCGCTTGTAGGCGTTGCGGTTCGTTGTGGGGGTCTTGGGGTAGTCCCGTGCCGTCTGCGCCCACCACGCTTGTACGTCGCCCATCTGGACCCGCGTGAGGGGCATCTCCGCAAGCTTGGTCCCCGTGATGCGGCTCTTGACGACTCTGCGGTACGCCTGGGCGGTGGACGCGCGGATACGGTCTGTGTCTTGTAGCCGGTCGTGGTAGGTGTCCAGCCACTCCCCCACGGTCATCCCGGCGTGGCGTTCCCGGCGTCTGCGTTCCGCTGGTGGGGTCCAGTCGTCGCGTTCGATGAGTCGCCGCTCGGCAACTAGCCATGAGTCGGCGTCTTGGGCGGTCTCGAATGATCGGCCTGCGGTGTGGCGTGCCCCGTCTGGGCCGGTGTACTCGGCGTAGAACCGCTTCTTTTTCGCGGTGTGTTTCGGGGTGACGCTTCCCCAGGGTCGCCGTCTCCTGCCAGCCATGCCGCCCCCGTTCTCGGAACCTTCCGGCTCTGTTCCGATACGAGAGTATCCGAGTGTCCCCTTGCGTCCTAGAGTGTCGCCGGGTTATCGTCGTCTCTACCAGCACAAACGAGGAAATCCCCCAGTCAGGATGACCAGAGGATTTCGCTTCCGTGGAGCCTAGGGGATTCGAACCCCTGACATCTGCCTTGCAAAGGCAGCGCTCTACCAACTGAGCTAAGGCCCCGTACCTCCAAGCATAAAGGCCGGACCGCATCGAGCGGATCCGGCGTCTGCCTGGCGGAGTGGGCCTAGGAGGACTTGAACCTCCGACCTCCAAATTATCAGTTTGGCGCTCTAACCACCTGAGCTATAGGCCCTCGTACCGAGAGGTCAATCTACCCGACGTCCGCGCCACCGCCCAAATCGGCACCCTCGGCCGGGCGCCGGGGGCACCGTCAGTACCGGGGATCGGCGAGCGTGACCTGCACGCCGCCGCTGGTCAGGCCGGCCGCGAGGTTGTAGATGAACACCGCGAGCGTGGCCAGGATCGACAGCAGGAGCACGTTCAGCAGTCCCACTCCGCCGCTGTAGAGGAAGATCGTCGACGGCCCGATCACGGCTGCCGACTCGTCGCCCGCCACGCCGGACAACAGGCCCCCGAGCCGGTCCCACACGCCCATCCCGGACAGCAGCAGGTACGTGACCCCGATGGCCACCATCCACACCAGGTAGAGGGCGAACATCAGCCCCAGCACGGTGGTGAAGGCCGACCACGGGTCGATCCGGCGCAGCACCAGGACCGACTCCATGGGGCCCCGGCGCTCGGTGGGCGGGACGATCGGTGCGGCTCGCCCGGCCGCGCCCCCCGAGTGCGCCTTGGAGACGCCCCCGTTCGCGCCCTCGGCGCGATGCTGGGTGGCCGCCGGGAAGGCGGTGGTGGCCGACGTGCCGGCGTCGCCGGTGCCGGCCCCCGACCCGCCGTAACCGGGCGCCGGGGACGACCCCCCGTGCGCTGGGCCGTCAGACACCGCGTCGGACGTCTCGGTCGGGTCGGTCCGGTCGGCTGGATCGGTCGGCTCGGTCATCGCCTACTCCTCCTTGGCGGACTCGGCCGCGGACCGGTCCTCGTCGTCGGGCTCGTCGGCGTTGCGGGCGATGGCCAGTAGCGAGTCACCCTCGGCGAGGTTCATCAACCGCACGCCCTTGGTCTGCCGGCCCGCCTTGCGGACCTGCTTGGCGAACGTGCGGATGACACCGCCGCTGGAGGTGATGGCGTAGAGCTCGTCCTGCAACTCCACGATCGTCGCACCGACGAGCTTCCCGCGCTTGGGGTCGAACATGAGCGTGAGCACGCCCTTGCCGCCCCGGCCCTGGGCGGTGTATTCGCTCAGGGCGGTGCGCTTGGAGTACCCGCGTTCGGTGGCCACCAGGAGGAAGTACTTCTCCTGGTCGGACGACTCGGCTCGCACGACCGACATGCTCAGCAGGGCGTCGCCGTCGTTGAACCGCATGCCCATCACGCCGGAGGTCGCGCGGCCCATCGGGCGGAGCGTGTCGTCGTTGGCGTGGAACCGGATCGACTGGCCCTTCTCCGAGACCAGCAGCAGGTCGTCGTCGGGTCCGGCCAGCGCCGCCCCGACCAGCTCGTCGCCGTCGCGCAGGTTCACGGCGATCAGACCGCCGGAGCGCGGCGAGTCGTAGTCCTCGAGCCGGGACTTCTTGACCAGCCCGTTGCGGGTGGCCAGCACCAAGTACGGCGCGTCCTGGTAGCCCTTGATCCGGATGACGCCGGCGATGCGCTCCTCCGGCTGGAACGCCAGGAGGTTGGCCACGTGCTGACCGCGGGCGGTGCGGTTCGCCTCGGGCAGCTCATAGGCCTTGATCCGGTAGACGCGGCCCTTGGTGGTGAAGAACAGCAGCCAGTCGTGGGTGGAGGAGACGAAGAAGTGCCGGACGATGTCGTCCTGCTTGAGCTCCGCGCCGCGCACACCCTTGCCCCCGCGCTTCTGGGCGCGGTACAGGTCGGTGCGGGTCCGCTTGGCGTAACCGGTCTCGGTGATGGTGACGACGACGTCCTCGCGGGCGATCAGGTCCTCGTCCGTGACGTCCCCGTCCGCCGGGATGATCCTGGTCCGGCGGTCGTCCCCGTACTTCTCGACGATCTCGCGGAGCTCGTCGGCGACGATCGCGCGCTGCCGCTCGGGCTTGGCGAGGATGTCCTTGTAGTCGGCGATCTCGAGTTCGATCGAAGCGAGCTGGTCGACGATCTTCTGCCGCTCGAGGGCCGCGAGGCGGCGCAGCTGCATGTCCAGGATGGCCTGCGCCTGGTCGTCGTCGATGTCGAGCAGGTCCTTGAGACCCTCGCGCGCGACCTCGACGGTCTCCGAACGGCGGATGAGGGCGATGACCTCGTCGAGGGCGTCGAGCGCCTTGACCAGGCCGCGCAGAATGTGGGCGCGCTTCTCCGCCTCGTCCAGCAGGTACTGGGTGCGTCGGACGACGACCTCGATCTGGTGCGTGACGTACAGCCGCACGAGGTGGTTGATGGCCAGGGTCCGGGGCACACCGTCCACGATCGACAGCATGTTCGCGCCGAAGGACGTCTGCAGCTGCGAGTGCTTGTAGAGGTTGTTGAGCACGACCTTGGCCACGGCGTCACGCTTGAGAGTGACGACGATGCGCAGGCCGACCCGGTCCGAGGACTCGTCGTCGATCTTCGAGATGCCGGCGATCTTGCCGTCCCGCAACTGCTCGGCGATCGACAGGATCATGTTGTCCGGGTTGACCTCGTAGGGCAGCTCCGTGATGACGATGACCGTCCGGTTGCCCTCCTCCTCGATGGAGGTCTTGCCCCGCATGCGGATCGAACCGCGGCCGGTCGTGTAGGCGTCCCTGATCCCCTGCTCGCCCACGATGAAGCCGTGGGTGGGGAAGTCGGGGCCCTTGATCCGATCCATGCACGCCGCGAGGGTCTCCTCCTCGTCGGCGTCGGGGTTGTCCAGACACCAGTAGATCGCCTCGGCGACCTCGCGCAGGTTGTGCGGCGGCATCTTGGTGGCCATACCGACCGCGATGCCGCTGGAACCGTTGACCAACAGATTGGGGATGCGCGACGGGAGGACGACCGGTTCGGACGTCTTGCCGTCGTAGTTGGGCTGGAAATCGACCGTGTTCTTGTCGATGTCCCGGACCATCTCCATGGCCAGCGGGGTCATCTTGCACTCGGTGTAGCGCATGGCGGCGGCACCGTCGTTGCCGCGCGAACCGAAGTTTCCCTGGCCGTCGACCATCGGGTAGCGCATCGCCCACGGCTGGGCGAGGCGCACCAGGGTGTCGTAGATCGCCGAGTCACCGTGCGGGTGGTAATTGCCCATGGTGTCGGCGACGGGCTTGGCCGACTTCACGTAGCTGCGCTCGGGCCGGTAGCCGTTGTCCCACATCGCGTAGAGGATCCGGCGGTGGACGGGCTTGAGCCCGTCCCGGACGTCAGGTAGCGCTCGACCGACGATGACGCTCATCGAATAGTCGATGTAGCTTCTCTGCATCTCCGCCTGGATGTCGACCGGCTCGATCCGGTCGTGACCCCCGGCTTCGGGCGGCAACGTCGTGTCCGTCATGGGCTCCTCTTCGTCTCGCGCTCGAAGCGGCACCACGAGGGCACGCTCCGACCCGGCCAGTCTATAGGTCCAGCGAAAACACCGGCACGGGCGCGCGGGGGTTCGGCGACTCGGAGGCCTCCCGGGGGACGAGTGACCCGATCGGGGGACGCCGGGCCCGGCGCGTTCGCCCCCGGCCCGTATGCCGCTAGCGACGTGGTCTCAATGGTCACGCGACCAGCGCTCTCCCGCGCAAGCTGCGCTGAGTAATCGCGAATCACCACGTCGACTTCCGTCGCCGGGGGTAGACACCGCCTGAAAATCAGCCATATTCTCCGTGCGGACATGCATCTCCGCTACGAGACCACGTCGTTCGGGCCACCCGGGACACGAAGGGGGGCGTCCGCCGAGTTCGGCGGACGCCCCCCTTTCCCGTGTCTGTCCGGCGACGGTGTCAGACGTCGAGGAACCGCACATCTCGTGCGTTGCGGGTGATGAAGTTGCGGCGCGCGTCCACGTCCTCACCCATGAGGATGGAGAACAATTCGTCCGCCGCGGCGGCATCGTCGAGGGTGACCTGGCGGAGCGTACGGACCGCGGGGTCCATCGTGGTCTCCCACAGCTCCTTGGGGTTCATCTCGCCGAGGCCCTTGTAGCGCTGGATGCCGTCGTCGACGTTGATCTTGCGCTTGTTCTCGAGGCCGATCTTCAGCAGTTCGTCCCGCTCGCGGTCCGTGTACGCGAAGTCCGGCTCGCCCTTGCCCCACTTGAGCTTGTAGAGCGGCGGCTGCGCCAGGTAGACGTACCCGTTCTCGACCAGCGGCTTCATGAACCGGAAGATGAGCGTCAGCAGCAGCGTCGAGATGTGCTGACCATCGACGTCGGCATCCGCCATCAGCACGATCTTGTGATAGCGCAGCTTGTCGATGTCGAACTCTTCGTGAATGCCGGTTCCCAGCGCCGTGATGATGGCCTGGACCTCGGCGTTCTTGAGGACCTTGTCGATCCGTGACTTCTCGACGTTGATGATCTTCCCGCGCAGCGGCAGGATCGCCTGGAACATCGAGTCCCGACCCGACTTGGCCGAGCCACCGGCGGAGTCGCCCTCCACGATGTACAGCTCGGACTTCGCCGGATCCTTGGAGCGGCAGTCGGCGAGCTTGCCGGGCAGACCGCCGATGTCGGTGGCCGACTTGCGACGCACCATCTCGCGGGCCTTGCGGGCTGCGACGCGAGCCTGGCTCGACGCGATGGCCTTGTTGATGATGACCTTGGCCTCGGCGGGATTGGCCTCGAACCAGTGTCCGACGTGCTCCGACACCTGTCGCTGGACGAAGCCCTTGACCTCGGTGTTGCCGAGCTTGGTCTTGGTCTGACCCTCGAACTGCGGATCCGAGATCTTCGCGGAGAGCACGGCCGCCAGGCCCTCGCGGATGTCATCTCCCGTGAGGTTGGGGTCCTTCTCCTTGATGAGCTTCTTCTCGCGCGCGTACTTGTTGACCAGGGAGGTCAGCGCGGCGCGGAAGCCCTCCTCGTGGGTGCCGCCCTCATGGGTGTTGATGGTGTTGGCGAAGGTGTGGACGGACTCGGAGTAACCGGAGTTCCACTGCATCGCGACCTCGACCTCGTGGCCGGGCCCCTTGCCCTCGAAGTAGAGGATCGTCGGGTGGATCGAGGTCTTGGACTTGTTGATCGCGGTGACGTAGTCCTTCAGACCGTCCGGGTAGTGGAAGGTGCGCTTACGCTCGCGGACCTTGACCGGCTCGGCGGGCGTCACCTCGACGGCGTCGGCTGCCTGCGCGCCCTCGGCGAACGCCTGCTCCGCATCCACCGCGTGGGCGAGATCCGACCCCTCGTCGGAACCGGGCGCCGCCTCCGCGCCGCTGCCCTCGCTGTCCGCGATCGCGTCCAGCTCGGCGGCCTTCTCGGCACGCGGTCGCCGGTCCGTGAGCGTGATGGTGAGTCCCTTGTTGAGGAATGCCATCTCCTGGAGGCGGCGTGCCACCACGTCGAAGTCGTACTCGGTGCTCTCGAAGATCGTCGGATCCGCCCAGAACCGGACCCTGGTCCCGGTTCCTTCGGCGGGGCCGGCGTCGACCAGCTCTGCCGGGACCGCCATGTCGAAGTCCTGCTTCCACAGGCGCCCGTCGCGCTTGATCTGGACCTCGACCCGGGTGGACAGCGCGTTGACCACGGAGATGCCGACCCCGTGCAGACCACCGGACACCGCGTAGGAGTCCGAGTCGAACTTGCCGCCCGCGTGCAGCTGGGTCATGACGACCTGGACGGTGGGCATGCCCTGCTCGTGCATCTCCACGGGGATGCCCCGGCCGTCGTCGATGACCTCGACGCCGCCGTCCTCCAGCAACGTGACCTTGACGCCGGTCGCGTGACCCGCCATCGCCTCGTCGATGGAGTTGTCGACGACCTCCCAGATCAGGTGGTGCAGTCCCCGCGGTCCGGTGGAGCCGATGTACATACCCGGCCGCATCCGGACGGCCTCGAGCCCTTCGAGAACGGTGATCGATGATGCACCGTATTCCTTGGGCCCGCTGTTGTTGGCCTTGCTCTTGGCGTCCGCCACGTGCGAACTCCTCGCGTTTCGGGGGTCTGGGACCGGCCCAGTCTACCTGCGACAACCGTCACGCGGGCCACGGGCACGCCCGGCCCTCACCCGTATGTGTCACGGGGGCCGCGACCGGACACGTGCAGGGGCCCCTTGCGCCAGCTCGGTTTCTCCGGCCCCTCCACCTTGAGACGACGGACATGACCCGGCCCCATGGCGGCCGCGATCTTGCGGAGGATGTCGGCGGACATGAGCCGCAGCTGCGTGGCCCATGCGGTACTCGCCGCACGGACGTACAGGATTCCCTCCTCGAGGCGCTCCGGGGTGGCGTGCGCCGAGACGTCCTCCCCGACGATCCGGTCCCACTCCGCGAACAGACGCCCGGTGGTGACCTTGTCGTCCCAACCCCGTTTCTTGGCGACCTGGCCCACGAGTTTGCCGAGGGGCTGTGGGTCCCACGGGTCGGCACCGGATCCGGTCCACCCGCGCTTGCGCAGCCGCTTGCCCGCCCCCACCGGGCCGGTCCGACCCCGGCCGACCTGCTTGCCCTCCGCCCGGGCCCGGGCGCGGGCCTCCTCGAGGGCCTGCTTGGCGACGTCATAACCGCGTTGTGGCGGGTCAGACGGTGTTACGGAGTCCTTGCCGGTTCGGTCCGTCACGGTGTTGCCCTGCTTCCGGTATCGGTGTTGTCGTCGTCGTCCCCGCCACTGTCCGCGTCGCTGACCCCATCCTCCCCGCCGGCGTGCTCGCGAGCGTCCGCACCGTCATGCTGGCGTCGTGACACCGTCATCGCCGAGTGACGATCCGCTCCCTCGCCCGTCATCACGACGTCATGACGGACCCCGCGCAGCGAGCCCGGCACGTCCTCGCCCACTGCGGCCGTGATGAGGACCTGTTCGACACCGGCCGCGACGTCGGCCAGCGCGGCCCGGCGGTGCCGGTCGAGTTCGGCGAAGACGTCGTCCAGGAGAAGGACCGGTTCCGCCCCGTCGGCACGGAACAGCTCGAGCGATCCCAGTCGCAGCGCCAGGGCGAACGACCACGTCTCACCGTGACTCGCGAACCCCTTCGCCGGCTCGTCGCCGAGTCTCAGGATCAGGTCGTCGCGGTGCGGTCCGACGAGTGACATCCCGCGGTCGATCTCGTCGCGACGACGCCGCCCGAGCTCGGCGAGCAACACCGCCTCGACGAATTCCGGATCGGTCAGCTCCGACTCGTCGGGCGCGTCCGCCACGCGGAAGCGATAGGTGAGATCGGCGGGACGGGACTCGGGGGCCAGGCCCCGATAGGCGTCGACGACGAGGGGCCGCAACTGCCGGAGGAGGTCGATCCGACCGGCGACCAATCGTGCTCCGAGTTCGGCCAACCGTCCGTCCCACACGTCGAGGGTGTCCAGCACGGTCGCGGAGTCCTCGGGGCCCCCACGCCGCAGTGCACCGGAGGCCGACTTGAGCAGGGCGGTCCGCTGGCGCAGCACCGAGGGGTACTCGCTGAGGTCACCACCCAGTGCGGGGCGACGCTGGATCATGAGTTCATCGAGAAGCCGGCGACGTTCGGCCGGCTCGCCACGGACGAGCGCCAGGTCCTCCGGCGCGAACAGTACGGACTGGACCACCCCGAGGACGTCGGACAGTCGTCGGCAGGGGGAGGTGTTGAGTCGCGCCCGGTTGGCCTTGCCGGAGTTGAGCGCGAGTTCGACGGTCAATTCACGTCCCGCGTTGTGTGCGAGTGCGCCCACCAGTGCGGTTCGGGCACCGGTCCTGATCATCGGCGCGTCGGTCGCCACGCGGTGGGACCGCAGGCTGGCGAGGACCCCGACTGCCTCGAGAACGTTGGTCTTGCCGTGCCCGTTGCGTCCGACCAGGGTGGTGACCCCGGGCTCGAGCTCGAGTTCGAGCAGGGGCCAGGAGCGGAAATCGAGGAGCCTGAGGTGACGCAGGTGCATACCGGATCGGTTCCGGGGCGGGGCCTCAGCCCGGCAGGCGCACGGGCATGAGCAGGTAGGTGTGGTCGGAATCCACCGGCTGGATCGCGCCGTCCGCGCCGGGCTCCGGGAGGGTCTCGGGTGCCGGACGCAGCACGGCCGGGCGGCTGGGCTGGGTGAAACCGAAGGCGACGCGGCCTGCGTGGACACTGCCGAGACCGTCGAGCAGGTAACCGGGGTTGAACGCGATGGTCAGCGGCTCGCCGACGAAGTCCACCGGGAGGGTTTCATTGGCCTGGGCTGCGTCATCGCCTCCGGCCGACAGTGCGAGCTCACCATCCGAGAACGCCATGCGCACCTGCACGCCGCGGTCGGCGACGAGCGCGACCCGCTTGATCGCCTGGACGAGCGAGTCCACCTCGACGATCGCGAGTGAGGTGTGCTGCGGCGGGAGCAGCTGGCGGACCTTGGGGAATTCCGCGTCGAGAAGGCGGGTGGTGGTCCGCTGACCGGACACCAGCACACCCAGAATGCCCTCGGCGCCCACAT
Organism: Dietzia sp. MNB45; assembly: GCF_051994785.1. Lineage (NCBI taxonomy): Bacteria > Bacillati > Actinomycetota > Actinomycetes > Mycobacteriales > Dietziaceae > Dietzia > Dietzia sp. MNB45. The sequence goes on along the minus strand of NZ_CP163397.1, from coordinate 3,053 downwards.
CGGAGCCGGCTCCCAGGCTCAGATCCACGCGACCGCCGTGGCCGGCGGAACGGGTGACCTCGGACAGTGCCTTGGCCGGGATGAGCACCTCGACCGCGACATCCTCGCGGGCCGGCTCCCAGTCGAACTCCCGGATGGCGAGACGGAACCGGTCGGTCGCGATGAGCGTGACGCGGGTGCCCTCGATCTCCATCCGGATGCCGGTGAGCATCGGCAGGGTGTCGTCCTTGCCCGCTGCGACGACGACCTGGGACACGGCCTCGGAGAACGCGTCGACCTCGGCGGAACCGGTGACCTCCGGCATCGCCGGCAGCTGCGGGTAATCCTCGACCGGCATGGTCGGGAGCGTGAACTTCGCGGTACCGCAGGAGATGTACATCTTCTGGGCGGTGACGACGACCTCGACCGGACGGTCCGGCAGGGCACGGGCGATGTCCGCCAGGAGTCGGCCGGACACCAGCGTGCTGCCGGGCTCGGACACCTCGGCCGGCACGGATACCTGCGCCGAGGTCTCGTAGTCGAACCCGGAGATCGTCAGTCCCGAATCGGCCTCGAGCAGCACCCCGCCGAGGATCGGGACCGAGGGACGCGAGGGCAGCGTGCGTGCCACCCAGGCCACGGAATCCGCGAAGTCCTCGCGGGTGACGCGGAACGTCGGATCCGTGATCTCCATCGATGACCTCTTTCAGGCGGGTGTGGATACCGGGATCCGGTATCTGGACGATTGGTCGGTTCAAGCTCGTATTGGTTCAAGCTCGTATTGCACGTTTCCGCCGCCGGGGGCGGAGCGTCTCCATGAGAGTAACCGCTCGGACCGACAGCGGACACACGGACTCGGCGTAACCCGGTCAAGCAGGCTCGCCGCTCCACATCCCTACTTCTAACAAGAACTATCTAGAGAGATAAGAAGTAGTAGTAGGTCCTGTGAAATTGTGAGCCGAGGCCTGTAATCACAGGTCTGTGCCGATTTCGTCGTGTGGACGCAGGCGTGCGATCTTGTGATTTGCCTCCCGACCCCGGTGGAGTCACAAGAGTCCGTCCACCGTCTGTCCACCGTCGGTCCACAAGACTCCACAGGGTTGTCCACAGCTGTGAAGGGTGTGACAAAGGGTGTGTGGGAGTCCCGGATGTGTCGCACGGCGCGTCCTGATGCGTGTGGAATGTCCCGTGATGAGGCCCTCGAATCGGGCAAAGTGTGCGCGACTCGACAGCGTCGTGCGGCTTTTCTACCGCCGTGCGGGGTCTTTCCTCCGAATCGGGGCGGGTATCCGTTCGGGGCGGAACGCCGCACTCGGCAGGGGGCCGCACAGGGCCCGTTACGACCTCTCGCAGCGGTCCTGGGTCCGCGCACCAGGGCGTGCGGACGCCATCGGGTGTCGATATGTTGCTGTCGCCGTCGCGGACCGTCATCTTCGGCGCGTGCGGGGTCGGCAGAGGGCCGGCCGGAGACGCGGGGCGTCGGTGGACGTCCGCGGGGGCGAGAACAAGCGGGGCCGGGCACAAGCGGCGGCGCGAGCGCGCAGCGTAGGTGAGTTCCGGCGTGGAGCTCAGAGGGACCGCGAACGCTCCTTGATCCGGGCCGTCAGCTCCTGGATCTGGTCATACGTGCGCCGGTCGTCCTTGATCTCCTTGAGGATCTTGCGCTGGGCGTACATGACCGTCGTGTGGTCCTTGCCACCGAAGGTGACGCCGATCTTGGGAAGCGACAGATCGGTCAGCTCGCGACACAGGTACATGGCGATCTGGCGGGCCCGCGACAACGACCGGGTCTTGGAGGTGCCGCACAGTTCGTCGATGCTCGTGGAGAAGAACTCCGCGGTCACCGCCATGATGGTCGCGGCCGAGATCTGCAGGGAGTCGTCGTCCGAGACGACATCACGGAGCACGACCTCCGCGAGCGGCACATCGATCTCGTGGCCGTTGAGGGAGGCGAACGCCACCACCCGGATGAGAGCTCCCTCGAGCTCACGGATGTTGCGCTGGACCCGCGTCGCGATGAGCTCGAGGACGTCCCTCGGGACCACGTAGTTCTCGGACTTGGCCTTCTTGTCGATGATCGCGATACGCGTCTCCAGCTCGGGCGGCTGGATGTCGGTGATCAGACCCCACTCGAAGCGGGTGCGCAGTCGGTCCTCCAGCGGCTGCAGTTGCTTGGGTGGCCGGTCGGACGAGATCACGATCTGCTTCTGCGCGTTGTGGATCGTGTTGAAGGTGTGGAAGAACTCCTCCTGGACCTGTTCCTTGCCGATGAGGAACTGGATGTCGTCCACCAGGAGGATGTCCGCCTCGCGGTACCGCTTCTTGAACATGTTCTGGCGGCCGTCGCGGACGGAGTTGATGAAGTCGTTGGTGAACTCCTCGGTCGAGACGTACTTGACCTTCTGTTCGGAGTACATCCGCAGGGAGTAGTGCCCGATCGCGTGGAGCAGGTGGGTCTTGCCCAGACCGGATTCGCCCCAGATGAACAGCGGGTTGTACGCACGGGCCGGTGCCTCGGCGACAGCCAGTGCGGCGGCCCGGGCGAAGCGGTTCGAGTTGCCCTGGACGAAGGCGCTGAACGTGTAGCGCTCGTTCAACCCGGGCGCGGACGCGGCGGACAACGCCTCGTCGCGGTCGCTGCCGTGGAGGAGGCGCTCGGCGGCGATCTGCTCCTCGGTCATCCGCCGGGGGCGGGTCGTGGCGGGCGGATGCTCGTCCTCCGCGCCGGGGCCGTGGATGTCCTCAGCGTCGATGGCCGGGTGGTCGGCGTCGTCAGTCGGTAGTTGAGCCCCGGCGAGTGACGTGTCCACCTTGACGGCCAGATCGATCGGCTCCCCGAGCTGCGAGCTCAGTGCGCGCGTGATGGGACCGCGGAGGATGGACTCGATGTTGTCGCGGGCGAAGGCCGACGGGGCGGCGAGCATCGCGAAACCGTTGACCACGGCGATCGGCTGGACGAGCCGGAGCCACGCCTGCTGCTGGCGCGACAGGGCCGGATTGTCGTCACTGGCCAGTTCCGGATCAGTCAGCTTGTCGAGGACGGCACTCCACACGTGTTCGAGTTCAGGAGACAC